>NZ_JBIVNL010000012.1:0-332347 GCF_044753545.1 Streptomyces sp. NPDC088350 | reverse complement strand
CTTTGTACTCACCCTCTCGGGCTTTCCTCCGGGCTTTTCCCTTCGGTCTTGCGTTTCCGACTCTATCAGACCGTTTCCGGTTCCGATTTCCTCGGCGCTTTCCAGGTTTCCGCTTCCGCGTTTCCCTTTCCGGCGGTTCCGACTCTATCAGATCCTTTCGGGCCTGACTCCCAGTCAGAGTGGGCTGTCTTCCCGGCCCTTGGGCCGTTCCGACGTTTCAAACCTTAGCGGATCCACCCGGCAGCTCCTAATCGGGCTACCGAACCGTCGTACCCAAATCGAATTGAATTCGGGCACGCCGAAATCAATCCCGTTGGGAGATCGCGCTGATGGTTTGGGGTGCCGCTGATGCGGCGGAGGTGCTGTCGCAGAACCGTTACGGCCCCGTGGCAACCCGGAGAACACTACGTATCGGAGAGGGGACTGTCAAGCGCCCCCTGTCAAGATCTTTTATTCGAGCTCAGTCGAGGTCGCTGAGCCGGCCGCCGGCGTCCGGCTGGGCGTGCTCCACCCTGCGCAGCAGGCGGGTGAGGACCTCGCCGAGGGCGGTGCGCTCCTCCGGGGACAGGTCCTGGAGGAGTTCGCCCTCGAAGACCGTCGCCATGCGCATCGCCTCCAGCCACTTGCCGCGGCCCTCGGGTGTCAGCTCCACGATCACGCGGACGCGGTTGGACTCGTCCCGCTCCCTGGTGACCAGGCCCTCGGCGACCATGCGGTCGATCCGGTGGGTCATCGCGGCCGGCGTGAGGCCGAGGCGCTTGGCCAGGTCGCTCGGGCCCATCCGGTAGGGGGCGCCGGAGAGGACGAGGGCCTTGAGGACCTCCCAGTCGGCGCTGCTGATGCCGAGGTTCGCGGTCTGACGGCCGTAGGCGACGTTCATACGACGGTTGAGCCGGCCCAGGGCCGAGACGATCTTTTCGACCTGGGGGTCGAGGTCCCGGAACTCGCGCTGGTAGGCGGCGATCTGTTCGTCGAGCGTCGGCTCCGGGACGCCGCTGGTGTCGGCCATGCGCGCAGTATGGCACGGGCTTCCTTTGCCTTGAAGTCCTTGAGTATGTACTCTTTAGCTTCTAAGTCTTCAGATCTAACTAGTTGATTGAGGTGAACGTGACCAGGGCGATGGGCGCAGCGATGCGCCGGATCCACGTGGGAAACGCACTCAGCGCGTTCGGGCTCGGCTTCACGGTCCCGTACCTGTACGTCTATGTGGCGCAGGTGCGGGGTCTTGGGGCCATGACGGCGGGTCTCGTACTCGCCGTCTTCGCCGTGGCCGCGTTGATCGTGCTGCCGTTCGCCGGGCGGGCCATCGTCCGGCGCGGTCCCCGACCGGTTCTCATCGTCGCCCTGGTTCTGGCCGCCGTAGGCTCGATGAGCCTGGGGCTGGCGGGCGACGCGACGGCTGTGTTGCTGTCGGCCGCCGCGCTCGGGGCCGGGCAGGCCGTGATGCAGCCGGCGCTCGCCACGATGATCGTGGACTGTTCCACGGCCGAGACGCGCTCGCGTGCCTTCGCGACGCAGTTCTTTCTGCAGAACCTCGGGCTCGGTGTCGGTGGTCTCATCGGCGGTCATCTGGTCGACACGACCAGCGCGTCGTCGTTCACGCTGCTCTTCGGGATCGAGTCCGCGATGTTCCTGGTGCTCGCCGGGGTCGTCGCGACGGTGCGGATGCCGCACTCGCCGAGCATCGGTGACGCCCCGACGCAGTCCGCCAAGGGTGCCTGGAAGCAGCTGCTCGGCAACCGGGCCATGGTGCAGCTGAGCGTGCTCGGGTTCGTGCTGTTCTTCGCCTGTTACGGGCAGTTCGAGTCGGGGTTGAGTGCGTACGGGGTCGAGGCGGCCGGTATATCGACGTCCGCGCTCGGGACCGCGCTGGCCGCGAACACCGCGGTGATCGTGGTCGCGCAGTTCGCGGTGCTGAAGTTCGTCGAGCGGCGCCGGCGGTCCCGGGTGATCGCGGCCGTCGGGCTGATCTGGGCGCTTGCCTGGGTCACCGCCGGGTACGCGGGGCTCGGGCACGGGAGCCAGGAGATGGCCACGGCCGCCTTCGTGTCGACGTACGCGCTGTTCGGGCTCGGTGAGGCGATGCTGTCGCCGACCGTCGCCCCGCTGGTCGCCGATCTGGCGCCGGAGGGGATGGCCGGGCAGTACAACTCGGCCTTCGCCCTGGTGAAGCAGCTCGCGCTGGCCGTCGGGCCCGCGGTGGGCGGGCCGCTCGGGGCCTCGCTGCCGGGGCCGTATGTCGTGATGTTCCTGCTGTTCTCGCTGGGGATCAGCGTGCTCGCCGTGCGGCTGGGGCGGCAGTTGACCGCCGTACAGGATCAGCCGTGGCGGGCGAAGGGGAGTCGGGTCGTCGCTCGGGGGGCTGTCGAGCCGGTCGGTGCGGACGCGTAGGGCCTCATACCGGGGCCGTCTTCGGGAGTACGAACTCGCACCACACCGCCTTGCCGCCGCCCGGTGTGCGGCGGGAGCCCCAGTTCGAGGCGATCGTGGCGACAATCGCGATGCCTCGGCCCGACTCGTCCGCGGGTTCCGCTCGGCGGCGCCGGGGGAGGTGGTCGTCGCCGTCCGTCACCTCGACGATGAGGCGGCGGTCGGTGCGGCGGAGGCGTAGGCGCATGGGCGGGGTGCCGTGCTGGAGGCTGTTGGCGACGAGTTCGCTGGCGGCCAGGACGCCGAGGTCGTGGAGTTCGGTGGGGAAGCGCCAGCTGGTGAGGACTCCGGAGGCGAACGCACGCGCGCGTGGGGCCGCTTCGACTCCGCCGAGCAGCTCCAGGGCCGCGTTGCGGAACAGCTCGCCGTGCGGGCCGGAGCGGGCCGGGTGCTGGATGACCAGGACGGCGACGTCGTCGTCGTGGTCCGCGGTGACGCCCAGGGAGCGGACCAGGCGGTCGCAGACCACCTGGGGGGTGCCGGTGGCGCCGGCCAGGGCGCGCTCCAGGGAGGCGATTCCCTCGTCCAGGTCCTCGTCCCTGCGCTCCACCAGGCCGTCCGTGTAGAGGACCGCCGTGGAGCCGGGGCTGAGGGGGATCGAGCCCGAGGAGTGGATCCAGCCGCCGGTGCCGAGCGGGGGGCCGGTGGGTTCGTCGGCGCGCTGGACCGCTCCCGTCTCGTCGCGGACGAGGATCGGGAGGTGGCCAGCCGAGGCGTACACCAGGCGGCCCTCGTTCGGGTCGAAGATGGCGTACACGCACGTGGCGATCTGGTTGGCGTCGATCTCCGTGGCGAGGCCGTCCAGGAGCTGGAGGATCTCGTGCGGGGGCAGGTCGAGGCGGGCGTACGCCCGGACGGCGGTGCGGAGTTGGCCCATGACGGCCGCCGCGCGGACGCCCCTGCCCATGACGTCGCCGATGACCAGGGCGGTCCGTCCGCCGCCGAGGGTGATCACGTCGTACCAGTCGCCGCCGACCGCCGCCTCGGTGCCTCCGGGCTGGTAGGTGGCGGCGATACGCAGGTCGTCGGGCTCTTCCAGTTCCTGGGGCAGAAGAGAGCGCTGGAGCGTTACGGCTGTTTCGCGCTGGCGGCGCTCGCTGGCGCGCAGGCGTTCGGCGGCCTCGGCGTGGTCGGTGACGTCGGTGGCGAAGATCAGGACGCCGCCCTCGCCGCCGTCGGCGCTCTCGGCGACCGGGGTGCAGGTGAAGGTGTACGAGCGGCTGTCGGGGCCCTTGCGGGACTTCAGGGTGCGGGGCTTGCCGCTGCGCAGGACCTGGTCGAGGAGCGGGAGCAGGCCGAGTTCGTCGAGCTCGGGGAGGGCCTCGCGGGCCGGTGCGCCCAGGGGGCGGTCGCCGAAGGCCGCCGCGTAGGCGTCGTTCACGTACGCGATGCGCTGGTCGGGGCCGTGCACAAGGGCGACGAGGGCCGGGACGCGGTCCAGGACCTCGCGGACGGGCAGGTCGTCGACGGCGGGGGCGGGCGGCGGCTCGTCGGTGAGCTGCTCGGCGCGGGCCGCGGGCACGGATCCTTCTCCCCGCCGGTCCGGGGTGACCGTGTGGTCGGTCCGCGCTGCGGCGCGGCGCTGCGTTCCGGGGAGCCGGGCGCTCCAGCGCGTGAAGTTCACGAATCCTTGCCTCGTGTAGGTGGTGTCGGCCCGCTCCGGACCCTGCCGGGGGTCCGGGGGTTGGCCCCCGGGGAATGCAGCACAGTGGGGAAAGCCTCTTGGGTGAGAAGGGCGGGCGTGGGCCCGCCCGAAGTCGTGCACCAGTCTGGCAGTGTGACCGAACCGGGGCGACATTCGTCAGACGCCGGGGCGGTCGGTGGAGTTCCTCGGTCCGGTCAGTTCGACCCCTTCGGGTCCTGTGGAGGCTTTCCACCGGCCGCGAGTTCGAACTCCGCTCGGGGATGTTCGAGCGAACCGAGGGAAACGATCTCCCGTTTGAAGAGCCCCGCCAGCGTCCATTCGGCGAGCACACGGGCCTTCCGGTTGAAGGTGGGCACCCTGCTGAGGTGGTAGACGCGGTGCATGAACCAGGCAGGGTAGCCCTTCAGCTTGCGTCCGTAGACCTGCGCGACGCCTTTGTGCAGTCCCAGGGAGGCGACCGAGCCGACGTACTTGTGGGCGTACGTCTGAAGGGGCTCGCCGCGCAGGGAGTGCGCGATGTTGTCGCCGAGGACCTTGGCCTGGCGTACGGCGTGCTGGGCGTTGGGGGCGGTCTCCGTGCCGGGTTCGGTGGCCGTCACGTCGGGGACGGCTGCCGCGTCTCCCGCTGCCCACGCGTGCGTGGCGCCCTCGATCGTCAGCTCGGCGGTGCACCTGAGGCGGCCGTGCGCGGTGAGCGGGAGGTCGGTGGCGGCGAGGACCGGGTGGGGTTTCACGCCGGCCGTCCACACGAGCGTGCGGGTCGGGAAGCGCTGGCCGTCGCTGAGGACGGCGACGCGGTCGGCGCAGGAGTCGAGGCGGGTCTCCAGGAGGACCTGGATGTTGCGGCGGCGCAGCTGGGTGACGGTGTACGTGCCCATCTCCTCGCCGACCTCGGGGAGGATGCGGTTCGAGGCCTCGACGAGGATCCACTTCAGGTCGTCGGCGTCGACGTTGTGGTAATAGCGCACGGCGTAGCGGGCCATGTCCTCCAGCTCGCCGAGTGCCTCCACGCCGGCGTAACCGCCTCCTACGAAGACGAAGGTCAGGGCCGCGTCGCGGATCGCGGGGTCGCGGGTGGAGGAGGCGATGTCCATCTGCTCGATGACGTGGTTGCGCAGGCCGATGGCCTCCTCGACGGTCTTGAAGCCGATGCCGTGGTCGGCGAGACCGGGGATCGGGAGGGTGCGCGAGACCGAGCCGGGGGCCAGGACGAGTTCGTCGTACGACAGCTCTTCCGTGCCGGTGCCCTCCTCCTCGGTGGCGAGGGTGCTGAGGGTGGCGGTGCGCTTGCCGTGGTCGATGGCGGTGGCCTCGCCGATGACGATCCGGCACTGGTCGAGGACGCGGCGCAGCGGGACGACGACATGGCGGGGGGAGATCGAACCGGCGGCGGCCTCGGGGAGAAACGGCTGATACGTCATGTAAGGGTCGGGGCTGACTACCGTGATCTCGACCTGCCCGCGCTTGATTTCACGTTTCAACTTCTTCTGAAGGCGGAGGGCTGTGTACATCCCGACGTAGCCGCCACCGACAACGAGAATGCGCGCGCGTTCCTTCACCATCCCATGACGCACCCGGCGCTGGAGTTTGTCCACAGGCTCGACAAATTGTGTGACCGGCCGGGGAGGCCGCGCGCGGGCGCCGGAATTGCCGGAGTGTGGGGCAGGTGCGCAGGTCAGTGGGGGTGATTGGGGTGGCGTCGGGGGGCGCAATCGGGATGTATGTGACCCGTACTCCGATCGGGGGGCGCTCCGTGCGGAACCTGCCCCTTCTGAATTGACCCCCTCTCAACTATGTTCGTGTGTCGACGGGGTGAAGGGGGATGTGCTCAGCGAGTCCGCGAAGAGCGGGGCTCGCGGACCGGGCTTGTCTCACGATGCTCCGGCTGCCGATGGCGGGGAGTCTCCGGGGGGAGACGTCATTAACCGGGGGAACGTGTATGCATATTCAGGACTCTCATTGGACATCCGCGTCAGCCGTCGCATCCGGCGGCGCGGTCGGAGCGACGGGGAACGGACGCGGGGACAGTTCGCGGACGACGCCGTTGCGGGTGGACGCACAGCGCAATCTGGAGCACGTACTGCGTGCGGCGCGTGAGGTCTTCGGCGAGCTGGGATACGGCGCGCCGATGGAGGACGTGGCGCGGCGCGCGCGGGTCGGTGTCGGCACGGTGTACCGGCGCTTCCCGAGCAAGGACGTCCTGGTGCGCCGGATAGCCGAGGAGGAGACCTCCCGGCTGACCGACCAGGCGCGTTCGGCGCTCGGCCAGGAGGACGAGCCGTGGTCGGCGCTGTCGCGCTTCCTGCGGACGTCGGTGGCCTCGGGCGCCGGGCGGCTGCTGCCGCCGCAGGTGCTGCGGGTTGGCGTCGCCGATGAGGGTGAGGGTGTTGCTCTCCTCGACGAGGCGCGGGTGCCGCAGCAGCGGACGCAGCCGGGTGCGGGTGAACTGCGGCTGGTGCCCGAGGAGTCGGCGGGGGCCTTGGGTTCCGCGGACTACGACGCCGGGGCGACTGCGCTGCTGGAGGTCGTGGGGCAGTTGGTGGATCGGGCGCGGGCTGCGGGGCAGTTGCGGGCGGACGTGTCGGTGTCGGATGTGCTGCTGGTGATCGCTACGGCGGCGCCCTCGTTGCCGGATGCGGCGCAGCAGGCTGCGGCGTCGGCGCGGTTGCTGGATATTTTGTTGGAGGGGTTGCGGTCGCGGCCGTTGTGAGAGTGGGGCGGGGTCGGTGTGGGCGGCTTCTGGGGGCTGCGCCCCCAGGCCCCCGCTTCGGCCCTGAAGGGGCCTCGTCCTCAAACGCCGGACGGGCTGATTTTGTGGGCCTGTGTCGAAAAGGTGCCGGACGGGCTCAATTCGTCGGCCTGCGCCGAAAAGGTGCCAGAAGGGCTGAATTCGCTTGCCTGCGCCGAAAAGGTGCCGGACGCTCTGAAAATGCCGGCCCGTAGCCCGTTCGCGGGTGACTCGAATAGGTGACTGTGGGGCGGGGGTGCCGTGGTGCCCGCGTCCCGAGTGGCAGCCGGGGGCGTTCCGGTCATTTCGGTCACCGTCGACAACTCCCCATCCTGGGGCGAGAGTTGAGCCTTCCCCGCAGGGGTGAACGCTAGTACTGCGTTGCGGGAAGTCCCCACGGATGAGTGGAAGGTCCGTCCGACGGGGTTCTGAACAAAAGCCAATATGGCACGCTGGCCCGGTGTTCGGGACTGGCTGGGCAGGCGGCGGGGGCTTTCCGCGATGAGCGTTGACGGGCGGGACGAGTCACTGGGTGACGGTGACCCGGAGGCCGGTGGGCTGACCGCACCACAGGTACCGAGTCAGGGTGGGCCGAGTGGTGTCCCCCAGGGCGGCGATCCCGGTGAGGGCAGTGTCCCGCCACAACGCGAGGGCAGCGTGCTGCCGCCCCCGCTGGAGCTGCCGCCCGCCGACGCCTCACTGATCGAGCGGATGCGCGCCGGTGACGACACGGCGTACGAGGCGCTGTACCGGCGCCACGCGGACGCCGTGCGCCGCTACGCCCGCACCTGCTGCCGGGACGCGCACACCGCAGACGACCTCACCGCCGAGGTCTTCGCCCGCATGCTCCAGGCGGTGCGCGGCGGCTCCGGGCCCGAGCACGCCGTACGCGCCTATCTGCTGACCTCTGTGCGACGGGTCGCCGCCAACTGGACGAAGTCGGCGAAGCGGGAGCAACTCGTCGACGACTTCGCGGTGTTCGCCGCGCAGTCCGCGCGGGTGTCCGAAGTGTCGAACGACGACACGCTCGACCTCGGCGCCGACGTACGGGCCATGCACGAGGCCGAGCAGTCGATGGCGATGCGGGCCTTCCGGTCGCTGCCCGAGCGGTGGCAGGCCGTGCTGTGGCACACCGAGGTCGAGGACGAGTCGCCGAGCGAGGTCGCCACGCTCTTCGGGCTCGACGCCAACGGCACGCGCGTGCTGGCCAGTCGGGCCCGCGAGGGCCTCAAGCAGGCCTACCTCCAGGCCCATGTCAGCGCCACCCTCACCGACGACGAGGAGTGCGCGCGCTACGCCGACCAGCTCGGCACCTACGCCCGCCGCCGGCTGCGCACGCGTGCCGAACGCGGGCTGCGCAAGCACCTGGAGGAGTGCGCCAAGTGCCGGCTGGCCGCGCTGCAGATCGAGGAGGTCGCCAGCGGTATCCCGGCGGTCGTCCCGGTCGCGGTCATCGGCTGGTTCGGCGCCGCCGGGTACGCCAAGGCGGTCGCGCTCATCGCGGGCGGTGCCGGGGCGGGCGCGGCCGGTGCCGCGGGCGCCGCGGCGGCGGCGGGCGGGAGTTCGTCCGGCGGGGCCGGTGCCGGTGGCGCGGTGGCCTCCGAGGGGCTCGGCGCGCCCGTGAAGGCGGGCATCGCGGCCGGTGTGGTCGCCACGGCGGCAGCGGCGGCGATCGCCCTCGCGCTGGCCGGCAGCACCCACACCCCCGCGAAGAAGCCCGAGGCGAAACCGGCGCCCTCCTCCTCCCCCGTCGCCCGGCCCGAGTCGACGCCCCCGGCACCCCCGAAGAAGCAACCGGCCCCGGAACCAGCCGTGTTGAAGCCCCGGCACACGCCTACTCCGACCCCGACGCCCACCCCCCGGGCGAAGCCGACACCGCCCCCCACGGTCACCCCGGCCCCGAAGCCGACCCCCACACCCACGCCGACGCCCACTCCCACCCCGACCCCGACGCCCCCACCCGCGCCGACGATCTTCCAGGTCAGCGAACTCTCGTACAACGTCAACGGCGACGGCACCGCGCCGGAGATCCAGCTCGGCGAGAGCAGTTGGGTGTGGCAGCGCTACGGCGTCTCGATCGGCGGCACGCGGTACGCCCACGGCGCGACCGTGCACGGCCGGTCCTCCGTCACGATCGACCTCAACCGCCAGTGCGTCTCCTACGACGCGACGGTCGGCGTCGACGACATGATGCTCGGGCTCGGCAAGGTCTCCTTCTCGGTGTACGCCGACGGGGTCCGGCTGTGGAGGTCCGGGGAGATCGAGGGCGGGGACCCGGCGGTGCCCGTCCATGTGGACATCAGCGGGCGGAAGACCGTGCGGCTGGTGGTCGAACCGCACAGTTCCTTCGACGACCTGGCGCTGGCGGACTGGGCGGAGTCGCGGTTCACGTGCCGGTAGGGCGCTCCGGCCGGCCGGGCAGCTGGGCCAGTACGTCGGCCGCGGTGAGGGTCGCGCCGCGGGTGCGCTCGGCGGCGTAGCGCTCGGGACCCAGTGCGGTGCGGGCGGCGGCTTCGACACGCTCGGTCCGTTCGCGCTCCGGCATGGGGCGCGGATGGTCGCCGCGCCATTGGTCGGCGGTCGCCAACAGCCGTACCGCGCGCGGTAGTTCGTCGAGTTCGGCGAGGAGCAGCGCCGTGTGGTCCACGAGGGCCGCGGTGACCGCCTCGGCGCAGCGCAGGTCCACGGCCTGGCGCAGGGCCGCGGTCATCGCCACCAGGCCGCGCTCCGGGCCGGACTCGGCGCCCGTGATCAGGGCGTCGACCGCGCTCAGTGCCGCCCGGAACTGGGGCGGCGGAGTACCGCGTCCGCTCTCCGCGCGGGCCTGGTCGCAGTACGCGCGGGCGCGGGCCGGCTCCCCGTCTTCCAGGGCGATGTGCGCGCGGAGCAGCAGGATGAACGCGTGGGCGTCCGGCACCCCGTGCCGCTCGGTCGCCTCGGTCGCCTCGTCCAGGCCCGCGAGCGCGCTGTCGCGGTCACCGGCGCGGAAGGCGAGTTCGGCGAGCCGGGCGATGAGGAACGGCGTCTCGGTGTACGCGCCGACCTCGTAGGCGAGCGCCAGCCCTTCCTCGTAGGCCTCCTTCGCCTCCTCGAAGCGGCCCCGGCTCATGGCGGCCTCGCCGATCGCGCTGGACACCTGGGCCCGCACCCAGCGGTCGCCGACGCGGCGGCAGAGCCCGCGCAGCTCCTCCAGGTCGTCGTCGACGCCCGCCATGCCGCCCGGGGAGTCGACGACCATGTGCGTGCGGAACATCAGGATGACGGCGATCTCCCAGTCGCCGCCGTACGCACGGGCGTTGGCGACGGCCACGTCCATGACGTCCCGGATGTCCATCGTGGCGCGCAGGAAGTAGGCGGTGAACGGCCAGGCGAGCCCCGGCATACGGGCCGCGTCGGGGCCGCCCTCGGCGAAGTGGCGCTGCACCAGCGTGACGTACCGGCGCAGCCGCTCGTCCCGCAGTCCGTTCGGCAGGTGGTCCAGGGCGCCGTCCTCGGAGCCGAGGAAGAGGTGCAGCATCCGGAGGTTCATCCGCTGGGTGTGCAGGGGATGGCCGGTCTCGGCGTCCGGGTCGGCGAGATAGGCGTCGAACGGGTCGGGCGCGCCCGCGGCCGTGATCAGGGCGAGGATGCGCTCGACCCAGTCGACGCCCTCGCGCCGGTAGTTGCGCAGCCACCAGAACCAGCCGACGGCGAGGGCCAGCGCGCCCGCCCGGTCCTCCTCGCCCGCGGTGACGGTCCGGTCCAGGGCCGCGCGGATGTTGTCCAGCTCGGTCTCCAGGCGGGCGATCCACGGGAGTTGGCCGCCGGAGCGGAGCAGCGGCTCGGCCTTCTCGACGAGGGCGCGCACCCAGGCCCCGTGCCGACGCTCGGCCTCCGTCCGCAGGTCGGGGGTCTCGGCGGCGCGCTCGACGGCGTACTCGTGGATGGTCTCCAGCATGCGGTAGCGCATGCCGTCGTGCGCCTCGCCCGGGGTGGCCACGATCAGGGACTTGTCGACCAGGGCGCCGATGAGATGGGCCGCGGGGCCGGTGCACACGGTCTCCGCCGCCGCGAGGTCCCAGCCGCCGGCGAACACGGAGATCTCGCGCAGCAGTGTGCGCTCGTCCTCGTCGAGCAGGTCCCAGGACCAGTCGACGACGGCCCGCAGGGTCTGCTGGCGGGGCAGGACCGTGCGGCTGCCGGAGGTGAGGAGGCGGAAGCGGTCGTCGAGGCGGTCGGCGATCTGGCGCGGGGTGAGCAACCGCAGCCGGGCGGCGGCCAGTTCGATGGCGAGGGGCAGGCCGTCGAGGCGGCGGCAGATCTCCGCCACCGCGTCCGTGTCCCGGAGCACGGTCCCCGCGTCGGGGCGGACGGCGGCGGCGCGCTCCGCGAACAGGCGGTGCGCCTGGTCGGGGACGAGGGGCTCGACCGGGCGCACCGACTCGCCGGGGACGCCCAGGGGTTCACGGCTGGTGGCGAGGATCGTGAGCCCCGGGCAACGGGTCAGGAGGGTCTCGGCGAGGTCGGCCACCGCGTCGATGACATGTTCGCAGTTGTCAAGGATCAGGAGTCTGCCGCGCGCGGCGCAGTGCTCCACCAGCAGGGCGACCGGGTCGTCCTGCGGGGTCGCCAGCTCGGTGGTCATCAGCACGGTCTCGCGCAGACCGAGGGCACTGACCACCGCGCCCGGCACCGCCTCCGGCCGGTCGAGCCGGGCCAGCTCGACCAGCCACGCCTGCGGGAGCCCGGCGGCGGCCTCCTCGGCGAGACGGGTCTTTCCGGAGCCGCCCGGTCCGGTGAGGGTGACGAGGCGGGCCCTGTGCACTTCGGAACGGATGGCGGCGATCTCGGGTTCCCGGCCCACGAAAGAGGTAAGCCGCGGACGCAGGTTGCCGTTCGGGACGGGGGGTGCCGTGCTCGCTGGGGACGCCGTGCCCGTCGTGCCCACCAGAGCTGTCGGAGCCGTCGGAGCCGTCGGAGCCGTCGGAGCCGTCGGAGCCGTCGGGCTGAGCAACTCGCGGTGCAGGGCTCGGAGTTCCGGTCCGGGGTCGGTGCCCAGTCCCTCGGCGAGCGCGCGCCGGACCGTCTCGTACGCGGCCAGCGCGTCGGCCTGTCGGCCCGAGGCGCGCAGGGCGCGGATGAGGAGGGCGTGCAGCGGTTCGTCGTAGGGATGGGCGGAGGTCAGCTCCTTCAACTCCGGTACGGCGTCGGCCGCGCGGCCGAGCAGCAGGTCGGCCTCGACGCGGGCGCGGGTCGCCTCCTGGCGCAGTGCGTCCGGGCGGGTGGCGGCGGAGCGGTCGGGGAGGTCGGCGAGGGCGGGGCCGCGCCACAGGGCGAGCGCCTCGTCGAGGTCGCGGGCGGCGAGGGCCGCGTCGCCCCGGCCCAGGGCGGCCGTACCCCGGCGTACGAGGTGTTCGAAGACGAACAGGTCGACGTCGTCCCGGGTCGCCGCGAGGCGGTAGCCGCCGGGGTCGGAGGCGATCGCGTCCTTGCCGACGGTGCGGCGGAGGCGGCCGACGAGGGCCTGGAGGGCGGCCGGGGCGTCCTGGGGAGGTTCGTCCGCCCACACCTCGTCGATCAGGGTGCCCAAGGGGACGACCCGGCCCGGGTGCAGGGCCAGGGCCGCGAGCAGGGCGCGCAGCCGCGCACCGCCGAGGGGTACGACGGTGCCCTGGTAGTCCTCCGCCCGGGTGCTGCCCAGGATTCTGTACCGCACCGGGTCATTGTCGCCGGGCGTGCGGCGCAGGGTCACGGCGTTTCCCTACGGGCCCTCGCACTTGGGGCGGTTTGTGCCGGTGTGCTGCCGCGCGAGGGGGCACGCCGACCGGGGCGACACCGCGGGCTGTGCACTTGAGATCCGGGCCGGGCCACGAACGGGTCCTCGTCACCCTGCGGCTGGAGCCCTGCCGTGTCCGACCTGGCCGGTCACACGTCTCGTCGAGCCGCGTGGAACGGGTCCCGGTTCCGCGAATGTGACACCACCGGCATGAAGTGGCACATTCGCGGCGACAGCATCCCGGGCGGTGTCCGGCTCCGGGGCCCTCCGAACTCGGACTCCCGGGTCAGCGAAGGCCACCGCCGGAAGCACCGCCACCCACCGCCCACTTGGGGCCCGTCTCAGGCCACCCCCGCACCCCCGCCGGAGGCCAACGCCCCCCGCTGCGGCCTGATCCCCGCTGGTACCGCACGCGCGCGTGCCGGCGTCCCCGTCCAGCATGTGCCCCGGCGGGCCAGCAGCCGTCCCAGCCACAGTTCCAGGGACACCAGGTCCGCGAGGCCGTCCAGGGGCAGCGGCTCACCCTGTGCCGCCGCGCGCAGCGCCTTGCGGACGACGCGGGCCTCCACCAGGCCCGCCTGGGCGAGCAGGGGTGTGTTGAACAGGTCGATCAGGGAGTCCGCGGCCACCCGGAGCCCGGTGCGGGCCGCGGCTGCCGACGACGCGTGGGAGGGGGCGCCCCAGCCGGGCGGGAGGTCGCCCACGCCGGCGCCCTCCAGGACCGTACGGAGAATGGCAGCGCGGGCCCCGGGCTGGACCCGTAGCGCCTCGGGAAGGGTGCGGCAGGCGCGGACCACCTGGTTGTCGAGGAAGGGCGTGTGCAGGCGCTGGGAGCGGATCTCGGCGGCCTGTTCGAGGACGCGCAGGTCGCCCGCGTGCCGGGCCAGCGCGGCCCGCGCGCGGAAGTCGCCGGGGCGCTGTCCCGGGCCGACTCCCTGGCCCTGGCGGCTGGGTGCCCCTTGTAGGCGAACCGATACTTCAGCCAGGGCCTCACCGGTCAGCCAGCGGGCGGCGGGCCCCGGCCTGGCCCAGGTGAGCGCGGCGAGGGACGCGCCGACGGCGCCGCCGGGCTCCTCGAAGCGCTGGTTCATCAGGCGGTCGGCGAGGACTTCGAGTCCCGCGCCGTAGGGAGTGCGGGCGAGCCGGCGGGCCGCGCCGTACACGCGCGCGGGGACCATCACCGAACCGTCCGCCTTCGCCAACGCGGCGACCGGGCGCACCAGATGACGTCGTTTGCGGTCCATCAGCAAATCCGCGAGACGCGCGGGGTGCGCGTCCAGGACCTGGCGGGCGCCGTAGCCGGTGAAGTGGTCGGCGCTGCCCGCGGCGAGCCGCGCGCGGTGGCGGGCGGCGGTGATGAGGGAGGGGCCGGGTTCGTCGGTGAGGGGGCCGTCGAGTTCGGCGTACGGCAGGACGTCCTCGCCGCCGGTCACCACGACGTGGTGCAGGCGGGGGTTGGCCGCGAGGGTGCCCGCCCGCTCCACCTCGGACTCGCGCCCGCGGACGGCGAGATCGTTGAACGTGACGGCGAGGAGCCGCTCGCCCGCGCCGGTGCCGTGCCCGAGGACCGTGCCCGGCGCCCCCGGCAGTCCGGCCGCGAGCAGGGCGAGGGTCCCGGAGGCGGGCCCGCCGGAGAGGTCGGCGCCGATCCCGGGGACGGGCATCCCGCGCGCGGCACGCCGTTCCGCGGGCCCCATGCCGGGCACCGGGCCCGGGTCGATGTCGGGAACGTGCCGGGGCGCGGACAGGCGCGCGCGCACGGCCTCGACGAGTGCGTCTCGTACGGCGTCCACCGCGCTGTCGGGGTCGACGGGCGCGGCGGCGACGGCGAGGGAGGCGACCGGCTCGTACCCGGCGATCTCGCGCGCCCCGGCGCGCAGGATGAGCGCGTGCCCCGGCGGAATGCGACGTACCCCGTCGTACGGCGTGGAGTCGTGCAGCGCGGCCGGCACGTCCGGGGCGGCGAGCAGGGCCGCCAGGTGCCCGAAGTCGAGGTTGGCCTCGATGAGGTCGGCGAGCGGGAGCGCGGCCGTGGAGTAGGCCGTACCGCCGGCCCAGGGGGTGTAGAACACCGGCTTGGCGCCCGCGAGATCACCGCAGACCATGGTGCGGCGGCCGACCTTGACGACCGCCGTGTAACTGCCGGACCAGGCGGTCAGATGCCGAAGTGCCCCTCCGCGCGCGGAGAACAGGCTGAGGCGCAGTTCCTCGTCGGTGGCGCCGCACGTACCGAGGACCGCGATCCGGGTCTCCGCGTCGACCTTCACGACCCGCACCTCGTCGGGCCGCCAGTCGCCGACCGCCCACAGCGGATCCGGGTCGCCCCACAGGAGTTGGGACCCCACCGGGTGCACCGTCTCACCGTCGAGCCCGGTCGCCCCCGCGGAACCGATCGCGGCGGCTCCAGCGGCGGTACTGCTCCATCCCACCAACCACCGCATCGACGCCTCCACAGGCTGTGGACAACCAGTGCACCGCACGAACTGGGCACCATGCTGCCATGAAGGACGCCTTCCGGAGAGCGGGAGAAGCCGCTCGCGATCGCACAAGGACGCCCGGGACGAGGGACAACCGGACAACGACGACCCTACGTCCGCGACGCGAATGCGCCCCCGATACGCTCCCCCAAAACATCTAACGCGCCCTCAACTCCCGTGGTAGGAGCGGTATTGGGCACCAAGCGGTGGGGGCGGTTTTCGGCCAAATCGGCTTTACGAGCACAGGCTTGCGCACGCTCCGTACATGCCGTGCGCACCGCTTCGCACCACGCACAGTCCGGGAGGCGGAGTACGCCTCCCGGACCGGTCCGCCGCCCGCGGGGATGTAGGCGGCGGTGTCCCCCAGCCCACTGGATCCAGTACAGCGGGCCGACCCACGCACGATCCATCGAAGCGCTCCCGCGATGGCCGGAGAAGAGCGCACGCACGGGCGCACGGCCACACGGCGGGGGCACGTCGCAACCCTGCGTGCAAACCCCGCACTCGCGTACGGACCACAATCCCGCCATCCGGAACAATGCCCCTTAACGCTTGGGATGCGGCGAACTACGCTGGGTTTACGAATGCCGCATGGTTATGCCAGCGCGGCAGCCGTCTGTGTCGAGGGGTGGCGCATGTCCAGGGAGCAACGCGGGCCGAACGAAAAACTCGGCACCGTTCTCGCCCTCGCGGGAATCAGCAACGCAGGACTCGCGCGTCGCGTCAACGATCTTGGCGCTCAACGCGGGTTGACACTTCGCTACGACAAGACGTCGGTGGCGCGCTGGGTGTCGAAGGGAATGGTGCCCCAGGGCGCCGCCCCGCACCTCATCGCGGCCGCCATCGGCCAGAAGCTCGGCCGCCCGGTGCCGCTCCACGAGATCGGCCTGGCGGACGCGGATCCCGCGCCGGAAGTGGGCCTCGCCTTCCCCCGGGACGTCGGTCAAGCCGTGCGTTCCGCAACGGAGTTGTACCGGCTCGACCTCGCCGGCCGCCGGGCGGGCAGCGGCGGCATCTGGCAGTCGCTCGCCGGGTCGTTCGCAGTCAGCGCATACGCAACGCCCGCCTCACGGTGGCTCATAACCCCGGCCGACAGTTCGGTGGCGCGCGAGGCGAACTCCGCGGAGGCCTCCGGGACACCGCTCAAAGTCGGCCACAGCGATGTGCAGAAGCTGCGGGAGGCCGCGGAGGACGCCAGGCGCTGGGACTCCAAGTACGGGGGCGGCGACTGGCGTTCGTCGATGGTGCCGGAGTGTCTGCGGGTCGAGGCGGCACCGCTGCTGCTCGGCTCGTACTCCGACGAGGTCGGCAGAGCGCTCTTCGGCGCGAGCGCCGAACTCACCCGCCTCGCCGGGTGGATGGCCTTCGACACCGGTCAACAGGAGGCGGCGCAGCGGTACTACATCCAGGCGCTGCGGCTGGCCCGCGCGGCGGCGGACGTACCGCTGGGCGGCTATGTGCTGGCGTCGATGTCGTTGCAGGCGACGTATCGCGGCTTCGGCGACGAGGGTGTCGACCTCGCGCAGGCGGCCCTGGAGCGCAACCGGGGCCTGGCGACCGCCCGCACGATGAGCTTCTTCCGGCTCGTCGAGGCGCGGTCCCACGCGAAGGCGGGGGACGCCCAGGCGGCCGGCGCGGCGCTGAAGGCGGCGGAGGGGTGGCTGGAGCGGTCCCGTGACGGCGACAACGATCCTTCCTGGCTCGGGTTCTACTCCTACGACCGGTTCGCCGCGGACGCCGCCGAGTGCTACCGGGATCTGAAGGCGCCGCGTCAGGTACGGCGGTTCACGGAGCAGGCGCTGTCGAAGCCGACGGAGGAGTTCGTGCGGTCGCACGGTCTCCGGCTCGTTGTCTCGGCGGTCGCCGAGTTGGAGTCGGGGAATCTTGATGCGGCGTGTGAGCAGGGGGTGCGGGCGGTGGAGGTCGCCGGGCGGATCTCTTCGGCGCGGACGACCGAGTATGTGAAGGATCTTCTGCATCGGCTGGAGCCGTATGGGGACGAGCCGCGGGTTGTTGAGCTGCGGGAGAGGGCTCGGCCGTTGTTGATGGCGCCCGCCTAGGGATCTGCGTGGTTTGTGTCGTCTTGCGAGTGTGGGTGCGCTGTGGCTGGTCGCGCAGTTCCCCGCGCCCCTAGGTGGGCTGCCCTTCCCCGGGTTTGAAGGCACTGTCAGTGGTGCAGTGCACTATCGGAGGCGGGAGGTGGTGCACCGTGGTCGGGTATGACTGTGACGTGCTCGTGGTTGGTGGCGGGATTGTCGGGCTGTCCACGGCGTATGCGATCACTCGTGCCGCGCCGGGCACTCGCGTCACGGTGTTGGAAAAGGAAGGCGGGCCCGCCCGCCACCAGACCGGCCGCAACAGCGGGGTGATCCACAGCGGGATCTACTACAAACCCGGGTCGCTCAAGGCGCGGTACGCGGTGCGGGGTGCTGCCGAGATGGTCAAGTTCTGTGCGGAGTACGGCATCCCGCACGCCGTCACCGGCAAGCTGATCGTCGCCACCGAGCGCGCCGAACTGCCCCGCCTGCACGCGCTCGTGCAGCGCGGCCGGGAGAACGGCATTCCGGTGCGTGAGTTGGGCGGCTCCCAGATCGCCGAGTACGAACCGGAGGTGCGCGGCCTCGCCGCCATACAGGTCGGCACGACCGGCATCTGCGACTACACCGAGGTCGCCCGCCACCTGGCCGAGGCCTCCGGCGCGGAGATCCGTTACGGCACGCGCGTCGCCCACATCGACCGGCGCCCGGAACGTGGAGTCGCCGTCCGCACGGCCACCCCGGCCGGCGGTGACATCGTCCGCGCCCGCGTCCTGGTGAACTGCGCCGGCCTGCACTGCGACGAGGTGGCCCGCCTCACCGGCGACGACCCCGAGATGCGGATCGTGCCGTTCCGGGGCGAGTACTACACGCTGACGCGCCCCGAGCTGGTGAAGGGCCTGGTGTACCCGGTACCGGACCCGGCGTTCCCGTTCCTCGGCGTCCACCTCACCCGCGGCATCGACGGAAGCGTGCACGTAGGGCCGAACGCGGTACCGGCGCTGGCCCGCGAGGGCTACGGCTGGGGTGTCGTACGCCCCCGGGAGATCGCGGCGACGGCGGCCTGGCCCGGGGTGTGGCGGATGGCCCGGCAGCACTGGAGGTACGGGGCGGGGGAGCTGCGGCGGTCGGTGTCCAAGAGCGCGTTCACGAGCGCCGTACAGCGCCTCCTCCCGGCCGTGACAGCGGCAGACCTGGTGCCGTCCCCGGCGGGCGTACGAGCCCAGGCAGTCCTCCGCGACGGCACCCTCGTCGACGACTTCCTGATCAAGGAGGGCCCGCGGGCCGTCCACGTCCTCAACGCCCCGAGCCCGGCGGCCACCGCGTCCCTGCCGATCGGGAGAGAGGTCGCCAGACGAGCACTGGCCGTACTGGGCGAGGAGAAACGCCTCCCGCTCAAAACCCCGGGAAGGGCAACCCCCTAGGGGCCCGGGGCTGTGACATGTGCGGCTCCGCCGCGCGGGCGCGACCAGCCACAACGCACCCGCACTCGCAAGACGACACAAGCCACGCAGACGCTTAGGCGGACGCCCCGTAAAATCACCGCATTGTGACCGACTCACCCAACACCCGAGCCAAGGGCCAGCCCCGTTTCCCCGACGGGCCGACGCCCGACCCCGCCGGCTCCCACTTCGAACGCCGCATCCGAAGTTTCCAGCCGCGCCGGAGTCGGGTAACCACAGGCCAGGCCGACGCCCTCGCCCGCCTGTGGCCCAAGTGGGGCCTGGACATCGACGGGCAACGGAACCTCGATCTCACCGAACTGTTCGGGAACGACAACCCCGTCGTCCTGGAGATCGGCTTCGGCATGGGCGAAGCCACCGCGCAGATGGCCGCCGACGCCCCGGCGACGAACATCCTCGCCGCCGACGTGCACACCCCGGGCCAGGGCAACCTCCTGGGCCTCGCCGACCACCACGGCCTGTCCAACATCCGCGTCGCCAACGGGGACGCCATCATCCTGCTGCGCGAGATGCTCGCCCCGGACTCGCTCGACGGCCTGCGCGTGTACTTCCCGGACCCCTGGCCCAAGAAGCGGCACCACAAGCGCCGGTTGATCCAGGAGGAGTTCCTCTCCCTCGCCGCGACCCGCCTCAAGCCAGGGGCGACCGTGCACTGCGCGACCGACTGGGAGCCGTACGCCGAACAGATGCTCGAAGTGCTCGGTGCGCACCCGGACTTCGAGAACAGCCAAACCGACGGCGGTTTCGCGCCCCGTCCGGACTTCCGGCCGCTGACCCGTTTCGAGGGCCAGGGACTGGACAAGGGACATGTCGTGAACGATCTGCTCTTCCGTCGCGTACCCCACGACGACCAGCACTGACGACCAGCGCTGACGCCAGGCTCCCTCGCGGGCCGTGCCCTTACCTCGTTAGGGTCGATGCCGTGGCCACGTTTCCGCCGTACCCCCCGCACCCCGGCCACCCCGCCGGTGGTGTGCCCGGGCACGGGCCGCGGGTGCGCTGGTGGCGGCGGAAGTGGGTCCGCCATGGCGCGCTGATCGCCCTGCTCACGCTCTCCGGGCTCGTCATCCTCGCCCTCGTCCGCCAACAGACCGGCACGGAAGGCTTCCTGGTGGGCCTCGGGCTCGCCGTACTGCCCGTGCCGCTGCTCGTCGCCGCGTTCCGCTGGCTGGACCGGGTCGACCCCGGCCCCTGGCGGAACCTGCTCTTCTCCTTCGCCTGGGGTGCCTGCGCCGCCGCGTTGATAGCGATCGTCGCCAACAGCTTCGCGACCCGATGGATAGCGACCACGACCGCGGACCCCGCGAGCGCGGACACCCTCGGCGCGACGGTGATAGCCCCGATCGTGGAGGAGTCGGCGAAGGCGGCAGCCGTGCTGCTCGTCTTTCTCTTCCGCAGACGGGACTTCACCGGGATCGTCGACGGGGTGGTGATAGCCGGGGTCACCGCCACCGGCTTCGCGTTCACCGAGAACATCCTCTACCTCGGCACCGCCTTCGGCACCGACCAGCTCACCGGCGACCGCGGCTTCGCCTCCGTCACCGCGGCGACCTTCTTCGTGCGTATCGTCATGTCCCCGTTCGCGCACCCCCTGTTCACCGTCCTCACCGGCATCGGCTTCGGCATCGCCGCCCTCTCCCCCGACCGGCACCACGTCCGGCGCGTGCTGGTACCCCTGACCGGACTGCTGCTCGCGATGGGCATGCACGCGATGTGGAACGGCTCCTCCACGTTCGGCCAGTACGGCTTCTTCGAGGTCTACGGCGCCTTCATGGTCCCCGCGTTCGGCCTGCTCACCTGGCTCGCGGTCTGGACCCGGCAGCGCGAACTGCGCACCGTGCGCGAGGAGTTGCCCGTGTACGTCTGCGCGGGCTGGCTGACCCCGGCCGAACCCTTCGTGCTCGGCTCGATGAAGGCCCGCCGCCTGGCCCGCCAGTACGCCGGCCACCGCCTCGGCAGACCGGCCGCCCGCTCGGTCGCCCAGTACGAGGCGTACGCGACCTCCCTTGCGTTCCTGCGGCACCGGGCCGGACGGGGCCGCGCCGGCGCCGACTTCGCCGTACGGGAAAGGGAGTTGCTGCACGGGCTGTGGCTGTGCCGGGAGGTGGCGCGGCCCGCGCTGGACTACGCGGCGCGGCGGACGGCGCCACCGGTGCCGGTGGTGGTGCCGCCGTGGCCGCCGGTGTACGGGTCGTACGGGACTCCCGTGTACAACCCGTACCGGTCCTGATGCCTGCCTAGGCCGACGCCTCCGTGAGCTTCGCGATCTCCGTGTCCGTCAGCTCCAGTTCGGCCACGGCGAGCAGCGCGGGCAGTTGGTCGACCGTGCGGGCCGAGGCGATCGGGGCCGTGACCGTCGGCCGGGCGGCGAGCCAGGCCAGGGCGACCGTGGCGACCGGGGCGTCGTGGGCCTGCGCGACCTCGTCCAGGGCGGTCAGCACCCGTAGGCCGCGCTCCGATGCGAGGTACTGCGCCGCGCGTCCGGCACGGGCGCTCTCCACGCTCGTACCGGGGCGGTACTTGCCGGTGAGGAAGCCGGCCGCGAGCGCGAAGTACGGAAGGGCGGAGAGGCCGCCGCGTTCGGCTACGTCCCGCAGTTCGCCCTCGTAGGTGTCGCGGGAGACGAGGTTGTAGTGCGGCTGGATCGCGACATAGCGGGCCAGGCCCTCGCGGTCGGAGAAGTCGAGGGACGCCTGGAGCCGCTCGGGGGAGATGTTGGAGGCGGCGATGTGCCGCACCTTGCCCGCCCTGACCAGGTCGTCGAGCGCGCCGACGATCTCCTCGACCGGCACTTCCTCCTTGTCGAAGTGCGGGTAGTAGAGGTCGATGTAGTCGGTGCCCAGGCGGGTGAGGGAGGCGTCGGCGGCGGCCTTGATGTTGGCGGCGGACAGGCCCGGGTACTCGGGGTGCTGGCTGACCTTGGTGGCGATGACGACGTCGGAGCGGTTGCCGCGGGACCTGAGCCACTTGCCGATGACGGTCTCGGACTCGCCGCCCTTGTTGCCCTCGATCCACGCCGTGTACGAGTCGGCGGTGTCGACGAAGTTGCCCCCGGCGGCGGTGTAGGCGTCGAGCACGGCGAACGAGTCCGCCTCGTCGGCGGTCCAGCCGAAGACGTTGCCGCCGAGGACGAGGGGGAACACTTCGAGGTCGGACCGGCCCAGCTTGCGAAGAGAAGTCATGCTCCACGTCAACCGCCGGGCCGGAACCGGATATTCCAGCGGGTGGGTCAGGGGTTGAGGCCCTTGCTGCGCAGCCAGGGCGCCGGGTCGCTGGCGGTGGCCGCGCCGTTGAGGTGCACCTCCAGGTGGAGGTGCGGCCCGGTCACGTTGCCGGTGGCGCCCACGCGGCCGATGACGTCACCGGTGGCGACCTTCTGGCCGACGCTGACGTTGATCGAGGACTGGTGGCAGAACCACAGCTCGGTTCCGTCGCTGAGGGTGATGATCGTGCGGTAGCCGTACGCCCCGGCCCAGCCCGCCTCGGTGACCGTGCCGCTGTGGATGGCCTTGATCAGCGTGCCGGTGGGCGCGGCGAAGTCGAGGCCGGTGTGGTAGCCGGAGGACCACATCGTGCCGGCCTGGCCGAAGGTGCCGGTGATCGTGTACGAGCCGACCGGCAGTGTGTACTGCTTGGCCAGCGCGGCGAGTTTCGTGGCCTCGGACTTCTTCTTGGCGGCGGCCTCCGCGGCCTTCTTCGCGTCGGCGGCCTTCTTCGCGGCGTCCTTCTCGGCCTTGGCCGCGGCGGCGTCGACCTGCTTGGCGACGGCGGCCTCGGCGGCGGCCTGCGACTTGCCGTCGACCTGGAGCTGCTGGAGTTCGGCCTGCTCCATGATCCGGTTGCGCAGCAGCTCGCCCGCGCCCGAGGTGCCCTTGGCGGTCTCGGTGGTGGTCACGCCGACGCTGCTGAGCGCGGTCGCGGAACCCTTGGGGGTGCTGGAGGAGTCGTCCAGCAGGTGGCCCACGGAGGGCAGGTCGGGCAGGGAGATCGAGACCGGCGGCTTGCCGGTGTTGGCGCTGGCCATCCCGCCGGCGCTCACGGCGGCTATGACACCGACGCCCAGGACGGTGGAGCTGCGGGCGAATCCCCCGCCGCCGCGCTGCTTGGCGACGCGGTGCTTGCCGCGCTGGGGAGGAACGGACTCCGCGCTGGGGTTCCACTCCTCCCAGGGGCCCTCGTCGGGGCGGTAACCGCCGTAGACGAACGGGGCTTCTGGGGCAGCAGAGTTGGACGCCACGTGGGCGCGCTCCTTTCCTTCCTTCTCGCCTACCGGGTTAGCTGACGGGTTCGGAGCAGGAAGGTCTCCTACGCGCGTCAACCTGCCGTGTACCCACGGCTGTCGACGAGCGATTCACCCCAAGTGGTGGTTCCCCGGTTCCCTCGCGGGATTCGGCGCGTGCGCACGGAGCCGTCTCTTGTGACGGCTGGGACGACCGCGCTGCGTTATCGAACGTTAATAGACCCGGGTGCCCGATTCCAAGCTGTTCCGCTTGATCATTAACCTTTCCTTGCTGGACGAACGGGCCACCACCGGCGAAAATCGGGCGAGTTGACCAGGTCTCAGAATTCCCACAGCCATTGACGGTATGTCAGTTGTTATGCGGAGGGCGCCCACCCGGTCACGGCCCGTGACAACCGCCGTACATGCCGGTCATGGATGCCGTACGGCGATCATCGCCATGTCGTCCGTCATCCCGCCCCCGGAGTACCGGCGCACCTCCTTGGCGAGGATGCCGAGCAGCGCTTCGGGGCTGCGGAAGGTCCGGCCG
Source organism: Streptomyces sp. NPDC088350 (assembly GCF_044753545.1). Classification (NCBI taxonomy): domain Bacteria; kingdom Bacillati; phylum Actinomycetota; class Actinomycetes; order Kitasatosporales; family Streptomycetaceae; genus Streptomyces; species Streptomyces sp. NPDC088350. Next base: position 309,044 of record NZ_JBIVNL010000012.1, on the reverse strand, counting down.
GCCAGCCGCTCCCCGGGGTCGTAGAAGACGCCGTGGGAGTCGCGGGCCTCGGACAGGCCGTCGGTGTACACGAGCAGCGTGGAACCTCCCGGGAACGCGAACTCCTCGACGCGGTCGGGCCAGAACCCCAACTCCCCCATCCCGAGCGGCAGTGCGGGCTCCTTGACGAGCAGGGTGTCCACGGTGCCGTCCTCGTGCAGGAGCAGCGGCGGCGGGTGGCCCCGGTCGACGATCCGTACGACGCCGTCGCCGTGCGGGAGTTCGGCGAGGACGGCCGTGGTGAACCCCTCGAACGCGTCGAGCCCGTCGCGCCGGGTGCCCTCGCGCGCCAGCGCCCGCTCCAGCCGCTGCGCGACCGCCTCCAGGGTGACCTCCTGCTCGGCGGCCTCCCGGAACGCCCCGATGACCACGGCGACGGCCGCGACCGCGCCCATGCCCTTGCCGCGCACGTCGCCGACGACCAGCCGTACGCCGTGCGGGGTGTCCTGCACCGCGTACAGGTCGCCGCCGATGAACGCGCCCTCCTGCGCCGCCTCGTAGCGTGCCGCGATCTCGAACCCGCCGATCCGCTCGGCCGGTTCGGGCAGTACGGCGCGCTGGGCGGCCTCCGCGATCTCGCGCACGGAGGCGAGCTGTTCGCTGCTGCGGCGGACGAGGACGTTGATGAGCACGGCGAGGACGGCGACCGTCGCCACGGTGGCCGCCTCGGTGACCGCGTCGGCGTGGAGGACGATGCCGAGCCTGATGTGGGTCACCAGGACGACGGCGACGGAGGCCAGGCCGGTGAGCACGGTGCCGCGCCGCGAGTACAGCGGGGCGGCGACGAGCGGGGCGGCGGTGAAGAACGGGGCCGCGGTGAAGTCCTGCGGGGTGAGGTAGTCGTAGAACGCGCCGACGATCAGCAGCAGCGCGGGCAGGCGGTGGACGACGGCGCGGGTGTTCGAGATGCGCCGTCCCTCGACGCGGCCGAGGCCGGGGTCGGGCACGGGATCGGCGGGCAGGCGCCCGCCGGCTCGCATGTACGGACCCTCCTCCTCCACGCGTCCAGTTTTTCCCGGTGGGGGGAGGGCGGCGAGCGGGGTGGGCCGACAGGGGGAGAAACGCGAGGGAGAAACACCAAGGGCCGGAATCCGTTTCCGGATTCCGGCCCTTGGCCTTAGTAGCGGGGACAGGATTTGAACCTGCGACCTCTGGGTTATGAGCCCAGCGAGCTACCGAGCTGCTCCACCCCGCGCCGTTGTGATTGCAACTATACGCCATCCGCGGGGTCCGATGTCACACGTGTTTCAGTCGGCCGGGTTCCCGGCGTGCGTGAGGGTCTCCCAGGAGACGAAGAGGTCGTCGCTGCCGGCCGGCCGGGTCGACTCGGCGAGCCGGTGCGCGGAGGGCACCTTCATGCCGAGCCGGTCCTCCAGGTGGTTGAGGGCGACCTCCAGGTCGGGGCCCATGTTCCGGTCGACCTTCCCGCCGCAGAGCCAGGCGGGCGCGGACTCGCCGAGCTGGTAGCGGGCGTGGAGGTCGAGGGCGGCGGCGAGCCGGTCCTTGACCTCGTTGTAGAGGTCGACCCCTTGGTGCCAGGCGGTCTCGGCGATGTGGGCCGTGGCGGCGAGCGAGTACCCGACGTGCTTGAAGTTGCGGCACGTCTCCTGGGCGACGCCGTCCCTGAAGGTGGTCTGCTTGAACCAGTACGTCGTCAGCTTCTGCGGGGTGGTGACGCTGGAGCGGGCCGGGGTGAGCGGCACCTTGCCGTCCTTGGCGAGGTAGAAGTAGGCGGGCACGCGGTCGCGGAAGCGGGTGACGGCCGCGTCGAAGGCCTTGTGGTCGTCGAGGAAGACGGCGATGCCGATCGCGGCGTCGGTCATCGCGAGGTCCCAGTTGCCGTTGTAGTCCGGCAGGTCCTTGGTGACCTCGGGCTGGTAGGCGGTGCGCAGCATCGTCGCGAACCGCCGCACCCGGTCCGCCGGCCACCCGGCGCCCGGCGCGTACCGCACGATCTCCGCCGCCCGCGCCCACGTCGAGCCCGCCCACGCGGTCTGGAGCCCGGCGTCCTCGGAGGTGTGCTCCTTCATCCTCGCCGACCAGTCGTCCATGATCTCCCGCGCCTTGAGCGCGTGGTGCTGCTTCCCGGTGATGCTGAACAGCAGGGCCTGCGTGTACGCCGCGATCGCGTCCTCGCGCTCCTCGACACAGCCGTGCGCGGCCTTGCCGTTCCAGGGGCAGTCGACGTCGGCGTACGGCTTCGCCGTGTACTTGTACGACCCGTACTTGCTGTCCCGCATCCCGAAGTACGCCTTCAGCCAGGGCTGCTTGCCGGCGGTCACGTTCTTCCGTACGGCGTCCAACTGGCCCTTGCTGACCAGCACTCCGGGGTGGGTGAACGCCGCGTCGGCGGGCAGGGCCCGTGCCATGGTCCGGGTACCGGTGTCCGTCGCCGCGCAGGAGGCGAGAAGCCCTACGACCACGGTCGCACCCAGCACCGCCACTGCCCTCATGTGTCCTACCTCCGCGTTGTCCGCACCGGGTTCACTGCGAGCGTGACCCGGTGGGCGGTGAGCCGCAGGATCTGATGGGCCGGTCGGGGAGCGGCGAGGGCCGGGGGGCAGGGGGTGTTCCGCAGAAACGTGACACTCACCCCCCGAGGTGTCACATTTCTGCGGAGAGGGGTGGGTGCACCTCAGCCGAGCAGATGCCGGTTCGGCGCCTTCGCCCGCTCCTCGTACTCCGGCAGTACGACCACCGACACCCCCCGCGCCGCCAACATCCCACTCCCGTCCGCCCCCTCCACGAACGTGTCCGGCTCGCGCCAGGCCGTCACCACGCGCCGTACGCCCGCGTCGAGGATCAGACGGGCGCAGGGCTTGGGGCGGGAGGCGCGATGGGTGCAGGGTTCGAGGCTGGTGTAGACCGTGGCGGTGGGGAGGCGGGGGTCCGCCGGGTCCAGCTCGGCCAGGGCCGCCTCCTCCGCGTGGACCACCGGGTCGCCGGCCTCGCGGGAGTGGCCCCGGGCGAGTTCCGTGCCGTCCTCGGCCACGACCACCGCGCCGACGCTGAACGCCGTCTCCGAAGGCGGGCAGTCCGCGGCCAGGGCGCAGGCCAGGGCGAGCCAGTGGTGGTCGGCGGCGGAGGGGAGGTCGCCGGTGCCGGGGGCGGTGGGTTCGTAGCGCATGAGGACCACGTCCTCGATGGGGCGGGTCTCCACGAGGCGGAGGCGGCCTGCCTGGTAGGTGCCGGGGCCGAAGAGGCGGGGGGCGTCCGGAGTGCCCACGAAGAGGGGGGACAGGACGAGGTGGAGTTCGTCGGCGAGGCCCTGCTGGAGCAGCTGGGTGTGGATCGTGCCGCCGCCCTCGACCATCAGGCGGTCAACTCCCCTGACGGAGTGGAGGTGTTCGAGCAGTCGGCGCCAGTCGAGTTCCGGGCCCAGGGCGAACACGTCTGCGGCGAGGCCGAGTTGGCGTGCTCGCTCCGCGCCCTTGTCCGTCGTGAAGACGAGTTTGCCGCCGCCCGTGTGCCAGAAATTCGCCGTCGGGTCCAGGTCGCCGGAGCCGCTGACCGTGACCTTGAGGGGGTATTCCGGCTTGCCGGCGGCGCGGCGGGCGGCGCGGCGCTCGGGGGAGTTGACGAGGAGGCGGGGGTTGTCGGCGCGGATCGTGCCGGCGCCGATCAGGATCGCGTCCACGGACGCCCTGACCTCGTCGACGCGGTCGAAGTCGGCCGGGCTGGAGAGGAGCAGCCGGTCGGGGCCGGTGTCGTCGAGGTAGCCGTCGAGGGAGACGGCGGCGGACAGCAGGACGTAGGGGAAGGACATCGACGCGCTCTCGGCTCGACGGAACAGCGGGGCTGGGAAACGGCGGGGCTTGGTTCAAGTTTGAAACAAAACTACACTGGGGGCATGACGACTCGCTGGCTCACCGCCGAGGAGCAGAGCGCCTGGCGCGCGTACATCGCCGCGACGCACCTCCTGGAGGACGCGATCGACCGGCAGCTCCAGCAGGAGGCCGGCATGCCCCACCTGTACTACTCCATCCTGGCCAACCTCTCCGACGTACCGGACCACCGGCTGCGCATGACCGACCTCGCCGAGAAGTCGAAGATCACCCGGAGCCGGCTGACGTACGCCGTGACCCGGCTGGAGAAGGACGGTCTGGTGCGCCGTGAGGGGTGTCCGTCGGACAAGCGGGGCAGCACCGCCGTCCTGACCGACGAGGGGATGGCCGTCCTGGTGCGTACCGCGCCGGGCCATGTCGAGACCGTGCGCGCCGCGATCTTCGACCATCTCACCCCGGAGCAGGTGGGCCAGCTGGAGGAGATCAGCACCGGTATCGCGCGGGCGCTGGAGGCGCCGGAGGACGTGCCGTGGCGCCGCCGCTCCTCCCCCTCGTGTTCGTGAGCCGTCCCACAATTCTGTTGCTTCAAATTTAAAGCATGGGGTAGTCTCCGTGATCGTGGATGTGCTTCAAAACTGAAGCACATCCGGCAACGGCCACAACTGTCCACCGGACCGGGAGAACCCGCATGCCCGACTTCCCCGCCGCCACCCCGCGTGCCCGCGTCCGGGTACCGCTGCGCTTCCAGGACGGCTACGGCGTCGACGCCGAACTCGTCACCTTCCACGGCCTGACCGACGGCCAGGAGCATGTCGCGGTCGTCCTCGGCGACCCCGCCCCCGGCACCACCCCGCTGGTCCGGCTGCACTCCGAGTGCCTGACCGGCGACGTCTTCGGCTCCGCCCGCTGCGACTGCGGACCCCAGCTGCGCGAGGCCGTCGAGCGCATCGCCGACCGCGGCGGTGTCCTGCTCTACCTGCGCCAGGAGGGCCGGGGCATCGGCCTCTACAACAAGCTCGACGCGTACGCCCTCCAGGACCAGGGCCTCGACACGTACGCGGCGAACACCGCGCTGGGCCTGCCCGAGGACGCCCGCGACTACACGGCCGCCGCCCAGATGCTCACCGCCCTCGGGATCACGTCCCTGGACCTGCTGTCCAACAACCCCGACAAGGCCGACCAGTTGCGCGGCCTGGGCATCGAGGTCCACGACCGCGTCCCGACCGGTGTGTTCACCACCCCGCACAACGTCCGGTATCTACGCGCGAAGGTCCTGCAGACCCAGCACACCCTGCCGCTGGGCCAGTTGACGGAGCTGCACGCGGGTTGAGCCGCTCCGTGCGGGGCCCGGTGGTGTAGCGGGCTACACCATCCATTCGGGAGGGCACTCCCTCGTGCCGGGGAGCGGCCGGCGGAAGGCTTGAGACCACGATCACGAACGCGATCCGGATCTCGACCGACCGCCGACTCGGAGGCCTTCCCCAGCCATGGCTACTCTCCTCTATCACTTGGGCCGCGTGGCCTTCCGGTGGCGCTGGTTCGTCACCCTCCTGTGGGTGGCGGTCCTCGGCGCCGTCGGATTCGCCGCCACCAAGGCCCCCGCCGCTCCCGACGACGGCTTCACCATGCCCGGCATCGAGTCGCAGAAGGCGTTCGACCTGCTGGAGCAGCGCTTCCCCGGCACCGCGGCGGACGGCGCCAACGCCCGGATCGTGTTCGTCGCGCCGAACGGCGAGAAGGTCACCGCGACCGAGAACAGGGCGGCGATCGAGAAGCTGGTGACGGAGGCGGCCGACGGTTCCCAAGTCGCCTCCGCCGTCGACCCGTTCGCGGCGAAGGCGGTGAGCAAGGACGCGTCGACGGCGTACTCCACCGTCACCTTCGAGGTGAAGGCCCACGACCTCACCGACTCCGCCAAGACCCATCTGGAGCGGGCCATCGACACGGCCCGGAACGCGGGCCTGACCGTCGAGGTCGGCGGCGACGCGCTCGCCACCCAGCCCGCGGCGGGCGGCAGCGCCGAGGCGATCGGCATCGCGATAGCGGCCGTGGTCCTGCTCATCACCTTCGGTTCGCTGGCCGCGGCCGGCCTGCCCCTCCTCACCGCGATCATCGGCGTCGCCATCAGCATGTCCGGGGTCCTCGCCCTGGGCAGCACCTTCGGCCTCTCCGAGACCACCGGCACCCTCGCCACGATGCTCGGCCTCGCCTGCGGCATCGACTACGCCCTGTTCGTCGTCTCCCGCTACCGCGAGGAACGCGCCAAGGGCCACGCGCCCCGCGAAGCCGCCGGACTGGCGGCCGGTACGGCGGGTTCGGCAGTGGTGTTCGCCGGTCTGACCGTTGTCATCGCGCTGGCCGGTCTGTCGGTGGTCGGCATCCCGATGCTGACGAAGATGGGCCTCGCGGCGGCCGGCGCGGTCCTCCTGGCCGTCCTCATCTGCCTGACCCTCGTCCCGGCGATCCTCGGCTTCTGGCCCAACGCCGTCCTCTCCCGCCGCGAACGCAAGAACAAGGCCAAGGGCAAGGGCAGGGCCGAGCGGGGCAACGGCGAGAACGGCGGCAGCCGCTGGGCCCGGATCGTCGTACGCCACCCGATCCCCGTCCTGCTGCTCGGCGTCGTGGGCCTCGGCGCGATGGCGCTGCCCGCCCTCAACCTCCAGCTCGGCATGCCCGGCGACGAGGCCAAGTCCACCGCCACCACCGAACGCCGTGCCTACGACGACCTCGCCCAGGGCTTCGGCCCCGGCTTCAACGGCCCCCTGACCATCGTCGTCGACGCCAAGAAGGCGGAGGACGCGAAGAGTGCCGTAGCGACGATCTCGAAGGAGATAGCGGCCACCGACGGAGTGGTCTCCGTGTCACCGGCCCGCTTCAACACGGCAGGCGACACGGCGGTGTTCTCCGCGACCCCCGCCACCAGCCCCACCGACGAGAAGACCAAGCAGCTCGTCCAGACGATCCGCGACGAACGATCGGGGATCGAGTCGAAGTCCTCCGGCGCGAGCTTCGAGGTCACCGGTACGACCGCGCTGAACATCGACGTGGCGCAGAAGGTCCAGGACGCGCTGATCCCGTACCTGGCCCTGGTGGTGGGCCTGGCGATCGTGCTGCTGCTCCTGGTCTTCCGCTCGCTCCTGGTCCCCCTGAAGGCGGCCCTCGGCTTCCTCCTCTCGGTGCTCGCGGCGCTCGGCGCGGTCGTCGCGGTCTTCCAGGAGGGGCACCTGGCCTCCTGGCTGGGCGTCGACCAGACCGGCCCGATCATGAGCCTGATGCCGATCTTCCTGGTGGGCATCGTCTTCGGACTCGCCATGGACTACGAGGTGTTCCTCGTCTCCCGGATGCGTGAGGCCTACGTCCACGGGGACGGGCCAGGGCAGGCGATCGTCTCCGGGTTCCGGCACAGCGCCCGGGTGGTCGTGGCCGCCGCGCTGATCATGATGGCGGTGTTCTCGGGCTTCATCGGCGCGGGCGCCTCGATGATCAAGATGATCGGCTTCGGGCTGGCCATCGCGGTCCTGTTCGACGCGTTCGTCGTCCGCATGGCGATCGTGCCGGCCGTCCTCTCCCTGCTCGGCCACAAGGCCTGGTACCTGCCCCGCTGGCTGAACCGGATCCTCCCCCGCGTGGACGTCGAGGGCGAGGCCCTGAGCCACAAGGTCCCGGCACCGGCCACCGACACCCCGACCGCCCGCCTCACACCCGTCCCCTAGGGATCCCGCAGACCGGGGCCGCCGAGAGCGGTGGCGGCCCCGCGGCGCCGGATCCTGTGGGGACGGGGACCGGCGCAAGTCCCGGGCCCGGCGACGGGGCACTCCCCCCGCCCGTCGCCGGGCCCGCGGACGTCCAACTACGCAAGTTTTAGCCGCATTTACTCAATTTCCGACAGCGAGAGGGCACCTCGATGAAGACCTCCGTACAGGCCGGAGTCGCCGGGCTCCTCGCCTGCGGCACGCTGCTCACCGTCGTCCTGGTCACCCGCGACGGCGACGGCGGCGACGACCACACCGGCATCGCCTACTCCGCCCCGTCCAAGGGCCCGTACGTGGCGCTCGGCGACTCCTACACCGCCGGTCCCGGCATCACCGACCCCACCGGAACCCCCGCCGGCTGCGACCGCTCCGCCGGCAACTACCCGGCCCTCGTCGCCGCCGAACTCGGCCTCAGGGGAGGGAAGTTCCGCGATGTGAGCTGCAGCGGCGCCACCACCGCCGACCTCACCACCCACCAGAACACCGACGACGGCACCAACCCGCCCCAGCTCAGGGCGCTTTCGTCCGAGACCCGCCTGGTCACCGTCGGCATCGGCGGCAACGACATCGGCTTCGGCTCGGTGATCAAACGGTGCGTGGCCATGGGCGCGCTGTACCGACTGACCGGCAGCGGCAAGTACTTCACCGAGGACGCGCCCTGCGAGCGCAACTACGTCAACGGCGACTCCGACAAGGTGAAGCAGAAGATCGCCACGGCCGGCGACCGGCTCACCCGGGTCCTGACCGAGGTCCGGCGCCGCGCCCCCGAGGCCCGCGTGTACGTCGTCTCCTACCCGGCGATCCTGCCCTCCGACAGCGCCGACTGCGGCCGAGAGATGTCCCTCGCACCGGGCGACGTGACCTTCCTCCGCGAGAAGGAGCAACAGCTCAACACGATGCTGCGCCAACGGGCTTCGGAGGCCGGGGCCGGCTACGTCGACACGTACACCCCCTCCGCCGGCCACAACGCCTGCACGGCGAAGGCCACCCGCTGGATAGAACCGCTCGCACCGCAGAACCCGGCGGCTCCGGTGCACCCGAACGCGCGCGGGGAGCGGGGCATGGCGGACGCGGTACTGCGCACGATCAAGTCGGCCCTGTGACGACCTTCAGCAGGGTCATGGCCTACCGGGCCGGACGGTGACGTAGGTCCAGCCGCTCCACGCGGACCCCGTCTGCGCACCCTTGGTCGGCGGTGTGTAGTGGCCGCGCAGGCGGTAACGGCCGTTGTCCGCGAAGAGTTCGAGGGCGCGGCTGTAGCCGTACCAGCCGTCGCCGTACAACGGCACGCACTTCTGCGAGGTGACCTGGTGCCACGCTCCCGAGGTGGAGCGCTCGACGTACACCGACATGCATCCGGTGGACTGGTGGGGAGCGACCTTGAGGTCGTAGCCCATGTTCACCTCGGACTTGTAGAACACCTGATACGTCGTCGAACCGATCCGGGTGGTCGCGAGCGGCCATTGCAGCTGGGTCCGCGTCACGGCCGGTGTGAGCGTCACGGCGTGCGTCGCTGTCCGTGGGGCGTAGCGGTAGTCGCCCGCGAAGACCGCGGTGAAGGTGGTGTTGCGGGTGACCTTGACCGTCGCCACCAGGTTGCCCGACGAGTCGACGCGGCCGGTCCTGAGCTGGGTGCGGGACTTTCCGGCGGGCTGCGAATAGAGCGTCACCGTACGGGAGTTGTACGTCGTCCCGAGGTGCGCGGTGACCTTGGCCGCGGCACCGGAACGGTAGGCGCCCGCGTTCGCCGTGACGCTCAGCGCCGGAGTGGCCCGGGAGACCTGGACGTTCGCCGACGCGGTCACCGGGAGGTAGGCCGTGCCGCCGTCGTAGGTGACGGTGTAGGTGTTGGTGCTGCCGACCTGCGGTGTGTCGTGGACGGTGAAGCCGCCGTCGGCTGCGGGCGTGACCGCGGGGAGGGCGTAGCCGGACGGGTGGGCCGCGTCCGTCTTGACCACGTGGACCGTGCCGGTCGTCAAGTGGGCGTGGGGCCAGGTGAGTTGACCGGTGACGACGAGCGGCGCGGCGCGGGTGCCGGCGGCGGGCGACGACAGGGTCAGGGTCGGCTCGTACTTGGCGAGGGGGACGTCGAAGGTCCGGGTGGCCGGGGCGTAGTGGCCGCCGCCGGAGTAGTCGACGCGGTAGCTCAGGGTGCCGGTGAGCGGGGCGGTGTCCTGGATGCCGTACGTGCCGAAGGTGGCCCTCGGACTCGCCGGGACCCTGGTCACGTCGGGTACGGCCACGCCGTCCGGATGGGTGTCGTCGTAGCGCGTTATCCGTACGGAGCCCGGGAGTTGACCGTTGTCGCCCGCGTCGAGCGAGAGCGTGGAGTCGAACACCGCCGTGAAGGACAGGGGCTCCCCGGGAGCGAACGGCTCGGTGCCGGGCCCGATGATCCTGACGGCGGCGGTCTCCGGGGACCGGGTCAGCTGCAACGTCGGTGTTCCGCCGGCGGGGTCCACGGACACGGCGTACAGCCGGCTCGCGTCCGGCGTCCAGGCGAGCCCGTGCGCGGCCGGCCGTAGCGAATCGTCGATCACGTGCTCGCCGTAGAAGCCGGAGCCGCTCACCGGAACGGTCAGATACGCCCGGCCGTCCCAGCCGGCCAGGGTGCCATCGGGCGCGACGGCCAGGGCTGGGGCGCCCAGCGCGTTGCCGAACGCGCCTTCCGTTGCCAGGTCGGAGAAGCGGAGCCGGTTCGCGAACACGTTCCGCGACGACGCGACCGCGACGTCCTGCCCGTCCGCGCTGACCGCGAAGTCGGTCAGGTCGGGGATCGGCTCCGTCCGGGCCGCCTGCCGCGTCAGCGCGCCGCCGTCCGCGATCCGGTACGTGACGAACGCCGAGGTGTCCCCCGTCTGTACGGCCGCGACGAGCGCGCCGGACGGTGTCGGCGTCGTCGCCAGCATGGGCGTGCCGGCCCAACTCCCGTCGTCCCGCGCTGTCTTCACCGTCCCGGTGGCGTCCACCGACCCGATGCCACCGGTGCCCGCCGCCGTCCCGTACCCGAACCAGAGCGTGCCCCCGGCGACGGCCAGCGAGTCGGGCCGCGTACCGGCACCGGTGCCGTAGCGGGCGGTCTCCGCCAGCGTGTCCGTACTGATCGCGGCGATCGCGTCCTGGTCCGGCAGCGCCGCGTAGAGCGTGGAACCGTCGTCCGACAGCGCCAGCCCCGTGGCCCCCGGCTCCCCGCCGATCGTCGTAGCGTCGCCGCCGTCGAGATCGGTCACGAGGATGCCGTCCGTGCCGGCGCCCCCGCTGAAGAAGAGATGCCCGTGGGCCGCGTCCACCAGCAGGTGCGAGAAGCGCGCGATGGGCAGCGACACCCCCGACACCGCGTACGAGTCGGCCGCCCCGGGGACGATCACCCCCGTCAGTCCCAGTACCGTCGCCGCAGCGGCCAGCAGCGGAAAACGCCCCGTCTTCACGCAGGTCCCCCCGGACACACGATGGGGCCCCGGCCGCGCGATGGCGCCGGGGCGTAAGCCCTCAGGTCAAGTTCTGCGCGGATCGTACTACGTGGTCTGCGGCGGCCCTTCTGCGCGCGGAACCCCGGGATCGAGGCGGCGACATCCGCACAGTGAGTGGCACAGGGGGTGAGGAGCTCGCACCCCCGTATCAGGCCGGCGTCGCCGGAATCCCGAGCTCGCCCAGCAGACCGCGCACCCGCCGCTCGATCTCCTCCCGGATCGGCCGCACGGCGTCCACCCCCTGCCCCGCCGGGTCGTCGAGCCGCCAGTCCAGGTACCGCTTGCCCGGGAAGACGGGGCAGGTGTCCCCGCAGCCCATCGTGATCACGACGTCCGAGGACCGCACGGCCTCGACGGTGAGCACCTTCGGCGTCTCGGCGGAGACGTCGATCCCCACCTCCGCCATGGCCTCGACCACCGCCGGGTTGACCGTCTCGGCGGGAGCGGAACCCGCCGACCGGACCTCGACCCGGTCACCGGCGAGATGGGTGAGGAAGGCGGCGCCCATCTGGGAACGGCCGGCGTTGTGGACGCAGACGAACAACACGGAGGGGCGCGGGGCGGCGGAAGTCATGGCGGGTGTCCTTGGGGGCTGAAGTCCGGTCAGGAGGAGGCGAGTTCGGGTTCACCGTGCGGGACGACGACGTCCGTCGTACGAACGGGACGTCCGTATACGACGGCCACGGCCGCCAACCCGACTACGGCGCCCAGCAGTTGCGCCCCGACGAACGGGGCGACGGAGGCGGGGGCGATCCCGGCGAAGGTGTCGGTGAAGGCGCGGCCGACGGTGACCGCGGGATTCGCGAAGGAGGTCGAGGAGGTGAACCAGTAGGCGGCCCCGATGTAGGAGGCCACGGCCGCCGGGGCCAGGGAGGCGCGACCGGCGCGCTCCAGCCCGAGGACGAGCAGGACCAGCCCGCCCGTGGCGACGACCTCACCCAGTAACAGGTGGCCGCCGGACCGCTCGTGGGTGGAGAACTCCACCAGCGGCTCGGCGAACATGGCGTCGGCCAGCACCGCGCCGGCGATCGCCCCGGCAACCTGCGCCGGAACGTACGCGGCGACCTCCCGCAGTCCCGGCCCGGATCCGCTACGACGGCCGCTCGCCCAAGTGGCCAGCGTCACGGCGGGGTTGAAGTGCGCGCCGGAGACCGGCCCGAGCAGCGTGATCAGCACGCCCAGACCGAGGACGGTGGCCAGGGAGTTGGCCAGCAACCGCACGCCGACGTCGTGCGACAGCTCGGCCGCCTGGATGCCGGAGCCCACGACCACGGTCACCAGCAGCCCGGTCCCGACCGCCTCGGCGACGGCACGGCGAGCGAGGGAGGCCGTCACAGGGTCACTCCGGTGCCGGCCTGCGGAGTCGTCAGGAACGCGGCGAGCTGGTCCAGGACCCCGGGCAGCGCCCAGTAGTACACCCACGTCCCACGGCGTTCGCAGTCGATCAGACCGGCCTGCCGCAGCAGCTTGAGGTGGTGGGAGATCGTCGGCTGGGACAGGTCGAAGGCCGGCGTCATCTCGCACACGCAGACCTCGCCGCCCTCCCGCGAGGCGATCATCGACAGCAGACGCAGCCGCACGGGATCGCCCAGCGCCTTGAACACCTTCGCCAGCTCGGTGGCACGTTCGTCGCCCAGGGGCGCCGAAGCGACCACCTCAAGCTCTTGTTTCGACATCCTTCTATGTTGACGTCTTTCAATCCAAGGCGCAAGGTTGAATCAATGAACGTCAATACAGGCAGCTAGGAGTGGAGAAATGAGCGAACAGTCCACCGAGCCCAGCGAGTCAGGCGCCAACCTGCGCGAAACCGTCCGCCGGCGCTACGCCGCCGCAGCCGTGAAGGTCACCGAGGGCGGCACCGCCTGCTGCGGCCCCGAGCCCGTCAAGAGCGAGACCGCGACCGACGAGAACTTCGGCGCCACGCTCTACCCCACCGCCGAACGGACCGGCCTCCCCACCGAAGCGCTCGCCGCCTCCCTCGGCTGCGGCAACCCCACCGCCGTCGCCGAACTCCGCGAGGGCGAACGCGTCCTGGACCTCGGCTCCGGCGGCGGCATCGACGTCCTGCTCTCCGCGCGCCGCGTCGGCCCCACCGGCAAGGCGTACGGGCTGGACATGACCGAGGAGATGCTCGCCCTCGCCCTGGGCAACGCCGAGAAGGCGGGCGCCACCAACGTGGAGTTCCTCAAGGGCACCATCGAGGCGATCCCCCTGCCCGCGAACACCGTCGACGTGGTCATCTCGAACTGCGTGATCAACCTGTCCGTCGACAAGCCCGCCGTCTTCACCGAGACCTTCCGCGTCCTCCGGCCCGGCGGCCGTATCGGCGTCTCCGACGTCGTCGCCGACGACACCCTCACCCCCGAACAGCGCGCGCAGCGCGGCGACCACGTCGGCTGTATCGCGGGTGCGCTGTCCTTCGCCGAGTACCGCACCGGCCTCGAGGCCGCCGGCTTCACCGGTGTCGACATCACCCCGACCCACCCCGTCGCGGACGGCATGCACGCGGCCGTCATCCGCGCCGACAAACCCACAAGCTCACAAGCTCACAAGCGGTAGCGGGCCAGGGAGCGCGGTGCCGCTCGTGTCGGCTCATGCCGCATCGTCCGCGCACGAGTGACGCGGTCCGTCGCTTCATGGGATGAACTTCACCTCCGGAAAGGCCGGAGACGGGCCGTCGAGGAGGTGCCCCTGGCTCCGGTGGCGCAGATGCAGGTCGAAGAAGGCGAGCGGGTACGCCTGCTGGATCCGCACCGCCCGAGCCGGATCGAGGGTGCCGATCCAGCCCCGCAGCTCCTCGTCGCTCATCCCGACGGCCTGTGCCAGCTGTGGGATCAGGAACTGGGCGTCGCAGTACGACGAGTGAACCGCGCCCTCCGCCTGGACGTTGAGCCGCCATCCCCGCAGGTGCGACCAGAACTCGGCGACGCTCGGCTCCGTGGCCCGGGGGAACTCGGCGGTCATCAGCATGAACGGCCGGTCCAGGTCGGTGGTGACCGTGGGCTGCATCGGCCCGTCGAAGCTCAGCCCGGCCCGGACGCGCCGGTCCTCGCTCATCACGAAGGCCGTCGCCGACGCGCCCTTCGACCAGCCGAACATGCCGATGCGCCGCGGATCGAGGGCGCCGAGCAGGCCGGCCGGCAGCGGCCGGTGTTCGGCGTCGGGGTTGCGTCCGGCCGCGAGGTCCTCGACGCGATCGAGCACGAACCGGATGTCGGTGGCGAAGTCCCGCGGTGTCAGGCCGGGTCGGCCGAGCGGGACCGTGAGCCGACCGTCCGGGAACAAGCTGAACGCGTCGTAGGTGTGATCCACCGTGACCACCACATACCCGTGGCCGGCGAGCTCCTGCACCACGACGGTCGTGTCCGCACGGTGATCGTGCGCGCCGTGCGAGAACACGACGACGGGCAATCGCGCGCCCGTCCGCCGGACCGGCGCGCCCTCATGGCCGGCTGTGAGTGGCGCCACCGCGACGTCGGCCGGAAAGCCCACCGACGTAAGGAGCGCCCGCGCCACCGCCGGGGACGTCCAGCGGGCCGGTGGAAACCGTTCGACGCCCCGGGCGGGGTACCAGACGCCGGCCATCAACTCGCGGTGATGCCCGGGACCGGCCACGGGATCGGGACGCGAAGTGTCGACGAGGTGCAGGGGCACCGTGCCCACCGGGTACGGTCCGGTGGGCACGGGCAGGGTGAGCCGTACCGGGCCCGGGGCGGTCGAAGCCGCCCACGTGGGGCGGGCGCCCCCCATCGGGACGGCGGCCCCGACCGCCAGCGCTGCTCCGAGCATGCGACGGCGCGTCATCCCTTGTCGGTTCATGAACGGCGTGGTTGTCACGGACCCTCCTTGGGTTTCGGTCTTGATCAGCTCAGTGGTCGGGGCGGATGCGGCCTTCTCGCGGCGCGGACATGAGGTAGGCGAGCACGGCCAGCACACGGCGGTTGTCGTCCTCGGAGGGCGCGAGCTCCAGCTTGGTGAAGATGCTGGTGCTGTGCTTGGAGACGGCCTTCTCACTGATGAAGAGCCGGTTCGCGACAGCGCTGTTGGAGCGGCCCTCGGCCATCAGCTCAAGCACTTGGCGTTCCCGCTCGGTCAGCCTGGAGAGGGGTTCGCGTGCGCCGCGCCCGTGGCGGCCGAGCAGTTTGGTGACCACTTCGGGGTCCATGACCGTGCCGCCCGCGGCGACCGTACGGATCGCGTCGACGAACTGGTCGTCGCTGAAGACCCGGTCCTTGAGCAGGTAACCGACCCCTCCGGCCTGGTCGGCGAGCAGCTCCCGGGCGTAGATCTGCTCGACGTACTGCGAGAGCAGCAGAATCGGCAGTCCGGGTATCCGTTCCCGGGCGGTCAGCGCCGCACGCAGCCCGTCGTCCGTGTGGGTGGGCGGCAGCCTGATGTCCACGATCGCGAGGTCCGGCCGGCACTCCAGCAGCGCGCGGAGCAGGCCCGGCGCACTGTCGGTGGCCGCCACGATCTCGAACCCACGTGCCTTGAGGAGCCTGACCAGCCCCTCCCTGAGCAGGAAGAGATCTTCCGCGACGACTACGCGCACGGCACCTCCATGACCACGATCGTCGGCCCCCCGGGCGGGCTGCTGACCGCGAGGATGCCGTCGAAGGCCGCCAGCCTTCGTTCGACCCCCGCGAGCCCGGTGCCCCGGGCGGGATCCGCGCCGCCCACCCCGTCGTCGACCACCTCGATGCGCAGCATCCCGTCCGTCCGGGCCATGCGGATCTGGAGGGCCTGCGCCGAGGCGTGCCGGACGGCGTTGGTGACCACCTCGGCGACGGCGAAGTAGCAGGCCGACTCCAGCGGGGCGGCGAGCCGCTCGGGCAGATCGATCTCGGTCCCGCACGGCAGGGGAAGGTCCAGCGTGAGCGCCCGGACCGCCTCCGCCAGGCCCCGGTCGGCCAGCATCGGCGGGTGCATCCCCCTGATCAGGCCGCGCAGTTCCTCCAGTGCCGCCGCCGAGGCGACGCGGGCCTCCACCACGAGTGCGGCGGCCTCCTGCGGATCGCTGTGGATCATCTCCTCCGCGACCCTGAGGTTCATCCCGATGGTGACCAGCCGTCCCTGTGCGCCGTCGTGCAGGTCCCGCTCGATCCTGCGCAGCTCCGCGGCGGCCGAGCTGACCGCATCGGCCCGCGTGTCGGCCAGCTCCCGCACCCGCCGGGCCAGCGCCGGGTCGGGCCCCCTCCCGAGCAGCCGACCGGCATCCGCCAGCACGGTCCTCGGCAGCAGCCACAGCCCGAGGGTCAGCAGCACCGCCCCCTGGATGCCGCCGAGGACCGATGCGTGGTGGGCGATTTCCAGGGGGAGGGACGGCGCCGCCCCGGACGGGGAGCCGAACTTCCGCACCACCACCAGGTAGTGCCCGAACCCGCTCTGGGCGACGTCGTACGCCCCGATCCCCACCAGCCCCAGGACAGCCAGGTTCGCCGCCACCCCGGGCCGGCGCACCAGCCCGGCCACGACGAGGGCCAGCAGCACCAGCCCCGCCAGGTAACCCACCACCGCCGGCCCGATCCCGGTGCCCGGTGACGCGAACTGCCACAGATCGAGACCGAGCAGGTCACCGGTCATCACCACGACGGCGGGCAGCAGCAGGGCCCAGCGCGCGGACCCCGACGCGCCGGCTCCGGCCAGCCGCGCGGGCCTGCCGTTCGCCGGCCGGAGCAGAGCCGCACCGGCCAGGGCGGCGAGCACTGGGACGCTCACACAGCCCACCAGGACGTTCAGCAGTGTCTGCCCATAGCCGGCAGAGGAATGCGTGAGCCAGTACGTCGATTCCAGCAGCTCGCCGGTCACCGCCGCGACGCCGGGCAGCACCCATCGCGCGGGCGCGCTCGCCGAGGTGAGCAGCGTGGTGGCCAGCAGGCCGGCCATCAGCAGCGCCGCCGCGAGCAGCCCGTCGGGTTGCAGTTCCGGCACGGTGACCACGTAGCCGCCCGATCCGGTGGAGTTGTGCAGGGCGAACAGCAGGGTCGGCACGCTGCCGTACGCGGCCGTACCGACCAGTCCCGCCACGACCGGCCAGCCGATCCGCCGGGCCGGTCGCGCGGTACGCCCCGGTCGGTCCCGCGCCTGCTCCGCCCTGAAGGCCAGCACCGCGCAGACCGCGGTCAACGCCACGAGCACGCCCGTCGGCCAGGGCGCCCCGCCCACCGGAAACGGCCACATATACGCCCCTCGTCTCGTCTCCGGGCCACGCGACGTGGCCCGGAGATTCATGCTGCTGCGAGGGGTCCGGCAAGCGCCATGGGCCGAAACCTACTTCTGGGGTGGGCAAACACCTACCTCGACCGGAAAGCCCCTGCCGGAGGCTTCGACCGCAAGAAACAGGCGGGACGTGCGGGTACGTACGAGCTGCGCCGCACCCGGGCGAAGGCCATGGGGGCGACGTCGAAGCCGAGGGCGCGGATGACAGGCCGTCCGAACAGCCCTTCCACCTGTCACCGCCCGCCCGGTTCTCTCACGTCACGGGGCGGGGTTCAGCGGGCGGTCCGCTGCCGGGCCGCGCGGATGCAGGTGTCGAGGATGTCGATCGCGGTGTCGACGTCGTCGTCGCTGTGGTCGGCCATGGCCTGCATACGGAAGCGGGCCGCGTCGGAGGCGACCGCCGGCTGTTCGACGAGGTGGGCGACGAGGCCGGCGCGGGCGATGAGACCGGAAGCCGTACGGCCGGTGGGGGTGTCGCCGATGAGGACCGGGACGACCGGGCAGACCACGTCGCCCATGACCTCCAGACCGCGGGCCGTCAGGCCCTCGCGCAGCCGGGTCGCGACGGCCTTGACCGCTGCCCGGCGCCGGGCGCCCTCGGGCGAGTTCACGAGGGACAGGGACGCGAGGGCCACCGCGGTCTGTACGGGCGTGATGGCACTGGAGAAGGTCTGCGGACCGCCGAACATGCGCACGTACTCCCGCGCGGAAGCCGACGGCGTGGCCAGGAAGCCGCCGGTGGTGGCGAAGGTCTTGGAGAACGCCCCGACAACGAAGTCGACCTGGCCGAGGATCCCGTGCACCTCCAGCTGTCCGCCCCCGCGCTCGCCCATGGCGCCGAAGTCATGGGCGACGTCGACCATCAGCTGGGCACCGAACTCCCGGCAGACACCGAGCAGTTCGGCCAGCTGCGGGGTGTCGGAGTCCATGGAGAACACGCCCTCGGTGACGACGAGGACGGCGTTGGCGGTGTCGGTGGCGCGGATGCCCGCCAGATGGCGCCGTACGGCGTCGTTGTCGAGGTGACGGAAGAACTCCACGCTCGCCCCGCTCGCGGCGGCGCCCTGGCGCAGCGAGTCGTGGGAGAGCCTGTCGAGCAGGATGTGGTCACGGCGGTGCATCAGTGCCCGGATGGTGCCGAAGCCGGACGCCCAGCCGGTCGGGAAGAGCGCCACGTGCTCGGTGCGCAGGGTCTCGGCGAGCCCGGCCTCCAGCGCCCTGCTGACCGGGGTCGCGCCGCCCAGGGCCGGAGAACCGGCGGTGAGCGGGCCGTAGTCGCGCAAAGCCTGGTGGGCGGCTTCCAGGACGGCGGGGTGACCGGTGAGCGAAAGGTAGTCCTGGCCGCCGAAGTTGGGCCCCTCGGTGATCACGCCGGTGTCGGAGACGACGGTGGCGCGCGTGGTCAGCGCGGTGTCGTAGCGGCGGAAGTACGGCCACAGGTCCGCCTGTTGGCGGTCGAGCTGCCAGGCCAGGTAGGCGTCGTTCCGGGTGGTCAGATCCGGGCCGGACACCACGCGGAAGCGCATGATGTCCTTCTCGCGGGCGTCGGTGTACCGCTCGCCGAGCGGCCCGGCCGCGGGGGTGGTGCCGGGCACGGTGGTGGTCATGGTCGTCAGCTCCTCGGTGCGGGCGTGTGGGGGCCCGCTGCGCAGGCGCCGGTCGGGCGCCCCCGGCGACGCTACGGCCCGGAACAGGGTCGACTGCCTCCCGTTGACGGGGCTTTGACGGGACGCCAAGACCTTTCTGACGACGGCCTTACCGAGGCCTTGACCTTCACGTCGACACCGGCCACAGCCGCGTCAGCCGCACTGTGCCGCCCGCTACGACCCCTCGGGCACAGCGGCTCTCCGCCGCCGGAGCGCCCTTCGGCCCGAGGCGGACGGCTCCTGTCCGCGCCCGGAGACGGTCCGCCGCACATCAGCCGGTGGATCCGTACCGAGCCGGTTCACGGTGTGCCGGACGCCAGTCCGACCCGGTAGGCGAGGACGACTGCCTGGACCCGGTCGCGCAGGGCGAGCTTGGCCAGGATCCGCGAGACATAGGTCTTGACCGTCTCGGGGGTGATGTACAGCTCCGCCGCTATCTCCGCGTTCGACAGCCCCTCGGCCAGCTGCCGGAGCACCTCCAGTTCGCGGGGCGTCAGCGCGCGTACGACGTCCTCTCTGGCCGGCCGGGAGGACTCGGCCGGGCGCAGGTGCTCGGCGTAGTGGCCGATGAGGTGGCGGGTGACGGCGGGCGCCAGCAGGGCCTCGCCCCGGGCGACGGTCCGGATGCCGTTCACCAGCTCCGCGGGCGGCGCGTCCTTGAGGAGGAACCCGCTGGCTCCGGCGCGCAGCGCGTCGTAGACATGGGCGTCGACGTTGAACGTGGTGACGACCAGCACCTTCGGCGGTTCCCCGGCGCTGGGGCCGGCCAGTTGCCGGGTCGCCTGGATGCCGTCGAGCAGGGGCATCCGGATGTCCATCACGACCACGTCGGGCCGCAGCCGCCGCGCGGCTTCCACCGCCGCGTGCCCGTTCTCCGCCTCGCCTACGACCTCCATGTCGGGCTGGGCCGAGAAGATGGTGACGTAGCCGGTCCGCACCAGTTCCTGGTCGTCGCAGACGAGCACACGGATCGGTGACGGCGGCACGTCGCTCACGGGGTCACTCCTGAAGGGGCGGGGGCTGGGACCCGGGCTGGGGCTGGGGCTGGGACCCGGGCTGGGGCTGGGGCTGGGGCTGGGGCTGGGGCTGGGGCTGGGACCCGGGCTGGGGCTCGGGCTCGGGCTGCGGTTGGGGCTGGGACCCGGGCTCGGGCTGGGACCCGGGCTCGGGCTCGGGCTGGAGCTGGGACCCGGGCTCGGGCTGGGACCCGGGCTCGGACCCGGACCCGGACCCGGGCTGGGGCTGGGGCTGGGGCTGGGACGGAATCGTGGCACGGACCTCGAACCCGCCCCCGGGCCGGGGTCCGGCCTCCAGTTCACCATCGAGCATCCGCACCCGGACACGCAGCCCGGCCAGCCCCCGTCCGCCCTCGGTGCCCGGCTCGCGGGTGGCCGGCACGACCGCCGGAGTGGTGACGGGGACGGGGCCGTGGGTAGGGCCGTCGGTGGGGCCGTCGGTGGTCACCCCGATCTCGACGCGCTCCTCGCCGTGCCGGACCAGGACCCGTGTCGGCTGCCCGGTCGCGTACTTCATCGCGTTGGTGAGCGCTTCCTGTACGACCCGGTACGCGGCCAGCTCCACGTCCACGCTCCGGGGCCGCCGCTCGCCCCGCTCGCTGAACTCCACCGGCTGACCCGACCTGCGGGCCTGCTCGACGAGGTCTCCCAGCCGGCCGAAAGCGGGTCCCCGGCTCCCGTGCGAGGAGCCCTCATGGGCGGGGTCGCCGGGCGCGGACCTGGCTGTCGTAGACCTGGGTGTCGTAGACCTGGAGGTCATGGACTCGCCGGTCGCCTCCAGCACCCCCAGCAGATACCGCAGTTCCGTCAGGGCCCGGCGGCCGGTGTCGCTGACGGAGGCCATTCCCGTAGCGGCCCGTTCCGGCGCGGACGTGATCAGGAACTGTGCCGCGTCCGCCTGCACCACCATGGCCGTCACATGGTGGGTGACCACGTCGTGCAGCTCCCGGGCGATCCGCGCCCGCTCGGCGGCCGTGGCCAACTCGGCGGCCAGCCGCCGCCGTTCCGCCTCTTCGCCGCGCCGCTTGCGTACACCGCTCCCCACCAGCCGGACCGCGGCCAGCACCAGATAGAAGGCGAGATAGTCCGTCGGGTCCTGCGGGGAGCCGAGCCGGTGCAGGACAAGGGCCAGCACCACATACCCCGCACTCGCCACGCCCGCCAGACCCGGGCGGAAGCGGACCTGGTGGGCGCCGGCCGAATACAGCGCCAGATACAGCCCCATGCTGCCGAACGTCGTCGCGAAACCCAGCGCCTGGTGTACGGCGAACGCGGCGGCGACGACCACCAGACAGCCCGCGGGCCAGCGGCGGCGGGCCGCCAACGGCAGGGTCTGGGCCAGGATCAGTCCGAGGCCCAGCGCGTTCGCCGGCCGCTCGGGCAGATCGCCGATCTGCGCCCCGATGACCGACAGGGTCGGCACGAAGGCCAGCAGGGTGAGCACCAGGGCGAGGACACCGTCTTTGAGGAAGGCGTCCTGCTCCTTCCACCGTTCGAGCGGTAACCGCAACCACGATGTCCGTAACCACGGTGTCCGCAACCTTGGTGTCCGCAAAGGGCCCTGAGGGAACATCACTTGCCTCTTCCTCCGATCAGCCTGCGTCCGTCCCGTGCGGCGGCCTGCGGACTGCCTCAGCGCCGGCCGGGACGCCGGGGCCGCAGACCGCCGTTCCGGCGGGCGAGGACGGACATCCGGACGGTGAGCAGCACACCGATGAGGACGGGCACGATCGATGCCTCCAGACCGAAGGTGCCGCCGCTGAGCAGGGCGGAGCCGTGGGTGTCGACCGTGAACAGGCCCTTGGGAGTGTGTCCGGAGACCGGGATGCCGAGCAGCTGCTCGGCGGTGTTCCAGGCGAAGTGCAGGCCCGCGACGAACCAGATGTTACGCCGCCACAGGAACGCGACGCCGAGCATCACACCGGCCTCCAGGGCGATGGCGAGCGCGCTCCACGCACCGGCTCCCGGAGCACCAAGGTGGGCGACACCGAAGAACAGCCCGGTGATCACGATGGCAGCCCGGCTGCCCCACTGCTCTTCCAGAGCCTGGAGGGCGAGACCGCGGAACATCAGCTCCTCGGTGACCGCGGCGCCGGCCTGCACCATCGCGGCGGACCACACGACGGAGAAGAAGCCGTTGCCCGCCCAGGAGAAGTCGTAGCCCCCGAACACCCTGATCAGGAGGGCGGAGACCAGGACGAAGCCCAGGCCGACTGCACCGCCGCGCAGTGCCTCCCGGCCGGCCCCCTGCCGGGCGATCTCCGGGGTGGAGCGTCCCGCGACCCGGCGCATCACCACCCCGTACACGGCGACCGCCGCGACCGCGCCCAGCACCGGCACCGGACCGGGGCCGGTCGCGGTCAGCCCCGAGACCAGGCCGACACCCACCAGGCCCGCCAGCATCCAGCCGAGCGGAGCGCGGACGAACCGGCCGAGACGGCCACCCCGGCCGCCCCGGCCACCCCGGCCGCCCCGGTCGCCACCGTCCTCGTCCGGGCGGGACCCTGCGTCGTCGTGTGCGGCGGACGGCGTGCTCATCGTGACCTCCCTGCGGCGACGGCCACTCCGACGGCGACCGACCCGACGACCACGCTAGGAATCCGCCGGAATCCGCGAATCACCCGCGCAGGGACGGTCCGGGTAGCTCTCGCGGGGGATGCGCCGCGGCTGATGGGTGTTAGGAAGTCGTTCCCGCCTGTCGCGGCCCCGACGGTTCGGCCGGTTCGGCCGGATCAGCCGGTTCGGCCGGATCAGCCGGATCAGCCGGTCGATTCGGCACAGCCTCGGCATTCCTGGCGGCGGCTGCCGCGACGGTCGCCAGGTCCTCGCCCGAGAAGCCGGCGCGGCTCAGCACCGCCAGGGACTTGTTCGTCGCCAGCGTGCACAACGCCAGCTCTGCCGCCTCCCGCTCACCGGCCCCGGCCGCCAGCAACGCCTGCTCCAGCCTCGCCCGCAGACCGTCGATCATGGCGCGGACCATCGCCCGGCCCTCCGCGTCGAGCGCCGGGATCTGCGTCGCCGACACCGTGAGCAGGCAGCCGTCCGGGACCGTCGGGTCGGCGATGCGGTTCAGGGCGACCTGGAGGTAGGCGGCCACGACGGCGCTCGGGTTCGGGTGGGGGCCGGACAGTGCCTGCTCGTACAGCGGTTGGTAGGTCTGCGCGTACCGTTGGAGGCTTTTCCGGAAGAGGGCGCTCTTGTCGCCGAAGGTGCCGTAGAGCGAGCCCCGGCCCAGGCCCGTGCCCTCGGTCAGGCGATCGATCGAGGCCTCCGAATATCCCCAGCGCCAGAAGACGTGCATCGCACGTCGGAGCGCCTCGTCCACGTCGAACTGCTTGCGGCCTGCCATGGTCCGTCACCCTACACATCTTGTACCGATCGTTCAAAGATGGGTAGGGTCCCCGGCATGACGAACTTGAGTTCGCTACGCCTGCCCGACGGATTCCTCGACGTCTTCACCAGCCGCCACGTGGAGGCGAACGGGCTGCGCCTGCACGCGGTCACCGGTGGGGACGGCCCGGCGCTGCTGCTGATCGGCGGGTGGCCCCAGACCTGGTACGCCTGGCGGGAGGTGATGCCCGCGCTCGCCCGCCGGCACACCGTCGTCGCCGTCGACTCGCGCGGGGCCGGGCTCTCCGACAAGCCCGACGACGGGTACGACGCCGGCACGCTGGCCAACGATCTGGTCGCGTTGACGACTGCGCTCGGCCACGACCGGTTCGACGTCGTCGGCCACGACATCGGTACATGGACGGCATACGCCCTCGCCTCCGATCACCCCGAGCGGGTGGGCCGGCTCGCCATCGTCGAAGCGGTGATCCCCGGCCTCACACCGTCCCCGCCGTTCTTCGGCCCCGCCGCCGCCAACCAGCGGCTCTGGCAGTTCGGCTTCAACCGGCTCACCGACCTCAACGAGGAACTGGTCCGGGGACGGGAACGGCTCTTCTTCGGCTGGCAGTTCGCCACCAAGGCAGCCACCCCGGACGCGATCCCCGCGTACGCCGTCGACGCCTACGTCGACGCGATCACCGCGGATCCCCGCGCACTGCGGGCGAGCTTCGCGTACTACCGCGCGCTGGACGAGACGATCGCGCAGAACGAGCGGCGCGGCAGGACCCGGCTGCCGCTCCCGGTGCTCGCCGTCGGCGGCGCGCTGTGGAGCGGCGCGAGTGCCGCCCAGACGATGCGGCTCGCGGCCGACGACGTCACGGGGGTCGTCCTCGACAACTGCGGCCACTACCCGGCCGAGGAGCAGCCGGCGCGGTTCGCCGAGATCCTGGAGGACTTCCTCGCGGCGAAGCGGTAGACGGCACGCCACCCTCCGCCGAGACCGTCGCCACCAGGGCGGTGCCCCGGCCGTCCGAAGACGACCAGGGCACCGTAAAAAAATCCAGGTCAACGCCCTCCGGAGAGGAACGACCTCGCCTCGCCGTGCTCTGACCGCAAGCTACCGACCGCTCATGAATGCGACCACGGCCAGAGTGGCGCCCCCAACGGCAACGGCAAGCAGCCTCAGCTTCCACGTGACGGGGTGAGTGATCGCTCGCTGCGCCACAGTCCAGTGCCGATGCAGAAAGTGGCCCGCCACATCAAGGATGGCAGCGACACCACCCGCCAGCCAGATGTACGGCGTGGTGGCATGGACCAGGTCCGCGAGGCTTGACAGGAGTCCCCCTCCGGGAGCGGACTGCGCCAACCGTGCCGCCGTTGGGCAGAACGCCCAGGCAAGCATGATCGCTATCCAGGCTTGCGAGTACATCGACGGCTGGGGAGACGTCTGGACCGGAGTGATGCCGACCAGATTCTGGGTACCGCCGATCACCGTGGGCCCGTTGAAGACGTTGTGGTGAACCTCCGAGGCGTCAGAGTTCCGGCTCATGTTCCACCTCGTGCATGTTGACGATCTGAATGCCGCCCACCTGAGTGGGCCCACGGAACTGGTTGTCGTGGACGTTCAGTTGGATACGGGGCTCCGGTACTCCCAGGACGTCCCGGAACTGCCGCACAAGGTGCTCGTCGGAGGCTGCAAGTCGCTGGACGTACTCGTACACGGCGCTACGCAACCTCGCGGGGTCCGACCCACGAAGACGGTCAAGATCTTCGATTCGGAGGCCTTCGTTGCTGTGCGAGCGACCCAAAATCGCGCTCAGCCGCGGGCGTATGGATGTGTAAGCGTCACTGACCAGTAGCCCAGTAAGTGCAGTGGTAACGCTCTCGGCCACAAAGCCCAGATCCGACATGCATCCCCCTGTTGCTTCGGATGCATCAAGACTACGGAGGTCAACACGCTCTGTCAGAGGGATCGATGAACAACACCGCCTCCTTGCACGTCCTCGCGTGCGACCGTGCCGCCGACCCCGATACGGTTCACTTCAAGCATGACGCCGGAGAGGAAAATCTGGCATGGAGTGCGGTGCTGCGGTGACATGCCAGGCCGCTGTGATCACACAGATACGCGCTCGTTTCTCGCAACTTCAAGGACAGCTACGGGCGTTCCAGCACGATCTCCGCCAAGCGTTCGACAGTGCGCGACAGCAGCATGGTCAAGACAGGCTGTCCGGGGTACAGCGGTCGTTGAATGCGATGCAACCAGGCTGGGAGATACCGCGATCCGTCGCAGACGGTGTACGCGCCTGGGCATTCAGCGCAGCATTGTGGAGACCCTTTCGGAAGTGGTGCTTGAGGGTCTCATTGGTCGGGTGGTTCCTTGTGGGGACGACGGTCAAGGCGGTCTCATGGCTAAAGATCAAATCGGCAGCGCTCTGGGATCACCCTGACGTCGGTCTCCACCTCCTTCAGAATCTGGCCACGCGATGGATCTTCATCGTCCTGGTTGTGTACTGGTTGTTCCGAGGGCTCCCCAACGCTCAGGTCCGTCCCTTGGAACCGCCCACGTGGACGCACCCGCTGCAACGGTTGCTCAATTCGCTCGCATGGGCCGCGACGCTTGAGCGTAGATTCCGAGCCACCGCAGTGCTCGCTTCTGCAGCCAACCGTTGTGGGACTGCAAGAGCATGCTGGTCTGGTTGCGGCTGCGCTCAGGAAGGAAGCACTGCGTCTCGACAGCCCCGAGTGCGACGAAGCCATGAAGTGCCTGGCCGAAATGCTGATTACCATTGCTGAACGATATTCCGACGGCCATTTGGGCGCTCTTCTCCCGGCAAACGCGTGGGAAGGACTCACTCCCGTTCGGCACCGTGAGGGATGGCAGCTCATTCTGATGGTGGGCGGCATCGTCGCCGTCACCGCGGGCGCAGCGGTGGCGGGACTTCCCGATGGTGCTGGCGCCGTAGCGGGACCTGCTCTTGCGGGCTTGGTGATGTGGTGGGTCAACAAACGCCGTGGTGGCCGAGAGACCGGGGACGCGTTCGATCTTTTCCGACCACGATGACGGCCACCGTGGATGGCGCCCTGGCGGGCCGGCCCGAGCGACACGAACAGGGGATCGCGACAGGTGAGGTGGAGGTTGTGGACGCAAGACCAGGCCCAACGTCGAGATACTGGACAACTTCCGCTTCCACGACCTCCGCCGCACCGGCAACACCCTCGCCACCGGCGCCGACACCGGCGCCAAGCCGAAGGACCTCACGGACCGCGCAGGCCGGTCCTCGGAGCGCCCAGCCGATCTACCAGCACTCGGCGGCAGCGACACGACGACCTTCCGGCAGCACAACTGCTACGAACGCGGCGGCGCCGTACTCCCCCGGATCACAAGCTGCGTCGGAACGACGACATCCCGCTCGGTCTCCTCGCCCCTCACGATGCTCAGCAGCATCCGCCCCGCCAACTCCCCCTGTTCCCTTACCGGTTGCCGCACGGTAGTGAGGTCGGTCAGCTCGGCCACGGGATGGTCGTCGATGCCGATGACGGACAGGTCCTCGGGGATGCGGAGTCCGGCCCGGCGCAGGGTGCGGATCGCGCCGAGGGCGACCTCGTCGGAGTGGGCGTAGACGGCGGTGGGCGGTTGGGGCTGGCTGAGGAGTTTGGCCATGGCGTCGGCGCCCTGGGCGCCGCCCCAGTCGACGGTGACGACGAGGCGTTCGTCGACGGGGATGCCCGCGTCGCGCAGGGCGGCGTAGTACGCGTTCGAGCGGCCCGAGGGCTGTACGTCGTCGGGCTGGTCGGGGTCGACGGCGGCGATCATCGCGATGCGGCGGTGGCCGAGGAAGAGCAGGTGGTCCATTGCCTGGCGGCCGGCGGTCTCGTCGTCGATGGAGACGTTCGGGTACGGCGCGTGCTGGCCGCCGGCGGCGATGACGGTGACGCCCATCAGCTCCAGGCGCCGCTGTTCC
The DNA here is from genome assembly GCF_044753545.1 of Streptomyces sp. NPDC088350. NCBI lineage: Bacteria > Bacillati > Actinomycetota > Actinomycetes > Kitasatosporales > Streptomycetaceae > Streptomyces > Streptomyces sp. NPDC088350. The sequence goes on along the minus strand of NZ_JBIVNL010000012.1, from coordinate 281,825 downwards.
TCCTCGCCGACCGGGAAGGCGAGGACCACGACCGCGTCGACCTTGCGGCGCGCGGGCAGGCGGTGGAAGAAGTCGTGCCGGTCCTCGATGCCGTCGACGTGGTAGAGCAGCACGTCGAGATCGGCCGCCCGCAGCACCGACTCCAGCCCCTCCAGGAGCGTGGCGAAGAACCAGCGGGAGATGTGCGGCACGACCACCGCGACCCGGCCGGTGTCGCCGCCGGCCAGGCGTGACGCCTCGGGGGAGACGACGTAGGAGAGCGATTCGGCGACCGCGAGGACGCGGCGCCGGGTGGACTCGGCGACGCCGTTCTCGTTGTTGAGCGCGCGGGAGGCGGTGGCCATCGACACGCCGGCCGCGCGGGCCACGTCCGCCATGTTGATCTTCTCGGAGCTCTGCGCCATGCCGGAAGGCTAACCCACTTTCGGAAACGCTTCCATGATTCCCGGAAGCGCTTCCGATGCCACCCAAGGCGACCGGACGCCAACCCACGCCACCCCACACGGTCATCTCATCATTCCAGCACGTCAAATGCATGTTGCGTTTTCGTTACTTGACAGACTTGTCGGGCCGCCTCACTCTTTCGGCAACGGAAACGCTTCCGAAACCCGTCTGGCACTCGCTGCGGTCCGGTCCGGAAAGCACGCCGACCTTTGTCTGCCGACCATTGAGTGGAGCGGCAGCCGCATGAATGCGAGGAGGCATCATGCCTGAGCAGCACCCCATCGCCCCCGCCAGAGCAGCCGGCCGTCGTCTGCGCGCCCCGCTGGCGGCCGTGGCCGCCGCGTCGGCGCTGGTCACGCTCGCGGCATGCGGCGGACCCGGCTCCGGCTCGGGCTCGTCGGCCGGCGCGACCCCGACCGCGGTGAACACCGCCGTGGGCGACACCCCCGTCACACTGACCCTGTTCTCCGCGGCCGGCCTGGAAGCGTACGAGCAGGGCCTGGCGGACGCCTTCCACGCCAAGTACCCGAAGATCACGGTGAAGCTGCGGGTCGAGGCGGACAACAACTACAACACCGTGCTGCCGCGCCTGCTGGCGTCCGACTCCGCGCCCGACATCGCCGCACCCTCCGACCTCCTCGGCGGGGTGAAGGACGGCCTGCTCACCAACCTCGACGCCTACGACAAGGCGTACGGCTGGAGCAGCAAGGTCCCCGCCTCCGCGCTCGCCCCCGGCCGGGTGTCCAACGGTGTGATCGGCTCCGGCTCGCTCTATCAGGCGGGCGGTTCGGCCGGTCCGCTGGTCGGCGTCTTCTACAACAAGGAGCTGGCCGCCAAGGTCGGCATGACGGCGGTGCCGACGAGCATCGGCGAGCTGGAAGCCGTACTGGCCAAGGCGAAGAAGTCCGGCGTCACCCCGATCGTCGCCTCCAACCAGGACGGCCTGATCGGCCACCTCTACAACCTGCTGCTCGGCGACTACATGGGCGCCCAGGCACTCAGCGACATCGTCAACCACAAGGCCGGAGCCACCCTGGACACCCCGGCGGCGGTGAAGGCCACGCAGACCCTCCAGAAGTGGATCAAGGCGGGTTACTTCGCCTCGGACGTCAACGCCCTCAACCAGGAGGCGTCCTACGGCCAGTTCACCGGCGGCAAGGGCCTGCTGTTCTTCCAGGGCAGCTGGATCACGCAGACCATCGACAAGAACTTCAAGGGCAAGTACGGAGTGTTCCCGATGCCGCCGGCCGAGAAGGGCGGAAAGTACGCGGGGATGACCAGCAACACGCTCGCCTACTCCATCGCCGCCCGCTCGAAGCACAAGGACGCCGCCGCGCTCTTCCTGGACTTCCTCACCACGCCCGGGGCGGCGAAGGTCGCGGTCGCCAACGGCTACGCCGCGGTGACGTCCGACACCGGCAAGGCTCCGACGCCGTCCCTGTCGGGCACGGCGACCGAGCAGATCCAGACCGGCTACGCCGCCATCGCCGCCGACAACGGCTTCGACAGCTGGCTGCAGAACTCCGCCCCGGCCGTCAACACCAAGCTGACCCAGCAGCTCCAGCTCCTGGTCTCCGGCAAGGTCGAGCCCGCCGCGATGGTCAAGACCCTCCAGTCCACCTACGCCGACGCCCTCAAGAGCAGCTGAGCACCATGCACGTCAACCAAGCCGCCCGGGGCCGCAGCCGGCTCCGGGCGAGGCGGTGGGCCGGCTGGCTCTTCGCCCTCCCCGCCCTCGCCTTCTACGGCGTCTTCAACCTCTACCCGGTCCTGCTGTCGATCCAGTACTCCTTCTACGACTGGGACGGCATCGGCGCCTCCACCTGGGTGGGCCTGAAGAACTACACCGCCGTCTTCACCGACTCGGCGCAGTTCTCCTCCCTCCTGCACGCCTTCTACCTGATCCTGTTCTTCACCGTCCTGCCGGTGACCCTGGCCCTGATCACCGCGTCCGTACTGCGCCAGATCGAGGGCCGGTTCACCGGCGCGCTGGCCCGCACGCTGCTCTTCCTGCCGCAGATCATCCCCGGCGCCGCCGCGGGCGTGGCCTGGACGTGGATGTACTCCGAGAACGGTGTGGTCAACCAGTTCCTGCGCGCCGTCGGCCTGGGCGGCCTCGCCCGCGCCTGGCTCGCCGACTACACCTGGGCCCTGACCGCGGTCGGCTTCATCGGCACCTGGCTGTCCACCGGGCTGTGCACGATGCTGCTGCTGGCCGGCATCGGGAAGATCGACAACAGCCTCTACGAGGCGGCCCGCATCGACGGCGCCGGACCCGTCCGCCAGTTCCGCGCCGTCACCCTGCCCGGTCTGCGGGGCGAGATCGGCGTCTGCGTCACCATCACGATCATCGCCGCCCTCGCCAGCTTCGACGTGGTCTACCTCTCCACCCAGGGCGGCCCCGGCACCCAGACCATGGTCCCCGGAGTCGCCGTCTACAACCTGGCGTTCAACGACAGCCGCCTCGGCGCGGCCTCCGCGCTCGCCGTCGTCCTCGCCCTGGTCGTGATCGCGGTCATCGTCCCGCTCCAGCGCCTGTTCCGGGAGAAGTGACCATGCCCGAACGCACGCAGACCGCTCGCACGCAGACGGCACGCACGTCGCAAGGCGCGCAGACCGTACGGTCGTTGCGCCGCCGCGCCCCCGGCCTGATCCTCATCTCGGCCGCCGCGCTCTACTCGGTCGTACCGCTGCTGAGCATGGTCAGCGCGGCCCTCGCCCCGCAGGGAACCTTCCCCTCCGGCCTGAGCTGGCCCGCCCACCCGCACTGGCACAACTTCGTCGACGCCTGGAACGTCGCCAACATCACGACCCTGCTCCAGTCCAGCACCCTCATCGTGCTCGGCGTCGTCCCCGTCGCGGTCCTCATCTCGACGATGGCCGCCTACGCGATCGCCGTCCTGGAGATCCCGCTCGGCAAGGTCTTCTACCTGATCCTGGTCCTCACCCTGACCCTGCCGTACGAGATCGTGATCGTCCCGCTCTACGAACAGACCAAATCCATGGGCCTGTTGGGCACCCAGTGGGCACTGATCCTCCCGCTCATCGGGCTCAACATGCCCTTCGCGGTGTTCTGGATGCGAGCCCACTTCGCCACCGTGCCAAAGGAGTTGTCGGAGGCGGCGGGCATCGACGGCGCCGGCCCCTGGCGGGCCCTGTTCCACATCCACCTGCCGCTGGCCCGCCCCGCGATCGCCTCCCTGGCGCTGCTGATGTTCCTGTCCACCTGGAACCAGTTCCTGCTCGCCCTGGTGCTCATCGACGACCCCGACAAGCGCACGATGGCAGGCGCGTTGCAGGCGTTCACCACCAAGTACAGCACCGACCAGGTCCTGTTGAACGCCGGTGCCCTCCTCATCATGGCCCCCACGATCCTCGTGTTCCTGTTCCTGCAACGCCACTTCGTCAAGGCGCTGCTCCAGGGCTCGGTCAAGGGCTGACCCCCACCCCCACCACTTTCGGATTCCAGAAGAGTCAGGACCGAGCACCATGAACAACCCGACCCCCACGAACGACTCCTGGTGGCGCAGGGCCGCGATCTACCAGGTCTACATACGCAGCTTCGCCGACGGCGACGGCGACGGAACCGGCGACATCGCCGGCCTCCGCTCCCGCCTGCACTATCTGGCCCACCTCGGCATCGACGCCATCTGGATCAACCCCTGGTACCCGTCCCCGCTCGCCGACGGCGGCTACGACGTCTCCGACTACCGGAACATCCACCCCGCCTACGGCACCCTCGACGAGGCCGAGCGGCTCATCACCGAGGCCCACGACCTCGGCCTGCGCGTCATCCTGGACATCGTCCCCAACCACACCTCCGACCAACACGCCTGGTTCCAGGAGGCGTTGGCGGCACCGCCCGGCTCCCCGGAACGCGCCCGCTACATCTTCCGCGACGGCAAGGGCGAGGACGGTTCGCTGCCGCCCAACGACTGGCACGCGGCCTTCGGCGGACGCACCTGGACCCGCACCGACGACGGCCAGTGGTACCTCCACCTCTTCGCCCCCGAACAGCCCGACCTCAACTGGGACAACGGTGAGGTCCGCGCCGAGTTCGAGTCGATCCTGCGCTTCTGGTTCGACCTCGGCGTCGACGGCTTCCGCATCGACGTCGCCCACGGCATGGTCAAGGACCCCGCCCTGCCCGACCTCGGCCTGACCGAGTTCTCCGTCCTCACCGGCGAGGGCCAGCAGGACCACCCCCACTGGGACCGCGACGGCGTCCACGACATCTTCCGCAGCTGGCGCGCCATCGCCGACAGCTACCCCACCCCCCGCGTCTTCGTCGCCGAGGCCCACGTCCGCCCCGGCCGCATGCCGCACTACCTCCGCCCGGACGAACTCCACACCGCCTTCAACTTCGACTTCCTCAAATGCCCCCTGGACGCGGGCAAGTTGCGCGAGGTCATCGACCGCAGCATCACCACCCTCGCCACCGTCGGCGCCCCCGCCACCTGGGTCCTCTCCAACCACGACGAAACCCGCCACGTCACCCGCTACGGCCGCACCGACACCGGCGTCCAGGCACTCTTCCGGGACAAGCCCATCCCCACCGACCTGGCCCTCGGCACCCGCCGCGCCCGCGCCGCCGCCCTCCTGATGTTCGCCCTGCCCGGCAGCGCGTACATCTACCAGGGCGAGGAACTGGGCCTCTACGAAGTAGAGGACATCCCGGAATCCGCCCTCCAGGACCCCACCTGGGAACGCTCCGGCCACACCGTCCGAGGCCGCGACGGCTGCCGCGTCCCCCTCCCCTGGACCGGCGACACCCCACCCTTCGGCTTCAGCACCTCCCCGACCGTCACCCCCTGGCTGCCCCAGCCCCCGGACTGGAAGACCTACACCGCCGAAGCCAACCAGGCCGACCCCACCTCCATGCTCCAGCTCTACCGCTCCGCCCTACGCCTGCGCCGCACCACCCCCGGCCTGGCCGGCGAGGACTTCCACTGGCTCGACACCCCGCCCGGCACCCTCCTCTTCGAACGCGGCGACGGCATCCTCTGCGCGGTCAACCTCTCCGACCAGCCGATCCCACTCCCCGACACCACCACCACGCTGCTGACCTCCGGCCCCCTGACCAAGGACGGCCAGCTGCCCCCGGACACCACGGCCCTGCTCCACCGGGACTGACCCGGTCCCCGAAGCCGCCAGGGCCTGTCCGGTGCAACTCCCCGCCGACCGGACAGGCCCTGGCTCCACGTCAGTTGGGGTCAGAGGTGTCCCCTATGCCCAACCGTCCAGCGTCACCTGGGGCCCACGCGTGAGATACCTGTGGAGGGCACTCGCGGTGGTGTCCACGAACTCCTCGGGGATGGCCTCAGCATCGACCCAGCAGACCTGGGCGTGCTTGCGTGGCTCGCGGTTCTCCGGTTCGCCGGTCCACTCATGGGCGGCGAAGACGACCGTGAGGAAGCCGTTGGGGGCTTCGACGCCCCAGGCGCCATGGATGACATGGGCGACCTTCAGGGACTCCGGCTTCACGGTCAGGCCGGTCTCTTCGTACACCTCGCGTACGGCGGTTGCCGTGATGGGCTCGCCGGGTTCGCTCTTGCCGACGGGGAGATCCCACATCCCCTGAGCGAACTTGGCGTTCTCGCTGCGCTGGAGGAGGACGACACGGTTGGTGGCCTTGTCGTGGACGATGACGGCGGCGACCAGCAGGGTCATGGATTCGAGGGCGGGCGGTAGGGCTTTGGGCTGGTCGTCGGTTGTCCGCTGAGCCACGGCTGGTGTCCTTTCGTCGCTCGCAGCACAGGTTACGAGGCGCGGTCAGCCTCAGTGCAGCTGCTCAGCCCCCCATACTCAGCGGTGGCTTCGAAGGAGCGTCTGGCGGCCGGTGAGTGGCTCCGAACGGGCAGCCATCCGAAGCGATCTACGGGGTGGCGTGGAACTGATCACGGCACTGTTTACGGGCCTCGCGCAGCGCGGCACGTTGTTCGGGCTGTGCGCGAGATGGGCGTCCTGATCGGGTCGTACGAGTCTCATCGGCCGAAGGCCGGCGGTGGGGCGGATCGGTATCGCTGGGAGGAAGTGCTGGAGCTGCTTGCCCCGAGGCTGTCCGCGCGATCGTGATGGCGGGCCGGCACGCTGCGGGCTCGGGCGCGCAAACCCCCGAAAACGAAGCAGCGCCCGAGCCGACCGAAGCCGAACCGGACGCTGCGTAGCAGGTCAGAAGGGGTTTCCCTCCCCCCGCGCCAGTAGGCCCTGTGGGACTCGAACCCACAACCAATGGATTAAAAGTCCACTGCTCTGCCAATTGAGCTAAGGGCCCAGGCGATGTTGCCTCCCCGAGCATAGCGGGACGTGGCCGTGTCTCCGATCGGGTATCGGGGACACGGCCGCGCCGGATGAAGGGAAGGACGAGAGGAAGGGCGCCGGGCTGGTCCGGAGTGTTACGGATCTACCGGTTCGGGCGCGCCGGAACGTGCCGCCTCCCGCGCCTTCGTGCGGGTGTGTTCCGGGTTCAGGAACCAGTGCCGGGCCGAGGCGCCCCACCAGGCCGCCGCGAAGCCGAGCACGACCAGTACCGCCACCGGCGCGTAGTTGAAGGACTCCCACGTGACCGGTGAGACCTGGGGCAGCATGAACAGGATCGTGATCACGATCACCCACACCACCGACACCATCCCGATCGGCCGCGACCACCGGCCCAGATGCCACGGCCCCCGCTGGAAGTCGTCCCCCTTGCCCAGCCGCAGCAGCGTCGGGATGACGTACGCGATGTAGAGGCCGATCACCGCGATGGACGTGACCGCCGCGTACGCCGTCACATTGATCAGGTAGGGGAGGCCGAGGACCAGCGCGCCCGCCGCCGCCAGCCACACCGCCGCCACCGGCGTCCGGGTGCGCGGGCTCACGGAGTGCCAGACGCGGGAGAACGGCAGCGCGCCGTCGCGCGAGAAGGCGTAGATCATGCGGCTGTTGGCCGTCACCGACGCCATCCCGCAGAAGAGCTGCGCGCCGATCACCACCAGGAGCAGCAGCTTCCCCGAGGTGGCGCCCAGCGCGTCCAGCAGGATCTGCGCCGGCGGCGCGCCCGTCGCCGAGCCGAGTTCCTTGTCGTACGACTGGATCGCGTACGTGAAGCCCAGGAGGAGGACGAAGCCTGCGATCCACGACGTCCAGATGGAGCGGACGATGCCCTTGGGGCCCGCCGTCGACGCGTCGTGCGTCTCCTCCGTCATGTGGGCCGAGGCGTCGTAGCCGGTGAAGGTGTACTGCGCCATCAGGAGGCCCAGCAGGACGACGTACACACCGCTGCCCCAGCCCGTGTTGTTCACGAACTTCGTGAAGACGAAGCTCGTCGACTGGTGGTGGTCGGGGACGAAGGTCAGCGCGCCGACGATCACGCCGACCCCGATCACGTGCCACCACACGCTCACGCTGTTGAGCAGCGCGACGATGCGGACACCGAACGTGTTCAGCAAACCGTGCAGCACAAGGATCCCGGCGAACAGGAGCACCGTCCGGCCCGGGGTGACCTTGAAGTCGAACTGGAGGTTCAGGTACGCGCCCAGGAAGGACGCGGCACCGAAGTCGATCCCGGCGGTCACCGCGACCTGGCCGAGCACGTTGAACCAGCCCGTGAACCACGCCCAGGCCGCCGCCGAGCGCGGGGGCGCCAGGCGGTGGGCCCAGAAGTACAGGCCCGCCGACGTCGGGTAGGCCGAACAGATCTCGGCCATCGACAGGCCGACGAAGAGGGTCATCAGGCCGACCGCCACCCAGCCCCACATGATCACGGCCGGGCCGCCCGTGTTCATGCCGAACAGGTACAGCGTCAGGCAGCCCGACAGGACCGAGATGATCGTGAAGGAGACCGCGTAGTTGGAGAACGCCGACATGCGGCGGGCGAGAACCTGCGTGTAGCCGAGTTGGGCAAGCCGTTCTTCGTCGGAGAGACCGGGGGGATCTCCCTTTGACAGCCCACTCGCTATGGCGTCATCTGTCATGCCCCCAGCGATTCCCTCACCGGGGGCGTGACATGCGCCACTTAAGGAATCGATAAGGACTCGATGTGGCCAAAAAACGCCCTAGGAGTCACATCAGATGACGCCCTTGTAGCCCTGCCACCCGCCCGAGACCTTCACCCGCGCCCCGAACGACCCCTTCCCGTCCCCGGTGATGTCCCCGACCCCGACCACCGTGTCGTACGACCCGCCCCACGCGCCGAACAGCTTCACCCGCGCCCCGAACGTGCCGTTGCCTGTGCCGTAGTAGCGGTAGACGTTGTTGGCCTTGTCCTGCGCCAGCAGGTCGCCGATCCCGTCCCCGTTGAGGTCACCGACACCGACGACCTTCTTGTACGTCCTCCAGTCGGCGTACAGCTTCACCCGCGCCGCCAGTGTGCCCGCGCTCGTGCCCTTGTACAGGTACACCGTCCCCGTCGACGCGCTCCGCGCGATCAGGTCCGGGCGGCCGTCGCCGCTGATGTCACCGGGCGTCGTCAGCACGTCGTACTGGTTCCAGCCGCTCGTCCCGAGTGACGTGTACGCCGTCGACGGCTTCAGCACCCCGCCGCATCCCGGCTTGTACGCGCGCAGCGCCCCGCTCTTCAGGCGGACCAGGACGTCGTTGCAGCGGTCGCCGCTCAAGTCACCGAAGGGGACCGCCTTGTTGGTCGTCTCCAGCCGGTGCCGGTGACCTTCCCGGAGAACGTGCCCTTGCCCGTGCCCTGCTGGAAGGACAGGGCCCCCGAGGAGTCGAGGGTGAACAGGTCGGCGATCCCGTCCCGGCCGGCGTGGTCCCGGTACACGAGCGCGGCCGAGGTGCCCGCGGCCAGGAGGTGGACGCGCTCTGCCGGGTCCACGTACGCCAGTCGGCAGCACGGTCTCGCCCGCCGCCCCGACCACCCCTGGTGAACCCACGGCCAGCGCGAGAACGGCGGCCAGCGCCGCGCCCCCGAGCGGCCGCCGCCGGCCACCGGGGTTTCCGGGGCATGCGAAAGGGCCCGTACGAGCGTGTCGTACGGGCCCTTCATCACCTCACTCGACGTCAGCCGTTGCGCTTCCAGCGCGGCTTGTCGTCGCGGCGGCCGAAGGAACCGGTGCCGGTACCCGTGCCGGTGGTGCCGCGGTGACCGGACGGACGGTCGTGGCCGCCGGTGCGGAAGCCCGGGCGGTCGCCCTGGCGGTCACGGTTGAACGGACGGTCGCTGCCCCGGTGACCGCCCGTCGCGGGACGGTCGTCGCGACGGAAGCCGCCCGAAGCCGGACGGTCGTTGCCACCACGGTCGTCACGACGGAAACCACCGGACGGACGCTCGTCACGACGCTCGAAAGAACGGCCGCCACGGTCGCCGCCGCGGTCGTTGCCACCACGGTCGTCACGACGGAAACCACCCGAGGGACGCTCGTCACGACGCTCGAAGGAACGGCCACCGCGGTCGCCGTCACGACGGTCGCTGTTGAAGCCGCCGGACGGACGGTCGTCGCGACGGAAGCCGCCCGAAGCCGGACGGTCGTTGTCCCGACGGTCGTCGCGGCGGAAACCACCGGACGGACGCTCATCGCGACGGTCGAAAGAACGGCCGCCACGGTCGCCGCCGCGGTCGTTGCCACCACGGTCGTCACGACGGAAACCACCCGAGGGACGCTCGTCACGACGCTCGAAGGAACGGCCGCCACGGTCGTCACGACGGTCACGGCGCTCGTAGTTGCCGCGGTCGTCACGCTGCTGACGCGGACGGTCGTAGGAGGAGTTCTCCTCGCGCACCGGCGCCTCGGCGGCGGCCGACTGCTCCGACACCACGGCCTGGGCCGCGGCCTCCACGACGGCGGCGGCCTCGGCGACCGCGGTCTCCGGGTCGTCGCCCCGCTCGCGCGCGGCACGGGCGACCAGGCGGTCGGCCTCCTCGCGCAGCTCGGACGCGCGGCGCGTGGCCCGCTCCAGCTCCTTGGTGAGCTGGACGACCTCGCGCTCGGCCTGCTGCGCGGCGTCGCCCGCCGACTGGGCCTGGACCTCGGTCATCGAACGGGCACCGGTGATCTCGGCGACCTCGGGCTCGAAGGCCGTGCCGGAGTTGATGATGTGACGCCCGGCGTCGACGCCCGCGTCCTCCATCAGCCGGAAGATCTGGCGGCGCTGGTGCGGCAGGGAGAGGGAGACGACGGTGCCCGTACGACCGGCACGCGCCGTACGGCCGGCACGGTGCAGGTAGTCCTTGTGGTCGCCGGCCGGGTCCACGTTCAGGACCAGGTCGATGCCGTCGACGTGGATACCGCGGGCGGCGACGTCGGTCGCGACGAGCGCGTTGACGTAGCCCTCCTTGAAGTCCGCCAGCGTCCGCGTACGGGCGCCCTGCGTCATACCGCCGTGCAGCGCGTCGGCCTTCACGCCGGACTCGCGCAGCTGCTCGGCGATGCGGTCGGCGCCCAGCTGGGTGCGGACGAAGATGATCGTGCGGCCCTTGCGGGAGGCGATCGCGGCGGTGACCGGCGCCTTGTCCTTGGGCTTCACGATGAGGATGTGGTGGGACATCGTCGTGACGTTGCCCTGCGCGCTGTCGACCTCGTGCGTGACCTGGTCCTTGAGGTAGCGCTTGACCAGCGTGGAGATCTCGTTCTCCATGGTGGCCGAGAACAGCATGCGCTGGCCGCCGGCCGGGATCTGGTCGAGCAGCTCGGTGACCTCGGGCAGGAAGCCCAGGTCGGACATCTGGTCGGCCTCGTCGAGGACCGCGATCCGCACGTCCTCCAGGGAGCAGGCGCCGCGGTTGATGATGTCGCGCAGGCGGCCCGGGGTGGCGACGAGGACGTCGACGCCGCGCTCCAGGGCGTAGATCTGGTTGCCCATGGACGTGCCGCCGCAGACGACCTTCATCTTCAGGCCGAGGACGTCGCCGTAGGGCTGGAGGGCGTCGGCGACCTGCATCGCCAGCTCGCGGGTCGGGGTGAGGATGATGCCGCGCGGGCGCTTGCGCTCGGTACGGCCGCCGGACAGGGTCGCCAGCAGCGGCAGACCGAAGGAGAGGGTCTTGCCGGAGCCGGTGCGGCCACGGCCGAGGATGTCCTTGCCGGCCAGGGCGTCCGGGATGGTCGCGGCCTGGATCGGGAAGGGGGTGGTCACGCCGTTCTGCGCGAGCTTGCGCACGACACCCTCGGGCAGACCGAGGGACGCGAAGGTCACCTCGGGAGCCGCCGCGACGGCGTCTGCCACCGTCTCGGTGTCTACGGCCGTCTCGGTGCCCTCGTTCTCGGGCATGACGACGTGATCAGTACTGGAAATGGACATGCGAATGCGAAACCTTCCGGAGTATCCGTCGGCACGCGCCCGTCAACTCCGTGATTCGCTATCGACCGCCTCAATGCGGTCCGCCACGGCAAGGGAGAGTACGCGCCACACGGCGCGCTCTGCAGTGGCGCCGGGCAATGGGATCAAACGATCTACCACCATACGCACCCACCACCCCCCAAGGCAAACCGGCCCGGATTGACGTGCGTCACAGACGCCTCAGGCCGGCGACCCGGCCGCGGGCGCCGGTTCCCTGCTGACCAGCTGCGGCGCGGGGTCCTCGTGGGCCGAGGACGAGGGCTCCGCGACGGTCGGGGCGGCGGACGAGGGCTGCGCGCTCGGCGTCTCCGGGTCGGGCGACGGAGTGGCCCGCGTCGGGGACGGCTGGGGCGCGGCGCTGGTCGGCGCCCCCGGCTTGCCGCTCGCCCCCGGTCGCGGCGGTGCGGAAGCGGACGGACTCACCGCCCCCGCACCCGCCGCCGACGGCGACGCCGACCCCGAGGCCGACTCTCCCGGCTTCGGCTTCCCGTGCCCGTGCTTCCCGTCCCCCGCCGGCCCCCCGAACCCGGCCCCGCCCCCCGACGCCCCCGCCCCGCCGTCGGGGGCGTCACCGGCGTGCCGCCCGGCGGAGTGCGAGGGCTTGGCCCCGCCCCCTGTGTCGTCGCCCACACTCATACAGCCGGCGGCAGCGGCGACGACGGCGACCGCGGCGGCCAGACGGACGGGAACGTACATGGGGCGCACGGGGCCACCTCCGAGGGCGGAAAAAGAAGTCCCCCTCTCAACTCCCACCGCCCACCGGAAGACACGCGCCCGGCCGCCACAGGCCATTCCTGGCCGGGAATTGCCCCCTTCCCCGCACCCGCCGCACGATCGGCCGCACACCGCCGAGCCGAGGAGCCCCCGCATGACCGAGACCAACCCCCAGGACCTGGCCGCCCGTTACCTCGCCCAGTGGACGGAACCGGACCCCGCCCGGCGCCGCGCGGCGATCGAGAGCCTCTGGGCCGAGGACGGCACGCACGTGCTCCAGCCGCCCGCCGAGATCCGCGAGATCGCCGCGGGCCTCGGCTTCGACCACCCGACCCTGCGCGCCCAGGGGTACGACGCCATCGAGACGCGCGTCACGCGCAGCTACGAACGGTTCGTCGCGAAGGGCGGGTTCACCTTCCGGCCGCGCACCGACGCCGTACGCCTGGACGGCCTGATCCAGTTCCGCTGGGACACGGTGGCCGTCGGCAGCGGCGACGTGGTCGGCGGCGGCCTGGAGGTACTCGCGCTCGACGCCGAGGGCCGCATCCGCACCGACTACATGTTCCCCGGAGCCTGATCCCCCGCCGCCGCGGCGGCGGCAGCCGCCAACGCCTCCGCCGTAGCCGCGTCCCCCGGCAGAAACGCCTCCAGCTTCAGTTCCGCCAGCGTCACGTCCACGGCGGTCGCGAAGGTCGTCACCGTCGTCATCAACCGCAGCTCCCCATACGAAGACCGCAGCCGCAACGGCACGGCGAACCCCAACTGCCCTTCCTCCGAGCCGAGTTCGGGCACATACCCGGCCAACTCGGCCCGCAGCGCGGGCAACGCGCCCAGCCGGGCCAGGATGTGCCGTGCCCACTCGGCGAGGTTGACGATCCGCGGCGCCACCCCGTCCGGATGCAACGCCAGCCGGTACACATTCGCCCCCGGCCCCAGCAACTCCGCCGCCGCCCCCTCCGTGATCACCCCGAACGCGCTGTTCGCGGCGACGAGATCACCGCCCCGGTCCACCACCAGCGCCGGATACGGCAGATACCCCCGCAGGATGTGCCCGATCGCCCCCCGCACCGGAGCCAGCGCAGGATCGTCCAGCGAACTCTCCGCGTACACCGGCGCGAACCCGGCCGCCAGCAACAGCTCGTTCCGCTCCCGCAACGGCAGTTCGAGCGCCTCCGCCAGCCGCACGACCAGGTCCCGCCCCGGCACGGACCGCCCCGACTCCACGAAACTCACATGCCGCTGCGTGGTACCGGCCCGCGACGCCAACTCCAGCTGACTCAGCCGGGACCCCGTACGACGCTCACGCAACACCTGACAGAAGTCCACGCCCCAGTTCTACGGCGCCCCACCCCGACCGGCCATTCCCCGCGGGGAATTGAGGCCATACCCGCCCCCGGCCACCATCGACCCCATGGACATCGGCGTACTGCTCCCGACCGGAACCGCCCAGTGGGCCAAGGACGACGACCCGCGCGAACTGATCACCCTCGCCCGCGCCGCCGAACACCTCGGCTTCACCTCCCTCTTCGTCAACGACTCCCTGATCAGCCCCCGCATCGAGGCCCTCACGATGCTCGCCGCCCTCGCCCCCGCCACCGAAACGGCGACCCTCGGCACGGGCGCCCTGCTCCCCTTCCTGCGCCGCCCGATCCAGGCCGCCCAGTCCCTCGCCTCCCTCGACCTCCTCTCCGCCGGCCGCCTCACCCTCGCCGTCGGCGCCGGCTACCCCGGCCGCTTCGGACGCCCCTTCTACGACCTCTCCGAAGTCCCCTGGGCCCGTCGCTTCGCCCGCCTGGACGAGACCGTCACCCTCTGGCGCGCGCTCTGGCAGGGCGCCGACTCCTTCCACGGCGAGTTCCACCACTTCACCGACATCCCGCCCGCCCTCCGGCCGTACCGCCCCGAAGGCCCACCCATCTGGCTCGGCGGCGCCACCCCCACCGCCCTCACCCGCACCGGCCGCCTCTACGACGGCTGGCTCCCCTACCCGCCCGACCCCGCCGACTACACGACCGGCCTGCACGGCATCCACCAGGCGGCGACCGCCGCGGGCCGCACCCCGGACGCCGTCACCCCGGCGCTCTTCGTCACCGTACGAATCGACGAGGACCCGGAACACGCCCACCGGGCGGCGGACGACTACGCCCGCGCCACCTACGGCATGCCCTTGGCCGAACTGGAGAAGATCCAGGCCGTGGTCACAGGCACCGCGGAACAGGTCACCGAACGCCTGAACCAGTACGTCACCGCGGGCGCACGGCACCTGGTCACCCGCCTGGCAGCCCTGGACCTGCCCACCCACCGCGACCAGACGGAACGCACGGCCGCACTGATCCCCGGCCTTCTCAGCCATCACGCCCTTCGGGGCTGACCACCGCCCCGAACCCGCGTTCGTCCCGGACAATGGGCATGTGCTGGAAATGACACGCGAGACGTTCGAAGAGCTGGTGAGCGAAGCCCTCGACCGGATCCCGCCCGAGCTGACCCGGGTCATGGACAACGTGGCCGTCTTCGTCGAGGACGAACCCGACCCCTCCGACCCCGAACTCCTCGGCCTCTACGAAGGCACCCCCCTCACCGAACGCGGCGAGTGGTACGCCGGAGTCCTCCCCGACCGCATCTCGATCTACATGGGCCCCACCCTGCGCTACTGCGGGACCCGGGAGGACGTCGTCCACGAG
This sequence comes from Streptomyces sp. NPDC088350, assembly GCF_044753545.1. Lineage (NCBI taxonomy): Bacteria > Bacillati > Actinomycetota > Actinomycetes > Kitasatosporales > Streptomycetaceae > Streptomyces > Streptomyces sp. NPDC088350. The sequence goes on along the minus strand of NZ_JBIVNL010000012.1, from coordinate 266,712 downwards.
GTCGCCGTCACCGTCGTGCACGAAGTGGCCCACCACTTCGGCATCGACGACGAACGCCTCCACGAACTCGGCTGGGGCTAGGGCAGGTACCCGGACGTCCCGCGCATACCTGCCCCCACCCCGGGGCATACGGGACCAATGGCCAGCGTCCCCGTCGCAGCCCTGAACCGCCTCCGCCGAACCCGGCTCGCCCTGACCCGCCACTACCGCGCCCGCGGCCCCCGCCCCACCGTCGCACTCGTCCCCCAGCCCCACCCCTGGCCCCGCGCCCTCGGCCTCGTGATGGTCGTGGTCGTCGGCGCCTGGCTTGGCCTGCTGATCGTGGGCGACGTACGGGTCCAGGTCGGCCCCATGAACACGACCATGACCCTGCGCCCGTCCCTCACCGGCGGCACGAAGATCAACGTGTCCCCGCTGGGCGCCCTGTCCCTCGACAGCCACCACGCGCCGGTCCGCCTGGACGTCAACGTCGACCAACTCGACCCCGAACGCTCCCAGGCCCTCGTCGACCACCCCGAACGCATCTCCGGCCTCCAGGACGAGGTCGCCCGGGACGTCGAACACGGCACCCTCGACCTCGCCGTACGCTCCTGCGCCGCCGTGGTCCTCGGCGCCAGCACCCTCGGCCTCGCGGTCTACCGCCGCCCCCGCCGCGCCCTCGCGGCCGGCGGCCTCGCCCTGACCCTCCTGGCCGCGTCCGGAGCGACGGCGTACGCGACCTGGAACCCGAAGTCGATCCTCGAACCGAAATTCTCGGGCCTGCTCACCTCGGCCCCGTCCCTGGTCGGCAACGCGCGCAACATCGTCACCGAATTCGACGTCTACCAGAAGGAGTTGGCCCGCCTGGTCACGAACGTGACGAAGCTCTACGACGTCACGTCCACCCTCCCCGCCTACCAGCCGGACCCGACCACCATCCGCGTGCTCCACGTCTCGGACATCCACCTGAACCCGGCCAGCTGGAAGATCATCGCGTCGCTGGTGGAGCAGTACAAGGTGAACGTGATCGTCGACACCGGCGACACCATGGACCACGGCACGGCGGCCGAGAACGGCTTCCTCGACCCCATCGCCGACCTGGGCGCCCCCTACGTCTGGGTCAGGGGAAACCACGACTCCCTCACCACCCAGCGCTATCTGGCCCGGATGAAGAACGTGCACGTCCTGGACGAGGGCCGGGCGGAGACGATCGCGGGCGTCCGCTTCGCCGGCATCGGCGACCCCCAGTTCACCCCCGACCGCTCGATCACGCCCGGCGGCGACAACGCGGAGGAACTCGCCGGCGACCAACTCGCCTCCGCCCTCCGCGACCAACAGGCCGCCGGCACCCCCGTCGACATCGCCCTGGTCCACGAACCGTCGGCGGCACGCCAGACCGACGGCGAGGTCCCGCTGGTCCTGGCCGGCCACCTCCACCACGAGGGCACCGAGATCATGAAGCACGGCACCCGCCTCCGCATCGAGGGCTCGACGGGCGGCAGCGGCCTGCGTGCGGTGGAAGGCAAGTACCCGGACCCGATCGAGGCGTCGATCCTCTACATCGACCGCGACACCCACCGCCTCCAGGCCTGGGACGAGATCAGACTCGGCGGCCTGGGCCTGACGACGGCCGAGGTCAGCCGCCACCTCCCGAAGGAGAACCTGCCGGGCGCACACCAGTCCCCCAGCCCCTCCGCGAGCCCCTCTCCTCCGGCCCCGTAAACCGTTTTGGCGATACCTCCCGCCATCCCATATGCTTCTCACGTCCCCGACGCGCTGAGAAGCGCCCAGGCGGGCCGATAGCCCTCATCGTCTAGCGGCCTAGGACGCCGCCCTTTCAAGGCGGTAGCACGGGTTCGAATCCCGTTGGGGGCACGCAACACCGTGTGCGACACTGGCTTCGCTGGTTCGCGCGCAACAGCTTGGTCCTGTGGAGCAGTTTGGAGTGCTCGCCACCCTGTCAAGGTGGAGGCCGCGGGTTCAAATCCCGTCAGGACCGCTGAGGTTCCTTCTGGGAACCTCGTGGCTGGGTAGCTCAGTTGGTACGAGCGATCGCCTGAAAAGCGATAGGTCGCCGGTTCGACCCCGGCCCCAGCCACCGGATCGAAAGCCCTGTCCCACCGGGACGGGGCTTTCGTCGTAACCCGGACTACAGGGTGGGGCGCGATGGGCCAGGACATCGACCTGGAGAAGATACGGGCGCGGTACGGACTGCTCGCGGTGGTCGGCAGCAACATCGCGATCACGGCGGTGGCGATCTTCGGCGTATGGCAGCTGAACGGCGACCGGGCGGTGATCGTGGGCGTCCTGACCTCGGCGTTCACCGCGATGGCCAGCCTGACGACGGCGTACCTCGGCATCAAGGCCGTGTCGAACACGGCCCAGTCGATGTCCAAGGAAGCGGGCCGCCAGCAAGACGCAGAACGGCAGCAATCAGCCCGTCCGGCGCTTGGGGACGAGGCCCCTTCAGGGCCGACCGGGGGTCTGGGGGCGGAGCCCCCGGCAGCGGCGCCCGCCCCGGACAACTGACCCCGGACAATTCATTCGCCAGGAATTTCGGCGAGGTGAGATCCTGGACGGCGTATGTCTACGCACCCCGCCTCCGCACCCGGCGCTCCGGCCCCCGCCCCCGGCACTCCCGCCCTCGGCGACCTCGCCCCCCGCCTGACCGAGCTGACCCTGCGCGACGCGCACCGGCTCGGGCGCAGGCTCGAAGGCGCGCGCAAGATCCGCAAGCCGGAGGCCCGCGCCGCGGTCCTCGCCGAGATCGAGACCGAGGTGGCCCGCGGCGAGGAGCGGATGGCGCTGCGGCGCAGCCGTATCCCGGCGATCTCGTATCCGGAGCAGTTGCCGGTCAGCCAGAAGAAGGCCGACATCGCGGCGGCGATCCGTGATCACCAGGTGGTGATCGTGGCCGGTGAGACCGGTTCCGGCAAGACGACCCAGATCCCGAAGATCTGCCTCGAACTCGGCCGTGGGGTGCGCGGCATGATCGGGCACACCCAGCCCCGCCGTATCGCCGCCCGGACCGTGGCCGAGCGCGTCGCGGAGGAGATGGACACCCCGCTCGGCGAGGCCGTCGGCTGGAAGGTCCGGTTCACCGACCAGGTCAACCAGGACTCCACCTTCATCAAGCTGATGACGGACGGCATCCTGCTCGCCGAGATCCAGACCGACCGCGAACTGCGCGCCTACGACACGATCATCATCGACGAGGCCCACGAGCGGTCCCTCAACATCGACTTCCTGCTGGGCTATCTGGCCCAGTTGCTGCCCCAGCGGCCGGATCTCAAGGTCGTCATCACCTCGGCGACCATCGACCCGGAGCGTTTCTCCCGGCACTTCGGCGAGGCCCCGATCATCGAGGTCAGCGGCCGGACGTATCCGGTGGAGGTGCGGTACCGCCCCCTCCTAGAAGACGACTCCGACGACTCCGACCGCGACCAGATCACCGCGATCTGCGATGCCGTGGAGGAGCTTCAGGGCGAGGGCAAGGGCGACATCCTCGTCTTCCTGTCCGGCGAGCGGGAGATCCGCGACACGGCGGACGCGCTCAACAAGAAGAACCTCAGGTTCACCGAAGTACTACCCCTCTACGCCCGGCTCTCGCACGCCGAGCAGCACCGCGTGTTCCAGCAGCACACCGGGCGCAGGATCGTTCTGGCGACCAACGTCGCCGAGACCTCCCTCACGGTCCCGGGCATCAAGTACGTCATCGACCCCGGCTTCGCCCGTATCAGCCGCTACAGCCACCGTACGAAGGTGCAGCGGCTGCCCATCGAGGCGGTCAGCCAGGCAAGTGCCAATCAGCGCAAGGGCCGTTGCGGCCGTACGTCGGACGGCATCTGCATCCGGCTCTACTCCGAGGACGACTTCCTCGCCCGCCCGGAGTTCACGGACGCGGAGATCCTCCGGACGAACCTCGCCTCCGTCATCCTGCAGATGACCGCGGCCGGTCTCGGCGAGATCGAGAAGTTCCCGTTCATCGACCCGCCGGACCACCGCAACATCCGTGACGGTGTCCAACTCCTCCAGGAACTGGGCGCGTTGGACCCGGCCGAGAAGGACCCGCGCAAGCGCCTCACGCAGACGGGCCGCAAGCTGGCCCAACTCCCCGTGGACCCGCGCCTGGCCCGCATGGTCCTGGAGGCCGACAAGAACGGCTGTGTCCGCGAGGTCATGGTGATCGCCGCCGCGCTGTCCATCCAGGACCCGCGCGAGCGCCCCGCCGAGAAGCAGACGCAGGCCGACCAGCAGCACGCCCGTTTCCGGGACGAGACGAGCGACTTCCTCGCGTTCCTCAACATGTGGCGGTACATCCGCGAGCAGCAGAAGGAGCGCGGCTCCTCGGCGTTCCGTCGCATGTGCAAGCAGGAGTACCTGAACTTCCTCCGCATCCGCGAGTGGCAGGACATCTACAGCCAACTCCGCACGGTGGCCAAGCAGATGGGCCTCCACCTCAACGAGACTGCATCCGATCAGGGGGCTCCGCCCCCGGGCGCCTCCGACCAGAGCGTCCACGTCTCCCTCCTCGCGGGCCTGCTCTCGCACATCGGTATGAAGGACGTGAAGGACGGCGCGAAGAACGAGTATCTGGGCGCCCGCAGCGCCAAGTTCGCGATCTTCCCGGGCTCGGCACTCTTCAAGAAGACCCCGCGTTTCGTCATGTCGGCGGAGCTGGTGGAGACTTCACGGCTCTGGGCGCGCGTCAACGCCAGGATCGAGCCCGAGTGGGTCGAGCCGCTCGCCGGCCACCTCCTGAAACGGACGTACAGCGAACCGCACTGGGAGAAGGACCAGGCGGCGGTGATGGCCTTCGAGAAGGTCACGCTCTACGGCGTCCCGATCATCGCCCAGCGCAAGGTGAACTACGGCCGCATCGACCCGGAGGCGAGTCGCGAACTCTTCATCCGCAACGCGCTCGTCGAGGGCGACTGGCGCACCCACCACAAGTTCTTCGCCGACAACCGCAAACTCCTCACCGAGGTCGAGGAGTTGGAGCACCGCGCCCGGCGCCGGGACATCCTGGTCGACGACGAGACGCTCTACGACTTCTACGACCAGCGGGTGCCCGAACACGTCGTCTCCGGCGCCCACTTCGACTCCTGGTGGAAGCACAAGCGCCATGAGGAGCCCGAACTCCTCGACTTCGAGCGCTCGATGCTCATCAACGAGCGCGCCGGTGACATCAGCAAGGACGACTATCCGGACTCCTGGCATCAGGGGCGGCTGAAGTTCCGGGTGACGTACCAGTTCGAGCCGGGTGCGGACGCGGACGGTGTCACGGTCCACATCCCGCTCCAGGTCCTCAACCAGGTCACGGACGAGGGCTTCGACTGGCAGATCCCGGGGCTGAGGGAAGAGGTGGTGACGGAGCTGATCCGCTCCCTCCCGAAGCCGATCCGCCGCAACTACGTCCCGGCTCCGAACTTCGCGCAACGCTTCCTGGCGACGGCGACCCCTCTGCAGGAGCCCTTGACGACGACAATGGCGCGCGAACTGAAGCGCATGGTCGGAGTCCCTTTCACCGCGGACGACTTCGACTGGTCGAAGGTCCCGGACCACCTCCTCATCACCTTCCGGATCGTGGACGAGCGCCGCCGCAAGATCGCCGAGGACAAGGATCTGGAGGCACTGAAGCTCCGCCTGAAGCCGAAGGCACGCCAGGCCATCTCCCAGGCAGCCGCGGCGACGGCCGAGCGCGAGGGCGGGGAGTCCCTGGAGCGCAAGGGGCTGACCGACTGGACGATCGGCTCGCTCACCCGCGTCTTCGAGACCCGTCGGGCCGGCCAGCCGGTGAAGGCGTACCCGGCGCTGGTAGACGACGGCGACACCGTCTCCGTACGGCTCTTCGACACGGAGGAGGAGCAGGCGGAGGCGATGTGGAAGGGCACGCGCCGACTCATCGTCCGCAACATCCCGGTGAATCCGGCGAAGTTCGCGTCCGAAAAGCTCACGAACGCGCAGAAGCTCGCGCTGTCCGCGAATCCGCACGGTTCGATCCAGGCGCTGTTCGACGACTGCGCGCTGGCGGCGGCCGACAAACTGATCGGTGACTTCGGCGGCCCGGCGTGGGACGAGGAGTCGTACCGGAAGCTCTACGAGAAGGTGCGCGCGGAGATCGTCGACACGACGGTGCGGGCCGTGGGCCAGGTGCAGCAGGTGCTGGCCGCCTGGCAGGCCTGTGAGCGGCGTCTGAAGGGCGCACACAGCCCCGCGCTCCTCCCGAACCTGGCGGACGTCCGCGCCCAGTTGGACGCCCTCGTGAAGCCGGGCTTCGTCACGGCGGCCGGCATACGTCGCCTGCCCGACCTGATGCGCTACCTGGTGGCCGCCGACCGTCGTCTCCAGCAGATGCCGACGGGGGTGCAGCGGGACACGACGCGCATGGAGAAGGTCCACGAGATGCAGGACGAGTACGCGTGGCTCCTGGAACAACTCCCGCAGGGCCGCCCGGTCCCCGCCTCCGTCCTGGACATCCGCTGGATGATCGAGGAGCTCCGGGTCAGCTATTTCGCCCACGCGCTCGGCACGGCGTACGCGGTCTCCGACAAGCGGATCGTGAAGGCGATCGACGCCGCCGCACCGTGACAACGCCCCCACACTGGGTGAGTTCGACCAGGCGGGCCACCCTCCTGTACAGTCTCATCTCGCAGCACAACGCACCATCAAGTGCCGCGAAACCAGGTCCTGTGGAGCAGTTTGGAGTGCTCGCCACCCTGTCAAGGTGGAGGCCGCGGGTTCAAATCCCGTCAGGACCGCACGCGATCGAGACAGGCCCGCACCCTTCGGGGGACGCGGGCCTTCTTCGTGCCCGCTCTCTTCGAGGGCGGGTTTTCTCGTGTCTGTACGGCAACCTGCTGACGCAAGCCCGCACCACCCAGCCCGTCCGGCGTTTGAGGACGAGGCCCCTTCAGGGCCGATGGGGGTCTGGGGGCGCAGCCCCCAGGGACGGCGCCCTTCTCGCGCGTCCCGTGGCCGACGGAGCACCCCGCGCCCTTGACGCCCCCACATCCGCCAGGTACCCAGAAACCAGGCCCCGTTCCACGCAGGGCCACGGGAGGTGGCGCATGGCGGCTTCGGTCAGGCACGAGACGCGGGCCCTGCTCCGCGCGCATCTGTCGGCCGCCACCTCCTACCGCCATGTGACCCGGCACTGCCCGATCTGCCACCGGCTGCTGCGGCTGGCCCTGGACTCTCCCCCGCCACCGGAGCCACAGGACGATCCACCGGGCCAAATCCCCTAGCGCACATAGGTCAGAGGCAACAAGACATCTGGCATGTGACGGGTGTCACCGCATAAGTTTTTGAAACGGCGGAACTTACGCCTCACCTACAACTGGTCAATTTAATATGTGCAATTGCACCCCTACGAGGGATGGTCCACAGGAGATCCGACACCCCTCCCCAGACTCCGACAAGCTCCCTCACAGGCCCCCGCGCCGGGCGCACACGGACCCACGACCAGGCACAAAAAAGATCGCGCTGGACCCGGCGGAGTCCAGCGCGATCTACGACGCACCCTGTGTTCACATGTCCGAAGAGCGTTGGGCGTGGGCCCTGTTGGGGCAGAACCCGCGTCGCTTGGAGCTGTGATGTCGGGCACCTCCGGCCGGTTGGGGGACCTGCCGTCGTGCCCTTATTCAGTTGGTCAGGCTTCGCTGCGCTGCTGCGGGATGCCCGCAAGCAGTGCACGGACCTCCGCCTCGCGGTAACGGCGGTGTCCGCCGAGCGTGCGAATCGAAGTGAGCTTGCCGGCCTTCGCCCACCGCGTGACCGTCTTGGGGTCCACACGGAACATCGTGGCGACCTCAGCCGGGGTCAGCAGCGGCTCGGCATCAGGGGTGCGAGCGGTCATGAGCGGCCTCCTCGGGAGAACCGAACCTTCTCGGTTCTTTCCTCTAAATTCTGCACCTTGACCCGCGTTGCCCGAAATGGCGGACGCGGGTCGAGTCGGTTATAGGACGAACGGCTTGTCCTCGGCACTACAACTACACCATCTGTCCAACCCTGTAGGCCAAACCCATGGAATTAGGCTCCCAGGTGTCCATCAGCGACGGAAGCCGATGGACCATGCCATAGCGGACAGTCACACCTCTGTGACGATCAGTCACAGGGTGATCAGGAGTCATCCAGACCCCCCAAAGCGCGCAATGCTGAGATTCCGCCCACAACGGGACGGACGGAGCCCTCCCCGGACTCCTTGTCCTATTTTGGCACGAGGGTGGGCAAGTGGCGCAAGGGATCTGCACGTGCGTTCCGTCACCCTTGACACCAATAGCCCGGATCGGGACCTACGTCCCGTGTTGACGAACCGTAAGAATCCTATGCGCAGTTGTTCGAAAATGTCAGCCGCGTTCGAAGGAAGCGTTCGAGGAGTGTCGGCCGTGTCAGTTCGCCGAGCGCCGGTCCCTGACCGACCGCCAGCGCGCCACGAGCCGCCCGTACGCCTCGCCCGCCGCCGCCCCGTCCCCGGTCCGCAGCGCCTCGATGCCCGCGGCCACGTCCGCCGCCGAGTGGTCGTCCTCCAGCTCGCCGGCCGGCAGGACGTGCACGAGCCCGCCGTAGTCCAGCTCGACCAGGGACCGCGGATGGAACTCCTCCAGCCAGCGCCCCACGTCCACCAGACCCTCGATCAGCGGCCCGTCGTCCATCGCGTCCTTCAGGGCCCGCAGCGCCCGCGCCACGCGCCGCCGCGCCTGCACCATCGGCGTGCGGTAGCGCAGCATCGGCGGATCGTCCCCGGAGGCCTTGTCGTAGCGCCGCTCCTCGTCACCGACGAGCACGAACCAGCTCAGCGGCACCTGCCAGGTCGCCGTGCGGATCCACGGCCGGGCGTCGGGGTTGCGGGCCAGCCAGCGCTCGTAGTCCTGGGTGGCCTGGTGCCGTACGAGCGGCGGCAGTACGGCGTCCAGGACCGAGGGGGGCAACTCCTCCGCGAGGTCTCCCAGGGCCTGCCAGCCGCGCAGCCGGGTGCGCCAGGGGCAGACGCAGATCACGCCGTCGACCTCCACCACGAAGGCGTCGGCGCTCTCGTGCACCGGCACCGGGACCGGCGGGGTGGGCAGCAAGTCGGCCAGCGCGCGGCGCAGTTCGTCCTGGTAGGACGGACGGTCGGGGCGGCGGGCGTAGCGCGCCCAGTGGCCGCGCTCGGGCTCGGGGAAGGCGGCCAGCGGCTCGTAGACGCGCAGATAGGTCGCGTACGGGACGATCACCGAGGACACCTTCTTGGGCACGCCTGCTCCCTCCCCCGCCGACCGTCGGGAAAACCTCCGGGACCCGCTCACGAACGCGCGGGAAAACCATGCAAATCGTCGCACGGACACCCCCCTCCGGTAGGTGATCCTGAACACTGCACCGATGGCGGTCCGACGCAGGCCCTACGCTCGTGCCACGGCACCCGCCACCCCTACGGGAGCCTGTCTCCAACCGCCGCCACTCACCCAGGAGTCACCACCGTGACCGACGTAGACAACGGCGTCCTGCACACCCTGTTCCACTCGGACCAGGGCGGTCATGAGCAAGTCGTGCTCTGTCAGGACCGGGCCAGCGGCCTCAAGGCCGTCATCGCCATCCACAGCACCGCGCTGGGCCCCGCGCTCGGCGGTACCCGCTTCTACCCCTACGCGAACGAGGCCGACGCCGTCGCCGACGCGCTCAACCTCGCCCGCGGGATGTCGTACAAGAACGCCATGGCCGGCCTGGACCACGGCGGCGGCAAGGCCGTGATCATCGGTGACCCGGAGCGCGACAAGACCGAGGAACTGCTGCTCGCCTACGGCCGGTTCGTGGCCTCGCTGGGCGGGCGGTACGTGACCGCGTGCGATGTCGGCACGTATGTCGCCGACATGGACGTCGTGGCGCGCGAGTGCCGCTGGACGACCGGGCGTTCGCCCGAGAACGGCGGCGCGGGCGACTCCTCCGTGCTGACCGCCTTCGGCGTCTTCCAGGGCATGCGGGCCAGCGCCCGGCACCTGTGGGGCGACCCGTCCCTGCGCGGCCGTACGGTCGGCATCGCGGGCGTCGGCAAGGTCGGGCACCACCTGGTGGCGCACCTGCTGGACGAGGGCGCCGAGGTCGTGATCACCGACGTGCGCGAGGAGTCCGTACGGCGGATCCTCGACAGGCACCCGACCGGCGTGCGGGCCGTCGCGGACACGGAGGCCCTGATCCGGGTCGAGGGGCTCGACGTCTACGCCCCCTGCGCGCTCGGCGGCGCCCTGGACGACGGGACCGTGCCGGTGCTGACCGCCAAGGTGGTGTGCGGCGCCGCCAACAACCAGCTGGAGCACCCGGGCGTCGAGAAGGACCTCGCCGACCGCGGGATCCTCTACGCCCCGGACTACGTGGTGAACGCCGGCGGGGTGATCCAGGTCGCCGACGAACTGCACGGGTTCGACTTCGAGCGGTGCAAGGCGAAGGCCGCGAAGATCTTCGACACCACGCTGGCAATATTCGCACGTGCGAAGGAAGACGGTATTCCGCCGGCCGCCGCGGCCGACCGGATCGCCGAGCAGCGGATGCACGAGGCCGCCGCGGTGCGCGGACGCTGAGGTTCCGCTTGGCCGCTCGGCATGCGTCTCCGGTACCCGCCGGCGAAGACTTAGAGAGAACTCTCACGTTCGTCGGCGGGTCGCCTGCCAAGAAGTGGTTAAAATCGCGGTTGACCAGCGAGTACAGGGCACCTCGCGGGTCCTGGAGCCCGGCACGTGCTGCGGGCGACGTACCGTATGGGCGCGGGCTCAGGTACCGTGGAAGCCCTACGGACCGGTCTCTCCACGGAGAGTCCGTTCCAGATCATGAACGCGTGTCAAGACTCTGGGGCCACCGAGCCCCGTATCCGAGGGGGTCGAGCCATGGGGCGCGGCCGGGCAAAGGCCAAGCAGACGAAGGTCGCCCGCCAGCTGAAGTACAGCAGCGGCGGGACTGACCTCTCGCGTCTGGCCAATGAGCTGGGCGCTTCGACTTCGAACCAGCCGCCGAATGGCGAGCCGTTCGAGGACGACGACGAGGAAGAAGACGACCCGTACGCTCAGTACGCGGATCTCTATAACGACGACGATGAGGACGAGGACGACGAGTCCGGTCCCCAGTCGCAACGTCGTGGCGCGTAACGCGTACCGCTTGCAGCGCGCTCAGCGGTTAGATCTTCCCGTCAGCTGACTGCACCTCGCCCGGTCCGGGGCATCAAGCACCGGACCGGGTTTTGTGCTGCCAGTCTGCGAGTCTGCCGATCGTCAGGCCGAGTAGTCGCCGACCATCTCCGCACCCGTCGCGTAGTCTCCCCGCTCGGTGATCTCGCCCGCGACCCATGCCTCGACCCCGCGGTCGGCCAGGGTCTCCAGGGCCACGTCCGCCGATTCCTCCGGCACGATCGCGATCATGCCGACGCCCATGTTCAGGGTCTTCTCCAGCTCCAGGCGCTCGACCTGGCCCGTCTTCCCGACGAGGTCGAAGACCGGCGCCGGGGTCCAGGTGGAGCGGTCCACGATGGCGTGCAGGCCGTCCGGGATCACCCGGGCGAGGTTGGCGGCGAGTCCGCCGCCGGTGACGTGCGAGAAGGCGTGCACATCGGTCGTCCGGGTGAGCGCCAGGCAGTCGAGCGAGTAGATCTTGGTGGGCACCAGGAGTTCCTCGCCGAGGGTGCGGCCCAGCTCGTCGATCCGCGCCTCCAGGTCGAGACCCGCCTGGTTCAGGAGCACATGCCGGACGAGCGAGTACCCGTTCGAGTGAAGTCCGGAGGACGCCATGGCGATGACCGCGTCACCCGTACGGATGCGATCCGCGCCGAGCAGCCGGTCGGCCTCCACGACGCCCGTACCGGCGCCCGCGACGTCGAAGTCGTCCGGACCGAGCAGACCGGGGTGTTCGGCGGTCTCGCCGCCGACCAGGGCGCAGCCGGCCAGCACACAGCCCTCGGCGATGCCCTTCACGATGGCCGCGACACGCTCGGGGTGCACCTTTCCGACACAGATGTAGTCGGTCATGAAGAGCGGCTCCGCGCCGCACACCACGATGTCGTCCATGACCATCGCGACCAGGTCGTGGCCGATCGTGTCGTAGACGCCCAGCCGGCGGGCGATGTCGACCTTCGTGCCGACGCCGTCCGTGGCGGAGGCGAGCAGGGGGCGCTCGAACCGCTTGAGGGCGGAGGCGTCGAAGAGCCCGGCGAAGCCGCCGAGGCCGCCGAGGACCTCGGGGCGCTGGGTCTTCTTCACCCACTCCTTCATGAGTTCTACGGCGCGGTCGCCCGCGTCGATGTCGACGCCGGCGGCGGCGTAGGAGGCACCGGGAGAGGAGGAGGTCTCAGACATTGCCTGGGATCTTTCGCGTTGATTGATACGGCGGGGCTTACGGGCGACGGATCGCGTCGGCCGCGGCCGTGGCGGCGGGACCCGCAGCCAGCTCGGTCTCCAGGAGCTGCTTGCCGAGCAGCTCGGGGTCCGGGAGGTCCATCGGGTACTCGCCGTCGAAGCAGGCGCGGCACAGGTTCGGCTTGGCGATGGTGGTCGCCTCGATCATGCCGTCGAGGGAGATGTACGACAGGGAGTCGGCGCCCAGCGAGGTGCCGATCTCGTCGATGGTCATGCCGTTGGCGATGAGTTCCGCGCGGGTGGCGAAGTCGATGCCGAAGAAGCAGGGCCACTTCACGGGCGGCGAGGAGATCCGGATGTGGACCTCGGCGGCGCCGGCCTCACGGAGCATGCGCACCAGCGCGCGCTGGGTGTTGCCGCGCACGATCGAGTCGTCGACGACGACCAGGCGCTTGCCCTTGATGACTTCCTTCAGCGGATTCAGCTTCAGGCGGATGCCGAGCTGCCGGATGGTCTGCGAGGGCTGGATGAACGTACGGCCGACGTAGGCGTTCTTCACCAGACCCGCGCCGAACGGGATGCCCGAGGCCTCCGCGTAGCCGATGGCGGCCGGGGTGCCGGACTCCGGAGTCGCTATGACCAGATCGGCCTCGACCGGGGCTTCCTTGGCGAGCTTGCGGCCCATCTCGACACGGGAGAGGTAGACGTTCCGCCCGGCGATGTCGGTGTCGGGGCGGGCGAGATAGACGTACTCGAAGACACAGCCCTTGGGCTTCGCTTCCGCGAATCGGGAGGTGCGCAGGCCGTTCTCGTCGATGGCGACGAACTCGCCCGGCTCGATCTCGCGGACGTACGCGGCGCCGCAGATGTCGAGGGCGGCGGACTCGGAGGCGACGACCCAGCCGCGCTCAAGGCGGCCGAGGACCAGCGGGCGGATGCCCTGGGGGTCGCGGGCGGCGTAGAGGGTGTGCTCGTCCATGAAGACGAGGGAGAAGGCGCCCTGCACCTGCGGGAGGACCGCGTGGGCGGCCTCCTCGATGGTCAGCGGCTTGCCGTCGAGGTCCTCCTGGGCGGCGAGCAGGGCCGTGAGGAGGTCGGTGTCGTTGGTCGCGGCCACCCGCGGGGTGCGACCGCCCTCCTTCTTGGGGAGGTCGGCGACCATCTCCGCGAGCTGCGCGGTGTTGACCAGGTTGCCGTTGTGGCCGAGCGCGATCGAGCCGTGCGCGGTGGCGCGGAACGTCGGCTGGGCGTTCTCCCAGGTGGAGGCCCCGGTGGTCGAGTAGCGGGCGTGACCGACCGCGATATGGCCCTGGAGCGAACCGAGCGAGGTCTCGTCGAAGACCTGGGAGACCAGGCCCATGTCCTTGAACACGAGGATCTGCGAGCCGTTGCTGACCGCGATTCCCGCGGATTCCTGGCCTCGATGCTGGAGGGCGTAGAGCCCGAAGTAAGTGAGCTTGGCGACCTCTTCACCGGGAGCCCAGACTCCGAAGACGCCGCAAGCGTCCTGGGGTCCTTTCTCGCCGGGGAGCAGATCATGACTGAGTCGACCGTCACCACGTGGCACGGCACCGAGTGTAGGCGAGATCGACCACTGGTCCGAATTGGGGATACGCGCCCGCAATGGATCACTCCCCGCCGACACCGCCCTCACCAGCGGAAACGCGGAACGCGGCGCTACGGCGACCCCGCCGCCCGCCCTACGAGGTGAGCCGTCGCACATCCTGCCGCTCGGTAACCGGCCCCCGACCCGCCTCAGGACATGATCGGCAACAGCCCCCCGAGGTCCGCCCGCTCCCCACTGGCCCTGACCTTCGCCTCTCCCACGGCGTTCTGCCACGACGTCCGCCCGGTCGCGAGCCGGAGCCAGGTCAGCGGGTCCGTCTCCACCACGTTCGGCGGGGTGCCACGGGTGTGCCGGGGCCCTTCGACGCACTGCACCACGGCGTACGGCGGAATGCGCACCTCGGTCGAACCGCCGGGCGCCTTCACCGCGAGGGCGTCGGCGAGGAGGCGGGTGGCCGCGGCGAGGGCCTGGCGGTCGTAGGGGATGTCCAGGCCGGGGACGGCGGCGTTCAGGTCGTCGGTGTGGACGCAGAGTTCGGCGGCGCGGGTGACGAGGTAGTCGGCGAGGGGCATCGCGCCGGCGGTCGTGTCCATCAGCCGGGTGCCGGGGTGGGCGGCGAGCCGCTCGGTGAAGTCCCGTTCGATGGCGCCGAGATACCCGACGAGGTCGGGGTTCCGCTCGGTGAGGACATGGGCCGAGGCCCCGATGGCATCGGCGTTCACAGCGGTGGCGAACGGCCAGTCGAGAACCGCGGCGTCCTGCTTGCCCGGCTCCGGGCGATCGAGAAACCGCCCGATCGCGGAGAGGGCCCCACCGATGTGCGCGACGAGTTCCCGTACGGTCCAGTCGCCGAGCCGGGTGGGCAGGGCGAGTTGCTCGGGGGTGAGGGTCGCCACCGCCTCCCGTACGTTCCCGAACTGGGCGAGGACCGCGGCGCGGGTCCTGGCCGGGTCGTAGGTGCGGGTGCGTTTCTTGGCGGTGGGCATGGCGGGGAGCCTATTGCGTGGGCGAGGTGGGCGCCGGGGGGTGGGGGTGGTCTTCGAAAATGTGTCACTTACTCGTGTCAGTGACACATTTTGGGAGACCACCCCACGCCGAAGGCCCCGCCCGTCGAAACAGGAGGGGCCTTCACAGCCGTAGGGCCGATAAAGCGCTTACGCCAGCAGGGCCGGGATCGTCGCCTCGTGGGCCTCGCGGAGTTCCTCCAGGGAGAGCGCGAACTCGCCCTGGACATCCACGGCGTCGCCGTCCACGACACCGATGCGGGTGACCGGGAGGCCCCGGGCGCCGCACATGTCGTTGAAGCGGAGTTCCTCGGAGCGCGGGACCGCGACGACCGCGCGGCCCGCCGACTCCGAGAAGAGGAACGTGAACGCGTCGAGGCCGTCCGGGACGATCAGGCGTGCGCCCTTCTCGCCCAACAGGGCCGATTCCACTACCGCTTGGATCAGACCGCCGTCGGACAGGTCGTGCGCCGAGTCGATCATGCCGTCGCGGGACGCGGAGATCAGGATCTCGGCCAGCAGGCGCTCGCGCTCCAGGTCGACCTTCGGGGGCAGGCCGCCGAGGTGGTCGTGGACGACCTGGGACCAGGCCGAGCCGCCGAACTCCTCACGCGTGTCGCCGAGGAGGTAGATCAGCTGGCCCTCCTCCTGGAACGCCACCGGCGTGCGACGCGCGACATCGTCGATGACGCCCAGCACCGCCACCACCGGGGTCGGGTGGATCGCCACGTCGCCCGTCTGGTTGTAGAGGGAGACGTTGCCGCCCGTCACCGGCGTGCCCAACTGCTGGCAGGCGTCGGCCAGTCCACGGATCGCCTCCGCGAACTGCCACATCACCGCCGGGTCCTCGGGCGAACCGAAGTTCAGGCAGTCGGAGACCGCGAGCGGCTTCGCGCCGGTCGTCGCCACGTTGCGGTATGCCTCCGAGAGCGCCAACTGCGCGCCCGCGTACGGGTCCAGCTTCGCGTACCGGCCGTTGCCGTCCGTCGCGATGGCCACCCCGAGGCCGGTCTCCTCGTCGATGCGGATCATGCCCGAGTCCTCGGGCTGCGCCAGCACCGTGTTGCCCTGCACGAAGTGGTCGTACTGGGACGTGATCCACTTCTTGGACGCCTGGTTCGGGGACGACACCAGTGCCAGGACCTGGGACTTCAGTTCCTCCGAAGTCCCGGGCCGGGCAAGCTTGTTGGCGTCGTCCGCCTGGAGCGCGTCCTGCCAGGACGGGCGGGCGTAGGGGCGCTCGTAGACCGGGCCGTCGTGCGCGACCGTGCGCGGGTCGACGTCCACGATCTTGCCGCCGTGCCAGAAGATCTCCAGGCGGTCGCCGTCGGTCACCTCACCGATGACCGTGGCGATGACGTCCCACTTGTCGCAGATCTCCAGGAAGCGGTCGACCTTCGCGGGTTCGACGACCGCGCACATCCGTTCCTGCGACTCGCTCATGAGGATTTCCTCGGGCGAGAGCGTGGAGTCACGGAGGGGGACGTCGTCCAGGGTGACCGTCATGCCGCCGGAGCCGTTCGACGCCAGCTCGGACGTGGCGCAGGACAGGCCCGCCGCACCCAGGTCCTGGATGCCCACGACCAGCTTCTCGGCGAAGGCCTCAAGCGTGCACTCGATGAGGAGCTTCTCCTGGAAGGGGTCGCCCACCTGGACCGCGGGGCGCTTCGACGGCTTCGCGTCGTCGAAGGTCTCGCTCGCCAGGATCGACGCGCCGCCGATGCCGTCGCCGCCCGTGCGGGCGCCGTAGAGGATGACCTTGTTGCCCGCGCCGGAGGCCTTCGCGAGGTGGATGTCCTCGTGCCGCATGACGCCGATGGCGCCCGCGTTGACCAGCGGGTTGCCCTGGTAGCAGGCGTCGAAGACGACCTCGCCGCCGATGTTGGGCAGGCCCAGGCAGTTGCCGTAGCCGCCGATGCCCGCGACCACGCCCGGCAGGACGCGCTTGGTGTCGGGGTGGTCCGCCGCGCCGAAGCGCAGGGGGTCGACGACCGCCACCGGGCGGGCGCCCATCGCGATGATGTCGCGGACGATGCCGCCGACACCCGTGGCCGCGCCCTGATACGGCTCCACGTACGACGGGTGGTTGTGCGACTCGACCTTGAACGTGACCGCGTAGCCCTGGCCCACGTCCACCACGCCCGCGTTCTCGCCGATGCCCACGAGCAGCGCGTCGGACTGCGGGGCCTTCTCGCCGAACTGGCGGAGGTGGACCTTGGAGGACTTGTACGAGCAGTGCTCGGACCACATGACGGAGTACATGGCCAGCTCGGCGCCGGTCGGGCGGCGGCCGAGGATCTCGACCACGCGCTCGTACTCGTCCTTCTTCAGGCCGAGTTCGGCCCAGGGCAGCTCGACGTCGGGGGTCTCGGCCGCGTGCTCGACCGTGTCCAGAGGCGTCCGGCTCATGCGTTGACCAGCTTCTTGAGGATCGAGGTGAAGAAGGGGAGGCCGTCGGTGCGGCCGGACCCGACGAGCGGCTCGACCGCGTGCTCGGGATGCGGCATGAGGCCCACGACGTTCCCGGCGGCGTTCGTGATGCCGGCGATGTCGCGCAGTGAGCCGTTCGGGTTCAGGTCCAGGTAGCGGAAGACGACCCGGCCCTCCGCCTCCAGCTCGTCGAGCGTGTGCTCGTCGGCGACGTAGCGGCCGTCCATGTTCTTCAGCGGGATGTGGATCTCCTGGCCGGGCGCGTAGTCGCTGGTCCAGGCGGTGTCCGCGTTCTCCACCCGCAGTTTCTGGTCACGGCAGATGAAGTGGAGGTGGTTGTTGCCGAGCATCGCGCCGGGGAGGAGGTGCGCCTCGGTGAGGACCTGGAAACCGTTGCAGATGCCGAGGACGGGGAGTCCCGACTTCGCCTGCTCGATGACCGTCTCCATCACCGGCGAGAAACGGGAGATGGCGCCCGCGCGCAGATAGTCGCCGTAGGAGAAACCGCCCGGGAGGACGACCGCGTCGACCTGGTGGAGGTTCTTGTCCTTGTGCCAGAGGGCGACCGGTTCGGCGCCCGCGAGGCGGATCGCGCGCTGGGTGTCGCGGTCGTCGAGGCTGCCGGGGAAAGTGACGACGCCAATACGAGCGGTCACTTGGCCGCCTCCGCCACTTCTTCCACCTTGACGCTGAAGTCCTCGATCACCGTGTTGGCGAGGAAGGATTCCGCAAGATCGTGGATGCGGGCGAGCGCGGCCTCGTCGACCGGGCCGTCAACTTCCAGTTCGAATCGCTTTCCCTGACGTACGTCGGAGATGCCTTCGAAACCCAGGCGTGGCAGCGCACGCTGGACCGCCTGGCCCTGGGGGTCGAGGATCTCCGGCTTGAGCATGACGTCGACTACGACGCGTGCCACTGGCACTCCCGGTGGTGTGGTGCTGAGCAGGTCGCTTCAGACTACCCGCACAAAACTTCTACGCGAGTAGATTGGTAGGAAGCTACGTGACCACGATCACGATCCGGCATCAGAGGGGGGAGTTCATGAAAAGTTACGGGAAAGATCCCCGACCAACCCCGGATACCTATTGCACTCGGACACGCGGACAGATTTAGTCAGGCTTCACAATGCATTGCCGGGCACTGTACAAATGAATTAGAAATAGCCGACACTCGGCACATCACCACAGCTGAGCTGTACGGAGTGCCGGACGAAGGGACCGATATTCGTGGCGCAGAAGGTCGTGGTCACTCTCTTTGACGACATCGACGGCTCGGAAGCGGCGGAAACGATCGCCTTCGGGCTCGATGGCAAGTCGTACGAGATCGACCTGAATCAAGCCAATGCCAAGAAACTGCGTAAGGCGCTCGCGCCCTACGTGGACGCAGGTCGCAAGCGGTCGAGGTCGGGCAAGGCCTACCGCCAGACCGAGGTGGCCCCCGACCCGGCAGCCGTCCGGGCCTGGGCGCAGGCGAACAAGATGGACGTGCCGGCGCGCGGACGCATCCCCAAGAAGGTCTACGAGGCGTTCTCCGCCGCGCAGTAGTCCGCGGCAGGACGTGAGCCGACTGGCGGTCACCGGCCCCTCGGGACAACCGACTTGCGCTGCACCCCTCCTGGTCAGCTAGAGTTCGGAGCACGCCGAGGGGCAAGGCCGAAAGGCCCAGCTCACGGAGTACACGCGGGTGTAGTTCAGTAGCAGAACATCCCCCTTCCAGGGGGAAGGCGCAGTGTGCAATTCCTGTCACCCGCTCTGCATCGCCGTCCCAACCACTCCGGTGGATCGGGTAGGCTGGTGCTCGCGCCGACCGGCGGCTGAGTCTTCTAGAGGCCTGGCGATCGGATGCATTGCGGACGTAGCTCAGTTGGTAGAGCGCAACCTTGCCAAGGTTGAGGTCGCCAGTTCGAACCTGGTCGTCCGCTCAACAAGAAGACCCCGGTCCAATGGACCGGGGTCTTTTCGTGTGCCTCGACGCCCGTCTGACATTTGTCATACCGAGTGATGACAGCGCGCACTGCTCCGGGCCCCCGATCGCCGGGACGCTGAAGTCATGGACACCAACGAACACGAACACGTGATTGAGGTCACTGACCTACGCCGTGTGTACGGGGGCGGGTTCGAGGCCGTGCGGGGGATCACCTTCTCCGTGCGGCGCGGGGAGGTCTTCGCGCTCCTGGGCACCAACGGGGCGGGCAAGACATCCACGGTCGAACTCCTGGAGGGGCTCGCGTCACCGTCCGGCGGGCGGGTGCGCGTCCTCGGCCACGATCCCTACGCCGAGCGGGCCGCCGTACGGCCGCGCACCGGGGTGATGTTGCAGGAGGGCGGGTTCCCGTCCGAGCTGACCGTCGCCGAGACCGCGCGGATGTGGGCCGGCTGCACGAGCGGGGCCCGGCCCGAGGCGGAGGCGCTCGCGCTGGTCGGACTCGCCCGGCGGGCGGACGTACGGGTGAAGCAGTTGTCCGGGGGTGAACGGCGGCGGCTCGACCTCGCGCTCGCGCTGCTGGGGGAGCCCGAGGTGCTGTTCCTGGACGAGCCGACGACCGGTCTTGACGCCGAAGGGCGCCAGGACACCTGGGAGTTGGTGCGGGCGCTGCGGGACGGCGGGACCACCGTGCTGCTGACCACGCACTACCTGGAGGAGGCGGAGGGGCTCGCCGACCGGCTCGCGATCATGCGCGAGGGGCGGATCGCGGTCACCGGGACACCGGCCGAGGTCACAGCGGGGCAACCGTCGCGGATCTCCTTCGAACTGCCCTCGGGCTATTTCGTGGGGGACCTGCCGCCGCTCGCCGAACTGGGGGTCGTCGGACACGAGGTGGCCGGGAGGGCCGTACGGCTTCAGACGCACGAGTTGCAGCGGGCGGCGACCGCACTGCTCGTGTGGGCCGAGCGGGCACGGATCGAGCTGCGGCGGCTCGAAGTGCGGTCGGCCTCGCTGGAGGAGGCGTTTCTGGGGATCGCGCGGGAGCAGGAGGTGGCCGTATGAGTGCCGTGGCGACTACGACGAGGGCTGCTACGACTACTCCGGTACGGCGGCTGCGGGCGCTGGGGCGGGCCGAGCTGAGCCTGCTCGGGCGGAACCGGAGCGCCGTGGTCACGGCGTTGCTCGTGCCGCTGGCGCTGCCGTTCAGCGTGCGGCCGGCCGTCGACCAGATGGATCTCAAGGGGGAGGGGCTGAGCGTCGGCTCGGTGATGCTCACCGCCTCTATCGGGTTCTCGCTGCTCTTCGCCGTGTACTCGTCCCTCGTCGGCGCGTTCGTCGCACGCCGGGAGGAACTCGTCCTCAAGCGGCTGCGCACCGGGGAACTCGGTGACTCCGAGATCCTCGCCGGCACCGCGCTCCCGTCGGTGTGCCTCGGGTTCGTCCAGTCGCTGCTGCTGGCCGTGGCCTGTGTGCTGCTGCTCGACGCCGGGGCGCCCGCGATGCCCCAACTCGTCGTCCTGGGGCTGCTGTTCGGGCTTTTCCTGTCCGCCGCGCTGGCCGTCCTCACGGCGAGTGTGACCAGGACGGCGGAGAGCGCGCAGGTGACCGCGCTGCCGGTGGTGCTGGTGTCCATGATGGGATCCGGGATCATCGTCCCGCTCCAGCTCCTGTCCGACCGGGTCGCCGACGTCTGCCAGTTCCTCCCCCTCTCCCCCGCGATCCGGCTGATCAGCGGCGGCTGGAACGGCGACCTGTCCGGCTACGACGCCCTGGGCGCCGTCCTGACCGCGCTGGCCTGGACCGTCCTCGCGGTGTTTGCTGTACGGCGGTGGTTCCGCTGGGAACCGCGGCGCTGAGGTACGAGGAGTACGGGGAGCACGACGACATGCGGACACCTGGTGGCTCGCGCGGCTGGTGGGGGCGGAAGAGCACGCCCGGGAAGGTCGAGGCGTACACCCGGTGGTCCTTCCACTTCTTCGCGGTGGTCGAGGTCGCGGCGGTCGGGCTGCCGCTGTTCTCGCAGGTCGGGGCAGGTGTCGCGGGCCGGCTTGCGGTGCTCGTGAGCGCGCACGCGCTGCTCTGTTCCGCCACCGCCTCCCGGGCACTCGACTGGACGCGTGGCCGGCGGGCACAGCCCGTGCGGCTGCTGTGGTTCCTCGGGGTGGTGACCACGCTGATCGCCGTCGTCGCGCTCGTCCTCGGGGAGCGGAGTCCCGACGACAACCAGGTGCAGGCCGCCGCGACCACGCTCTTGGTGGGCGTGCTGAGTTTCGGCACCGGCACGCTCACGCTCGGGGTCCGCGGCCTGCGGCAGGTCCTCGCGGTGGTGGCGGGCGTGGTGGGCGGCACGCTGGTCCTGCAGCTCGCGCTCGGTGTGGCCGCCCCGGCCGCGCTCGTCACCGCGCCCATCGTGCTCATCGCCAGCGGTGGTCTCGCCTTCACCGCCGTCTTCTCCGTCTGGCTCCTCGACGCCGTCTACGAACTCGACGAGGCCCGCGAGACCCGCGCCCGCCTCGCCGTCGCCGAGGAACGGCTGCGGTTCGGCCGCGACCTGCACGACGTGATGGGCCGCAACCTGTCGGTGATCGCCCTGAAGAGCGAACTCGCGGTGCAGCTCGCGCGGCGCGGACGGCCCGAGGCCGTGGAGCAGATGATCGAGGTGCAGCGGATCGCGCGGGAGTCGCAGCGGGAGGTGCGGGATGTCGTACGGGGTTATCGTGAGGCCGATCTCCGGCTCGAACTGGCCGGTGCGCAGAGCGTGTTGGCCGCCGCGGGCATCGCGTGCGAGGTGACCGGGGACGCGGCCGGGCTGCCGGTCGAGGTGCAGTCGGCGCTCGGGTGGGTGGTGCGCGAGGCGACGACCAATGTGCTGCGGCACGGGGACGCGGGGCGGTGCGCGGTGGGGGTGCGGGTGGCGGAGGGACATGTGGTGCTGACGGTGGAGAACGACGGGGCCGAGAGGGCGGCCGGGGACACTGGTGGCCGTGACTCCGTCGGCGGTGGCCGCGGCGCAGACACCGGCGAGGGCAGCGGCGGCAAGGGCGGATCCGGGCTCGTCGGGCTTCGGGAGCGGCTGAGCGCGGTGGGTGGGGCGCTGGAGGCGGGCTCGGTGGACGGCGACCGGTTCCGGGTGGTGGCGACCGTGCCGCTGCCGTACGTGACGGAGGTCGTCGCGTGACCGCCCCCGTCGTACGACTTCTCCTCGCCGACGACGAGCACCTCATCCGGGGTGCGCTCGCCGCGCTGCTCGGTCTTGAGGACGACCTCGTGGTGGTGGCCCAGGCGGCGACCGGGCCCGAGGCGCTGGCCATGGCACGGGCGCACGAGCCGGATGTGGCGGTACTGGATCTTCAGATGCCGGGGGCGGACGGTGTGAAGGTCGCCACATCGCTGCGGGCCGAACTGCCCGGCTGCCGGGTGCTGATCGTGACCGGGCACGGCCGGCCGGGGCATCTGAAACGGGCGCTCGCTGCGGGGGTGCGCGGGTTCGTGCCGAAGACGGTCAGCGCGCAACGGCTCGCGGAGATCATCCGCACGGTGCACGCCGGAAACCGTTACATCGACCCCGAGTTGGCCGCCGACGCGATCTCCGCCGGGGACTCGCCGCTCACCGCCCGCGAGGCCGAGGTGCTGGAGCTGGCGGCCGACGGAGCGCCCGTCGCGGAGATCGCCGAACGGGCCGCGCTGTCCCAGGGGACCGTACGGAACTACCTCTCCTCGGCCGTCTCGAAACTCGGTGCCGAGAACCGTCACACGGCAGTGCGTCTCGCACGCGAGCGAGGTTGGGTATAGTTGCTCTCGCGCCACGGCGCAGCGCGGACGTAGCTCAGTTGGTAGAGCGCAACCTTGCCAAGGTTGAGGTCGCCAGTTCGAACCTGGTCGTCCGCTCAACAAGAAGACCCCGGTCCACTGGACCGGGGTCTTTTCGTGCGACTAACTCCAGCTCAGGCCCGTCAGGCGCTCATACGCCTCGATGTACTTCGCGCGGGTCGCGTCCACGACCTGCTGCGGGAGTGCCGGTGGCGGCTGCTCGCTCTTGCGGTCCCACCCGGACTCCGGCCCGGTCAGCCAGTCGCGCACGAACTGCTTGTCGTACGACGGCTGCGCGCGGCCCGGCTCCCACTCCTCGGCCGGCCAGAACCGGGAGGAGTCCGGGGTGAGGACCTCGTCGGCGGCGATCAGTGTCTCGCCGTCGAAGCCGAACTCGAACTTGGTGTCCGCGAGGACGATGCCCCGGTCGCGGGCGATGTCCCGGGCCCGGCCGTAGACGGCGAGGGTCGCCTGGCGCAGCTGGGCGGCGGTGTCGGCGCCGACCTGGCGGGCGACCTCCTCGTACGACACGTTCTCGTCGTGCTCCCCCACAGCCGCCTTGGTGGCCGGGGTGAAGATCGGGGCGGGGAGTTCACTGCCGTCGACCAGGCCCTCGGGGAGGGCGAGGCCGCAGACCGTGCGGGACTCGTTGTACTCGACCAGGCCGGAGCCGGTGAGGTAGCCGCGGGCCACGCACTCCACCGGGACCATCCGGAGCGACTTGCAGACGAGGGTGCGGCCCTCCCAGTCGGCGGGGGCGCCGGGCGGGAGGTCGGTGCCGAGGACGTGGTTCGGGATCAGGTCGGCGAGCTGGTCGAACCACCAGAGGGAGAGCTGGGTGAGGACGCGGCCCTTGTCGGGGATCTCGGTGGGCAGCACCCAGTCGTAGGCGGAGATGCGGTCGCTGGCGACCATCACGAGGTCGCCCGCCCCGTTCTGGTACAGCTCGCGCACCTTGCCGGTGTGGAGGTGCGTCAGGCCCGGAACCTGGAGCGGCTCGGGCTTTTCTACGAATCCGGACACGGTTCCTCCAGTGGGTCTCTCCAACTGGCTCGATTGTCCCGTATGCGCGGCCGACGTCCCGTCGCGGGGTTAGTCGTGCTTGCAGATGCGGTCCAGGAGGTTGGCCGTGGCGCGCTGGACACGTGCGTCGACGTGGCCGGGGCGGTCCAGGGCCGGTGACCAGGCGAAGGTGCCGGAGGCGAAGACGAGGGCGCCGGACGGCGCGCGGTACAGGGAGGTCTCCTGGTGGCGGAGGGCGCCCTCGCCGTCCGCGTAGGGGGAGTGGGCGAGCAGGATGCGCTCCTCGTGCGCGGGGAGTGGGGTGCGCGGGAAGTACCGGTCCGCCTCGCCCGCGACCAGGCCCTCGATGCCGTCGCCCTCGCCGGCGCCGGTCGCCTCCCACAGCCAGTGGTCGGCGTTGCGGACGATCAGGGGGTACGGCTCGGGCACCCGGCCCGCGTACTGGATGCCGACCAACTGCTGCTCGGGGCGGTCGACTTCGCGCCACAGCACCGGCCTGCCCGGACCCCGGCGCTTGCGGCAGCTGAGCAGGCGGTCGGGGACACCGGACGGGGACGGCCCCAACTCCACTTGCCAGTACATGGTGTTGGCGGAGAGGAAGACGAGGGACGTGCCGGTGTCGCGGGCACGTTCGACGGTACGGCGCATGGACGTCGACCAGTACTCGTCGTGGCCCGGGAAGACCAACCCCCGGTAACGGGTGGGGTCGACGCGGCCGGAGTGCAGATCGCGGGCGTCGGCGTAGGCGAGGTCGTAGCCGTAGCGCTCGGCCCAGCGGATGAAGTCGTAGGCGTGGCCCACGTGGAGGGGGAGGCCCGCGCCCGCGTACGGGCGGTCGAAGGAGACCGTCGTCGCGGCCTCGGACTCGCCGAGCAGCCGGCCGTCGCTGTCCCAGGCGTGGTAGAGGCTCGCGCCGGTGTGGCCGTCCTCGGGGTAGAGGTTGTAGGCCTGCCAGGTGATGTCGGGCAGGAGGAGGAGCAGGTCGGCGGGGTGGTTGTCGCGGACCGTGAAGGGGATGTGCGAGCGGTAGCCGTCGGCGGTGGTCAGGACGGCGACGTAGGCGCCGATGCTCCAGTAGCTCGGGACCTGCAGCCGCCAGGACAGCCACCAGTGGTGGCAGGAGACCGTGCGGTCGGCGGTGAGCGGCGGGGGCTGGACGATGCCGGAGAGGCGGGGGCTGGTGGTGATCTTGGCGGCGCCGTCACCGCCGTAGTGGCCGATGCGGTAGATGTCGACGCCGAACTCCTGGGGCGGGTCGACCGTGACGTGAAAGTCGAGTGCCTCGCCCGGGGCGACCGCGCCGGCCGAGGTGAAACCCTTGATCTGACGGTGGACGTCGTCGGCGGAGCGGGGGGCGCCGCCCCCGGACGCGCGCGGGGCGGGGAGCTTGGGGGCGTTTCTGCCGGGGGTGCGGGCGGGGGTGTGCGCGGGGGCCGGGTCCACGTACCAGGGGACGACGTGGCCGGTGTCGTCGAAGTAGGTCTCGCTGCCCCGGAGCCAGGGGACGGGGCCCTGCCCGAAGGGGTCCGTCACGGCGTGCGCCAGCGCTCCCGACTCCCAGCGGCGGATCTGCTCCGGCCCCATGGTCGCTCCCCTCCCTCGTGCCCCCGCGGTGGTTCCTTCGTTCAGCTGTCGTATGCCGCGTGCAGCTGTCGTATGCCGCGTGCCGTAGGCCGGATGCCTTTGCCGGGAACCGAGCGGCGTGCGGGATCGGCCCCAGCACATCACATTAAGCACGCACCCTGTCACTGGTCGTCGCCAATTGACCAAAAGTGGAAGCACAGATTCCGTCAGGGCGGGGAGGGATCAGACGAGCCGGACCGGCTTCTCCGGGCGTATGCCCAGGTCGATCAGCCACGCCCGCAGAGGCGCCGGGTCGCCGTCCTCCACGAGGCTGAGCACCCTCGGGGTGAGATCGGCCGCCCTCTCGCCGTTGACGAGCAGGGTCGGACCGTCCAGCCAGTCGAGCCCGGGGGTCGCACCGGCCGTGTCCATCGCGGCGCAGCACACCATCGCCGTGACGTGATCGGCGAGCAACTCCCGTCCGGTACGGGGTGGTTGGAGCGGGAAGAGGGGCAGCGAGCCGTCGTCCCAGAGCGCGGTGTCAGGGCCCTGTCCCGGCGGGGCCGAACTGATCGGCGGGGTGGCCGCTTCCTCCCGCGCCAACTCGGCGGTGAGGCCTGCGGCGAGGGCCGCGCTGTGCGGGGAGCCGCTTTCGCCGAGTTCTTCGTCGTCGTCGGCGGCCATCGCTTTGTAGGGCTCGGGGGTGGGGGTAGGGGTAGGGGTAGGGGTAGGGGTAGGGGTAGGGCTGTGGGAGGGGGCGGGGCTGTGGGTGGTGGGGTCGTGCGGGGCCGGGTCGTGCGGGGTGGGGTCGTGCAGGGCCGAGTCGTGCGGGGTGAGGTCGTGCAGGGCCGGGTCGTGCGGGGTGAGGTCGTGCAGGGCCGGGTCGTGCGGGGTGGGGTCGTGCGGGGTGAGGGGGTCGGTGGCGTCGTCTGCGGCGGCCTCGTCCGGGTCAACAGCGGTCAGGGAAGCGGCGGTTGCGTCGATCCCGGAGCCGTCGTCGGAGCCGCCGTCGGTGCCGTCGTCGGTGCCGTGCGTCTCCGCGTGGCGGCCCTCCGCCGTCGGGTCTGTCAGGTGGTCCACCACTCGCGCCAGGGTCGGGGCGTCGTGGTGGGGGGTGGCCGTGGCGTCGGGGGCGCGGCGGACGCCGAGGGTGTCCAGGACTCGGTGGAGGCGGGCCGCGTCCGTGCGCCACTTGCGGTCGACGACCTCCTCCGGGTACTCCTGCCAGTCCACCGGCGCCCAGTCGGGGCCGGCCTCGGCGGGGCCGCCGTGGAAGAGACGGGCGGCGAGGAGTGAGGTCGCCTCGTCGATCGTGCCGGGCTCTTCGAGCAGGTCGCAGGCGGGGCGCTCACCGAGCCGGGAGGCGAAGCCCTCGGCCAGGCGGTCGCGGCGGGACAGCTCCGTGAGCGCCGCCACGACGCCCGCGTCCAGCCGGGACGGCCAGCGGCCCATCCGCCACGCGGGCAGCGCGACCCGGGTGAGCAGCCGGTCCCAGCCCGCGTACGCCAGGCCCACCTGTTCCTGCGCGACGATCCGCAGGCCGTAGTCCACAGCCTGTGCGCGCTCGGCGGCAGCGGCGGCCACACCCCGCTCCATCTCGGCCGCGTGCCCCCGGCAACTGCGCAGCAGCAGCCGGGCGACCCAGCCGACACCGGCGAGCGCCACGCGGTACAGCGGACCGCGGGGTGCCGAGGTCACGGCCACCGCCGCGTCCAGGCCCCGTACGAAACGGCGGGCCGCGGCTATGTCCGGGTGCGCGGAGGGTCCCGTACCGGCGACGACCGGGGCGAGCACCGCGCGCAGCTCACCGACCCGCATCCACCACAGGAACGGCGAGCCGATCACCAGGACGGGCGAGGCGGCCGTACGACGCGAACGCGCCGGGGTGAGGCTCCGGACGCCGGTGATCTCGTCGCGGTTCTCCTGCGGGGGCGGGCCGTGGGCCGGGTGGGTGCGGTCCTCCAGCCAGCTGTCGCAGTCCGGGGTGAGCGCTATCGCGGACGGCGCGGGGACGTCGAGGCGGTCGGCCAGGTCGCGCACCAGGCGGTACAGGTCGGGGGCCGACTCCTCGGCGATCGCGACCGTGGGACTCACGGCCGGGCGGGCCCGCGCGACGACCAGCGCGATGGCGCCGGCCGCGAGCAGCACGACGACCGCGGCCACGCCCATGATCCAGCGGGAGAGGTCCCAGCCCCGGCCCATGAGATGGCCGGTGGAACCGCCGGCGAGCAGGATCACCGCGACGGCGGCGGGCAACAGGGCGACGGCCAGCGCCCGGCTGCGGATCCGCAGCACGGCCAAGGCCCGGGAACGCGCCGCCTGCGCGCCCGCCTCCACACCCACACCCATACCGGTCACGACCGGACCTCGCCCCCTCCGTGCTGTCCCGCTCTGCTGGCGTTGCTCACTCCCCCACTGTGGCACTCGCCACTGACATCGCAATGCCGGTGGGCCAAGTGCCGGAACGCTTGCGCCGCACCATAGTTGGGGCCCCGGCCCCCGTCAGCCGGATGGGGCATCGGTCACTCGATGGAATGGCTCAGGGGAAAGCTGGATGACGGAGGGCAAGGGTGAGGGCAAGGTTCAGGCCCCGAATCC
Source organism: Streptomyces sp. NPDC088350 (assembly GCF_044753545.1). Taxonomy (NCBI): domain Bacteria; kingdom Bacillati; phylum Actinomycetota; class Actinomycetes; order Kitasatosporales; family Streptomycetaceae; genus Streptomyces; species Streptomyces sp. NPDC088350. The sequence goes on along the minus strand of NZ_JBIVNL010000012.1, from coordinate 238,498 downwards.
TGAGACGGGATCGGGGCCTGCGGGGTTCATCGGAGTGCGGTGGTATAGGGGTGATATCGGGGTGATATCGGGATTTTTTTCCCGCCGGTGGCGGGCGATGCGGGGTGGTGCCGGGGAGTGTCGGGAGGTGCCGGGGCGTGGTGTCGGGGCGTGTGGCCGGGGAGTGTGGCCGTCCGCCGGTGCCGAGCCGGGCCCGGCGGGGTTACTCGCCCGCCGCCGCCTTCGCCGCGATGTCCGTGCGGTGCTGGGAGCCGTCGAGGCGGACCCGGGCCACGGCCGCGTACGCGCGCTCGCGGGCCTGGGTGAGGTCCTCGCCGGTCGCCGTGACGGAGAGGACCCGGCCGCCCGCGCTGACGACCGCGTCGCCGTCGTGCCTGGTCCCGGCGTGCAGCACGTACGCGTGCGGGGCGTCCTGCGCCGCGACCTCGTCGAGGCCGGTGATCGGGTCGCCGGTGCGCGGGGTGTCCGGGTAGTTGTGCGAGGCGATGACGACGGTGACCGCCGCGTCCTCGCTCCAGCGCAGGGGGGCCAGGTCGTCGAGGGTGCCGTTCGCGGAGGCGAGCAGGACGCCGGCCAGCGGGGTCTTCAGGCGGGCCAGGACCACCTGGGTCTCCGGGTCGCCGAAACGGGCGTTGAACTCGATCACCCGTACCCCGCGGCTCGTGATCGCCAGACCGGCGTAGAGAAGGCCGGAGAAGGGGGTGCCGCGGCGCCGCATCTCGTCCACGGTCGGCTGGAGGACGGTCTGCATGACCTCGTCCACCAGCTTCGGGTCGGCCCACGGCAGCGGGGAGTACGCGCCCATGCCGCCGGTGTTCGGGCCCTCGTCGCCGTCGAGCGCGCGCTTGAAGTCCTGCGCGGGCTGGAGCGGGACGACGGTGACGCCGTCGGTGATCGCGAAGAGCGACACCTCGGGGCCGTCGAGGAACTCCTCGATGACGACCCGCTCACAGGCGTTGGCGTGCGCCTTCGCCGCGTCGAGATCGTCGGTCACCACGACACCCTTGCCGGCGGCCAGTCCGTCGTCCTTCACGACGTACGGCGCGCCGAAGGCGTCGAGAGCCTCGTCGACCTCTTCCGGGGTCGTACAGACGTAGGAGCGGGCAGTGGGGACACCGGCCGCCGCCATCACTTCCTTGGCGAAGGCCTTGGAGCCCTCCAGCTGCGCGGCCTCCCCGGAGGGGCCGAAGACCGGGATGCCCGCCTCGCGCACGGCGTCGGCGACCCCGGCGACGAGGGGTGCCTCCGGACCGACCACGACCAGCTCGGCACCGAGCGCTGTCGCCAGCGTGGTGACAGCCGCGCCGTCGAGGGGGTCGACCTGGTGCAGCTCGGCCACCTCGGCGATGCCGGCGTTGCCGGGGGCGCAGTGCAGCGCGGTGACGTCGGGGTCTAGGGACAGGGAACGGCAGAGGGCGTGTTCGCGGGCACCGGTACCGATGACGAGGACCTTCACGGGGGTCAGCCTAGGACACGGTGGGGGTGGGGTGGGTCGGGGTGGGGGTTGGGGTGAGGGTTGGCCGGGGGCGGGAGCGGGGTTGCGGGCGGGGCGGGGGTGGGGGGTGCGGGTTGTTTGCGGGGTGCGGGTGTGCGGGGGCTGGTCGCGCAGTTCCTCGCGCCCCTGGGGCATCGGGGTGGGGTCGGTCGGGGGCGCGGGGGCGCGCGGTCTGTGCCGGGGGTGGTGGAGTGGTCGGCGCCTACTCGTTCGTGAACTCCTCCATCACCGTCGCTCCCAGCTCCCGCACGATCAGTTCATGGCCGGAGAGGGCCGACTCGTCGAGGTCGGGGTCGTCGTCCTCGGGGGTGTCGTCCTCGGCGGACACGGTGCGGGGGGCCGGTGCCGGGGAGGGGGCGGCAGGGGGTTGGGACTGGGTGGGGGCCGGTGCCGACTGCGTGTTCGTGGGCGGGGGCGGGGGGGTGAAGGTGGGTGCGGGCTGGGGAGACGGTTGGTGGGGTGCGGGCGTAACGGGGCCGGGGCCGCCGTAGCCACCGGGTGCGGCGCCGCCGAAGCCGCCGCCACCACCGCCGTACGAGCCGCCGCCCGGCTGCGGGGGCGGGGTGCCGCCGCCCGACGGGTCGACGACCGCCTCGATCTTCCACTGGACGTTGAACTGCTCGGCCAGCGCCTGCTTCAGTACGTCCTCGCTGCCGCTGCTGTTGAAGTTGTCGCGCGCGCCGGCGTTGACGAAGCCGATCTGGAGGGTCGTGCCGTCGAAACCGGTGACCTGCGCGTTCTGGCTGAGCAGGATCCAGGTGAAGCGGCGGCGGTTCTTCACCACGTCCAGGATGTTCGGCCAGAGCATGCGGGGGTCGAGGCCGCCGGCGGGGGGCGGGGTGACGGCTTGGGCGGAGGCTGCGGCTTGGGGCGTGGGCGCGGGCGTGGGTGACGGTGCCTGTACCGGTGGGGACGAGGGCTGTCCGCCGCCCGCCGGGGCTGCCGTGGGCCAGCCGCCGGGGCGGCGACCGCTGCCTGCGGCTGTGGTGGTGGGCCAGGCGCCGGCGCCGGGGGTGGGGGCGGGGGCAGGGGGTTGTGCCTGGGTCGGCTGGGAGTAGGCGGCGGGTGCGGGGGCGGGTGCCTGCTCCGGCGGCGTCGCGGGGGTGGAGGTGGGGGCGGCCGGTGTCGTACCGGCGAAGGGGGCACCGGGGGCGGGGGGCGGGGTGGTGCCGGGGGCGCCTGGGCCTCGTACGGCTGCCCGCGCGGCGGCGGCACCGCCGCCCGGCGGTACGGGGGCGGGGGCGCCGCCACCGTAGGCCTGGGCCTGGGCCTGGGGATGGGGCTGCGGTCGGGCTTGGGGATGGGCGTCGGGTCCGGGGACGTAGCCCATGGCGGGCGCGCCGCCGCCGCCCGAGAAGTTGACGCCTCGCTCGAGTCGGTCCAGGCGGGCCATGACCGACTGTTCGTCGCCGTAGGCGGCGGGGAGCATGACGCGCGCGCAGATCAGCTCCAGTTGGAGGCGGGGGGAGGTGGTGCCGCGCATCTCGGTCAGGCCGGTGTTGACGAGGTCGGCGGCGCGGCTGAGTTCGGCGGCGCCGAAGGTGCCGGCCTGGGCCTGCATGCGTTCCAGTACGTCGGTCGGGGCGTCGATGAGGCCCTTGTCGAGGGCGTCCGGGACGGCGGCGAGGATCACCAGGTCGCGGAGGCGCTCCAGCAGGTCGGCGACGAAGCGGCGCGGGTCGTTGCCGCCCTCGATGATGCGGTCGACGACTTCGAAGGCGGCGGCGCCGTCACCGGTGGCGAAGGCCTCGATGACGGAGTCGAGGAGCGAGGCGTCGGTGTAACCGAGCAGCGAGGTCGCCATGGCGTATGTCACACCGTCGGTGCTCGCCCCCGCGAGCAACTGGTCCATGACGGACATGGAGTCACGCACGGAACCGGCGCCGGCGCGCACGACGAGGGGCAGCACGCCGTCCTCGACGGGGATGTTCTCCTGCCCGCACACCTGGCCCAGATAGTCGCGCAGGGTGCTGGGCGGCACGAGTCGGAAGGGGTAGTGATGGGTCCGCGACCGGATCGTCCCGATGACCTTCTCGGGCTCGGTGGTCGCGAAGATGAACTTGAGGTGCTCCGGCGGCTCCTCGACGACCTTGAGCAGCGCGTTGAAGCCGGCCGGCGTGACCATGTGGGCCTCGTCGATGATGTAGATCTTGTACCGGCTGCTCGCGGGCCCGAAGAACGCCTTCTCGCGCAGCTCACGGGCGTCGTCCACACCACCGTGCGACGCGGCGTCGATCTCGATGACGTCGATGGAACCGGGGCCGTTGCGCGCGAGGTCCGTGCAGGACAGGCACTCGCCGCAGGGGGTCGGGGTGGGGCCCTTCTCGCAGTTCAGACAGCGGGCCAGGATGCGCGCGCTCGTGGTCTTGCCGCAGCCTCGCGGCCCGCTGAACAGGTACGCGTGATTGACCCGGTTGTTGCGCAGCGCCTGCTGCAACGGGTCGGTGACATGTTCCTGCCCGATGACCTCGGCGAACGACTCCGGGCGATAACGGCGGTACAGCGCGAGAGACGACACGCGTACGAGGTTATAGGCGCCCACTGACAACCGGGTCCGCCGATGAGTCCGGCTCTTCGCGCGGCAACGAGTCCCCGCCCTTCGCACCGGGAACGCAAGCGCCCCCCACGCACCCGCCAGAGCCAACCTACCCTTGCTGCCTTCCGGCCCTGGGGGAGTTCAGTCAGATAGCGCCGCGTGAGGGGCTCCGCACAGGCTACAGGATCTGAGCGGGGGGAACGAGTTCGCGAGCACTCCTCAACGTCTTGTATTGTTTGCGGCGGAGGATTCGCCTAGAGGCCTAGGGCGCACGCTTGGAAAGCGTGTTGGGGGCAACCCCTCACGAGTTCGAATCTCGTATCCTCCGCCAGTGCCTCACCGGGCACGATGTCGAAGGGCCCCACCGTTCGCGGTGGGGCCCTTCGTCGTGCCTGGTCTCAGTTTTGGTTGCATTTATAAGCTTCCATTTCAGACATTCAGCCGATCCGTCGGCCCTCTCGCGCCGCAATGGAGACGGCCCACAAGCCGCCGATGCCCGCCAAGGGGGAACTTGCCCCATGCGGCACCCGCGGATCACGGAGATACGCCATCCTTGATTCGGCCCCGCTACGAAGCTCCCTGGTCTGACGAGGTGCACGTCGCATGAAGTCCCGATCCACGCTGGCGACATGGCTCGGCAGCCTCGACGGCTCGCGTCTGGCACGCGTGCTCGGGGCACGGCAGGACGCTGCGTCGCCCCCGGAGCCGCGTTCGTTGGGGGAACTGGCGGATCGGCTTCAGCGCCCGGGATCGGTGGCGCTGGTCCTGCCGCGGCTCCCGTTGCCGCACCTCCAGGTCGCCGAGGCGCTGGCGGCGCTGGGAGTCCACGCATCGCGCGATGCTCTGGTGAAACTGCTGGGAGTTGTGGACGACGCGACCACCCGCGAACTGGACGCCGTACTGGAGGCGCTGGCCGATCACGCTCTGGTCTGGCCGGACGGCGCGGGGCAGCCCCGTATGACCGGACCGCTGCGGCAGGCATGGGACACACCCCTGGGGCTGGATGCTCCGCTGGAGGAACTGCTCGCGGGCACGACCTCCGACGAACTGCGCGGCATGCTGGTGACACTGGGCCTCAAGCCGCCGGGCGCCAAGCCGCAGCGACTGGCCGCCCTGGTGGAGCACCACAGCGACCCGGAGCAGATCGCCTCCGTGGTCGCAAAGGCCCCCGAGACCGCCCGGAAACTGCTCGACCGCCTGGCGCGGACCTCGGCGAGGCAACCGCAGTTCGTCGTGTCCGGGTTTCCTGGGCCCGAGCTCGAACCGGGCGCGCGCTGGGCACTGGACCGGGGGTTCCTGATCCACGACCGGCACCGATACGGCCCGGCGCGTATGCCCGCCGAGGTGGCACTCGCGCTGCGCGGGCCCGGCTGGCACGCCCCGTTCGAGCCCGTCCCACCGTGCCCCCGGCCGGCATCTGTCACCCCGACGGAGACCGATCGTGAAGCATCGGCCGCGGCCACGGCCTTCGTAGCCCATGCCGCCTCGGTCCTGGCGGCCTGCTCGGCAACCCCACCGGCCCGGTTGAAGTCCGGTGGGGTGGGTGCGCGGGAACTGGCCCGGATCGGCAAGGCGGCCCAGGCCGACGACGCTGTCGTGCGCATCACCCTGGAGACCTCGTACGCCGCTGGGCTACTGGGCCGGGACGGCGACCGGGTGGCCCCCACCGAGGCGTACGACGCCTGGGCGGAACAGGAACCCCCGGAACAGTTCGCGGTGCTGCTCCAGGCGTGGCAGAACCTGCCGCTCACCCCCACCCAGGCACGGGACGAGGACAACAGAGCGCTCCCCGCCGTCGCCGGGGCACCTCCCTGCGGCGGTTGTGCGCAGGCCCGCCTCGGGCTGTTGGCCGCGGCGGCACAGCTCCCGGCAGGGCAGGGCGCGCGAGTCGCCGCGGAGCTGGGGCCGCTGATCGCCTGGCACCGCCCCCTCGCCCACTCGTCACCTCAGGACGGAACGCCGTTCGCCGCCGTGATCCGTGAGGCCGAACTCCTCGGGGTACTCGCGCGTGGCGCCCTGTCCGCTCTCGGCATCCACCTGCGGACCGGCGACACGGAGGGGCTGAGCATCGAGTGCCAGCGACTGGTCCCCTCGGCCACGGCAGTGGCCCGGATCGGCGCCGACCTCACCGCCGTCGTCACCGGCACGCCGTCCGCGCGACTGACCGCGCTCCTGGATTCCGTCGCCGATCGAGAGACCAGCGGCACGGCGTCGGTGTGGCGGTTCAGCGCCGGCGGCATCCGCCGGGCTCTGGATGCCGGCCGCATCCCCGAGGACATCACAGCCGACCTGGCCGCTGTCGCCGGCGGGCCCCTGCCACAGCCGTTGTCGTATCTGATCGCCGACACCGCGCGCGGCCACGGACGTGTGCGCATCGCCCCTGCCGCCTGCGTCATCCACGGCGACGAGCCCGTGCTCCTGGCCGAACTCGCCGCCCACCGAGGGCTCGCCGGGCTCGGACTGCGGCAGCTGGCGCCGACAGTGCTCATCAGCCGCAGCCCGATCGACACGACCCTCGCCGCGCTCCGGGCCGAGGGATACGCCCCTGTCGCCGAGACGGCCGAGGGCACGGTGCGCATCGAGAAAGCCCGGCCGCAGCGGGCCGCCTCCGCTCGCGTTCCCACTCCACGCGGCACCAGCACGCGGGACAGCGGCCGCATCGCTGTCGCCGCCACGCGCGCGACGGCACCCGCCGCCGTCGACCCGAACGCCTTGGCGAACCAGCTGCTGACCGCCCCGCTCACGATTCCCGAACCCGCGCCGTTCGACGGGGGACTTCCCTTCGCCACGGACACCGAAGAGATCGTCGCGGGGTGGGCGAAGCGCCTGCCGTACAGCGACATCCGCCAGCTCGCGTATGCCATCGATGTCGGTCAGCCCATCACCGTCGAATACGTCGCCACCTCGGGCCAGCAGACTGTGCGTACCCTCAGCCGGCTCGAACTCGACCCGCCCTACCTGGAAGCCTGGTGCCACCTGCGGGAGGCCGAGCGCGTTTTCACCCTCTCCCGCATCCACGGCGTCATGAGTGTCATGAGTGTCATGAGTGTCATGCCCGAAAGTGTCATGCCCGAATGAAAAGGGTGATGGTATCGGTTGAAAAGGGTGATGGTATCGGTGGTGAAGAAAGGCAAGAACCTCACGGTCAAGGCCCAGATGACCGTCGCCAGCTGGGAGAAGCACAAGAACGTGCCCCTCATCGGGCACCAGGTGCTCCTCCAGTACCGCAAGGGCACGAGCGGCCCCTTCGTCACACTGAAGAAGATCAAGACCGACCGGAACGGCTGGGCCACGGCCACCGTGAAAGCGACGGCGGACGGCGCGTACCGCTACGACTTCGCCGGTACGAACCTCACCCGGGCCACGACCGGTTGGACCGACTACGTCGATGTGAAGTGAGCAGCCCCGACCGCTGAAGTGACCGTGGCGGGTCGGGTGATGGTGAACCCGTCGAGACGGGAACGGCTGGAAGCGGTGGAGACCTACGCGCCGCACCGGCTGCCGGAAACCTGCTGACGGTCCTGTTCAGCCGGTCCGGCCGGCCTGCCACACACCGACAGCCTCGTCGCCGGCACACCGCGCCGGGCTACTTGGGCGGGGCGAACGGGTTCTGGTCCGGGGGCGGTGGGGTGGTCCACCAGGCCCGTGGGGGTGGGGCCGGGGTCCAGTCGGGGCCTCGGTGGGTCAGCCACCAGGTTCCTATGACGTGGAACTTCTCCTCGAAGCGGCGGTCCCAGGCGAGGAAGCCGGTGGCGGGGGCCCGTAGGCGGGTGCTGCGGCCGTTCACCTCGTAGAGGACGACCGTCCTCGTGCCCAGGATCGATTCGATCCGGACGGCCTGGATGTCGGCCCAAGGGATGGTTCTACGGCGGATGTTGCGGACCACGGCCGCAGACGGGGTGAGGGTGATGCCGAAGTAGGAGGGGAGCAGGGCACCCACGACCAGCAGGCCGAACCAGATCGCCAGCCAGGCGGTCACCGCGTCCGGGGGCGGTTTCTCCGTCAAGGACGTCAGGGTAAGGGCCACGCTCAGAACAGCCATGGGCACAACGGGTGTTATTCGCTGCCACACGGTCACGCGATAGCGCAGCTCCGCCGACGACGGAGTCCCGCTCCGCGAACCATCCACCGCTGCCACCCCCGTCGTCCACGTCCATTGCTGCCGTGATTGTCGTGGAAAAAAACTTCTCGTGAGGTGACAACCTCCTGAGCCGGCGCCCCCGTTCCTCAAGCATGAAGTACTTCTCACCGCGCACCGCGCCGGTGCCGGGTGGAGGTGGCCTGTGATCCGAACGCCGGTCGGACAGGGCGTCTCCCACGCAGGCGATGCCGGTGGCGTCGGTGGTGTCGATGACGTCGGTGGTGTCCGCGAACTCGGGCTCGACTTCGACGACTTCGCCCGCAGTCGGCAGGCGCATCTGCGGCGCACGGCTCATCTGCTGTGCGGGGACTGGCACTTGGCCGAGGACCTGACCCAGACGGCGTTGGCGAAGCTGTACGCGGTGTGGCGTCGGGTGCGCCAGCTGGAGTCGCCGGACGGGTACGCCCGGCGGGTGCTGTACCGGACGTTCATCGACGAGACGCGGCGCCGGCGCTGGTGGGAGCGGACCGGGGCGCATCAGGAGGACGTGGTGGCCCCGCCCTCCGATCCGGATCTGCGGCTGACCCTGCTGGACGCCCTGCGCCAGTTGCCGCCGCGCGGGCGGGCGGTGCTGGTGCTGAGGTTCTGGGAGGACCAGAGCGTGGAGGCCACGGCGGTGGCGCTGGGGTGCAGCGTCGGCACGGTGAAGAGCCAGACCTCCCGGGGTCTGGGCACCCTGCGGCACATCCTGGCCGACTCGGGCAAGGACTTCGGAACCGGAACCGGAACCGGAACCGGCCCTGGTCCCGACCCCGGCACCAGCCCTGACACCAGCTATCTGCAAGCGGAGTGGTGAGCATGAGCGGAAAGGCAGGTGACGAGTTCGCGGAGCGGCACATGGCGGAGCAGCACGTGACGCAGCAGCACATGGCGGAGCAGCACGCGTACGAGTCCGCCCTGGCCGAAGCCCTGGGCGGGCTGGCCTCCGGTGCGGAGCCGCCCATGCCGGATCTGGTGCCGGGCGCGGTCGTACGCGGTACGCGGATGCGTCGGCGGCGACGGGTCGGGGCGACGCTGGGCGCCGCGGTGCTGGCGGGGGTGCTCGCGGTCGGCGGGCACGCGCTGCTCGCGCCTCGGCCGGAGAGTACGCCGACGCTGCCCGCCGGGCGGTCGACGGTCTGGTATCCGTCGCTGGAGCTGCTCCAGTCGATCATCCCGGCCGGCAACGGCACCCGGATCGCGGCCGGGAATCCGCGCCAACCCCTGCGCCCCGGACGGTACTTCAAGCTGATCACCGCCGACGGCGGCGTGAACGACCTCTATGTGAGCGTCGGTCGGACCACCGTGGACCCGTCGTACGCCCACCGGACCCGGGCCTGCTCGGATCGCACCGGACACGTGCTCGGCTCCCCGTGGAACGGCCTGATCTCCCGGTGCACCCTGACCCGGCACGGGGAGGGCAGCCTGCTGAACTTCCTCGTGGCGGGTGCGGCACAGCCTACGCCGAGCGGCACCGGGACGCGTTCGTCCTGGGCCACCGGCGTCACCTGTCTGACCCCGGGCGGATGGACCGTGACGGTGGTCGCGGGCCTGCTCGACCAGGCGGCCACCGGCAGGAACCACAGCGCCGCGAGAACGGGTCCGCTCGTCCAACTGGCCACCGACCCCCGCATCTTCGACGCCGTGAAGGAGACCGGCGACTGAAAGAGACCGGCGGCTGAAGGTGACCGGCGGCCGAGGTGACAGACCTCCCCCGCACATCCCTTGATCAACCCCGAAGGAGCACATGGCATGAGCATGCCCAAAAGTAGCGCGCCCGGAGTCGGCACGCCCAGAGCACGTACGTCCGCCCTGACCCTCGGCCTGCTAGGCCTCCTCCCCCTCCTCGCCGCCTGCGGTGGCGGAGGCGACAAGTCGGCGTCCTCAAGCGCCGGTTCGGGCGGGACCGCCACCACGACCGCCGCCAACGGAGCCGTACAACTCACCGTCCCGGACGGCGTGGACGACGCGACCAAGAAGGAGTACATCCAGGAGAACGCCATCGCGGTCTGCATGAAGAAGCAGGGCTTCGCCTACACCCCGCACGCGCAGATCTCGTCCGCGGCGGCCGATCCGGTCTCGGCGGTCGACGGGGAGGACTACGCGCAGGCGAAGAAGTTCCGGCAGAAGTACGGCTTCGGGTACTACGCCGGCGCCGTCTACCCCGACGACGTCAACGTGCCGTACAGCAAAGCCAATGTGGCCAAGAGGACCGCCCCCTTGGACCATGACGAGGACGGGCTGACCGACGCCCAGAAGAAGGCGTACGACATCGCCCTGGAGGGTCCGCCGGCGAAGACCAAGGCCGAGGAGAAGGTCGGCGGGTGTTCGGAGGTCGGGCGGGTCGCGGCGTACGGTCCCGCGCTCAGTGCCGCGGCCGAGAAGAAGGCGGAGAAGGCCCGCGCCGACGCGAACCACGCCAACGGCCTCGCGCTCAACGGTGATCCCCAACTCGTCCAGCTCGCCCAGGAGTTCGCGACCTGTCTGACCGGGCAGGGCATCTCCGTCTCCACCACCCAGCCGACCGGCATGGTCACCATGGTCCGCCTCGACATCGCCCGGAAGCTGCCGGAGAACTTCACGTCGCTGAGCAAGGAGGACGCACTGCCCCTCCTCAACAAGGACATCGGCATCGCCCTGAAGGACCTCGACTGCGGCAGGAAGTTCCGCGCCGCCTACTTCGGCGAGGAGAAGGCCAAGCCCTACTACGGGGAGAACGGATGAGCCGCGTCGACAAGAAGGGAATCGGCGGTAGTCGTAGGCGACTTGGGGTCGTCGTCGGGGCGGTCGTGCTGGTCGGGGCGGGGGGCTGGTTCGCCGGTACGCAGGTGCGGTCGCCCGCCGACGCCGCCGCCTCGCACCGGGCGCCGAAGGCCGGTCCGGTGACGGTGGCGGTCGTACGGCAGTCGCTCACCGCGAGTGTGGTGGCGACCGGGTCGGTCGAGTTCGCCTCGCCGCGGCCCTTGTCACTGGCCGGGCCCGTGGGCAGTGGAACGTCCTCGGGCGCGGACGGCGAGGGCGCCGAGCAGCGCGTCACCAAGGCGCCGGTCGCCGGTACGAAGATCAAGGAGGGTGACGTACTGATGACGGTCAACGGCCGCCCGGTGTTCGCGCTCGGCGGTTCCGTGCCGATGTACCGCGCGCTGGGACCCGGCACTTCGGGCAACGATGTGACACAGCTTCAGAAAGCCCTGAAACGGCTCGGGTTCGACCCGGGTGCCATCAGCGGGACGTACGGGCAGGGCACCGCCAACGCCGTCGCCGACTGGTACAAGGGCAAGGGATACGACCCCCAGGAGCCGAGCCCCGCCGACCAGCAGCAGCTCGGCTCGCTCGAACAGGCCGTCTCCGCCGCGCAGGAGGCACTTCTCACCACCAACAGCGGTGCCACGGAGGCCGGTTCGGGCGAGAGCAGTTCGGCCGGCACCCCGGCCCCGCAGTCCAGTACCGACCAGCAGGTCCACAAGCTCCAGGTCAAGTCCGCCCAGAAAGCACTGGACTTGGCGAACGACGCGCTCAGCGGCTTCAAGGCCGCCTACGGTACGAAGGTCCCGGCCGGCGAGGTCGTCTTCCTGCCGAAGCTGCCCGCGCGGCTGGACAAGGTGAGCGTGCAGACGGGCGACACCCCGTCCGCCCAGATCGGCACCGTGACCAGCTCCGACCTGGTGGTCCAGGCGGCCGTCCCCGGCACCGACGCCCAACTCCTGCACCACGGCATGACCGCCGAACTGACCACGACGGACGGCAAGACGGCCAAGGGCACGGTGGACGTCGTAGGGGACGAGTCCGCCACCCCCGCTTCTTCCACTACGGCCCCCTCCGCCACCGACTCCGCCTCCGACCCGACGGCCGCCGTCCAGGTACGGATCACCGTCCCGGAACCGGGTCCGCTCGCCGGGCAGGCCGAGGCCGCCGTGAAGGTGACCGTCAAGGTCGGCGCCTCCGACGGCAAGGTGCTGACCGTGCCGATGGCCGCGATCCACACCTCGTCCGACGGACGTGCCCGGGTCGAGGTCGAGCGCGGCGCCACCGTGACCGACGTCCATGTCACCGTCGGGCTCTCCGCCGCCGGGATCGTCGAAGTCACGCCCTCCGGGGGCGCGTTGAAGGCGGGCGAGAGGGTGGTGGTGGGCGAGTGATCCCCAGCCCCGCCGACATGCCCGGCCCCGCCGGTGTCCCCTGCGCCTTCGACACCACCACGTCCGTCATCCAACTCACCGGCGTGGAGCGGACGTTCCCCTCCGAACCGCCCGTGCACGCCCTGCGCGACGTGCACTTGACCGTGCGGCGCGGAGAGCATCTGGCCATCGTGGGGCCGTCCGGTTCCGGGAAGTCGACGCTGCTCAACACGCTGGGGCTGCTGGACCGGCCCACGGCGGGGTCGTATCTGCTGGACGGGGTGGAGACCACCGGGCTCGGCGACCTGGAGCGGACCTCGTTGCGCGGGAGCCGGATCGGGTTCGTGTTCCAGTCCTTCCATCTGTTGCCGTACCGGACGGTCGACGAGAACGTCATGCTGGCCGAGGCCTACCGTAGACCGCGCCCCGGACTCGGGCGCGGCAGCCGGCTCGCCCGCGCCCATCAGGCCCTGGAACAGGTGGGGTTGGGGCACCGGGTGGGCTTCCGGCCCGACCGGCTGTCCGGCGGTGAGCGTCAACGGGTCGCCATCGCACGGGCGTTGCTCAGCGACCCGGCGCTGCTGCTCTGCGACGAGCCGACCGGCAACCTCGACACCGAGAACACCCTCTCCGTACTGGAACTCTTCGACGACCTGTGCGCCCAGGGCATGACCCTGGTCGTGATCACGCACGACGAGGCGGTCAGTCGGCGGGCGGGGCGCCGGGTCCGTATCACCGACGGGCGCCTGGCCGAGGAGGCCGGGTGATACGCGGGGAGGGGAAGGTCGAACGACCCTGGATGGACCCCCGGGACCTGTGGACGGAGGCCCTCGCCGGTGTCCTCGCCCGGCCGGTGCGGTCCGCGCTGACCACGCTCGGCACGGTCCTCGGCATCACCACCCTCGTCATCACCATCGGGGTGGCGTCCACCGCGGGCAACCAGATCGTCGGCCGCTTCGACGCCCTCACCGCGACCTCGGTGACCGTGACCGTGCCGGAGCGGCTGCCCGGCGAGGAGGACGCCGGGCCGTTGGTGCCCTGGTCGGGGACCGATGCCGTACGGCGGCTGGCGGGTGTGGAGTCGGTGGCCGCGCTCGCCGACTCGGACGCGACCGACAGCGTCCTGGTGCGGTCCAACGACGTGACCGCGCCCGGCGACCTGTCCGGCCAGACCCTCGCCGTGATCGCCGCGTCGGCGGGTCTGCCGACCGCCGTGCACGGGGCGATGACGGCGGGACGGTTCTACGACGCCGGGGACATCGCCCGGCACGACCAGGTGGTGGTGCTCGGCGACCAGGCGGCCCGGCTGCTCGGGATCAAGCGGGTGGAGGACGCGCCGGCGGTCTTCTTCAAGGGGCAGTCGTACACCGTGATCGGCATCCTCGGCGGGATCCGGCGCGAGGAGCGGCTGTCCACCGCCGTGATGGTGCCGCCCACCACCGCGGCCGACCGGATCGGGCTGCGGGACATCACCCGCGTCCTCGTCGACACCGCGCTGGGCGCGGCCAGGCAGGTGGCACGCCAGGCACCGATCGCGCTCGCGCCCGGACACCAGGACTCGCTCGCCGTGGTGGCACCGCCCGACCTGTCCAAGGCACGCGCCGGCGTCCAGAACGACACCGACAGCCTCTTCCTCGTCCTCGGGCTGGTCTCCCTCGTCGTCGGCGCGATCGGCATCGCCAACGTGACCCTGGTGACGGTCATGGAACGCGTCGGCGAGATCGGGCTGCGCCGCTCGCTGGGGGCTTCGCGCAGACAGGTGGCCGGACAGTTCCTGCTCGAATCGACGACCATCGGGCTGCTCGGCGGGGTCGTCGGCGCGGCCCTGGGCATCGCGGTCGTGGTGTCGGTCGCCGTCCTCAAGGAGTGGACACCGGTACTGGACCTGCGCCTCGCCCTCGGCGCCCCACTCGCCGGCGCCCTCGTCGGACTCCTCGCGGGGCTCTACCCCTCGCTGCGCGCCGCCCGCATGGAGCCGGTGGACGCCTTGCGCGCACCGTCGTAGCGGCGCGGCGGCGCACCGTCGTAGAGGCGCGGCGGTGGATCGCGTACGGGTGGCCGGTCGGGCGCACGAACCCCGGGGGGCGGGACCGCCGCGTGCGCCCCGGGCCACGGGGGCGGGTCCTCGCCGCGGTGCCGCGCGGCATAGAGTGCTGCGGCAGATCCGACAGAACCGGCACAACCGGCAGGCCGGCCGTGGAGGTAGATCGCGATGGAGACACCGCCGCAGCTCACCGTGGCACGACTGTTCTCGTCCTGGCAGGCGGACGTCCCGGCGCTGCTGCTCGTCGTGCTCCTCGGGGGCCTGTACGGGTGGGGCGTACTGCGGCTGAGGCGTCGCGGCGAGGCCTGGCCGGTGGCGCGGACCGCCGCGTTCGCGGTGCTCGGTCTCGGCACGCTCGTGGTCGCCACGATGTCCGCGCTCGCCGTGTACGACCGGGTGCTGTTCTGGCCGGCCGCCGTCCAGAACGTCCTCCTGGACCTGATCGCCCCGCTCGGCCTGGCCCTCGGCGATCCGCTGCGGCTGGCCCTGCGAGCCCTGCCCGAACGCGCCGCCGCGCGAGCACAGGCAGCGCTGACCGGCCGCCTCCTACGACTGCTCACCTTCCCCCTGGTCAGCACGGCCCTCGTCCTCACCACCGAGCTGACGATCTACTTCACGCCGTACTTCGAGACGGCCCTGGCCAACGACTGGCTGCACCAGCTGATGTACCTCCAACTGCTGCTCGCCGGGAGCCTGTTCGTCCTGCCGGTGCTCACCCGCGAGGAGGCGCTGCCCGCCTGGTGCACGCATCCGGTGCGGGCGGGGCTGGTGTTCGTCGACGGGATCATCGACGCGGTGCCGGGCATCGTGGTGATGACCCACGGCACGCTGATCGCCGGCGCCTGGTACCTGAAGCACTCCCCGTCCTGGGCACCCGACGTCCAGCACGACCAACAGCTCGGCGGCGGCGCGATGGTCGGCATCGCCGAACTGGTCGCCGTCCCCTTCCTCCTCGCCATCCTGGTCCAGTGGGCCCGCACCGAACGCGCCGAGACGGTCGCCCTGGACCGCCGCCTGGACACGGAACTGGTCCGGGCGACACCGGCGGAGGCGACTGCGGCGACCGGCGGCCCGGAACTCGTCCGCCCCTGGTGGGAGACCGAGAACAGCGAGGTCGCGCAGCGCATCCGGGGACAGCAGTAGGGGGGTTCCCCGTCGCCCCTCAGGCCACGGTCAGGGCGTCCAACTCCCTTGTCAGCCGGGCCCCTTCACGGGTCATGATCTCCGGGTCGCGCAGGGCGTTGGAGAGCAGCGACATGCCCTGGTAGGCACTCACAAGGGTCAGCGCGAGCCCCTCGGGATCGGCCGCGCCGAGCTGCCGGTACTGCTGCTCCACCCAGTCCAGCAGCCGCCGTATGACCTGCCCCGCGGCGAGATCGAGACCGCCCTCGTACCGCTTGTCCAGCTCTACGGCGAGGGTGCCCATGGGGCAGCCGTGGCGGGCCGCGATGTCCTTCTGGTCGACCCAGCCGCCGATGAGGGCCTTGAGGCGTGCGCGCGGGTCGGGGAGCCGGTCGAGCCGGGCGGTCAGGGTCTCCAGGGAGTCGGTGTGCTCGGAGAGGGCCGCCTCGATCAGCTCGTCCTTGGTCTTGAAGTAGTAGTAGACGTT
This sequence comes from Streptomyces sp. NPDC088350, assembly GCF_044753545.1. Lineage (NCBI taxonomy): Bacteria > Bacillati > Actinomycetota > Actinomycetes > Kitasatosporales > Streptomycetaceae > Streptomyces > Streptomyces sp. NPDC088350. The sequence continues at coordinate 222,576 of NZ_JBIVNL010000012.1, read as the reverse complement.
GCCCGTCGGGACGTCGGCGGCGCGGGCGATGTCGGCGATGGTCGTGCGCTCCACGCCCTGCTCGTGCAGGACCCGTGCGGTGGCGGTCGTCAGACGCTGCCGCTTGCCGACGGCGGTGGCGGTGGCGGTGGCGGTCCGGGAATCCTTTGAGTCAGTCACCTGACTAACTATAGACAACAGGCGGGTCCATCGTGCTAGCGTCGTTCCCAGCGGAGTTAGTCAGCCGACTAACTCATACAAACGACGGCGGGGGTATCGACATGATCGTGGTGACGGGTGCGACCGGGAACGTCGGGCGGACACTGGTACGACTGCTCACGGAGGACCAGGTCCAGGTGACGGCCGTGGCCCGGCACATCGGCGGGCCGGGCACGGTGGCCGCCGACCTGGCCGAACCGGACGGTCTGCGGGGCGCGTTCGCGGGAGCGCGGGCGCTGTTCCTGCTGGTGGCGGGCGAGCGGCCGTACGACATCCTGGACGCGGCCAAGTCCGCCGGTGTCCGCAAGGTGGTGCTGCTGTCCTCGCAGGGGGCGGCGACCCGGCCGGAGGCGTACGCGCATCCGCGCCAATTCGAGGCGGCCGTACGGGAGTCGGGGCTCGACTGGACGATCCTGCGGTCGGGCGGGCTGGACAGCAACGCGTTCGCCTGGGCCGGGTCGATCCGCGCCGGGCGCACGGCGGCGGCGCCCTTCGGCGACGTGGGCCTGCCCTTCGTGGACCCGGACGACGTGGCCGCGGTCGCCGCCACCGTCCTGCGCGGCGATGCGCACACGGGCGCGACCTACACCCTGACCGGCCCCGCCCCGACGACACCCCGCGCGCGTGCGGCGGCGATAGCGGCGGCCCTGGGCGAGCCGGTGACCTTCACGGAACAGTCCCGCGCGGAGGCGCACGAGGTGATGGCCCGGTTCATGCCACTGCCCGTGGTCGAGGGCACGCTGGCCCTGCTGGGCGACCCGACCGAGGAGGAGCGGCGGGTGAGTCCGGATGTCGAGCGCGTGCTGGGGCGGGCGCCGGGTGCGTTCGCGGCCTGGGCGGAGCGCAATGCGGCGGCGTTCCGGTGACGGCCTCGCACATGACGCGCGTCCTGGACTCGGCCGTCTCCCACCGGGAGTCCGGCACCGGAGCACCGATCGTCTTCCTGCACGGCAACCCGGCCTCGTCGCACCTGTGGCGGAACGTCCTGCCGGGCGTGGCCTCCGGGCGGTTACTGGCACCCGACCTCATCGGTATGGGCGATCGGAACTCCACCAGCAGTCCGCCCCGCGCCGGGTCAACCAGGTGAACAGCCGCAAGGAGTTCTTCCACGCCACCCCGACCGAAGTACGGGACGCGCTACGGCCGTTCACCGGCCAGCACCTGATCGAGTTCACCGAGGAGACCCAGGCACTGGAGTGGCGGGCCAGCAAGCAGCCGACGTGACCGCGCACCCCGGCTACCTCACGATCCGCACCTCCCGCGACACACTCACCTGGTCCACATCCGTCGTCCTGACCGTGACCTTCATCGTCCACGTCCCGGCGATCGGCAGGTTGAGGGAGTTGGTCCCCCAATAGCCGCCCTCGTCCTTGACGTTGGCGTCGAGGGGGCCGATCTTCTGGGCGGCGAGGGTGAAGGAGAGGCGGAGTTCGGGGACGGTGGCGAAGCCGCCGTCGGGGCCGTAGACGACCGCCTCGACGGAGTTCTGGCCGACGCGTCCGGGGTCGAGGGTGATCTGGACCTTGCCGCCGGCGTCGCCGACGCGGAAGGGGACGGTGGTGACGGAGGCCGCCGGTATCCCGGCCGGGGTCGCGGTCTGCTGCGCGTCCGCCGCCGCCCGGCCCGGCAGCGTGGTGGTCAGCACGGTCGTGATCACCAACACCGCGACCCCGACGGCGACTTCGCACAGCACCGAGCGGCGCAGACCACGCCGGTACCGGTCCGGGGAGCCGTCACCGGGGTCCGCGACGCCCTCACCCGTACCTGTGTCTGTGCCTGTGCCCGTGCCCGTGCCCGTGCCTGTGCCCGTGCCCGTGGAAGTCGTCGCCCCGTCCGCCCCCGCCCGCACCAACTCCGGTACGTGGACCGGCACTTCCGCCTCCACCATCCGCGCCGTCCACCGCCGCGACCACCCCGCCACCGCGAGCAGCAGGGCCACCGCGCCGAGTTTCACCAGCAGGATGCGGCCGTACGAGGTGCCGGTCAGGGCGTTCCAGGAGCCGAGGCCCCGCCAGGACTGGTAGACGCCGGTGGCGACCAGCACGGTCACCGCGGCGAAGGCGAGCCGGGAGAAGCGGGCGACCGGGGCCGCGTCGAGGTTCGGCGCGCGGTAGAGCACGGTGAGCAGGGCCGTCAGGCCGCCCAGCCACACCGCCATCGCCAGGAGATGCAGGACCGCCGACGTCATGGCCACCGGCACCTGGATACCGGCCGACGCGTGTTCCGCCGACGCCCAGGTCAGCGCCAGCCCGACCGCCAGGGCGGCACCCGTCCCCAGGGCCACCCGTCCGAACCGCTCCCGCCCCCGAAGTCGTAGGAGGAAGAAGGCCGTTGCGGCGAGCAGGAGCAGCCGGGCCGCGAGTGCCAGGCCCGGGCGGGTCGTCAGCGTCCTGGGGATCGCGGCGGGTTCGAAAGCCGTGGCCAGGCCGGTGCCCGCCTCGTAGGGGGCCCGGAGGAGCAGGAGGGCCAGGGTCGCCGCGAGCAGGGTCCACCAGCCGGTCAGGATCGGCTTGTTGAGGACGGACGGGTCCGGGGGGCGGCACAGGGTGACGAAGGCGGCCGTGCCGATGAGGAGGGCCGCGGCGATGTACGCGAAGTAGCGGGCGATGTCGTACAGGCTGCCCGTGAGGGGGTCCTCGTTCGGGGCCGTGCTGATCGGGGTGGTCGTGGCGGAGGGTTTGCCGACGGAGAAGGTGAAGGCGCCCGAGACGGGGTGGCTGTCGGCCGAGACCACGCGCCAGGCGACCGTGAAGGTGCCGGTGCCGAGCTTGGCGGGGAGGGTGACGCTCGCCGTGTCACCGGCGTCCTTGGCGTGGTGCGCGGAACTCGTCCTCACCCGCCGGTTGTCGGGGTCGTAGACGCGGAAGGAGTCGTCGAGGAGGGCGACGGACTCGGAGAAGGTGAGGGTGAGGGAGCGGGGGGCGGACTTGAGGACGCTTCCGTCGGCGGGGTCGGTGGATTCGAGGGCGGCGTGCGCGGACGCGGTGCCCGCGGTGCCGAGGAGGAGCAGGACCAGCAGGGAGCCCAGCAGCACCAGCCCTTGAACTCCTCGCCGTCGACCGGCTCCGTGGTGTCCAAAACGCTGTCCCTCATTCCGTCGTCGGCGCACGTCACATCTCCGTCTTCGGACTTCCCGGCCTCCGCATATGTACGGGCGAACCGTCCCTTTCACTCACCATGTGGGCCGCGCCAACACTCCGCCGTCCACGACCAGGTCGTGCCCGGTGACCCAGGAGGCAAGGCGCGAGGCCAGGAACACGCACGCGTCCCCCACGTCCTCCGGGCGCCCCAGCCGCCCCGTCGGCGCCGCCTCCCGCCACCTCCGCACCCCCTCCGGCCAGGCCTCCGCCAGCCCCTCCCGGTCGATCAGACCGGGCGAGACCGTGTTGACGCGGATGCCGTACGGCCCGTACTCCAGGGCCGCCGACCGGGCGTGCATCACCACGGCCGCCTTGGACGCGGAGTAGTGCGCGTGCAGCGGGGCCGGGGCGCTCGCCTCGATGGACGCGATATGCGTCACCGTGCCGCCACCGCCGTCGCCACCGCCGTCGCCATCCACGTCCTGCTCCCGCATCACCTCGGCCGCCGCCTGCGTGCAGGCGAACACGCTCATCAGATTCATGTCGACCACCGCCCGCCAGTCCGCCGCCGTCATCCCGTCCAGGGGCTGCGTCGGCTGTACACCCGCGTTGTTGACCAGCGCCGTCAGCCGCCCGCCGCCCCACTCCGCCGCCTCGCGGACCAGTCCGCGGCAGGCGTCCTCGTCGGTCAGATCGGCTTGCAGTACGACGGACCGGGCGCCCAACTCCCGTACGCGCGCGGCGACTTCACCGGCCGCCCGCACCGCCGTACGACAGTGCACCGCGACCGCCGCCGCGCCCTCCTCGGCGAACCGCAGCGCGATGCCCCGGCCGATGCCGCCGCCCGCGCCCGTGACGAGGGCGACCTGGCCCTCCAGCAGGCGGCTCATGGACGGCACAGCCCGGTGATGCGGGCGGCCTCGGCCGGGGAGCGGGCGTAGCGGGCGGTCAACTCGCCCGCGTCGCCGTGCTCGTAGCCCTCGAAGGTGAAACCGGGTGCCATCGTGCAGCCGAAGAACGTCCACGCGCCGCCCGCGACCACCCGCGCGCCCATCCAGGTGCCGGCGGACACGGTGAACTGCACGTGCTGGCCGTGCAGGACGTCCGGGCCGAGGACCGTCGTGCGGGAGGTGCCGTCGGGGGCGAGGAGCAGGAGTTCGAGCGGGTCGCCGAGGTAGAAGTGCCAGACCTCGTCGCCGGGCAGGCGGTGCAGGGCGGAGTGGTCGGGCACTTTCAGCAGCGCGACTATCGCCGTGCCCTCCGGGCGGCCGTCGGACCGCTCCGGGCCCGCCCAGGTACGGCGGAACAGGCCGCCCTCGCGGGGGATCGGCTCCAGGTTGTAGTGGGCGACGAGGTCTTCTGGGGTCACTCCGGTCACTTCGGCAGGCTACGGGAAGGCCGGTTCAGGCGTCGGGAAGGCCGCCGCAGGCTACGGGAAGGCCACCTCGCGAGGGAGAAACGCCAGTTGGGCGTGCTTTGCGGGCAGGTACACGTCCGGGATGTCGATCTCCGGCAGGACGACTCTCGGCCCCGCCACGAACCCCTGCCGCAGGAACCGCGCGATCGCCTTCTCGTTGCGCACGTCCGGATCGACCACGATCCGGCGCCGGTCGAGACCGAGCAGGACGTAGGAGACGAGGACGCCCAGCACCGCCGCCGACCAGCCGGGCCGGTCGCCGCCCGGTCCGGCGGGTGCGAGGAGGAGGTGGATGCCGATGTCTCCGGGTCGTACGTCGTAGCGGTCGCCGACGCGGTCGGCCTCGGGCTCGTAGGTCTGGAGGAGCCCGACCGGTTCGCCGTCCCTGACCACCAGGTGGGCGTGGTGGGTGGCGAAGGTGTCCATGTGGGCGTAGATCTCGGCGACTTGGGCCCGGGTGAGGCCGTTCATGCCCCAGAACGCGGCCCGTTCCGCGCTGACCCAGCGGTGGATCACCTCGGCGTCGGCCGCCGCGTCCAGGGGCAGGACGCGGACGGTGCCGAAGCCGTCGACGTGCTGGGAGTGGACGGGGCGGCGGGTGGTGGTGCGCGGGTCAGACATCGGTCTCCTCGTCGAGGGTGAGTCGGGTGAAGTCGGTGACGACCGGAACGAGATCTCCCTTGAGCCACAAGGGCAGTTGATCGCGGTGGTGCGGTGCGCCGGGCACCCCCGACGCCCCCGTCGGCACCACCCACAGGCTGTCCTCCCGCCGGGCCAGGTCCCACACGAAACGGGCCGCCGGACCCCGCGCGCTCAGGTCGGTGAGGCCCGGCACGGAGGAGGTGCAGAGCACGCAGTCGTGGTCGCCGGAGAGGCCCGGCCGCTCGGTGTCCGTCGTCTGGGCGAGCGCCCGCCACGGTGTGAGGCGATGGGTGTCACCCCAGACGCCGGCCGGTGTGACAGCCGCCTCCTCGACCGCCGCCCGGACGACCGCCGGACGGACCACGCCGTACAACTCCCGGGCCCGCAGCAGGTGTTCGAGCGCGAAACCCACACGCGGCAGCAGCGCGAGCCATGGCAGGAACACCTCCGGGTACGCGGGCGACTCGGCAAGCGCGGCGAACGCCGGGTGCGCCGCGAGCCGTCGTACGACCGCCCCTCGTACGGCCGCGTAGGCGGCGGCGTCGGCGCTGTCGGCGTCCATGCGGCGGTCCCAGGTCAGCAGCCGGTCGCGGAGTGCGGAGGCCCCGGGGGTGAGGTCGGTGAGTGCGGCCAGGTGGTCCAACAGGGGTGCGGCGGAGCCGAGATGGGTGTCCCTGTGGATCGCGGGCATGTCGGCGGCGGACCACTTCCGGCGCTCGGCGAGCAGCGCGGTGATGCGATCGGCGCGGTGCGGCGGCGCGAACTCCACGCCGAGGGGAGTGGCGGCGCCGCGCTGGTTGGCCATGACCGCGATGCCGTCGGTCAGTTGTCCGCGAGGGGGCTCGTGCCAGCCGTGCCACTCGTGACCGGGTTCCCAGGCGGGGACGAGCCGGGTGCGGTTGGCCTCGGCGCGCACCGGCACCTTGCCGGCGACCCGGTGCAGCAGTCCGCCCTCGGTGTCGGCGGCCTGGACGACGTTGACGGGCTCCGCCCAGTCGTCGAACGCCCGGTCCACGTCGGCGACTTGGCGGGCTCGGAGGAGCGGGAGCAGGGCGGTGAAGCCGAGGTCGCCGGTGACACGGGGCGGGTAGCGGAGGCTGACGGCGAGGGGCGGGGTACCGGGCGGCTCGGTGACTCCGCCGTCGAGTCCCTCCGGGCCGCCGATGACGACCGGCCCCCGCTCGGTCTCGACGACTTCGACCTCGACGGACTCCTGGCCCGCCACCTCAATGATCTCCGTGTGCCGGGCCGCGCGCCGCCAACTGCCGTCCGGGCCAAGGGCTTCCACGCCGGCGCCGGTGCGGCGCAGCCGTTCCCGGTAGAGGTCCTGGTAGTCGGCCATGGCGTTGGTGATGGCCCAGGCGACCGTGCCGGTGTGCCCGAAGTGGGCGATGCCGGGGACGCCGGGGACAGTGAGGCCGACGACGTCGAACTCCGGGCAGGAGAGGTGGACTTGCTGGTAGACACCGGGTTCCTCGATGAAGCGATGAGGATCACCGGCGAGCACGGCGAGCCCGGTCGTGGTCCGCCCCCCGCTCACCAGCCAGCCGTTGCTGCCGGAGGTGCCGGGCCCGTCCGTGGCGAACAACCCGACGGCGTCCGGCCCGAGGTGCCGTACCGCCTCCTCGCGCCACAGCTTCGCCGGGAACCCCGCGAACAGGATGTGCGTGCCGAGCCAGACGCCGAGCGGCGTCCAGGGCTCCCAACGGCCGGGCGCGAGGCCGCACTTGGCGAACTCGGGGGCGTCACTCGCGGCCAGCCCCTCGTTGACGCCGTCGACATACGCCCGGACCCAGCGCGCGGTCTCCGGATCCCGTCGCTCCAGCGCGGCGAAACAACGCCTCGCCGTGTCGTCGAGGCGGACGCGGCGGGCGAAGAGGTCCCAGGGCAGGGCGTCCGGGCCGAGGAAGGCGGCCGAGGTGCCCTGCGCGCGATGCCGTTCGACCTCCAACTGCCAGGCACGGTCGCGGGCGGTGACCCGTCCCTGGGCGCGGGAGAGTGCGTCGGCGCTGCCGGCGCGCAGATGGGGGATTCCCCAGGTATCGCGGTAGATCTGGGTCGACACCCTCTGACCTCCCTGTTCCACGGCTGCTCTTTAGGTTAGCCTTGCCTAAGTTACTGATGGGGGAAGCGTACGCGAAGGGTGAAGAGACCATGGTGCAGGGGCGCGGTTGGGAGGGCGCGGTTCTCCGGCTGCTGCGCGCGAAGGACTTCGCGTTCACGGTGACGAGGGCCGAGGACGTCACCCCGCACTACCGGCGGCTCCGCCTCACCGACGGCGGCATGCTCGCGGCGACCGGCGTCCACCCGACGATGTGGGTCCGGCTCTGGTTCGACAACGCGGGCAGGCCGCACCAGCGGGCGTACACCCTGGTCGACCCCGACCCGGCGGCCGGCACCTTCGGCCTCGAATTCGCCCTGCACGAGGGCCGCGCGAGCGACTGGGCGCGTTCGGCGAAGCCCGGCGACACCATCGAGGCCACGGTCCAGGGCACGGGCTTCGAGGAGCCCGTCCCGGCCCCCTCCCACCTCTTCGCGATCGGCGACCCGGCGTCACTCCCGGCGATCAACTCCCTGCTGGGGGCGGTGGGTTCGCCGGGTTCAAAGGTGCCGGCGACGATCTGGTTCGAGGGCGAGACCGAGGGCCTGCCGTTCCGCACCGACCCGTCACTCCACGAGGTCCGTCGCCTCGCCAGGGGCCAACTCGCCCAGCGGGTACGCGCGGAACTCCCCGACCTGCTGAAGAGCAGCGCCGACCCCTACGTCTGGATCACCTGCGACACGACGACCACGCGGGCCCTGTCGTCGTACGTGCGCAAGGAGTTGGGGGTGCGGCGGGAGCGGTTGCACGCGCTGGGGTACTGGCGGGCGTAGCGGCGGGGCGACTGCGGGACGCGGCTGCGGGGCGTACAACCATCCGCGTGCTTCGCGTGTCCAGGCGTACGCCTGTTGTCCCGACCGAGGAGTACCCCCTTGCGCAGAGCTGTCGCCACGGCCGTCGTGCTCGCCGCCGCCGTCGCCGTCCCGCTCACCCCGGTGTCGTCGTCGGCAGCCTCGCCCTACAAGGGGGCCAACACGGCTGCCGTACAGGACGACTTCAACGGGGACGGGTACCGGGACCTGGCGATCGGGGCGCCGGATGCCGCCAACGGCGGTGTGGAGGCCGCCGGTTCGGTCGTCGTGCTGTACGGCTCGGCGTCGACGGTCGGTGCGACGCGGCGGACGGTCATCACCCAGGCTACGACGGGAATTCCCGGGGACCCCGAGGAGTACGACGGCTTCGGCACCACGGTGACCAGCGCCGACCTGGACCGGGACGGATACGCGGACCTGATCGTCGGCGCCCCGGACGAGGGCGTGAGCGGCAAGTCGTCGCGGGGCACCGTGACCGTCGTATGGGGCGGCCCGAGCGGTCTGAAGGGCGGCGCGAACATCGCCCCGCCGACCGGGTTCGGGGACGGCAGGACGTACTGCCGCTACGGCATGTCCCTGGCCACCGGCGACGTGGACGGCGACGGCGTACCGGACGCGGCCATCGGCTCGGACTGCGAGGGCGCGACCTACCGCGGCCCGTTCACCCGCGCCGGCAAGGGCACCTACGACGACCGGGGTTCGGACTTCGGCGCGACCCGTGGCGTCGTGATGGGCGACGTCGACGGCGACGGCAAGGCCGAACAGTTCTGGCTGCCCGGCCCCACGGACGGCGACCTCCGCGGGCCGGTGTACGTCATCACGGAACAGGAAGGCCGCGTCGAGCTCCCCTACGCCGACGGCCACGCCGGCGCGATCGGCGACATCAACGGCGACGGCTACGGCGACCTCGTCACCGGCATCTCGACCGACGACTCCATGTCCGGCGGCCCGGCGGGCTGGGCCCACCGCGGTGGCGAGATCCAGGTCCTCTACGGCAGCGCGCAGGGCATCACCGCCGGCCAGAAGCCGAAGGTCTACCAGCAGGACACCGCCGGCGTGCCCGGCGCCGCCGAGAACGGTGACATGTTCGGCCAGTCCCTCAGCATCGGCGACGTGAACAAGGACGGATACGCCGATGTCCTCGTCGGCGCCCCCGGCGAAGGCGTCGGCACGCACAAGACGGCCGGCACGGCTGTCCTGCTGCGCGGCTCCGCCGCCGGCCTGACCACCGCCAAGGCCGCCGGATACACCCAGGACACGGCGGGGGTGCCCGGCACGGTCGAGACCGGGGACCAGTTCGGCGCGGCCGTCCACCTCGCCGACCTGAACAAGGACGGCAAGGCCGAGACGGTCGTAGGAGCCCCCACGGAGAACAGCGACGGCTGCGTCTGGGTCGCCCGCGGCTCGGCCTCGGGCCCCGTGCTCAAGGGTTCGGCCAACATCTGCGGCAAGAGCACCGGCATCACCGTGCACGGCGTGAAGGGCTACTTCGGCGCCGCGCTCGGCAGCCCTCACGTGGAGCTCTGACCCGCGCGGAGGCATCATCGGGGTCATGGACGTCACCCTTCACCTCGCCCAGGACCCTGCCGCCGACGAACTCCTCGGCCGTTCCCCGCTCGCCGCGCTGGTCGGGATGCTGCTCGACCAGCAGGTGCCGATGGAGTGGGCGTTCAAGGGGCCGCGCACGATCGCGGACCGGCTCGGGACCGAGGATCTGGACGCCCACGAGATCGCGGCGCGGGACCCCGAGGCCTTCGCCGCGCTGCTCTCCGAGAAGCCGGCCGTGCATCGCTACCCAGGCTCGATGGCCAAGCGCATCCAGCAGCTGTGCCAGTACCTCGTCGAGCACTACGACGGGGACGCGAGCGGCGTCTGGGAGGACGTCGGCACCGGCGCCGAGCTGCTCAAGCGCCTTGAGGAGCTGCCCGGGTTCGGCAAGCAGAAGGCGCAGATCTTCCTGGCCCTGCTCGGCAAGCAGCTCGGGGTGACGCCGAAGGGGTGGCGAGAGGCGGCCGGGGCGTACGGCGAGCCCAAGTCCTTCCGGTCCGTCGCCGACATCACCGGCCCCGAGTCGCTGACCAAGGTCCGCGCCCACAAGCAGGAGATGAAGGCGGCGGCCAAAGCGGACAAGGCGGCGAAGGTGGCGAAGGCCGCCGGCGGCAAGTAGGCACGTCGGCAACCGCCTCGGCGACCCCGTCAGCCGGGTGGCCCGCCCCCGGTGGCGGGCCGTCCCCGCCCGGTCAGAACATGGACCATGACCGAGGCACCGAGCGGCCCCTCCTGGGGCCCGGAGTTCGACGACCGCCGCGCCCACGACGCGAGCGCGCCACGCGACGTGCGTGAACGAGAACGCGAACGCGAACGCGAACGGGACCTGGACCTCGAAGGCCCCCTGCACGCCCTGTCCAAGGCCGCCTGGCAGGTCGTCCTGCTCACCGGCATCGCGTCGCTGGTCCTGGGCGTCCTGGTCCTGGTGTGGCCGGGCGCGTCCCTCTTCGCGGCCGGCATCCTCTTCGGCGTCTACCTCCTGATCAGCGGCGTCTTCCAGCTGGTCTCCGCCTTCGGCACCCACAAGGCGACCTCGCTGCGCGTGCTGGCGTTCATCAGCGGCGCGCTGTCGATCGTGCTGGGCCTGTTCTGCTTCCGCGGCCCGATGCAGTCGATCCTGCTGCTCGCCCTGTGGGTCGGCATCGGCTGGCTGATCCGCGGCATCACCCAGACCCTGGCCGCCGCCTCCGACCAGAACATGCCCGCCCGCGGCTGGCAGATCTTCCTCGGCGTCGTCACCTTCGTCGCCGGCATCGTCCTGATCGACTCCCCCTTCCGCTCGGTCGCCGTCCTCACCCTCGTCGGCGGCATCTGGCTGGTCGCGGTCGGCGTGGTCGAGATCATCACGGCGATCCGGATGAAGGGCCGGGCCGAGCAAATCCCGGCCGCCCTGTGACGACGACCCCTACTCCATGTGGGCGTATCTCGCGCCGGACGCGATGAACGCCGTAGCACCGCAGGGCAGATTGACCCCCGTGAGCCCCGCACGAAGCCTCCCCCGCAGCCGCGCCTGGCTGCGGGCGCTCGTGCTGCTCCTCGCCCTGCTGGTGCCGGGCACGCACACCGAGGCACGCGCGACACCCGTCGCGTCCTCCGTCGAGACGACCATCGAGTACGACGTCCTCGACCCGGCCGCCGTCCTACGGCCCCCGACCCTCACCGTCCAGCGGCCCACCGCACCCCTGCGCCCGGCCCCCGCCCCTGCGCCCGGCCCCCGCCCCGGCGCCCGGCGTCCCCGCGCGCCGCCGGCTCCCCGCGCCGCCCGAGCCGTCGTACACCCTGCGCACTCTGCGCACGGTGGTCCTGCGCTGCTGACGGACCGACCGTCCCCCGAGGTCAACCCGTCACAGCGACGCTAGGAACACAGCCATGCCCATCGACCCGTACGCGGTCCTGCGCGCCCTGCTGCGCGCGGAGGCCGTCCGCAACGCGCCCAAGCCGGCACAGGAACCGGCACCGGCACCGAAGCCGCAGAACAGCGAGTCGCCACGGCCGCCGCGGGAGCCGGAACTCTGACCGGCCGGCGGAGGAGGTCGCCCGGCCACCGCCTCCGCCCCCTCCTCCAGACCTCCCCGAGCTGCGCAGACCCGTAGTCCCGCTTAGCGTCGCTTCAGGGGGCACATCCGAGAGGCGGCACGTCATGACTGGCAAGTTCGAGGTCTACAAGGACAAGGCGGACAAGTACCGGTTCCGGCTGAAGGCGGGCAACGGCGAGATCATCGCGGTCGGTGAGGCGTACGAGAACAAGGCCTCCTGCATGCACGGCATCGAGTCCGTGAAGGCGAACGCGGCCGGCGCTCCAGTGGTCGAGAAGGAACCGACGTCGTAGCCGTGGAACACGGACCGGGCCCCGCCGACGGGGCCCGGTCTCCTTCACCGCGTTCACCGGTACCAGTACTTCACCCCGTGGTGGCGGGAGCACGTACCGGAGAAGTGCTTGCTGTACGAGTACGTGCCGTCCCGGCACTGGGCCGTAGCCCCGCTCGGGTGTGGGGAGTTGGCGTTGCAGGAGCCAACCGTGTGATGTGCGCAGCTTGTGAGGGCAGGCACCGCTGCCGCGTCCGCTGGAGCTGCCGCCGCGAGGGGTACGAACACCGCGCCGGCCACAGCGAGCGAGGCGAGTCCGGCTCGCGTTCTGGTGAACATGCCGCCTCCCGCCGTTCGGTGGTATGTCCAGCGTCACACCAACCGAGCGGGAGCGCGAGCGAGCCCAGTGAGCGATCATGCCGAGCGCGTCTCGGGTCGGGGACGGGTTCGCGCCAGCTGGTGAGTGCGGTGAGTGCAGGTCCTGTGAAGGCGTAGCCCGCGGCGATCGACTCGCTGTCACTCATATCAGGCCGCAGTTCCCTTTTTGCCCTGCTTTGCTCCATATTTCCCGGCGTCGCACTCCGCCTCCATGGCTGCGCCCGGAACGTCATGACCGGTAGGCTTTCCGTGTGATCTTCAAGCGCATCGGAAACGGCCGGCCGTACCCCGACCACGGCCGGGAAAGCACCCGGCAGTGGGCGGATGTCGCGCCGCGCCCGGTCCGCCTCGATCAGCTGGTGACGACCAAGGGCCAGCTCGACCTGGAAACCCTCCTCGCCGAGGACTCGACCTTCTACGGCGACCTCTTCGCGCACGTCGTGAAGTGGCAGGGCGACCTGTACCTGGAGGACGGCTTGCACCGCGCGGTCCGCGCCGCGCTCCAGCAGCGGCAGGTCCTGCACGCGCGCGTGCTCGAACTCGGCTGAACGCTCCACCGGTAGGGCGTTGACCCTTTCGGGTTGGTCTCGGCGCTGTCGAATGATCATCTAGTAGGCATCGTCGCCCAGGCGCACTACGCTGCGCTCATGAGCATGCTGACTCCCCCAGGCATGGGCGGCCAGTACCGGATCACGGGGGACAAATACCCGCGCATGCGCCGTCCGCGGCGTCGCGGGAAGCTCGTCCTCATGGTGGTCGCCTCCGTCGCCGTACTGGGTGTGGGCGGGTGGGGCACATTGCAGCTCATCGACGTCTTCACCGGTGGCGGCAAGCAGGCAACGGCCGCCGGTTCCAAGGCCGCCTGCGCGTCCAAGGCGAGCCCCTCGGCGAGCGCGAACGCGGACGCCGCCGTCCCGAAGCCCGCCCAGATCACCGTGAACGTCTACAACGCCACGCCCCGCAGCGGTCTCGCCAAGTCGACCGCCGACGAACTCAAGAAGCGCGGCTTCAAGATCGGCGACGTGGGCAACGCGTCCGCGCAGTGGGACAAGAAGGTCAAGGGCACCGGCGTACTGCTCGGCCCCGCCGCCTCCCTCGACACCTCGCTGCCGGTCCTCGCCACCCAGCTGACCGGCGCCGAGCGCCGCACCGAGGCCACCCGCAAGGGCACCGCCGTCGACCTGATCATCGGCACCGCCTTCAAGGACCTCACGGCCGAGGCGACCGCCGACAAGGCCCTGGCCGCGCTGAGCGGGCCGGCCGCATCGACGGCCAGCGCTTCACCGAAGGCGTGCTCGTAGCCGTACGGGAGCAGCCGTACGGGAGCAGCCGTAGGGCACCACACGCGCACGCCCGTACGGCCGAGTAAGAGCCGTACGGGAATCGGGTGTTGATCGGGTGTTGATCAGGTGCCGGCCGAGTCCTGCTCGGCCTTACCAGGTCTTGAAGCGTCCTTACTCGGACTTACCCGGACTTACCCGGCCCCACTCGGACTTACCGAGCCTTACTCGGCCGCCCCGTACAGCCGGTCGCCCGCGTCGCCCAGGCCCGGGACGATGTAGCCGTGCTCGTTCAGGCGTTCGTCGACCGAGGCCGTCACGACGGTCACCGGGGTGCCCGCCAGCTCGCGCTCCATGACCTCGACGCCCTCGGGGGCGGCGAGGAGCACCACGGCGGTCACGTCGTCGGCGCCGCGCTTGATCAGCTCGCGGATCGCCGCGACCAGGGTGCCGCCGGTGGCCAGCATCGGGTCGAGGACGTACACCTGGCGGCCGGAGAGGTCCTCCGGCATGCGCGTGGCGTACGTGGAGGCCTGGAGGGTCTCCTCGTTGCGCACCATGCCCATGAAGCCCACCTCGGCGGAGGGCAGCAGCCGGACCATGCCGTCCAGCATGCCGAGGCCGGCCCGCAGGATCGGTACGACCAGCGGGCGCGGGTAGGACAGCTTGACGCCGGTGGTCGGGGCGACCGGCGTCGTGATGTCGACCTGTTCGGTGCGCACGTCGCGCGTGGCCTCGTAGGCGAGCAGGGTGACCAGCTCGTCGGCGAGGCGGCGGAAGGTCGCGGAGTCGGTGCGCCGGTCGCGCAGCGTGGTGAGCTTGTGGGCGACCAGGGGGTGGTCGACGACGTGGAGACGCATGTCCACAACAGTAGCCGGGCCCCGCGGCTGCCGCGGTCCCGCTCCCGCCGGCCGCGACAACGGCCCCCACCGGCCGCGATCCCGCCCGAAGTGGCATCAAACCGCCCGTCCGGGGGAAAGTGGCAGGGACGGAACGGGGTGGTGAACCGATGCCTGACCGTGAGTCCCACGAGGACCCGTCGCAGCACGCCGGCCGGGAGACCGAGGCCGAGCGAAGACGCCGCCGGGCGCGGTTCCTGCGGGAACTGACCGAGGCGCGCGAGCTGCGCGACCGGGTCCAGCCCCGGCGCGCCAAGGCCGCCCGGCTGCGCCACGCCATGCGTATGCGCACGTTCCGCTGGTGACTGAGGCCTGTCTCACAGGACCTTGTAAGGCCAACCGGGTGCGTGTGCACGGCGATCGCCGCGTACGATCCCGCTGGTGGTCGATCAAAACGGGCGGACACAGGGAGCCGAAGACGTCCCCTGAACGCCTTGTTTCTGCCACGATTCCGAGTGGGTGGGGCTCGGAGCACGAGCTCTCCCCGCCCGCAACCTCCGCCGGGGGGACCCCCAACCGGCACGCCTAAGACCAGTGGGAGAGTCACGGTGTACTTCGCCGCACTGCTCGCGCGCACCGAAGACGGGTGGGAAGCGAGCGACACAGAGCTCGACGATGTCGAGAGCCTGTCGGATCTGGCCGAACTGGCCCGTGAAGCCTCGCCCGAGGACGACACGGTGCTGGTGCTCATCGAGCAGGAGGACGCCTGGTTCGGCGTCGTCCGTATCGACGGCGAGGACGACCCTCGGATCTACGTCTCGGACGCCGCTGCCGCCGCACGCAGCTCGTACGGCGAGATCCTGCTCACCGACGAGCTGCTCGGACGGGATCCGGACGACGACGATGACGTCGATCTGGACTCGCTCGACCTCGACGGTACGGAGGACGGTGACACTGAGGATGACGACGACGAGGCCGGCACCTCGGCCGAGGCCGTCCCGCACAGCCCCGTCGGTGACAGCCAGATCCTCGACGACCTGGGCGTCGGCGAGAAGGAGCTGCGGCTCCTCGACGCCGACGACGCGCTGAGCTCCATCGCCGAGGCCCTGGGGGCCTCGGAGGTCCTGGAGACCGTCCGCTGACCACAGCACGCACAGAAGGGCCTTGGGACCCGGTACGCGACCGCTGGCGGGCCGCGATGCGGCTCGCCCTGGACGAAGCCGGGTCGGCCGCCCAGGGCGGCGACGTCCCGGTCGGCGCGGTCGTGCTGTCCCCGGACGGTACGACCGTGCTCGCCACCGGGCACAACGAACGCGAGGCCACCGGCGATCCGACGGCGCACGCCGAGGTCCTCGCGATCCGCCGGGCCGCCTCTCACCTGGGTGAGTGGCGCCTGTCCGGCTGCACACTCGTCGTCACCCTCGAACCCTGCACGATGTGCGCGGGCGCGCTGGTGCAGTCCCGGGTCGACCGGGTCGTCTACGGCGCCCGCGACGAGAAGGCCGGCGCGGCCGGCTCGCTCTTCGACGTCGTACGGGACCGGCGGCTCAACCACCGCCCCGAGGTGATCGGGGGCGTGCTCGCGGAGGAGTGCGCGCGCGTCCTCACGGAGTTCTTCCGGGACCGGTAGTCAGCGCCCTTGGCGGGCCGCTGATTACCGATTTCAAACCACACCCCACCGTGTTGTAAGGTCTCTCTCGGTAGCGTGTCCGAGCGGCCGAAGGAGCTCGCCTCGAAAGCGAGTGTGGCGCAAGTCACCGAGGGTTCAAATCCCTCCGCTACCGCTTCTGGAGGGCCCCGTCGAAAGACGGGGCCTTTCGTGCGTAGATCCAAAAACGGCGGTGAAGGTTAAACTCACCGCCGGCAACAGGGGGCCCTCGGGCACGGACGTCACAGGGGAGGCCGCGATGGCGGTGAACGCGAAGAAGATCGCCGTCTATGTGCTCGTGGTCTTCGCGCTGTACGTGATCATCACGGACCCGTCCAAGGCGGCCGACTACGTCCAGATAGGCTTCGAGGGCATATCGGACGCCGCGAAGGCCATCGGCGACTTCATGACCTGGCTGGCCAACGGGGCGAAGTAGCGAACTACCACCCAGGAGCGCGCAGATGATCCGCCACCTCGTCCTCTTCAAGCTCAACGAGGGCGTCGGGCGCGACGACCCGCGCGTCCTGGCCGGCGTCGAGGCGTTCCGCCCGCTCGGCGACCTGATCGAGGACCTGCGTTTCTGGGAGCTGGGCTGGAACATCAGCGACCGCCCCATCGCCCACGACTTCGCGATCAACTCGGCGGTCGACGACGCCGACGCCCTGAAGCGGTACATCGAGCACCCGGCGCATCAGGCGGGCGTCGCGCTGTGGCGCGAGTTCGCCACCTGGGTGATCGCCGACTACGAGTTCTGAGCCGACTCCCCCAGAGCCCTCCGCCCTTCCGGCGGAGGGCTCTTCCACGTCTCACGCCCCAACTTGCCCCTCAACACGGCTTAACAAGGTATTAGTAGGTGCTTGCACACAGTGCACATGTCTTGTGATGCTATGACCGCTTTTGACGGATGAGTTGACCTATTGAAGAGGTGTGGCGTTGACCGTGTCGGCCAGTACAGCGCCGCCCCAGGAAGAGGCGCCCGCCCAGCCCCCGGCGGCAGCCGCTCCGCCGCGCAGCCGCGGCGCCGACACCCGGGCCCTCACCCAGGTGCTGTTCGGCCAGCTCAAGGGGCTCCAGCCGGGTACGCCGGAGCACAACCGGGTGCGCGGGGCGCTCATCGAGGCGAACCTCCCGCTCGTGCGCTACGCCGCCGCCCGCTTCCGCTCCCGCAACGAGCCGATGGAGGACGTCGTCCAGGTCGGCACCATCGGTCTGATCAACGCCATCGACCGCTTCGACCCGGACCGGGGTGTGCAGTTCCCGACGTTCGCGATGCCGACCGTCGTCGGCGAGATCAAGCGGTACTTCCGCGACAACGTCCGCACGGTCCACGTCCCGCGCCGGCTGCACGAGTTGTGGGTGCAGGTCAACGCCGCGACCGAGGACCTGACGACCGCCTTCGGACGCACCCCCACCACCGCCGAGATCGCGGAGCGGCTGCGCATCGGCGAGGACGAGGTGCTGTCCTGCATCGAGGCCGGCCGCTCGTACCACGCGACCTCCCTGGAGGCCGCCCAGGAGGGCGACGGACTGCCCGGCCTGCTGGACCGGCTCGGCTACGAGGACCCGGCCCTGGACGGCGTGGAACACCGCGACCTCGTCCGGCACCTCCTCGTCCAACTCCCGGAACGCGAACAGCGGATCCTGCTCCTGCGCTACTACAGCAACCTCACCCAGTCGCAGATCAGCGCGGAACTCGGCGTCTCCCAGATGCACGTCTCGCGCCTCCTCGCACGCAGCTTCCAGCGGCTGCGCTCCGCGAACCGCATCGAGGCGTAGCGGCATAACCGAAAGCACTGGCGAACTGTCACCGGTACGAACGAATCGCTCATCGGGGCGGTTCCCGACAGTTCTGCGCTGAAAAACCGTCAGACCCCCTTTTTCCAGGGCCGTTTCGTAACAGACAAGTCGACATGTCACTACAGCGTGTTGCCGACATGTGACATTCTGCGGGAAGCGCGTTTGCCGAGGCCCAGGCTCCGGTATTCAGGTGAAGGCACCGCTCCCCAGACGGGAACGATTGCCACGACCGTCCCGCGACCCAAAGGGGGTGGCATGTCCGCAGACCAGGGCAGCTCGAAGGTGCTCACGCTCACCAAGAGCGAGGCTGAGCCCGCACTCGACGCCGTTACGGTCCTGGAGGCCGTACCCGCCGTACCGGCCCCGGCCCTCCCGACCACGGGAGCCATCGACACCCGCACCCTGTCCCGCTCCCTCTTCCTGCGGCTCGCCGCACTCGACGAGAACAGCCCCGAGCGCGGTTACGTCCGGGACACCCTCATCGAGCTCAACCTCCCGCTGGTGCGTTACGCCGCCGCGCGTTTCCGCTCCCGCAACGAGCCGATGGAGGACATCGTCCAGGTCGGCACGATCGGTCTGATCAAGGCGATCGACCGCTTCGACTGCGAACGCGGGGTGGAGTTCCCGACGTTCGCGATGCCGACCGTCGTGGGCGAGATCAAGCGCTTCTTCCGCGACACGTCGTGGTCGGTGCGCGTCCCGCGCCGCCTGCAGGAGCTGCGGCTGGCCCTGACGAAGGCCAGCGACGAGCTCTCCCAGAAGCTGGACCGGTCGCCGACGGTGCCCGAACTCGCCGCGGTCCTGGGCGTGTCCGAGGAGGACGTCGTCGACGGCCTGGCGGTCGGCAACGCGTACACGGCCTCCTCGCTCGACTCCCCGGCCCCCGAGGACGACGGCGGCGAGGGCTCGCTGGCGGACCGCCTCGGCTACGAGGACACGGCCCTGGAAGGCGTGGAGTACCGCGAGTCGCTCAAGCCGCTGCTCGCCAAACTCCCGCCCCGCGAGCGCCGGATCATCATGCTGCGCTTCTTCGCCAACATGACCCAGTCGCAGATCGGCGAGGAGGTCGGCATCTCGCAGATGCACGTCTCCCGCCTCCTCACGCGCACCCTGTCCACCCTGCGCGAGGGCCTCATCTCCGACTGAAGCACCTCCTGAACCCGCCGCCAAGGGTTCCTATGTGACGGAGTGTCAGCCACCATGGCACGATGCTTCGTTCGACACGGACAACTGGCCGCCGAGGCGCCCTGCTGGGCGCGTCGGCGGCCGTCGTCTGCGTCACGCTGACCGCGTGCGGAGGCGGCAGCGACGGTTACGCGGCGGTCGGACCGCCCCGTCCATCGGCTACGGCGTCCGGCCCGACCGGCGGCGTCACGCTGGTACCGCTGGACGTCCCCAAGTCGCCTGACGTGAGCGGTACTTCGGGGACGGAAACCGGGACCGCACCAGGACCGGCGTCCACCCCGCCCGCCCCGGCCACTTCACCAGCGGCGGACGCCAAGTCCGGTCGTAGCAGCGCGTACGCACCATCACCGGCCCCAACTACAGCTCCTACGACGACTCCCGCCACCCCCGCCGCCCTTACCTGGGGCACCCCCGTGCGCAGGGCCACGGCCCACCGCTGGTGCGAGGACGTCATCCTGACCTTCCGCAACTCCGGTGGCACGGCGGTGCGTTCGGGCACGGTGACGTTCGGGACGCACATCATCGACGCCCTCGGGATCGACTGGGCGACGATCGACTCGACCGAGCGGCTTCCGGTGCCGATCGCAGCCGGCGCACGCAAGGACCACACCTGGACCGTGTGCGTCGACGCCTGGCGCGTGCCGTTGGGGATGCACATCGAGACGCGGGACGTGTCGGCCGAGTGGCTCTAGGCGCCGGGCTCTGCGGCTCCCAAAGAGGCGCGAGGTTGTGTCGACACGCGGCTCCGCCACGTGGGCGCGACCAGCCACGACGGCGCCGCAGAAAATTGACGACGGATCACGGCTCCCCCAGTGGCGGTAGCCGGTCGATAGGCTCCGCGGCATGGACGTTCAGGTGGAGGTCGCGCGCGAGGCGACCCGGGAACTCGTGGACGCTTTCGGCCGGTTGCTGCCGCAGTTGTCCTCCACGGCCGTGCCGCTGGACCGGGCGGCGGTCGAGCGGCTGGTGTCGTGCGCGACGACCACGGTGCTGGTCGCGCGGGCGGAGGGCACGATCGTCGGCACCCTGACGCTGGTGTTGTTCCCGGTGCCTTCCGGGCTGCGCGGGCGCGTAGAGGACGTGGTCGTCGACAGCGCGGCCCGGGGGCGTGGCATCGCCGCGCTGTTGACGAACGAGGCGCTGCGGATCGCGCGGGAGGCCGGTGCCCGGACCGTGGATCTCAGCTCTCGGCCGGACCGCACCGCGGCGAACCGACTGTACGAGCGGCTGGGATTCCGCGCCCGGGAGTCGACGGTCTACCGGTTCGCCCTGGAGCAGGACCGGTAGCCGCCCGGGTGACGCGGTCGGTGCCGGGTCGGTGCTACATGAAGGCCAGGTAGGCCACCGCCGCCACGACCAGTACGGCGACGACGACGCCGACGATCAGTCCGACGCGGGGTCCGGCGGAGGCCGCGGCCTGCGGCTGTGCGCCCGGAGGGGTCTCGTCGACGAAGGCACGGAACATCTGGGTGCTGCCGGCGGGGTCGTAGTTGCCCTCGGGGCCCTGGGTGTTTGCCATGGGCCGAGACACTAGCGAATCCCCGGGGGACACCCAAGTGCGGGGCCTCGAACGGCCACTCCCACCTGTGGGTTTACGTTCGATAATGCTTGCCTTTGCCAACTTTTTATGCCGTACCCACCCCATTTTATTTGCCTGTAGCAACCAACCTCTCTTATGGTTGCCCTAAGCAACGAACATGGAGAGCAGGGGAGGTGCAATGGCCGAGCAGGCGCAGTACGAGGAGCTGATGCGTCAGTTCAGCGCCTTCGGCGCCGTCCGCAGGGAGCTGGGACGGATCCTGCCGTCCGACTGCCCCAGCGGATCCGCGGCCGTCCTCACCCTGCTCGGCCGGCACGGCGACATGCGGATGAGCAGGCTCGCGGAGCTGCTCTCCGTGGACATGTCCGTGACCAGCCGCCATGTCGCACACGTCGCCGACCGGGGCTGGATCGAACGGTCCCCCGACCCCGCCGACAAGCGCTCCCGCATCCTGCGCCTCACCCCCGCCGGACAGGCCCGGCTCGACGAACTCTCCCGGCGCACCGCCCAGTTGCTCGCCGACCGGCTGAGCGACTGGAGCGACGAGGAGGTCGGGGAGCTGATCCGGCTCATGGCCCGGCTGCGGGCCGACTTCGGCGACTGCCGCACCGCGACCCCGTCACGCCTCGATGCCCCCCACTCCGAAACCCCCCGCACCCCCCACCCCGAACTCGAACACACCACCCGTACACCCGCATAAGCACGGAAGAATAGGAAGCCCATGGCAACGACCACACCAGCCGGTGTGCGGGCTCACGCCAAGCACGGAGGGGCTGCCCCCGACGGTGCCCCGATGACGCACCGGCAGATCATGGAGGCCCTCTCCGGGCTGCTGCTCGGTCTGTTCGCCGCGATCATCTCCTCGACGATCGTCACCAACGCCCTGCCGACCATCATCGGCAGCCTGGGCGGCGGCCAGGAGGCCTACACCTGGGTCGTCACCGCGGCCCTGCTCTCCATGACGGCCTCGGTGCCGCTGTGGGGCAAGATGGCCGACCTGGTCAGCAAGAAGGCCCTGGTCCAGATATCCCTGGTCATCTACATCATCGGCTCGGTCGTCGCCGGTCTCGCGCAGAACCCGGCGATGCTGATCGGCGCCCGCGTCATCCAGGGCCTCGGCGCCGGCGGGCTGTCCGCCCTGGTCCAGGTCGTGATGGCCGCGATGATCTCCCCGCGCGAGCGCGGCCGGTACTCCGGCTACACCGGCGCCACCTTCGCCGTCGCGACCGTCGGCGGTCCGCTGCTCGGCGGCGTGATCACCGACACCTCGTGGCTCGGCTGGCGCTACTGCCTGTTCGTCGGCATCCCGTTCGCGCTGGTCGCGCTGATCGTGCTCCAGAAGACGCTGAACCTCCCGGTCGCCAAGCGGAAGGTCAAGGTCGACTGGACCGGCGCCTTCTTCATCACCGCCGCCGCCTCCCTGCTGCTGGTCTGGGTGACCTTCGCCGACGACAAGTACGACTGGCTGTCGTGGCAGACGTACACGATGGTGGGCGGCACGTTCGTGCTGGCGCTGCTGTTCGTGTTCACCGAGACCCGGGCGAGCGAGCCGATCATCCCGCTGCGCCTGTTCCGCAACCGCACGGTGTCGCTGGCCTCGCTGGCCTCCCTCTTCGTTGGTGTCGGCATGTACTCGGGCACGGTGTTCTTCTCCCAGTACTTCCAGCTCGCCCGCGACAAGTCCCCGACGATGTCCGGTGTCATGACGATCCCGATGATCGGCGGTCTGTTCGTCGCGTCGATGGTCTCCGGCCGCTTCATCACCAGGACCGGCCGCTGGAAGGGCTGGCTGGTCGCCGGCGGCCTCTTCCTCACCGCCGGTCTGAGCCTGCTCGGCCTGATGCGCTACGACACCCCGTACTGGGAACTGTCCCTCTACATGGCCCTGTTGGGCATCGGCGTCGGCACCATGATGCAGAACCTGGTCCTCTCCACGCAGAACCAGGTCACTCCGAAGGACCTCGGCGCCGCCTCCTCCACGGTGAGCTTCTTCCGCTCGCTCGGCGGCGCGGTCGGCGTCGGTGTGCTCGGCTCGGTCATGTCCGGCCGGATCACCCACTACGCCAAGGACACCGTCACCTCCCTGGACCCGCAGTCGCAGGCCGCCGCCGCGAAGGCCGTCGGCAGCAGCGCGCTCCCCGACATGAACGCCCTGCCCGGCACGGTCCGCACCTGGCTGGAGAGCGCCTACGGCCACGGCATCGCCGATGTCTTCCTGTACGCGGCGCCGTTCGCACTCGTCGCCTTCGTCGTCGTCATGTTCATCAAGGAGGTCCCGCTGCGGACGTCCGGCGGACTGGCCCAGGCGGCCGAGGAGGCCGTGGGCGTGCTGGACGCGGCCGAGGTTCCCGCGCCGGTCCAGGAGAACACCCCCAGTTGGGCAGCCACTTCCGAGGCTCGGACCGGTGCCGTGGCCGCGGTGACCAGAGAGGAGATCACCACCATGTCCGGTGGGATTCCCGTCCGCGGCTTCGTCCGCGGCGCCGAGAGCGCGCCCGTCCCGCAGGCCGCCGTCACCCTGATCTCCCTCGGGGGACGCCAGTTGGGCCGCTCGGTCACGCAGGCGGACGGCTCGTACGGGCTGGACGCCCCGAGCGTGGGCTCGTACGTCCTGATCGCCTCCGCCGACGGCTTCCAGCCGCAGGCCTCCACGGTCGTCGTCAACAGCGCCGAACCCGTGTCCTACGACGTGCTGCTCAGCGGCACCAGCGGCCTCAACGGCCTTGTCCGCGCGGCGGATTCGGGCTCGCCCGTCAAGGACGCGATGGTCATCGTGACGGACGTACGCGGTGATCTGCTGGGCACCGGAACCACCGGTGAGCAGGGCGAGTTCGCCTTCTCCGAGCTGGTACCGGGTGCCGTGACCGTCGCGGTGAACGCCGACGGGTACCGGCCGCGCGCCCTGCCCGTCGAGGTCGGCGGCACCGGCGTCACCCGAGTCGAGATCGACCTCGACTCCGGTGCCCAGGTCCTGGGCGTCGTCCGCGCCCCGCACGGCCCGCTGGCCGACGCCCGCGTCACCCTCGTGGACGCGGCGGGCAACGTGGTCGGCACCGCGACGACCGGTTCGGACGGGGCGTACGCCTTCACCGATCTGAGCGGCGGCGAGTACACGGTGATCGCGACGGGCTACCCGCCGGTCGCGACCACCCTGACGCTCAACGGCCGCGGGACCGACGGCCACGACATCGAACTCGCCCACCCCGGCGAATAGTTGATACCCCGGTCTGCGCAACCGTCCCGAACGGAGACGTGTTGCGCAGACCGGTTCTCATGTGTACGACGAGGAGCTTGAGGAACATGGGACTGACCGCGAGGATCCGTACCCGCGACGGATGGGCCGTGTCGCACGCGGTCGTCACGGTGACCGACGCGACCGGGTCGCAGGTGCTGCGGGCCGAGGCGGACGCGGAGGGGGCGGTGCGGGACGCCGACCCGCTGGCCCCCGGACCGTACACGGTGATCGTCACGGCCGTCGGGTACGCGCCCGCCGCCGCCACCTCGATCGTCACGTCGAGCGGCCGGGCCGAGGTCGGCACGGTCACGCTGGCGCGGCAGGGCGGCACCGAACTGCCGCCGCCCGGCCCCTGGACCGTCGACCCGGCGCACTCCACGGTCGGCGCCCTCGCCCAGCACCTGGGCATCTCCAGCGTGCGCGGCCGGTTCACCGACTTCACCGCCACGGTCGGGATCGCCCCCGACGACATCGCCAAGTCCCGTGTGGAGGCGGTCATCCGGGCCGCGTCCATCGACACCGGCAACGGCACACGCGACGACCACCTGCGTTCGGCCGACTTCCTGGACGTGGCCCGCCACCCGGAGATCACCTACTCCTCGACGGGCCTGACCCCGGCCGGCTCCGACCGCTGGACCGTCCACGGCGACCTGACCCTCCGCGGTGTCGTACGGCCCGTCGACCTCGACCTCGCCTACCTCGGCACCGGATCCGACCCCTGGGGCGGCACGCGGGCCGCGTTCCGCGCGACCACGGAACTGCGCCGCGAGGACTTCGCGATGAACTACAACCAGGTGGTCCAGGCGGGCATCGCCGCGATCGGTACGACCCTCAAGGTCGAGCTGGACATCCAGGCGGTGCAGGGGGAGTCGCTGCCTCAGGCGTAAGGATGACTCTCCGGGCACTGGTCAGATAAACCCCCGCAGCGCGGTGGGCGGAGAACTACGCCTGAGCAGCCAGGTCAGAGACGTGCGGT
Organism: Streptomyces sp. NPDC088350; assembly: GCF_044753545.1. Taxonomy (NCBI): domain Bacteria; kingdom Bacillati; phylum Actinomycetota; class Actinomycetes; order Kitasatosporales; family Streptomycetaceae; genus Streptomyces; species Streptomyces sp. NPDC088350. Next base: position 197,593 of record NZ_JBIVNL010000012.1, on the reverse strand, counting down.
TTTGAAGCGGTGACGAAGGCATAGATCAATGTCCGGGAGCTTGCCCGTTCCTGATCCAGTTGGGGCCGTGTGTCCACACGGTCGATCCGGTCGATTGACATCAGTGCCTGCCGACTGGCCGCGACCAGTCCCGGCTCGTCGGTGAGCAGCTCCACACGGAACATCGCTTCCAGCGCGACGACAACGACCTGTGGCCGGACGCCCAGTTGGAGGCCATCGAGCGAGTCGCCGCCGCTGTCTGCCGTGCCCACGGCTGGAACGCGAAGTCCGTCATCGACCACAAGAAGTGGACCAACAGCAAGATCGACCCGCACGGCTTCGGCATGCCCGACCGGCGCGCCTGCGTCGCTGCCCGCCTCTGCAAGAAGCCGACCGCAGATACACAGACGAACGGCCTCCCTGTCGTCCCGCGGGTCAACCTCGCGCACATCGAGGAGCCGCCCGTACCGATCCGAGCGCGAAGCAGAGCCACACCACCCACAACAACGAAGTCCTCCGGGTCGAGTACGCCCTGGTCGCCGAGGGCCTCCTCGCCACCCTCGGCCTCGACGCCGCCGACCTCCTCGCTCTCCCCTGGGGCCGCGGCCTGGCTCTCGCCGGCATCGCCACCATCACCGACCAACTCGACGACCACGAAGACCGCATCCGTCGTATTGAGTCCAACCGGTGACCATGGCCCACAATTGCCGCGCTCGCGGCCGTGGCCGCCGCTGTCATCGCCTTGTGGCAAAACGCCAACCCGTAACGCAATGCGCCCCACTCCGGCATAGCCGGAGCGGGGCGCATTTTCTTTTCCTCGGTCCTCAGCCGTCGAATTCTCCACTCCTGACACCAGTGGCGAATGCCTCCCACTCCGTAGGGGCGAAGAAGAGGACGGGCCCGTGAGGATCCTTGCTGTCACGTATTGCGCAGCCTCCGTCAGCAGTGTGTGCTATCTCTACGCAGTCCGTATTCGCCCCTTGCGATGCCGAGGATTTCTTAAAGGGGGTGACAACGTCCCGGTTCTTGCTCACTCTTCCTCTTCTTCCTGAGAGATTTTGCTTATTACTCTCCGGAGAAAAGCGATGCTGTCTCCGGGGTTCAGCGCAGCTGATCGAAGCGCGTCGAAGACGTACGCGTAGTTGGCCAACTCGTCTGCGTCCTCGATGATGACCGTGTTGTTGAGGCTGTCGATTGCTACAACCTCGGGCGCCGACTCGTTGCCGAACGAGAAAGTGACAAAGTGCCCTGCGATCCTTGCCGGGCCCCACTCGCTCTGGGGCAGCACCTGAATCGTAGTGTTCTTCTGTCCAGCGATCCGGATGATGTGTTCAAGCTGTTTACGATGTGCTGAACGGCTCGGCATGGGGGATGTCAGTGCAGGCTCCCAGATTACAGCGGCGAACAGAGCCCCCGTTTCCTCAATTGCACGCCGCCGCTCTTGCCGGATCTTGACAATCTCGTCGATGTGATGCTCAGCCACTACCGATGGCCCGGCCTCGATGAGCGCTCGGGTGTACTCCGGCGTCTGCAAGATTCCAGGAATGAATACGTTTTGCCATGTGCGGATGAGGGAGGCATCTGCCTCAAGCGTCACGAAGTCGGCGAACTCACTGGTGATCGTGGTTTGGTAGTCCAACCACCAACCACGCTTGTTGCTCTGTCGCGCCAAATACTCAAGCTGGGCCCGCCGTTCCGCATCCTCGACCTGGTAGAGATCCAGGAGGATACGAACGTCTCCGACGCGTGGCGCTGACTGGCCGGACTCCAGGCGACTGATCTTGGACGTTGAGCATCCGACGGCTTCTGCCGCGTCCTTCAGGTCAAGCCGTAGGCCCTCACGGAACTTGCGCAGCGCGGAGCCGAGCCGCCGACTACGGACCGTGGGCCGCCCACCTGATGGCATGTCGCCCCCTCTCTACTGGTTCCAGTCTGCACGGCAACGAACCGTGGTCGCCAGCATGTTGCCACGCCGAGTAGATTGCAAACTTGCATAAGGATTCGATTGCGAAGATGCGACATCCCGCGCTACGTTCATTGCGTAACACCCCGTTCCCGTCTGGGTGCGAGGGGTGATCTTGGTTCCGCGTGTCCATAGACTCAGGGGGACGTATGTCCGGGCGCACGCACAGCAAAAGATTCCGGTTACGCAGGGACTCGGTGTCGGTCGCTCGCGATCATGTCCGCGCGACCTTGACCCTGTGGAAGCTCGCCGGGCTTGCTGACGACGCCGTGTCGATCGTGGGAGAGCTGGCGGCCAACGCCGTCATGCACGCGAAGGGCGTCGGCGAGTTCTTCGAGGTTGGGTTACGCCGCCGAGATGGCGTGTTGATCGTCGAGGTGTCCGACTCGCACCAGTGGCAAATGCCTGAGAAGCGCGACGCGGACCCCGAGGACGTCAACGGGCGCGGGTTGGTCATCGTCGAGTGCCTGTCCGACAACTGGGGCGTACGGCCACGGGAGTTCGGCAAGACGGTCTGGGCTCACATGTCCATCAACCGCGGGGAGGCGGCGTGCTGTCCGCCGACCGAGACTCCAGTTGCGCTCTCCCCGCCCACTGCGACGCCGGGCAGGGGAAATCATGCGACGTAGCTTGATGCATCATCCCGCTTCTGCCGACCGCAATGGTTGGTGGTGTGAGTTCACCGCGCACACGACGGCAGTGCGCGGTTCCGGACGGGGACAGCCGACACCCCGGAACAGGCCATGGTGTGGATGCACCTGGCCGTGCGCCTACTGGTCTCCGCGTTCGATCCGGAGGACATCGAGCGAGCGTTCCGATGGCTCGACCAGGGCCAATGGGAAGCGATCGCGCGCCTCAAGGCAGGCGAGCCGTACGCGTTCGTCGCGTCCTCAGGGGACACGCGTATCGAGTGGTCCGCCCGCCCCGTACTGTTCCTGCCCATGGCCCATGCCGACGGTGGTCTGCCGTGGCCGTGCGCCGAACCCGCCCTGTGCAGGTGCGTGGCATCGGGCCACAGTTGCGAGGGCCGCCGTTGACAGCGCCGCGCTCTTGGTCCGCCGCGATCTATGCAGCGGCGATCAGCCACGTACTCCGGTCGCCGCGGCCAACGCCCGGACGCCGCTCACCCGTGGGTGTCGCACAGCGAGGTCTCCGACGATCTCTCGGATCGCCGGGCGGTCGCGAACCTCGCCCGGCGCGACGCGCATGGCGGAGAGCAACTCGTGCGCGGTCTGTTCGGGCTTGCCCCACTGCCACCATGCGCGCCCGAGGTCGGTGTGCATCCGTCCTTTGCGTTCGGCCGTGGGGAACTGGTCGGCGCGCAGTGCGCGGCCGGCATGGAGTGCGGCCCCGGCGTCTCCGAGCGCCCAGTGAACGCCGACTTCGTAGAGGTCGACGGCAGCCGGAGTGATGGGGAACAGTCGCCCGGCCGGGGCCTGCTCCGGGAACCTGCGTGCGGCCTTGGAGGCTTCGCAAATCATGGCCTGCGCCTGATCACGGTCTCCGGCCCGCGCCGCCGTATAAGAGGTGGTGCACAACATCTGTGCGTACGCCGCCGCTTGCGCCGGGGTCGTGAGACCAGTGGCCTCGACCCTGGTCGCGGCGTCAAGGATGAGCCGTTGCGCGGCGGCGGCCTGGTTCTGGTGGCGTAGGACGATGCTCAGCTCTCGGGCCGCAGCCGCGGCCACCAGCGGCGAGCCGGAGAGGTCTGCGTAGACGGTGGCCCGGTCGGCGGTGAGCCGTGCCCGGTCATAGCGTCCGATCTTGACCAGGACTTGAGCGGCCAGGCTGTAGCAGGCCGAGAGACGGGCGTGCGCGAGGTCCGCACGGGACAGGGCGCCGTCGTGCGCATCGGCAAGCAGCCCTGGCAGCGACTCCAAGAGATCGGCGTACTTGCCGGCGTCGAAGAGGGCGCGCGCTCGCGCGAGACGGGTATCGAGAGGGACGGTCGAGCCGGTCGGCGCGGGCGTGATCGCAAGGGCGTCATCCATGCCGGCGAGGAGCTGAGCGGGGGCCGCCAGCCCGGCGGCTGCGAGCAGTGTGCGGCGGCGCATTGGGTCCTCCTCGACGCAACGTGGACCGTCCGACGCAACTCTAGTGGGTTGGAGTGTGCCTAATCCGAGTGCCGCACCCAGGACATGTGTCGGCACGCCCACCTCTCGGGCGGCCTGCCGCAGGAGTTGCAGGTCAGCCGCTCGTCCGCCCCGCTGCTCCATCCGGGAAACAGTGGAGGCGGAGCATCCGAGCCGTGCGCCCAGATCGGCTTGCCGCCAGCCCCGGCCGATGCGGCCCATGCGGATGAGCCCTCCGGGGTCGCTGTGGTCGATGAGCGCACGAACCTTGGTGGAACTCCACAGCGGGTCGATTGTGCGCATCCTGCCTCCCACTGGCCAACGGCCGGGTCTACCCACGGTAGCGAGCGTTCGACGGTGCGTCGACGGCGTGTGCATCTTCTGCAAATCGCTTGCACGCCATGGCAGTTGACCACCGTGAGCGGCTGCCCGGTGGTGTCGTTCAAACACGGGCCTGCTCTGGGCGGCCGGCCCGAACGACATCACGGAGGACAGCATGACGACAGCAGTCGAAAACCCGGTCCGTGTCCCGCGGGACTACGTGCAGCGTGACGTGTGGGACCGCGAGATCCTGCTCCTGATGCGGGATCACCCCGTGGACGAGGTGATGGCCAACCGCCTGTTCGGCGCAGCCGTCTCGTACCTGATCACGGCCATGGAGAAGTGGGGCCAGGGCCTGGAAATGTGCTGTGGCCGCCTGGTCGACCTGGCGGTTCACGTCTTCATCCTGGACACGAAGAACTACCGCGAGTTCTGCACGGAGCACTTCGGCGGCAGGTTCCTGGAGCACATTCCGGAGATCGAGTTCAAGTACGACGGCTCGGTGGAGCGCACAGCGCAGATCATCGCGGACGCGGGCTTCGACGTGGACTGGAAGCTGTGGGAGCGGGACTACGGCAAGTGCGGTCCGTGCAGCCCGGGGGCGAACTGCCACTGATCCGAAGCAAGCAGGCCCGGTAGCGCCTTGAGCGCTACCGGGCCTCTGTGCGTGCACATCCGGGTGACGTTGTGTCATTCGCCCGTGCCGCGGGAGGAAGCGCCGATACGGTGTCCAGCTCGATGGACACCGGTCCCACCATCCTCCCGAGGAGCTTCATGCCCCACGCGCCAATGTCACCGGCCGAATACTGGGACAAGTACAAGCCCTTCCGCGGCGAGGGTGTTCAGCCCGCTCCGCAGGCCGACCGGTTCGACTGGACCCAGTTCCCCGGTCATGGACCCGGCGCCGAGATCCTCGGACAGCCTCTCCGTGCCTTGGAGTTGGGGCCGGCCGAGGGCAAGGAAGCCGCTTACCTGGCTCAGCGAGGCGTCGAAGTAACGGCAGTGGATTTCTCCTCTGTGCAAGTCGACCGCGCCCGCACTTTTTGGAAAGACACCCGGGGACTGTCGTTTGTCCACAGGGAAGCGTGCGACTACCTCGCCTCCACCACCACGGCGTATGACGCGATCTACTCGGTGTGGGGCGCCGTGTGGTTCACGGACCCCGAGGAGCTGTTCCCGCCCATCGTCAAGGGCCTCGCCCCCGGCGGGGTCTTCGCGTTCTCCCAAGCCGAGCCGGTCGCGGGCGCCTACGGCCCCCAGCAGATGCACGGCAAATGGCTCGAAGGCCGCGAAAGCGAGCTGACGGTACTTCGCTGGCAGTACGCCCCCGAGATGTGGGCGGACATCCTCAAGCGGCACGGCTTCACCGACATCGACGCCCACATCCTCAAAGCCCCTAACCTCAAGGACATGGGCACCCTCATGGTGCGCGCCTGCATCCCCCGTGGGTGATCACGAAGCGGTGTTCGTGACCTCGCCTTGTCCGGTCTGAGCAACGCCGACCGTGTCCGACGGATCACTGAGCAGGTCAGCCAAAGAGGACTTGCGCTCCCGCTTTTACACTTCCGTCGTGGTGACCACGAGACTGCACCGGACCGACCTCCCCGCCGCCACCCGTGGCGCCGTCGTCGCCTGTACCGGCCCCGTCTACGCCGCGACCACTGCGGACGAGTGCCTCAACAGCGAGGTAGCCGTCACCCTCGACACCGCCGCCGGGCGCGTCTTCGCCAAGGGCTTGCGCAGCCACCACCCCAGCGTCTGGACCCAACAGCGCGGAGTCGCCCTCAACCCTCACGTCACGCCGCTCTCCCCGCGCCTCCTCTGCAAGGTCGACGACGGCGATTAGAACTTCCTTGACTTCGAACACCTCGACGGCCGAGCCGCGGACTACAGCCCTTCCCCCCGACCTGCCCCTCATCGCCGAGGCGATCATCACGCTCGCATCGGTCGCGGCCCCGGCGGACAGCAAGCTGAAGCAGATCGAGCAGCGCTTCGCCTACTACCTCGACAGTCCCGCGGACGCCCAACTCCTCCGCGGTGACGCCCTGCTGCACACCGACTGGCCTCGGACAACGTCCTCATCGTCGACAACGCCGCCCGGGTCGTCGACTGGGCCTGGCCCACCCGGGGTGCTGCCTGAATCGACGTTGCGTGCTGGGTCGTCTGGCTGATCTCTGCCGGCCACGTGCCCAAAGTGGCCGAACCGTGGGCCGCCGTGACGCCGGCCTGGTGCATCGCGCCGAACCGTGCCCTCGACGTGTTCGCGGCCGCTCAGCAGCGCCTGTGGGAGGGCATCGCCGCGGACGCCCCCGGTGAGCACCGACCCGCTCGTTCACCCCACCGAGGCGCTCATCAGTCCCACTGGGGACCAGGCGGACATCGACGCCGGGATGGTCCCCGTCATCCGTGAACTCTGGCGCCTCGGCTTCACAACCACGGCTTGCTGCCAGGGCGTCGGCGAAGCCACCGTCGGCGTCCGCGACCAGAGCGACACCCCGCTCGGCTACGGCGGTGACGGATTCATCGCGTATCACCAAGGCTACGCACTGTTGAAAATGCCGGTGCACGACGCCCAACGATTGGTTGAGTTGCTCGCTGGAACTGCAGTGCTCGGCGAGTGGATACACCACCCCTGGAGTCCTGGATCATGGCGGATGAACATTCCTCTCACGGTTGAGGGTTCTACTCCCGAGGCGCTCCTTCACTTCTCGCGGTCCCAAATCGCCCTCGTCGCCGACGTGCTTCGAAGCGAGGTCTGAGCGTCGGCACCTGGCGGATCATTTGCTACTTGATGTCGATGTTGTCTTTTTTGCTCGAAGTCGTGCGATTGGCTGGAACTCGGGCAGGTACTCGCCGAGACGCTGCGTGATTTTTTCTCGAAGGCGGTCTACCGAACCTCCGGTCTCCAGGGCGGCCTCGGGGGCCACCTCCAGAGCGAAGTAGCTGAGTGTTGGAGCATCGGTGCCGATAACGCGCCAAAGGTCCAGCTTGTTGGGCGTGTGCGTACTGGAGGCATCGATGTCGAATATGTAGATCCACGAGCGCGGGATAGTCGACAAGTCGGCGTCGGGCTTGCTGAGGCGCCACGTGCCATCCGATGCTTCTACGAGTTCTGGCGCACCAAGGTGTTTCTGCCAGCTGTCCCAGACGGCTCGTGGGACCGCAAAAATACATCCAGCGGAGGTGTCATGTGCGCCCACCTGGAACTTAAACATCATCTGATAGAAAGTGCGCTTGAAGATGTTTGCCGTGTTGGGGCCCTCGACGTCTTCTGAGAGGAGGTATTGGTGTGCGTCGATCTGCTCTTTGAATTCATCCGGAAACATCCGCAAGTTCTGGCTGATGTTGTTGACCGCTGTCTCGTACGTACCATGGAAATCTGCGGTCTGGATCTCAAAGATTCCGTATTTACCCACGGTCAAGCCCCCGTCGGGGCCGCGGAGTATTTCCACCATGGTGGAATCGAAGGAGAATGCCGGAGAGCGATCCGTGGCGCTGAGCTTGATTTCGCCACCAAATGCGTTCTGAAAATAGACGAGAGAGGGTTCTTCTGCTGCTACGCGATCGCGCAGTTTCTGCACTTCTTCGTCTTTTCCGAGCAGAGTTGCCGGTGTGAGCGTGAATCCTTGATCGGCGTCATAGGAGAAGAGTCGGTTTGCCGCATCGCGGAGCATGGACGTGTCGAGTGCGCGGAACGGGCAGGCGAGCCAGTCTTTCCTTGCTCCACCGGTGGTGCTGCTAATCGTGCAGACGCCCCGCGATTTTCCGCCGTTCCTGTCTACCTTGACGCATTGATAGTTCGTCCCGGTCGCTTGAGTGAGGAACGGGCAACGCTGGTTCTCCTGATCGCTGAGGCTTTCGGAAGTCTGAGCCACGCTCGGGTACAAGCGATGCCCATACCACTCGGCGATGAAATTGCTCCGCTCCTTGCCTCTTGCGGAGCCATTCGGCCTAGTCAAGGTTCCCCCACCTAGATCTATTCGACGTCGGGCAACTCGAAGGTGAGCTGTCCAAGGATTTGGTCACTGTTTTTTTGGGCTGCCTCGTAAAATTCGGTACTTAGTTCAAAACCGATGGCTCGACGACCAGATTCGGCGGCCACGGTCAGTGACCTGCCAGTCCCGCAAAACGGGTCAAGAACGGTGCCGCCAGGAGGGCACGAACTGAGGATTCTCGGCTTGATGAGACCAATGGGGAACGTGGCGGAGTGCCCGTCGGATCCGGAACGAACGTGTGTAGTCACAACGTCGTGTTCGCCCTCTTCGACTTCCTGGAAGTCGTAGTAGGAGGGATCTGCCTCGTCGTAGCTAGCTTCATCGAAGTCATAGAAAACAACGTCACGTGCGCCGTGCTCGACCTCGTCCATGTCGTAGTGGTATTTGGCTCGGCCTTCCTTTGGGCGTTTCACGAAGTGGAAGAAGTGCTCGTGGGCAAGGCGAAGGCGATCTTTTTCCGGACGGGGAGGAACATTCGGCTTATGCCAGATAAGATCGTTCCGTAGGATCCATCGGAGATCCTGCATGGCAATTGCGAAGCGCGCAGGAATCAGCAGGAGCTGCTTCTCCTGGCGAAATCCGCCCATGGGAGTCCGGCGCCGGGATCGAGGATTGTCACCGAGTCCCTGCCGGCCATCGTGGCGGATGCTGGACCAGCGAGCGAAGTAGGTGTCGCCGATGTTGATCCACATGCTGCCCTCGGGCTTGAGGGCAGCGGCGCCTCGCTGGAGGATCTCGACAAGATGCCCGATGAACCACTCGGGGAGCGGCTCCAGCCCAAGTACGCCGCCATGCTTCCGGTACCACCCATACGGTGGCACGTCTGTCTGGACGCGCTCGGAGTCCTCGGCGAGCCACTCCTTCAAGATCTCTTCGTTGTGCTCCTGGCCGTAGGCGCGCAACCCCCAGTACGGCGGTGACGTGATCAGCAGGTCGATGGACTCCGCCGGCAAATCAGCCATGAGGTCGTATGCGTCCCCCTGGCGCACCTGGATCGGGGCATCGTCGGATGCCGTCGCCTCCGGCTCGGACGTTTCGTTCTGTTCCATCTCTACCTGTGCAACCACGCGGCAAGACTAGATGGTAGGAGTGTCAGCCGGGGCCAAGTGCACTTTGGTGCCGGATGCGGTGGTCACCTCGTTGTGTTGGCCTCCGATCCCGTCCATGGCCTATTCGCGAAGCGCGCCCTCCTACCAGTGAGGTGTCCCCCCCTTGGTTCAGCCTCAAGGCGCGCACCGCGGCACGCGAACGATGAACGCAAGTTATGCCAGAACACGACTGGTCAGAGGGGCAGGGGCGGCGCCCGTTCCCCGGGGAGCCCCAGGGAAGTGCGAGTCCGCAAAACCCCGCACCCCCGACAACGCCCTGAAACGCATGAAACCCCAGCTCAAAGTGTTCCAGGACGCCGAACCCCAAGTCACCGCACTCCGGTCCGAGTCAAGAAGGGGAAGGCTCGGGCCACGCAAGTGTCAGACGCCATCCAATTAGGCTGCCCCCATGGCACCGAAGAACATCGCGACCAACACCACCGTCTCCCTGGACGAGTTGCTCGACTTCGTACGACCCCGCCACCGCGCCCTGCTGCTGACCCGGCGGGCCGACGGCAGCGCTCAGGCTTCGCCGCTGACCTGTGGGGTGGACGACTCCGGGCGGATCGTCGTCTCCACGTACCCCGAGCGGGCCAAGACCCGCAACGCCAAGCGGGATCCGCGGGTCAGCGTCGTCGTCCTCAGCGACGAGTGGAACGACCCGTGGGTCCAGATCGACGGCACCGCCGAGGTCATCGACCCGCCGGACTCCGTGGAACCGCTCGTCGAGTACTTCCGGAACATCTCCGGTGAGCACCCGGACTGGGACGAGTACCGCGCGGCGATGCTGAAGCAGGGCAAGTCGATCATCAGGGTGACACCGGAGCGGTGGGGACCGGTCGCCACCGGCGGCTTCCCGGCGCGGCTCGCGGACGACAAGTAGCGCCCTCGCTCAACCCCGCTTCACCATCGCCTCGATGCCCGCCACCAGCAGGTCCAGGGCGAAGGTGAAGTCCCGGTCCATCATCTCCGCGACCGTGTCGCCGCCCCGGGCCGCCATGAGTGCCCTGGACTCCTCCAGGACCTCGGCGGTCGTCGGGGCCTCGGTCACCGTGGTCATGGCGTGCCGGAAGTACTCGTCGGGGGTCATGCCGGTGTCGGCGACCCGGGCGAAGAAGTGGCCCTCGATCGTGCCGTAGCCGTAGACGAACTGGAAGACGGCCGAGATGGCCCCCGTCAGCCCGTGGTCCGGCAGCCCCGTGCGCCGGATCACCCGCTGCACGACGCGGGAGAAGGCCAGGTTGTTCGGCCCGATGTTCAGAAACGTCCCGGCGAGCGGCGACAGCCACGGGTGCCGGACCAGCAGCCTCCGGTACTCCGTGGCCAGCATGCGCAGCTGCTCCCGCCAGTCCTCGCCCTCCGGATCCGGCAACGGCAACTCGCCGAAGACGGAGTCCAGGGCGAGTTCGAGGAGATCGTCCTTCGTGTCCACGTACCAGTAGACGGACATCGCGGTCACGTTCAGCTCGGTGGCGAGCCGCCGCATGGAGAACTTCGCGAGTCCTTCGGCGTCGAGGAGTCGTACGGTGGCGAGGGTGATGCGGTCGCGATCAAGACCGGAGGGCTGCCCGCCACCGCGAGCACTTCGAGGTGACTTCTGTTCCAGCCAGACACTCGTGCGCGCAGAACGCCCCGCCGACGAGCTTGTCTTGGCCATGGCGAACCTCCCTCAAGATCCAAATCCCGGATCACTTAACTTAGGGGCGCGAGGAACTGCGCGACCAGCCACAACGCACCCGCACCCGCTACTGAGCGACCACCACCCCCGAGTCTGCCCGCTCCGCCCGCCACAACAACGCCGCGGCAAGCAACCCCCCGGCCAAAACAGCAACCGCCCCCACCAACTGACTGACCTCCAGCGCGGAAGAGAAGGAATCGGTCACCCTTCTCCGTTCGGCCACGGAAGTCGCCGCCGCCAGCCCCTCCGGCAAGGAGCCCGCCGCGAACCGAGAACTCAGCACCGCCCCAAGAACGGCGACCCCCAACCCGTTCCCGAACTCCCCCAGCGTTCCATTGACGCCCGCACCAACCCCCGCCTTCTCCGGCGGAATCGCACTCATGATCGCGTGAGCCATCGCCGGATTGGCGATCGCCGCCCCCGCCCCGATCAGCAGCAGCCCCACCAGCGTCCCCGCATACCCCCCGGAAGCGACCACCGCGATCGACGCCAGCCCCGCCGACATCAACACCATGCCCAGCGCGATGGCCCGCGGAGCGCCCAGCCTCGCCGTCCACTTCGCCGCCAGCCCCGAGAAGTTGAGCGCGACGATCGTCAGGGCGAGCGGCGCCGTGCGGACGCCGGCCTCCAACGGGCCGTAGCCGAGGACGAATTGGAGGTGCTGGGTGAGGAGGAACAGGGAGCCGGCCATGCCGAAGGTGATCAGGACGACCCCGGTGACCGCGCCCGTGAAGCGGCGGTCACGGAAGAAGTCCAGGTCGAGCATGGGGTACGGGACGCGGCTCTCCCAGTATGCGAAGGCGGCGAGGAAGACGGCCGCCACCAGGGCAATGAGCAGCACCCGGTCCGACGTCCAGCCGTGCGCCGGGCCGGAGATGATCGCGTAGACCAGCGCGGCCATGCCGACGGTCGAGAGCAGGGCGCCGAGGAGGTCGGGGCGGTCGCCGCGCGGGTTCTTGGACTCGGGGACCAGGGCCACCGCCGCGACCAGGGCGAGGGCCGCGACCGGGAGGTTGATGAGGAAGATCGCGCCCCACCAGAAGTGGTTCAGCATGAAGCCGCCGAGAAGCGGGCCCGTCGCGAAGCCGAGCGCGTTGACGGCGGCCCAGATGCCGATCGCCTTCGGCTGTTCCTCGGGGGCGAAGATCTGCATCACGACGGCGAGGGTGGTGGTGATGAGCAGCGCCCCGCCGACCCCCATCCCGGCCCGCGCAGCGATCAACTGCCCTGTGGAGTCGGCGAGTCCGGCGATCAGCGAGCCGGCCCCGAAGAGTACGAGTCCCGTGATCAGCATCTTCTTGCGGCCGTAGCGGTCGGCCGCGCTGCCCGCCGTCAGCAACAGCCCCGACTGCACGAGCGAGTACGCGTTGATCATCCACTGGATGTCCGCGGTGCTCGCGTCCAGTTCGCGGGTGAGCGAGGGGATCGCGACGTTCAGGACGGTGTTGTCGAGCAGCACGGTGAGCTGCGCGAGGCAGATGACTCCGAGGACGATCCAGCGCTTGGGGTGGGAGGTCATGCTGTACACCGTAGAACAGTTCCTATACGGCGTACAACGGAGATTCTCCGGACATGGAGAAGGGGCGGTGACCATGTGGTCACCGCCCCTCTCGGGTCAATCGGACGTCAGCTGCTCGTCTTCTGCGTCAGGTCGTAGAAGGTGGCCGAACCGACCGTCACCTTCTTGTAGTTCTTCTCGACCCACGAGGAGATCTGCGAGGAGCTGCCGGTGCTGCTGCCGCCCATGCCGGTGCCGCCCGAGATGAAGTAGTGGATCTTTCCGTCCGCCACGTACTTCTGGAACTGGGCCAGCGTCGGGGACGGGTCGGTGCCGTTGAAGCCGCCGATCGCCATCACCGGGTCGCCGGTGGCGAGTTGGTAGCTCGCGGCGTTCTGGGAGCCGATGGACGCGGCGACCCAGGTGTACTTGCTCGCGTCCGCCGACAGCAGCTTCTTCGCGGCGGAGGTGACCGTCGCGCCGTTGAGCAGGCCGCCGACGCCACCGCCGCCGCCCATGCCGCCGCCGTCGCCGCCCATCTGGCCGCCGAAGCCGCCACCCTGGTTCTGGGTGGTGCCGCCGCCACCGGGGGTGGTGCCCGTACCGCCGCCGGGCGCTGTGCCGGTACCGCCGCCGGTACCGCCGCCGGGCATCGTGCCGCCGCCCGGGAAGCCGCCGCCCTGGTTCTGGGTGGTGCCGCCGCCCTGCTGACCGGGCATCGTGCCCGTGCCGCCGGTGCGGTTGCCGCCGCCGAAGCCGCCTCGGCCGCCGCCGCCCATGCCGCCCATCATGCTCGCGCCGGCCGGACCGGCCGTCGGGATGGAGCCGGTGTGCGCCGAGTTGACCGTGGAGAGCGTGTACGCCGTAGGACCGGCCAGGCCCGCCACGATGCTCAAGCCGACCGCCGCGAGGGCGAGTTGGCGGCCGATCTTCGCCACGAAGATCAGGCCGAGCGCGCCGGCCAGGGAGCCGAGGAGGACCAGCCACTTGAGCCAGGGCAGGTAGTCGGAGGTGCGGTTGAGGAGGACGTAACCCCACACGCCCGCGGCGACCACCGCTGCCGCGAGGGTGATCGACGCCCAGATCTCGCCGCGCTTCTCCCACAGGGAACCGGCGCCGATACCGATGACGGCGGCCATGTAGGGGGCGAGGGCGATCGTGTAGTACTGGTGGAAGATGCCGGCCATGTAGCTGAAGACGACCAGGGTGATCACCAGCGAGCCGCCCCACACCAGGAGCGAACTGCGCCTGACCGACGTGCGGTTGAGCTTGCGCGTGGCCACCAGGCCCGCGACGAGGAGGATCAGCGCGGTGGGCAGCAGCCAGGAGATCTGGCTGCCGATCTCGGAGTTGAACATCCGGCTCCAGCCGGTGGCACCCCACTGGCCGGTACCGCCGCCGCCACCGCCGCCACCGACACTGCCGGTCTCGTCGCCGCTCAGGCGGCCGAACCCGTTGTAGCCGAAGGTCAGTTCAAGGAAGCTGTTGTTCTGCGAGCCGCCGATGTAGGGGCGCGAGGACGCCGGCCACAGCTCGACGAGCGCGACCCACCAGCCGGCCGCGACGACCAACGCGCCCGTGGCCAGGCCCAGTTGGGCGAACCTCTTCTTCACGCCCACCGGCGCGCACACCGCGTAGACGATGGCCAGCGGCGGCAGGATCAGGAAGGCCTGAAGGGTCTTCGACAGGAACGCGAAGCCGATCGCGACACCGGCCCACACCAGCCACTTCGTGCGGCCGTCCTCCAGGGCCCGGACGACGAGGTAGCAGGCGAGGGACATCAGCAACGCCAGTGCGGCGTCCGGGTTGTTGAACCGGAACATCAGCGCGGCGACCGGGGTGAGCGCCAGTACGGCGCCCGCGATCAGACCGGCCTCGGGGCTGTGCCGGCGGCGCACCGCCGCGTAGACGACCGCGACCGTGCCGACGCCCATGAGGACCTCGGGGACCAGGATCGCCCACGAGTTGAGGCCGAAGACGCGGACCGAGATCTCCATCGGCCACAGGAAGGCCGACGGCTTGTCGACGGTGATCGCGTTGCCCGCGTCGAGCGAGCCGAACAGGAACGCCTTCCAGCTCTTGCTGCCGGCCTGGACCGCCGCCGAGTAGAAGGAGTTGGAGTAGCCGGACGCGCTCAGGTTGTAGAGGTAGAGGAGCGCCGTCGCCAGCAGCATGCCCCAGAACGCGGGGCGCACCCAGCGCGGGTCCTCGGGCCGGCCGCGCCACATCCGGCGCCCGAGCGGCTGCTTGGGCTCACCGGCCTGGGGGGCCAGGGTGTCCGCGGGCGCCACCGGCTCCTGTACGGCCGTGTCTCTGCCGGTGTCCAGGTCACCGGTCGGCGGCCCCCAGGACGAGGGACTGCCTCCTCCCGGATAGGTCGTCTGATCGGTGTCGGTACTCATCGGGCGTCCCTCGGGTCGGTGTCGTGGGGACGCACCGGCTGCAACCGCATCGTCGCGTCCCTCCAGGTGCCGTCCGCGGCTTCACCGGCGCGGAACTGGGTGGTGTGCGTGGTGGTGTCGTACGCCCCCTGGTGGGCCTGCGGCTGCTGCCGCTGGGGCAGCGGGGCGTACGGACCGTGGTGCTGCGTGTGCTGGGGCGTCGCCGTCGCATAGGTGGGCGACGAGGGGGCGTTGAGGTCCCCGACGGCCGAGTCCTCGGCGCTGTCGCCGCGGTCGGGGAAGACCCAGGCGCGGAAGAGCAGGAAGCGCAGGACGGTCGCCGCGAGGTTGGCGGCCACCAGGACCGCCAGTTCGGTGGAGTGCGCCGGGTCGCTGCTGGCCGCGTTCAGCGCGGCGAGCGAACCACTGGTCAGCGCGAGGCCGATGGCGAAGACGACCAGGCCCTGTGCCTGGTGACGGACGGCGCCGCCCTTGCCGCGCACCCCGAAGGTGAGGCGGCGGTTCGCGGCCGTGTTGGCGACCGCCGAGACCAGCAGCGCGAGCGCGTTGGCGATCTGCGAGCCGGAGAACTGCCGGAAGGCGCTGTACAGGACCAGGTAGAAGAGGGTGGAGAGACCGCCCACGACGCAGAATCCGACGAGCTGACGGGCCAGGCCCTTGGGCACGTCCTTGATGTCACGGTCGCGCGGGTCGTCGCCGAAGGGACGCGTGACACGGTCGAGCGGCAGCGAACCGGAGGCCAGGGCCTTGCCCACGCGCCACACTCCCTTCAGGTCCTCGGTCGCGGTCTTGACGATGTGGACGGTCGAGTTCGGGTCGTCGACCCAGTCGACCGGCACCTCGTGGATGCGCAGTCCGGCCCGTTCGGCCAGCACCAGCATCTCGGTGTCGAAGAACCAGCCGGTGTCCTCGACGAGCGGCAGCAGCGCCTGGGCCACATCACGCCGGATCGCCTTGAATCCGCACTGGGCGTCCGAGAAGCGGGCCTGGAGCGAGCCGCGCAGGATCAGGTTGTAGGTCCGGCTGATGAACTCGCGCTTGGCGCCACGCACGACACGCGACGAGCGGGCCAGCCGGGAACCGATCGCCAGGTCGGAGTGACCCGAGATCAGCGGCGCCACCAGGGGGAGCAGCGCGTTGAGGTCGGTGGAGAGGTCGACGTCCATATAGGCGAGGATCGGGGCGTCCGAAGCGGACCAGACGGTGCGCAGTGCTCGACCGCGCCCCTTCTGCTCCAGCCGGAAGGACGTGACCTCCGGGATGTCCGACTCCAGCCGCGCCGCCACCTGAGGGGTGGCGTCGATCGACGCGTTGTCCGCGATGGTGATGCGGAACGCGTACGGGAACGTGCGCTTGAGGTGCTCGTGCAGTCTGAGCACACATGGCTGGAGGTCCTTCTCCTCGTTGTAGACGGGGATCACTACGTCCAGGACAGGCGTACCGGCGTCTCCGGCCGGGAGGTGCTCCCGCGCCGGCAGGGTGCCGGGAGAAGAGTCGGTTCGCATGCACCGACTCTCCTCAAGCGCCCTGTTGCACCCATGTGGTGGCACTGTGCTGTGCCTGTGAGTGCGATTGCCAATTCGTTTCGGGGGCGGGCATGGGCACAGCGGGTGCGAGCGCGGGCAGATGCACGGTGAACACCGTGCGTCCGGGAACGCTGTCCACGGTGACCGCGCCGCCGTGTGCGGTCGCGACCGCCTGCACGATGGCGAGGCCCAGACCCGTCGAACCCGTGGAGCGGGAACGCGCCGAGTCGCCGCGCGCGAACCGCTCGAAGACGTGCGGCAGCAGATCCGGCGGGATGCCCTGGCCGTTGTCCTCCACGTCCACGCACATCCACGGTCCGCGCCGCTGCACGCGTGCGGTGATCGTCGTACCGGGCGGTGTGTGCTTGCGGGCGTTGCCGAGCAGATTGACCAGCACCTGCTGGATACGGGCCGCGTCCGCCGACACGAGGGCCGGTTCGTCGGGCAGGTCGAGGCGCCAGTTGTGGTCCATGCCGGCCGCGCGCGAGTCGCTGATGGTGTCCACGACGAGCGGGATGAGGTCGGTCTGGTCGAACTGGAGCGGTCTGCCCGCGTCGAGGCGCGCGAGGAGCAGCAGATCCTCGACGAGGAGCGTCATGCGCCCCGCCTCGGACTCGATCCTCCCCAGGGCGTGCTTGGTGTCGGGCCCGGTCTGTTCGCGTCCGCGACGGGTCAGCTCCGCGTATCCGCGGATCGAGGCGAGCGGCGTCCGCAGTTCATGACTGGCGTCCGCGACGAACTGCCGTACCCGCATCTCGCTCTGCTGTCTGGCGTGCAGGGCGCCGTGCACATGGTCGAGCATCCGGTTCAGCGCGGCCCCGACCTGGCCGACCTCGGTGTGCGGGTCGGTCTCGGACTCGGGGACGCGTTCGTTGAGGGTCACTTCGCCGGTGTGGAGGGGGAGTTCGGACACCCGGGTGGCGGTGGCGGCGACGCGGCGGAGGGGGCGGGTGGCGATGCCGACCAGTACGTAGCCGGCGATCCCGGCGGCGACCAGGCCGGCGGCGGTGACGCTGAGCTCGACGAGGATGAGGGTGTTGACGGTGTTGTCGACGTCGGTGGTCGGCAGGGCGACGTAGAAGCCCTCGCTGCTGTTGTCAGGGATCGCGGCGTACTTGACGAGATAGTTCCCCAGACCCGGGATGGTCAGGGTGTGTGTCTTGTTGTCCTTCGCCACGGAGGCGACGGCCTGCTTCTGCGCCGTGTTGAGACCTACGGTGGCCATCCCGTTGCCCGCGCCGCTGCTGTCGGTCTTCTGTTTGTTGTAGGACGCGGTGGTGATCGCGCCCTTCTTCACATAGGCAGCGACGCTCTTCTCCTGCGTCGGACCGATGAGGCCGGTGAGGAGCCTGTTGACCTTGCCGGCCGACGTGACGGTCTTGCCGGGATCGGAACCCGAAGAAGAAGTGGACGAGTTGGCGGATGACTTGCCCGGGTCCTCCGGACCACCCGGTCCGCCTTCCGGGCTGCCCTGCGGACGGCCCACCGCCCGGATGGCCGTGTCCGTCACCTTGCCCTCAAGCTGCTGGTACAGATGGGACTGCAACGCGACAGTCGTCACCGTACCGATCACCGCACACACCACCGCGATCAGCGTCACGGACGCGACGACGAGCCGAGTCCGCAGGGTGCGCGGCTTACCCGCTCGCTTCTTCTGCGCATGCGGCCGTCGTCGCCCGCTCATGACGCGGCAGGCTTGATCAGGTAACCGGCCCCGCGCCGGGTGTGGATCATCGGCTCACGTCCCGCGTCGATCTTCCGGCGCAGATACGAGATGTAGAGCTCGACCACATTGGCCTGCCCACCGAAGTCGTACGACCACACACGGTCGAGGATCTGCGCTTTGCTGAGTACACGCCGGGGATTACGCATGAGGAAGCGCAACAGCTCAAACTCGGTGGCGGTGAGGTGGATGCCCTCGCCGGCCCGCGACACCTCGTGGCTGTCCTCGTCGAGGGTGAGGTCACCCACGATCAGGACGGAGTCGGAGCGGCGGTCGGCGGCACCGGAGCGGCGGATCAGCCCGCGCAGCCGGGCGACGACCTCTTCGAGGCTGAACGGCTTGGTGACGTAGTCGTCGCCGCCGGCGGTGAGCCCGGCGATACGGTCCTCGACGGCGTCCTTCGCCGTCAGGAACAGGACCGGAACGTCCGGCAGCTCCCGGCGCATCCGGCCGAGAACGGTCAGGCCGTCCATGTCCGGCAGCATCATGTCGAGGACGACGGCGTCGGGCCGGAACTCGCGCGCGGTCTGGATCGCGCCGGTACCGTCACCCGCGCTTCTGATCTGCCAGCCTTCGTAGCGGAGGGCCATGGACAGCAGCTCGGTGATCGACAGCTCGTCGTCCACCACAAGCACTCGGACGGGGCTCCCGTCCGGCCTCAGCAGTTCGGTGCGCCCCTGGGGCGAGGTCGTGGTCATAGTGGACACCTTGTCGGGGTCCTCTAAGAGCACGCTTTCTAGAGTCTGTGATTTTCCTGAGAAACTCACAGGCGCCTCTCAGGGAACGCCTTGGAACCGCTTGCCCAACGCTCATCCGGCGGTCATGCAGCCGTGCATCCCTCCCGTGCCCGCGTCACCCTCCTCCGTATCTGCACGTTCTCCCCTGCATCACCTGTACCCGCCGTACGCTCAGCCCGCCCTCACAGTCCGAACAGCCGGGCCCCGTTGTCGTGGCAGACGGCCCGCAGCCAGTCGTCGCCCAGGTCCAGCCGCTCCAGCGCGTGCAGTTGGTGAAGGTACGGATACGGAATGTTCGGGAAGTCGCTGCCCAGCAGCACGCGGTCCCCGAGCGCGGCGAGCCGGGGGAGCGCACGCGGTGGGAAGGGCGCGAGGCGTTCGCCGAAGTCCGTGAACGCCATCGTCGTGTCCAGCCGCACCTCCCCGTACCGCTCGGCCAGGTCCAGGAAGTCCTCGTACTCCGGCATCCCCATGTGCGCGACGACCAGCCGCAGCCGGGGGTGCCCGGCCAGCACCCGCGCGATCGGCTCGGGCCCGGTGTGCTTGCCGGGCGCGGGCCCCGAACCGCAGTGGACCACGACGGGCGTCCCCGCCTCGGCGAGCAACCCCCAAGCGGGATCGAGGAGTTCGTCGGCCGGGTCGTACGCCCCGACCTGCACATGCGCCTTGAACACCCGCGCCCCGGAGTCGAGCGCTTCCTGGACATAGTCCTCAACTCCCTCCTCCGGGAAGAGAGTCGAGGTGTGCAGACAGTCGGGGATGCGTGCGGCGAAGTCGACGGCCCAGCCGTTGAGCCACCGGGCCATGCCGGGCTTGTGCGGATAGAGCATGGCTGTGAAAGCGCGTACTCCGAACTCCCTTATCAGCGCGACCCGTTCGTCCTCCTCCTTCCGGTACGTGATCGGCCACTCAAGGGCACCGCCGGTCGCCGGCCCGAGCGCGTCGAAGTAGCCCCAGACCTTGCGCAGCACCCGCTCGGGCATGAAGTGGGTGTGCACGTCGACGAGTCCGGGCAGCCCCAGCCGCCGCCAGAACGCCCGGACTTCGACCGCTTCGGCCACCGCCCTTGTCCCCTCCTCCGGCTCTGTCCCTGCCCCCTGCTCCCACTCCACCTCCGCCTCCGTCTCAGCCATGCGCCCGCTCGAATCCGTGGCTGTGCTCGACCCTGGCGATGTGCAGCGAGTACCGCTCGTACCAGTGCTCCCGCCCGTACGCCTTCGCGGCCCGGTGCTCGGCGTGCGCCCGCCATGCCTCGATCCCGGCGAGGTCCCGGAAGTAGGCGACGGTGATCCCCAGCCCGCCCGGCACCCGGGCCGAGTCCTCCCCGAGGAACCCGGGAATCTCCTTCACCAGCTCCCCCATCCGCTCGGCCGTCTCCCCGTACCCGCCGTCGCCCTCGGTCCGGAGGGAGGCGAAGACGACGGCGTAGTAGGGAGGTTGATGGGCGGCGACGGGAGCGGCGCCGGGTACCGGGACAGGGGCAATACGGTGATCGCTCATGTCACCCACGATCGGCCCCGGCGGCGGACGGAGTCCATCGGCTTGCCGAAAGGGATCCGTACGGGATCCAAGTCTTGACCCTCCCTGCCGACTTCCCGTTTCCCGTTTCCTGCTTCCCGCTTCCCGCCCGCCGCAGTCCCGCACGCCGGCCGCGCTGCTGAAGCGGTGGGTGAGCTGCCGCCGGACCCACTGCCCCGGCGCGAGCCGCACCGCCGGGGGCCAGCTTGACCGTGACGCGACTTCCATGACGGCTTCCCCCACCCCCACCCCACTCCTCAACCACAGTCACCTCAAGCACGGTCACTTCGGCCACGGTCACTTCGGCCACGCCGCCGGAACACCGGAACGGACGTCAGAACAACCCCTCCTGCACCCCCGGCGCCTCCCGCCTGAACTCCCGTACCGGCACGGTGAATCCACCTGTGTCACCCCCGGCGGGAATCAGCTCCCACCCCGTCATCAGCCGTGTGTCGAGCACGATCACGCCCCGCCCGGTCACGAGGTGGAGATCCGGTCCCGCGACCGCGACCAGCTCCCCGCTCACCACCCCGCCCGCGACCAGGGCGCTCACCTCACCGACGGCGGCCGGGAGTCCCGCGAGGCCGAAGACGTCGACGTGGTCCACGGGTCGGTACGGCTCGCGGTGGAGCGACTCCGGCCATTCGCGCAGCGCGAGGGCGCGGGCGTGCAGGTCGGCGATCTCGGCGGCCCGCTCCGCCGCCGAGTCCGGCAACGCGGACCGGACGGCGCGCTTCTCGCCGTAGGGAATCCGGTCCGGCACGCGGAGTGCGGCGCGCAGGAGTTCCTCCGAGCGGCGGGCCGCCATCAGCGGGCCGAGGCCCAGCCAGCTGAAGCAGATCGCGCCCTGTTCAAGCAGCCGCGCGGAGCCGCGCTCTTCGGCGGTGATGCCGACCTTGAGGAGGCCGGGTCCGAACCAGGCCAGATATACGTGATACGGCCGCGGGTCGTCCGCGATCGTGTCGGCGGCGACCGAGTGCGCCCGGTCCAGCCGCGCGCACTCCTCGCACCGCGCCCCCGTCGTCCGCGCCGGCACGGCCGCCCGTACCGGACAGGGATGCCCCCGCGCTCCCACACATGTCCGCACGCCCCCTTCCGCGACCTCGAAGGCCACCCGCTTCCCCCGGCGCAACAGGCTTCCCCGCCCGCCGTCCCACTTCAACTCGGGACCGTCCGCCGCCCACCGCAGCCCCGAGCACTTCCATGACTGTGCCGCCTGTGATGTCTCTGCCATCGCCCACGAGACTAGACGGCGGCACTGACAACCGCCTCAGCCTGCGGTTTCCCCGATCTGGGCGGACTCGCGAGGCACCGGCACGACCGGGTACTCCTGGGCCTCGACCGCCCGCCTCCACCCCAGCCCCTGCCCTCGCCCCCGCCCGGCCAGCCGGCACCCGACACACCCGGGATGCCCCGCGCGCGCCAGCGGATCCCGCACCCGCATCCCCCACTGCGCCCTGTCCCGCCGGCCGGGCGGCTTGCCCCACCCGTTGAGATGCAGCGCCCAGGTGACCAGAACGCTTGCCGCGACGATCCCCAGCCCGCCGCCGATCAGCGGGGCGGAGACCACGCACACTCCCAATCCCGCGACCGTCGACCCGACGGTCGCGATGCCGAATCCGGTCCAACCGGCGACCGTATGCCCCTCGTCATACTGGTGTGCGCTCACGTGCCAGCCTCCCTCGAAGCCATGACAGATACCTCACACCCTAAGAAGTTCATAGTAGAAAACTCTCACGAGCTAAGGCAATAACGATGCAAGCCAAGCCTCGCCCCACCGCCACCCCGGCCCAGGCGCTGGACGCGATGGACTCCCTCATCGCCACCGCCCAGCTCGGTCAGCAGGAAATGGCCGAGCGGCTGGGCCTGAACGTCACCGATCTCCTCTGCTTCGCCTGCGTCCTGAAGGCGGGGGAGAACCTCCTCACGGCCGGTGACCTGGCCGAACACGCCCACGTCACGACGGGCGCAGTGACCGGCATCCTCAACCGCCTCGAACGCGCCGGTTTCATCACCCGCGTCCCCGACCCCACCGACCGCCGGCGCGTCCGCGTGGCCTCGGTCCCGGACGCGGTGACCCGGGTCGTCGCCCTCTACGGCCCCTACTACGACCGCCTCAACGCCCAGTTCGCCGACTACTCCCCCGCCGAGATCGCCGTACTGGCCGACTGGTTCACGAGGACGTCGGCGCTGGCACAGGACTACATCGAGGAGCTCCGGGCGCGGGACAAGGACAGCTGACCCGAGGAGCACCCGGGGATATGCCCGACCCCGTTGGTGGAGCCCGCTACACCAACGGTTCGGGAGACCGCTTCATCGTGCCCGGAAGCGTACGACGGCATCGTTGACCTCAGCCGGTCAAGGGGATCGGCGGAGGATCGGCGCAGGCCCAACGGCCGCCGTACGGAGGGACATCCCATGAAGCCCGGCCCCTTCGCATCCTTCGTGAGGTTCGTGGCGTGCGGCGGCGGTGTCGGGGTCCTGTCCAGTCTCGCGGTACCGCTGCTCGCCGCGCTGATGCCCTGGGCCACGGCGAACGCGCTGATCACGGTCGCCTCGACCGTCCTCTGCACCGAGCTGCACGCCCTGTTCACCTTCGGCACCGGCCGCCGCCCCGGCCGGCGCGAGCACTGGCAGTCGGCGGGTTCGGCCACGGCCGCCTACGCGGCGACCTCCGCCGCGATCCTCGTCCTCCACACCGTCCACCCCTCGCCCGGCATGCTCACCGAGCAGATCGTCTACCTCAGCGCCTCGGGCATCGCCGGCATCGGCCGCTTCCTGGTCCTCCGCCTCTTCGTCTTCGCCGACCGCGGCGCCTCGGCCCCGGTCACGATCGCGGTACGACCGACGGTGACATCGCCGGCGTTCAGCGCGGCGGCGTAAGGGACGCCGGTGCCCGGTACGAACCCACCGGACCGCGGGCGCTCACCGGCGGCGAGGTCGCCGGCATCCTCGCCGCCGTGACCGGCCGGCCCGAACGGCACCAGGACATCGACCCCGAGGTGTGGATCGGCGGCGCGATCGCGGCCGGGCTCGTCCCCGCCGACTACGCGGTGCTGCTCCGCCGGCCGACCCGGAGCATCAGCTCCGGCAAGGGCTCCACGCCCAACGACGACATCGAGAAGGTCACCGGCCGACCGCCGGCAAGCTTCCACGACTTCGCCCGGCGCGACGCCCGCGCCCGCGCCGTACCGGTGGCGGGGTGACCATGTCCCTCGACCTGTCCCTGGGCCTGTCCCTGGGCCTGTCCCTCGGCCTGTCCACCGGCCTGTCCACCGGCCTCACCGACTTCGCCGCGCTGGACCCGTTCTTCCGGATCGTCCAGGAGGGGCTCGCGGGCCTCGTCGACGGCGATCACTTCTTCGACCTCCTGGCCGAGGACGTGGTCGTCGAGTACGTCGTCTCCGTGCCCGGCTACCCGCGCCGGGTGCGGGGGCGCGGGGCGGTGGCCGACCTGTACCGCGGCTACGGCGACGTCATGGTCCTGCACAGCGCGGACGGACCGGCCGTCCACCGGGACCCCGGGACGTCAGTGGTCGTACTCGAATACGCGGTGCACGGACGGGCTGTCCGCACCGGGCGCGCCTACGACAACCACTTCGTCTCCGTGATCACCGTCAAGGACCGCAAAGGGGCGCACTGGCGTGACTACTTGGACCCCGTGGCCGTCTTCCGGGCCGTCGGACGGCCGGCGAACGATCACTGAAGGACCGCGTAAAGACCGCGAAAGGACCGCGGAAAGAGCACTGAATGAGCGGCGTGTGGTTGACGGGCTTCGCCGGACAGGGCCCTTGGAAGCCCAGCCCGCCTCGACTAGCCCGCCCTGCGGAAGGCCTCGTCCATGTCCGAGAGCGCTTGCCCGTCGTCGAACGGCAAGGTCTCGTCCTCCCCGAAGTCCGGGGCCTGGAAGGGGTTCGTCGCCGGAGGGGGCGATCCCGCGTTGGCTTTGCGGGACGCCCCTTCCGGGGCGGAGAACAACGAGGTCAGTTCGATGAGAGGTCTCCCGTTCGTTACAGGCCGCTGGGACCTGGTGTGCCGTGACCGGGCACGGCGGTCCTACAGCTTGCTCATCTTGGAGTACGGACTCAGGATGCGCTCCTGAGCCGACCCGAAGTCGACGAGCACCGCGATTCCGTCCTCGATGCCGATGACCCGGCCGAGGCCGTACATGTCGTGTGTCACCTGGTCGCCGACGGCGAACTGCTTGGGGGCCGCCGCGGCCGGTGCCTTGAAGGGACTGGTGGGCAGATAGCGCTTCGGTGCAGCTGGCTTTGTCATTGACTCCAGTATGGGCCTAGACACGCCACTCGCTGAGGCCGTCCGCATCGCTTGTTCATCACAACCTGGTGGACGACCTCGCCGACCTGGCCTGTCCTGCGCAAACGCGAGAGGCCCCGGATCACTCCGGGGCCTCTCGACGATGTGCACTCGGCAGGATTCGAACCTGCAACCTTCTGATCCGTAGTCAGATGCTCTATCCGTTAAGCTACGAGTGCTTGATTTTCTCTTGTTTTCCTTCGCCGCTCCCGGCCCTTCCGGCCCGCTCGCGGCGACAGGAAGAACATTACATGACTGCCGCCGCCATGTGAAATCCGTTAGCCATACCCCTTGTGACCTGCGGGAACGACCGGATAGTGACGTTTGGGAACGACCGAAGCCCCGGTCGCGCGGACCGGGGCTTCGAGTGAGGTGCGGAGGCGGAGGGATTTGAACCCTCGATGGGATTTGCGTCCCAAACCGCATTAGCAGTGCGGCGCCATAGACCGGACTAGGCGACGCCTCCAGCACAACCGCCCGCGCGAGCGCGGAAGGTGCGTGCAGATGATGACACAGACGAGCGCGGTGTCACCAATCGCCTCCCACGGTACTAGGCAGGCGGCCCGCAGGGCAAAGCCGTTGACGCCGGCCGCCGGGTCCGCAACGTCCGGGGGCGGCGGGCGTTAGTCACGTCATGTCCCAGGTCAACCGTCTCCTCGTGATCGCCGCCGCCGTAGGCTCGCTGGCCGCCGTTCCCGCCACCGCCCATGCGCGGACCGTCCCCACGACTCCCCACACCCTCGCGCCGCCGCCCGTCCGTGACGAGGACCGGTCCGGCGGCGACCACCTCACCGTCACCGTCCGGCACGCGGGCGGCGCGGGCGACGGCACGTACGAGCTGTACTGCCACCCCGGCGGCGGCACCCACCCGGACGTGAGCGGCGCCTGCGAGGCCGTGGGCCGCAACACCCGGTGGGGAAGCGACCCCTTCGCACCGGTGCCCCCGGACAGCATGTGCACCATGATCTACGGCGGCCCCGCCACCGCCCGTGTCACCGGCACCTGGGCCGGACGCCCCGTCGACACCACGTACGACCGCGGCGACGGCTGCGAGATCTCCCGCTGGAACCGGATGGTCCCGCTACTGCCCGATCTCGGCCGCAACCACTGAAGTCGCAACCACTGAAGTCGTGACCATGAAGCCGCAACCACGGAAGACGTGACCATGGAAGACGGCGGTGATCAGTGGCCGGTCACACGTTCTACGTCACCTCGGCGTGCGACCTCCCTCTCATCTCACTCCGCGAGCACAAGGACTGCCCTTAGACTCCCTCGCGTGACACGTCGCGGGCCGGTTGGCAAGATGGCCTCCGCGGTCGGCAAGGTGCGGTAACAGGGAGGAAGCGTCTCGTGAGCAGCAGGCCATCCCGAGGCGCTGCTCGCCTCGCAGCCATACTCGACGCGCTCCCGGACGCGTTGGTACTGGTCAACGCCAACGGAACCGTCGTCAACGCGAACACCATCGCGCTGGAGGCCTTCGAGGCGCCCGGCACCGCGCTCGTCGGACGCGGACTGCTCGACCTGCTGCCGGAGTTCGACTCGCGGCTCATCCCGGGTTCCATGCGGCGCCCCGACTCGATGGACCCGCGCGGCCGGACCAAGCCGACCCGCATGACCGCCCGCCGGACCGACGGCTCCGAGTTCCCCGTCGAGGTCACCAGCGCCAACCTCGAAGACGGCCAGCAGGCCTACGACGGCTACGGCTACACCTCCGACGAACTGCTGATGCTCGTCGTCCGCGACCTCTCCGGGACCGTGGACACCGAGGCCGAACTGGCCCGTTCGCAGCGGCAGACCGAGATGATCCTGCGCGCGGCGGCCGAGGGCGTCGTGGGGACGGACACGGACGGGCGGGTCGTGCTCGTCAATCCGGCCGCCGCCCAGATCCTCGGGTACCGCGCCAGCGACCTCGGCGGCAAGGAGCTGCACACCCTCGTACTGCACTCGCGCGCGGACGGCTCACCGTTCCCGTACGCGGAGTCGCCGCTCGCCGACACCCTGCGCTCCGGGCGCAAGCACCGGGTGCGCGGGCAGGTGCTGTTCGCCAAGAACGGGGACCGGGTCTCCGTCGACCTCACCACCGCGCCCGTGCGCGACGGCGACCAGCTCGTCGGCGCCGTGATGACCTTCACCGACCGGCGGCCCTACGACTCGCTCGCCGAGGAGAAGGACGCCGCCGACAAGCTGCACCGGGACGAGCTGGAGCGGATCGACGAGGACCACGCCTCCGAGCTGACCGCGCTGCGCCAGAAGCACATCACCGAGACCGAGGAACTCCAGGAGCGGCACGAGGAGGAACTCGCGGCGAACGAGGAGCGGTACGCCGCGCTCGGGGAGCGGGAGAAGGACCGGTACGAGGAACTCGCCGGGCGGCACGAGCAGTTGCTCACGCTGCTCGGGCGTTCGCTGCGCGGGCCCCTCGACGAACTCCGCCGGGAACTGGCCGCGTTGGCAGCGGACGACGCCGGGCAGCTGTGGCCCGAGGCCAATCAGGTCCTGCATCACCTGTCGGCCGGGTACTCGCGCATCACGCAACTCATCGACAACGTGCTCGGGTACCAGCGGCTGGAGACCGGCGCCGAGGACATCTCGCGTACGAAGGTGATGCTGGACGCGGTCGTCGCGGCCGGTGTCGACGGGGCCGTGGAGCTGATCGGGCCGGGACGCGTGCAGTTCGCCGTGCACGCGCCGCCCATCGAGGCCGAGGTCGACCCCGGGCTTCTCGCGACCGCGCTCGCGCACCTCGTCGCGGATGTCGCGGGTGTCGACGCGACCGGCAACTCGCCCGTTTCCGCGGGCGGTTACATGGACAACACGGTCGTCGTGGCGGCGGCGCAGCGCGGTGAGGTCGTACGGATCGAGGTGCGCGGGCCGTATGCCGGGGGAGACCCGGTGCACGAGCCGATCGTGCGCGGGATCGTGCGGGCGCACGGCGGTGTGCTGCAGACGCACGACGTGCCGGGGATGAGCGGCAGCGCGTACGTCCTGGAGGTTCCCATCGGCGGCGGGGCGGGGGCCGTGGCGGCTCCGGCCGCGACCGGTGGCGGCGCCGAACTCGCCGTACCCGAGCAGGCCTCCGGGAGCAGCGGCCGGCGGCGGGCCAGGCGGTCCTCCGTGGACGCGTTCCTGGAGAGCGAGGTGCCGCCGGGTTCCGACGACTCCGCCGGCGAGGCCGCGGTGCCCACCGGGCGGCGCAGAAGGCGTGCGGGCGAGGAGTCCGCGGCGGCTCTGGAAGCGGGCGGCGACGGTGCGTCCAGCGGTGGTGCGTCCAGCGGTACCGGGCGGCGGCGCGGGCGGGCGGCCGAAGGCGCGGCCGGTGACGGGTCCGACGAGGGTGCGGAGGGTGTCTCCGAGGGCGCGGTGATGACGGCGGCGGAGCATGCCGCCGGGACCGCGGCGACCGGTACGGGTCTGGGCGGGACGGTGCCGCCGCAGGGCGTGCCCGCGCCCGGCGGCGAGCGGCAGGCGCTGCCGCCCGCGTTGCCCGCCGGTGGTGCCGAACCGGGTGGTGCCGAGTCCGAGGTGGGCGAGGACGGGCAGCCGACCGGGCGTCGTCGGCGTGCCCTGGCGGCTGCGGCCGAGCGGGCCGCGGCGCAGGAGGCGGGCGGCCGTACGGTGTTCGCCCTGCCGCCGGCCGAGGCGGACCGTACGCCGGACGTGTCCATGGCCACGGCCGCATCCGCGCAGGCACAGGCACAGCCGCAGGTTCCCGAGGGCGTCGCCGGTGACGACGGACGGCACGACGCCGTTCCGCTCGACCAGTCCGAGGACCACACTCCGCCGCAGCCGCACCCCGCGAACGCGCCGACCGGGCGGCGACGCCGGGCCGTGGCGCAGCCGCAGCCGCAGCCGCAGGCCGCCGAGTCGGTTCCGGCGCAGGCGGGCGCGGTGGTTCCGGCGCAGGGGCAGCCTGTTCAGCAGGGTCAGGGTGTTGCCGTAGGGGTGCCGGCGCAGGTGGCCTCGCTGCCCGGGCAGGTGCCGGCGGGGCAGGCGGTGCCCGTGCCGCAGCAGGGCGTAGTACCGGCGGCCGGCGGCCGGCCCGGCGCCGCCATGCAGCTCGCCTCCGCGCAGAATCTCCCCGCCCAGGGACAGCCCGCCGCGCCCCAGCCGTTGCCGCTCCCGGCACAGGGCATGCCCGGACAGGCCACCCCGGGCGGCCAGGCGGCTCTGCCGCAGGGCAGCCCCGGGCAGCCGGTCGCGCCTCAGGGAGTCCCGGGCCAGCCCGTCTCGCCTCAGGGGATCTCCGGGCAGCCGGTTCCGTCCCAGGGTCTCCCCGGACAACCCGTCTCGCCGCAGGGCGTCCCCGGCCAACCGATGTCACCTCAGGGGATCTCCGGCCAGCCGGTTCCGTCTCAGGGTCTCCCCGAGCAGCTCGTCTCACCGCAGGGCGTCTCCGGCCAACCGGTCTCGCCTCAAGGCATCCCCGGGCAGCCGGTTCCGTCCCAGGGCCTCCCCGAGCAGCTCGTCTCACCGCAGGGCGTCCCCGGCCAACCGGTCTCTCCTCAAGGAATCCCCGGGCAGCCGATTTCACCCCAGGGCGTCCCCGGCCAACCGATGTCACCTCAGGGGATCTCCGGCCAGCCGGTTCCGTCTCAGGGTCTCCCCGGACAGCCTGTCTCAGCTCAGGGAATCCCGGGCCAGCCGATTTCACCCCAGGGAATCCCGGGGCAGACCGCACCCCCTCAGGGTCAGCCGGTCTCCCCGCACGGCATCCCCGGGCAGGGTGTGCCGGCTCAGGGTCACCCCGGTGAGGCGGTTCCGCCGCAGGCGCTGCCCGCCGCGCAGGCGACTCCGGCGGTGGCCGTTCCGGGCGCGGCTCCCGGCGCCCCCGTACCGGCGAACGGCGCCGAACCCGCCGTAGCACCGAATCCGAACCCCAGTCCGAGCGTCCCGGTCGCCGCGCAGGCGCGTGTCGCGCAGCCGTTGCCCGCCGAGGCCGCCGCGCCTGTCGATCCGAACTCCACTCAGGGGCGGGCGATCAGTGTGCGGACGTTGGGGCAGGGGGTGCCGTTCACGCGGCAGGCGGCTCAGGTGCAGCAGCCGGCCGGCACGGCCACGCCTCCGCCGCATCAGGCGGGCGGGGGCGGGCGCAGGCGGAAGCTGGGGACGCGGCCCGATGCCGGCACCGCCGGGGCGGCGCGTCCGCATCCCCAGGGTGAGCAGGCGCAGCCCTCCATGGCCGGGCAGTCGCGGCTCGCGCAGATGACCGAGGGCGCCGGACGGTCGTACGCCATAGGAGCACCGGACGAGAACGCGGCCGAGGGACCGGAGCCGTTGGACGGGCCGGGCGGGGCCGTCGAGATCGCGGACACCCCGAGGCCGCAGCCGCTGGACGACGAGCTGCCCCCCGAGCCGCTCGACAACCCGCGGCGGCTGCTGGTGTGGCCCGCGCCGGACGTGACGACGACGCAGGCGCTGAGCGACCGCGGGTACCGGCCGGTCATCGTGCACTCGCGCGAGGAGGTCGACGCACAGATCGCCGCGTTCCCGGCGGCGCTGTTCGTGGACCCGTTGACCGGCCCGATCACCCGTACCGCACTCCAGTCGTTGCGGCAGGCGGCCGTCGCGGCCGAGGTGCCGGTGCTCGTGACCGCCGGGCTCGGACAGGCCACGCGCGAGGCGGCCTACGGCGCCGATCCCGCCGTCCTGCTGAAGGCGCTCGCGCCCCGGGACAGTGAGCAGCATCCGCCGCGGGTGCTGCTGATCGAGGAGCACGCGGAGATCGCGCTGGCGCTGACCGCGACGCTGGAGCGGCGCGGGATGCAGGTGGCGCGGGCCGCGAGTGACGCGGACGCGGTGACGCTGGCGGGGCAGTTGCGGCCCAACCTCGTCGTGATGGACCTGCTCCAGGTGCACAAGCGGCGGGCCGGGATCGTCGACTGGCTACGGGCGAACGGGCAGCTCAACCGCACCCCGCTCGTCGTCTACACCGCCGCCGTCGACGAGGCCGACCTGCCGCGGCTCGCCTCCGGGGAGACCGTCCTGTTCCTCGCCGAGCGGTCGACGAGTACGGAGGTCCAGTCGCGGATCGTGGACCTGTTGGCGCGGATCGGTACCAACTAGCGGCGCGGTAGGGCTGCTTGGGCCCGGTTCGGCGCCAACCAGCGCTCCAGCCGGGCTACTTGGCGATCAGCCGCCGCGCCGCTTCCTTGATCGACTCGCGGAGCCGGTCGCCGTCCGTGTCGTCCGCGCCGACCAGGACGCGGCGCATCTGGGGGACGACGACGCCCCAGTTGGCCATCGCGACCAGCAGGAACAGCAGGTCGCGGGCCGGGATCGCGTCGCTCACGACACCCCGGTCCTGGCCGTCCTGGAGGGCGGCGACCTTGAGCGCGTAGTGCTCCTGGCGCTCGGTCTCGTCGGGCAGTTCGGCGGTGCCGTACTCCAGGCCCTCCCAGAAGAGGAGGCGCAGGAGTTCGGGGTGGGCCGCGTGGTAGTCCATGAGCCGGTCGATCCAGCCCTCGATGTCGTCGGGATCGACGGGGAGCGCGACGGCCAGGTCGAGCATGGACTTGCCGAGAACCTGCGTGAACAGGTCCGCCTTGTTGCCGAAGTAGGCGTAGATCAGCTGTTTGTTGGCCTTGGCCTCGGTGGCGATGCGGTCGATACGGGCGCCCGCGATGCCGTGCCGGGCGAACTCGGCGACCGCCGCCTCGAAGATCCGGGCCTTGGTGGCTTCGGGGTCTCTTACTGCCATGGGGCCAGGGTAGTCCGTCAAGTAACCAACCGTTTGGTTGACAGGGAATTCGGCGGCGGTGCATGCTGTTCCAGCTTCCAACCAACCAGTTAGTTGCTAGAGCTGGCTCGAAGTCCCGAAGTCCCGAAGTCCCCGCCGGCTCGAAGGAGTGCCGCCGCCCATGTCCTCCGCAACCGTCACCCAGGCCCCAGCCCGGAAACCGGGCGCCCCGACGGCCTCCGGCCGCCTCTTCCTCGTCCTCATCGCCGTCTGCACCGCCGTGACGGCGGCCAACATCTACCTCGCGGGCCCGCTGCTCCCGCTCATCGCCCACGACTTCGGCTCGACCCCGTCCGCCGTGGCCTGGATCGCCTCGGTCGCGCAGTTCGGCTACGCC
This sequence comes from Streptomyces sp. NPDC088350, assembly GCF_044753545.1. Classification (NCBI taxonomy): domain Bacteria; kingdom Bacillati; phylum Actinomycetota; class Actinomycetes; order Kitasatosporales; family Streptomycetaceae; genus Streptomyces; species Streptomyces sp. NPDC088350. The sequence continues at coordinate 165,703 of NZ_JBIVNL010000012.1, read as the reverse complement.
ACCGGCCTCCTCTTCTTCGCCCCGCTCGGCGACCGCGTGAACCGGCGTCCCCTGGTCGCCGCCCTCTCCGTGGCCACCACGGCGGCCCTGCTCGCCGGCGCCGCGGCCTCCGGGACCACCACCCTCGCGGTCGCCGTCTTCGTCGCCGCCGCCGCGACCGTCGTCCCCCAACTCCTCGTCCCGCTGGTCGCCGAACGCGCCCCCGCCCACCACCGCGCCCGCCATGTCGCGGCCGTCATAGCGGGCCTGTTCACCGGCATCGTGGCCGCGCGCGTCCTCGGCAGCCTGGTCGGACAGGCCTACGGCTGGCGGTTCGTCTTCGCCGGCTCGGCCGCCCTGACCCTCGTCCTCGGCCTGGCCACAGCGTTCGCCCTGCCGTCGGAGAAGCGGCGGCGGACGGGGGCGCTCTTCGCGGGTATCGCGGCCCTGCCCGGCCTGGTCCGCACCTCTCCCGACCTGTGGCGCGCGTGCCTGCGGCAGGCGGGGATGTTCGGCACGTGGAGCGCCCTGTGGACCACGCTCGCACTGCTTCTGACGAGCACGAGGGGCGGTTCCCACGGCTCCTACGGCTTCTCCACCGCGACCGCCGGCCTGTTCGGGCTCTTCGGGCTGGCGGCCAGCGCGGTGGCTCCGCTCGCGGGCGGGTTCGTCGACCGGTTCGGCGCCACCAAGGTCGTACGGGCCGCGTATGGGCTCGCGGCCGTGTCCGTGCCGCTGTTCTGGCTGGGCGGGCAGGTGCTGTGGGCGCTGTTCGTCGCCGCGATCGCCCTCCACGCGGCCCTGGTCGCCTCCCACGTCGCCAACCAGACCCTCGCCCTCACCACCACCTCCACCCCGGCGACCGCCAACACCGCCTACGTCGTCGCCGGCTTCACGGGCGGCGCTCTCGCCTCGGCCCTCGCGGGCACGGCGTTCAGTCACTGGGGTTGGGGTGGCGTGTGCGCGGTGGCGGGGGTGTGGCTGGTGCTCGGGTGGGTGACGACAGCGGTGAGGCGGTGAGACCAGTGCCGTACGGCTGCGTCGTCGTCGCATTACGACGACGACGCAGCCGTACGTACCCACCGGTCAGAGCTTGGTGACGTCCAGGTCGCCGGCGGCGTAACGCCGGCGCAGCACCTTCTTGTCGAACTTTCCGACGCTCGTCTTCGGGACCGACTCGATGATCGTCCAGCGCTCGGGGAGCTGCCACTTGGCGATCTTCCCCGCGTCGGCGAGGAAGGCACGCAGGGACTCGAAGTCGGCGGTGGAACCCTCCCGCAGGACCACGGTCGCCAGCGGACGCTCACCCCACTTCTCGTCCGGTACGGCGACCACGGCGGCCTCGGTGACGTCCGGGTGGGACATCAGGGCGTTCTCCAGGTCGACGGAGGAGATCCACTCGCCGCCGGACTTGATGACGTCCTTGGCGCGGTCGGTGAGGGTGAGGAAGCCGTTGGGGGAGATCGTGCCGACGTCGCCCGTCTTGAGCCAGCCGTCCTCGCTGAACTTGTCGGCGGGGCGCAGGGGTTCGGCGTCGGGGCCGTTGTAGTAGGCGCCGGCGATCCACGGGCCGCGCACCTCCAGCTCGCCCGCCGACTCGCCGTCCCAGGGCAGCCGTTCGCCGCCGGGGCCGGTGAGCCGGGCCTCGACGCTCGCCGGGAAACGGCCCTGGGTCACCCGGTACGCGAACTCCTGGTCCGTACCGACCGCTTCGGCCGGCGGGCGGGAGAGCGTGCCCAGCGGGGACGTCTCCGTCATGCCCCAGCCGTGGCAGACCCGCATGCCCAGCTTGTCGTACGCCGCCATGAGGGCGGGCGGGCAGGCCGAGCCGCCGATGGTGACATGGGTGAGCGACGAGACGTCCCTGGGCCTGGCGGTCAACTCGCCCAGCAGACCCTGCCAGATGGTGGGGACGGCCGCCGCGTGCGTCGGACGCTGGCTCTCGATCATGTCGGCGAGCGGCTCGGGCTGCAGGAAGCGGTCCGGCATCAGCATGTTCACGCCGGTCATGAAGGTGGCGTGCGGCAAACCCCAGGCGTTCACATGGAATTGGGGCACGACGACCAGTGAGGTGTCCTGGTCCGTGAGACCCATCGACTGGGTCATGTTGACCTGCATGGAGTGCAGGTAGATCGAACGGTGGCTGAACACCACGCCCTTGGGGTCGCCCGTGGTCCCGGAGGTGTAGCACATCGCGGCGGCCTGGCGTTCGTCGAACTCGGGCCAGTCGTACGTCGTCGGCTTCCCGGCGATGAGGTCCTCGTACTCGTGCACGCGCGCGTGGGCGCCGTCGAGGGGAGTGCGGTCGCCGGGTCCGGAGACGACGAGGTGCTCGACCGTCGGCAGCTTGGACAGCAGCGGGGCGAGCAACGGGATCAGCGAACCGTTGACGATCACCACCCGGTCCTCCGCGTGGTTGACGATCCACGCCAACTGCTCCGCAGGAAGACGGAGGTTGAGCGTGTGCAGCACCGCGCCCATGGCGGGGATCGCGAAGTAGGCCTCGACGTGTTCGGCGTTGTTCCACATGAAGGTCGCCGTGCGCTCGCCGTCCACCACGCCCAGGTCCTCGCGCAGGGCGTGCGCCAACTGGGCCGCACGGGCACCGATCTCCGCGAAGGAACGGCGCTGCGGCTCCCCCTCACCGGTCCAGCTGATCACCTGCGATGTTCCGTGGACCGTCGACCCGTGGGTCAGGATCCTCGAGATCAGCAGCGGTACGTCCTGCATGGTGCTCAGCACGGCGTCCTCCCGGGGCGGCATTGCCTGCGCGGTAGTAAGGGATGCGCTGATTCTGCTCACATACCGCACGGTATGTCACTAGGAGCGGATGATCGATCACCCGGCCTGCCCGGGTCCTACCCGGGTCCTACCGTACGAGAACCAGCTCCGGGTCCTCCCGCAGCTTGCCCAGCGCGCGCGACACCGCCGACTTCACCGTGCCCACGGAGACTCCGAGCACCTCGGCCGTCTGGGCCTCACTGAGATCCTCGTAGTACCTCAGGACCACCATCGCCCGCTGCCGGTCCGGCAGCTTCGCGATCGCCCGCCACATCGCGTCGTGCAGCGCCTGCCGCTCGGCCGGGTCCTCCTCCGCGCCGCCGTCCGGCTCCGGCAGCTCGTCGCACGCGAACTCGTCGACCTTGCGCTTGCGCCACTGCGAGGTCCGCGTGTTCAGCAGCGCCCGGCGCACATAGCCGTCCAGCGCCCGGTGGTCCTCGATCCGCTCCCAGGCGACATACGTCTTGGTCAGCGCGGTCTGCAGCAGGTCCTCCGCGTCGCACGGGTTCGCGGTCAGCGACCGCGCGGTGCGCAGCAGGACCGGCTGCCTGGCCCTCACGTACGACGAGAACGACGGGTACGTGAGGGTCTGCGTACCCCGTGCTGCGGGCCTTGTGGCGGCCCGTACGTCGGGCCGCGCGGTGGCCCGTGCGGTGGCGTTCGACGCGCTGGTGCAGACTGCTGTGGTCATGGCTCCACGCTATGAGCGACCAGGGCTTCCGCGGATCGCCCGCAGGTCCCGAAGCCGACTCCGCCTCAGGTTGTAGGGGTGGGGCTGGCTCCACCTCCTGAAGGTGGACGAGAGAGTGACGCCTACTGCGGGTTTACCCCTGGGGGCTCAGCCCTGGGCACTAGGGACGGTCAGGACCAGCCCCGATGTCGGCACCCCCGTCCCCGCCGTCACCAGCACCCTCCCCGCCCCCGGTATCTGGTTCACGGCCGTGCCGCGCAACTGCCGGACGCCCTCCGCGATGCCGTTCATGCCGTGGAGGTACGCCTCCCCGAGCTGGCCCCCGTGCGTGTTGACCGGCAGGCGCTCCTCGGTGACGAAGTCCGCCGCCTCGCCCTTTCCGCAGAACCCGAACTCCTCCAGCTGCATCAGCACGAACGGCGTGAAGTGGTCGTACAGGATCGCCACGTCCATGTCCTGCGGGCCGAGGCCGGCCGTGCGCCAGAGCTGGCGGGCGACCACGCCCATCTCGGGGAGGCCGGTCAGGTCGTCGCGGTAGAAGCTCGTCATCTGCTCCTGCGCGCGGCCGGCGCCCTGGGCCGCCGCCGCGATGACCGCGGGCGGGCGGGGCAGGTCGCGGGCCCGTTCCGCGGACGTGACGACGATCGCCTGGGCGCCGTCCGTCTCCTGGCAGCAGTCGAGCAGTCTGAGCGGTTCCACGATCCAGCGCGAGGCCGCGTGGTCGGCGAGGGTGATCGGTCTGCCGTGGAAGTACGCCGCCGGGTTCGTCGCCGCGTACTTGCGGTCCACGACCGCCACCGGCCCGAACGCCTCCGGTGTCAGGCCGTACGTGTGCAGATACCGCTGCGCCGCCATCGCCACCCACGACGCCGGCGTGAGCAGCCCGAACGGCAGGGACCAGCCGAGTGCCGTGCCCTCCGCCGACGGCTCCCGGTGGGTGACGCCCGAGCCGAATCTGCGCCCCGACCGTTCGTTGAAGGCGCGGTAGCAGACCACCACCTCGGCGACTCCCGCCGCGACGGCCAGCGCCGCCTGCTGGACGGTCGCGCAGGCCGCGCCGCCGCCGTAGTGGACCCGGGAGAAGAAGGACAGCTCGCCGATCCCGCAGGCCTGGGCGACGGTGATCTCCGGGTTGGTGTCCATCGTGAACGTGACCATCCCGTCCACGTCCGCCGGGGTCAGCCCCGCGTCGGCCAGCGCGGCCCGCACCGCCTCCACCGCCAGCCGCAGCTCGCTGCGCCCCGAGTCCTTGGAGAACTCCGTGGCGCCGATGCCGACGATCGCGGCGCGTCCGCCGAGGGTGTCGCGGGTGCGGATGCTCATGCGCCGGCCTCCGTCGTCCCCGGCACCGTGACCGTGACCGTGCCGGTGACGTGTCTGCCGATGCCGTTCGTCCCGAGCACGCGTACGGTCACGGTGTCGCCGTCCGTCTCCTCGATCCGGCCCGTCAACACCATTGTGTCGCCGGGGTAGTTGGGGGCGCCGAGCCGTACGGCCACCTTGCGGAGGGTCGCTCCGGGGCCGAAGTGGTCGGTGATGTAGCGGCCGACCAGGCCGTTGGTCGTCAGGATGTTCATGAAGATGTCGGGGGAGCCCTTCCGCCGTGCCAACTCCGCGTCGTGGTGCACGTCCTGGTAGTCGCGGGAGGCGATGGCTCCGGCGACGATCAGGGTGCGCGTGATCTCGATCTCGAGCGGGGGCAAGTCCTCGCCCTCACCTGCCCTCATGGCCGCACCTCCTCACTGACGACCAACTCCCCCAGTTCCTGAAGCACTTCGCCTCCGCAGCCCAGGTACGCGTCCAACTGGCGGCCCCAGAGGAAGTGCCGGTGCACCGGGTGGTCCAGGTCGGCTCCCGCGCCACCGTGCAGATGCTGGCCCGCGTGGACGACCCGCACACCCGCCTCGGACGCCCACCAGGCGGCGGTCAACGCGTGGGTGGCGTACGGCAGTTCCGCGTCGCGCCGCCAGGCCGCCTCGTACGTCGTCACGCGTATCGCCTCGATGTCCATGTGGGCGTCGGCGGCCCGGAGTTGGACCGCCTGCCGGGTCGCCAGCGGGCGCCCGAACTGCTCCCGGGCGTTGGTGTGCGCCACGGCCCGCGCGAGCGAACCGGCGCAGACGCCGGCCTGGAGACTGGCGAAGGCGGTGCGGGCGGTGGCCAGGACGTCGGCGTAGGCGGCACCCGGGCGAACGGCCGCCGAACCGAGCCGTTCCGCCGGCGCCCCGTCGAGTGTCAGTCGCCCCGCCGACCAAGGTGCCGTCAGCTCGACCGCCTCGACGCGCGTGGCATCCGTGACCGGCGTCAGCCACAACTCGCGCCGCTCGTCGGCGACAAGGACATGCGTGGCGTCACGCAGCCAGGGGACGACGGGAACCGTGCCGGTCAACTCACCCTGAGCGGAAGCCTGTTCACCCTCACCGGATCCACATCTCGCCCGCACATCCCCCTGCGCCGGAAACGCCCCGCACACCACCACCGACCCGTCCCCGATCCCCGGCAACAACCGCTCCCGCTGCTCCGGCGAACCGTGCGCCGCGACCGCCAGCAGCCCGTACACGCAGGTCGACGCGAAGGGCACCTGGGCCGTCGTCCGCCCCTGCTCCTCCAGCAGGAGTACGAGGCCGAGCAGCCCCAACTCCTCTACGGCGCCGACCAGTCCGGCCGCGCACAGGGCCTTCCACAGCTCGGGGTCGCTGCCGGTCCCGGCCGCCGTGAGCCGCTCGGGTGTCGCGAGGTCGCCGAAGATCCGGGCGGCCAGGTCACGGGCCGCGGCCTGCTCCTCCGTGGGCGTGAAGTCCATGTCAGCCCACCCCGCCCTCTCGGCCTTCCTGGGCCCGGAAGACGGGGAGCACCAAGGGGACGGCGTCCTCATCGTCGTCGTACCGCTGGAATTCGAGCCGTACCGGCAGCCCGATGCGGACCTTGTCGTAGGGCACCCCCACCACGTTGCTCACGATCCGCACGCCCTCGGCGAGTTCGATCAGGCCTACCGCGTACGGCGGGGCGAAGGCGGGGAAGGGCGGGTGGTGCATGACCACGTATGAGTAGACGGCCCCCTCGCCGCTCGCCTCGACCGTGTCCCAGTCGGGGCCGCCGCAGGCATTGCAGCCCGGCAGCCAGGGGTGGCGTAACGTCCCGCAGTCCATGCAGCGTTGGATGAGGAGGCGGTGCTGCTCCACACCCTCCCAGAAGCCGGCGTTGTCGCGGTTGACGACGGGGCGTGGGCGGCGGGCGCGAGCCTGTTTCTCTTCCTGCTGCCTCTGTTGCTTCTGCTGCTTCTGTCGCGCGGGGGCGTACTTGAGGATGCGGAAACGGTGGGTGCCGACGAGGTCCTGGCCCACCCGTACGTCCATGCGCGTCGTGACGAAGTAACCCGTGCCCAGTTTCGTCGTCTTGCGGTCCGACACCGACTCGATCACCGCGTCGAAGGTGACCTCGTCCCCCGGCCGCAGGGGCCGTAGGTACTCCTGCTCGCAGTCGGTGGCGACGACCGAGGTGCAGCCCGCCTCGTCCAGGAGGTCGAACAACTCGTCGTAGGCCTCCGTGCGTCCCGTGTGCCCGGAGAGGCCGCCCATGGTCCAGGCCTGGAGCATGGTGGGCGGGGCGATGGCGTCCGGGCCGCTGTACGCCGGGTTCGTGTCGCCCAGCGCCTCGCACCAGTGCCGGATCATCGGCTCGTTGACGGGGTCCTTGCCCGTGCCCGCGACGGCTGCCGCGCGCCCTTCGTACGCCTTGAGCCGCGCCCCCAGCTCATCGACAACGTCCGCCGCGCTCACCGCCGCCCCCTCGTCATCCCGAGCCGCATCGTCGCGACGATCTCCCGCTGCACCTCACTCACCCCGCCCCCGAAGGTGTTGATCTGCGCGGCTCTGTTGAGCCGCTCCAGCTCGCCGTCCCCGAAGGCACCCGGCGATCCCGAACGCACCAGTCCGGCCAGCCCTGTTGACCCGGTTGACTCTGTTGGTCCTTTTGGTCCTGTTGGGCCGTCCGCCCCGGCGACGTGCTGACACAGCCGGTACACCGCGACCGTCGATTCGGTGCCCGCGACTTTCACGCCGCTCGCGTCGCCTGGCGCCAACCGGCCCGCGCCCACATCGCCCACCAGACGCCAGTTGAGCAGGCGCGTGGCCGCCAGCCGGGCGTGCGCCTCGGCCAACTGCGCCCGCACCCACGGTTCGTCGGCCCGGCGCCGTCCCGTCACGGGGTCGGGTGTGCGGGCGGCGTTCAGGACGGCCGTGTAGAAGTCCTCGGCCTGCATTCCGGTGGCGGCGAGCGCGACCCGCTCGTGGTTGAGCTGGTTGGTGATGAGGGACCAGCCGTCGTTCTCCGCGCCGACGAGGTTGCCGGCGGGGACCCGGACCCCGTCGTAGTACGTGGCCGTCGTGCGCTGCCCGCCGACCGTCTCGATCGGGGTCCAGGAGAAGCCGGGCGCATCGGTCGGGACGAGAACGATCGAGATGCCGCGGTGCTTGGGGGCCTCGGGGTCGGTGCGGCAGGCGAGCCAGATCCAGTCGGCGTTGTGGGCGTTGGAGGTGAAGATCTTCTGCCCGTCGATCAGCCAGCCCTGCCCGTCCCGCACGGCCCGCGTCCGCAGCGACGCGAGATCCGTGCCGGCCGAGGGTTCGCTGTAGCCGATGGCGAAGACGAGTTCGCCGCGCAGGATGCCCGGCAGGAGGGCGGCCTTCTGTTCCTCGCTGCCGTACTTCATGAGGGTCGGTCCGACGGTGTTCAGGGTGACCATGGAGACGGGCGCGCCGGCGCGGTAGGCCTCGTCGAAGAACACGAACTGCTCGTCCGCGCCCCGCCCTTGACCGCCGTACTCGACCGGCCACCCGAGCCCGAGCCAGCCGTCGCCGCCGATACGGCGCAACAGGGCGCGCTGGGCCTGGGGTTCGTCCGCGCCGGGTGGACCGTCGGGCATCAACGCGGTGAAGTACGTGCGGAGTTCGACGCGGAGCTGCTGCTGGCGGAGGGTGGGGGCGAGGTGCACGGCGGCGGACCTCCGGGGCGACATCGCAGGGGCGAGGGTTTCTGACTGTCCGTCAGATGGCGTGCACTGTCAAGGTCGTTTCCGAAGAAGGGAGATCACTGACACGGACGGGCGATTGCACACGAGAAAACGCCTGCGCGGCGGCACCGAAGCACCACCGCGCAGACGCGTTACGACCCCACAGAGCACACCTGACACACCCTCAGCCGCCCCCGCGCATCCCCGCGCGGGAGTCGGGCGCGGCTACCAGAAGTGGGCGAAGTTGACGGCGACGTTCTCGTTTCCCTGGTTGATGGCGGTGAACGCGGAACCGTTGACCTGGGCGGTGTTGCTCTGGTTCGAGGCCCCGGAGCCGACCGCCTGCTGCTGGGTGGTGGACGAGTTGCCGCTGTTGTTGTGCCCGACCCCGCTGCCGCTGACGGTCGCCACACCCGCGTTCGATCCGTTGCCCGCGATGGCGCCGTTGTCCGCCGCCGCGACGCCGGTGAAGAGGGCGGCTGCCAGCGGGAGGGCGGAGACGGCGGCGATGACGCGGGCGGTACGGATGCTTGCCATGTTGTTCCTCCAGAACAGGGTGCGTAGCGGCTGCTGAGCCGAACGCACATGAACTACGGCTTCAAGTACGGCTTCTACCAAGGCAGTTGGCCGACCGCCTCGGTGTGGTGCACGACGTCGCGAGACCAGAGTTGCCCACCGAATCCCCGGCGAACCAGGCCGGAAGCGGTTATTCCCCCTGAAGCGTGATGACAAGTCGATAAACCCCTTTGACCACCCTGAAGCCGCAGCTCAGGACAGTGCGGACAGTTCGGCCCAGGCACCCCAAGAGGCGAAGCGTTCCTCCACATTTCCGGCCAATCCCTCCGCCCCGGCGCGTCGCCGCCGCACCCCCTTCCCTTTTTCGAACACTCGTACGAAAATGGAGGCATGGCCACCACCGACCGGCAGGCCACGACGCTGGCCCTCGCACACGCCCTGTCAGCCGCCGAACGCGGACTGGCCGTGATCCCCCTGTCCCGGACCAAACTCCCCGCCCTGCGCTCCCCGCACCGCGACGACACCGCCCCCGACCGGGTGGACGTGGCGGGCTCGGTGGGCGTGGCGGGCGCCGTGGGCTCGGCGGGCGCCGTGGGCTCGGCGGGCGCCGTGGGCGCGGTGGGCTCGGCAGGCGCGGAAGGTGCCGTGGGTCCGGAGGGCTCGGCAAGCGCCGTGGGCCCGCCCTGTCACGGCGAGTGCGGGCGCCTCGGCCACGGGGTGTACGACGCCTCCACCGACCCGGCGCGCATCCGCGAACTGTTCGCCGCCGCGCCCTGGGCCACCGGTTACGGCATCGCCTGCGGACTGCCGCCGCACCACCTGATCGGCATCGACCTCGACACCAAGTCCGGCACGGACTCCTCGTCCGCGCTGCGCGAACTCGCCCTGCGCCACCTGTTCACGATCCCGGAGACCGTGGTCGTCCTGACCCCCAGCGGCGGCCGTCACCTCTGGCTCACCGGCCCACCGGACGTCGTCGTCCCCAACTCCGCGGGCCGCCTGGCCCCCGGCATCGACATCCGCGGCGCCGGCGGCTACCTCGTCGGCCCCGGCTCCCGCACCGACCACGGCTTCTACGGCGCCGCCCCGGCCACGGCCCACCTGGCACCGGCGCCGTGCCCACCCTCACTGCTGCGCCTGCTTCTCCCACCGCCCCGCACGTACCACCCCACCCCCAACTCGACCTCGACCGGCCAACACGGCCAGGGCCTCGTCCAGTTCGTCCTCGCCGCCCACGAGGGCCAACGCAACACCCGCCTCTTCTGGGCGGCTTGCCGCGCCTACGAGAACGACATCGGCCCGGCCCTCGTCGAACCCCTGGTGGAGGCGGCCCTGGGCACGGGGCTCTCCGAGCGGGAGGCGCGGGCGACTATCGCTTCTGCGGCTCGGATGACGGGGCGGCGGGGGTGACGGGGCGGGGGAGCAGGAGGCGTAGGAGGGAGGTGGGTCGACGGGGTGAGGTGGGTCGACGGTGCGTGCGGGAGCGGGCACGCGTAAGGGGTGCCCTCCCTGGAGGACACCCCTTACGAACACCGCGGTGGGTGTGGGATTTGAACCCACGGTGACATCGCTGCCACGACGGTTTTCAAGACCGTTCCCTTAGGCCGCTCGGGCAACCCACCTGCGCACCCGCCCACCAGGGGCGGAGCGGGTACAGCGTACCGGGCACGGGCCACGTGTGGGGTGAGTGGTCCACACGGGGTCCACTGACTCCGTTTCCTCTCGCCGTACTCAGCACCCGGTCCCCCAGTCCGAGCAGCGTGCGCTAGCCGGATACGTGCCCGCAGCCGCCGAGAGCCGGCCATGGCCAGACTCCCCCGCAACCTTCCGCTCTATAGAGTCAGCCGCCGCCTTGCCGCGACCCGTGCTAGCGGTCAGCATCAGTGCCGGTGCCAGCAGCCGTTGTGTGCTCGTTGCCGTCATCTCTTCCATCATCCCGACTTTCCAGACAACAGCCTTGGCCTGCCTCTATGGTGAGGTCGATCGCAACAAGCTCATCAGGGGGAACTGTGGCAGATCCGCGCGCTTTCGTCAGTTTCGACTTCGACAACAACGAAACCCAGAAGAACCTGTTCGCGGGGCAAGCGAAGACTGACTCGCCTACGCCCTTCACCGTCCAAGACTGGTCAAGCAAGACCGCGCTTCCGCAGTCACAGTGGGAGGCCCTGGTCAAGCGGAAGATGGCCAGCACGAACATGTGCATCGTTCTGGTCGGCAGGTCCATGGCAACCGCTACTGGCGTCGCCAAGGAGATCGCCATGGCCAAAGAAATCGACGTTCCGGTCTTCGGGGTCTATGTCGACGGAGCCGGCACCTCCACCACCCTGCCAGCAGGTCTGCAACGGAACCGCACCATGGCATGGAAGTGGGACATCATTGCGCAGGCCGTGACGCAGATGATGGGTGAGGGAAAGAACGCGTGAAGCGAGCCATCCTCGTTGGGATCGATGAATATCCCACGGTTGGGTCCCTGACAGGCTGCGTTGCGGATGCCACAGCCCTCACAGAGCTGCTGTCCCGTCACGCCAATGGCGATCGCAACTGGGATACACAACTGATGACGAGCGAAGACGGACCCTCCGCGGTAACGCGGGATGGCCTTCGGCGCGCACTCACTCAGCTTTTCGCAAACGCCCGTGATACCGACCTTCTATTTTTCTTCGCTGGTCACGGTGCCCAGACGCCCTGGGGTGCTGATTTGGTGACTCAAGATGCCACCGAAAATAGCCTCGGGGTATCCATGAACGATCTAATCACCCTCGCAAACGATTCGCCTGCACGCAGTGTCACCTTGATTCTGGACTGTTGCTTCAGTGGTGATCTCGGCAACGCTCCCGGACAGCAGGCAGCAGCGGTAGCCGAGAATTTTCGTTTGAACAAGAGTCTCCTGCGCGAGAACGTCACTGTTATGGCTGCGAGTCGGTCAACTGAATTCTCGCAGGAAAACGCGGGACACGGTGCATTTACTCGAATTTTGCTAGATGGTCTCACCGGAGGAGCTGGAGATCATCTCGGTAACGTAACTGCGCTAAGTCTGTACGGCCACGTCAGTGCCGCCTTTGATGCCTGGCAACAACGCCCCGTCCTCAAGACCCACCTTACAGAGCCGGTGATTCTTCGGTTCGGCCCACCATGGGTTGACAGGGATCTACTGCGACGACTTCCCGAGCATTTCCCGACAGCCGACAGCCATCTGCAATTGAGCCCAGAGCACGAAGGTGAAGGACGACCGTTGTCTCCTGGTAGCCCAGGAACAGCCAAACAGCAACAGTTCGATTACCTGGGACGGTTGCGTAACGCCAACCTCGTCACTACAGAGAATCGGCGGGATCACTACTGGGTGGCTATGGAGAGCGGCGATGTATACCTGACTTCACTGGGGCGCTACTTCTGGAGCCTAGCCAATAGGGGAGTTCTGTGACGCGTATCGGCTGCACCGGTCACCAAACATTGACTGCTGCCACTCGCCGCAATGTTGTCCACGCTATTGCATCAGAGATCACCCGTAGATGGCGAGACGAACTGATTGGCTTGTGCTGCCTTGCAGAGGGCGCGGATCAACTCTTTGCCCTTACGATTTTGGCCTCAGGTGGTCGAATGCATGTAGTCATTCCCAGCAATGAGTACGAAAGTACTTTCCATACCAAGCAGTCGCGTGAGAACTACAAGGCCCTCCTCAACATTGCCAGCGATGTGTCCACATTGTCGTTTTCGGCACCAAGCGAGGACGCCTTTATGGCAGCCGGACAAGAAATTGTTGACCAATGCGATGTACTACTTGCGGTATGGGATGGGAAGCCGGCAGGCGGGAAAGGGGGCACAGCAGATGTCGTCGCGTACGCCCGCCGCATGGGAGTAGAGGTCCGAATCATTTGGCCACCAGACTCACAGCGAGAGTGACTCTGAAATGCCACAACCTAAAATTTTTATCAGTCATACACACACGGACCAAGCCGTAGCGGATGCTGTGCGCGATGCGATCTTCGATCTCTTCGGAAGAGAATCTGTTTCGGTTGCATATTCAACAAGTCGCGAGCTTGGTGGCGGTGTTCGAATCGGTGAAGACTGGTTCCGCTGGATTGGTGAGCAGGTTCACGCAGCCACTGTGACGTTGGTGCTACTCACGCCAACTTCTGTCCAAAAACCCTGGGTACTTTGGGAGGCTGGAGCTGTTTACGGCGCAGCGTTGACGAGTGAGAATTCAACCCTGCACCGCGTACGTCCTCTGGCTTTTCAAATAGGCATGGACGATATCCCCTCGCCACTGAGGAGTAGTCACGCCCAGGTGGCCCGGGGAGATCAGTACGAAGACGTCATTCAACTCCTCAACGAGTTTGTCTACGATTTCTTCAACAATGTCACTGAAAAGGCGGTGGTTATCCGAGCCGCACAGAGAGTTCCGGATGCAGCGAAAACTCTGCTGGAAACCGTCAGTGAGGCTCTACGCACGTCACCCCTAATTCCGACGGAAGCAATTGTGAATGAGTGGTGCGCGCGACTAGACAGTCTCGCTGAACATCACCGCCATTCTGAAGTCCGTCAACTGCATGAGTGGTTGCTAGTTGCATTCGGACAGAAAGAAGGAAATGGCGCGAAGCCTATTGACATTCGACTCCATCGACGCCTGGCGCAACTCTACATGGCTTCAGCGCACTACGCGGAAGCGGCCCAGCAGTTCGATCTGGCTCGTCGCCTTTCTCCACGAGATATCTTCATCATGCGCTCTCTCGGCCAGGCTTACCTAGCGCAACGTAATTACTCTGATACCGCCCGCGTAATCGACGAGATCAACAATCTGGATCCTCATGCTTTTATGAAGAATGCAGAGTGCGCAGCCCTGAAAGGAAGGTGGCACCGAGAGCAAGACCAGCACACGGAAGCGCATGATATATACTGGAAAGCTTTCCAAGAGAACTCCGACTCATACTATCTCGGGGATCTCCTTGCCACAGCGAAGCTCCAACTCGGAGACAGGCATGGCGCAGCTAATATATACCGACGCACTCTGTCCATAATCGAGAGACTCACAGATAGAAATTTCTGGGTTTATGCGACGGCTGCGAATGCGGCGATTGTGAGCGGAGATCGCGATAGCGCGATCAAATACTTCTCTGCCATCAGGAACGACAATCCAAGCGAGGCCGACATGCAGACTATCGAAGGTGGATTAATCCGCATTCTGCCGCTTCTCGGAGCCACAGCAGAAGAAATGGCGGAATGGAAATCGTTGCTACATGATGGGTCGGCCGAGGAACATGAAGACTAAGATTCTCACGACCTGTCGAAATGTCTAGACCCCATCGCCAGGGCATCAGGAGCCTGACCCTGCCATAGGACCTCTTGGCCCTGTAAGATGAAACTGAAGGGTCCCTGCGCCATTTCATCCGAGGGCACTGGGACTTTTACCTACAAGGAAAGAGGTCACACATGGCCGATACTCCACGGTCGCCCCGCCCGTCCGGTCAGCCTCAGCCAAAGCCCTCGGAGTCAGACAATCGCGGTCACAAACCTACGATGCAGCCGGGTCGGACGCCTGCGTCACCGCCCCCGCCGCCGCCCCCTCAGAATCGACAGGGTAGCTAACAAACATAGTCACTATCTGACGTGCAGAGATGCATGCTGCACCCCAAGGTAGAGATGTTGCCTCGGCCGCGCCGGGAGCTCGGTACTTAAGCGGCTCAACGAGAATCAAGTCTCTGTCCGGCGAATCATCCGAGCTTACGTTGAAGGATGCCTGGCGCCCTTCAACGTAAGAGCCGTCTTCTAGGACACATCCCACCACTGGGTTCTCTCCAGGGAACCAACTGTCGAACATGATCCACCAAGCTGAGGCAGCAGAAGGATGTGGACTTTTTCCTGTCAGTTGAGCAGCGCATGCGGCAATCAAGCATGAGACCAGCAGGAAGCCAGCAGCCCACCAACTGATTTCAACGTAGTGGTTGCGAGCATAAGCAGTACCTTCACGAACAAGTCGCCCCACATCTGGCGTCAACCCAGGCATGAGCGCTCGCGCCACTCCAAAAATCCCAAGCGTGATTATTTCGGCGATGACGCTGCCGAATACAACAATGCCAGTTTCACGAAACGGGGTTGTTCGCTGCTCACTGCCACGCCGATCGCGAACGATCACGAAAGTTAGTCCTGGCAAAAGCAGAACTACCAACAGCACAAGCCCCGTGATTGTGGTGGGCACGGTAGGCACCTCGTAAATTCATTGTCGTCATTCCTTGCAGGAAACCTTAGAGCACTGATGGAGCTTCGAGAAACTCACCCGACAGTGAACTTGACAGCATCTACCTAGAAGACAGCTGTTGCCCGCGGTGGGAGTTCCGGACACTGAGCCCGTGGGTACTGCTGGCGGTAAGGCTGGCCTGTCTCGCACAGCGGGCGTGTCAAAAGCCGGGAGATCATCAGCTTCGGGGGCTACCGACCCGCAGTGTGCAGCCACTAGGGAGGTCCTCGACGTCCTGGCCCGTCTGCGCTCGGTCTTCCGGCAGCAGTTCTCATTTTCGAATTACCCAGTCCTGGACCGGAAAATCACGGCAGAATGACCAGCATGCAGGTCTTCGTCTCCTATAGCAGCCAGGACAAGGACTTTGTCCGCCGTGTGGTCGGCGACCTTGAGAGGTCCGACGCTGACGTCTCCCTATGGCTAGACGAACGCGAACTTCGCGTCGGCCAAGCTATCGGCTCGAACTTTCAGGATCTTGAGGCCACGATCGCTCAGTGTTCCTGCCTGATGGTCGTGGTGTCACAAGCGTCAGCAGGCTCGTTTTGGGTGGAGCGCGAGATCCAGATCGCCGAGTCCACCAGCATCCGTGTCCTACCAGTGCTGCTTGAGGACGTCCCAGTCTCCTGGGCCCCGAGCTTCGCGGGTCTGGCACACGTTGACTTCCGTAGGCACCGAGAGTACCGGCGCTCACTACACCGTCTCATCTGCGCGATCGAGGACGTGCCTGAGCGAGGGAGGTTCCTTCGCGCGAAGGAGGCAGTGGCGCTCGTCAAAACCAGGTACTCACCCCAGGGAGACCTCTTCGGCGTCTCTCAGCAGGGCGTCGCGACAATGTACAGCCTGGCCAACGCCGAAGACTGGGAGTTCGCCGACGCGATGGACGGCGCAAGCCGCTTCTGGATCACCGAGTTCTGTGATGTCGCCGGGTCGTGTATTCAGCCTTACGCCGTCATCGACGGCCGGGTGCAACCGCTGCCAGAACTCCATCTCCAGGGCAGCGATCCTAGTCCTGCACCAGATTCAGTTGTCGTGATGTCATGCGCGCTCAACCACCGGGCAGCGCTGTCAGAGGATCAGGCCGCCGCGATTCTGGAGCAAGGCGGAGATCAGGTCACCAAGATCAGCAAGCGATACACCAAGTTCCGACCTTTGCCCCTGAAGGAACCGTTCATCGACTCAGCAGAGGCGATCGACGTCGCGACCACCTACGCCTTCGGGGCTGACGGCCCTCTCCAGCGCGGGGCTGACCTCTTCTTGTTGTCCTGCCTCGAGCGGGACAAGCACACGCGCGGCGTCCCAACTTGGAAGATCTCCTTTTTCGATCCCGCGCTGTCGAAGAGCGTTCTGGCCGTCGGAGTCGATCCGCGCACCGGTGCAATCCGGGACATGCAGTTGCCGGGTCAGCTCCTCAATGCGCGACATCTGGCGATCCGGACCGACGACGAGGGCAACATCGTCTTGAGTGCCACCACCCTGCTCAACGCCTTGGAAGCGAAGGTCTGGGGCCTTCCCGAACTGGGGCTCACTGCAGCAGAGGCTGTGGACATGGCGTACTCCCTACTCTCGGAGCGGGAGCCGTCCGACCGATGGCAACTGGCGTTCCTATCGAACACAGGTGCAGTGCGGACAGTCGTCAGCCCAGGGCTCGGCAGCGCCGGGAATGCGCTGATACACCATGACGGGACCGCAGGGCAGTGGGTCGTCGAGATGTGCGGACTGAGCGTCACCCGGATCACCGAGGATGGGCACACAGGGTACGGCTACGACTACCAGCGGATCGTGTGTACCTCCCGGGGCGCGACAATCGAGAACGAGAATGATCCGTATGTGGTCATGACGTCGCCACTTTCGGCGAGCCCCATTCCTGGCAACTGGCTTGAGGCGTGCGATCGTGCCCGGAAGGCGGCAACGCGGGCGGTCGAAGTGCCGTACGCCTTTCTTTCAGTAACCCTGAAGAGGCCAACATCTGGGGCCAACTGGTTCTTTCGGTTCTACGGGGGAGGCGAGATCGTCGCACAGGCGTCGGTGTCAGCGGACGGCAGACACATCCTTCGGTATGACGGGCACGGCGAGTGATCCTGAGATCGTGGTTCCGTTCGGGTAGGCGCTGCCCACCTTGGTTAGGGACGGGAGGGCCGTTGGCGAGGGTTCCAGATCATCGGGCCTCCGCGTCTGAGTCCGCTGTAGGACCACTCAGCTCTAAAGCACCCATCTCGTCAGAGTGACGTCAAATTGACAGAGGTTACATCTGTCTCCGGATCGGTCTGAGATCCTGGAGACCGATCGAGAGGGGTCGCAGGTATGGAGTGGAAGACGCACGGTGAGCGGCAGATCTACACGAACAAGTGGGTGAATCTGTGTCTGGTCGACGTCCAGCAGCCTGACGGGCGCAGGTGGGAGTACCACGTCGTTCGCCTGCGGCACCTGGCCGTGGCCGCTGTGGTCAACGACCGCCAAGAAGTTCTGATGATGTGGCGGCACCGCTTCATCACGGACTCATGGGCCTGGGAGTTGCCCATGGGCCTGGTCGAGGAGGGCGAGACTCCGGAGGAGGCGGCGGCCCGCGAGGTCCTGGAGGAGACGGGCTGGCGCCCTGGCCCCATCAAACCCCTGATCTACGCCGAGCCGGCCAACGGCATCACCGACTCCCAGCACCACGTCTTCCGCGCGGACGGCGCTACCTACGCCGGACCGCCCACAGAGAAGAACGAATCCGACCGCATCGAGTGGATTCCCCTCTCTGAGGTGCGGGGCATGATCGACCGCCGGGAGGTCGTAAGCAGCGGCTCGCTCGTCGGCCTGCTCTACCTGCTCATGGACGAAGCGATCCGCTAACCGGCGGGAGGAGTTCCCGTAGCCGTGCCTCGAAGGCCAGGGCTACGGGCTCCTGCCTGTGTGGGGCCAACTGGTCGTAGAACTCCCTGAGATGGCCCGAGACTCGCTCGGAGCCCACTGCCGACGCTGGCTCCAGTGCTTGTGTGGCGGTGTGGCACGCCTGCTCAAGCTTGCCCTGGTCCAACTGCGTGCGCGCCAGCCAGAACGAGTGAAACGCCCGGCCGCGTTGGTTGGTGTGGGCCTCGCGCCGCAACGCGTCCGCGATCAACGGTTCTGCGGTCGCGGCTTCGCCTAGTCGGCCGTGAGCAATCCCCGTGTCCACGATCAGCTTCGTCTCGTCGAAGTACGTCACCCATGACGGGTCCGGGTTGCTCTCCTGGATCTGCTCGAAATGGCGGTGCGCTTCCCCGATCGCCCGGTGCGTGGAGTCCCGGTTGCCGAGCGTGGCGTGAGCGAAGGCTTCACGTATCGACAGCATGGACTGAACCCGTGGGGTGGTGTCGAGCGCTGAACGAGCCTGGTCCTGGGCGGCAGTCACGAGGGCCAGAGAGTCCGCAGGCTTGTCCTGGTACGTGCCCTGCAGGCTCATGCAGGCAAGCACGTTGGCCATGAACTGGCGGTCGTCGATCTCCTTGGCCAGTTGCAACGCCTCGGTGAAGTACGCGCGGGCCTGGTTGTACTGGCGGGCGTCGAAGTAGGTCCAGCCGGTGAGGCGGGCCAGCTCGGCCGCGATTCCGTACAGGCCCTGTTGGATGGACGGCGGGCGGTTCTCCTTCAAGAGTCCGACCACATGGCGGAGTTGGCCGACGATGGCCGGCCTCAGAGCCTCGCCTCCGTGCTGGTCGTCCCGTCGCCAGTAGTCCTCGATGGACGAGCGAAAAGCTTCAAGTGTGGCCGCACTCAAGCTCGTTCGCGTGGCCAGCGCCAAGATGCTGTCCACATCAGGGCCAGGTAGAGACGCGGGCGTCTGCTGCTCGGGCTCAGGTGCTTGGGGAGGCTCTCGCTCCGTGACCACGAGGGCTTGGGGCGTCTCCCACTCGCGACGTGCGAGTCCAAGCATGTGGCCCGGGATGCGCAGGCCGTCCGAGATGCGCTCGACGACGTCCATGTGCTGCAACTGGCGCTGCCTTGCGATCACTTCGCCGACACGACTGGGTGTCAGCTCACAGCGCCTCGCGATCATCGACGGGTAGATGCCCGCCTTGGTCTTCACCAGCCGGAAGACCCTGGCGAAGTCCCGCACCCGGCAGGCATTGATCATCTCGGGATCGGTGAGCAGCCTGGCGGGCAGTTCCTGCGGCCGGTCCGCGTCGGGCATTGGCAAGCTCCCACACTGCGAGGGCTACGCAACGTCGCTGATTCCCTACTTCCCGCGATATTACCCAAGTTGGGTAATCAGCCTGACCTTTTGGCGCGGGCCCCCGGATCGCGATGCTCCTTCACATGGCGAGCAACCAGCAGACCAGGCCAGGCATCGGTGAACTGGCGAAGGACAGCGCCCGAGACCGGATCGGCGTCGTCATGGGTGAGGTCGGCGGTCGGGTGCAGATAAGGCCGATCTGCGGAGGCAGGGAATGGGACGCCATGCCGGACAGCGTGGTGGCGCCGAGTCCACGAGAGGAACTCAGCGCACGTCTGGCCATCAGAAACGCCAACAGTCGGGATGGGCTGTGACGCGCGCTATCAGCCGATACGCAGGAGTCCTGTTCGTGATCATGATCAGCGGCTCGTGCGGCCTGGTGATCGGCATGGCTCTCGCCATGGGCCAGTAGACCGGCCGCCCCGGACGGGCGCCAACTCCCCGTTCCTCCTTGCCCGTTCGGGGCCGGCCATCCAACCCACGCACCGCCACACACAAGGAGTACTCGCATGACGACAACGGCGAACGATCGGAAGACCGGTCGCGCGGTGGCTGGTGAGGAGCTGTTCGAGAGCCTCGCCCACTTCGTAGTCGTCCACAACGGGCAGTCGCCCCAGCGCGCCGAACGGATCGCGGACCAGGCGGTCGCCTTCCTGGTCACTGCGGCCACGGCTACCGTCCCCATGGTCCCGTCGGACGACGTCGACCTCGGCCTGCACGCCCTCATCCTGCACACGAGGGAGTACGCGAAGCTGTGCGACCGGTACGCGGGCCGCTTCCTGCACCACAACCCGAAGCCGGGTGGCGGGGGCCGCGACCCGGAGAAGGTGGTCACCTCGGCACGCGCCATGAAGGCGGCCGGGTTCATGGTCTTCGACGACCTGTGGACCGTGGGCGGCAGGAACCTCGCGCAGTGCGACTCGGACTGCGGCCGACCGTACGGTCAGGCGTAGCACCCACCACATCAGCGTCGCGGCCGGCCCACTCGTGGTCGGCCGCGTTCGCCTGGAAGGAGAACAGACGTTGTCCGCGTCACCCCCTGAACTGCCGATCGCGGTGCTCGACGCGCTCATGCCCACGAGCCAGCGGCTGGTGCTCAACCGTCGGGGCTCCATGGTCTGGGAGGTGCAGAGCCATCGGGGCCACTACGCCGTGAAGGTCGGCTATCCGATCGAGGCCGCTGCCGACTGGTCCGCCCAGCCCTGGACCGCTCTCGCACCAGCCCGCGAGGGGGCCGTGCTGCATCGCCTCGGCGTCGTCGACTTCGCGTACGGCGAGTGGGAGCAAGGAACTTGGAACTTCCAGCCGTGGCACGAAGGGTCGGATCTGTACCAACTGTGGGAGCCGTGCCGTCGGCCTGGCTCGTCCTTCGCTCCGCATATCAGCGTGGCGGCGAGTTGCGTCCAGGCGTTGGCCGAACTCCACGCCAAGGGCTGGGCGCACGGTGATGTGCAGCCCGCACACTTCATCATCGGGCCAGAGCGAACCCACCTCATCGACCTCGCCCTTGCCCGAGGCGGAAACGTGCCCGAGGGCTACGACTTCCCGTTCCGCGGCTGCCTCGTCCACTACGAGGCACCGGAGATCGCCCGGAGCGTGCTCGCCACCGGAGAAGCCGAGCCGACCGAGGAAGCCGACATCTACGCGCTCGGCGCCTCCCTGCTCATCTCCGCCACCGGCTGGCGGGCGATGGAGTACCCGGACGACGCTCCCCGCTCAGTGCAGAGAGAGGCAGTAGCGAATGGTCGACGACGGCCGGTGAAGGTACGCGGTGAACTGGGCGAGCTGGTCGACGCGATGCTCAGCCATGCTCCCGAGGACCGGCCGACCATCTACGAGGTGGGTAAGGTCCTGAACTGCTTGTGAGGCCCTATTCATCCGGCACCACCGAGGCAGGTCGACTGTTTCGTGCGGTTCAGGGAAGCCACGTCCTGTGCAAGAAGTTAGGGGCAGAAGGCGGCCCACCTCGCGGCGCTGACTCAAGCATCGGGCACGTGGGCAACCGTCTGAACTCGATTCTCGCACCACACTTCAAGATCACCCATTTCGCCATGAATCGCCACCTTGACCCTCGCCGAGCTGGGACTTCATCATGTTAACGGCGACTAACAACGATGGATTCTCATGGCGCGACCTGCCGTTCCGTTCAAGCGTCTCGCTACATTTGCACAGCGCGGTTGACCGCAATACAACCGCAACGACGGGTCGTCTCGTGGCGTACCCATAAAGGCTCCTGCATGGCAAAGGCCTGGCTCCGGATGCACCCGGAGCCAGGCCAGCCACGCAGGAAGTGGGCCCGGTCGAATACGAAGCGGCCGGGCCCACACCTGAACCCGTCCAACCGGACTGTCGTTCGCCATCTCCTCAGAGCACGAACGGCAAAACACACCCCACGATCGTCCCAGCCACGGCAAGCGCATCCAATGCCAACTGGATCCACCACTGATGCCGGCCGAACCACTTGGGCTCCCTCGACTGGTCCATCAACTCACCTCCCACCTCTCCTGGTTCCCCCTGCTCAACAGCCGAGCAGGAGAGACGCAGAGAGGCGAGGGACTGAGCCACTGCCGCGGACGCTACCGCGCACAGCTCAACGGTTCTCAGGCCTCCAACTATTCGCCAGCGTTCGCCAGGGTCTCGTACAAAAATCGACCAACTTCCGTTTCCGGAGGGTTGACGCAACCAGGTGAGAGACAGAAAGCGAAAAGAGCTGGGGTGCCGGACAAACTCCGGCACCCCAGCTCATCTGGTCCTCTTCGCTCTGCGCAGGCGGTAGAACTCGAAATCACCGCGACGCTGTCGCGTCACGACGGTTTTCAAGACCGTTCCCCAGGCCGCTCGGGCAACCCACCCCCGCACCCTCCCCCCAGAGACAGAGCGGGCACCGCGTACCGGCGCCGAAGGGTTCGCGGTGGCACGTTCCCGCTTGCGGGCTCTCCGCCGGAGCTACCCCCGCGCCGCCCCCAACAAGTCGTACCCCACAAAGTCCCCCACCGGCACGAACCCGATCCGCCGGTACAAGGCGCTGCTCGTGGCGTTCGCCGGATCCGCGAACAGGACGACATCCGTCGCACCGGTGTTCAGCGCGGCTCTGCTCACCGCGACCGTCACCGCGCCGGCGTAGCCGCGGGCCCTGAGGTGGGCCGGGGTGTAGACGGGGTCGATGCGGACCATGCCGACGGTCATCGACGTCACGGCCGCCATGGACGCGGGGGTGCCGTCCGGGGTTTCCCAGAACGTGAAGTGCCGGTCGCCGAAGCGTGAGGTGGACCAGGAGCCGGCGTCGATGGCGTCCATGGAGACGGTCTCGCCGACGTCGACGCAGAACTCCCGGCACCAGCGCACTACTTGGTCACGATCCTGCTCGCCCGCAGCTCGGCCCCGGCCCGCCGGGATCGGTTCCGGTGGGGTGAGTGTGCCGAGGCGGTGGAGGCGGGCGCCCCAACTGCGTACCGCTGTCGCTCCCGTGTGCCGCTGCCAGGCCTCGGCGAACGTGGTGGCGGTGTCGTGGTCCGAGAGGACGCCGGGGAGGGAGTGGCGCAGGCCGGTCAAGTGGGCGGCCAGGGTGTCCGCCTGCTCGGGGGAGAGGGCGGTGGGGTTCAGGTTGCGGTGGGAGTTGAGTCGGTAGAAGGCCGCCTGGACTTCGCCCTCCCGCTCCAGGTGGCCGAACACGGGGGCCTCTGTGCCGTGTTCGGCCGGCCCCCGCTTTCGGATCTTCTCGATCGCCGTCAACAGGTGGGTGTGAGGGGTGGGGCGTGACTCCAGGAATTCTCCCGCTCGGGCCAGGAACTCCTCGACGTCATCGGTGAGGTGCCAGTCGTCCGGTCGCATGGTTCATGGTTTCCCGTGCCGTCGGCGGGTGCCTGAGTTTTGCTCAACAAGCCTCGGCACACGCCCAGTTGCCCCTCTCACCTCGCTACGGCCGCTGCATCACCCGGTCCACCACCGCGCTCGCGGTGACGTACGACCACTGCTCGTACCTCGTCCCGGCCGCCGTGTGCCGATCGTGTGTGCCCAGGTAGCGATACGTCCTCGCGTCGAAGATCAGGGGCGGGCCGCCGTGCGCCCAGGGGGTTCCGGAGGGTCCCACGTACTGGATGCCGATGCCCTCGCGGCCGTTGGCGGCCCATACGTGGGTGGGGCAGGACCCGGATGCCGGGAACGGTGGCGAGCGCCTCGTAGAGGCGGAAGCGGGCACGCGCGCGTGCGGGGGCGCGTCCGTGTCCCACTCCCTCAGGAGGTCGAGTGCGTTCCTCAGGTCATTGATCCTCGAGGTCGGCCCAGGAGACCAGCAGGGGCACGTCCCGGTGCCGGGCGGCAACCGGGCCAGGGCGAAGGCGAGTTGACCGCGTACGGCCTCCGCGGTGTGTACGCGCCCCTGGAGGGAGAGGGCGGAAAACGGCCGGGCCGGGCAAGGAAACCCTTGCCCGGCCCGCCGGTTGAGCGTGCGACGCTACGTCAGCTGTCGCCGACCCTCGATCCCAGGGTCAGCTCGGTCGTGTGCTCCGTGCCGCCGCGCTTGTAGGTGATCGTGACCTTGTCGCCCGGCTTGTGGGTCCAGATCTCGCCGATCAGGGTCGGGCCGCTGTCGATCACCGAGTCGTCGAGCTTAGTGATGACGTCGCCGGCCTTGAGGCCCGCATCGGCCGCGGGGCCGCCGGCCTCGACCGCCGAGGAGCCGGTGGTGATCGTCGCGCCGGCGGTGCTGTCCTCCAGGGAGACGGAGGCGCCGATCTTGGCGTACACCGGCTTGCCGGTCTTGATCAGCTGCTGGGCGACGTACTTCGCCTGGTTGATCGGGATGGCGAAGCCCAGGCCGATCGAGCCGGACTGGCTGCTGCCGCCGAGGCCGCCGCTGCTGGTCGACTGGATCGCGGAGTTGATGCCGATGACCGAACCCTGCGCGTCGAGCAGCGGGCCGCCCGAGTTGCCCGGGTTGATCGAGGCGTCGGTCTGCAGGGCGCTCATGTAGGACGCCTTGCTGGTGGAGCTGCCGTCGCTGGAGGCCACCGGGCGGTTCTTGGCGCTGATGATGCCCGTGGTCACCGTGTTGGACAGGCCGAAGGGGGCCCCGATGGCGATCGTCTCGTCGCCGACGGCCACCTTGTCGGAGTCACCGAGGGCGAGCGGCTTGAGGTCGCTGGGGGCGTTCTTCAGCTTGATGACGGCGACGTCGTAGCCCTGGGCGTGGCCGACGATCTCGGCGTCGTACTTCTTGCCGTTCGGGAAGGTCGCCGTGAGCTTGCCGCCGTCGACCGCGTCGGCGACGACGTGGTTGTTGGTGACGATGTGGCCCTGGGTGTCGAAGACGAAGCCCGTGCCGGTGCCGCCCTCGCCGCTGGTGCTCTCGGCCTCGATGGTGACCGTGCTGGGCAGGGAGTTGGCGGCGACCGCCGCGATCGTGCCCGGGGAGCGCTTCACGGAGGCGCTGCCGGTGTCGGAGGAGACGGTGGTGGAGCTGGTGTTGTTGTCGTTGTCCTTGGCCAGGGTGTAGCCGAGGCCACCGCCCAGGCCGCCGGCGACCAGCGCGGCGACCAGGACCGCGGCGAACAGTCCGCCGCGCCCCCCGCCGGGCTTCTTGGGGGCGGGCTCCTGCTGGTAGGGGGTGCCCCAGCCGCCGCCCGCACCGGCGGAGCCGTCACCTCCGTACCCGTCGCCCGCGTATCCGCCCACGCCCTCGCCGCCGTACGCGCCCGCGCTCGTGCCGCCGTCGGCGTACGACGGGGTGGCGGGCGGCGGGGGCGGCCAGGCGGCGTCGGGAGCCGATCCCGTGCCGCCGGGCGTGCCGGCGTACGCCGGAGCGGGTCCGGCGTGCAGCGTGTCCTGCGGGGCGCTCGGGGGCACCGGCGGGAGCTGGGTGGTGGGCGCGCCCCCCTCGGGCGCGGCCGGGGAAGCTGCGGGAGATTCCACCGGCACAGGAGGTGCAGACGGGGCCGGGGGTACCTCAGTGCCCTCGTTCTCGGTGCTCACAGCTCTTCTCCTCGGTCCACGGCTGTTGTTGTTCTCGGAAGCATGCGGTCACACTCGTTCACGCTTGTCGACGGTCCGGCGCGGAACAGCTGTGCATGTGTTTTGTATGCCGTCAGCTTTTCCCACCGGCCGTCAGGGCACCATAAGCGGTGCCTGTGGGTCCATGGCGATCCTTTATAAGGTGTCATTCACACCAAAAAGCCATATACCTACACGTTCTCGGTTCCACGTGTACCCCTTCGCGGTGGCACCATGACGCGGTGACCCACGCACGGCAGCACCGGATCCAAGTCGTCGCCCACCGCGGAGCCTCCGAAGAGGCGCCCGAACACACCCTGGCCGCCTACAAGAAGGCGATCGAGGACGGTGCGGACGCCCTCGAATGCGATGTACGGCTGACCGCCGACGGCCATCTCGTCTGTGTACACGACCGTCGTGTCAACCGTACGTCGAACGGACGCGGCGCGGTCTCCGCCCTCGAACTCGCCGATCTGGCCGCCCTCGACTTCGGCTCCTGGAAGGGCCGCGACCTGTCCCGCGACTCCTGGAAGACGCGCGACGAGGAGCCCGACTGGGAGCACCTCCCGGAGGACCGGGAGGACACCTCCGTGCTCACCCTGGAGCGGCTGCTCGAACTCGTCGCGGACGCGGGCCGGCGGGTGGAGCTGGCCATCGAGACCAAGCACCCGACGCGCTGGGCGGGACAGGTCGAGGAGCGGCTGCTGGTGCTCCTGAAGCGGTTCGGCCTGGACGCCCCGGCGTCCGCCGCCGACTCCCCGGTACGGGTCATGAGTTTCTCGGCGCGCTCGTTGCACCGGGTGCGGGCGGCCTCCCCGACGCTGCCCACGGTCTACCTGTTGCAGTTCCTCTCGCCCCGCCTCCGGGACGGTCGACTTCCGGCCGGTGTCCGGATCGCAGGGCCCTCGATCCGGATCGTGCGCAATCACCCTGCGTACATCGAGCGGCTGAAAAACGCCGGTCATCAGGTGCACGTGTGGACCGTCAACGAGCCCGAGGACGTCGATCTCTGCGTTGACCTGGGCATTGACGCCATCATCACCAACCGGCCGGGGGCCGTTCTGAGCCAGCTCGGCCGGGAACATTAAAGAACCTCATAAAGACCGCCAAACACCCCTTGACCCGGGCACCTCACCTGCACCATCCTCCGAACTCGGCCACTCCATCGAAAACAAGCCACTTCGTTACAGGGAGTGCTCCGGCGCGTTCGGTCCGTGTTCGATCGTTGTGAATGCGTCACCGAACGTGGATTGGCCGGTTTCCGGTACAGGCCAATGGGGCATCCACACCGTGGCGTGGGGCGAAGGAGGTCTCGGGGGTGGCGTTGGTGGTGGCACAGGAGGTGCCCGCGTCGTCGAGCATGGCCGTAACCCATGGCCCTGCGGGCGTGGGGGAAGCAAGACATCGCATGCGCGACCAGTTGCGCACGGGCGGTGTGTCGGAAGCGGTCATCGACGATGCCGTACTGATCCTTTCCGAACTTCTGAGCAACGCGTGCAAGCACGGCCGGCCCCTGGGCGACGCCCTGGCCGGTGACGGTGACGTGCGGTGCGCCTGGCGCGTGGACACGGGCGGACGGCTCACGGTCGAGGTCACGGACGGCGGCGGCCCGACCCGCCCGGCTCCGGCCACTCCTTCGGTGACGGCGCACGGCGGACGCGGGCTGAACATCATCACCGCGCTGGCCGACGACTGGGGCGTACGCGACGAGGCCCAGGGCGAGGTCACGGTGTGGGTCGTCGTACAGGACGACGTCGATGATCCGGACGCCGGACACCGCCGGGACGACTTCGCTACGCGCTCCCCCACTCGCGACTTCGCTCGAGCGGGAGGTGCCCCCACGGCACCCGCGGTCGCCGCGGTCCCCCGGCTGGAGTTCGCGGACGCGTTCGACGACCTGGACTGACACGCCGGGCCAGTACCGACCCCTGACGGCACGCACCTGTCCACACCGGCCGCGTCGTCCACAGGCCGGCACCGGCGGTGTCGTGCACAGGCCGCCGTCCACACCCGCCCGGTTGTCCACAGGCTCCCGTCGGTCATGGCGTGAACGGCTAGGCTCCCGCCAGTACGAGACGAGCCGTAACCGGGAGACACCCACGATGGCCAAGAAGCGACCCCAGACCACGGCCAAGCGGCCTCAGCTCAGCGACGCAGAGGTCCCGGTGGTCGGTGCCCGCGAGCCCTGCCCCTGCGACAGTGGCCGCCGCTACAAGGCCTGCCACGGCCGGGCCGCGGCCCACGCGGCGACCGAGCTGGTGCAGCGCCCCTTCGAGGGGCTGGCCGGCGAGGGCGACTGGGTGGCGCTGCGCGAGCTGGTGCCCGCCGCCACGGTCGCACTGCCCCTGAAGGGCGGCCTCCCCGAAGGGGTCCCGTCGGTCACACTCGCCACGGTGCTCCCGATGGCCTGGCCGGCCCTGCGCCGGGACGACGGCTCGGTGCTGCTCGGCCTGCAGAACGACACGGCCTCCGGCGACATCAGCCGCGACCTCGCCGACACCCTCCAGCGCGCGCTGGCCGCGGAGCCGGGCACTCCGGTGCAGGCCCGCCGGGCCCCGGCCGACGGTCCGCGGCTCCAGGACCTGCTCGACCCGGAAGGCACGTTCGAGCCAGTTGTGCACCCGGGCTTCGAATTCTGGGTTCCGGAGGCGGAGCACGCGACGCCGGAGGTGACCGCCTCCCTGGAGCGCGCCAACGCCGCCGCCATCCCGACCACGAAGCTCCAGAGCGTGGACGCCGCGTACTGGTGCGAGACGCCGGACAAGAACCATCTGCGCTGGGTCATGCCGTACCCGGAGGAGCAGCTTCTGGACGGTCTCGCCCGGCTGCACGCCGCGGGCCGCTCCGGTCTCGGTGAGGGCACCCGTCTCGTGGGGTCCTTCCGTGCTCACGGTCTCACCGTCCCTGTCTGGGACCTCCCGAGCGGGCTCACCGCGGACGACATCGAGAAGCCGGCCGCCGAGTTCGCCGAGCGCCTCACCGCCGCGCTGGCCACGGACGCGCCGCTCACCGCGGACGAGCGCCGCGCGCGCGGCGGTCTGACCAACCGGCAGGTCACGCTGAGCTGACGTACGGAATGGGGCAGGGGTTCGACTGACCGACCGTTCAGCCGCAACAGGCCTGTTCACTCCGGTGACTCCTGTCACAACTCCCCGTTGTGAAAGGGAAGTCGGTGTCCGAATAGCCGAGATCGAATTTGCGAACCGCCGATCTCTTGTTACCGTTCGAGTAGCCCGGTTGCTGGTGCATCCCCCGTCGCCAGCAACCGGGTCTTTTCATGCCCGGCTCCCGTTTACGGAACGACGCCGTCCGTCAACTCGCCGTAGGTGCCGAGGAGTTGCTCCCCGAGCGCAGCAAAAGCGGCCCGCTCCCGCTCCGCGCCGCGAACTCCGCTACGGCCGTGTAGGCGGCCAGATCGCCCTGTGTCCGCTCCCGGGGTGTCTCGCACAGCGCGGGCTCGTCCTCGGCCGCCACGGCGCAGTGCATCTGCACGGTGCGGTCCGCCGGACCCATGAGGCTCAGCACCGCGTCCAGGTCGTCGCCGGTCGCGTTGCGGTAGTAGGTGCGCGCCCAGGTGTCCTCACCCTGCGTCATGACACAGGTCTGCGCCTCGACGCCGTCGGGGGAGGAGAGTTCGGGTCCGCAGCGCGCGGCGGTCGCCAGACCCAGGCCGAGCGTCAGCGGGGAGCGGGCGGGCGAGGGCGCGGCCGACGCCTCCTTCGCGTCACCGTCGGAGGAGCCGGAGGAATCCGAGGAGTGGACCAGGGAACGTACGACTGCGTGGCCCTCGTCGCGTACGGGCCCCGCGGACGCCACGGCCAGCGGCAGCGCGACCGCGCACACCGCGACGCCCGCGAGGGCGAGCAGACGAACCATTCGGGGGTCTGGGGGTCGTCCCCCGGAATGACGCAGCATGTGTCGGAAGATAACGACCAACTACGGGCGCCACGTTCCCCGCACGCCCGACACCCCTACAACTCGGGCGCGCTCACACCCGTACGAGTGAGGGCCTCGACCACGGCGTCCACCACGGCCTCGACATCGGGCACCCAGGGCGAGGACGAGCCGGGCAGTGGCGCGCGCTCCCAGCGGATCTGGCCCTGGCCGGTCTCGGAGGGGGGCAGGGCGAGGTAGCCGCCCTCGCCGTGGAAGCGGAGCGAGCCGGGGACGTGGTCCTTGGCGTAGAGCAGCTCGCCCAGCTGCTCCAGGGAGTACGGCTTGACGAGCAGCGACCAGCGGGTCGGCGCGGCGACGACCGGGCCGAGGCGCATGCCCTGGCGGTCGAGCGCGGCGAGGGCCCGGGAGGCCGCGGGTGCGGGCAGGCTGACCGCGCAGGGGGCCTTGTCGCCGGTGGCGAGGACGATCGGCGCGGCGGTTCGGTTGCCCCACCACCAGCGCACCATGCGGGCGTCGGTGGTGGCCGCGAGGAGGCCGGGGTCGAAGGGGTGTGCGCCGGGCACCGTGCACTCCGGGTCCGGACAGCCGCAGCGGGCCCGGCCCTGGGGGTCCGGTGCCACGCCCGGGAGTACGGGCCATTTCCATTCCGTCGCGAAGGTCAGGGCCGCGCTGAGCATCTCAGACCTCCTGTTGTCTCGCCTGGACAGGAGCCTGCGTCGCTTTCCGAGGATCTCGCGCATGAGCGCTCGTTCCTTTCCGTTGCACCGCTGGCAACACCGAGGACCACATCACACCATGTGTCGATCACTTCACTGTGCGTACCTGTTGGCGCATCACACCCCTGCCTGCGGCAAGGGGAACCCGTGCGTGCTGAAAAGCATGGGCGTGGCGTGGGGGTGGCGAAGTCTGGCGTTTTGCCGTTCCGCGTATTTCTCTCCGCCTCCGCCACGGGAGGATGGGGCACGATCGTCGGTGGTTAAGACGCCCGGGTCCCGCGCCAGGTTCCGGGTGGCCCCCAGCCACCCCTGGCCTTCTCCGAGTACGTACCCATCACGACCGCTGTGACGCTCCGTCGAGCAAACCCAGTCGACCGCAATGGACCGTCCCCTGATGCAGTTTTAAGCCAACTTTGCCAATCCGCAAGGGGAGAGCGAAACGCCCCCGCGAAACCCATGGACACCAGGAATCCCAGCAGGACAATGCTGGACATCCCCTCACGAGTGCGTGTACATGTGGAGACACTGCCAGCGGCGCAGAATGACATGGGGGTTTGCGATGCTTTTGAGCAATACGCACCGGTCGGAAAGCCGGACGCCATGAACGCCCCTCACCCTCCGAAAGTGGCTGGAATCGATTCAACGGTTCCCTCGCCCGCACACACTGTCGCGCCCGCGCCTGCCGCCACCGGTACCCCTCCGGCCCCCTCCCCGAACACCCAGAACACGCCGGAAACCGCTCCGAACGCGCCAAGTGCCCTGCTCCAGGACCGTCTCGCCGGCTGGGTCTCCGATCTCACGACCCTCCACGAACTCACGGAGCGGCTGGCACGCACGGACGCACTCGACGAAGCGCTCCAGGAGCTGCTGCGCGCCGGAGCCGCCCTGGTGGGCGCCCGGCGCGGACTCGTCGTCCTCGAACCCGGCGACGGCCTCGGCCCCCACACCACCATCGGTCTGGGCCTCGCCCGCTCGGACCTCGGCCACATCGAGACCGTCCCGCGCGGGGCGATGTCCTACGGCCGGCTCCTCGACAGCCCTGTCGGCGTTCCCTGCGGCGAGGGCCACGAGGTCGTCCACCCCGACCTGTTCGCCGAGGCCGCCCTCGACCCGCGCCACCGCGAGGTCGCCGTACGCCTGGGCTACGCGGCCAGTTACGCGCTGCCCCTGGCGACCGACGCGGCCGGGCGGATCGGCGCCGCCGTGTGGCTGTACGACGAGCCCGCCGAGCCGGTCGAGCGGCAGCGTCATCTCGCCGGCCTGTACGTCCGTTACGCCACCGAGCACCTGGCGCGGCTCCTCGAAGTCGAGCGCACGCGCGCGTGCATGACGACCATCGCCGAGGAGCTGCTGCCGTCCCGGCTCCCCCGCGTGGCCGGTGTGCAGCTCGCCGCGCTGCACCGCACGGGTCCGCGCGGCGGCGGCGACTGGTACGACGCGCTGCCGCTGCCGGACGCCGCACTCGGCCTCGCCGTCGGCTCGGTGACCGGTTCCGGGCCGAGCGCGATCGCCGCGATGGGCCGGCTGCGCGCCTCCCTGCGGGCGTACGCGGTGATGGAGGGCGAGGACCCGGTCGCGGTCCTGTCCGACCTCGAACTGCTCCTCAGGCTCACCGAACCCGCCCGCTCGGCCACCGCCCTGTTCGCCTACTGCGAGCCCGCGCTGCGCAAGATCACCCTGGCGGGGGCAGGACACAGCCCGCCCCTCCTGGTCGGCGAGCGACGCACGGAGTTCGTGGAGACCTCCGTCTCCGCGCCGCTGGGCATGCTGGCCTGCTGGGAGGCGCCGAGCGTGGAGCTGGAGGCGGAGCCCGGCGAGACGGTGCTGCTCTACACGGACGGCCTGCTGCACCGCACCGGCGACCCCATGGACCGCGCCTTCGCCCGCCTCCACGCGGCGGCGGCGAGCGTCCCCAAGGCGCTGCGCGCCGACCCGGCCGCGATCGCCGACCACGTGCTGCGGACCGTGCTGCCGGACGGCCTCGACACGGCCGACAGCGACGAGGACGTCGTCCTCCTGGCGGCTCGCTTCGAGTAGTCGCCGCGCAGCCATGTGTAACAGGCCTTCCGGCCCTGGGCCCCCTTCCGTACGACCGTACGATGGACGGGGTCCAGTGCCGTATCTAGGAGGATGACCGTGGCCGACGAGCTCACCCCGGAGACCCCGGAAGATGAGTCTGAAGAGCCCATCAAGAAGCGGAAGAACGGCCTGTACCCGGGCGTGTCGGACGAGTTGGCCGAGAGCATGAAGTCCGGCTGGGCCGACACCGAGCTGCACGACCTGCGGCCCGTCGAGCAGGCCGGGCACACCGCGCGCCGCCGCGCCGCGCTCTCCGCGCGCTTCCCGGGCGAGCGCCTGGTGATCCCCGCGGGCAACCTGAAGACCCGCTCGAACGACACCGAGTACCCCTTCCGGGCGTCGGTCGAGTACGCGTACCTGACGGGCAACCTCACCGAGGACGGCGTCCTCGTCCTGGAGCCCATCGCCGACGGCCACAAGGCGACGATCTACCTCCTGCCGCGCTCCGACCGCGAGAACGGCGAGTTCTGGCTCTCCGGGCAGGGCGAGCTGTGGGTCGGCCGCCGCCACTCCCTCACCGAGGCCGAGAAGCTCTACGGCATCCCCGCCTCCGACGTCCGCGAACTGGCCGAGGCGCTGCGCGAGGCCACCGGCCCGGTCCGGGTCGTCCGCGGCTACGACGCGGGCATCCAGGCCGCGCTGACCGACAAGGTCACCGCCGAGCGCGACGAGGAACTGCGGGTCTTCCTCTCCGAGGCACGCCTGGTCAAGGACGAGTTCGAGGTGGGCGAGCTCCAGAAGGCCGTCGACTCGACGGTCCGCGGCTTCGAGGACGTGGTGAAGGTCCTCGACAGGGCCGAGGCGACCAGCGAGCGCTACATCGAGGGCACGTTCTTCCTCCGCGCGCGCGTGGAGGGCAACGACGTCGGCTACGGCTCGATCTGCGCCGCAGGACCGCACGCCTGCACCCTGCACTGGGTACGCAACGACGGCCCGGTCCGCTCCGGCGACCTGCTCCTCCTGGACGCCGGCGTCGAGACGCACACCCTGTACACCGCCGACGTGACGCGCACGCTGCCGATCAACGGCCGCTTCACCGAGATCCAGAAGCAGGTCTACGACGCCGTCTACGAGGCCCAGGAGGCCGGTATCGCGGCGGTGCAGCCGGGCGGCAAGTACCGCGACTTCCACGACGCGGCGCAGCGCGTGCTGGCCGAGAAGGTCGTCGAGTGGGGGCTCGTCGAGGGCCCTGTGGAGCGGGTCCTGGAGCTGGGCCTCCAGCGCCGGTGGACGCTGCACGGCACGGGTCACATGCTCGGCATGGACGTCCACGACTGCGCCGCCGCGCGGACCGAGACGTACGTGGAGGGCACCCTGGAGCCCGGCATGGTCCTCACGGTGGAGCCCGGCCTGTACTTCCAGGCGGACGATCTGACCGTCCCCGAGGAGTACCGCGGCATCGGCGTCCGCATCGAGGACGACATCCTCGTCACCGAGGACGGCAACCGGAACCTGTCCGACGCGCTGCCCCGGACCTCGTCCGAGGTCGAGCTGTGGATGGCCTCCCTCAAGGGCTGACAGCCGACGACCGCCAACTGATACAAGACTGATGGCCGGGCACACGTGCGGTGCCCGGCCATTCGTGTGCCAATCGTGTGCCTAGGGGGAGGCGTTTTTCATGAACGTGCCCAGGGGGAGGGCTTTTTCGTGAACGACTTCTGGTCCGGCGTCGGGGTCGACCTGCATCTGGAACCCGACTCGGAGGGAGGCCGCCGGGTCGGTCTCGAACGCGCCCTCCGGGACGCCGTACGCGACGGCCGGCTGTCCCCAGGGACCCGCCTCCCGGCGACCCGCCGCCTCGCGACCGAACTCGGCGTCTCCCGGGGCACCGCGAAGGCGGCCTACGACCAGCTCGTCGCCGAGGGCTACCTGACCGCCCGCCAGGGCTCGGGCACCCAGGTCGCGCTGCTGCCCTCCGTCGACGCGGAGGCACCGGGCGCGGCGGCACGCGCGCGTGTACCCCGTTTCGACCTGCGGCCCGGCAGCCCGGACGTCGGTGCGTTCCCGGCGGCGGCCTGGCTGCGCTCACTGCGCCGCGCGATCGCGACGGCACCCTCCCTGGCGTACGACTACGGCGATCCGCGCGGCCGTGTCGAACTGCGCACCGCGCTCTCGGGCTACCTGGGGCGTGCGCGCGGGGTGATCGCGCCCCCGGAGCGGATCGTGATCACGTCCGGGTACGTCCAGGGACTCGCCCTCCTCACGCGCGTGCTCGACGGTTCCCGGGTGGCCATGGAGGATCCCGGACTGCCCTTCCACCGGGAGGTGGTCCGGCACAACGGCGGACACGTGGTGCCCGTAGGGGTCGACGAACGGGGCGCCCGCGCCGAGGAGTTGGGGGACGCGGCGGCCGTGGTGGTCACCCCGGCCCACCAGTACCCGACCGGCGTGACCCTGCACCCGGAGCGCAGACGGGCGCTCACCGACTGGGCACGCGCGCGTGGCGGACTGATCGTCGAGGACGACTACGACGGCGAGTTCCGCTACGACCGCCAGCCCGTCGGCGCGCTCCAGGGGATGGCACCGGGCCAGGTCGTATACCTGGGCACCGCCTCCAAGACCCTCGGACCCGCGCTGCGGCTCGGCTGGATGGTGCTCCCGCCCCACCTCGTCGACCCGATCGCCGACGCCAAGCTGCACAGCGACCACCACACCGAGACCATCGGCCAGCTGGCACTCGCCGAACTGATCGACAGCCACGCCTACGACCGCCACGTGCGCGCGTGCCGGCTGCGGTACCGGCGCCGCCGCGACCAGCTCCTCGACCGGCTGGGGGCGCGCCGAAGCGTGCGCGGGATCGCGGCCGGGCTGCACGCGCTGGTGGAGGTCGCCGACGAGGAAGCCGTGCTCGCCCGCGCGGAGACGGAGGGGCTCGCGGTGGGGCGGCTCGGTGAGCACTGGCACGCGGCGGACGGCGGCGAGGGCCGGCCGCAGGGGTTGGTGGTGGGGTACGGGACGCCTCGGGAGCGGGTGTATCCGGAGGTGTTGGAGGTGTTGGGGCGGGTGCTGGAGGGGTTCTGAATTGGACCAGTAACAGTGATGATTATTGGTTCTTTCGGGCGGCCCATTGACCTTCTACCGTCGTAGCCATGACGAACTCACTCGTCCCGCCCGCCGGCCCGCAACGCACCCTCGCGCTGGCCCAGTTGACCAACTCCGTCGGCGACGGCGCCTACTACGTGACCTCGGCGCTGTACTTCACCCACGTCGTCGGCCTCGCCCCCGCACGCGTGGGCCTCGGGCTCACCCTCGCGTGGGCCGTCGGTTCGCTGGTCGGGGTACCGCTGGGGCGGCTGGCCGACCGGCGGGGGCCGCGCGGTACGGCGGTGCTCCTGGCGCTGGCGACGGGGCTCGCGGTGGCCTCCTTCCTCGTCGTACGGGGATTCGTGCCGTTCGTGATCGCCGCGTGCGGGTACGCGTCCGCGCAGTCGGGGCTCGCGGCGGCCCGGCAGGCGCTGCTGGCGGGACTGGTGTCCGCCGGGGAGCGGACCGGGCTGCTGGCCCATCTCCAGTCGACGCTGAACGCCGGGCTCGCGGTGGGCGCGGGTCTGGGCGGGCTGGCGCTGCGGGCGGGGACGCGGTCGGCGTACCTCGGGGTGTTCGCGCTGGACGCGGTGAGTTTCCTGGTGTGCGCGGGGCTGCTGCTGCGGCTGCCCCCGGTGCGGGGCGTCCAGGCGCGGAAGGCGGGCGGTCTCGGCGTCCTGCGGGATCGCCCCTACGTCGTCGTCACGCTCCTCAACACCGTGCTGCTGCTCCGGATGCCGTTGCTCAGCCTCGGGCTGCCGCTGTGGATCGCCGAGCGGACGGACGCGCCGACCTGGGTGGTCTCCGCGCTGTTCGTGCTCAACACCGGGGCGGTGATGGTCTTCCAGGTCCGGACGGCGCGCGGGATCACGGGGCTCGCGTCGGCCACGCGCGCGGTACGGCGATCGGGCTGGGTGATGCTGGCGGCATGCGCGGCGTTCGCACTGTCGGCGGGCGCGTCGCCGTGGGTGGCCGTGGGGGCGCTGGTGGCCGGAGCGGTGCTCCAAGTCGCCGCCGAGATGGGCCAGTCGGCGGGTTCCTGGCAACTGTCCTTCGATCTGGCGCCTGTCGACCGGGTGGGCGAGTACCAGGGGTTCTTCGGGACCGGCGTCACGGTGGCCAGGACGATGGGGCCCCTGGTGCTGACGTCCCTGTTGCTGGAGTGGGGGACGCCTGGCTGGCTGCTGTTGGGCGGGGCGACAGTGGTGGCGTCGTATGCGATGGGGCCGGCGGTGCGGAGGGCGGCCGGTACGGGTCGTAAGGCCGATGAGGAGGGGGAGGAGGGCGAGGCTGTCAGGCGGCCCGCGCTGGCGAGTTGACCGGTAGGGAGTCCAGGAACAGCGCGCCCGCCAGGAGCCCCGCACTCCCGCGCGGGCTCCACGCGCGCGCGTGGAGGTCGGCGTCCAGGGCGGCCAGTGCCTCCGCGCCCGCCTCCGTCGCCGTACCGCCCGCCTCCAGGACGCCGCGGGCTCCCGCCTGGACGTGGCGCAGGCCCAACGGGCCCGCCGTGTGGAGGAGTTCGGTGTCCTGGAGGGTGGACATCACGGTGAGCAGGGCGTCCAGGCGGGCCTGGGTCTCGGTGGCACCGGTCGAGCGGACCGCCGTGAGGGTGTCCAACGCCCGCCGTACGTGCGGGAATCCGGCCTTGGCCTCGCCCCGGGCGCCGGCCGCGCCGTACTTCGCCGAGATCGACGAGCCGCGGGACGGGCGGCGCGGGGCGCGTCGGTCGGGGTGGCCGGCGATGCGTTTCGCGGTCGCGGCGACGTCCTTGGCCCCGGCACGGGGGTCCAGGGCTGCCGCCGCGACCAGCAGACCCAGCGCCCACAGGGCACCCCGGTGGCCGCCGCCCGCGAGCGTCACCGAGTGTTCGGTGCAGCGGCCGATCGCGCCGAGTTCCGCGCGGAGCACGGGAGTCGGCTCTCCTGTGCGGCGGGCCGCCGCCGCCATCGCCGCGAGGCCGGGTGCCAGCGCCTTCGCCGACCAGCGCAGGGCGCAGTGGTCCACGCGGGTCGTCCGGGCGGCCAGGTCGCGCGGGTCGGGCAGGCCCGGCTTGGGAGCCAGGGCCAGTTGTACGGTCAGCGCGTCCACGGCGGCCCGCGCCAGCGCCTCGTCCTCGCGGCTCGTCATCGTCGTACCTTAGGAGGAGGCGGAGGCCGAAGGGGAGGGGCTGTCGCTGGGCGGTGTGCCCGTCGGGGCGTCGCTCGGGGGCGTACCGCCTCCGCCGCTGCCCGCGCCCGTGCTCTCGGCGTCCGGGTCGACCCCGAGCGTCAGCGAGCCCTTGTAGCCCTTGGACGGGTCCTTCTTGTGCACGGCCTTGAGGGTGAGCAGACCGCTGGAGGCGCCACCGCCGTCGTAGACCATGTCGTCGGCGAGGACGGTGTACGAGCCCGTGTGCTTGGCGTAGGGGTCGAGGGTGAAGATCTCCTCGGCGATGTCGTCGGCGAAGAACAGCTGGCCGGTGTAGTTGACCTTGCCGCCCTCGTAGGTGCCGTCCTCCTTCTCGCCGCCGGTGTGGACCTTGACGTGGATGTGGCAGGTGCGGGGCGTGTACCAGCCCGGGAAGATCGTCTCGAACTTGACGACCCCGTTGGCGTTGGCGATCTGGTAACCGCGCAGATAGGTCTGGTCGTTGGCGGAGTCGCCCTCCTCGCTCTCCGCGGGGGCCGAGCCGCCGGGGTTGGCGGTGGTGTAGCCGGAGTAGTAGCCCCAGGCGTCGCAGTGCCAGATCTCCACGGCCGCGCCGGAGACAGGGGTGCAGCCGTCCGTGGCGTCGACCACGGTCAGGCGCAGGGTGAGCGGGACGCCGGCCTTGCCCTCGGTGATGTCCTTGCGGACCAGGGCGCCGTCGAGGTAGTAGGGGCCCTCGGTGACGCTCGTCATCAGCGTCATGCACTCGCTGCTGGTCGACGTCGCCGACGCCGTGGCGTCCGCGTCGGCCGTCGTGTCCGCGGTGTCCGCGAACGCCGACTGGAACCCGGCCGCCACCAGCCCGCCGGCCGCGACCGTCCCGCCGGTCACCGCGAGGGCGCGACGCCGGCTGATGGTTTTGTCTCTGTGGTTTCCCGTCATGATCACGAAGCTAGGGACGGCAGCCGTCAGGGACGTGGGCCTGGGCTGTGCGCGAGGTAAGAATCCCCAGAAACCTGAAGTCGGGTCGTCGGCCGAGTCGTCGGACAGGCGTCTGCCGTCGAGCCGCGTGCCCGCCTCCGCCGCGCCCTCACACCGCCATCAACGGCGCGTCCTTCCGCCACTTGAGGATCTTGTCGAAGCTCACCACCGCGCCGCCCACCCCCGGCTTGTTGCCGATGTGGACGTGGTCGGCGAGTTCCTGGATGAGACAGAGGCCGCGGCCGTTCTCGGCCTCGCTCGGGGCCGGCCGGACGGACTGCGCGCGGGCGAACCCGGGGCCCGAATCCACCACTTCGATACGGCACTTCTCGCCGTCGAGGTACGCGGTGACCCGGTACGCCTCCGAGGGCGCGCCGTGCGCGGTGTCGCCGCCGTGCTCGACCGCGTTGGCGCAGGCCTCGCTGAGGGCGACGGAGAGGTCGTAGGAGATGTCCGGGTCGACGCCCGCGGTCTCCATCGTGCCGAGGAACAGTCGCCGGGCGAGTGGCACGCTCGCGGCCTCGCGCCTCAGATGGAGTGACCACCAGATGCTCATGCTCCAGCCTCCCGGCCGCGGCTCGACATACCGATACCTATTGCCGCCAGTGCCCCTGTGTAAGCACGGAGTTGACGTGATGCCGCCCATATGGGGGATGTGTCCCAAACGTAATTGGTGTATCCGGAGGTAGCTCACGTCGGAGAGTCACCTTTGTGACCTACGACACATTATGGTCCCGGCGTTGCGGACCTGCCGTATGGCGCCGACAACGCCGGTGCGATGATGAGCCCGCCATGACTGTCCCCCACCCACGCACGGCGCGCTCCGGAGGTGAACTCCGGATCCTGCGGGCCGCGGTGTTCGCCGCGGTCTGTGTCGTGCTGGCCGCGGCGGGTCACGCG
The DNA here is from genome assembly GCF_044753545.1 of Streptomyces sp. NPDC088350. Taxonomy (NCBI): domain Bacteria; kingdom Bacillati; phylum Actinomycetota; class Actinomycetes; order Kitasatosporales; family Streptomycetaceae; genus Streptomyces; species Streptomyces sp. NPDC088350. Next base: position 126,586 of record NZ_JBIVNL010000012.1, on the reverse strand, counting down.
ATCGCCTCCTGCGCGACCGTCCCGCTGTGGACACTGGGCGCGGGCTTCCTCGGCACGTTCCTGGTCGTGACACCGCTCGCCGGGCGCGCCCGCTCCGGGGCGGGGATCGCGGCCCTGCTCGCGGTTGGACAGGCCGTGCTGCACACGGTGTTCGGGCTCGGTCAGAGCGCCGCCGGTACGCAGGCCACCGGCGGTCTGTCCTCGTCCGACGCCACCCTCGTCGCGCGCGCCGCGCATCTGCTGTGCGGGACCACCGCGGCGGCGATCAGTCCGGCGCAGGCCCACCAGATCCTCACCAACGCGCGGATCCTGCCGACTTCGGGCTCGACGGCTTCCCACGGCTCGATGAGCGCCATGGGGTCGATGCTCCACCCGGCCGACGCCATGTCGGCCTCCGCCGCCTCCTCCATGCCGCTGTTCCCGTCCCTGTCCATGCTGCTCGGCCACGTCCTCGCGGCGCTCGCCGCGGGCTGGCTGCTGCGGCGCGGGGACCTGGCGCTGCTGCGCCTCATGGAACTGTCGGCGCACGGAGTCGCGGAAGGGGCGCTCGTACGGTCCCTGCGCGGGGCCCTCGCCCTGGTGCGCGCCCTGCGGGCCGGACTGCCGGGGGCGCCCGAGGCGGGCCCGCGCCCGTGTCGTACGGCCCTCTTCGCCCCGCTCGCGCCGCACACCACCGCACTCCAGCACTCGGTGATCCGCCGCGGCCCGCCGGCCGCCGCCGCACACGTCCTCGCCGCCTGACGCGACGCGACCACCACCCCGCACTCCCTTCTGTGCGTGGAGAGGCCGCCGTCGTGCGGCACACGCGCGTGCCCGTGTTCTTCAGCCGGGAAACCCCCTCTCACCAGGGACATCACGCGCCCCTCTTCACCACCGGAACTCACTCGAACTCGAAGTGGAGTGCTCCTTTCCATGAAGGCTTCTCGTATCGCCGCCGCCGCTGCCGTCGCCGGCTCGGCCGTCGTCGTCCTGTCCTCCCCCGCCTTCGCGCACGTCTCCGTGCAGCCGGAGGGCGCGGCCGTCAAGGGCGGCTACGCGGTCGTCGACTTCAAGGTCCCGAACGAGCGCGACGACGCCTCGACCACCCAGCTGGAAGTCACCTTCCCGACCGACCACCCGCTGGCGTCCGTGCTGCCGGAGCCGATCAGCGGCTGGACCGTCAAGGTCACCAGGTCGAAGCTGGCCAAGCCCGCCGAAATGCACGGCGAGACGATCACCGAGGCCGTCACCAAGGTCACCTGGACCGCGACCGGCAAGGGCGTCGAGCCGGGCTACTTCCAGAAGTTCCCGGTCTCCGTCGGCATGCTGCCCACGGACACCGACCAGCTCGTCTTCAAGGCGCTGCAGACGTACTCCGACAAGCAGGTCGTGCGCTGGATCGAGGTGCAGAAGGACGGCGCGGAGGAGCCCGAGAACCCGGCACCCACGCTTGAGCTGACCTCCGCATCGGCCGCCGGCTCGACCGCCGAGGACGCCTCCGACACATCCGCGAAGACCGAGACCACCGCGTCCGACACCACCTCCTCCGACGGCTCCGCCGACACCACCGCCCGCGTCCTCGGCGTGGTCGGCATCGTCGTGGGCGCGGCGGGCGTGGCGTACGGAGTTCTCGCCGGCCGGCGGCGTACGACCGTCTGAGGCCCGTCCGCTCATGGTGCGCACAGGGGTCCGTGCGACTCTTGCGTACGACCCCGGTGCGCGCCGGAGCTCTCACAACTGGGACATTTCTCTATGCGCAAGAAGACGTTCGCGGCAGCCGCGCTGCTCGCCGCCGCCACCCTGACGCTCTCCGCCTGCGGCAGCGGCGCCGACGGCAACAGCCCCGTCGCCGTGGTCTCCGAGGACACCGCGACACAGGCCGCCACCGTGCTCGACACCCCGTTCGAGAAGCCGGACCTGGTCCTCACGGACACGCACGGCAAGAAGTACGACTTCCGGGCGGAGACCAAGGGCCGGCCGACGCTGATCTACTTCGGCTACACCCACTGTCCCGACATCTGCCCGCTGACGATGAACAACATCGCCGTGGCGAAGAAGTCGCTGCCCAAGGCCGAGCAGGACAAGCTGCTGGTCGTGTTCGTCACCACCGACCCGGCCCGGGACACCGCGTCGGAACTGGGCAAGTGGCTCAAGGGCATCGACACCCAGTTCGTGGGCCTGACCGGCGACTTCGCCACCATCCAGGCCGGCGCCCGCACCCTGGGCATCTCCATCGAGGCGACCTCGAAGGACAAGAACGGCAAGCTCGTCTCCGTCCACGGCACCCAGGTCGTCGCGTTCTCCCCGAAGACCAACGGCGGCTACCTGCTCTACGGCCAGGACACCACCGTCGACGACTACACCAAGGACCTCCCCAAGATCATCAAGGGGGAGACGCCGTGAGACACGCTGTCGTGCCCGCCGCGGTGATCACGGGGGCGCTGGTCCTCACCGGCTGTGGCGGCTCGGACGACGCGAAGGCCGACCTCTCCGTCAGTTCCGCCTACATGCCCCAGCCGGTCTCGGACATGGCGGCGGGCTTCCTGGACATCGCCAACAAGGGCGGTGCGAAGGACGAGTTGACCTCCGTCACCAGTGATCTCGGTCCCGTCTCCGTGCACCGGACGGTCGGCCAGGCGATGGAGGAGGTCACCTCCCTGGATGTGCCCGCACACGGTCAACTCGTGTTCAAGAGCGGGGGCAACCACCTGATGTTCGACAAGCTGAAGCACACGCTGAAGCAGGGCGACCGCGTGACCGTGAAGCTGCACTTTGCCAAGTCCGGCCCCCTCACGGTTGAGATGCCCGTGAAGTCGGCGACGTACAACCCCACGACCGGGCACTGAGGGAGGGACCCCATCTTGAAGACGACCATCACCCCCCGCGTCCGCAATCTGGTGCTGCTGTTCCTGGCCGTCACCGGCATGCTCTTCGCCGGTGCCGGGACGGCGTCCGCGCACGCCGCGCTGACCGGCAGCGACCCCTCTTCGGGGGTGGTGGTCAACAAGGCTCCGACACAGGTCTCGCTCACCTTCTCCGAGAAGGTCGCGACGAACGACGACTCACTGCGCGTGCTCAACCCGAAGGGCAAGCGCGTCGACGTCGGCAAACCGTCCAACATCAGCGGTACGACGTACTCCGTGCAGATCCGCAGCGGGCTGCCCGACGGCACCTACACGGTGGCCTGGCAGGTCGTGTCGGCGGACAGCCACCCCGTCGGCGGCGCCTTCACCTTCTCGATCGGCTCCCCCTCGAAGACCACCGTCTCCGCGGCGGCCGAACAGGACGTGGGCGGCGGGCTCGTCGGCGGGCTGTACGGCTTCGGGCGCTACCTGTCGTACGCCGGTTTCATCGTGATGGTCGGCGGCGCCGCCTTCGTGCTGGCCTGCTGGCAGCGGGGCGCCGGTGTGCGCGCGGTGCAGCGGCTGGTCGTCTCCGGCTGGGTCTCGCTGACCGCGGCCACGCTGTGGCTGCTGCTCCTGCGCGGCTCGTACACGACCAGCGGGAAGTTCGGCGACATCTTCGACCTGAACCTCCTCGGGCAGGTCCTCCAGACCAAGACGGGCGCCGCGCTCGTCTCCCGGCTGCTGCTGCTCGCCGCCGCCGCGCTGTTCATCGCCGTCCTCTTCGGGGCCTATGACAAGCGCGAGGACGAGGAGAAGCGGGACCTGACCTTCGGGCTGGCCATCGGCGGGGGTGTGGTGGCCGCAGGGCTCGCCGCGAGCTGGGCGCTGGCCGAGCACGCCTCGACCGGGCTGCAGCCCGGCATCGCGATGCCCGTCGACGTCGTCCACCTGCTGGCCGTCGCGGCCTGGCTCGGCGGCCTCGCCGCCCTCCTCGTCGCGCTCTACCGGGCGCCCTCCGACAACCCCGTCGAACGGGCGGCCGTACAACGCTTCTCGCGCGTCGCGTTCGGCAGTGTCGTCGCGCTGATCGCGACCGGGATCTACCAGTCCTGGCGCCAGCTCGGCTCCTGGTCGGCGTTCACCGACACCGGGTACGGGCAGCTGCTGCTCGTGAAGATCGGGCTGGTGGCGCTGCTCGTCGGCATCGCGTCGATCTCCCGCCGCTGGACGGGACGGCTGGCGGACACGGCCGAGACGGTCGTCGAGGAACGCGAGCCGGAGAAGGCCCACGCCACGGCGTCCGCCAAGACGGGTGACTCGTCCGCCAAGGCCGATTCCGATGTGACCGCGTCCGCCGAGACCGGCGGCTCGTCGGCCACGACCGGTGACTCCCAGCGCGCCGCCCAACTCGCCCGCCAGCAGGCCGCCGTGGACACCACCCGGCAGAAGCGGCTGCGCGACGCCGACCCGAACCGCTTCGGCCTGCGCCGCTCGGTCCTCGCCGAGACCGCCGTCGCCATCGTCGTCCTCGCCGTCACCACGGCCCTGACGACCACGGAACCGGGCCGCACGGAGGAGGACGCCAAGGCGGCCAAGGCATCGTCCTCGTCCTCCTCGTCGTCCGCCGGCGCCCTGACCCTGGACATGTCGTTCGACACCGGCGGCAAGGACGGCAAGGGCGTCATCCGGCTCGACCTCGACCCCGCGCGGGTCGGCGGCAACGAGATGCACGTCTATGTGCAGCGGCCCAACGGCCGGGCCTTCGACGTCCCCGAGGTGAAGGTCGCCTTCACCCTCGCCGCCAAGAAGATCGGCCCACTGCCCGTGACGCCCGACCGCATCGCCACCGGGCACTGGGCCGCGAACGGAATCCAGATCCCCATGGCGGGCGACTGGAAGATCTCGGTGACCGTGCGGACCTCCGACATCGACCAGACGACCGTCGACAAGAACGCGCAGATCGGCTGAACCACGCCATGCCTGACCAGTCCCTTCCCGAGGCGCGCAGCGCAGAGGCACCTCCTGGGGAGACCGTTTCCGAAAACGCCTCCCCAGAGGAGGGCATTTCCCGCCGACGCCTCCTCGGTACGGCCGCTGCCACCGGGCTCGTGCTCGGTGCGGCGGGCGGGGCCGTGGGGTACGCCTCCGCGCCCGCCGGGGCCACACCGCTCACCTCGCTGGGCGAGGACATGGCAATGTTTCACGGGAAACATCAGCCCGGCATCACCGAGGGCCTCCAGGCGCGTGGTCACCTCGTCGCCTTCGACCTGGCGGCGGGCGCGGGCCGCAAGGAGGCGGCGGCCCTGCTGCGCCGCTGGTCGACGACAGCGCAGCGGCTGATGGCGGGCGAGCCGGCGGCGCAGGACGACACGGATGTCGCCCGGGACGCGGGGCCCTCGTCGCTGACGATCACCTTCGGCTTCGGCAACAGCTTCTTCTCCCGTACGGGGCTGGAGAAGCAGCGCCCTGTCTCCCTCGACCCGCTGCCCGACTTCTCCTCCGACCAGCTCGACAAGACGCGCAGCAACGGCGACCTGTGGGTGCAGATCGGCGCCAACGACGCGCTGGTCGCCTTTCACGCCCTGCGCACGATCCAGAAGGACGCGGGCAGCGCGGCCAAGGTCCGCTGGCAGATGAACGGCTTCAACCGGACGCCGGGCGCGACGGCCCACACCATGACGGCCCGCAACCTCATGGGCCAGCTCGACGGCACCCGCAATCCCAAGCCGACGGAGTCCACCTTCGACAAGCGGATCTTCGTGCCGGCGTCGGGTTCGACCGACCCGGCGTGGATGGCGAACGGCTCCTACGCCGTCGTACGCCGTATCCGCATGCTCCTCGACGACTGGGAGAAGCTCTCGGCCGGCGCCCAGGAGAACGTCATCGGGCGCCGCAAGTCCAATGGGGCACCGCTGTCCGGGGGCACCGAGACGACCGCGATGGACCTGGAGAAGACCGACGCGAAGGGCGCTCTGGTCGTCCCCATCAACGCGCACGCCCGGATCGCCCGCCCCGACCAGAACGGCGGCGCGGCGATGCTCCGCCGCCCCTTCTCGTATCACGACGGCATCGCCGCCGACGGCACCCCGGACGCCGGGCTCCTCTTCGTCTGCTGGCAGGCCGACCCGCTGCGCGGCTTCGTCACCGTGCAGCGGAAACTCGACCGCGGCGACGCCCTGTCGACGTACGTCCGCCACGAGGCGAGCGGCCTGTTCGCGGTGCCGGGCGGGGCGGCGGAGGGCGAGTACGTGGGGCAACGGCTGCTGGAGGGGTGAGGCCGTCGCCCTGACGGGTGGCCGATCGGGGAAGCGTGCGCCCGGTTTCGCAAGGCCCATTAGGGTGAGGTCATGCCAGCCAGCTACGCGTATCTCGGCCCCGAGGGCACCTTCACCGAAGTCGCCCTGCGCACGCTTCCCGAGGCGGCCACCCGGGAGCTGATCCCGTATGTGTCGGTGCAGTCCGCGCTGGACGCGGTGCGCACCGGCGAGGCCGAGGCCGCGTTCGTGCCGATCGAGAACTCCGTCGAGGGCGGCATCACCACCACCCTGGACGAGCTGGTCGCGGGCGCGCCGCTGATGATCTACCGCGAGGTGCTGCTGTCGATCACCTTCGCGCTGCTGGTCAGGCCCGGCACGAAGATCTCCGAGATCAAGACCGTCTCCGCGCACCCCGCCGCCCAGCCGCAGGTCCGCAACTGGATGAAGGCGAACCTCCCGGACGCCCTCTGGGAGTCGGCCGCCTCGAACGCGGACGCCGCCCGGCTGGTCCAGGAGGGCCGCTACGACGCCGCGTTCGCCGGTGAGTTCGCCGCCGTCCGGTACGGTCTGGAGGCCCTGGAGACCGAGATCCACGACGCGGAGAACGCGCAGACCCGGTTCGTGCTGGTGGGCAGGCCCGCCCGGCCGGCGGCCCCGACCGGCGCGGACAAGACGTCCGTCGTGATCTGGCAGCGGGACGACCACCCCGGCGGTCTGCGCGACCTGCTGGGCGAGTTCGCCACCCGGGGCATCAACCTGATGCTGCTCCAGTCCCGCCCGACGGGTGCCGGCATCGGCAACTACTGCTTCTGCGTCGACGCCGAGGGGCACATCTCCGACCGCCGGGTGGCCGAGGCCCTGACCGGGCTCAAGCGGATCTGTCTCCAGGTGCGCTTCCTCGGTTCGTACCCGCGCGCGGACGTCGGCGTGGACGGCGTGCGGGCGCCGTTCCCGGGGACCTCGGACGAGGAGTTCCTCGCGGCGGCCGACTGGGTCGCGCACTGCCAGGACGGCCGTTTCTGACAGGTTGCGCCCCGGTAGCGCCCCGGTAGTACCTGCGTATCTTCGTTATCCACAGAAGTTATCCACAGGCGCACTCTCGACCTGGGGACAAGTCGACAGTGGAGCACCATCCTGTCGACAAATCGCCCTACAGCCCACAGGGGCGCGCACCGGCGCGTAGGTCACTCTTCGTCCACCCGTTTCCTTCGGGCAATCCTATGGAGCGACGCAATTCCACCCGAAAGTGGGTGTGAGGGACGTTTGGGTCGGGAATTCCTCACCCCGGAGGCTCTTTTCGGAATGATCACTTCCGACATCCACAGATCTTCCACACAGCCTGTGGATAACTTTTCCGGGATGTGGATTCCTGTGGACAACCGCGACCTCAAGTCCCGTTTCCCGCAAGGGATTCGAGTCAACCAGCCGCCTCGCGCCTGCCCCGTTCCAGGGAGTGGGACGCTCTTTTATTGACTCGCATTGACCTGGGACGACACTCTTCGCAATTGCCCCATAACTGGATGTAAGACGCAGTTCGGAATACCAAGTCGTGAGCCGGAACCCGGCACCGGTAGCCTGGTCCGCGTGATTGACCTTCGCCTGCTTCGTGAGGACCCCGACCGTGTGCGCGCGTCCCAGCGCGCCCGTGGAGAGGACGTCGCGCTCGTCGACGCTCTCCTGTCCGCCGACGAGCGGCGCAGGTCGTCCGGCGTCCGCTTCGACGAGCTGCGTTCCGAGCAGAAGGCGCTCGGCAAGCTCATCCCCAAGGCCTCCGGCGACGAGAAGGCCGAGCTGCTCAAGAAGACGGGCCAGCTCGCCGCCGACGTCAAGGCGGCCGACGCCGAGCAGCACGAGGCGGACGAGGAGACCAAGCGCCTCGCGCTCCAGCTCGGCAACCTCGTGCACCCCGATGTGCCCGTGGGCGGCGAGGAGGACTTCGTCGTCCTGGAGACGCACGGCACGATCCGCGACTTCGGCGCCGAGGGCTTCGAACCCAAGGACCACCTGGAGCTCGGCGAGGCGCTGGGCGCCATCGACGTCGAGCGCGGCGCCAAGGTCTCCGGCTCGCGCTTCTACTACCTCACCGGCGTCGGCGCCCTCCTGGAGCTGGCGCTCGTCAACGCGGCGATCGCACAGGCCACCGAGGCCGGCTTCATCCCGATGCTGACCCCGGCGCTGGTCCGCCCGCGCGCCATGGAGGGCACCGGCTTCCTCGGCCAGGCCGCGGAGAACGTGTACCACCTGGAGAAGGACGACTTCTATCTCGTCGGCACCTCCGAGGTCCCCCTCGCCGCCTACCACATGGACGAGATCCTCGACGCGGACAAGCTCCCGCTGCGCTACGCGGGCTTCTCCCCGTGCTTCCGCCGCGAGGCCGGGACCTACGGCAAGGACACGCGCGGCATCTTCCGCGTGCACCAGTTCGACAAGGTCGAGATGTTCTCGTACGTCCTCCCCGAGGACGCGGAGAACGAGCACCAGCGGCTCCTCGACTGGGAGAAGCAGTGGCTCACCGCCCTCGAACTGCCCTTCCAGGTCATCGACGTGGCCTCGGGCGACCTGGGCGCCTCCGCCTCCCGCAAGTTCGACTGCGAGGCGTGGATCCCCACCCAGGGCAAGTACCGCGAGCTGACCTCGGCCTCCAACTGCGACAGCTTCCAGGCCCGCCGGCTCTCCGTGCGCCTGCGCGACGGCAAGAAGGTGCAGCCGCTGGCCACGCTCAACGGCACGCTGTGCGCCGTACCGCGCACGATCGTGGCAATCCTGGAGAACCACCAGCTGGCCGACGGCTCCGTGCGCGTGCCCGAGGTGCTGCGCCCGTACCTGGGCGGCCGTGAGGTCCTGACGCCGGTCGCCAAGTGACCGCCGACTTCCCCTACCGGCTGATCGCGACCGACCTCGACGGAACGCTGCTGCGCTCCGACGAGTCGGTCTCGCCGCGCACCCGTGCCGCCCTCGCGGCGGCCACGGAGGCCGGTGCCGCGCACATCGTGGTGACCGGCCGCGCGGCCCCCTGGACCCGGCACATCCTCGACGACCTCGGCTACGCGGGCCTCGCGGTCTGCGCCCAGGGCGCCCAGGTCTACGACGCCGGCGAGCACCGCCTGCTGACCTCGGTCACCCTGGACCGGCAACTGGCCGCTGTGGCGCTCGCCAAGATCGAGGCGGAGGTCGGCCCGCTGTTCCTGGCGGCGAGCCAGGGCGGCCTGGACGGCGAGGTGCTGGTCGGTCCCGGGTACCGGGTCACGGGGGCACTGCCCGCGACCCCGTTCACGGACGCGTCCGATCTGTGGGCCGCTCCCCTGAACAAGATCTACATCCAGCACCCGACCCTCACGGACGACGAACTCGCCGAGGCGGCCCGTGAGGCGGCGGGCGGTTTCGTCTCGGCCGCGATGGCGGGCGAGGGCATCGTCGAACTGCTCCCGCTCGGCCTGTCCAAGGCCACGGGTCTGTCCCTGGCGGCCCGTCGCCTGGGACTGAAGTCCGCCGACACGATTGCCTTCGGCGATATGCCCAATGACATCGCGATGTTCGGATGGGCGGCCCACGGCGTGGCGATGGCCAACGCGCATGAGGAACTCAAGGCTGTGGCGGACGAGGTGACGGCGTCCAATGAGGAGGACGGCATCGCGGTGGTGCTGGAGCGGTTGCTCGCGTAGGTGTGGGCAACCGCCCCAGCTCGGCTTGCCCCCTGCGAGGGGGCAACAGGGAGGGCGGCCCACGCGAGAATGAGTCGCGTGCTCGAAGCGGCCGCCCCGGGCAGCTCCCCGTGGTGGGCGACTCGACGGAGGGGTAACTACTCCGGAGACCGCCGCGGGCTGCCCTGAAGGGAGTTGGACGTCCTGTCGTGCATCGACATCGTCCAGCTCCTCTCCCAGTCGGTGGCGCCGGCTGATCCGGCGTCGACACAACAACTGTGCCTGTACGCCGAGTTGGACGCCACCTAATTAACCCGGGCTCCGGCACGCGCCCCCAAGGGGCGCGGGGCTGTGACACTGTGCGGCTCCGCCGCGTGGGCGCGACCGGCCCCCACCGGCCCGCGGCAAGCGAGCTACGCATCTGCCGGAACGGCTACCGCCGCCGCCACTTGCGCCGACGCGCCTTGCTGAAGAACCACCCCGCGGGCGGCTCGTCGGAGCGCCACGGCTGCGGCTCGGGCGACTCGTCGCGCCAGCGTGCCGCGAGCATCCGGGCGCGGGCGGACGGCTCGGCCGTCTCGGCGGACCGTATGAAGTCGTCGTCCAGGACCAACTTGTCCCAGCCGTCCCCCGGCTCGGCCTGACCGCCGCCGTACGTTGCCTCTCCAGCCATCCCCGTTCCTCCTAGCCGTGCCGTCCCGTTTGCCCAGTGTGCCCGGACAGAGATGAAGCCCCCGTCAAGATCAGGACCTGTCATTCCTCGCCGACGAGCTTCAGCGAGCGCAGCTTCTGTCCGGCGTACCAGGTGGCTCCCACCGTGACCGCGACCAGGAACACCGTCGCCGTGGTCAGTCCGACGTCCGAGGTCACCAGGTCGCCGCCGGCCACCTTGTGGGCGACGGCCAGGGACCACTGCTGGACGCTCAGGGTGCGGGCGCCGGCGACCAGGGAGCCGAACAGGGCCTCCCAGACGAGGGCGTAGACGAGTCCGAAGACCACCGCGTGCCGGGACACCGTGCCGAGCAGCAGGAAGAGCGCCGCGTAGGCGATGGAGGCGACCAGGGCGGCCACCGTGTAGGCGACGGCGATCTGCTGTCCGTTGCCGTTGAGGATGAGCCCGGCGATCAGCATGGGGACCGCCGAGAACACCATGGTGACGGCGACCGCGACGATCAGCTTGGTGAAGATGATCGTCGGCCGCTTCAGCGGCTTGGACAGCAGGTACACCACCGAGCCGTCGTCGATCTCCGGTCCGATCGCGCCGGTGCCCGCGATGACGCCGATGATCGGCACCATCGTGGCGAGGCCGAGCCCGCCCAGGACGTCGACCGCGGTCTGGTCGTCGGCGCCGGCGAGGCCCCGCACCACGACGGAGATCGCGATCAGCAGGAAGGGCAGGGCGCCCAGGATGAGGGCCCGGCGCCGGCCGAGCAGGGCCCGGTAGGTGAGTCGGGCGACTGTGGGGTCGTACATCTCTTGGCCTCCTACGCCGCGACGAGATACGAGAAGACGGATTCGAGCGACTCGTCGGACGGCGAGACCGTGAGCAGCCGGATGCCGTGGTCCTTGGCCACCCGGGGCAGCAGGGCGGTGAAGCGGCCGAAGTCCACGGCCTGGATGCGCAGCGCGCCCTCGGCGAGGTCGACCTCGATGCCGGACGTCGACGGGTCGGCGATCAGGGCTGCCGCGAGGGCGCGGTCGTCGCTGGAGCGGACCAGGTAGCGGTGCGGGCGGTCGGTCATCAGGCGGCGGATCTTGCGGAAGTCGCCGCTGGCCGCGTGCCGTCCGGCGACGACGACCTCGATGTGCCAGGCGAGCTGCTCGACCTCTTCGAGGATGTGGGACGAGAACAGCACCGTGCGGCCCTCGTCGCCCATCCGCCGCAGCAGGTCCATGAGCTGCATGCGCTGGCGCGGGTCCATGCCGTTGAAGGGCTCGTCGAGGAGCAGCAGCGAGGGGTCGTGGACCAGGGCGGACGCCATCTTCACGCGCTGGCGCATGCCCTTGGAGTACGTCGAGATCTTGCGGTCCTGCGCGTACTCCATCTCGACCGTGGCCAGCGCCTTCTGGGCGGCCTTGGCGCCGAGGCCGTGCAACTCGGCGTTGGCGACGACGAATTCGCGTCCCGTGAGGAAGTCGTACATCGCCTCGCGCTCGGGGACGATCCCGATGTGCTTGTAGATCTGCTCGTTGCGCCACACCTGCTGGCCGTCGAGGGTGACGGTGCCGGTGGAGGGGGCGAGGAAGCCGCCCATCATGTTGATGAGGGTGGACTTTCCGGCGCCGTTGGGGCCGAGGAGTCCGGTGACGCCGGGGCCGACGTTCATCGTGATGTCGTTGACGGCGACCACGTTGCCGAACCAGCGGGAGACGTGGTCGATGGAGAGCGTGGTCACAGGCCCACCTTCCGGTAGCGGCGGATCAGAAGGCCGTAGGTCGCGGCGGTGAGGCCCAGGACGGCGAGGACGTAGACCACGCCTTCCGCGTGGCTGGGGCCGACGCCTCCGGGGAACGCCGAACTCGCGCCCAGGAAGGCCGCCTGCAGTCCGTCGATGAGGGTGACGGGCGAGAAGAGGCCGATCCAGGGGATGGCGCTCGTGGCGTTCTGATTGTCGGCGATCGCCTGGAGGGTGGAGACGGCGCCGTAGGAGATGGTCAGTACGGCGATGACGGCGGCGATGCCGAAGCCTCGGCGCGGGGTGACCGCGGCGATGACCAGGCCGATGCCGGCGAAGAGCAGCGAGAGGAGGGTCACGGAGACGAGGCCCTGGGCGAAGCCCTTGGTCTGGTCTGCGAAGTCCAGCTTGGCCAGCAGGGCGCCCACGTAGAGCACGATCAGCGGGGCGACGGTCAGTACGAACAGGGCCGAGGCCAGGGCCGCGAACTTGGCCCTCACGTAGTCGGCGGTCTCGATCGGCCGCGAGAAGTACAGCGGTACGGTCTTGAAGCGCAGGTCGCGCGAGACGGACTGGGGTGCCTGCGAGGCGACGTACAGGCTGATCACGGCCTGCATGATGATCGCGTAGCGGGTGTAGGACACCGGCAGGTCGTGTGCCTTCGTGGCGACCGCGACGGCCACCATGATGGCCGCGGGCACGCACATGACCACGAACAGCAGCATCGGCAGCACCTTGGACTTCACCGAGCGGCCGAGGCCGTAGGCGCCGCGCAGGGACTGCGAGTAGAGGGAGCGGCGGGCGTAGGCGCGGCCCAGGCGGGGGCCGCTGTAGTTGCGGTAGCCGATGTTGTGGATGCGGGTCTGGTCGCCCGGCTGGGGGACCAGGGGCTGGTCAATTGCCATGGCCTACGGCCTCCTTCCGCTCTGCGTCGTTGTCGCTGTCGGTGAAGACCTCGGAGATGTGGTGCCTGCGCTGCTCCATGCGCACCAGTCCGAGGCCCAGGTCCGCGATCACGTCGCGGATCAGGTCGTACGTCTCCTCGCCCGAGGCCGTCAGGAGGAGGACGTGACCCGCGCCCGGCAGCCCGCTGCTGTCGTGGGTCTCCACCCCGCGCGCGTGGAGCGCCTCGCGCACCGCGCGGGTGCCGTCCGGGTGGTCGTCGGTGTCGGTGACCTCGATGGCCAGGGTGGTGGTGGTCTGGGTGAAGTCCGTGGTGGAGCTGGACCGCAGGAGCTTGCCGCCGTCGACCACGATCACGTGGTCGCAGGTGCGCTCCAGTTCGCCCAGGAGGTGCGAGGTCACCAGGACCGAGATGCCGAAGTCCGTGTAGATGCGGCGGATCAGGCCGAGCATCTCGTCGCGGCCGACCGGGTCGAGGCCGTTGGTCGGCTCGTCCAGGAAGACCAGCTGCGGGTCGTGGACGAGGGCCTGCGCGAGCTTGACGCGCTGCTTCATGCCCGTCGAGTAGCCCCCGATGGGGCGGTAGCGCTCCTCGTACAGACCGACATGGCGCAGCGTGTCCGCGGTGCGCTCGCGTGCCGCGGTGGGCGGCAGTCCGGACATGCGCGCCATGTGGACGACGAACTCGGTGGCCGAGACGTCGGGCGGCAGGCAGTCGTGCTCCGGCATGTACCCGACGCGCTCGCGGATGTCGGCGCCCTTGGTGGCGACATCGAGGCCGAGCACTTCGGCACGGCCCTCGGAGGCGGGGGACAGACCCAGCAGGATCTTGATCAAGGTCGACTTGCCGGCTCCGTTGGCACCGACGAGCCCCGTCACACCGGGGCCGACGTCCACGGAGAGCCGGTCAAGCGCGGTCACCCGGGGGAACCGCTTGCTCAGGCTTTCGGTCGCGATCACAGTCACATCTTCGAAGGTAGTGACGCGGACCACTCCGGTCGTCACCCCGCAGAGCTGTCCTCACGTCAGACTCCAGACGTACGGGCCCGTAGGGGATGCCCTGCTTGAGAGCTACGCGGAGGCTCCGCCGGGTTGTCCACAGAGAGAGATCAGGCCTATTGACGCAGCCTCTAACAACTGTCACATTCACCAGTGTCAAGTTACGAGCACGTACCGCAGTCAGTGTGGACAGGTGGGGGCGGTGGCATGACTACGGCGGTGACACGCGAACTCTCCGCGGAACTGCGGGGGTTCAAAGAGGTCCAGCGGCTGGCGTACGAGTGCGCCGAGGCCGTCGCGGCCCGGCTGGAGCCCGGGGTGACCGAGCGCGACGCGGCGCGGATGCAGCGGTCGTGGCTGCGCGCGCGGGGAGTGCGGGACTGGTTCCATCTGCCCTTCGCCTGGTTCGGCGACCGCACGGCGTTCACGAACTTCCGGGTGCCGCTGCAGTTCTTCCCCACGGGCCGCCGGCTGGAGCCGGGGATGCCGTTCATCCTGGACATGGCCCCCGTGTACAAGAGCTTCACGGCCGACATCGGGTATTCCGGCTCCTTGGGGGCGAACCCGGTGCAGGACAGGCTGATGGCCGACCTGGAGGCGCATCGCGGGCTGCTCCTGCGCGAGGTGCGCGAGCGGCGCCCGCTGCGCGAGATCTACGAGGACGTGGACCGCCTCATGGTCCGCCAGGGCTACGCCAACCGGCACCGCGCGTACCCCTTCGGCGTGATCGCGCACAAGGTCGACCGGGTCGCCGAACGCCCTTGGTCCCCGCGGCTGTTCGGGTTCGGCACCCAGGCTCTGAAGGGCCTCGCGAGCGACGCGCTGCACGGCCATCGCGACGGCTGGTCCCCGCTGTGGTCGCCGTACCGCTTCTCGGACCACCCGCCGCACCCGGGCCTGTGGGCGGTCGAACCGCATCTCGGATTCCGCGGCACGGGCGCCAAGTTCGAGGAGATCCTGGTCGTCACCGACTCCAAGGACCCCGAACAGAGCGCCTTCTGGCTGGACGACGATCTGCCGCACGTGCGGCGCTGGGCGGAGGACAAGTGACGCTTGAGGGTGCGCGGGAGCGCTGGGTACGGACCGGCGGAGTCGAGCTGTGCGTCGCGGAGTTGGGGGACGCGTCGAACCCGACGGTGGTCCTGGTGCACGGCTATCCCGACAGCAAGGAGGTCTGGTCCGAGGTGGCCGGCCGCCTCGCGGACCGCTTCCACGTCGTGCTCTACGACGTCCGGGGCCACGGCCGGTCCACGGCTCCGAAGCCGCTGCGGGGCGGGTTCACCCTGGAGAAGCTCACGGACGACTTCCTGGCGGTCGCGGACGCGGTCAGCCCGGACCGGCCGGTGCACCTGGTGGGGCACGACTGGGGCTCGGTGCAGTCCTGGGAATTCGTCACCGTCGCGCGCGCCAAGGGCCGTATCGCCTCCTTCACATCGATGTCCGGGCCGTCCCTCGACCACTTCGGCCACTGGATCAACAAGCGCCTGACCCGGCCCACCCCGCGCCGCGTCGGCCAACTCCTCGGCCAGGGCGCCAAGTCCTGGTACGTGTACCTGCTGCACACGCCCGTGCTGCCCGAACTCGCCTGGCGCGGCCCCCTGGGCACACTCTGGCCGAAGATCCTGGAACGCGTCGAGAAGGTCCCCGGCGGCGACTACCCGACCTCCTCCCTGCCCACCGACGCGGCCCACGGCGCCTGGCTGTACCGCGACAACGTCCGGGCGAGGCTGCGCAGGCCACGCCCCGACGCGTACGCGCACGCGCCCGTGCAGCTCGTCACGCCCCTGGGGGACGCGTTTCTCTCCGCGCGGCTCTACGACGGGCTGGAGCAGTGGGCGCCGGGCCTGGTGCGGCGGACGCTGCCGGCCAAGCACTGGATCCCACGCACACGGCCCGATCAACTGGCGTCCTGGATCACGGAGTTCGTGACGGCCAACGAAGGCGGACAGGTGACGTCCACAGCAACGGGCAAGTACGCCGAGCGGTTCGGCGGCCAACTGGTGCTGGTCACCGGGGCGGGCAGCGGGATCGGGCGGGCCACGGCGTTCGCGTTCGCCGAGGCGGGCGCGCGCGTGGTGGCCGTCGACCGGGACGCGGAAAGCGCCGCCCGCACCGCCGAGCTGGCCCGGCTGATCGGCGCTTCGGAGGCCTGGTCGGAGACGGTCGACGTCTCCGACGAGCAGGCCATGGAGAAGCTCGCCGAGAAGGTCGCCGCCGAGTACGGAGTCGTGGACGTCCTCGTGAACAACGCCGGAATCGGACTCTCCGGTTCCTTCTTCGACACCACCCCGGAGGACTGGAAGAAGGTCCTGGACGTCAACCTGTGGGGCGTGATCCACGGCTGCCGGCTCTTCGGGAAGCAGATGGCCGAGCGCGGCCAGGGCGGCCACATCGTCAACACGGCGTCGGCGGCGGCGTTCCAGCCCTCCAAGGTGCTGCCGGCCTACAGCACCTCCAAGGCGGCCGTGCTGATGCTCAGCGAGTGCCTGCGCGCCGAACTGTCCGGGCAGGGGATCGGCGTCTCGGCGATATGCCCGGGCCTCGTCAACACCAACATCACCTCGACCGCGCACTTCGCCGGGGTCGACGCCGACGAGGAGAAGCGGCGCCAGAAGAGGTCGGCACGGCTCTACGGGCTGCGGAACTACCCACCGGAGAAGGTCGCCGAAGTGATCCTGCGGGCGGTCGTCCGCAACCAGGCCGTCGTGCCCGTCACCCCGGAGGCGCGCGGCGCCCGTCTGCTGTCCCGGTTCGCCCCGCGCGCCTTGCGGGCGATGGCCCGCGTGGAGCCGCCGCTGTGACCGCCTCCACCGAGCACCACGCGCACGAGCACCACGCGATCGCGCCCCGCCGGGTCTCCTTCGACTGGTCACGCACCCCTCTGCACTGGATTCCGGGCGAGCCGACGGCCACCCATGTCATCAACGTGCTGCATCTGCTGCTCCCGGCGGGGGAGCGGTGGTTCGTGAAGGTCCTGAAAGAGGGCCTGCCGCTGGTCAGGGACCGCGAACTCCTCGCGGACGTCAAGGGGTTCATGGGCCAGGAGGCCACGCACAGCGTCCAGCACGCGCACGTGCTGGACCATCTGGCGGCCCAGCGGCTCGACACCGTCGACTTCACCCAGTACGTCGACTTCCTCTTCGAACGGCTGCTCGGCGAACGCCCGCCGCTCGGCGCGCCGATACCCGAACGCGAGTGGCTGCGCTTCCGGCTGGCGGTCGTCGCGGCGATCGAGCAGTTCACGGCGGTGCTGGGCGACTGGATCCTGGCCGCCGAGGGCCTCGACCGGGCCGGCGCCGACGAGATCATGCTCGACCTGCTGCGCTGGCACGGCGCGGAGGAGGTCGAACACCGCGCGGTGGCCTTCGACATGTTCCAGCACTGCGGAGGCCGCGGACTCCCCCGGTACACCCGCCGTATCGCCGGCATGGCGGTCACGGCGCCCGTGATGCTCTACCTGTGGGCCTGGGGGACGGCCTACCTGATCCGCCACGACCCCCAGCTCGCCGGGCGCGTCCGCTACTCGCTCACCGAGCACAACAGGGCGGTACGGAAAGGCCTGTTGCCCACGTGGCGGTCGCTCGGCGCGGCCGTTCCGCGCTATCTACGGCGCTCCTACCATCCGTCGCGGGAGGGATCGTTGAGCAGGGCGATGGAGTACCTGAGGAGGTCACCGGCGGCGCGGGCGGGGGCCGCGTGAGTTCCGGGTCCGGTCCGGACGCCGGCGCCGACTCGGGTTCCGGCGCCAACTCCCCTCCTGGCGAGGTCGCCTACCGGATAGAGGACCTCGCGCATCTCAGCGGGGCCACCGTGCGGACGATCCGCGCCTACCAGGACCGCGGCCTGCTCCCCCGCCCCGAGCGGCGCGGGCGGGCCAACGTGTACACCGACGTCCATCTCGCCCGGCTCGGCCAGATCGCCGACCTCCTCGGCCGCGGCTACGGCCTGGCCTCCATCAAGGAGTTGCTGGAGGCCTGGGACGCGGGCAAGGGCCTGGGCGGGGTGCTCGGGCTGGTCGCCGAGGTCGACGGGCCGTGGACCGACGAGGAGGCGGTCCGGATCTCGCGCGCCGAGTTGGAGCGGCGCTTCGGCGGCGGCTCGGACGACGCGGCCGTCGCCGAAGCCGTCGAACTCGGCGTACTGGAGCCGGTCCCCGGTGACGCCGACTTCTTCCTCGTGCCGAGCCCCCAAGAGCTGGCGGTGGCCGTCGAGTTGTACGCCTCCGGCGTCCCGCTGTCCGCGATCTCGTCCCACCTGCGGGAGTTGAGGGTGCAGGTCGAGCACATCGCCTCCCGTTTCCTGGAGTTCACCACCGAGCACGTCTTCGCCCGCTACCTCGACGGCCCGCACCGTCCGACGGACGCGGACGCGGCCGAGGCGGCCTCACTCGTACGACGACTGCGCCCTCTCGCGCAGCAGACCGTGGACGCCGAACTCGCCCGCGCGATGCGTCTGTTCGCCAACCGTTCGCTGCGCCGGCACCTGGGTACCGGGGAGTCCCGTAGGACAGGCCCGACGTCACGTTCCGTGGCCGTGCCCAAAGAGACAATTCGGGCGGTGGAGGAGCTGGTTGGCCCGGGACGGGTTGCCGCGTTCGTCGCTCTGGCGGTTGAACGCGAGGTGCGGGCAAGGGCGTTGGATGCGCTCATGCCAAAGGGTGCGCCCCCAGCTGATCTTGACGAACAGGGGTGACACGACCGGGAGTTGTCCACAGAAACGCCAATTCCCCTGTGGATAACTACAGTTGGTTGTGGATCAAACATCGGCCACAAAAGAAAATGCGTGATCCACGTCTCTCCCGTCATGCTGAGCGGATGGATGAAAGACGCACCGTGAAGGTGTCGAAGTACCTCTCGAAGCACCTGCGCCACCAACCCGAGCGGATCGGGCTCACCCTCGACGAGGCCGGCTGGGTCGAGATCGACACGCTGATCGCCGCCTGTGCCGCACACGGGTTCCGGTTCAGCCGTGAGGACCTCGACCATGTGGTGGCCACGAACGACAAGCGCCGCTTCGCGATTGAGGGCACCCGTATCCGCGCCAGCCAGGGCCACAGCATCGAGGTCGACCTCGGACTGCCCCCGGCCACCCCGCCGCCGTACCTCTTCCACGGCACGGTCGCCCGCAACCTGGACGCGATCCGGGCCGAGGGGCTCCGGCCCATGAACCGCCACGCCGTACATCTCTCCGCCGACCGCGAGACCGCGACCCGCGTAGGAGCCCGGCGTGGCCGACCCGTCGTGCTCTCCGTGGACGCGGGCGCGATGCACAGTGATGGCCATGTGTTCCGGGTCAGCGAGAACGGGGTGTGGCTCACGGAGGGGGTGCCCGTGGGGTATCTGCGGTTTCCCGAGTCGCACTGACCGCTGAGCAGCCGGGTGGGGTGACGGGGTTTCACGTGAAACATGACCGGCCGCACAGCCGATCCCAGCGAGGCCGCCCCAAAGATCACCGACTCAGCCGAGCTGCGTCGAAGCCTCCATCGCGATCTGCTCGAAGACCTTCTCGTCGGCGGCGAAGTCCGTGTCCGGGATGGGCCAGTGGATCACGATGTCGGTGAAGCCCAGTTCCTGGTGCCGGCCGGCGAAGTCGACGAAGGCGCCGAGGGACTCCAGCGGACGGCCGCGGTCCGGGGTGAACCCGGTGAGCAGGATCTTGTCGAGTTCGGCCGTCTCCCGGCCGATCGCCGCGCAGGCGTCGGCCAGCTTCTCGACCTGCCCACGAAGGGCCTGCACCGACTGCTCAGGGGTACCACTCTCGAAGAGCCGGGGATCGCCGGTGGTCACCCACGCCTGTCCGTACCGGGCGGCGAGCTTCAGACCACGAGGGCCGGTGGCCGCCACCGCGAACGGCAGCCGGGGCCGCTGCACGCACCCCGGGATGTTCCGAGCCTCGTGCGCCGAGTAGAAGTCCCCCTCGTACGACACCGAGTCCTCGGTGAGCAGCCGGTCCAGCAGCGGAACGAACTCCCCGAGCCGGTCGGCACGCTCCCGCGGGGTCCACGGCTCCTGCCCGAGTGCCGTGGCGTCGAACCCGGTACCACCCGCACCGATCCCCAGCGTGACCCGCCCGTCGGAGATGTCGTCGAGGGAGATGAGTTCCTTGGCGAGGGTCACCGGGTGCCGGAAATTGGGCGACGTGACGAGCGTCCCCAGCCGCATCCGATCGGTGACGGCCGCGGCGGCCGTCAGCGTCGGCACGGCACCGAACCACGGGCCGTCCCGGAACGTGCGCCAGGACAGGTGGTCGTACGTGAAGCCGGTATGGAACCCGAGCTGCTCCGCCCGCTGCCATGCCTCGCGGCTCCCCTCGTTCCAGCGGCGGTACGGGAGGATCACGGTGCTCAGACGCAGACTCATGCCTCAGAGCCTACGGCGCGGCAATGTGGGGCGCCGAACGAGCGTTGCCGGCGCCGCCTGTGATGGTCCCGCACAGGCGTGCGGGCATATGCGGGAGAATGGTCCGGTGACCTCAGCGACTCGACAGCCCGAGACCCCGGCCTCCGCCGTCCCCCCACGGCTGATCGCCACCGACCTGGACGGCACTCTGCTGCGCGACGACAAGTCGGTGTCCCCCCGCACGGTGGCCGCGCTGGCGGCTGCCGAGGAGGCAGGCATCGAGGTCTTCTTCGTCACAGGCCGCCCGGCCCGCTGGATGGACGTCGTCAGCGACCATGTCCACGGCCACGGCCTGGCGATCTGCGGCAACGGCGCCGCCGTGGTCGACCTGCACGGCGGCCCCGGCGCCCACCGCTTCGTAAAGGTCCGCGAGCTGGCCCGGGAGAACGCCATCGACGCCGTACAGCTCGTGCGTGAGGCGGCGCCCGGGACGGTGTACGCGATCGAGCAGACGTACGGCTTCTACCAGGAGCCGGCGTATCCGAAGCTGCACATGGAGATACCGGACACCCTCGCGCCCGCCGAGAAGCTCCTGGCGTCGGACGCCCCGGGGGCCGACGAGCCGGTACTGAAGATCCTCGCGTTCCACCCCGCGCTCGATCCGGACGCCTTCCTGACCACGGCCCGCCTTGCCCTGGGCGACCGCGCGAACGTCACCCGCTCCAGCCCCAGCGCCCTGCTGGAGATCAGCGGGCCCGGCGTCTCCAAGGCGAGCACACTCGCCCTGTGCTGCGCGGAGCGCGGTATCGCGCCCGAGGAGGTCGTCGCCTTCGGGGACATGCCGAACGACGTCGAGATGCTCACCTGGGCGGGACGGTCGTACGCGATGGGCAACGCGCACCCCGCCGTGCTCGCCGCGGCCTCGGGGCGGACCGTCGACAACAACGAGGACGGTGTGGCCGTCGTGATCGAGCGGATGCTGGCGGAGCGGCGGTAGCAGCGGCCGGTAACGAGCGTCGTCCCGGAGCACACCCCTTACATAGACGCCCTGGCCGATCCACTGGCCGGTGGTCACGCGGTCACCCTGGTCGACGGTGACGGCGGCGAGGTGGGCGTACTGCGTGGAGTAGCCGCCCGGGTGCTCGACCACGACCGCGATGCCGAAGGCGCCCCAGCACGACACCCGCACCACCCGGCCCGCTCCGACCGCCCGCACCGGCGTGCCGATGGGGACCGCGAAGTCCTGGCCGGTGTGCCGGTTCGCCCAGCGGGAGCCGCCGCTGCCGAATCCGGCGGACAGTTCGACGCTCTCCACCGGCGCGACCCACGGGTCGGCGACCTGGGCAGGCGGCTGGTCGAGGCGGACGGCGCCCCGGCAGGTGCCCGCCGCGACCGAGACGTCCGCCTGACCCTGCAACTGCCCGCGCGCCTCGTCGAGTTTCCGCTGGATATCCCGCTTCAGGTCGGCGTCGTCACCGGGTCGGGCCGCCAGCACGGCGATCGCGCACAGCAGCGCCGGAACGAGCAGCGGGTGACGGCGGGATGAGCCCATGTCAGCGATCCTGACCCGTGCTTCGGACGAGGGCCTTGTTCACGTCGTAGGCATGGGGGACGCGTTGCTGCGAACGGCTCAGCGGAAGCCCATGAGGACGGCTTCAGTGGGGTGCCTGCCACACCACCGTCGTACCGCCTCCGTCGGCGCCGATGCCCGGCCCGTAGCAACTGTCGCCGCCCAGGGATTCGGCGCGCCGCTTGAGGTTCTTCAGGCCGCTGCGCCGACCGCCCGCGGGGATACCGACCCCGTCGTCCGCGACGGTGAGCCGTACGCCCGGCCGCCCGTCCGGCAGGGTGGCGGTCGCGTCGACGACGACCTCGATCCGGGTGGCCGCCGCGTGCCGGAACGCGTTGGAGAGGGCCTCGCGCAGGGCCGCGACGAGGTTCTTGCCGGTGAGGTCGCCGACCGCCATGTCGACGTCACCGACGAAACGGTGCGCGGGCTTGAAACCGAGCGGCACGGCGGCCATGTTGATCTCCCGCAGCACCCGCGTACGCAGCCCGGAGGGCGCCTCGGCGGGGCCCTGCTGGAGCGCGAAGATCGCGGTGCGGATCTCCTGGATGGTGACGTCGAGTTCGTCGACGGCGTTGCCCACGCCCTGCCGCACCTCGGGGGCGAGCGCTCCGCGCTGGGCGCTCTCCAGCATCATCCCGGTGGCGAACAGCCGTTGGATGACCAAATCGTGCAGGTCGCGGGCGATCCGGTCGCGGTCCTCGTACACCGCGAGCCGCTCCCGGTCGCGCTGTGCCTCGGCCATCATCAGCGCGAGCGCGGCCTGCGAGGCGAACTGGATCGCGAGGGTGCGTTCCGCCTCCGTGAACGGCCGCTCTCCTCGCGCCCGTGGCGTGACGAGGGCCCCGAGGACGCGCCCGTCGCATTGCAGGGGCAGCACCATGACCGGCCCGTAGGCACACGCAAGACCGGTGACGAGGTGTGGGTCGGTGGCCGCGTCCGCCACGAACACCGGCTTTCCTCCCAGGAGTTCGGCGACGATCTCGCTCTCCGGGGGGACGACCACGCCGAGGGCGTTCGACGGCCGTTCCGAGGCCACGGCGACGATCTCCATGCCGCCCTCGTCGGCGGGCAGCAGCACGATCCCGGCCGCCGAACCGGATAGCCGACGGGCCTGTTCCGCGACCACCTGCAACGCGTCCTCCGCGTCGCCGCCGGACAACAGGGCGGTCGTGACGGCCACCGATCCGTCGATCCACCGCTCACGCTGCTTGGCGGCCTCGTACAACCGGGCGTTGCCGATGGCGATACCGGCCTCAGTGGCCAGGACGCGGACCATGCCGAGGTCGTAGTCGTCGAAGGGGTCCCCGCCGCGTTTCTCGCCCAGATAGAGGTTGCCGAAGACCTCCCCCTGGACACGGATCGGAACGCCGAGGAAGCCGCGCATCCGCGGATGATGCTCGGGGAAGCCCCAGAAACGCGGATCCTCGGTCACATCCGTGAGCCGGACCGGATCCGGCTCCCGGATGAGCGCGCCGAGCAACCCCTTGTGCCCGTCGGGAATCCGCCCGATGCGCCGCGCGGTCCCCGCGTCGACCCCGTGGAAGACGAAGTCGATCAGGGCGTCACCGTCCTCGTCGACGACACCGATGCCCGCGTAACGGGCGTCCGTCAGAGTGGCCGCAGCCTCGCAGATCCGCTCCAGTGTGGAGTGCAGTTCGAGCCCACTGCCCACGGACCGCATCGCCGCCAGCAACTGCGGCACGCGGGCGGCCAGTTCGGCCGACGGTCCCGAGGCGGGCGGCGGGGGACCGGGACGCGCGGCGACTGACATGCCCCGAGCCTAATTAGTCCCCTTTGACACGGAAAGTCGAGCGCAGCAGCCGTGAGCCCCTCAACCGGCCGCCACCAACAGCTCCGACTCAGCCTCCCGCTCCGCCATCCCGCGCAACGGCCCCTCCACCGAGGCGAGTCCGGCGTAAGACCCTCGCTGCACCACACGCCCTTCGTCCAGCACGATCACCTCGTCCACGTCCTCCAGACCCGCGAGCCGGTGCGTGATGAGCAGGGTCGTACGGCCCTCCGTGGCGGCCAGGAGATCGGCGGTGAGCGCGTCGGCGGTCGCCAGGTCCAGGTGTTCGGCGGGCTCGTCGAGCACGAGGACCGGGAAGTCGGCGAGCAGCGCGCGGGCGAGGGCCAGCCGCTGCCGCTGCCCGCCGGACAGCCGCGCCCCGTGCTCACCGACCAGCGTGTCCAGGCCGTCGGGCAGCCCGTCGGCCCAGTCGAGCAGCCTGGCCCGCTCCAGCGCGGCCCGCAGTTCGTCCTCGGTCGCGTCCTTCCTCGCGAGGAGCAGGTTCTCGCGCACCGAGCTGTCGAAGAGGTGCGCGTCCTGGGCACACAGCCCGACGAGCCGTCGTACGTCGTCGCCGTCCAGCGCGTACGCGTCCACGCCGGCCAGCGTGTACGAGCCCGCATCCGTGTCGAGGAACCGCAGCAGCACCTGCGCCAGCGTCGTCTTGCCGGACCCGGAGGACCCGACCACGGCGACCCGGCGGCCCTTCTCCAGCGTCAGGTCGAGCCCGGCGAGCGCGTCCCGGTCCTGCCCGGTGTGCCGGGCGGCCAGCCCCTGCACGACCAGCGGGAACGGCGTCGCGGGTGCCTGGAGGGGCCGTTCCGGTTCCCGTACGGGCTCGGGGGCGTCCAGCACCTCGTACACGCGCTCCGCGCTCTTGCGGACCCGCTGCCGGTACTGCACCGCGAGGGGCAGTCCGAGGACCGCTTCGAAGGCGGCGAGCGGGGTGAGGACGACGACGGCCGTCAGCACTCCGCCGAGTCGTCCCGCGGCGACCGCCTGGGCGGCCACGAGGGCGGTGGCGGTGACGGTCAGGCCCGAGAGCAGCGCGGTGAGACCGTCGCCGAGGGCGGTGGCGGTGGCGGCACGGGAGGCGATCCTCGTGAGTACGCCGTCTGCTCGTCGAGCCTCGGCGGTACGGGCCGGCAGGGCGCCGGCGACCGTCAACTCGGCGGTTCCGGTGAGCAGTTCGGTCACCCGGGTGGCGAGCACCCCGCGGGCTGGGGCCAGCCGGTGTTCGGCACGGCGGGCCACGGCACCGGTGACGAGGGGGACACCGACGCCGGCCGCGAGGAGACCGGCCGCGAGCACGGCCCCGGCCTCGGGCAGCAGCCAGGCGGTGAAGCCGACCGTCGCGGCGGAGACGGCGACCGCGACCCCGGCGGGCAGCAGCCAGCGCAGCCAGTAGTCCTGGAGCGCGTCTACGTCGGCGACGAGCCGGGAGAGCAGATCGCCGCGACGGGTGTCACGCAGTCCGGCGGGCGCCAGCCGCTCCAGGCGCCGGTAGACGACGACCCGGGTGTCGGCCAGCATCCGCAGCACCGCGTCGTGCGACACGAGCCGCTCCGCGTACCGGAACACGGCCCGCCCGATCCCGAAGGCCCGGGTCGCCGTCACGGCCACCATCAGATACAGCACGGGCGGTTGCTGCGAGGCCCGCGAGATGAGCCATCCCGAGGTGGCCATGAGCCCAACGGCACTGCCCAGCGCGAGACTTCCGAGCAGCAGCGCCAGGGCGAGCCGCCCACGCCGGGCACCGGACATCGCACGGACCCGGGAGAGCACGCCACCCGCGTGCGCCACGAGCCGCGTCTCGGGCTCGTCGGGAGCAGTGGAACTCGCCGACGATTCCTCGGCAGTCCCTGTCCCGGGGGTCGCCGGCCCGGCCTCCGCGCGCACCGCGGCCACGCCCTCCGTCACCCGTACCACCCGGTCCGCCACCGCCAGCAGGGCCGGCCGGTGCACCACGAGCAGCACCGTCCGCCCGACCGCCAACCGCCGTACCGCCTCGACCACTTCGGCCTCGGTCGCCCCGTCCAGCGCGGCCGTCGGCTCGTCGAGGAGCAGCACGGGCCGGTCGGCGAGAAAGGCCCGGGCGAGCGCGAGCCGCTGCCGCTGCCCGGCGGACAGCCCGACCCCGTCTTCACCGAGCACGGTCCCGGTCCCCTCGGGCAACGCGTCCACGAACTCCAGGGCCCCGGCGTCGGCCAACGCCCGCCGTACGGTGGTGTCGTCGGCGTCGGGCCGGGCGAGCCGTACGTTCTCGGCGATCGTCCCGGCGTACAGCTGCGGCCGTTGCGGTACCCAGGCGATTCGGGACCGCCACCGCGCCAGGTCGATGTCGGTGAGATCGACTCCCCCGACGCTCACCCGGCCCTCGGCGGGCCGTACGAATCCCAACAGGGCGTTCAGCACAGTGGACTTGCCGGAGCCGCTGGGGCCGACGAGGGCGACCGTCTCTCCGGGTTCCACGGCGAAGGAGATCTCCGATACGGCATCCATGGACCGCCCGGGGTACCGGACCGTCACGCCCTCGAAGGCCAGGGCGTCCGACAGCACCTCGGTGGTGCCCGAGGGCGGGACCGGTGTCTCCAGTACCGAGAAGATCTCCTCGGCCGCCGCAAGACCTTCCGCCGCCGCGTGGTACTGGGCGCCCACCTGACGCAGGGGCAGGTACGCCTCGGGGGCCAGGACGAGGACGACGAGACCGATGTAGAGGTCCATGTCGCCGTGGACGAGCCGCATGCCGATCGTCACGGCGACCAGGGCCACGGAGAGGGTGGCCAGCAACTCCAGCGCGAAGGAGGAGACGAAGGCGATCCTCAGGGTCCGCATGGTCGCCTGCCGGTACTCGCCGGTGATGCGCCGGATCGACTCGGCCTGCGCCTTGGCCCGCCCGAACACCTTCAGCGTCGGCAGCCCCGCGACCACGTCCAGGAAGTGCCCGGAGAGCCGGGACAGCAACTGCCACTGGCGGTCCATCCGGGACTGCGTGGCCCAGCCGATCATCACCATGAAGAGCGGGATGAGCGGCAGCGTGCCGACGATGATCGCCGCCGAGACCCAGTCCTCCGTGACGATCCGCGTCAGCACCGCGACCGGGACGACCACCGCGAGCCCCAACTGCGGGAGATAGCGCGAGAAGTAGTCGTCGAGGGCGTCGACGCCCCGGGTGGCGAGGGCGACCAGCGATCCGGTCCGCTGCCCGCTCAGCCACCCGGGCCCCAGCGCCACGGAACGCTCCAGCAACCGGCGTCGAAGTTCCGACTTCACGGCGGCGCTGGCCCGGTGGGCGGCGAGTTCGGTGAGCCAGGAGACCAGGGCACGACCGACGGCGACCGCCGCCAACAGCAGCAGGGGAGTGCCGAGTTCACCGACGGACATCCGGTGCTGGAAGGCGCCGACCACAATCTCGGCGATCAACATCGCCTGCGCGATGACCAGCCCCGCACCGACGGCGCCCAGGCTGACGACAGCCACAAGGAAGAGGCGGGTGGCACGGGCGTACCGGAGGAGACGCGGGTCGATTGGTTTCACGTGAAACATGCCCTTCGGTCAGGGGAGGGTGTTTCACGTGAAACATCCCTGTGCACGATGCGGGGCATGTGAGACGCCCTCCCCTTCGGACTCAGTGCGCGGCTTCGGCGATGTGCTGCGTACCGATCCGCTTGCGGAACACCCAGTACGTCCAGCTCTGGTAGAGCAGGACGATCGGCGTGGCGATCCCCGCGCACCAGGTCATGATCTTCAGGGTGTACGGGCTCGACGAGGCGTTGGTGACCGTGAGGCTCCAGTCCGGGTTGAGCGAGGACGGCATGACGTTCGGGAAGAGCGACAGGAAGAGCATCGCGACGGCCGCCACGATGGTGACGCCGGAGAACGCGAACGACCAGCCCTCACGGCCGGCTTGAATCGCCCCCAGCGCCGCGACGAGAGCGACGACGGCCACGATCAGCGCGACCAGGCTCTTGCCGTCACCGCTGTCGACCTGGGTCCAGATCAGGAAGGCCAGCGCGAACACGGCTGTGATGACCCCGACTTGAAGGGCCAGCTTGCGCGCCCGGGTCCGGATGTCCCCGACCGTCTTGAGCGCCGTGAACACCGCACCGTGGAAGGTGAAGAGCGTCAGCGTGACCAGGCCGCCGAGGATCGCGTACGGGTTGAAGAGGTCCCAGAAGGTGCCGGCGTACTCGAAGTTCTTGTCGATCTTCACGCCCCGCACGATGTTGCCGAAGGCCACACCCCACAGAAACGCGGGGAGCAGTGAGGTCCAGAAGATCGCCGTCTCCCAGTTGCGCTGCCAGTTCTCCTCCGGCCGCTTCGCCCGGTACTCGAAGGCAACGCCCCGGACGATCAGGCAGACCAGGATGACCAGCAGGGCGAGGTAGAAGCCGGAGAAGAGGGTGGCGTACCACTCGGGGAAGGCGGCGAAGGTCGCGCCGCCGGCCGTGAGCAGCCAGACCTCGTTGCCATCCCAGACGGGCCCAATGGTGTTGATCAGGACCCGCTTCTCGACCCGGTCGCGGGCGAGCAGTTTGGTGAGGATGCCGACCCCGAAGTCGAAGCCCTCCAAGAAGAAGTAGCCGGTCCACAGGACGGCGATGAGGACGAACCAGACGTCGTGCAGTTCCATGACTGTTGCAGCTCCCTCGGCCTAGTACGAGAAGGCCATCGGCTTGTCGGCGTCCTGGGAGTCGCCGCCGATCTTCGTGGGCGGGTTGAGGTCGGCCTCCGTGAGTTCGGGCGGGCCGGCCTTGACGTACTTCGCGAGCAGCTTGACCTCGATGACGGCGAGGACGGCGTAGAGCGAGGTGAAGACGATCATCGAGGTGAGGACCTCGCCCTGGGAGACGCTGGGGGAGACCGCGTCGCGGGTCTGGAAGAGGCCGTAGACGACCCAGGGCTGGCGGCCCATCTCGGTGAAGATCCAGCCCCAGGAGTTGGCGATGAGGGGGAAGCCGAGGGTCCAGATGGAGACGAGCCAGTAGAGCTTGGTGAGTTTCGGGCCGAGGGTCTTGTTCTTGAAGAGGACCACGTTCGGCACTTCGTCGTCGCCGACCCGCAGATGGGAAGCGAGCATGAACTTCTTGCGGGTCAGCCAGAGTCCGGCCAGGCCGATCGCGAAGGACGCCATGCCGAAGCCGATCATCCAGCGGAACGCCCAGAAGGTGACGGGGATGATGGGCCGGTAGTCGCCGGGACCGTACTTGGCCTGCTCGGCCTTGTTGGTGTCGTTGATGCCGGGGACGTACGAGTTGAAGTCGTCGTCGGCGAGGAACGACAGTATCCCGGGGACGGACAGCTCGACGGTGTTGTGGCCCTTGCTGACGTCGCCGTAGGCGAAGATCGAGAACGGCGCGGAGTTCTGGCCGTCCCACAGCGCCTCGGCGGCGGCCATCTTCATCGGCTGCTGCTTGAACATGACCTTGCCGAGGGTGTCACCGCTGACGGCGGTGAGCAGGCCCGCGATGGTGACGGTGATCAGGCCCAGCCGCAGCGAGGACTTCATCACCGGGATGTGCTTCTTGCGGAACAGGTGGAAGGCGGCGATGCCGACCATGAACGCGCCGCCGGTCAGGAACGACGCGGAGAGCGTGTGGAACGCCTGCGCCAGCGCCGTGTTCTGGGTCAGCACGTGCCAGAAGTCGGTGAGTTCGGCGCGCCCCTTGGCCTTGTTGATCCGGTAGCCGACGGGGTGCTGCATCCAGGAGTTGGCCGCGAGGATGAAGTACGCCGACAGGATCGTGCCGATCGACACCATCCAGATGCAGGCCAGGTGGATCCGTTTGGGCAGCTTGTCCCAGCCGAAGATCCACAGCCCGATGAAGGTGGACTCGAAGAAGAACGCGATCAGCGCCTCGAAGGCGAGCGGGGCTCCGAAGATGTCGCCGACGAACCGCGAGTAGGCGGACCAGTTCATGCCGAACTGGAACTCCTGGACGATGCCCGTGACGACGCCCATGGCGATGTTGATCAGGAAGAGCTTGCCCCAGAACTTGGTGGCCCTGAGGTACTTCTCCTTCTCCGTGCGCACCCACGCGGTCTGCAGCCCGGCCGTGAGGGCGGCGAGCGAGATCGTCAGGGGGACGAACAGGAAGTGGTAGACGGTGGTGATGCCGAACTGCCATCGCGCCAGTGTCTCCGGCGCCAGAGCGAATTCCACGTCGTCAGTCTCCTTATGTCGCCGTGGTCACAGCGGCAGTTTGCCCCTTGTGCCACATGCATCACGGGACGAACCGGGACACGCTTGTGAACGCGTTCACATTCACAAGCTATTATGACGCACCGATTTTCGACATCCGAAGGGGGGTCCCATTACGAAGGGGGGTCCCCATGTGGCAACCCCCCTAACGTCACTCGTTACGAACGACCTCGACCGACGCACCGACGGCCAAGTCCGCCGGAGACCGCTAGAGCTCCTTGCGGAACCCCTCCGCCACCTTCAGGAAGATGTCGTTGGCCTCGGTCTCCCCGACCGTGACGCGCACGCCCTCGCCCGCGAACGGCCGGA
Organism: Streptomyces sp. NPDC088350; assembly: GCF_044753545.1. Classification (NCBI taxonomy): domain Bacteria; kingdom Bacillati; phylum Actinomycetota; class Actinomycetes; order Kitasatosporales; family Streptomycetaceae; genus Streptomyces; species Streptomyces sp. NPDC088350. Next base: position 96,357 of record NZ_JBIVNL010000012.1, on the reverse strand, counting down.
CGACCACACCGTGCCGCTCGCACACCGCCGCGAAATCGACCGTACGCTCCCCCAGCCGCAGCCACACGAAGTTGGCCTGGGTCTCCGGGACCGTCCAGCCCTGGGCGCGCAGCGTGTCGACCACACGGGTGCGCTCGCTCACCAACGAGCCGACGCGGCCCAGCAGTTCGTCCTCGGCGCGCAGCGAGGCGATCGCCGCGTCCTGCGCGAGCTGGCTCACCCCGAAGGGCACGGCCGTCTTGCGCAGCGCCGCCGCCACCGGCTCGTGCGCGATCGCGAAACCGACCCGCAGCCCGGCGAGGCCGTACGCCTTGGAGAAGGTCCGCAGGATGCAGACGTTCGGCCGGTCGCGGTAGAGCTGGACGCCGTCCGGCACTTCAAGGTCCCTGATGAACTCCCGGTACGCCTCGTCCAGTACGACGAGCACATCGCCGGGCACCCGGTCCAGGAAGCGCTCCAGTTCGGCCCGCCGTACGACCGTGCCGGTCGGGTTGTTGGGGTTGCAGACGAAGATCAGCCGGGTCCGGTCCGTGATGGCGTCGGCCATCGCGTCCAGGTCGTGCACATCGCCCGGGGTCAGCGGCACCTGCACCGGCGTGGCACCGCTGATGCGCGTGATGATCGGGTACGCCTCGAAGGACCGCCAGGCGTAGACGACCTCGTCGCCGGGGCCGCTGGTGGCCTGGATCAGCTGCTGGGCGACGCCGACCGAGCCGGTGCCGGTGGCCAGGTGGGAGACCGGGACGCCGAACCGTTCCGCCAGCTCGTTCATCAGACCGGTGCACGCCATGTCGGGGTACCGGTTGAAGGACGCGGCGGACGCGGTCACGCTCTCCAGCACGCCGGGCAGGGGCGGGTACGGGTTCTCGTTGGAGGACAGCTTGTAGGCCACCGGACCGTCGGCCGCGGCAGGCCTGCCCGGCTTGTAGGTGGGGATACCCTCCAGCTCGGCACGCAGCTTCGGGCTCGTCTCGCTCACCGCAGTCCTCCTTGTGACCACCACCGGCTTTCAATACTGCTCACCTTATGAGGATTAGGCGCCGACGCGTACAGATCGGGTCCGGGCGGGCAGCCGCCGGGTGCGGGTGAAGTGCCGGCCGGATGCCTGCTGGCTGCCGGCCGGGTGCCTGCCGGGTGCCGGTCGGGTGCCGGTCGGGTGCCGGTCGGGTGCCGGTCGGGTGCCGGTCGGGGAACGCCCCACGCGTCACATCCACATCAGGGGCAACACCGCACGAAGGCGCACGAACCGGGGGCGCGCTGTACATATATCTATGCGCTGGTAGCTCACGCCGTGGCGCGCATCCCTCGTACAGGTGAGTTGAGACCTCTTCGAAACATGGGGGACTTGGCAGGCCCATGCGCGCCGACAAGTCACGTAATGCCATTGCATCGTTTAACTGACTTTGTTTCTAAGGCAGTTGACCCCTTCTGACCTTGCAGAAACGTGCCTGTCAACGCGTGCATATGCGTCCGCACTACCCCACCGCATGAGCCCTACTATCGGCTCGCCATGACAGCAGCAGGGAAGCACCAGGTGAGCCGCGCGGAAACCTCTCGTCGAGGAAGCCGGCCGGGCCGGGCGGGAATCAGAGACGTGGCCGCCGCGGCCGGAGTCTCCATCACGACCGTCTCCGACGCCCTCAACGGCAAGGGCCGGCTCCCGGACGCCACCCGACGCCATGTCCGTGAAGTGGCCGACCGGCTGGGCTATCGGCCCTCCGCGGCTGCCCGAACCCTCCGTACCGGCAAGTCGGGCCTCATCGGCCTGACCGTGACGACATACGGGGATGAACCTTTCACCTTCACCGAGTTCGCGTACTTCGCCGAGATGGCGCGCGCCGCCACCTCGGCCGCGCTCGCCCGCGGCTACGCCCTCGTGATCCTTCCGGCGACCTCGCGCCACGACGTGTGGTCGAACGTCGCCCTGGACGGGACCGTGGTCATCGACCCGTCCGACCACGACCCGGTGGTCAGCGAGCTCGTCCGGCAGGGTTTACCGGTCGTCTCCGACGGCCGCCCGGCCGGGTCGCTCCCGGTGACCGCCTGGGTCGACAACGACCACGAGGCCGCCGTCCTCGGCATCCTCGACCACCTGGCCGACGCCGGCGCCCGCCGGATCGGCCTGCTCACGGGCACGACGACCGACACGTACACGCACTTGTCGACCACCGCATACCTGCGTTGGTGCGAGCGGGTGGGCCAGGATCCGGTGTACGAGGCTTATCCGGCGCACGATCCGTGCGCGGGAGCCGTCGCCGCCGACCGGTTGCTCGCCCGCCCCGACCGTCCCGACGCGGTCTACGGCCTGTTCGACCCCAACGGCACCGATCTGCTGGCCGCCGCGCGCCGCTACGGGCTGCGCGTGCCGGAGGACCTGCTGCTCGTGTGCTGCAGCGAGTCCACGGTGTACGCCAACACCGAGCCGCCCATCACCACGCTCTCCCTGAAGCCGCGCCGGATCGGCACGGCGGTGGTCCAACTCCTCATCGACGCCATCGAGGGCATCGATTCGGACCAGCCGATCGAGCAGGTGATACCGACGGAACTGATCGTGCGGACGTCGTCCCAGCGGCGTCCACCTCGGACAACCGTCAGTCCGCCTCGGTCGCCCGAGGGGAAGTAGGGGGAGCCTGCCGGGGGTTTGTCGGGGTCTGTCGTCGGGAGGGCATCGGGAGGGCGTTGGGAGGGCATTGGGGGGGCGGCACCAGGGGCGGGTGGGGCTTGGTGCCGGATGGGGCTAAAAGCCGGGCGAGGATTGGTGCCAGGTGGGGCTTCGTGCCGGGCGGGGCTTGAAGCCGAGTGAGCCTTGTTGCCGGGTGAGGCTTGTTGCCGAGTGGGCGGTGCCTGAGCATGTGGTGGGCGCCGCGAGTGGGTGGGGCGGTTGAGCTTGCGCTCGCGGCCGGGTGCTGTGACGGGTTGGCGGGGCGCAGGGGCCGCTTGGGCGGGCGTTGGTGCCGTCGCCGGGGGCCGGATCCGGTCAGGGCTTGGCGTCGGACGGGGCTGCGCTTGGGTTTCACCGGGTGCCGTGGTCTGGCGCGGGCAGGACCGGACCCGCTCCGGGTCCCCGTGAGGGTGCCTCGCGAGGGTGCCTCGCGAGGGTGCCTCGCGAGGGGTGGTGCCGGGACTCCCGTCGAGGTGTGCCAGGGGCGTGGCTCGGTGTCGAGGCTCGTCTACGGGTGCCCGTCAGGGGCGGGCGCTGTTGCCGGGACTCTCTCGGGACGTGGTGTCGGGAGAAGCGGTACTCGGACTCCCACCGGGTACCGCAGCCCGGCGCGGCAGGGCGCGGGCTCGCCACCGGGTACCGCGGTCCGGCAGAGCGGGGCGCGGAGTTGCCACCCTCCCGCTCCGCATTCGCGCTCCACCTTCCCGCTGGGGAAGGGCTGCTCGGTGTCGGAACTCACGCCGGGTGCCCGTGCCGAGGAGGGTTCGGTGCTGAGCACTCCTTTCGGGTGGCGTGGCGAGTGGGCGCGGTGCCGGAGTCCTATCGGGTACCGCCCGCCGTTCGGCTCCCACCGGGTGTTGCCGTCCCGCCGAGGCAACGCCCGGAGCCGTGCCGGGGCCCGCCGGGGGCGGGAGCGGACCCACTGCGAGAACCCCCAGGCGCGCCTGGCGAGCGAAACCAACCCCAGGGCTCCGACCCCTCCCCCCGGTCCGGCCGAGGCGGGCGCCCGGAGGCAGCACGCCAGCCGCCGTAGGAGAACCGGAGCGGTGGGCAGACACCCGACGTCGCGATGCGCAGGACTTCCCGCAACCGCCCGCGACGGCCCGAACAGCACCGGCACCGGGATGACCCCGGGCGAGCGCTGGGCACCGGCGCCGGCACGAGCCAGGCAGGTTCTGGGCACCGGCGCCCACTGGTAACCCAATACCGCCAGCAGGCAGGCAACCAGCATCGGTACCGGGCAGACGACCCGCACCCGCGCCAGCACCGGGCAGACGACCCGCACCCGCGTCAGAACCAGGCAGAGACCCAGCACCGGCAGGGGCCCGGCATCAGCACCAGGCAGAGACCCAGCACGGGCAGGGGCCGGGCACCGGCACCGGCAAGGCCCCCCGTACCCGCCCCGGCCGACCCAGCACCCCCACCGGCGAAATCCAGCCGCGTACACGGCGGGAACCGACCGCCGTCAAGCGGAGGGCACCCGGTCGAAGCCCGGTCCAATCGGGGCGAAAGCCGCCGTGAAGTGGAGTCCTGCTCTGATTCACCACCCCTGGGTCATCACATGGCGCGATCCGCATTCCTATGATGGGCCCACGGCACCGCGGGCCGCTGCGACCAGGCAGTCCGACGCGGTGCAGATGCGGCGCGATGGTGGAGGGGTCGATGACTCAGGGGGCCGGTCAGGGACCCGAGGTGGAGCGGACGGCGACGTTGCGCGACTTCCGGGTACCGGCGTATGTCCACGAGACCGGTCCGTACGCCGACAGCGCGCAGCCCGGCGGCGCCGTACGACCCGACGAGGAGGCCTTCGACGAGGCCTATCCCGACGGGTACACGCCGACTCAGCGCGATCTGCCGGTCATCAATCGGGGTGACACGGTTCAGGTCGCGGTGGACCCGGCGTCGGTGGCCGCCGCGCAGCAGACGGAGGGCCCCGGTCCGCTGTTCGTCGTAGGAGACGTGCACGGCTACCTCGACGAACTGGTGGCCGCACTGCGGGAGAAGGGCCTGATCGACGCCGCCGGCAGCTGGTGCGCGGGCACCGCCCGGCTGTGGTTCCTCGGCGACTTCACCGACCGCGGACCCGACGGCATCGGCGTCATCGACCTGGTGATGCGCCTGTCCGCCGAGGCCGCCGCGGCCGGCGGCTACTGCAAGGCGCTCATGGGCAACCACGAGCTGCTCCTGCTCGGCGCGAAGCGGTTCGGCGACACCCCCGTCAACTCCGGCGCGGGCACCGCCACCTTCCAGGCGGCCTGGCTGCTCAACGGCGGCCAGAAGACCGACATGGACCGCCTCCAGGACGTCCACCTGCAGTGGATGGCCCGTCTGGACGCCATGGAGGAGGTCGACGGCCATCTGCTCGTCCACTCCGACACCACCGCCTACCTCGACTACGGCGACTCGATCGAGGCCGTCAACGACAACGTCCGCGAGACCCTCACGCGCAACGACGCGGACGAGGTGTGGGACGTGTTCCGCAAGTTCACCAAGCGCTTCTCCTTCCGCGACGAGGGCGGCGCCGAACACGTCCGCTCCTTGCTCGACATGTACGGCGGGACCCGGATCGTCCACGGCCACAGCCCGATTCCCTATCTCCTGGGCGACGTCGGCTCCGAGGACGGCGAGGACACCGCCGGTCCCGTGGTCGAGGGACCGCACGTCTACGCCGAGGGACTGGCCATCGCGATGGACGGCGGAGTGACCATGGCCGGAAAACTGCTGGTCCAGCAACTGCCCCTGGATATCTGAGCGTTTATCGGGCAGACGTCCCCCTCGGAGGACCGGCGGACGACAGCGCTGGCCAGGGGCCAATTTCTGGAAACCCCCTGTCACCGTGTGCCGTCGCCGCTCTACCATCGCCTTATCCGTAGCAGGCTCCCCTCCGTTTCTGCCCGACGGCTCGTTGGCATGCGAGCCCCAAGCCCTACGGAGCATCGGGGGATGCACATGAACAGCGTTCCGCAGCACCTGCACAGCGAGGACCGCCAGGAGTACGAGCGGATCCTCGACGAGGCGCTGCGCTCCGCCCCTACCCGCCCGGAACTGGCCGCTGTCGGTAAGCGGCTCAACCCCGAACAGCTGCGCACCATGGCGCTGAACGCCACCGCACTCATCACGGCGGCCGCGGCGACCGAGTACCAGCACTACGTGAAGGTCCGCGAGGAACTGCGCCATCCGGCGTCGTCCACCCCGTCGTCCGTCGGCGAGACCGGCTCCGCGGAGCCGGACGCCGCGGGTGCGATGGGGCTCGCCACCACCCTGGGGGAGGCTGCCGAGGGTGCGGGTGCCGTCGCCGTCGCCGCCGTCCTCACCCCCGTCCTCGCCGGCACGGCCGCGGCGATCTTCCTGCTCGTGGGCTACATCCTCAAGATGCTCACCCCCGAACCGGCGTTCGCCCAGACCATGCTCACCGCCGGATGGGTGTTCGGCGCCATGACGGCCGCGGCGATCCTCGTCGCCGCCGTCGGCCTGCTGCTCACCGCCCTGCGCAACCGGCCCTCACCCGACACCGGCCCCTACGGCGAGTCGGGCGGCGAAGTGGCCCGGGCCAGGGATGCCTGGCACGACGCCCTCCTGGAACGCGGCATCCTGCCGTTCCTCCAAGAGGCGCTCGCGACTCCAGGAGCGGCACCAGTGCGCCGTACGACGCCCCCGGGCCCGAGTCGCATGCCGCACCTCGGCTACGACCGCCCCGGCTTCTCCAGCCCCGACGACGGCCCGGAGCCGGGCCACCGCCCGAGCTTCAGCAGCCCGGACTTCAGCAGTCCGGATTTCGGGGGGCCCGAGCACGCGCCGGAGTAGCCCCTCGGCTTGCGCCCCCACCCAGGGGAGCGCAAGCCGAACACCCGGTCACAGGGGCCGCGGAGCCGTGCCCTCGTCGAACTCTCCCCGACTCCCCGCCCTGCTCACGCCGGATGTCGCGGGAGATCTTCATTGAGGACAGCTACACCCATGAAATGCCGTATGGCAGGTCGTACCGCCTATTACGCGTTGTGGGCGGGCAGCTCAGCCGCGCTGACGATGCCACGGACTCCAAGGTTCGATCGGCAGTGGTCACTGGCTTGGTCGACGATCACGCCGCAACCGCCCCAGCGACTGCCACACTCTTCGACCATCAACCGGACAGCTGTCGCCTGACTGCCAGTCTCGATCCAGTCGTCAACCATCAGCACCAAGTCCGTCGGGGTCAGCGACGCCCTTTGAAGGCGTAGCTCGTGGCGGATGCCGCGGTAATCGGGAGCGGTCTGCCGGACGGCCTTCACGCCCGGAAAGAGTCCGGCTTGCTTGCGCACCGGGACGAATCCGACCCCAAGTTCGATGGCGGCTGCCGCCCCGAGCAGGAATCCTCGGGACTCGATGCCACAGACAGCCGTGATGTCGTCCTGTTTGAACGGGTCCACCAGACCACGGACAACCAGGGCGAGCGCCTTGGGGTCGCGGAAGATCTTCCACACATCGGCGTGGCCGTCGATCCACTGGAAGTGCTCAAGCGTGAGGCTGCGCGCAGTGGTCGACATGGTCGCGAGTCTCGTGTCCCCCTGTCAGCTGGGCAACTCAATATGCGGTCGACACCACCAACCACCACCGGACCCACCGGCGTCCACAAACAGTTGCGACGAAACGCCGCCCCGACAGCGGAGCTTCTCGGAGCGGCGCTCGTGTGAGCGTCAGTCAGCGAGCGGCAGGTACACCCGGCTCCCGCTGGCCGCGAACTCCTTCGACTTCTGCAGCATCCCCTCGGCGACCTCCTCAGCCGTCGCCCCCGCAGCCGCCGTACCACCGAACTGCGCTGTGATGCTTTGGCTGATCTTCATCGAGCAGAACTTCGGCCCGCACATCGAGCAGAAGTGCGCCGTCTTGGCCGGCTCCGCCGGAAGCGTCTCGTCGTGGAATTCCCGTGCCGTGTCCGGGTCGAGGGCCAGGTTGAACTGGTCCTCCCAGCGGAACTCGAAGCGGGCGTCGGACAGCGCGTCGTCCCATTCCTGCGCACCGGGGTGCCCCTTGGCGAGGTCGGCTGCGTGGGCGGCGATCTTGTAGGTGATGACGCCGGTCTTGACGTCGTCACGATTGGGCAGGCCCAAGTGCTCCTTGGGCGTGACATAGCAGAGCATGGCCGTGCCCCACCAGGCGATCATCGCGGCACCGATGCCGGAGGTGATGTGGTCGTACGCCGGCGCGACGTCCGTCGTCAGCGGGCCGAGCGTATAGAACGGAGCTTCATCACAGATCTCCTGCTGAAGGTCGATGTTCTCCTTGATCTTGTGCATCGGGACATGTCCCGGGCCCTCGATCATGGTCTGTACATTGAAACGCTTCGCGATCGTGTTGAGTTCCCCGAGCGTCCGCAACTCCGCGAACTGCGCCTCGTCGTTGGCGTCCGCGATCGACCCCGGCCGCAGGCCGTCACCCAGCGAGTAGGTGACGTCGTAGGCGGCGAGGATCTCGCACAGCTCCTCGAAGTTCTCGTACAGGAAAGACTCCTTGTGGTGCGCCAGGCACCACGCCGCCATGATCGAGCCGCCGCGCGAGACGATGCCGGTCTTGCGGTTCGCCGTCAGCGGTACGAACGGCAGCCGCACGCCCGCGTGAACCGTGATGTAGTCCACACCCTGTTCGGCCTGTTCGACGACCGTGTCCTTGTAGATCTCCCAGGTCAGCTCCTCGGCGCGGCCGTCGACCTTTTCGAGCGCCTGATAGAGCGGCACCGTGCCGATGGGGACGGGGGAGTTGCGCAGCACCCACTCGCGGGTGGTGTGGATGTTGCGGCCGGTGGACAGGTCCATGACCGTGTCGGCGCCCCAGCGGGTCGCCCAGGTCATCTTCTCGACCTCCTCCTCGATGGAGGAAGTGACCGCGGAATTGCCGATGTTGGCGTTGACCTTCACCAGGAACCGCTTGCCGATGATCATCGGCTCGATCTCGGGATGATTGACGTTGGCTGGCAGCACCGCCCGCCCGGCCGCGATCTCCTCCCGGACCACCTCGGGCGAAACGTTCTCCCGTACGGCCACGAACTCCATCTCGGGCGTGATCTCGCCCCGTCGCGCGTAGGCGAGCTGCGTGACCGCCACGCCGTCGCGTCCGCGTCGCGGCTGACGAGGCCGCCCGGGGAAGACCGCGTCGAGGTTGCGCAGCCCACCGCGCGGTGAGGTGTGCTTGATTCCGTCGTCCTCGGGGCGAACGGGACGGCCCGCGTACTCCTCGGTGTCGCCGCGGGCGATGATCCAGTTCTCCCGCAGCGGCGCCAGCCCCCTGCGGACATCGGTGTCGACGAGCGGATCGGTGTACGGGCCGGAGGTGTCGTACAGCGTCACCGACTCCCCATTGGTGAGGTGCACCTGACGGACCGGCACCCGCAGATCGGGGCGCGAGCCCGCGACGTACCCCTTGTGCCAGCCGATGCGCCGCTCGGCCTCCGTCGGCTTTCCGTTCGCCGCGGACTGCTCGGCCTCTGTGGACTGCCCGGCCCGCGCGAACTCTTCGCCCGGAATGGGCTGTTCGTCCTGGCTGAAGGCAGACGTGCGTACGTCCTTGTTGGTCATGAGACCTACTCCCTACGCCGGCATTACCCGGTAACAGGTTCGGCGGTCGACGCAGCGGCTTCCGTCAGCCGATGTTTCATGTGAAACATCACTCGATTCAGGTGACGTTTCCCGTGAAACATCGCAGAGACGAAGGTCAGCGCCCTCTCAGCCCGGTGCTCCGAGCTCCCGCGTGTGCAAAGGTGCCTCCACGCTAGCGTCATAAGTGGCGCGGTGAACAGTGGGCCTCCGGCGTTCTTGCGATGATCGGGCGGTGACCACGACGCAGCAGCCCCCGTACCCGCCGACCGGGCCGCCCCATGGCCACGACCACGGTCCCGGAGGCGACCACGGCCACGGGTCCGGGGACGACCATGGTTCCGGATCGGGTTCCGGGGACGACCACGGCTCCAGCGGGGACGGCGGACACGGTTCCGGTGCGGGCGGCGGACACGGTCATTCCCACAGTCACGGCCCCGCCGCCCCCGTCTCCCGGCATCTCCGAAAGGTCATCGCGGCGATCCTGATCCCGTTCACCGTGGCGGTCGTGGTCGGCATGGTGGTGCTGTGGCCCGGCGGCGCCCCGTCGCACAAGCGCACCGGGGTCGGCTTCGACCGGCAGACGCAGCAGGCGACGGTCACCAAGGTCGTCAGCGTGAGCTGCGCGTCGGTGAACGCCTCGGGCGGGAGCGCGACCGGGGACACCTCCACCGCCGAGGGCTCCTCCGCCCAGCAGGAGGCGGGCGGCACCTGCAAGAAGGCCACGGTCACGGTCGGCACCGGCAAGGACAAGGGCCGTACGTTCACGGAGATCGTGCAGCCCGACCAGTCACGGCAGTTGCATCAGGGCGAGAAGGTCGTGGTCGCGTACGAACCCTCCGCGCCCCGGGATCTGCAGTACTCGGTCGCCGATGTGAACCGCAAGTTCCCGATGGCGCTGCTCGCCGGCATCTTCGCGCTGGCCGTCGTGGTGGTGGGACGGCTGCGCGGTGTCATGGCACTGATCGCGCTGGCCATCAGCTTCATGATCCTGAACTTCTTCATCCTGCCCGCAATCCTGCACGGCTCGAACCCGCTGATCGTGGCGGTGGTCGGGTCGAGCGCCATCATGCTGATCGCCCTCTACATGTGCCACGGCCTGTCGGCCCGTACATCGGTGGCGGTGCTCGGCACGCTGATGTCGCTGGTGCTCATCGGCGTCCTGGGGTCGGTGTTCATCGGCTGGGCCGCGCTCACCGGTAACACGGACGACAACACGGGCCTGATCCATGGCCTTTACCCGTCGATCGACATGAGCGGTCTGCTCCTCGCCGGCGTCATCATCGGTTCGCTCGGTGTGCTCGACGATGTGACGGTCACGCAGACATCGGCGGTCTGGGAGCTGCACGAGGCCAACCCGTCGATGGGCTGGCGCGGGCTGTACCGCGCCGGCATCCGTATCGGCCGCGACCACATCGCCTCCGTCGTCAACACGCTCGTCCTCGCCTACGCGGGCGCCGCCCTGCCTCTGCTGCTGCTTTTCTCCATCGCGCAGAGCAGCGTCGGGGCGGTCGCCAACAGCGAGTTGGTAGCCGAGGAGATCGTGCGCACGCTGGTGGGTTCGATCGGCCTGGTCGCGTCGGTACCGGTCACCACGGCCCTCGCCGCCCTGGTGGTCTCGGCGGACCGACCGGGACCCGAGAAGGCTCCGGCGGGAGGACGGGCAGCGGCTACGGCGGGAGCACCGGCGGCGGCTACTGCGGCGCCGGGCGCCAAGCCCGCACCGGCACGCGGCGGGAAGGGCCGGCGCCGCAAGCACTGAGGACGGCGAGAACCGCCGCGCAGAGCTGAGCAGAAGCGTTACGCCAGCTAATCGGCCCAACACCGCCGTGACAGCGCTTCAGCCGGCGCTCTGTTCCTCTGCCAGGATGCGGTCCAACGCCTCGTCGAGGTGGGCGTCGAAGTCCGCGAGGGCACGCTCCTGACCGAGCGGAACCAGCCGGTCGGTGCGGTCGAGGAACGCCACGAGCGGTGCCGCGCCGGTGCGGAACAGCGCGTGGTCGCTGCCCACCTGAAGCCGGATCAGCACCTCGCCCAGCGTCTCGGGATCGACGGGGGCGATGTGCACATCCCCTTCCCCGCACGGCCTGCCCACCCCGTCGATCAGCAGCTCCCGGCCGAAGGTCCAGGTCACCGGGGCGTCCCCCGGCAGATGGAAGGTCAGCCGCACGGCGTACGGATCGCATGTCTCGTAGCCCAGTTCGACCGGGATACGGAAGGAGAGCTCCTCGGAGACGAGGAAGCTCATCATGACCTCTGCCTGTACGGACTCGCGCATCGCCTATCCCGTCAATTGCCGCCGACTGGCTGGGAATGATCCCTGTGACACTGAAGGAATATTGCTGAACGTGCACGGCAGATCACAAGGAGTAATTTTTCAGATGCTGATAGAGAGCGCGAGCGACCCCACAAGCCTGCCGACCTCGGTCTGCAGTTGCCGGGCCGCGGCCGGCAGCCGTTCGGCCTGATGCGCGGGCAGGGAGATGGCCATCGTGGCGGCCGTGGTGCCGAGCGTGATCGGAATCGCCGCGCAGACCGTCCCCAGCGCGTACTCCTGACGCTCCACCACCGGCTCCATCCGCCGCATCCCGTCCAGGCGCCGCAGCAGGGAGTGGCCGTCCCGCACGGTGTACGGGGTGAGGGACCGCACGGGGAAACGGTCGAGGTGGTCGCGCCGGGCCTCCTCGTCCAGCTGAGCCAGCAGACACTGCCCGATCGCGTGCGCGTGCCCCGTCTCACGGAAGTCGGCCCACTCCTCGACCGCCGGATTGCCCGGGGTGTCGGAGACGCACATGACCTCGATCTCGCCGTCGCGGTACATCGCGTAGTAGACCGGTACGCCGATCGAATCCCGCCAGGCCGCCAACGCGTCGACGATCGTGCTGCGACGTTTCTCCTGTGCTCCGCTGCTGCTCAACCGCTCGGCCGCTTCTCCGAGGAAGAACAGCCCTTTGTCGCGGCGGAGATAGCCCTCGTGCACGAGGGTGCGCAGCAGGTGGTACGCCGTGGGAAGGGCGAGGCCGGTCTCACGGGCCAGTTGTTTGGCGGGGGCTCCGTGCTCGTGCCCGGCGACGGACTCCAGCAGGCGCATCGCCCGCTGCACGGATCCGATGAGGGTGGCGGCGGACTGATGCTGGTCGGGAGCCGGCACGGAGCGCTGCTGCGGCGGGGCCGCCACCGGGCGCGGCTGCCGCGCGGAGGCCGTCAGGGGTCGTGGCTGAGGGGGTGGGACGGGCTGGGTGGGGGGTGCGTGTGGTTCTACGGGTGCGGTGTCAACCGTGGCCAAGGGTCACTCCCGGAGCGCGAGGGGGCAGCCCGTGCGGGGAACACGGGGAGGGGGTGCGCCGCCCGCGGGGTTCGTCCCCGCGTCGAATTCCGGACTTTAACCGCCCGCCACCGCCCGCAGACGGCCTGTCCGGAAAACTTCCCTCCCCCGAGGGAACCGGTGATTCCTGTTACCGATCACCGGTTGCCCAGCAGGGCCTCACCAGTCGCTGCGTGAGGAGGAGCTCGCCGTGAACTTCCGCACGACGTAGATCAGTCCGCCGACCAGCGCCACGAAGACCAGCACCTTGAAGAGCAGGCCGACGATGATGCTCACGACGGCCGTTATCAGGCTGCCGAACACGACCAGGGCGATGACCGGCACCGCGACCCACTTCACCCACCACGGCAGTCCGCCGAAGATCTCTCGCATTGCCCTCGTCCTTTGCCTCTCCGCCCGTCGCTCGTACCGGGTCCTGTCGGTGTCCGGCACTCCTGTGCCGGATCTCTGATGTCCTGCACCCGATGCTAGGGCGGGCGACGGCCGAACGGGGGCCTCGCAGCCCTTGTCCTCCCCTGACCGTTCCCCTAGGGAACCCTGAGACACGGGTCAGGCTTCCGGTGGAGAGTCAGGCTTCGGGGGGCGAGAACACCACCAGCACCCGCAGGTCCTCGCTGATGTGATGGAACTTGTGGGCCACCCCGGCCGGCACGTAGACCACGCTGCCGCGTGCCACCTGGGTGGTCTCCATGCCGACGGTGATCGCGGCGCGCCCGCTCACGACGAAGTACACCTCGTCCTGGTTGTGCGGCTGCTGACGGTCGTGGTCGCCCGCGTCGAGCGCGTACAGGCCGACCGACATGTTCTTCTCACGCAGGAACTGCAGGTATGCGCCGTCGTTGGCGGCACGCTCCGCCTCCAGTTCATCCAACCGGAATGCCTTCATCGCCCTCGTCCACACTCGGATTCGATCTCTTCTGTCACGATCAGACACATGAAGAATTTTCTAGTCAAGACGATCGCCAACGCGGGCGCCCTGGCGGTCGCCGTATGGCTGCTCGACAAGATCACTCTGACCGGCGACAACACGTTCAAGAAGGTCTGGACCCTGCTGCTCGTCGCGGTGGTCTTCGGCCTGGTGAACTTCCTCGTGAAGCCGATCGTCAAGGTGCTGACCTTCCCGCTGTTCATCCTGACGCTCGGTCTGATCACCCTGGTGGTCAACGCGCTGATGCTGCTGCTCACTTCGTGGCTGGCCGACAAGTTCGACCTGAGTTTCCACGTCGACGGCTTCTGGACCGCCGTCCTGGGCGGCCTGATCATCTCGGTCGTCTCCTGGGCGCTCAACGTCGTCCTGCCCGACGGGGACTGAGCACGCCGTGACCTACCGCGTCAGCTTCGTCTGCACCGGCAACATCTGCCGCTCCCCGATGGCCGAATCGGTCTTCCGCGCGCGGGTGGAGGAGGCCGGGCTCGACGGTCTGGTCGAGGTCGACAGCGCGGGCACGGGCGGCTGGCACGAGGGCGACGGCGCCGACCCGCGCGCCGTCGCCGTCCTGGAGGAGCACGGATACGACGGCGACCATGTCGCACGCCAGTTCCAGGCCTCCTGGTTCCCCCGTCTGGACCTGGTCGTCGCCCTCGACTCGGGCCACCGCAGCGCACTGCGCCGCCTCGCCCCGACCGAGCAGGACGCCCGGAAGGTCCACCTGCTCCGCTCCTACGACCCCGCCGCCGACGGCGACCTGGATGTACCCGACCCGTACTACGGGGGCCTGGACGGCTTCGAGGAGTGCCTTGAGATGGTGGAGGCGGCGAGCGCGGGACTGCTCGCCGCGGTGCGCGAGGAAGTGGAGGGACGAGCGGTATGAGTGATTCCGCCGCAGACAAGGGGGCGGGAGACGGCACGCGCGCGGTGCGGGCCGGACTGCCCGAGCCGGTCAAGCACGAACCGACCCTGCCCGGGCCGGTGTTCGCCGCGCACTTCCACCTCCCGGGCGAGGTGACGGGCCCGTACGCCTACGGCCGTGACGAGAACCCGACGTGGACCCATCTGGAGCGCGCCGTCGGAGAGTTGGAGGCACCCGGGCAGGACGGCGTGGAGACGCTCGTGTTCGCCTCCGGCATGGCCGCCATCTCCTCGGTGCTCTTCTCCCAGCTGCGGGCCGGCGACACGGTCGTCCTGCCCGACGACGGCTACCAGGTACTGCCCCTGGTCCGTGCGCAATTGGAGGCGTACGGCATCCAGGTGCGCACCGCGCCGACCGCCGGGGACGCCCAGCTCGACGTCCTCGACGGCGCGAAACTGCTGTGGATCGAGACCCCGTCGAACCCCGGGCTCGACGTGTGCGACATCAGTCGGCTCGTGGAAGCGGCACACGCGCGTGGCGCCCTCGTAGCCGTCGACAACACCCTCGCCACGCCCTTGGGACAGCGTCCGCTGGCACTCGGCGCCGATTTCTCCGTGGCGAGCGGCACCAAGCAGCTCACCGGGCACGGGGACGTCCTCCTGGGGTACGTCGCCGGAACCGACGCCACCGCCATGGCCGCCGTACGCCGCTGGCGCAAGATCGTCGGCGCGATTCCCGGGCCCATGGAGGCCTGGCTCGCGCACCGCTCGATCGCCACCCTCCAGCTGCGCGTCGACCGGCAGAACGCCACCGCGCTGACCCTCGCCGGGGCCCTGCGCGGACGGGCCGAGGTGACGGGACTGCGCTATCCGGGGCTGCCGGACGACCCCTCGCACAAGATCGCCTCGCGGCAGATGCGGCGCTACGGGTGTGTGGTTTCGTTCACGCTGCCCACGCGCGCGCGTGCCGAGCGTTTTCTCGACGCCCTGCGGCTCGTGGACGACGCGACGAGCTTCGGCGGGGTGCGGTCCACCGCCGAGCGGCGGGGGCGCTGGGGAGGTGACGCGGTGCCGGAGGGCTTCATTCGCTTCTCGGTCGGTGCCGAGGATCCCGAGGACCTGGTGGCCGATGTGCTGCGTGCGCTGGACGCGTCGGCGCGGTGACCGCTTTACGTACCGCCGGTCGGTGTCCTGATACGCACAACGGACGGTCCGAGCCTCCCCCCTCGTGGCTCGGACCGTCCTCGGTTCCGTACGCGAAGAACCGCGCGAACCAGGCTAGTTGACTCTGTGTCAGTGTCCAATCACAGTAGCGACAGCAACCTATCGACTTATTTATAGTTGGGCCCTGCCCGGGGCTGGAGAAAGGGTGGGGAAAGGAGAGTGCGCGCCATGGATCTGGCCTTGCTGCGCACCTTCGTGACCGTGCACCGGGCCGGCTCCTTCACCCGCGCCGCGGCCCTGCTCGGCCTCTCCCAGCCGGCGGTGACGTCCCAGATCCGCACCCTGGAACGGCAGTTGGGCCGCCCTCTGTTCCTGCGCCAGGCCCGTGGAGTCACCCCCACCACCATGGGCGACGAACTCGCGCACAAGGCCGCGCCGCATCTCGACGCGCTCGTGGAGATAGCCGAGACGGGCCCCGACAACGACTCCTCGCTGCGCACCCTGCATCTCGCCGGGCCTCCCGAGTTCACCGCCGAGCGGGCGCTGCCCGCGCTCACGGAGCTGACCGGCGACGACGGCCAGGGGTTCGCACTGCGCGCGTCCTTCGGGAACGCCGAGGAGACCCTGGAGGGGCTGGCCGCCGGACATCATGATCTGGCCATCAGCACGGCCCGTCCCCGAGGGGCTCTGCTCACCGCGACAACGCTCTGCGACGAGGAGCACGTCCTGGTCGCCGCCCCGCACTGGGCCGAGCAGATCGACTCCGCGAAGCCCGGCCCCAAGGACGCCCCTGCCCTGGACGACCTCCCTGTGGTCGAGGTCCACGAGTCGCTGCCCTTCGTCTCGCGGTACTGGGCCTCCGTCTTCGACTCCCGTCCGGCCACCCCGGGCACCGTCGTCGTACCGGACCTGCGCGCGGTCCTCGCCTGCGCGATCGCGGGAGCCGGCCTCGCGGTACTGCCCCGCTATCTGTGCGCCCTCGCGCTGGAACGCGGTGAGGTCGTCCCGCTCCACGAGCCCGCGGTACCGCCGCTGCGGACGTATTTCCTGGTGGTCCGGACCGGCACTCTCGCGATGCCGCACATCGCCCGGGCCCACGAGTGGTTGCAGCGGGCGGCCACCGACTGGGGCTGACCAGGGACTTTACGGCCGCTCCGCAACGAGCGCGCCGAACGTCACGCTCTGAACCGTCGAGGTCACGTTTCGCGATGTTTCACGTGGAACCAGCCGGGCCACATTTCTCCCATGACCGTCCGACCCGTGGTCAAGCGCACCGCACGCGCCGTTCTCCTCGACGGCGACGCCCTGATCCTCATCAAGCGCACCAAGCCCGGTGTGGATCCCTACTGGGTCACGCCCGGTGGCGGGGTCGAACCCGGGGACACAACCGTCGTCGACGCCCTCCACCGAGAGGTGTACGAGGAACTCGGCGCCAAGATCACCGACGTGGTGCCCTGCTTCGTGGACACCGTCGAGCACATCGGCGCGAACGCGGCCACGACCGGCGTGAAGGTGCAGCACTTCTTCGTCTGCCACCTGGAGTCCATGGACCCGGCGCTACGCCACGGCCCCGAAGTGGACGAGCCCCTCGGCGAGTACGAGATCGTACGAGTGCCCTTCACCCGGGTCGGCATCGCGTCCGTCCATCTCGTGCCCCTGTCCCTACGGCACTACCTGGACGGCAACATCGAAGGGGTCCGCGCGATGCACGCTCCCGACCTCGGCTGACGCCTCCGGCACCGGGTCAGTCCCCGGCCGCCACCAATTCCTCGACCGCGTCGTGCCGTATGCGTTCCGGTGGGATACCGACGTCCCTCAGGGCATGGACACCGCTGCGGATCATTCCGGGCGGCCCCGAGACGTAGGCGTCGTAGCCGCTCCACGGCCCGTACGTCCTTATGGCGTCGGGGAGTTGAAGGCGCGCCCGCTGTTCGACGATCGGCCGGACCTCCAGCCACGGGTGCGACTGCTGGAGCCGGAGCATCGTGTCGATGTCATAGAGGTCCTGGTCGGTGCGGGCGCCGTAGAACACCTCCACCGGTCGCCGCTCGCCGTGCTCGGCGATGTCCTGGACGAGCGCCTTGATCGGCGCTATGCCAGTGCCGCCGCCGAGGCAGAGCAGGCCGCTGTCGGTGGTGTGGTCCACGGTCATCGAGCCGGCCGACGGGCCGAGCCGGATGACGTCGCCGGGCCGGGCTCGGTGCACCAGCGCGTTCGAGACCCAGCCCGCCGGGACGGCCTTCACATGGAAGGTCAGCAGTCCGTCCGAGCGGGGTGCCGAGGCCAGGGAGTAGTGCCGCCAGATCCGCGGCCACCAGGGTGTCTCCAGGCTCGTGTACTGCCCGGCGAGGAAGGGGTAGGGCTGGTCCGGGCGGACGGTGACGACGGCGACGTCCCGGGTTCGGAGATCGTGGCTGACGACCTCCGCATGCCACCAGGCCGGAGCGCGCAGTTCGTCGGCGGCGGCCGCGTCGATCATGACCTGCGAGATCGTCGTGTACGCCCGTACCCAGGCCGCCTCCGTCTCCGCGTCCCAGACGGCGGTGGCGTACTTGTTCAGGGCGCCGATGAGGCACTCGCCGACGGCCGGGTAGTGCTCGGCCCGGGTGCCGTACTTGCGGTGCCCGCGGCCGAGGTTCCGCAGATACGCGACGAGGACCTCGGTGTTGTCGATGTGCTCGGCCGCGGTGAGCAACGCCTTGAGCAACCGGTCCCGCTGGGTGTCCATCGCCGCCGGGAACAGCGACCGCAGCTCGGGGTGGCGCACGAAAAGCAGCGCGTAGAAGTACGAGGTGACCTTGTCGGCCACGGGCCCGACTTCGGCCATGGTCCGTCGGATGAGCACGGCGTCCGGGGATGCCTGCTCGGGGACCGGGCCGGAAGAACGCTGGGCGGGCACGCGCAGAGTGGCCGGGGCGCTTTCGACAGCGCGCAGTGGGGGCGCCGTCCGCGCGGGGGCGGGAGACAGTGCCTGGGCAGGGGTGGAGGGCTGCGGGGCGGTCTCTGCCGACGGTATTCGCTCCTGGTAGGCCACTGTGCCCTGCTGAGCACCGGGCCCGCCCGTATGCGACCCGGCAGCGTCGCCGCTCGGATCGGTCCGGACCGAACTCTCCATGGGCGGACGCTCCTTGCTCCCCGCCGTGCCTCTGCGGACCGGGCGCAGCACGGCTGGACGCCGCCCCTCCGTCGTCTCACGCTCTTCGCCCAGAGGCACTTCCGGCTGCTTGCGCGGAGTGAACCAGCCGCTTCCGCCGCCGCCCCCGGACGTGCCGTCGTCGGCCGACGGGGTGGTCGGACCGTCCATGGTGTGCCTCGCCTCGAACATCTCTCGGTCGGTCGGCGCGCTTCCTCAACCGGAAGCTGCCTGCTTTCCGCGTGGACGGCTTGCTTCTCCCCATTCGGTCAAGCGGCCAATACAGCCATATCCAACCCGCATTCGCACTGCGTACGGACAAGTAAGGCGAGAGTGTGACATTGCCCGCAGTACTCTCACGCGGCGTCCCGCTCCGCACAGGAACCGGAGTCGACCATACCGGCCCGCGTTCCGCACACAAGCCCCGGCTCGCTCCCCCACGAACAGGCAGAGAGGCGAACCATCGGCTCCCTCAACTACCGGGCGCGGCGCACCAATTCGTAGGCATCCCACAGATCCCGCCCGGCATAGGAGTGAGTCGCGAGGCCCGACAGATGCTGATCGGCATTGACCGCCACAGAGACGGGCACGGCACCGAACAGATCCTTGTCCGACATCGAGTCGCCATAGGCGACACAGTCGGCCCTCGTCACCCCGAACTCCTCGCACAATCGATCCGCGATCACCACCTTCGCCGCAGAATTGAGGACACCGGCCAGGTCCATGGAAGGCTCGGTGAAAGGCACGGCGGGAAAAAGCGATCCGTGTGCCGCGTGCGCGCCCCAGCCTCTGAGCCGTTCCACGAAGAAGGAAGGCGAGAGCGATACGACGGCGCAGTATTCGCCGGCACTCCTGATCTCGGCCCAGACCTCACGGATCCGCGCCAGCCAAGGGGCGCCTTCGAAGGCCGCCGCTACATCTGCCTCGGTGAGATCCGCCCACAGCGTGTACACGCGGGTCGCATACTCCGGCGGCCCGATCAGCCCGGCCGAGATCTCCTGCTCAAGTGCCACCGTCTCGGCCTCCAGACCGAGTTGACGTGAGATCTCCAGGGGCGCACTGGTTCCGTGCAGCAAAGTGCCGTCGAGGTCGAAGAGATGAAGTCTCGCCATGGGCCACGAGGTTAGTGGGACACCCTGTGGCGCCTTCCGCGAGCCTGCCGGATGACCACCGTTCGCCGGTGTTTCACGTGAAACATCCGGCTTCTGTCGGTGCGTTGTGCAGTCGGCCACGACATGGCCAAAAGCGAGTACGTCTGATCGGAAACAGGTGGACGCCGACAACGCAGTCAGACAGCCTGACCTGCGTGCCGACTCCTTCCCTCGCCGCTCTGCCCATCCGCCGGCTGACGCTCCGCGATCGCATCGCCTGTGCCGACTTGTCCGAGGACCGGAGGTGGCCACGCGAGGAACACAAGTGGGGTTTCCTCCTCAGCGCGGGGAAGGGCTACGGCATCGACGATCCCGAGGGCGGCCTCGTCGCGGCATGCGTCGTCACGGAGTACGGCCCGCAGGACCGCCCGGATCTGGTTGCCATCGGCATGGTTCTGGTCGCCGAGCGGCATGCCCGCCAGGGTGTGGGACGCCGGCTGATGCACCATGTGCTCTCGGCGATGGGCACCACACCCCTGACCCTGTACGCGACCCCGAACGGCCGCCCGCTCTACGAGGAACTCGGCTTCAAGGCGACCGGCCGGTCCGAGACGCTGCGCGGACACTTCACGTCTGCTGGACCGGAGTCCCGGATCGCCACCCGTGCGGCCACAGCAGAGGACCTCACCGGCATCCTGCGTCTCGACGAGGCGGTGTTCGGCACCGATCGCACGCCCCTCATCGCCCGGCTCCCCGCCTTTGCCGACCAGTTGCGGGTGGCGGAGGAGAACGGCCGGATCATGGGGTACGCGGCGGCCTGGCCCAACATGGACACACAGGTCGTGGGCCCACTGATCGCACAGGACGCGGAGACAGCGAAGGCACTCCTCGCCTCACTCGCCGCCCGCACCGACCGTCCGCTGCGCACCGACATCGACGTACGCCACGAAGACCTGCTGTCCTGGGCGAAGGAACGCGGACTCGTTTCCTCCGCCTTCAACGCCGTGATGACGTACGGGATCGCGGAGTTGCCGGGCGACTGGACACGGCGGTTCGCCCCACTGACGGTCGCGGCAGGCTGACGACTTCGGTGTACGGAAACGCCGGCCCCCGGCTACCTCAGGGATCGGCGTTTCCGTCATCGTCAAGCGTCAGACGAGTGCCTCTACGGCGGCCTGCGCGAAGCCGTGGTCCTGCGTCGGCGCGCCGCCACCGACCCCGATCGCTCCGATCAGGCGGTCGTCACGGTGCACGGGGATACCGCCCGCGATGAACAGCAGCGGCCGGTCGAGCGCGGTGGGCAGGGTGTGGAAGAGACCTCCGGGCTGAACGGCCTCGACGAGGTCGGCGGTGGCCGCGTTCAACTGCAGCGCGGTGTACGCCTTGCGGGTGCTGGTCTCCCCGGAGATCAGCACAGCCTGGTCGTCCCGCCGGAAGGCGAGCAGATGACCGCCCGCGTCCAGCACGGTGATGCTGACCGTGACCCCGGCGGCCTCAACGGCACAGCGGGCCTGAGTGACGAGTGCCTCGGCGTCCTGGATGGTCAGCGGGGCTACGGCGGTGTTGGTGCTCATCAGGGTTTCTCCTTGCGGGTGTTGCTGTTCTGGTGTCGGTCAGAGGCCGAGGTCGGCAGGAGGGCACAGGGGCCGCCCTGGCCCCGCGTCTCCCCACTGCTGCCCGGCGGGGTCAGTGGTGGAGGGCGGTCCGCTGCTCGCTCGGTGTGGCAGCCGCCAGGACCGCGCTGCGGGCGCTGGTACGGCGTTCCAGGGCGGCCGAGAGAATCGCGAGGACCAGAGCAGCGGCGGCGAGGACGGCGCCGACCCAGTTGGGTGCGGTGTAGCCGAAGCCGGCCGCGATGACGAGGCCGCCGAGCCAGGCGGACAGCGCGTTGCCGAGGTTGAAGGCGCCGATGTTCACGGCCGAGGCCAGCGTCGGGGCACCGTGTGCCTGGTCGAGGACCCGCTTCTGCAGCGGCGGCACGGTGGCAAAGCCCAGGGCGCCGATGAGGGCGATGGTGACGGCTGCCGCGATCTTGTTGTGCGCGGTGACCGTGAAGAGGGCGAGCACGACGGCCAAGGCGCCCAACGAGACGTACAGCATGGGCATCAGGGCGCGGTCGGCGAACTTGCCGCCGACGAGATTGCCGCCGACCATGCCGAGGCCGAAGAGGACGAGCAGCCAGGTGACGGAGCCGTCGGCGAAGCCGGCGACGTGGGTCATCATCGGCGCGATGTAGGTGATGGCCGCGAAGACGCCGCCGAAGCCGAGGACGGTCATCGCCATGGCGAGCAGGACCTGGGTGTTCTTGAACGCGGCCAGTTCGTGCCGCAGTCGTACGCCCTCCGGCTTGGGCAGGTCGGGCACGAGCTTGGCGATGCCGGCCAGGCCGATGACGCCGAGGCCCGCGACGAGGGCGAAGGTGACCCGCCAGCCGATGGACTGCCCCACGAGGGTGCCCAGCGGGACGCCCACGACGTTGGCGACGGTCAGGCCGGTGAACATCATCGCGATGGCTCCGGCCTTCTTGTCCGAGGCCACGAGTTCCGCCGCGACGACCGAGCCGATACCGAAGAAGGCGCCGTGGGCGAGCGAGGCGACCACGCGGCCGATCAGCATCACCGAGAAGCTGGGGGCGACGACGGAGAGCAGGTTGCCGACGATGAACAGGCCCATCAGCAGCATCAGCATCCGCTTGCGGGGGACCTTGGTGCCGAGCACGGTCATCAGCGGGGCGCCGATGACGACACCCAGCGCGTAACCGGTGACCAGCAGTCCCGCGGTGGGGATGGAGACCCCGAAGTCACCCGCGACCTGGGGCAGCAAACCCATGATCACGAACTCGGTCGTGCCGATTCCGAAGGCCCCGATCGCGAGGGCCAGAAGCGCGAGAGGCATGTGGAGGTGCCCTTCCCAGAAGATTGCATGAGCGCTTTACGCGCGTTCACAATAGTTGCAGGCGCGGGTTATATGCAAGCGCAGACTATTTCACTTGTGCCCTATCCTGGGTTCAGCCGCTCCGGAACGGAGGAAACGCCAATGACAGCGACGGACCCCGCACTCACCGCCCTCGCCCAGGGCTGGTGCGCCCTTTCCCTGTTGCACGGGAGGATCGAGGTGCACATCGAGCGGGCCCTGCAGGCCAAGCACGACCTGAGCCTGCGTGAGTACTCCCTGCTCGACGTGCTCAGTCGGCAGCACGACGGTGAGGGGGGCCATCTCCAGATGCGGCAGGTCGCCGACGCTGTCGTCCTGAGCCAGAGCGCCACCACCCGGCTGGTCACCCGGCTCGAGGACCGCGGCCTGCTCGCCCGGTACCTCTGCCCGACCGACCGCCGGGGCATCTACACGAACGTCACCGAGGCCGGCCTCGCCCTGCTCGAAGAGGCCCGCCCGACCAACGACACCGCTCTGCGCGAGGCTCTCGACGCGGCGGCCCGGAACCCCGAGTTGGCACCCCTGGTCCGGGTCGTGGAGTCGACGAACGCGCCCGCCTAGGCCCGTCCCGTGCCGCACGCCACTGCCTAAGGTGGGGTCATGGGAGATCTTGAAATACGGGCCGCAGTCACCGAAGACGTCCCCGGCATCGTCGGCATGCTCGCCGACGATCCGCTGGGCTCCCAGCGCGAGTCACCGGACGACCTGACGCCCTACCTGGCCGCACTGGAACGTCTGACCGTCGACCCGAACCAGCACCTGGTCGTCGCCGTGCGCGAGAACCGTGTCGTCGGCACCCTCCAGCTCACGGTCGTCCCCGGGCTGTCCCGCAGGGGAGCCACCCGCTCGATCATCGAGGCCGTACGCGTCCACGCTGACGAGCGAGGCAGCGGCCTGGGTACGCGGCTCATCGAGTGGGCGATCGCCGAGTCACGCCGCCAGGACTGCCAACTGGTCCAGCTGACCTCTGACATCACGCGCACCGACGCCCACCGCTTCTACGAGCGGCTCGGTTTCACCGCCTCACACGTGGGATTCAAACTCCCGCTCTGAAGAGAGCTCTCCACCAAGCGGGACCGAAGCATCCTGCCGACGGCAGGAGGGGTCATGTTTCACGTGAAACATGACCCCTCCGCGGCCGCGACGGCTAACGAATCCCCCGCCACCCCTCCGGGTCCACCCCACCCGGCACAGAAGCGCTCTCCTCGTACGGCTGACGTGTGAAAACGAACGAGCCGAGGTCAAGGTGGCTCACGGACCCGTCCGGGCGCCGTACGGGTCGCAGGAGCTCTCCGGCGTAGTAGCCCTCCAGCCCGGTCCAGGTGCCATCACCGTTGGCCCGGAAACGCGAACGGCGGCCACTGCCGGCCAACGGCTCCAGCGAGGCCCCTCCGTCGGCCGTCAGCCGTAGGGCGAAGCCGTGCGTCCCCCAGTACCACTGCCCCGCCAACTCCAGTACGGCGGCGTCGACTTCGGCCATCGGTCGCCAGGGCTCGGGAATCCTCGGCTCGGCCTCGGCGACGATACGGACGAGATCGGCGGCCACCGATGACAGCAGCGGTCCGGAGGTGCAGTTGGCCAGCACCACCGCCGAGACGTCGTCCGCCAGGCTGATGGTGAGGTTCGCCAGGAAGCCGGGCAGCGATCCGGAATGGCCGACGAACAGTCGGCCGTCGCGGCGTTGGACCTGCAGTCCGAGACCGTATGCGGAGCCGTCCATGACGTCGGCGGCCTCCGCCGGTGCCGCGGGCGTCCGCATCTCCCGCACGGACTCCGCGCTCAGGACCTGGTCGTCTCCGTCGGCCAGGAACACGGCGAACCGGGCCAAGTCTGCGGTGGTGGACCAGAGTTGACCGGCCGGTGCCATACGGCCGAGGTCCTCGGCGGGTTCCGGCAACAGCGCGTCGGCCCACGGATGCACCGCCCAGCCACCCGCGTGCGGCGCCTGCGGCTGAGCACTCGTGCGGTCGAGGCCCAGAGGTTCGAGCACTTCCCGCCGGAGTACGTCCTCCCACGGGGCACCTCGCAGTTGTTCGACGAGCGCGCCCAACACCGTGTAGCCGGGGTTCGAATAGTGGAACCTGCGGCCGACCGGATGCAGCAGGGGCTGCTCACCCAGCACATCGCGAAGCTCCGGACGCAGGGAACCCGGCGTCCGCTCCCACCAGGGCGCGGGCGACTCGGCAGCCAACCCGCCTGTGTGCGCGAGGAGTTCGGCGATGGTGGCCTCCCCCGCGCCGGTGCCGGGCAGATGCTTCTCCAGCGGGTCACCGAGATCGAGGACAGCCTCGTCACGCAGCCGCAGCACCAGGACTGCGGTGAACGTCTTGGTGATCGAGCCGATCCTGTACTGCACGTTCTCGTCCGGCCCGTGCCCGTCCACCGAGGTCCGCGCGCCGTGCCACACCGCGCGCCCTCCCCGCACCACCGTCGCGACCAACGACGGCGCCCGCCCCTCGGCCTGGGCCACGGCGATCCGATGCAGCAGCGCCCTGCGGGTACCGGGAAGCAAGTCGTCCTGAGATGTCGTCATGCCCCCAGTCCATCCGGCGGGACGGCCGTACGTCGAGCACATTTCTCGGGACACGGCGCCGGGTCGGCCGCCTGCGGTCGCGTGGCGCCGCGTCGCGCCGCCACGAGGACTACATGTGAGCAGAACGCGCACCGATGAGTTCCCCGCGGCGCGCCGGTCTGTACGCGTGAGACCGACTCACGGAAGGCTGGCGCCATGCGGAAACTGATCTACGGCATGAACCTGACCCTGGACGGCTACATCGCCGCGCCCGGCGACGACATCGGCTGGAGCGGACCGCCGAGCGACGAGCTGTTCCAGTTCTGGTCCGACCAGTTGCAGGCGACCGATCTGTCGCTGTACGGGCGCAAGCTGTGGCAGACGATGAGCTCCCACTGGCCGACCGGCGACCAGCAGCCGGGGGCCACCCCGGCGGAGATCGAGTTCGCGCGCCGCTGGCGGGACATGTCGAAGGTGGTGTTCTCCTCGACGACCGACAAGGTCGACTGGAACACCCGCCTGGTCAGTGGCGACGCGGTCGCCGAGATCACCCGGCTCAAGGCCGAGGACGGCGGCCCGATGGACATCGGCGGCGCGACGCTAGCCGGGGCCGCCATGCGGGCCGGGCTGATCGACGAGTACGTGCTGGCCACCGCGCCGGTCCTGGTGGGCGCCGGCACGCCGTTCTTCACCGCACTGGACAACTGGGTGAACCTGAACATGGTGGAGACGCGGACGTTTCCCGGCGGCGTGATCCTGACCAGGTACGAGACGAGGCGCTGAGCAGCAGCACCCACGCGCTGGTCTCACGGTGATGCCATATCCGACATCGTTGTAGGTTCGCATTTCTGATGTCCCCAGGCACAGCGTTAACCAGGCTCAACGCTTGACGTCTCACGCGATGTCCTCGTGAGTTCGTCTCACCTCCGTGTCCTTTTCCCTGCCGCACGGGGCAGTTGAGACGAACAAGGGCTGCCGGAACACGAGACCAGTTGCCTGCCTACGGAAAGCCGCCGAGGGTTCGCCAAGGACTGTCCCGCAACGTTGAGGTGGGCGGTTGAGAGACCGAGAGGTCCGCCGCTTATCCTCCTGTTGTGCAGTTGCCTCGGGATCCGTCGAACGTCGCCCACGCCCTGGCGGCGGCGTTTCCGACCCGTCTCGCCGGTGACGTGCAGAGTGTCCTGGCGGTCATGCCGGAGGCCAGCTCCGCACCGATGATGCCCTTCGAGGTCGAGGTGCAGGACGAGATCGTCGCCATCCCCTATCGCCTCTACAACGAGGAGCCGTACGCCAACTTGGAGCGGCCCCTGTCCGGAACCCAGCAGATGATTTTGCACTGCCTGTACTCCCGGCACCACGATGGCCGGGTCCGCCAGCGGCACCTCGAGCAGATTACGGCGTCGGGTGAGCCGTGGGTGGTCCCGTTCGTGGTGCAGTTGGCCGGCGAATACGTGCTGGAGATCCTTGAGTCTATCGGCCGGGGGCTGCCCAGGCTTGCGGTCCCGGGCTCAACCCAGCGCCGACTCTACGGGGAGTTCATCGCTCGGAATCCGGCCTTCTTCACACGCACGGAGCGGCGCGTGGTGAGCTACTGGTCGTGCTACTACCGTTGGAAGTACGGAGCGTTTGGGACGTATCCCGGATGCGTCCTTTTGGAAGCGTTCCGGGCCGCTGTTATGGAACAGGTGGGCGCGCAGTGGCCGCGGCACACGCCGCCCCCGCTGGCGGACGCGGATGAGGGACCTGCCTGAGTTTGGCCATGTTCCTATCCAGCAAGGGTGAGATTGTGCAGGCGGGCGATGCCGCGCACGGCGAGGTGTACGCCGTCGCCCTTGAGTCTGCAGTCGCGGAGAATCTTCCAAGTTTTCATCCGGGCAAATACTTGCTTCACTCGTGCACGGACCTGCTTGTGTGAGCGGTTGTGTTCGGCTGTGCTCTCGCGCCGCACCGCGGTCACCAACTTGCTGAAGCAGCGGGGGCTCAACCCGGCGAACTGACGTATCCAGGACGACTCCGACGCCGTGATCACACCAACCATGCGGCAGATCATTTCAGTTGCCGACAGGCTTCCCACGATCGATCCTGAGCACCGGGCAAACAAGGAGGACAGGATGGGGCTCGTGCTCTTCCCCGGAGACGACGATGTGACCAGCCCGGACATCTCCTGGTCCTACACCGGCTTCAACATGTTCAGGGTGTGGCTGGCCCAGGCCGAGGGGTTCATCCTCTCCGAGATGCACGGCTTCGACGGAGACCGCCCGTGGAGCACCGTCTCCACAACGCTGGCACCACTACTCAACCATCCAGATGACGCTGGTCCGGACCTCACGCCCGCTCAATGCGCGGCTATACTGCCCCGGCTGGAAGCAATCATTGATGAGCGGCAACACGATGCCAGCGACCCCGTTCTCGAACGACGTATCGATGACACCCGCCAGCTAGTCACCGTCATGAAGTTCTGTTTGGACAAGGACGTTGAGATCGTCTTCGGCTGACCACCGGACCGCAGGCGCCCGCGACTTACGGGACAATCCTTAGGGCTTGCAGATCATTAACACGTCGTCTTGATCTTGTTGTGGGGCTCGCCGGTTTGAGCGAGGACCCGCGCGTGGAGGGCTGCAAGGACGACGGGTGGCGTGGTCGCGGGTGGGATGACGATGCCGTGTGCCTTGAGGAGTCTTCTGTTTTTCAGAAGGGTGCGGTGCATCGCGGTCCGGCTGCTGCCGAACAGTACGGCGAGAGGTTCAGCGGCCAGGGCGACCCGTAGGTGGAGCACGGTGGCCAGGATCTGTTCGGGGAAGGCGAGCCGGGGCGGACGGCCGCGTCGGGCATCGCCGTCGGGGATCAAAGTCCTTGTGAAGTCGGCGAGTTGCTGCCGGGACATACCGGTCAGGGCGGGATCGGACAGCAGGGCCTGGTCCCATCGCGGGGCCGGGTGCTGTGGAGCCCGGGCCATCGGAACAGCAGGGCGGGGCTGCGGGTGCAGGGTGTAGTTCCACTCGCCGTGGAAGGCGTGCCGGGTCAGCGGCAGTGCCGCCATCTCCGCCTCACCGATACGGACCCCGGTGGGATAGATGTTGGTGTCGAGTGCGGCGCTCACGCGCAGTCCGGTGCGGGTGGTGGTCGCGGCGATGGACTGGACGATGACTTCGTGGCTGGTCAGCGGGCGGCCTCGCCAGTTCATCGTGATGTGGGAGAAGAGCCGGTGCTCGATTTTGTTCCACTTCGATGTGCCGGGCGGGAGGTGACACACGGTGATCGTCAGCCCGGTTTCGGAGGCGAGCCGGGCGAGTTCGAGTTTCCAGGCCCGGGTGCGGTAGCCGTTGGAACCGCCCGCGTCGGCGGTGATCAGGAGCCGTGCCGCCTGCGGGTAGGCAGTCTGGCCCTGGCTGTGCCACCAACGGCGGATCGACTCGACCGCGAACGCGGCGGTGTCGTGATCGGTGCCGACGTTGACCCAGCCGGTGTTCGCCGCGACGTCGTAGATCCCGTAGGGGACGGCTTTGCCCAGCTGTGGGTCGGTGAAGTCGTGCACGTTCACCGGCACCGGCTCACCCGTCGGCCGCCACTGGCGGCCGTTGTTCTTGAACTCGCCGACGAGTTCCTTCTTCTTGGTGTCCACGCTGATCACGGGCTGGCCGGCGTCCCGGTGCGTGCGGGCGTGTTCGTTGAGATAGCGGAACTGGGCATCCCTGTCGGGGTGCTGGCTGCCCTCGATGGTCTTGGCGTTGGCCTGCAGGCTGAAGCCTTCCTCCCGCAGCAGGCCGGCGACGGTGTCGGCGCTGATGCGGTGGCCGGCCCGGGTCAGCTCCTGCGCCAGCGTGCGGGTGGACTTCACCGTCCACCGCAGCGGCGACATCGGGTCACCCCGCACATCCGGCTCGACCAGCGCCAACAGTGCCGACCGCAGGCCCGGATTCAGATCCGCGACTCGTTTGCGGCCCCCGCCCGGCCGACGCACCCGCCCTAACGGCTCCTCACCGGCCTCGAGTTCGAACACGCCCTTGCGGACGGTCGTCTCGCTGACCGACGCGGCCTGTGCCACGGCTCGGACGCCGCCGTGTCCCAGTGCCCGGGCCTCCGCAGCCATCAACAGCCGTCGCTGGCGCTCGTCCAGATGCGGGAGCAACACCGCGAACTTCACGGCGAGTTGATCACGAGTCTCATCCGGGATGCGCATGCCACACCAACGAGCTTCAGGACAGGAAGCAACACCTTGATTCCCTGCAAGCCCTTAGCCCGGACCTCGACCCTACTGCGAAGCAGGTCGCAGATCGTTCGGGCTCTCGCGTCCGCCAGGAACGCGCACAACGACCACAAGGCACGGCTCCAGCTCGCCGGGGCGTTGCACCTCCTCGATCCAGATGCTGTCGAATAGATTGACTGCGCCCTCTTTGCCAACAGTCTTGTCCAGGGCCAAGAGGATCGCGAAGGAAGGGCCAGCATTCTGGTACTCGGCTGCCTGAGCGACATAGGTGCGCAGGGACTCCTTGCTCCCGTCTTTCTCTTCTATCTTGCATTCGACGTTGAAGTAGGCCGAGGGGAAGGTGGCCAATACGTCAACGCGACCTCCGGCCTTGTCGATCACCTCAAAATGAGCTACCCGGAACAGGGCAGTGACAGCAAGGAACTCCCGGTAGTGCTGATGGAATAGAGCCTCATCGACCTTCTGTTTCTTACCGCCCTTGTCTCGACCGCGCAGATACTCTGTGTAGCCACCACCCATCGTGCGGCCCACGTCATAGCAGAGGAAAGCGAATCGGACGGTTGCTTCCAGGAGAACCTGAAAAGGCTCCGCGACTGTGGGGATCCAGTCGCGAGACTGCTCCAGTCTCACAATCAGCGCGTCCATCAGACGGCTGTATTTAGCGTCAGTCACGGAGAAGAGAAACTCCTCACTGTCACGCAATGCCAGCTCCAGTCTGTCCAGCACGTAGTCGCTGTTCTGATCAGCGAAGACGGTGAACTCCCCGGGCAGCTGGCGCGCCAGCTGCGGCCAGCGACGCGCTTTTCCCGGGTCACCCACCGTCCCGGGCTCATGTGGAGCGGGACTGCGCAGGCGCGCGCCGAGCGACGCGTAGAGGCGCTGCGCATCCTGATCGTCGTGCAATTCCTCATCGTGAGCCAGAGCGTGTTGAAGGATGTGGAACCGGTTCTCGCGCCTGAGAAAAGCGTCCTCGATCACTGGGGCCACGAGAGTCTCGACAACCTGCTCGGCCGGAGTGTCGGTCAGTACCTTCACGGTGTGGTGCGCAGTGTAGGCACGCAGGAGGGCGGTCAAGATGCCGTGGCCGTGGGTGTACCACGGGTCGCCATCGCCCATGTGCTGAGCGGCATGGTCCAGGAGGACCGTCAGCTCGTACCAGGCGGTGATGTCGTCCTGTCTTCCCATTGCCCATGCGGGAGTGTTGGTGCGTATGCGCCAGGCCCGATAGTGATGCAGCCGGTCGTACAACGCCTTAGCTGCCGCAGCCACGCGCGCGGGGGCGTCCGGTGCAGACAGGCCAAGCAAGCCATCGATACCGACCAGGTAGATCTGGGCATCCAGACGGTCAGGGTCGATTGCCGTTAACTCGGCGAGACGCTGCCTGCAGACTGAGAGCTGCTCAACCATCGCTTGATAACCGTCCTGCTCCAAGGCGGTGCGCACGTCGCCCAGGGCAAGTTCAAAGGCCGCGTCCCGGAAGGTGTGCTCCGGGGTAAGACAGCGTTCCAGGGCTTCCCGCAGCCCAGCTCCGGGATGGTGCGCGTCCAAGACGCCTAACAGGCGGGGAAGCCTTACCGCGAACTCAGTCGGCAGAGCAGTTGTGTCCTCCGTGACCATGTCCATCGCTCCCAGCAACTGAGCTGGGGTGGTAACACCGGCCAGGGTGAGTTGAACAAGGCACTCAGCGGCTTCGGCGCCAATGAGCGCAGTTGCTGGGTCGTCCCCAGCGTCCGGGGCATCTGTGAGCCGGCGTAGCAGAGTCCTAATCGCCTTGCTTCCCAGGTCACCGACCAGTCGTGGATGGGTGGCCAGCTTGTCGACGGCCTCCGCGAAAGCTAGATGCCGGGTGGAGGACGCCAGCCCAGTGATGATCGCGTCGCTCAGGGCCGGCGGGAGGGAGGGTTCTTTCACCTCGTTTGCAGCAGCACTGACGAGGAAGCCCAGGAGCGGGCCGCCCGTGAGGTAGCCCGCATGTGTGATGACTTCGTCCAACCCGCCCAGATCATTGAGAGTCGGTCCGGTGCGGCGCTGGTCGGGAGTGGCAGTGCGCGCCCACGCAGAGATTCGCTCATCCATGACGTGCACGGCTGCCCCCAGCGTAGGTTGAATTCCCGCCTTGCCCCTTTTTGCCTTTCAGAACAGTTCTCGGCCGTCGGTTCCCGTCACGATACGGTCCTTCGGGTAGATGTCCCAGACGGCTTCCTCGATCGAAGTAATGATCATCTGCAAGCCAGGCACCTTGTTGCCAGTGCGGTACAGGGTATCCAGCACCTGGTAGGTGGCCTGCGGAGTTAGCTCCTCGGCTGTGGGCGCGTCAATCAGCAGCAGCCCCGGGTGGGACATGATGCCCCGCCTACGACTCACCTTGATCATGCCGACGACGACCGCGATTCTCATTCGTAGCCGGTCGACCGGGCTGAAAGCGGAGAATCGGTGCTTGGAGCCGGATTTGACGGCGTTGAGCTGACCCCCCAGTGAGAGATTTACACTCGTGAGGTTCGTGACCCCCAAGTCGTGGGCAATCTGAACGATCTCGTCGTTGAGTTCGGAGAACAGCGCACGACTGTGCTGATCCACCACATCCTTGATGACTTCAGCTGCTGCGGTCAGCAAGGTCTCGTCGTCCGGGCCTTGCTCGACAGAGGTCTTCTGAGCTGGCTTCGCCGCGGCCAGCGCCGCCACTAGCGCCGGCGGAGTGTCTCCGCTCCTGCCACCGGTGGACAGGGTCACCGCTCCTTGCAGCTGGTCAACTTCACGTTGAGCCTTGTCGAAGAGGGCGAACCAGTCGCTCGAGCGGGTCTTTTCCAGCTGAGCTACGGACTGATCGTAGGTTGCCCGCGCGGCCGTAAGTCGCTCTGTGGCGGTAGCGAGCGCAGCTGCGCAACTGTCCTCCGCTGTCTTCGAGGCAGCCAGACGGGCTTCGATGCGAGCGAGTGCGTCAGCCTGAGCCTGCGGGTCTTGCGGCAGGCTGGCTAGTGGACGGGCGCATACGGAGCACTGGTGCTCGTTATCTTCGGCGGCTCGGCGCTCGTCGTCGATGTCGTGATCGCATCGTGGACATACCTCCGGGTCCAGCGCGCCCAGCAGGAGCCGTGCAGCGCCGCTTTGCTTGGCACGGCGCTCAGCTCGCTGATCCGATTGGCGGCTCTTCTTCGCGGCCTGGTGCTGCTCAGCCGCCTCCTGATACGCCGCCTGGCATGGGGCAAGTTCGGCCGCCGCATGATCCACCGCCGCAACAAGATTCCCAACGTCCGGCCGGCCAGCCTCTAGTCCCCTGAGGCGCTGTTGAGCTACCTCGAGGGCCTTTCGAAGCGGGGCGGCCTGCTCGTCGCGGGCGCGGGCGTCCTCTTTGGCGCGACGCGCTACCCGACTGACCTCTTGTGTCTCCGCTTTGCGCAGTGTGGTCAAGCGGGACAGCTCCGGCGCGTACGGGACATCCAAGAACAACTGCATCAGCTTGACCGGAAGCTGTCCGACGAGCGTCGGTCCAAGGAGGAGACTGTCGCTGGCCGAGTTCAACGCGATGGCGTAGAAGAAACTTGCCCAGCCATGAACCTGCTCGGTGCTATCCCGGTTACCGTCCTCGTCCTTCGGCGCGTTTGACTCAGCCACCCATACCGATACCGACTGCAGACCAAGGCGCTCCATCATGAACCGGCCGATCAAACCCTTCACGCCGCTAGGTTCGGCCGTGGCTGCGAGGCGCACACCTATCCGCCCCTCGGCCCGGCCTTCAAGCACGAGTAGATCGCTGATCGAGTCGGCAGTTAGGAGCCGGACGCTGGGGCGCCCAGGTTTGTCGAAGTACAGACGGATCGACGCTGCGGCTCCACCAACCTCGATGTCGACACGAACGAAGCGGAACCAGCTGACGGTCTCGGGGCGGCAGAACGCATCGAATCCCTCGCCTCTTAGCGCGAAACTCAGTGCCCAGAGCAGGCTCGACTTACCGGCCGAGTTGATACTGCTGGAGATTACCCAGGGGCCGCGCCCCAGGCCCATGTCAACCGTGAAGGGACCGTCATTGCCCGTGGTGCCGGTCTTACGGCCTTCGCAGATCAAGCGATGTACAACCAACTCACGCTTCGCTGGCAGTGACCCCGTCAGCTCCAGCCCGTGAGACGTTAACACCTCGGCTATTCGATCTGAATCGACACCGACCCGGTCAGCAATGCGCTTGTAGAGCTCGCCCTCCGATGGAACCGGCAGGTCTGCGTTCATGCGGCGTTCCCCCCCAATGCGGCGGCGCGAAGATACGCCAGCCTGCTCCGCGTCCTGTCTGCGATCGACGGAATGATGGCACCCAGCGGCGTCTGCGCGTAGTCCCGCTGCAGATACTGGCGTTTGCGCAGAGCCAATGCGGTATGCCCCGTCGCCTCCGCTAATGCCCGGACCAGCAAAGCCCGTTCGGTGTACCAAGCCAGTTCGGAGAATTGCGCCGTGGCCTGCTCGGCGACGTCTTGACCCTTCTGCGTCAGGTAGTAGCTATCCTTGATCACTTGTCCGCTCGCTCCACGCTGGCTGGACACCACGAGCAGCCGAGGAGCCACCAAGACACTCAACGCACGATCCAGGTGCTCAAACGCTCCGAAGAGGTAGCGGACCATCGGGATCGCGTAGATCTCTGGCTCCTCCGAGTCCAGGATCCGACCAGCCAAGTCCAGCAACACTGGTTCCGGCTGGCGTTCGTAGTCGTTGAGCAGTTCGTCGGCAAGATAGTCCGGATTGCGTAGCCAAAAATCCAGCTTCTGCAATCGACTCTCCGCGTGTAGGACCGCAACTGCGTTGGCCGGCGCCGCACGCATAGCGACCTCGTCGAGGGGATCAGCGGTCGCCGCTATGAGGAGCAGAAGCCGGACCGCATCGGAGAACCGGTCACCCTCATCTTCCACAGGCATTGACTCAACGTACCGATACGTAAGGTATTCGATCAACCCGTCTGCGCTACGAGATCTACACGGGCGTCTCTACGGTCTTCGGCTCAGGAGGTCGCGATCCGGACGGCGTCCGCGACCTTGGTGCCAAACGGTGTTAGTCGCATCCTGCGGCCTCGCTCGGCTCGCTCGATCAGAGGGTGGCCCAGATCCCTTTCGAGCTCGTTGACCTTCTTGATCAGGGTGGATTGATGGATGCCGAGGCCCTGGGCAGCCTTCCTGATCGTGGCGTACGGCATCGCAGCAACAACGAGTTCCAACCACTTCCAGGCGTATGGGGCGGTCAGAGCGTCCCGCAGGAACCCCGGAGCGCGGGCTGCCCAGTCAGGGGCGCGGTATGCGGCAGCGGGTACCCCGCCACGGCGAAGCGGGATCTCGTGGTGGCGTGCCCAGCGGGCCATGGTCCTCTGGTTCACTCCCTTCTCACGGGCAAGATCGGCCAGAGTCCGGCGGTGAACGACGTACTGGTCATGGAGCCAGTCACGCTCCACGGCGTCATGTCTCCCGTAGTCCTCGCGCCTGCGCATCGGGATCTCGTACTCGTGGGCGAGCCGGGCCACCACCTTGTAGGAGAACCCGGTGAGCTTGGCGATCTGCGACAAAGAGCGGTGCTCGTCGAGATACAGGCGGACCATTCGCTCCTTGGGCAAGGTCTGCATGGCTTTGGCGTACCTTGCCCTGTCCATGGCCTGGTCTGTCGTCGGTGAGAGCGAGGGAGCAGGCTGTTCCCCCAAGAGATATCGGACGGCTTCGACCGAAGTACCCAGCACGTCAGCAGCGTGTCGAACGGCATGCCTTCGCCGACGTACGAGGTGATGCAGCTGGGAGATATCGACCTGGTCGGGGTCCGGGCCCGGGAGAACGAGCCCGTCCAGGAGATCTTTGGGCGGCTGCCAGGTGATCGGCTCGTCGTGGATGTCCTGGTTGGCGAGGAAGGCCCGTGCTTCGGCGTCGACGGCCTGCGCCAGCTGCGGGCCCTGCTGGGCGAGGAAGCGGAAGTAGTCCGTACGGAACAGCGCCTCACCGGCGTTCGGGGCACCCTGTGTGGATTCGGGTGGGAGTCCGCTCATGCGTTGGAAGAGGTAGCAGCGGATGATCTGTTCGCGGCGGTCTGTTCCGGGGTGTGTGCCGGTGCGGCGGCAGATCTCACCCCAGCGGCCTCGCGGCAGCAGGCCGGTGTAGTCAAGGCGCCGCCGTCTCGCATAGTCGATGGGGACGTCGGCGGCATCGAGGTGATCGGCCAGCCTGGTCAAAGCGGTGACGATATGGAGCCACTGTGGTTGGTCGTCCAATGCCTGCAGGGCGTAGGAAACGTCCATACGGTGCACCACCGATCCCAGGAGTTCACCGGCGGTGTCGAAGTCGGTGCGACTGTCGACGGTCAGCACAGCTGCGGCCAAGGCGGGTGCCAGGATGCGCGGGACGGTTCCGTCGGGCGGGGCCAGCCGGAGAGTCCACAGGCTCCAGAACGTGCTGGGGATCTTCCGGCTCCGCTGTGCGATGTCCTCGTTCTTGGCCATGGGCCGTCGCGGGACCGGCGAGGTCATGCGGTGCCGCAGATAGTTCGCGGGGCGGAGTAGGGGTGCTGCTGCTGCCAGTTGTACGCCTGTGAGCACTGGGGTGACGCGGTTCCCCCAGCTCTTGATCTGACCGATGCCGGCTTCGGAGAGGTCTGCGTGCATCGCGACGAGCAGGTCGCGCATCGCCTCGCCGACTTGGTGGATGTCTGGCCGGTCCAGGACGCTCAGCGCG
Source organism: Streptomyces sp. NPDC088350 (assembly GCF_044753545.1). Classification (NCBI taxonomy): domain Bacteria; kingdom Bacillati; phylum Actinomycetota; class Actinomycetes; order Kitasatosporales; family Streptomycetaceae; genus Streptomyces; species Streptomyces sp. NPDC088350. Next base: position 60,291 of record NZ_JBIVNL010000012.1, on the reverse strand, counting down.
ACGGTGACAGCGGCCGCCGCGCTCGCGGCTCTGGGCGGAGCCATGAAACCGGGCCGATCGCCGACCACCGCGAGCAAGCCGACGGCGCCGGGACCAAGGTGGGCGTCGGTAATGTCAGCCGGGACCCGTCGGGCGAGGTCCTCGGCGGGGAGGCTGGACAGCACGCGTCCGCACAGGGCACGGATGTCGCTGAGCGCACCCGCCGCCGGCTGCGGTGCGAGTGCGAAGGCCCCGAAGGTGGCTGTGCCTGTCTCGATGATGTCCGTGATCAGTGCCTGGGCGGCTGTGACTGGGTGCCCGGCGGACAGGCGGAGGGTATATGTCTGAGTGAGGTCGAGACCGCAGCCACTGGTGAAGGAACCACTCTGGGTGGAGGGCGCGTTCCCGCAATGCCCGAGTTTGGGGATGACTCGCTCGCTTCGGGGCCGCAGACGAGGCACGCGCCCGCAGTTCGGACAGTGGTCGGCCAGCAGCCGGTGGTGCCGCAGGCAGGCGAAGGACCATCCCAGCCGCCAGGACAGCATCCAGCGGCCGCCGGATTCCGCCAGGCAGTCCGGGCAGAAGCGGGAGCCACCGCCCCGTCCCCAGAGCACCCGGCGGTTGACGAAGCGCCGTTCATGGTCGATCTCCAGCGCCCGCTGATCGTAATGGCGCAGCGTCATCGCGTGGAGGCGGGCCTCCGCCAGGCCGGTAGTCGCAGACAAGGCAGCGGCCTGCTGGGGACCCAAGAGGATCGTCCAGTCCGGCGGGATGCCGAGCAAGGGGTTTCCTGTCTTCCGCAGGAGCGGCAGGCCGATGCTCAGCATCACCTCACCCAGCGGCGTCCGAAGCCGGTAGGCGAGAGCCTCCAGCCAAGAGTCCAGAGCCTCGCCGGATAGCGGGTCCCGGCGGAGCGGCAGCGTACGGGTCCGGCTCATGCCACAGTCTTCGCCGGCACGGTCCTCGCCACGCGGGAACGGGGCTTGGTCGTCATGCGTTTGCGGGCGAACTTCTTCTCCAGTGCCTTGCGCGCCCTCTCCGCCCCCGCGTCGAGTTTCACCTGGTTCAGCAGCTCCTGGTCGAGGAGCTCGGTTCCCGTGCGGGCAGCGCGCTGACAGCCTCGGTTGATGAGCGTCATCAGTGAGCCGATGTGGCCGGTGGTGCGGATGTAGAGGTAGTCAGACAGGTCATCGGCGAGCATGCCGGGGTACTTCCGGGCCAGGACGAGGCGTTGTTCGAGCCCCAGCATCAGCTTGCGCCACTGGTGCCGCTGCTTGTTGTTGCCCACCGCATAGGCGTCCATGGTGAGCGGGGTGGTGCGACGCGCGGTCTGGGCGAGTGTGATGTCACCGCGGGAGTCAGACTCGGAGTACAGGCCTCGGTTGCCCAGTTCGACGCCGATGAAGATGAGCGTGACCGGGAACTCGTTCGCGATGTACTTGAAGTGGTTGCTGACCTCCTTGCCGTTCTTGTCCTGCCACTTGAGGAAGTGCAGGTCGTCGATGATCAGCAGTTTCGTCTCGCATTCCAGGACACAGTCCAGGGCCCGCTGAGCAAACAGTGTGGCCGTGCCGGTCTTGCGGCCGGGGTGTGCGTAGAACTCCAGCAGGGCGCGGTTGAAGTCCTTCATGCCGATGTTGCTGGTGAGCCCGACCCGGCACACGGGCCATCGTTCGTGACCGGAGTCGGTGAAGGATCCGACCCGCACAATCTCCCTCTGGTGGTACTTCAGTGCGAAGTCCAGTACCGCTGTGGTCTTCCCGAGCCCGGGAAACGCGTCCACGGCGACGGCTCCTTTGGCCTTGTCGCCGTCCTGCTGATTGCTGGCGACGATGTCCCACAAGTCCTCGTGCAGCGCTTCGAGTTGAGGCGTCCTGAGCGGGCCGAGGTTGGCGTGCCAGACACTGCGGCCGTGCTCGTATTCCAGTCGGGCCACCTCCCCCAGAGCGGCGATCTGCTTGAGCGTCAAGGTCTCCGGTTGCAGTCGGCGGGGCGCCTCGGCCAAGGCATGCAGCCCCTCCTTGCGGGAGAGCGTGAGATTGTCCAGCTTCGGACGCGCGCCCTCAGGCAGCTCGGTGGTGCGGGGCGGCGTCACGCGTCCTCCAGGGCATCGGCGTAGAAGTCCTCGTCGTCATCGGGTCCGTCGAGTTCGTCGTCATCGTCGTCGTCACTGGCCACCAGGCCCTCATACGGCTCCGCCTCACCCGCCTGGAAGTCATCCGCGTCCCGGTCGTCTTCGTCGCCGCTACTGGCAAGGAGCCGGGCGACGGACGGCAGCGCACGCACGTCGTCCCAGGCGGTCTCCGGCAGGTCGAAGGCAGACTGTTCACGGGCATGGCGCAGGGCAAGGCGCCGTTCTGGCAACGTCAGGCCCAGTCCCAGGTGCCACCGCTTGAGCAGGTCGGCAACCGCACTCTCGTCGTTAGGGAAGGGCGACTTCTCGCCCGCCGCTTTCCGGGCAAGTTGGAGGGCCCCCTCGCTGATCGGGAACTTCAGCGCCGGTGCATGCTCCCACTCCAGGGCGTGCCAGCGGCGGGTGTCGGGGCGTCGAAAGTAGATGTAGTTGATGTTGTCCGGGTCGACCTGGATGGGCCACAGGCCCTTGGCCTTCGCCCCGGTGTACTCGCTGCTCTCGCCCCGGTAGCCGTCGAGGCCGGGGCCGTTGTAGCGGCACTTGCGGATCTCCACGCCGTAGTGGTGCAGCTGCTTCCACTCGGTCTTGAGGAACTCGAACCCCAGCGCCGGGTCGCGGGGCACCTCGATGTATCCGGCGCGGGCGATCCCGTGCTCGAACATCGCTGACGGCGACAGTCGCAGGCCCGGCACATTGGGGTCGAGGAGGCCACGATGGGCCCGGCAGTGATACACGCACGCCACCCACTCGCGGATGATCGCCTCTAGCTCGTGGAGGAAGAAGAACGCCTCGTCTTCTGGCCGCTCGCCCCGCGAGAACACATCCGGCCCCTTGTATCCGGGCAGCACTTCGAGCGGCCCTTCGCGCAGGGTCTTGAAGAAGCGTTCGATCGGGCCCTTGTCCCGTCCCGTCCGCAGGCGGGCCGACTGGATGGACAGCCCGAGACGCTGGCACACGGAGGTGATGTGCTCGCTGATGTACGGCTTTCCGTGGTCGACCACGATGGTCTCCGGGACCAGCGCGGGCCCCGCCGCACCTTTCGTCGCGCCGCCCTTCGATTCTTCGGCCACGTCCTCTTCAAGCGCCTTGCGTTCCACGAAGACGCCGCGGGGAATGCCGTGATCGGGCCAAACCGCCCAGGAGGGCCAGTCCTTACCCGGCGGCCGAGGACGGTAGGTCTGGAACAGCACCGCCGCGACGTCGATGGACTGTGTGGACACCGGCGTCACCCTGAGCCCCGTGATGCAGCGCGTGTACCAGTCCATCGCGACGGTAAGCTCGGCCTGCACCCACTTCATCATGATCGGGTCCATCGCGAAGACATCCAGGCGCGTGGTGTCCATCAGCAGGTATTCGCCCGGCCGTGTCGGCCGCAGCTTCCCGTACGTGCCGCGCGGCCGGGAGGCGATGTCCCGGTTGCGTTTCGTGCTCAGCCAGAACGTCGGCAACCGTCGCTCGAGCTCCTCCAGCCACCGGTACGCGGTCGCACGGGTCGGCAGCTTCACCTCGCCTTTGCCGTGGCGGGCCTCCAGGCGTGGGCCGATCATGCGGATCACTTTCGCGCGGGTCGGCTTCGACTCCTTCCCGTGCTCGGCCATGATCTCCAGGGCCATCTCCACCCACCGCTCGTCGGCCCGGCCGAGCCTGCCCATGTCCCCGCTTGCGCGCTCCGGGCCGCCGTGCACGAGTCCGGCCTCCCGGTCGAGCAGGTAGGCGCGCACCCACCGTTTGATGGTCCGTACGCTCACGCCCAGCTCGGTGGCCTTCGCTTCGTACCGCTGCAGCTTGGGCACTGTGGCCGCGTACTGCGGCGTCGGCTCACCCGGCTCCGCCAGTTCCTCGCTGCCCGAACGAAACCCGGTCAGCACCTCATTGACATGGGCGGCTCGCCCCCTGACCTCGGCCAGTTCCTCCTCGCTGAGGAGAGCGAACAGCACCGAGGCCGTCTCACGGTCGTCGTCGGCCTCTGGTCCCGGTCCGGTCGCGATGACCGTGGCTCGGCCCGAGGAGAGCACGCCCCGCAGAGACAGCCGGAATCTGCGGTCGGCCCCGTCGCGAACCAGAAGCTCGTTGCCGGCCGCCGAGCCGAACATCTCTTCCACCACGACGACTTCACCGTCGTACTTCAGCCTCGTGCCCACCCCGACACGCACCGCGGCTTCGTTCACATGCCCTCCCGAACGAGATCCCTGCATCCGACAGACCAGTTCGTCATCACCTTCGTCGAGCTCGGACTCGTCGACGGGTCGAGGAAGATCGCCGCGACCTGAGCCGACCACCGTGGCCTGCCCTCCATGCAGCACGTGCCGCTGGGACAGCACTGTCGTCAGGCCAGTCACCAAGTGCTGGCTCCACAACAGCCGCAGTACGGCGGCCCGCACCCTCCCAGTCGGGGTGGCGAGGGAAGGCGTGAAGCGCATCCCCCAGCGTCGCCCCATCCAGATCGGCCGCCCGGATTTCCGCGAGCAAGTCCTCGTCGAAGAGCCGGTCGCGGCGATAGCCCGCGAGGAAGCGCAGGTTCGCCAGCTCCGCTTCTGGCGGCTCGGACCACACCTCGAAGTCCCAGCCGCGTGTCAGGACGACCTCGCGGGCCCAGCCGAGCACGAAGTTCACCTTCGGCCGCGAGAGCAGATGCCGCGGTTTGACGTCCACGACCAGCGGCACATCCTTCTCGCGAAGCACGAGATAGTCCGGGACATGGCGACGCCTTCGCCCGTCCACCGTGGTGCTGAGGAGGAATGGTTGCGCGAATACCGCCGTCACGTCCTGGTCGAAGTCTGCGTAGAGCAAGCGCGTCAGCTCAAGGCGTGATTCGTAGGCGACGTGGTCACGCATGGTGGATGACCAGTGAGTGCCCGAGTAGTGCTTCTGCCCGTTGCGCCAGCGGAACGTACGCCAGGGGATCGAAGGCTCGAAGACGTCGACGCCCGACCTGGACCAGATCAGGTCCTCGTCGATCTTCCCGTCCGTACGACGGAGACTCATCGAGACTTCGCCGATCACACGCGACATGCCCCACCCCCGACTAGCAAGAGCGGGGGCAGAGATCCCGTTCTCGACCAGTTGCGACAGCCTCCACCATCAGACGGAAGAGGAGCACTGCATAGATCGAGTCCGGGAACAGCACTACGACGAGTGAACGATCAAACAGGAGTCCGTCTCACCGTGTTGTCCCATGGGCCAGAAGAGGGCCATCCCCGGTGAGAAAGGGACACGCGAAATGCGAACCTACAATCGTCCGGTCAGGTCTGCGCCATGTCCACGAAGCGCGAATAGTGGCCCTGGAAGGCGACGGTGATCGTCGCCGTCGGGCCGTTACGGTGCTTGCCCACGATGATGTCCGCCTCACCCGCGCGCGGCGACTCCTTCTCGTAGGCGTCCTCGCGGTGCAGCAGGATAACCATGTCGGCGTCCTGCTCGATGGAGCCGGACTCACGCAGGTCGGACACCATCGGCTTCTTGTCCGTACGCTGCTCGGGACCACGGTTGAGCTGCGAGAGCGCGATCACCGGGACCTCCAGCTCCTTGGCCAGGAGCTTGAGGTTTCGGGACATGTCCGAGACCTCCTGCTGACGGCTCTCGGAACGCTTGGAGCCACCGGCCTGCATCAACTGCAGATAGTCGATGATCACCAGCTTGATGTCGCTGCGCTGCTTGAGCCGGCGGCACTTCGCCCGGATCTCCATCATCGACAGGTTCGGGGAGTCGTCGATGTAGAGCGGCGCGGACGACACCTCGGGCATCCGACGCGCCAGCCGGGTCCAGTCCTCGTCGGTCATGGTGCCGGAGCGCATGTGGTGCAGAGCGACGCGGGCCTCGGCGGACAGCAGGCGCATCGCGATCTCGTTGCGCCCCATTTCGAGGGAGAAGATGACACTCGGCAGGTTGTGCTTGATCGACGCCGCGCGGGCGAAGTCCAGGGCGAGGGTGGACTTGCCCATGGCGGGACGGGCGGCGATGACGATCATCTGGCCCGGGTGCAGACCGTTGGTGAGCGAGTCGAGGTCCGTGAACCCGGTGGGCACACCGGTCATCTCGCCGCTGCGTGAGCCGATCGCCTCGATCTCGTCGAGCGCGCCCTCCATGATGTCGCCGAGCGGAAGGTAGTCCTCGCTGGTCCTCTGCTCGGTGACCGCGTAGATCTCGGCCTGGGCACGGTTGACGATCTCGTCGACGTCGTCGTCGGCCGCGTATCCCATCTGGGTGATGCGCGTACCGGCCTCGACCAGGCGCCGCAGGACGGCCCGTTCGTGGACGATCTCCGCGTAGTACTCCGCGTTCGCCGCCGTCGGCACGGTCTGGACGAGTGTGTGCAGATACGATGCGCCGCCGACCTTGTTGATCTCGCCGCGTTTGGTCAGTTCGGCGGCGATGGTGATCGGGTCGGCCGGCTCACCCTTGGCGTAGATGTCCAGGATCGCCTGGTAGATCGTCTCGTGCGCGGGCTTGTAGAAGTCGTGGCCCTTGAGGACCTCGACGACATCGGCGATCGCGTCCTTGGACAGGAGCATGCCGCCGAGCACGGACTGTTCGGCATCGAGGTCCTGCGGCGGCACCCTTTCGAAGGCCGAACCGGCACCCTCCCACTCGCCGCCTTCCCGGCCGCGGTCGTGCTGCTCGTCGCGGCCCCGGCCTCCGTCACCACGCCGTCGGGAAGCGGGCAGACGATCACTTGGACCGCTGTCGGCCCACGGGTCGTCCAAGGGCTCGGAAATACTCAACCGAGCCACCTCCTCCCGTCCGCCGAGCGGACCTCGCCGTGCCCCTTATTTCTACGGCACGGCACTGACAAATGAGACGCCCAACTCCGGTACGGGCGCGTCGGTTTTGTGATGTTTCTCAGTCCGACTGACGGGGCGGGTACCGGTCCACCGTAGGCCCGCGGGCACCGTCAGCCAATCTGGTTATCCACAGGCCATGTGGACGACGGCCCGGATGCTGTGGAGAACCCGGCAAAACCTGTGCACGACCCGGTGGACAGCCCTGTGAACAAGACCTCGCCACTTGGATCACGGCCTACCTGACCTGCACCTTCACCGTCCACCGGCTGTGCAGAAGAAAAACTTTCCGGGTCGGACCAAGATCGCTTCGAACAGTGCGCGAGAGGACACGACGAGAGAGCAGAGGTAAGGGTCACAGAGTAATTGCATCTCTTACCTGTGGACGATTAGATTAGTGCTCATGACACAGGCTCCCGCGGCCACCAGGGCCACCCGACGACAGCACGACCGAGAGATCGTCATGCTGGCCGTCCCGGCCTTCGGCGCCCTCGTCGCCGAGCCCCTCTTCGTCATGGCCGACAGCGCGATCGTCGGCCATCTCGGCACGGCCCAACTCGCCGGACTCGGCGTAGCATCCGCTCTCCTGACGACAGCCGTGAGCGTCTTCGTCTTCCTCGCCTACGCCACCACGGCGGCCGTCGCGCGACGCGTCGGCGCGGGCGACCTCCAGGCGGCCATCCGCCAGGGCATGGACGGCATCTGGCTCGCCCTGCTGATCGGCGCCACCGTCATAGCCGTCGTCCTCCCCTCGGCACCCACCCTGGTCGGCCTCTTCGGCACCTCGGACACCGCGGCCCCCTACGCGACGACCTATCTGCGGATCTCCTCCATCGGCATCCCCGCCATGCTGATCATCCTCGCCGCCACCGGAGTACTACGCGGACTGCAGAACACAAAGACACCGCTGTTCGTCGCCATCTCGGGCTTCGTCGCCAACGCCGCCCTCAACGTCGGTCTGGTCTACGGCGCCGATCTCGGTATCGCCGGCTCCGCCTGGGGCACCGTCATCGCGCAGTGGGGCATGGCTGCCGTCTATCTCGTCGTGGTCGTCCGCGGAGCCCGTCGACACGGCGCCTCCCTCAGCCCCGACGCCGCAGGGATCAGAGCCTCAGCACAGGCCGGCGTGCCTCTCCTCGTGCGCACGCTGTCCCTGAGAGCGATCCTCCTGATCGCCACGGCCGTCGCGGCCCGCCTCGGAGACGCCGACATCGCCGCCCACCAGATCATTCTGTCCCTGTGGTCGCTGCTGGCCATGGCACTCGATGCCATCGCGATCGCTGGCCAAGCCATCATCGGTCGTTACCTCGGTGCGAACGATCCCCAAGGCGCCCGCGCCGCATGCCGTCGCATGGTGCAGTGGGGCATCGCCGTCGGAGTGGTCCTCGGCCTCCTGGTGATCCTGGCCCGCCCACTTTTCCTCCCGCTGTTCACCAGCGACCCCAGCGTCAAGGACACCGCCCTGCCCGCCTTGATCATGGTGGCCCTCTCGCAGCCGATCTGCGGTGTCGTCTTCGTCCTGGACGGAGTGCTGATGGGTGCGGGAGACGGGCCGTATCTCGCAGGAGCGATGGTGGCGACCCTGGCGGTCTTCGTCCCGGCAGCTCTGCTCGTACCGACCCTCGGCGGTGGCCTGACCGCGCTCTGGGGAGCGATGACCCTCATGATGGCGGTGCGCATGCTGACGCTCCTGCTACGTGCCCGCTCGGGCCGCTGGATCGTCACGGGCGCGACCCGCTGACCGTTTCACGTGAAACACCGCACGCTGTCATGTTTCACGTGAAACATGAGTGCCGTGGCACCGTCCCGAACTCAACGCGCGAGGCATACCCCGCCGTCCCGAACACGGCAGAGGGGCCGCACCCCAACGGGTGCGGCCCCTCTCTCAGCTATGCCGAGCGCGGCGTTCAGGCCGCGACGACCTCGATGTTGACCTTGGCGGCAACCTCGGGGTGCAGACGCACGGACGTCTCGTGGGCGCCCAGGGTCTTGATCGGGGCAGACAGCTCGATACGACGCTTGTCGACCTCGGGGCCACCGGAAGCCTTGATCGCCGAAGCGATGTCGGCCGGGGTGACGGAGCCGAAGAGACGACCGGCGTCGCCGGAGCGGACGGCCAGACGAACCTTGACGCCTTCGAGCTGGGCCTTCACGGAGTTGGCCTGCTCGATGGTCTGGATCTCGTGGATCTTGCGAGCACGACGGATCTGCTCGACGTCCTTCTCGCCACCCTTGGTCCAGCGGATAGCGAACTTCCGCGGGATCAGGTAGTTGCGAGCGTAACCGTCCTTGACGTCGACGACGTCGCCCGCGGCACCGAGGCCGGAGACCTCGTGGGTGAGGATGATCTTCATTGGTCGGTCACCCTTCCCTTATCGCGCGGTGGACGTGTAGGGCAGCAGCGCCATCTCACGGCTGTTCTTCACGGCCGTGGCGACGTCACGCTGGTGCTGCGTGCAGTTGCCGGTCACGCGGCGGGCACGGATCTTGCCGCGGTCGGAAATGAACTTCCGCAGCATGTTCGTGTCCTTGTAGTCCACGTACTGGACCTTGTCCTTGCAGAATGCGCAGACCTTCTTCTTCGGCTTGCGCACAGGCGGCTTCGCCATGGTGTATCTCCTGTGTGATCAAGAAGTGTGGGTACGACCCACCCTCGGCCCGAAGGCCTAGAAGGGGGGTTCGTCCGAGTAGCCGCCGCCACCGCCACCGCTGGCGCCGCCGGAGTTTCCACCCCAGCCGCCACCGCCGCCGCCCTGGTTTCCACCGGCGGGAGCGCCGGTGGCCCACGGGTCGTCGGCGGGAGCGCCACCGGCCGGCTGACCGCCGCCGGAGTTTCCACCCCAGCCGCCGCCACCCTGGCCACCGCCACCACCGCCGCCGAAACCGCCGCCCTGGCCACCGCGAGCACCACCGGCGGTCTTGGTGACCTTGGCCGTGGCACTGCGCAGGCTGGCGCCGACTTCCTCGACGTCCAGTTCGTAGACCGTGCGCTTGACGCCCTCACGGTCCTCGTAGGACCGCTGCTTCAGCCGGCCCTGCACGATGACGCGCATGCCTCGCTGGAGCGATTCGGCGACGTTCTCAGCCGCCTGACGCCAGACCGAGCAGGTGAGGAAGAGGCTTTCGCCGTCCTTCCACTCGTTCGTCTGACGGTCGAAGGTGCGGGGAGTGGACGCGACACGGAACTTCGCGACCGCCGCACCGGAAGGGGTGAAGCGCAGCTCGGGGTCGTCGACAAGATTGCCGACGACCGTGATGACGGTCTCGCCTGCCATGGGGGAACCTCTCGGCGGGTTTGCTGCTGGCTGCTTGGTGCTGCTACTCGAATCCCGAGATCAGCTGAGCAGGATGCTCAGTGGGTCTCGGGGCGGAGGACCTTGGTCCGGAGGACCGACTCGTTCAGGTTCATCTGGCGGTCGAGCTCCTTGACGACCGCAGGCTCGGCCTGCAGGTCGATGACCGAGTAGATGCCCTCGGGCTTCTTCTTGATCTCGTACGAGAGACGACGACGGCCCCAGGTGTCGACCTTCTCGACCTTTCCGTTGCCCTCACGGACGACGGAGAGGAAGTTCTCGATCAGGGGGGAGACAGCGCGCTCCTCCAGATCGGGGTCGAGGATGACCATCACCTCGTAGTGACGCATGTGGAACCCACCTCCTTTGGACTCAGCGGCCACGGTCGATCCGTGGCAGGAGGGTTGTGATGCGTAAGCAACAGTGTGTGCCAGTAAAACAGCCGCCACTGACATCGGGTGCCCCTCGCGGGGATTCCGGGTCGTGGCATGGGCAGACACCAGTGCAGAGGGTACAGAGTACCCGCACACCGCCTTCCGGTTGAAATCCGGTGGCGGAGAGCGTCAATCTGTACACATCGGGTGTGTCCGGCGCGACGACGCGCCGCCTTCCGCAGGAGGTGCCACATGGCACAGGCATTGCGACCCAACACCGCCGGTTCTCTTTTCGCCACAGACGGCAAGCCCCACCCGCTCCAGGACACGCTGCTCGCGGTGACCCTGGTGCTCGGGCTGACCGCGTTCATCACGGGCTTCTTCCACAGCCTGCACCTGCTCAGCTCCTGGGCCGGCCTGGTGGGGATCCTCACCGGCGCCTACGGGCAGTGGATCTCCGAGACGACGAGGGAGCGCTTCGGCCTGATCCTGGGTCTCGGTGCCGCAGGTGTCGGATTCTTCCTCGGCATGGCGCACGGCGGACTGTTCGGCGGTGTCATCAGCTGACGGCCCGGAAGCCGACAGCTCGAAAGCCGACGGCTAGGACGTCGTACTCCGAACACCGCGTAAAACACCACGGAACGCCTCGGCGGGCGACAGGCCGAGGCGAAGGTTGCATACGCCCAGTCGGGGCGCTCGCAAGGCGCAGTAGGCTTCGGCGCGAGAGCCGGAGCCCCTGTACCCATGGGGACACACCAGCCCGAGGAGCGCCCCGAATGAGCCTGACCCTGAGGACCATCAGCCGTGAGCAGCATCTGGCATTCATCCAGAGCCTGCCCTCGGCAAGCCACATGCAGGTCCCGGCATGGGCTGATGTGAAGGCGGAGTGGCGCTCCGAGAGCCTCGGCTGGTTCGACGAGAGGAACGGCGAGCTCGTCGGCGTGGGTCTGGTCCTCTACCGGCAACTCCCCAAGATCAAGCGCTACTTGGCCTATCTGCCCGAGGGTCCGGTCATCAACTGGTTCGCGCCGAATCTGGACGACTGGATCCAGCCGATGCTGGCGCACCTCAAGCACCAGGGCGCCTTCTCCGTGAAGATGGGCCCGCCGGTCATCATCCGGCGCTGGGAGGCCACGTCCATCAAGGCCGGCATCCAGAACCCGGACGTGAAGCGACTGCGCGACATCGAGGCCGACTTCATCGAACCGCGCGCCTTCGAGGTGGCCGACAAGCTGCGCCGTATGGGCTGGCAGCAGGGGGAGGACGGCGGCGCCGGCTTCGGCGACGTCCAGCCCCGCTACGTCTACCAGGTGCCGCTGGCGAACCGCTCCCTCGAAGAGGTCCACAAGAACTTCAACCAGCTGTGGCGCCGCAACATCAAGAAGGCCGAGAAGGCCGGTGTCGAGGTCGTCCAGGGCGGTTACCACGACCTCGAGGAATGGCAGCGGCTGTACGAGATCACGGCCGTGCGCGACCACTTCCGGCCCCGCCCTCTGTCGTACTTCCAGCGCATGTGGACGGCCCTCAACACCGAGGACCCCAACCGGATGCGGCTGTACTTCGCCCGGCACAACGGGGTGAACCTGTCGGCGGCGACGATGCTCGTGGTCGGCGGCCACGTCTGGTACTCCTACGGCGCCTCCGACAACATCGGCCGTGACGTCCGGCCCTCGAACGCGATGCAGTGGCGGATGCTGCGCGACGCCTACGCGCTCGGCGCCACCGTCTACGACCTGCGCGGCATCTCCGACTCGCTGGACGAGACCGACCACCTCTTCGGTCTGATCCAGTTCAAGGTGGGCACCGGCGGCCAGGCCGCCGAGTACCTCGGCGAGTGGGACTTCCCGCTGAACAAGCTGCTCCACAAGGCACTCGACATCTACATGTCGCGCCGCTGACCTCACGGTCCTCGCTCCGACAACGTCGATCGCTCGCACATCTCCCTCACACCGCAGCCACCCGAAAGGTTCCAGGTCCGGCCATGGCGCTCACGCTCTACGTCGACACCGCGCGCTGGCGGGCGCATCACAAGCACGTCGCCGAGCAGTTCCCCGGGCTCGTCCCCGTCTGCAAGGGCAACGGCTACGGCTTCGGGCACGAGCGGCTGGCGGAGGAGGCGACGCGTCTCGGCGCGGACGTCCTCGCCGTCGGCACGACGTACGAGGCCGCCCGGATCAAGGACTGGTTCGGCGGTGACCTGCTGGTGCTGACGCCGTACCGCCGCGGTGAGGAGCCCGTTCCGCTGCCGGACCGGGTGATCCGCTCGGTGTCGTCCATCGACGGCGTGTACGGCCTCGTGGGCGCCCGTGTGGTCATCGAGGTGATGTCCTCGATGAAGCGTCACGGCGTCAGCGAGCAGGAGCTGCCGCAGCTGCACTCCGCCATAGAGAACGTCCGTCTGGAGGGCTTCGCCATCCACCTCCCGCTGGACCGCACCGACGGCTCGGACGCCGTCGAGGAGGTCATCGGCTGGATGGACCGGCTGCGTGCCGCCCGGCTGCCGTTGCACACGATGTTCGTCAGCCACCTCAAGGCCGAGGAACTCGCCCGGCTGCAGCAGCAGTTCCCGCAGACCCGTTTCCGGGCGCGGATCGGCACCCGGCTGTGGCTGGGGGACCACGAGGCCACGGAGTACCGCGGGGCGGTCCTGGACGTCACCCGGGTCTCCAAGGGCGACCGCTTCGGCTACCGGCAGCAGAAGGCGGCCTCCGACGGCTATCTGGTGGTCGTGGCGGGCGGTACGTCGCACGGAGTGGGCCTGGAGGCCCCCAAGGCGCTGCACGGCGTCATGCCGCGCGCCAAGGGCGTCGCCCGCGCCGGCCTCGCCACGGTCAACCGGAACCTCTCCCCGTTCGTCTGGGACGGCAAGCAGCGCTGGTTCGCCGAGCCCCCGCACATGCAGGTCTCGATCCTGTTCGTGCCGGCGGAAGCGGCCGAACCGAAGGTCGGCGAGGAACTGGTGGCCCATCTGCGGCACACCACCACGCAGTTCGACCGCATCGTGGACCGCTGAGTCCCTCCGAAACAGCTGAAAGGCCGTATACGGAAGCTTCCGTATACGGCCTTTCGCGTGACCTCTCCGCGCCCTGTTCGCTCAGAGCGAACCGTCTGTCGGTCCCTCGGTGCCCCACTCCACCTGCGGTCCGTCGAAGGGGGCCGCATGCCGTCCGGGATGGGCCGCCGCCCCGAACACGAACACGTCCTCCGCACGGTCAAGGACACCGCCCGAGGGATCGTCGTCGCCCGCCAGGCGCACCACGTCCCGCTCCGGCATGAGGATGTCCCGCACGATTACGGCGCACAGGTAGAGCGTGCCCAGGATGTGCAGGCCGATGGCCCACCAGTAGCCCTCGGTCGGCAGGCCCTTGTGCGCGTCTCCGCTGGTCGTGTACGCGAGGTACATCCAAATCCCCAGGAAGTACGCCACCTCGCACGCCTGCCAGATCAGGAAGTCCCGCCACTTCGGCCGGGCCAGCACGGCCAGAGGCACCAGCCACAGCACGTACTGCGGCGAGTAGACCTTGTTGGTCACGATGAACGCCGCGACGATCAGGAAGGCCAGTTGGGCGAAGCGCGGCCGGCGTGGAGCGCTCAGCGTGAGCGCCGCGATGCCTCCGCAGCACAGCAGCATCAGCAGAGTGGCGAACGTGTTGACGGTGTCGGTGCTGAGCGGGTCGCTGGAGTTCTGGGCCAGGATCAGCCAGAACGACCCGAAGTCGACGCCCCGTTCCTGGCTGAACGTGTAGAACTTCGACCAGCCGTCGAAGGCGAAGAGCATCACCGGCAGGTTCACCGCCAGCCAGGCGACGACAGTTCCTCCGAACGCCCTCCCGAAGTCCCGCCACTTGCCCGCGCGCCAGCACAGCAGGAACAACGGGCCGAGAAGGAAGACAGGATACAGCTTCGCGGCCGTGGCAAGGCCCAACAGGACGCCGAACGCGAGGGAACGGCCCCGAGACCACATCAGCATCGCCGCGGCCGTCAGAGCGACCGCCAGCAGGTCCCAGTTGATGGTGGCGGTCAGCGCGAAGGCGGGCGCCAGAGCGACCAGCAGTCCGTCCCAGGGGCGGCGGGCGTGCGTGCGGCTGACGCAGACGACGATGACGGCCGCGCACACCATCAGCATTCCGGCGTTGACCATCCAGTACCACTGTTCCTGGTGCTGGATGGTGCCGCTGCCCGGTGTGAGCCAGGCGGCCACCTCCATGAACACACCGGTCAGCACCGGGTATTCGAGGTACTGCATGTCGCCGGGGAGTTTGTCGAAGTACGGCACGAGCCCGTCGGCGAAGCCGCGCCCCTGGTAGAGGTGCGGGATGTCCGAGTAGCACGCGTGCGTGTACTGCGAGCTGGCGCCGAAGAACCACCCGCTGTTGTAGCAGGGCGCCTTCTGGACCAGGCCGAGGGCGAAGATGCCGATCGCCACGAGCGCGACGACCCGTACGGGAGTCCACCAGGACGTCCCGAGGAGAGCACGCCGGCCGATGGGGCCACCGATCAGTTCACTTCCGGCGGCGGCGACCTGATCACTCCTGGTCGGCCGTACTGGATCCGGCTCGTCCACGCTCGTAGGCGTCAGTTCTGCACTGGGCATGGGCCACATCCTGCCGTACGCACCTAGGAGTACGCCGAGGGCCGCCGCACCTGGTGGATGCGACGGCCCATGTTTCACGTGAAACACCCCTGACGGGCGATATGACGGCTAACCGGTTGCACCTCCGAAGATGCCCCCATTGGTATTGCCTCTATTGGTGCCGGTGGATTCCGAAGTAGTGGCCGAGACCGTTGGCGAGGACGTCGTACCTCCGTCCGTACCCCCGTTGTCGCTGCACTGCAAGCTGAACTGGCAGGAATCGGTCGGCGAAGGTGTCACGCTCGGTGTCACGCTCGGTGTCACGCTGGGCGTGGCACTGGGCGTCTCGCTCGGCGTCACGATGACCGACGGGGTGGGAGACGGAGCGCCGTCTTCGTTCGACACCTTGTCGATCTTGGTCGCGTCCGGGAAGCCCAGGTCGGACTTCCCCTTCAGCGCGGCCTCCATGTACTCGGTCCAGATCGACGTCGGAATGTCACCACCGTGGATGGACGCCACACCCGCCGTGCCGTTCATGGAGAGCAGTTCGGCGTCCTTGGGGTTCTCCCTGAACATCGCGATCGACGTCGAGAGCTGCTGGGTGTAACCGACGAACCAGGCCGACTTGTTGCTGTCGGTGGTACCGGTCTTGCCGGCCGCCGCACGGCCCAGAGCCTTCGCGTTCTCGGCCGTACCGTTCTGGATGACGTTCTCCAGGGTGTCCGTGACGTTGTTCGCCACGTTCTCCGGCATCGCCTGCTTCACCGTCGGCTTGGTGAAGCCGGACACAGGCTGTCCGTCGTGCTTGACGGAGACCACCGAGTAAGGGTCCGCCTGCTTGCCCGAGGCGGCGAACGTCGCGTAGGCGTCGGCCATCCGGATCGCGCTGGGGGTAGAGGTACCGATGGCGAAGGACGCGTTCAGCGTGGCGAAACTGTCGTCCAGTATCCCGGACGCCTTGGCCACGTCCCGCACCTTCGAGTTCCCCACATCCATTCCCAGCTGCACGAACGGCGTGTTGATGGACTGCTCCATCGCCTTGCGCAGCGAGATGTAACCCCAGGCGTGGGCACTCTCGTTGTTCTGGTAGAAGATCGAGTTGTCCTTGTTCAGGACGTACGAGCCGTCCTGGTTTCTGACCTTGAGATGGTCGTCTCCGTTGTACTTGCTGAGCGGCGAGATACCGACGCCGTCCGTCTTGTACGTGCCGTACTCCATGGCCGCGGCGAGCACGAACGGCTTCCAGGTCGAACCCACGGGGACACCCGAGGTGTCGGCGTTGTTGGTGAAGTGGCCGTTCTCGTAACCGTCACCTCCGTAGAGGGCGACGATCGCTCCGTCCTTGGGCCTCACCGACGCCGCGCCGAACTGGACGTACTTGTCCAGACTGCGCTTCTTCGGGTCGATGCGCTCCTTCTGGACCTTCTTCACGGCCGCGGCGAGTTCGTTGACATTCGACTTGTCGAAGGTCGTGTAGATCTGGAAGCCGCCCTGGTCGAACTCGGTCTGCGAGATGTCCGAGTGGTTCAGGACGTACTTCTTGGCCGTGTCGACCAGGTAACTGATCTGCCCGGTCATGCCCTTGGTCGCCTTCAGGCCCTGGGGCTCGGGGTACTTCTTGATGGCGTCCTGGTACTCGGCGTCCGTGATGTGCTTGTCGTTGTGCATCTGCTCGAGGATCCAGCTCCAACGAGCCTTGGACCGAGCGGTGTTGGACTTGGCGTCCGCGGCGGGGTCGATGTTCGTGGCGCCGATCGGGTCGTAGTACGTCGGACCCTTCAGCAGTGCCGCGAGGAAGGCGCACTGCGACGGCTTGAGATCCACCGCGTTCACGCCGTAGTAGGTCTGCGCGGCGGCCTGTATGCCGTAGGCGCCGCGGCCGTAGTACGAGGTGTTCAGGTAGCCCTGCAAGATCTGCTGCTTGCTGAACTTCGTGCCCACCTTGATGGAGATGAACATCTCCTTGAACTTACGGGTGATCGTCTGATCCTGGCTCAGGTAGGTGTTCTTGACGAACTGCTGAGTGATCGTCGAGCCACCCTGCGTCTGGCCGCCCCGGGCCATGTTGGCCAGGGCTCGGGCGATGCCCATGGGGTCGACGCCCGAGTCCGAGTAGAAGCTCTTGTTCTCGGCCGAGATCACCGACCACTGCATGGCCTGGGGGATCTGGTCGATGGTGATGTTCTGACGGTTCGCCCCGGTGCCCGTGGCGACCATCTGGTCGCCGTTGGCCCAGTAGTAGACGTTGTTCTGCGACTTAGCCGCGATGTTCTCGCTGGGTACCTGGACCATCGCGTACCCGACGCCGACCGCGGCCACCAGGCTGCCGAAGAAGAACAGGCACAGGCCGGAGACAAGCTTCCAGGAGGGCATCCAGCGACGCCATCCGTACTTGTCGAAGCGCGGATAGTCGATGAACCGCTTCTTGCCGGGCGCGGGAGCGCGTCCTCTGCCCCGGCCGGGCCCGTTCGGGCCGCCGGGGCCTTGACCGGCGGGCTCTCTGCGACGGCCGCCGCCTCTCTGGGCAGCCCGACGTGCTTCGGCGCGGCTGCCGTACTGGCGCTGTTCACCCCCCGACTCAGCGGGGTTCGACCCATAGAAGTCGGAGGGAGACCCGGTGGTGGCGCCTCGCGGTGCCGCGCGGCGGCCGGAGGTCGGTCCGGACTGGCCGCGTCGGTCCGCGGCACGTCCGCCTCCCTGCGGCTGCGGCGGTTTGCGACGGTGCTCGCTCATCGAACGATTACTCCTCGGGCAGGCGCATCCGTGCGCGCCTGGAAACGGCGGCTGGTTTCCGGTCCCCCCGAAGTACGGATGTGGTCGCTTCTGCATTCACCCGTACCGCACCGGGGCAGATGACGCCCCCACGCGTCACTTGGTTCCCGGTGGTGTGCATGCCGCACAGACTACGCACCGTCAAAACCTGCTTAGCCCCGAAGTTCACCCCAAATCAGGCAACTTGATTCCAACGAATCAGTGATGTGACGCCGCTCACCATCTCCCCACTTGTCGCATCCGGAAGGCCGTTCTATCGTCTGGATGTATCGAGTCGATACATCAGCTCGGCATAAAGGCCGTTACGGCCGGACCGCGGACAGGGAGGAGGCGACGATGAGCCGACGTTCCGGCATCCTCGAGTTCGCCATCCTCGGCCTGCTCCGCGAATCCCCGATGCACGGCTATGAGCTGCGCAAACGACTCAATACGTCACTGGGTGTGTTCCGTGCGTTCAGCTACGGGACGCTCTACCCCTGCCTCAAGACGCTGGTCGCCAACGGCTGGTTGATCGAGGAGCCGGGGAACACTCCTGAGGACGCCCTCACCGCCTCACTCGCGGGGCGTCGCGCCAAAATCGTCTACCGGTTGACGGCGGAAGGTAAGGAGCACTTCGAGGAGCTGCTCTCGCAGACGGGGCCCGACGCGTACGAGGACGAACATTTCGCCGCTCGTTTCGCCTTCTTCGGGCAGACGTCACGCGACGTACGCATGCGGGTACTGGAAGGTCGCCGCAGCCGGCTGGAGGAGCGTCTGGACAAGATGCGTTCCTCCCTGGCGCGAACCCGGGAGCGCCTCGACGACTACACGCTTGAGCTCCAGCGCCACGGAATGGAGTCCGTGGAGCGCGAAGTGCGCTGGCTGAACGAGCTCATCGAGAGCGAGCGAGCCGGACGGGACCTGAAGGGTTCCGCCTCCGGAGGCTCCGCTCAGCAGGACAGCACATCTGGGGAGTCGGGCGGCCTGCCCCGGCTCGGGGGCGCCACCCCCGGGCCGGATCCGTCCGACGAAACCACCACATGAGGTCCAGTCAGGGCCTCACCTCGCACACACAGGGAGCAACCGGAATGGGTTCGGTTCGCGTAGCCATCGTCGGCGTGGGCAACTGCGCCGCCTCACTGGTACAGGGCGTCGAGTACTACAAGGACGCCGACCCGGCGGCCAAGGTGCCCGGTCTGATGCACGTCCAGTTCGGCGAGTACCACGTCGGTGACGTCGAGTTCGTCGCCGCGTTCGACGTCGACGCGAAGAAGGTCGGCCTCGACCTCTCCGACGCCATCGGTGCCAGTGAGAACAACACCATCAAGATCTGCGACGTCCCGAACAAGGGCGTCACGGTCCAGCGCGGCCACACCCTGGACGGCCTGGGCAAGTACTACCGCATGACGATCGAGGAGTCCGACGAGACCCCCGTCGACGTGGTCCAGATCCTCAAGGACAAGCAGGTCGACGTCCTGATCTGCTACCTGCCCGTCGGCTCCGAGGACGCGGCGAAGTTCTACGCCCAGTGCGCCATCGACGCCAAGGTCGCCTTCGTCAACGCCCTCCCGGTCTTCATCGCCGGCACCAAGGAGTGGGCGGACAAGTTCACCGAGGCCGGTGTCCCGATCGTCGGCGACGACATCAAGTCGCAGGTCGGCGCCACCATCACGCACCGTGTGATGGCGAAGCTGTTCGAGGACCGGGGGGTCCGCCTCGAGCGCACGATGCAGCTCAACGTCGGCGGCAACATGGACTTCAAGAACATGCTGGAGCGCGACCGTCTGGAGTCCAAGAAGATCTCGAAGACGCAGGCCGTCACCTCGCAGATCCCGGACCGCGACCTGGGCGAGAAGAACGTCCACATCGGCCCGTCGGACTACGTCCAGTGGCTCGACGACCGCAAGTGGGCCTACGTCCGCCTCGAAGGCCGTGCCTTCGGTGACGTCCCGCTGAACCTGGAGTACAAGCTCGAGGTCTGGGACTCCCCGAACTCCGCGGGTGTCATCATCGACGCCCTGCGCGCCGCGAAGATCGCCAAGGACCGCGGCATCGGCGGCCCCATCCTCTCCGCGTCGAGCTACTTCATGAAGTCCCCGCCGGTCCAGTACTTCGACGACGAGGCGTACGCGAACGTCGAGAAGTTCATCAAGGGCGAGGTCGAGCGCTAGGACCCGTCACCGGTTCGGTCGTCGAGGGTCCCCGGGGCATTCCGCCCGGGGACCCTCCTCGTATGTGAGGCTGTGCCCATGGCCGTCGTCCGTGACCTGCGCATCCTCCTGCGCTTCCAGGGCTTCCGGCGCCTGCTCGCCGTACGGCTGCTCTCCCAGGGCGCCGACGGCGTCTACCAGGTCGCACTCGCCGCCTACGTCGTGTTCTCCCCGGAGAAACAGACCTCGGCCGGCGCGATCGCCTCCGCGATGGCGGTCCTGCTCCTCCCGTACTCCCTCATCGGCCCCTTCGCCGGCGTCCTCCTGGACCGCTGGCGCCGCCGCCAGGTCTTCCTCTACGGCAACCTGCTGCGTGCCCTGCTGGCCGCGCTGACGGCCGTCCTGATGGTGAGTCACGTCCCGGACTGGCTCTTCTACGTCTCCGCGCTGTGTGTCACCGCCGTCAACCGCTTCGTCCTCGCCGGCCTGTCCGCCGCGCTTCCTCGCGTGGTCGACGACGAACGGCTGGTGGTCGCCAACTCCCTTTCCCCCACCGCCGGAACACTGGCGGCGACCCTGGGCGGCGGCCTCGCCTTCCTCGTACGGCTGCTGGTCGCGGACACCGACGCCGCCGTGGTGCTGCTGGGAGCCGCCCTGTATCTGTGCGCGGCCCTCACGTCGTTGCGCATGGCCCCCGAACTCCTGGGCCCCGACCACGCGTTGCCCCCGCCCCGACTGGCCACGGCCCTCGTCGGCACCGCCCGGGATCTGACGGCAGCCGTCCGGCATCTCGCCGCACCGCAGCGCCGCGAGGCGATCTGGGCTCTCGGCGCGATGACGCTCATGCGGTTCTGCTACGGCGCCCTGACCGTCCTGCTGCTGATGCTCTGCCGATACGCCCTGTCGTCGACCCCGGACGACGGACTGCGCCTGCTGGGGCTGGCGTTGGGAGTCTCCGGCGCCGGCTTCTTCGTGGCGGCCGTGGTGACGCCCTGGGCCGTGGGACGGCTCGGCCCCGGCCGCTGGATCGCCGTGTGCGCCGCGGGTGCCGCGATCCTGGAACCGGCCCTCGGCCTCCCCTTCGCCACCGCCCCGATGCTGGCCGCGGCCTTCGTCCTGGGCCTGACCACACAGGGCGCGAAGATCGCCACTGACACGATCGTCCAGTTCTCGGTCGACGACGGCTTCCGCGGCCGGATCTTCTCCGTCTACGACGTGCTGTTCAACGTCGCTTTCGTCGGCGCGGCCTCGACGGCCGCGCTGATGCTTCCCCCTGACGGTCGCTCAGTGGTGCTGGTGATCACGGTGGCCGTCGTCTACGGAACAGTTGCTGCGGCTATGGCCCACTTTGAGGGCCGAAAAGTGTCACATCACTGACACGGAGTCCCCCTGGCTCACAGGAGTGTCAGTGAGGGCCGGTAACTTACGTGCGTCTTACTTCGCACCATGTCGCGTGCCCTACCGCGCCATGCGCCCAAGTTCCAGGGGGACCCCAAGTGACCACTCCGCCGCCTCAGAGCCCGAACCCATACGCGCAGGGGCAGCAGCCCTACGGCCCGCCGCAGACACCGGCTCCGTACCCGCCCCAGGCCCAGCAGGCGCCGTATCCGCCTCAGGGTCAGGCGCCGTATCCGCCCCAGGGCGGCTACCCGCAGCAGCCCGGCCAGCCCGGGTTCCCGCCTCAGGGCGCGGCCCCGTACGCTCCGGTCCCGCCGCAGCCGAGGCGTAGGTTCAGCTTCAAGATGATCCGGCTCGTCGTCATCATCCTGATCGCTGCCGGCGCGGCCATCTTCAGCTACATATCGAGCCAGGATGACGCCAACACCGCAAAGGTCGGCGACTGCATGCACCGCGGCAGCACCAGCGACACCAACCCGGACCTCGAGGTCGTGAAGTGCAGTGACTCGAAGGCTCAGTACGTGGTGTTGGCCAAGATCAGCGGAAAGTATTCCGAGAGCGAAGCCGACAGCAAGTGCGCGACGGCCGCCAAGGACTTCCAGTACTCGTACACCGAGAGCGGCGACGGCAGTAACTTCCTGCTCTGCCTGAAGGACTACTCGAAGTAAGGCAGTTGCGACGAGGGGCGGTGTTTCACGTGAAACACCGCCCCTCGCACTGTCCGGAGCGATGTTTCACGTGAAACATCGCTCCGTCTCTGAATCTCAGCCCTCCGAAGCCCACCACTCCTTGAGCGCTGCCACGGCCACGTCATGCTCCATCGGCCCGTTCTCCAGCCGCAGTTCCAGCAGGAACTTGTATGCCCGGCCGATGGCCGGCCCGGGCGTGACTCCCAGGATCTCCATGATCTGGTTGCCGTCGAGGTCGGGGCGGATCGAGTCCAACTCCTCCTGCTCCTGGAGCTGGGCGATGCGGTCTTCCAGACCGTCGTACGCACGGGACAGGGCGGCAGCCCTGCGCTTGTTCCGTGTGGTGCAGTCCGAACGGGTCAGCTTGTGGAGGCGGTCGAGGAGCGGGCCGCCGTCACGGACGTACCGGCGGACGGCCGAGTCGGTCCACTCGCCGGTGCCGTAGCCATGGAAACGCAGGTGGAGTTCGACGAGACGGGAGACGTCCTTCACCAGGTCGTTGGAGTACTTGAGCTCCAGCATGCGCTTCTTGGTCATCTTCGCGCCGACCACCTCGTGATGGTGGAAGGAAACCCGGCCGTCCTTCTCGAAGCGGCGGGTGCGGGGCTTGCCGATGTCGTGCAGCAGTGCGGCCAGGCGGAGGGTGAGGTCGGGACCGTTCCCCTCCAGTTCCATCGCCTGCTCCAGAACGATCAGCGTGTGTTCGTAGACGTCCTTGTGCCGGTGGTGCTCGTCGCTCTCCAGACGGAGGGCGGGAAGCTCGGGCAGAACATGGTCGGCGAGTCCGGTGTCGACCAGCAGAGTCAGCCCCTTGCGTGGGTTCGCGGAGAGGATCAGCTTGTTCAGCTCGTCCCGGACCCGCTCGGCCGAGACGATCTCGATCCGCCCGGACATCTCCGTCATCGCCGTGACGACCTCGGGAGCCACCTCGAAGTCGAGCTGCGCGGCGAATCGCGCCGCCCGCATCATCCGCAGGGGGTCGTCCGAGAAGGACGCCTCGGGGGTACCCGGGGTCCGCAGCACGCGAGCCGCCAGGTCATCGAGGCCGCCGTGCGGGTCGATGAACTCCTTCTCCGGTAGCGCGACAGCCATCGCGTTCACCGTGAAGTCACGCCGGACGAGGTCCTCCTCAATGGAGTCGCCATACGACACCTCGGGCTTGCGCGAGGTCCGGTCGTACGCCTCCGAGCGGTACGTGGTCACCTCGATCAGGTAGCCGTCCTTCTGCGCCCCCACCGTGCCGAAGGCGATCCCGACCTCCCACACGGCGTCCGCCCACGGCCGGACGATCTTCAGTACGTCCTCGGGCCGCGCGTCCGTCGTGAAGTCCAGGTCATTGCCGAGCCGGGCGAGCAACGCGTCCCGAACCGAGCCGCCGACCAGGGCGAGGGAGAACCCGGCCTCCTGGAAACGGCGGGCGAGGTCGTCGGCGACGGGAGCCACCCGCAGCAGTTCACTCACCGCGCGGTGCTGCACCTGGCTCAGGGCACTGGGGCTGTCTTCGTTGGCGTTCGGCACAACAGAAAAGGGTACGTGGCCCGGGCCACCGCGAGCGCCTCCATTAAACATGCACGGATATATCCCTCAGTACCCGCACAAGCACTGCCCTTAGGACGTACATGAGTGCTCCCTTTTATACGGGCACATACGGGACGGTCCGGCGCTGTTCTCCGATCTTGTGGAGCAGTCCGCGGCACTTCCCCTCAGCGCGCATCGTTACCATGCGTGGACGCACATTGCGACGACCACTGACGATGACGAGGACGGGCGAGCGCGTGGCCGAGGCGGCAGACTTCCAGGGGACGTGTCCCTCACCTGCCCGCCAGTGGCTGCGGCGCACCGGCGCACTGCTCGCCGGGGCGCCTCTGCTGGCCGGCCTCCTCCAGCTGTCCGCCGTCGCGCCCGCAGGTGCGGCCGAGCAGACGTCCGCGCAGGCCGTCTCCGGCTCTCAGACGGTGTCGGTCTCCGTGGACACGTTCAGCCCCAGCGTCCCCACGGACGGGGACACGCTGACCATCTCCGGAACGGTGACGAACAACGGCAAGCAGGCGGTCACCGGCGCCCACGTGGGTCTGCGCCTGGGGCAGGCGCTGAGCACCCGCTCGGCGATCGACACCGTCGCCAAGCGCACCGACTACATCCAGGGCGTCGACGGCTCGGAGGTCGGCGACAAGTACACCGAGAAGTTCGCCAAGCTCACGCCGGGCGTCGCCGAGCCCTTCACCCTCTCCGTACCGGTGGACAAGCTGGACCTCGGTGACAACGGCGTGTACCCGCTTGCCGTCTCGCTCTCCGGCCAGACCTCGGCGCAGCCGTGGGATCAGGTGCTGGGCATCCAGCGGACGTTCCTGCCGTGGCAGCCCGGCGAAGCGGACACGAAGACGAAGACGACGTATCTGTGGCCCCTCGTCTCCGGCGTCCACATGACGGCGCAGACGGGTTCCAACGAACAGCAGACGCCGGTCTTCCTCAACGACGACCTCGCCAAGGAGATCTCGCCGGGCGGGCGGCTCGACCAGATGCTGTCGCTGGGCAAGGACCTCGACGTCACCTGGGTGATCGACCCGGACCTGCTGGCCTCCGTGGACGCGATGACCCGCAGCTACAAGATCCAGGGAGACGGCGACACCACGACGACGGGGACCCACCAGGCGGTCGCCAAGGCGTGGCTGGCCGAGCTGCAGTCGGCGGTGGCGGACAAGGAGGTCGTCGCCCTCCCCTTCGCCGACCCCGACCTGGCGTCCCTCGCGCACAACGGCACCAGCGTCACCGGCTCGCTGAGCCACCTCAAGGACGCCACGGACGTCGCCGCCACCACCGTGGAGACGGTGCTCCACGTGACGCCGAACACGGACTTCGCCTGGCCGGTGAGCGGCGCCGTGGACCCGTCGATCATCAAGGTCGCCACCTCGGCCGGCGCCGACAAGGTGATCGCCCGCAGCGACAGCCTCCAGGAGACCGGCGGCCTGCCGTACACGCCCTCCGCCGCTCGCCCGATCGGCGGCGGTACGACGGCGGTGGTCGCGGACGCACGGCTGTCGACGGCGTTCGAGGGGGACCTGACGAAGGCCGGGGACGCCACGCTCGCCGAGCAGAAGTTCCTCGCCCAGAGCCTGGCGCTCGACCTGCAGTCGGACAAGCAGCGCAGCATCGTGGTCGCCCCGCAGCGCATGCCCACCGCGAGCCAGGCCCAGGCGATGGCCGAGGCGCTGACGACCCTCCAGGGCAGCACCTGGTCCGAATCGCAGGATCTCGCGGCGGCGGCCAAGGCCAAGCCGGACCCGAGCGCCACCACGAAGGTCCCGTCGTCCTCCGCGTACCCCTCCTCGCTGCGGAAGCAGGAACTGCCGAAGTCGGCCTTCGAGGAGATCGCGACCACTCAGGACAAGCTCGACAACTTCCGGGTGATCCTCAGCGACGAGTCCCGGGTGGTGACCCCCTTCGGGCGGGCCGTGAACCGTGAGATGTCCACGTCGTGGCGCGGCCGGGCGGGTGAGGCGGAGAACTTCCGCCAGAGCGTGCTGGGCTATCTCGACGACCTCACCGACCAGGTCAAGCTGATCGACAAGTCCGAGACCAAGCTCTCGGGCCGCAGCGCCACGATCCCTGTGACCGTGCAGAACAACCTGGTGCAGGGCGTCGACCACCTGGTCCTGCGCCTCACCTCGACGAGCCCCACCCGACTCAAGATCGGCGGCAAGGCCTACACGGAGCAGCGGGTCACGGTCAACGGCGGCCACAGCCAGTCGGTGAAGTTCACGACGTCGGCCAACGCCAACGGCAAGGTGACCGTGGTCGCCCAGCTGTACACGCAGGACGGCCAGGAGTACGGACAGGCCGTCAGCTTCGACGTGAAGGTCACCGAGGTCACGGCCACCGTCATGCTGGTCATCGGCGGCGGTGTCCTGCTGCTCGTCCTCGCCGGCTTCCGCATGTACACCCACCGCAAGCGCGCCGTCGCCCGCCAGGCCGAGGAGGAGGGCCCCGACGGGCCCGACGACGGAGCGGTCGAAGAACCCGACGGCCCCGAGAACCCCGTAGGCCCCCAAGACCGTCTCAAGGAGGAGTCCGGCACTCCGTCCCGGGCAGACGACCCGGAGCAGCCGAGTGACCCGACACCGGACACCGCACCGGAAAGCGCCGACCCGTCCGGCACGGGTGAGAGAGTGGACCGTTGAGCGATGTCGTGGCCGGTGGGCCCGGGGACGATGAGGTGGGGTAACCATGAACGCGCCGTACGACGGTGACCGCGGTCAGGGCGCGGGCGGCTCGGGCTACCCCGAGAGTCCGCCGCCCGAACACGGCCAGGTGCCGCCGCAGCCCCCCGCGGACATGTACCTCCAGGACGCCTACGACCAGGACCCCTACCGGGCGCAGGACCTCTCCGCCCAGGACCCGGTCGCCGAGGCGCTCTACGACCGCGCCGCGCACCCTCCGCCGCCTCCGGGCACGTACCAGCCGCAGCCTCCGCTCTACGCTCAGCCCCCGCAGTCCCCGTACGCCCCCGACCCCCGCGTGTGGGCGCAGACCCCGGCGCCCGAACCGGAGGGCCCGACCCAGTACCTGCCGTACGGCGACGACGCCCGGACGACACAGTTCGTGGGCGTCGACGACCTGGTGACCGGGGCCGGCGAGGAGCACCACGAGCCGGACGCCTTCGCCCATCTCTTCCGGGACCAGGGCCAGGGCAGCGGACGCCCGCCGATGGAGTCCCCGGCGGTCCCCGGCCCGTCCCCGGCACCCCCCTCGGGACACGCTCCCACCGCGCCGTCCCCGGTGTCGGACGCCACGATGCAGCTCACCCCGACGGCTCCGGCGCCCGCAGCGGCTCCCGCTTCCGCGAAGGGCGGGCGGGCCACGGGGCTGTTGAAGTCGAGCGCCGTGATGGCGGCGGGCACGATGGTCTCCCGTCTGACAGGCTTCGTCCGCTCGGCGCTGATCGTCTCGGCGCTGGGTGTCGGCCTGCTCGGTGACACATTCCAGGTCGCCTACCAGCTGCCGACCATGATCTACATCCTGACCGTCGGCGGTGGCCTCAACTCCGTCTTCGTGCCGCAGCTCGTGCGCGCTATGAAAGAGGACGAGGACGGCGGTGAGGCATTCGCCAACCGACTGCTGACCCTCGTGATGGTGGCGCTGGGAACCCTCACCGCGCTCGCAGTCTTCGCGGCACCCCTCCTGATCCGCCTGCTGTCCGACCCAGTGGCCAGCGACCCGGCGGCCAACGAGGTGGGCGTCACCTTCGTCCGCTACTTCCTGCCCTCGATCTTCTTCATGGGCGTCCACGTCGTGATGGGCCAGATCCTGAACGCGCGCGGCAAGTTCGGCGCGATGATGTGGACCCCGGTCCTGAACAACATCGTCATCATCGTGACGCTCGGCATGTTCATCTGGGTCTACGGCACCTCCGCGAACTCCGGCATGAAGGTCACTAACATCCCGCCGGAGGGCCAGCGGCTGCTCGGCATCGGTGTGCTGCTCGGCCTGGTCGTCCAGTCGCTCGCGATGATCCCGTATCTGCGGGAGACCGGTTTCCGGCTTCGGTTGCGCTTCGACTGGCGGGGCCACGGCCTCGGCAAGGCCGCGACGCTCGCCAAGTGGACCGTCCTGTTCGTCCTCGCGAACCAGGCCGGCGCCATCGTCGTGTCCCAGCTGTCCACCGCCGCGGGCAAGTCCTCGCCCGTCGACGGCACCGGCTTCGCCGCCTACGCCAACGCCCAGCTGATCTGGGGTCTGCCGCAGGCGATCATCACCGTCTCCCTGATGGCCGCCCTGCTGCCTCGTATCTCGCGCTCGGCCGCCGAAGGCGACAGCGGAGCCGTCCGCGACGACATCTCCCAGGGCCTGCGGACGACCGCCGTCGCGATCGTGCCCATCGCCTTCGGGCTCCTCGCCCTGGGTATCCCGATGTGCACCCTGATCTTCGGCTCCTCGGGCATCGGTTCAGCCACCAACATGGGCTTCATGCTGATGGCCTTCGCCCTCGGCCTGATCCCGTACTCGGTGCAGTACGTCGTCCTGCGCGCCTTCTACGCGTACGAGGACACCCGAACTCCCTTCTACAACACGGTCATCGTGGCCGCCGTCAACGCCGGCGCCTCAGTGGCCTGCTACTTCGTGCTCCCGGCCCGCTGGGCCGTGGTCGGCATGGCCGCCTCGTACGGCCTCGCGTACGCGATCGGCGTCGGCGTCGCCTGGAACCGGCTGCGCAAGCGGCTGAACGGCGACCTGGACGGCGCTCGCGTGCTGCGGACGTACGCTCGGCTCTGTATCGCCTCCGTGCCGGCCGCGCTGCTCAGTGGTGCGGCCTGCTACGGGATCGGACATACGCTCGGCCAGGGGGTCGTCGGCTCGTTCGCCGCGCTTCTGGTGGGCGGTGCCGTACTGCTCGGAATCTTCTACGTCGCCGCCCGCCGCATGCGCATCGAGGAGCTCAACTCCCTCGTCGGCATGGTGCGCGGGCGCTTGGGGCGCTGAGGCGGGGGCACACGCACAACCATCGTCCGCCGCTGTGTGTCGTGCATAGCGGCAGACTGTGGGCACAATTGGTTTCGGCGTCGGACAGCGTGCAACGGATGGGGAGGCAGGAGCGACGGTGGCGGAACGGAGCACGGCTGCCGTCGACGTGGCAGACAACAGCGGCGACGAGCCGCTGACCGCCAAGGCGGACCAGTCCACGGCCGACGGGGTGGCCCAGAACCCGGAGCGGGACACGGAGAGCGAAGAGGCACAGGGGAGCGGCGGGATCGAGGAAACCGAGAAGGCCTCACCTCCCGAACTGCACAGCGGTCACAAGCTCGCCAGACGCTATCGACTCGAAGAGTGCGTCACCCGTCTGGACGGCTTCAGCAGTTGGCGTGCGGTGGACGAGAAACTCCGCCGTGCCGTCGGCGTCCACATCCTGCCCGCGGACCATGCGCGGGCCCGTTCCGTGCTGGCCGCGGCCCGTTCCTCGGCGCTGCTGGGTGATCCCCGCTTCGTCCAGGTCCTGGACGCCGTGGAGGAGAACGACCTCGTCTACGTCGTCCACGAATGGCTGCCCGACGCCACGGAACTGACGGCTCTTCTGGCCCCCGGCCCGCTGGAGGTGCACGACGCCTACCAGATGGTCAGTCAGATCGCCTCAGCCATGGCCGCAGCGCACCGCGAAGGCCTCGCCCATCTGCGCCTGAACCCGAACGCCGTGCTGCGCACCTCGTCCGGCCAGTGGCGCATCCGCGGTCTGGCCGTCAACGCCGCGCTGCGCGGCATCAGTTCGGACACTCCGCAGCGCACGGACACGGAGGCGATCGGCGCCCTGCTGTACGCGGCACTCACCCAGCGCTGGCCGTACGAGGACGACGCCTACGGCCTGTCCGGGCTGCCCAAGGGCGTCGGTCTCATCGCCCCCGACCAGGTGCGCGCAGGTGTCCACCGCGGCCTGTCGGAGCTCGCCATGCGTGCGCTCGCCAACGACGGCGCCACGGCCTCCCGGCACGAAGCCGCATGCACCACGCCGGAGGAGCTGGTGAAGGCGATCGGCGAGATGCCCCGCATCCGCCCGCCGGAGCCCGCGTTCACCGCACCGCCCGAGTACCAGCGCACGACGTACCAGCAGGGCACGTACGGCCGCCCCGCACCGCGCCCCGGCGCCACCCAGGCCGTGCCGACCCCGCCGGCCCCCCTGCAGAGCCGCACCGGCAAGGCCCTCAAGTGGGCCGTGTCCGCGCTGCTGATCGCCGCGCTGGGCCTGGGCAGTTGGCAGCTCGCGGACGCTCTCATGGAGCAGGGCAACAAGTCCGACGACACGAAGCAGACGCAGACGACGGACGGGAACGACAAGAGCGGCGACAAGACCAAGCCGGTCAAGACGCTCACGATCCAAGACGCCCAGGAGTTCGTGGCGAAGGGCGACGCCCAGCATCCGGGCGACGTCGACAAGACCTACGACGGCGACTCGTCGACATACTGGAGGACCTCGAGCTTCATAGGGGGCCCGGTGCTCGCGCCCTACAAGCCGGGCGTGGGCATCGTCTACGACCTCGGTTCGGCCCAGGATGTCTCCACGGCGACCATAGGGCTCTACTACAGCGGCGATCACACGACGGTGAAGCTCTACGCGGCCGACTCGCTGTCGCCCTCCTCGCTGGACTCCATGACGCAGATCGGCACCGTCACGACGACCGGGACCAGTGCGACGGTGAAGGTCACCAAGCACGTGAAGAGCCGGTACGTTCTTGTCTGGCTCACCGCTCTGCCGCACGCGGACCGGGACCAGTACAGCAACGCCGGCTACAAGCAGGCCATCACCGACGTGAAGTTCACGGGCTGACGTCTCACCGGAGGGGGAGGGGGTCCGATGGCGGAAGGCGCCGGATACGACGGGACGAGCGATCAGGATCTGCTCGCCCGCCATGTTGAAGGCGACCCGGAGGCCTTCGGCGAACTCGTACGGCGACACCGGGACCGGCTCTGGGCCGTGGCCCTGCGCACGCTGGGCGACCGCGAGGAGGCCGCTGACGCGGTCCAGGACGCCCTCGTCTCCGCCTACCGGGCCGCCCACACCTTCCGCGGCCAGTCGGCCGTCACGACCTGGCTGCACCGGATCACCGTGAACGCCTGCCTGGACCGCGCCCGCAAGGCGGCGTCCAGGAAGACGTCTCCGGTCGACGACACCGAGCGCCTGGAACAGCTCCTGGAGCCGCACGAGTCGGCCTCGGCTCCCGCCGAACGCAACGACCTGCACCGCCAACTGCTGGAAGCCCTGGGCACCCTCCCGCCCGACCAGCGCGCCGCCCTCGTCCTCGTGGACATGCAGGGCTACCCCGTCGCAGAGGCCGCCCGCATGCTCGACGTGCCGACCGGCACGGTGAAGAGCCGCTGTGCCCGCGGAAGAGCCAGACTGCTTCCGCTGCTCACCCATCTACGGCCGGAAAGAGCCGGTGACGGCAACGAACCGGACGCAGGACGGAACCGGGCGCAGGGGACATCCGTCCCACCGGCAGCGGGACCCCGCGACTCGGGCCCCGAGGATGCAGGGCCGAGCGATTCAGCTGCTGTGAAGGGCGGAGGTGGGCGAGCGTGACATCCACGACAGACACGACCGGGCACCCGGACGTCGCGGAGATCTCCGACCTCACCGAGGGCCTTCTCCCGCCGTCCAGGACCGCGGAGGTACAACGGCATCTGGACGAGTGCGAACTCTGTGCGGACGTCCATGACTCCCTGGAGGAGATCCGGGGACTGCTGGGCGCACTTCCAGGCCCACCGCGCATGCCCGCCGAGATCGCGAGCCGTATCGACACCGCCCTCGCCGCGGAAGCCCTGCTGGGTGCCGACGCCCCCGAGTCCCTGTCCACGCCGACGTTGGTGAGTGCGTACCGGGCCACGTCGGGTGAGGACCGCGAGGGCACCGAGACGCATGTTTCACGTGAAACATCGCCTCCGTCGGACCGCCCGTCGGGACGTGCGCACGCGGCGACCGGCCCCGGACGCAAAGAGCGGAATCGCGGCGGACGTCGCGGGAGGATCGTGCTGGGAGCCGTGTTCACCGCGGCCGTTCTGGGAGCCGGCTCTCTCTTCATCCAGTCGCTGGGCGACCACAAGTCGTCCGACACGGCTCAGGGGAACCCCACCAGTTCCGCGGACACCTTCTCCAAGGGGAAGTTGGAGAGCCAGGTCTCGGAGCTGCTCTCCACCAAAACGGCCACGAGCCAGGGCGCCACTGGCGGCGAGAAGCCCTGGAAGGCCGAAACCGACCCGGGCACCGGGAAGTCCTCCACCAAGACTCCCCAGACCCTCATCAAGCCTTCCGACGGCATCCCGGACTGCGTCCGCCAAGGCATCGACCGCGGCAATGAGGACGTCCTCGGTTCCAAGCAAGGGACCTACGACGGGAAGGCCGCCTATCTCGTGGTGCTGCCCGACGCTTCGGACAACAGCCGGGTCACGGCTTACGTCGTCGACGGGGCATGCACGAGCCGCCAGACGTCCACCCCTGGCAAGGTCCTTCTGACCCGGTCGTACCCGCGTTCCTGACTGCGGACGTCTTGTCTCCGGTCCTCTCTTCGGTCGGCGTGGTATCTCACTACGGCGTGCCGTCTTCGTGTGCCCGGACACAGTGGGAATGCGGGCCCCGTAGGATCCGTTGGGTGGGGTGGAAGCTCTGAAAGGGGCTCCCGCCGGTCGTACTGACGCAGTCCAGAGACGAGGAACCAAGCCGTGAGCGACGTCCGAAACGTGATCATCATCGGCTCCGGGCCCGCCGGCTACACGGCGGCGCTCTACACCGCGCGCGCGTCGCTGAAGCCGCTGGTGTTCGAAGGCGCCGTCACCGCCGGTGGCGCGCTGATGAACACCACCGAGGTCGAGAACTTCCCTGGCTTCCAGGACGGCATCATGGGCCCCGAGCTCATGGATAACATGCGCGCCCAGGCCGAGCGCTTCGGCGCCGAGCTGATCCCCGACGACGTGGTCTCCGTCGACCTGACCGGTGAGATCAAGACCGTCACGGACACCTCGGGCACCGTGCACCGGGCGAAGGCCGTCATCGTCACCACGGGCTCGCAGCACCGCAAGTTGGGCCTGCCGAACGAGGACGCGCTGTCCGGCCGGGGTGTCTCCTGGTGTGCCACCTGTGACGGATTCTTCTTCAAGGACCAGGACATCGCCGTCATCGGGGGTGGCGACACGGCGATGGAGGAGGCGACCTTCCTCTCCCGCTTCGCCAAGTCCGTGACGATCGTCCACCGCCGGGACAGCCTGCGTGCCTCCAAGGCGATGCAGGAGCGCGCCTTCGCCGACCCGAAGATCAAGTTCGTCTGGGACAGCGAGATCGCCGAGATCGAGGGCGACCCGAAGCTCGCCGGCCTCAAGCTGCGCAACCTGAAGACCGGGGAACTCTCGGACCTCGCGGTGACGGGTCTGTTCATCGCGATCGGCCACGACCCTCGCACGGAGCTCTTCAAGGGCCAGCTGGAGCTGGACGGCGAGGGCTACCTGAAGGTTGAGGCGCCCTCGACCCGGACCAACCTGACCGGTGTCTTCGGCGCCGGTGACGTGGTCGACCACACCTACCGCCAGGCGATCACCGCCGCAGGCACCGGCTGCTCCGCCGCTCTGGACGCCGAACGTTTCCTCGCCGCCCTCGCGGACGAGGAGAAGGCAGAGCCCGCGAAGACCACCGTCTGACCCCCATCCGCCCCACCGCACGAATAAGTTAAGGAGCCCGCCGTGGCCGGCACTCTGAAGAATGTGACCGACGATTCCTTCGACGAGGACGTCCTCAAGAGCGACAAGCCCGTCCTGGTGGACTTCTGGGCCTCCTGGTGCGGTCCGTGCCGCCAGATCGCTCCGTCCCTCGAGGCCATCGCCGCCGAGTACGGCGACAAGATCGAGATCGTCAAGCTCAACATCGACGAGAACCCGGGTACTGCCGCCAAGTACGGCGTCATGTCCATCCCGACCCTGAACGTGTACCAGGGTGGCGAGGTCGCCAAGACCATCGTTGGTGCCAAGCCGAAGGCCGCGATCGTTCGCGACCTTGAGGACTTCATCGCCGAGTGATGTTTCACGTGAAACACGAATGGGCCGACTCCCCGGAGTCGGCCCATTCGCTTTGAAGCAGCCTTTCGCTTTGAAGCAGGCCTAGAGCGGTCGCAGCGCTGGTTCCTTCTGTACGGCCCCCAGCAGCCGGTCGAGCGCCAGCTCCACGTCTTCCTTCCAGGAGAGCGCCGTACGCAGCTCCAGCCGCAGCCGTGGATAGGTGGGATGCAGCCGGACCGTCTTGAAGCCCACGGCGAGCAGATGATCGGCAGGCAGGACGCAGGCGGCCTCTTTCGAGCGGGCATCGCCGAAGGCCTCGATCGCCTTGAAGCCCCGTCGCAACAGATCCTTGGCAACCGTCTGGACCATGACCCGGCCCAGTCCCTGCCCCTGGTAGCCCGGCATGATGAACGCCGTCATCAGCTGCACGGCGTCCGGCGACACCGGACTCGTGGGAAACGCCGTGGACCGGGGGACGTAGGCAGGCGGCGCGTAGAGGACGAAGCCCACTGGTACGTCATCGACGTAGACGACCCGGCCGCAGGAGCCCCAGTCCAGCAGGACGGAGGAGATCCAGGCTTCCTTCTCCAGTGACGACGTGCCTGCCTTTAGCGCGGCCTGTCCGCTGACGGGGTCCAGCTCCCAGAAGACGCACGACCTACAGCGCTGGGGAATGTCCGGGAGGTTGTCCAGCGTGAGCGGTACGAGCCGACGCCCCATGAAGGCTGATCCTCGCTTCCCTCGCCCGCAGCGTCGCGGGCGGCAGTCAGAGCGCTGCGTTCCCTGAGCAGACTGCCGACGAACCCGCCGACCGCCCCCAGGCCCAGACCCGCGCTCACCAGTCCGGTGCGGCTCACCGTTCGCATGGCCCCCGCCTCCCCTAAGAGGTGCTGCCAGGTGGATGCGCCATACCCGAACGCATCGTATCCATGATGCGATTTCATCGATACCGACAGAAAGCAAAGAGCGGGCCGTGTTCCGGTACACACCGGACACGGCCCGCTCTGCGGGTCGGACGAACCCAACCCATGCCGTAGCCGGACGACTCAGGCCTCGTCCTCCGAGTCGTCGTCCAGCAGGCTCCGCTGCAGGACCGGTCCCTCGCCCGGGGCCAGCGAGCCGAGGATCCGCTCAAGGTCCTCCATCGAGGCGAACTCGACAGTGATCTTGCCCTTCTTCTGGCCCAGGTCGACCTTCACCCGGGTCTCGAACCGATCCGAGAGACGGGTGGCGAGGTCGCTCAGCGCCGGGGAGACCAGGGCGCCAGCCCGCGGACCCTTGGAACGCTGAGCCGTCTGGGGCCGTGAACCCATGAGGGTCACGATCTCTTCGACGGCCCGTACCGAGAGTCCCTCGGCCACGATCCGGTGAGCCAGCCGGTCCTGCTCCTCCGAGTCGTCGACGGAGAGCAATGCCCGGGCGTGACCGGCGGAGAGTACTCCGGCGGCGACCCGGCGCTGGACCGACGGCGAGAGCTTCAGCAGACGCAGGGTGTTGGAGACCTGCGGGCGGGAACGACCGATGCGGTCCGCCAACTGGTCGTGCGTGCAGTTGAAGTCCTTGAGCAACTGGTCGTAGGCAGCCGCCTCTTCGAGCGGGTTCAGCTGGGCGCGGTGCAGGTTCTCCAGGAGAGCGTCCAGGAGAAGCTTCTCGTCGTCCGTGGCCCGCACGATCGCCGGGATCGCCTCAAGTCCCGCCTCACGGCAGGCCCGCCAGCGCCGCTCGCCCATGATGAGCTCGTAGCTCGTCGGGCCGATCTGGCGTACGACGACGGGCTGGAGGAGGCCGACCTCCTTGATGGAGGTGACGAGCTCCTGCAGCGCGTCCTCGTCGAACACCTCACGCGGCTGGCGCGAGTTCGGCGTGATGTCGTCGAGGGGCAACTCGGCGAAGAAGGCACCGACGGGAGGTGCCGGCATCTCCGGAGCGCCGTACGTCGACGAGTCCTCTGTTTCATAGGAGACCGGCGGCAGCGTGGTGACCTTCGCCGCTGCCACCCCTCGGTCGCCGGTGATGACCGGAACAACCGTGGGGGACACGGAAGCAGCGCCGCCCCCCAGTACGGCCGGAGCCGCTGTCTTCTCCCCTGTCGGGGCTGCGGGGATCAGTGCGCCGAGCCCACGGCCCAAACCCCTCCGTCGCTCGCTCACTGGATGCCCTCCACCATGCTCTGGTCGCTCTGAGCGCCGATATGCGCATGCGGTGCGTCGTAGCTGACGCCCACACCCTTCAGCGCGATTTCCCTTGCTGCTTCAAAGTAGGAGAGGGCACCGCTCGATCCGGGATCGTAGGTCAGTACCGTCTGCCCGTAACTCGGCGCCTCGGAGATACGAACAGAGCGGGGAATGCTCGTCCGCAGCACCTCGTCGCCGAAGTGGCTGCGCACCTCGTCCGCGACCTGGGACGCGAGACGCGTCCGGCCGTCGTACATGGTGAGCAGGATGGTCGACACATGGAGGTTGGGGTTGAGGTGCCCCCGCACCAGGTCGACGTTGCGGAGCAGTTGTCCGAGGCCTTCCAGTGCGTAGTACTCGCACTGGATCGGGATGAGGACCTCCGCACCGGCGACCAACGCATTGACCGTCAGCAGGCCGAGCGAGGGCGGACAGTCGATGAGGATGTAGTCCAGCGGCTGCTCGTAGGCCTGAATCGCCCGCTGCAGTCTGCTCTCTCGTGCCACCAGGGACACGAGCTCGATCTCCGCACCGGCCAGATCGATGGTGGCAGGGGCGCAGAAGAGACCTTCGACATCAAGAACCGGCTGCACGACCTCCGAGAGAGGTCTGCTGTCGACCAACACGTCGTAGATAGAAGGAACTTCCGCGTGGTGGTCAATCCCCAGTGCCGTGGACGCGTTGCCCTGTGGGTCGAGGTCGACCACCAGAACACGGGCACCGTGCAGTGCCAGCGAAGCGGCAAGATTGACGGTCGTCGTCGTCTTGCCCACCCCGCCCTTCTGGTTGGCGACGACCATGATTCGGGTCTGCTCGGGCCGCGGCAGGCCCTCGCCGGCACGACCTAGGGCTTCCACCGCCAGTTGGGCAGCACGACCGATGGGAGTGTCGTCCATAGGGGGCGGTGTTTCACGTGAAACATCCTCCCCCATCGACTCGGTACGGGGACCGGGGACCGGATCGGTCATCGGTCCCGCGATGTTGGCGTCGGACCGCAAGGATTCACTCTCCTCGACTTCAGGCTCGCAATGAACAGAGCCTCCCATGTCTTCAGGGTCGTGAACCAGTGAGGCCTGTTGTTCTGTGGAGAATTCCACCTCTGTGGACAACTCCGTGCCCTCTCCGAGTGATCCGAGAGGCTTCCGGTCGCGGGGTCCGGCCGCGGCGCGGCCGCGACTGATGATGCCGTGTAGCAGTGAGCGACGTTTCACGTGAAACACGATGCACAGCAGCCGAGGCCGAACTGTCGCGACACTCCGGCATGCGTAGGTTTGGCAGCTTGTGTGGAGTAAGTTTCGTCGTCAGGACGGATCAGCGACACACCTCATGTGCTGAGACCGACCCGCCTCAAGCACTGAGGCATCCTCAACGACGCCGACGGGTACGCCCCGTGCGAGCCGCCTTGGCCCGCTTCGCCGCGAAGCGCACCCCTCCGGGGCTCTCTCCGACCTCGACACGAACGACCGTGGACAGCGGATCCACGATGCCTTCGCCGACCTGAAGGATGGACGTCTCCACCGCTCCGAGCTTGCTGAGCACGGACGCCGCACTCTTGAGCTCCTCCTCGGCCGTATCCCCCTTGAGCGCCAGCATCTCGCCGTACGGGCGGAGCAGCGGGATGCCCCAGGTGGCCAGCCGCTCCAGCGGAGCCACGGCCCGCGCCGTCACCACATGGACCGGCTGCAGCTTGCCCATGACCTCCTCGGCGCGCCCCCGTACGACGGTGACATGGTCGAGGCCCAGGAGTTCGACGACCTCGTTGAGGAAGTTCGTACGGCGGAGCAGCGGTTCGAGCAGGGTGATCTTGATGTCCTCACGGACCAGGGCCAAGGGAATGCCGGGGAGGCCGGCGCCGGAGCCGACATCGCACACCGTCACTCCGTCCGGCACGACCTCCGAGAGGACCGCGCAGTTCAGCAGGTGCCGTTCCCACAGGCGGGGCACCTCCCTTGGGCCGATGAGACCACGCTGCACACCCGCGTCGGCGAGCAGCTCCGCGTATCGCACCGCGTCATCGAAGCGATCGCCGAACACCTCGCGCGCCTGCTCGGGCGCGGGGGGAAGCTCCGCTGCCTCCGTCACGGGGAACCGTCCTTCCGTACCGCAAAAGCGCATTGGGCGCTGATCACCAGGACCACCAGAACTACAGGACTATCAGGCTGACAAAGTTCGGCCCCGTCTGCTCAACAGACGGGGCCGGTGGAACCGTAGGGACCGATCAGGCGGGAAGCACGACGACGAAGCGCTGCGGCTCCTCGCCCTCCGACTCGCTGCGCAGTCCCGCGGCCTTGACGGCGTCGTGCACGACCTTGCGCTCGAACGGGGTCATCGGGTTCAGCTTCACCGGCTCGCCGGTGTTCTTGACGTCGGCCGCGGCCTTGGCGCCCAGCTCTGAGAGCTCGGTGCGCTTCTTGGCACGGTACCCGGCGATGTCCAGCATCAGCCGGCTGCGGTCCCCGGTCTCCCGGTGCACGGCCAGGCGGGTGAGCTCCTGAAGTGCCTCCAGCACCTCACCGTCGCGGCCGACGAGCTTCTGGAGATCGCGGCCACTGCTGTCGCTGATGATCGAGACAGCGGCGCGGTCGGCCTCGACATCCATGTCGATGTCGCCGTCGAGATCGGCGATGTCCAGCAGACCCTCGAGATAGTCCGCCGCGATCTCGCCCTCCTGCTCCAGGCGGGACAGGGTGTCTGCACCCTCGGCAGCGGCGGAGGTGGTGCCTTCCGTCACGGGATGGACTCCTTCTTACTTCTTGGACGGGGACTTGGGCCGCTGCGGACCCTTGCGCTGTCCGGACTGGGCCTTGCTGCGGGTGCCGCCGGCAGGCTTCGGGGCGGGCTTCTTCGCGGCGGTGGCGGGCTTGGCGTCCTCGGGCTCGTCCGACTTGCTCAGCGAGGTCTTCGGCTCGTCCGTATCGTCGGCCGCGTTCTCGGCATTGTCGTCGGCGGCCTTCGCGGCGGCGGACTGGCGCTGGGCCTTGGTCTGCCGCTTGGGCTGCTGACGCCTGGGGACGGCCGGGGTCGGCGTACCGTCCTCGGACTCCACAGCCGTGCTCTCGCCCTTCACCACGGTGCCGTCCGGCTGGGCCACGAGGCCCACCTTCGTAAGGCTGTTGATGAACTTGCGCTCGAACTCGTTGCGGTCACGGCCCTTGGAGACGATCGCCTTGACGATGGCCTTCTCGCCCCGGCTGCGGGTCTTCTCGTGGTGCGTGACGTGCTTGGTCAGGCGCTCCAGGTAAGCGGCCTGAGCCTTGGAACCCGGGGTCGGGTTGTTGTGGATGACGTACATCTGCTGACCCATGGTCCACACGTTGGTGGTCAGCCAGTAGACGAGGACACCGACGGGGAAGTTGATGCCGAAGATGGCGAACATGACCGGGAAGACGTACATCAGCATCTTCTGCTGCTGCATGAACGGGGTCTTCACCGTGGTGTCGACGTTCTTCGTCATCAGCTGGCGCTGCGTGTAGAACTGCGACGCCGACATCATCACGATCATGATCGCGGTGACGACCCGGACGTCGGTCAGCGTGGCGCCGAGGGCCGCGACCTTGCTGCTGCCGTCCGTGAACTTCGCGGCCAGCGGGGCACCGAAGATGTGCGCCTTCTGGGCACTGGCAAGCAGGGACTCGTTGATCACGCCGATGGTCTTGTTCGACGCGATGCCATTGAGTACGTGGTAGAGGGCGAAGAAGAACGGGGACTGCGCCAGGATGGGAAGGCACGAGGAGAGCGGGTTGGTACCCGACTCCTTGTACAGCTTCATCATCTCTTCGGACTGACGCTGCTTGTCGTTCTTGTAGCGTTCCTGGATCTTCTTCATCTCGGGCTGCAGGGTCTGCATGGCCCGGGTCGCCTTGATCTGCTTCACGAAGAGCGGGATCAGACAGATGCGGATCAGGATCACCAGGGACACGATGGACAGGCCCCAGGCCCAGCCCGTGTCGGGACCGAAAACCTTCCCGTACACCGAGTGGAACTGGACGATGACCCAGGAAACGGGTGTCGTGATGAAGCTGAAAAGACTGGCAATCGTGTCCACTAATCATGCTCCTTGGGCATGGGACGGTGTCTCTGCGGCCGGGCTCGAAGGACTCAGCCCTTCAGTGGCCGTTTCGGCGGCGGAGGTCCCGCCCTTGCGGGCGCGCCATGCGCCCCGCAACATCTCGTGCCACCGCGGACGCTTGCGCGGTGGGACATGGTCCACACCCCCCAGCGACCACGGATTGCAGCGCAGGATGCGCCAGGCCGTGAGCGCGGTGCCCTTGATCGCGCCGTGCCGGTCTATGGCCGTGTAGCCGTAGTGGGAGCACGACGGGTAGTACTTGCACACAGGCCCCAGCAAAGGGCTGATCGTCCACTGGTACAGCTTGATCAGCGCCAGTAGCGGGTACTTCATCGCGCGCCCCCTCCCAGCAGCCGCTGAACGGCGGCATCCAGGTCTTGGGCCAGCTGTGCATGGTCGGCGTCGCCCGCTCCGGGCAGCGCTCGTACGACTACCAGGCTACCGGGGGGAAACAGGGCGACTCGCTCGCGCATCAGATGGCGAAGTCTGCGCTTCACCTTGTTGCGCACCACGGCGCCGCCCACTGCCTTGCTGACGACGAAACCCGCACGCGTCGGGGGAGCGCTCTCCCCTGGCGCGTGCGGGTCCGTGGCACCGCTACGAAAGTGGACGACGAGAAGCGGGCGGCCGGCCCGGCGACCCCGTCGTACCGCGGTCGCGAAGTCTTCGCGCCGCCTCAGCCGATGCTCGGTAGGCAGCACGACGTCATGACCTGATCGGGATCAGGCGGACAGGCTGGCGCGACCCTTGCCACGACGGTTCGCGAGAATCGCGCGACCGGCACGGGTACGCATCCGCAGGCGGAAGCCGTGGGTCTTGGCACGACGACGGTTGTTCGGCTGGAAGGTGCGCTTGCTCACGAGGGGGCTCCAGAAATAAATCGGTGGTGGCGGGTGCCGTCCTGGCTGTCACCGTGCGCCCACGAGTAGCTCGCAGTTACGCCCGAGTGCACCGCTTCCCGATCACCTCGAAGCGATCTGTGCCCATCGGAGGCAGGCGGCAGCAGCCATCGACAACTCGACCTGGTCACGGTACGCGGGGCTACGCCATCCGGTCAAACCAGCGGTCACAGCGAGACACTATCCACAGGCTGGGGACAACAACTTGAACCGCACCCGTCGCCCTGACTACCGTGGCTGGACTCCGATTCGTTCCTTTGTCCCCCGCCCCCACACCTTTTTCCCGAGCGTCCCACCCGATTTACATCCCGTCCCGTCCGCGAACCACACGTTCGTGGGACCCGTGAGAGAGCGTGCCCTGTGGCTGACGTACCTGCCGATCTTGCCGCAGTGTGGCCACGAGTGCTGGAGCAACTTCTCGGTGAGGGGCGTGGGCAGGGTGTCGAAACCAAGGACGAGCACTGGATCCGGCGCTGCCAACCCCTGGCACTCGTCGCCGACACCGCCCTGCTCGCCGTACCGAACGAATTTGCGAAGGGCGTGCTCGAAGGCCGCCTCGCCCCGATCGTCAGCGAGACGCTGAGCCGCGAGTGCGGCCGGCCGATCCGTATCGCGATCACCGTCGACGACTCCGCCGGCGAGCCCCCCGGCCCGCCGGCACCCCCCGCCCAGCCCCAGCGCCGCTACGAAGAACCCGAGCAGAGCCGCGACCCCTACGAGGGGGGCTACGGCCGTCATCGCGCCGAGCCGCTCCCGGGCGGCCCCGGCGACCAGCTGCCGACCGCGCGTCCCGCCTATCCGTCGGAGTACCAGCGCCCCGAGCCGGGCGCCTGGCCGCGGCCGTCCCAGGACGACTACGGATGGCAGCAGCAGCGGCTCGGCTTCCCGGACCGCGACCCTTACGCGTCGCCGTCGCAGGACCAGTACGGATCGCCGTCCCAGGACCAGTACGGGGCACCGGCGAAGGACAAGTACGGGCCGCCCCAGGACTCGTACCAGCCGCAGCAGGACCCGTACGCACCGCCGGCGCAGGAGTACCGCCCGCAGTCGATGGAGCGTCCGTCGTACGAGCAGCAGCGCGCGGAGTACGAGCAGTCGCGGGCCGAGTACGAGAAGTCCCGCGAGCAGTACAACCAGCGCGACGCGCGACGCGATCTGTCCGACTCGCACTCCAACTCCGGCCATGTGCACCGCGGTGGTCCGGGGTCGCCCGGACCGCTGGGCTCGAAGCCCGCGCCGGCGGCCGGTCCTGGCGAGCCGACCGCGCGCCTGAACCCGAAGTACCTCTTCGACACGTTCGTCATCGGCGCGTCCAACCGGTTCGCGCACGCGGCTGCGGTCGCCGTCGCCGAGGCGCCCGCGAAGGCGTACAACCCCCTTTTCATCTACGGGGAGTCGGGGCTCGGCAAGACGCACCTGCTGCACGCGATCGGGCACTACGCGCGGAGCCTGTACCCCGGCACGCGCGTGCGGTACGTGAGCTCGGAGGAGTTCACCAACGAGTTCATCAACTCGATCCGCGACGGCAAGGGCGACAGCTTCCGCAAGCGGTACCGCGAGATGGACATCCTTCTTGTCGACGACATCCAGTTCCTCGCGGACAAGGAGTCGACGCAGGAGGAGTTCTTCCACACGTTCAACACGCTCCACAACGCGAACAAGCAGATCGTGCTCTCCAGCGACCGGCCGCCGAAGCAGCTGGTCACGCTGGAGGACCGGCTGCGGAACCGTTTCGAGTGGGGCCTGATCACCGACGTCCAGCCGCCCGAGCTGGAGACGCGAATCGCCATCCTTCGTAAGAAGGCGGTGCAGGAGCAGCTCAACGCCCCGCCGGAGGTACTGGAGTTCATCGCCTCCCGCATCTCGCGCAACATCCGCGAGCTGGAGGGGGCGCTGATCCGGGTGACGGCGTTCGCGTCGCTCAACCGGCAGCCGGTGGACCTCGGTCTCACCGAGATCGTCCTCAAGGACCTCATCCCGGGCGGCGAGGACTCGACACCGGAGATCACCGCGACGGCGATCATGGGTGCGACCGCCGACTACTTCGGCATCACGGTCGAGGACCTGTGCGGCAGTTCGCGCGGCCGACAACTGGTCACGGCCCGGCAGATCGCCATGTACGTGTGCCGCGAGCTGACCGACCTCTCCCTGCCGAAGATCGGCGCGCAGTTCGGTGGCCGCGACCACACCACGGTCATGCACGCCGACCGGAAGATCCGCGCGTTGATGGCCGAGCGGCGATCGATCTACAACCAGGTCACCGAGCTGACCAACCGCATCAAGAACGGCTAGCAGCCGCAGAGTTACGACACCGACAGCAGCGTTACGACGCCGAAGGGCGCCCCGGGGATCGAGGTCTCCCGAGGCGCCCTTCGGCATGCCCGGGAGGCGGGCGGGGCGGCGCCGGGAGTGGACCGGGACAGCAGCAGGGATCGATCGGGGCAGCGTCAGGAGGGGGGCCGAGAAGGCGCTTCGGCGGGCGCCGGGGAAGGCGTCCCGAAGGATCCGGCAGTCGTTCGGGGGCGATCCCCAGCCGATTCGCAGCTGTCCTTGAGCCAAGCCGGCGCCGCGCAGGAGCCACCCGGCAGCCGCTCGGGAGCCGTTCTGAAGCCGTTCTGAAGCGGTCCTAGGCCCTTCAGAGGCACTCCCAAGGCCCTTCCGGGGCCGATCCGCGCCTCTCCGGACGAGGTTCGCCGCCCCTCCGCACCCCCGCGTCCGCCGCCCGCTGTTCGAATACCTGCCAAGTTACGGCCGCCCTCCACAGATTCGGCGACTTTCTTCCGTCCACATCCTGGGGACTGTGAAGTTGTCCAGATCGTGTCCACAGGCACTGGGGGTGAGAGACCATCAGTCCAGGTCAAGTGGTTGTGGATTCGTGGACGAAAGATCTCCACAGGCTGTGGACAAAACCGTGATCCACAGGCTGGGGACGAAGTTGTCCACCGGCAACCCACAGGCTGGGGGCAGTTGTCCCCAGCGATCACCAGCTTCTCCACATCGCTGTCCACTGTTCGGCAACGCAACGCGCCACCTCACCGTGTCGAGTGAAAGGCGTCACACGAAGGTGCCGGGTTGGGCTGTGGGAAAGGTGGGTAAAGCTGGGGACGGCGCTGGGGAGAAGTGGCCCTCGGCTGTGCATGGGGTGTGCAGAACTTTCTGTTCTCCACAGAAACCCGAGGTTGTCCACCGCCGTCGCCCACAGGGTCGGTGGACAAAATTCCCGGCCTGAGCTGCGAAAACGCGGTTATCCACGGTATCCACAGCCCCTACTACTACTAGCAACTAGAGAGAGCTGGGAAACCGTTTCGAAGCGGGGCCTGTGCACAACTCGCGCTTCGTCGCCCGACAGCGGCTCATCACGACTTGACCCCGAGAGGCACCTACTGTCAGTGCCGTGCGTCAGACTGTTCCCCGATGTCCTTCCCCTCACAGGGACCGACGACACCGAGACAGACGACGAAGCCAGGCAGGCCAAGAAGCGCCGGCAACAGCAGGAGGCGGCAACAGTGAAGATCCGGGTGGAACGCGACGTACTCGCGGAGGCCGTGGCCTGGGCGGCACGCAGCCTCCCGGCCCGTCCGCCGGCGCCGGTCCTCGCCGGCCTC
The DNA here is from genome assembly GCF_044753545.1 of Streptomyces sp. NPDC088350. Lineage (NCBI taxonomy): Bacteria > Bacillati > Actinomycetota > Actinomycetes > Kitasatosporales > Streptomycetaceae > Streptomyces > Streptomyces sp. NPDC088350. The sequence continues at coordinate 15,902 of NZ_JBIVNL010000012.1, read as the reverse complement.
CTGCTGAAGTCCGAGGAGGGGCAGCTGAGCCTGTCCAGCTTCGACTACGAGGTCTCCGCGCGTGTGTCGGTCGACGCGGAGGTCGAGGAGGAGGGCACGGTCCTCGTCTCCGGCCGACTCCTGGCCGACATCTGCCGTGCTCTCCCGAACCGGCCGGTGGAGATCTCCACAGACGGTGTACGGGCGACGGTGGTCTGCGGGTCCTCCCGGTTCACTCTCCACACACTGCCTGTGGAGGAGTACCCGGCGCTGCCGCAGATGCCGGGCGCGACCGGCACCGTCCCCGGTGAGGTGTTCGCCTCGGCCGCCGCCCAGGTGGCCATCGCCGCCGGCCGCGACGACACGCTGCCCGTCCTCACCGGTGTGCGCATCGAGATCGAGGGCGACACGGTGACGCTGGCGTCCACCGACCGCTACCGCTTCGCGGTCCGTGAGTTCCTGTGGAAGCCGGAGAACCCGGAGGCGTCCGCCGTCGCCCTGGTGCCTGCCAAGACGCTCCTGGACACCGCCAAGGCCCTCACGAGCGGCGACAGCGTGATCCTGGCGCTGTCCGGCTCGGGCGCGGGCGAGGGCCTCATCGGCTTCGAGGGCGCCGGTCGCCGTACGACGACGCGTCTCCTGGAGGGCGACCTCCCGAAGTACCGCTCGCTGTTCCCGACGGAGTTCAACTCCATCGCCGTGATCGAGACCGCCCCCTTCGTGGAGGCCGTCAAGCGCGTGGCCCTGGTCGCCGAGCGCAACACGCCGGTGCGGCTGAGCTTCGAGCAGGGCGTGCTGATCCTGGAGGCCGGTTCCAGCGACGACGCACAGGCTGTGGAGCGCGTCGACGCACAGCTGGAGGGCGACGACGTGTCGATCGCCTTCAACCCGACCTTCCTGCTGGACGGCCTGAGCGCGATCGACTCCCCGGTGGCCCAGCTCGCGTTCACGACGTCCACGAAGCCCGCGCTGCTCAGCGGCAAGCCCGCCCTGGACGCCGAGGCGGACGAGGCCTACAAGTACCTGATCATGCCGGTGCGACTGAGCGGCTGAGAAATGTGAGTCCGCTCGGACTGGACGACTGCTGGGGGTGTGGGGGTTATCCCCCACATGGTCGCAGTATGCCGGTTCGCCTCAGCGGCTGATCCTGTCAACGACGAGAACACCGCAGGTCGGGGCATACGTCTGAGCGCGTATGCCCACAGGTGTGCATGAGTGTCCGGGTCTAGGCTCGGACACAGGTACGCAAGTGCCCTCATGCCACGTCGCACCCTAAGGAACAACTGATGGAGCTCGGTCTCGTCGGCCTCGGCAAGATGGGCGGCAACATGCGCGAGCGCATCCGCCGCGCAGGCCACACCGTCATCGGATACGACCGCAACCCGGACCTCGCCGATGTCCACAGCCTGGGCGAGCTTGTGGGCAGACTCAAGGGCCCGCGGGTCGTCTGGGTGATGGTCCCGGCCGGTGCCCCCACCCAGGCGACCGTCGACGAGCTGGCCGAGCTCCTGGAGCCCGGCGACGTCGTCGTGGACGGCGGCAACTCCCGCTGGACGGACGACGAGAAGCACGCCGAGGAGCTGGCGGCCAAGGGCATCGGCTTCGTCGACTGCGGCGTCTCAGGCGGCGTCTGGGGCCTTCAGAACGGCTATGCCCTGATGTACGGCGGCGACCCCGAGAACATCGCCAAGGTGCGGCCCGTGTTCGACGCGCTGAAGCCCGAGGGCGACTTCGGCGCGGTGCACGCCGGCAAGGTCGGCGCCGGGCACTTCTCCAAGATGGTCCACAACGGCATCGAGTACGCGATGATGCAGGCCTATGCCGAGGGCTGGGAGCTGCTGGAGAAGGTCGACTCGGTGACGGATGTCCGCGAGGTCTTCCGCTCCTGGCAGGAGGGCACGGTCATCCGTTCCTGGCTGCTCGACCTGGCCGTCAACGCCCTGGACGGCGACGAGCACCTCGACAAGCTCAAGGGCTACGCGGAGGACTCCGGCGAGGGCCGCTGGACCGTGGAGGCGGCCATCGACAACGCCGTGCCGCTGCCCGCGATCACGGCCTCCCTCCTCGCGCGGTTCGCGTCGCGCCAGGAGGACTCTCCGCAGATGAAGATGATCGCGGCGCTGCGCAACCAGTTCGGCGGCCACGCGGTCGAGACGAAGTAATCCACAGAGATGAAGTAATCCACAGATCCATAGGCCGCGGTCCGTGGATCCACAACCTGGGGGAGGTCGGTGAACGACCATGCACGTCACGCATCTGTCGCTGGCCGACTTCCGCTCGTACGCCGGGGTCGACGTCCCGCTCGACCCCGGCGTCACCGCGTTCGTGGGCCCCAACGGGCAGGGCAAGACCAACCTCGTCGAGGCGATCGGCTATCTCGCCACCCTGGGCAGCCACCGTGTCTCCTCGGACGCTCCGCTGGTCCGTGTGGGCGCCGACCGGGCAATCATCCGGGCCCAGGTCAGGCAGGGCGAGCGGCAGCAGCTGGTCGAGCTGGAGCTGAACCCCGGCCGCGCCAACCGCGCCCGCATCAACCGGTCCTCGCAGGTCAGACCCCGTGACGTGCTGGGCATCGTGCGGACCGTGCTGTTCGCGCCCGAGGATCTCGCCTTGGTGAAGGGCGATCCCGGGGAGCGGCGGCGTTTTCTGGACGAGTTGATCACCGCGCGCTCTCCGCGTATGGCCGGGGTTCGTTCCGACTACGAGCGGGTGCTCAAGCAGCGCAACACCCTGTTGAAGTCGGCAGCGTTGGCGCGGCGGCACGGTGGACGCTCCATGGACCTGTCCACGCTCGACGTGTGGGATCAGCATCTCGCGCGCGTGGGGGCCGAGTTGCTCGCCCAGCGGCTCGATCTGATCGCCGCGCTGCAGCCCCTCGCGGACAAGGCGTACGAGCAACTGGCGCCCAGTGGCGGCCCGGTGGCCCTGGAGTACAAGCCGTCGGCACCCGGTGAGGCACACACGCGTGAGGACCTCTACGAGCAGTTGATGGCGGCGATCGCGGAGGCGCGCAAGCAGGAGATCGAGCGGGGCGTCACCCTCGTAGGACCCCATCGGGACGACGTGGTCCTCAAACTCGGTCAGATGCCCGCCAAGGGGTATGCCTCGCACGGGGAGTCCTGGTCGTACGCGCTGGCGTTGCGCCTCGCGTCGTACGACCTGCTCCGGGCCGAGGGCAATGAGCCGGTGCTCGTGCTCGACGACGTGTTCGCGGAGCTGGACACGCGGCGCCGGGAGCGGCTGGCCGAGCTGGTGGCGCCCGGCGAGCAGGTGCTGGTGACGGCCGCGGTCGACGACGACGTGCCGCACGTACTGGCGGGGACGCGGTACAGCGTGGCGGAGGGGGCGGTGGAGCGCGTATGAGCACGGACGAGCCCGCCCGGCTCCCCAAGCCCCCTGCAGCCGAGGAACCCGCGCCCCCGAAGGCCGCCGAGCCCTCCGGCGTCGACCTCGCGCGCGTGGCGTTGCGCGCCGCGAAGGAACAGGCACGCGCGCGTGGGGACGCGGCGCAGCAGAAGAAGCAGGCGCGGCGCGGCGGACTGCGCTCCGGCGCGCGCGCCGACGGCCGCGACCCGATGGCCCTCGGTGCTGCCATCAACCGGCTGCTCACCGAACGCGGCTGGGAGACGCCGGCCGCGGTGGGCGGTGTGATGGGCCGCTGGCCGCAGATCGTCGGCGAGAACCTGGCCAAGCACTGTGTTCCGGAGCGGTACGACGAGGACGAGCGGGTCCTGGTCGTGCAGTGCGACTCCACGGCGTGGGCGACCCAGCTGCGGCATCTCACGCCCACGCTGGTGGCCCGGCTGAACGAGGACCTGGGACACGGCACCGTACGGATGATCAAGGTGCTCAACCCCGGCGGACCGCCCCGGCGCTACGGCCCTCTGCGGGCTCCCGGCAGCACGGGTCCCGGCGACACCTATGGGTGACTGACATCACAGCGCGGGCTCCGGCGGGTGAACGGACGCGGTTGCGAATACCGACCTGACCCTTGAGTAGCAAAGGGTTGACACCCGGAAGCGCTGAGTGCCTCCGTGAGCCTCTTTGAGCCCCGTTCCGCATATGGGGAGTCGGGAGAGACCGGTTCAGGGCGGCACATGAGGACTCAGGTACCGGCAAACCCCCATCCATGTCGGCGCTACCGGTAGACTGGAAGCAATCCCGCCCCACTTGTGGGACACACACCGAGCAACGCTGACTAAGGCTTACCAACGCAACACGCCGCAGCCGCTCCGGCCACCAGCCTGAGCCTGGCTTGTGCTGTGCCAGAAAGGGCGCTTCGTGGCCGATTCCGGCAACCCCAACGAGAACATCCCGTCCACCGACGCCGGCGCCACCGGCGGGGCCCACGCCTCGAACGGCGAGGTCACCGCCTCGTACGACGCCAGCGCCATCACCGTCCTCGAGGGTCTGGACGCGGTCCGCAAGCGACCCGGTATGTACATCGGCTCGACCGGCGAGCGCGGCCTGCACCACCTTGTGCAGGAGGTCGTCGACAACTCCGTCGACGAGGCGCTGGCCGGCCACGCGGACACGATCGACGTCACGATCCTCCACGACGGCGGCGTACGCGTCATCGACAACGGCCGCGGCATCCCGGTGGGCATCGTCCCGTCCGAGGGCAAGCCCGCCGTCGAGGTCGTACTGACCGTGCTGCACGCGGGCGGCAAGTTCGGGGGCGGCGGCTACGCGGTCTCCGGCGGTCTGCACGGCGTGGGCGTCTCCGTCGTGAACGCGCTGTCCAGCAAGGTCGCCGTCGAGGTCAGGACCGACGGCCACCGCTGGACGCAGGACTACAAGCTGGGCGTCCCCACGGCCCCGCTCGCGCAGCACGAGGCCACGACCGAGACCGGAACCTCGGTCACCTTCTGGGCCGACCCGGACATCTTCGAGACCACCGAGTACTCCTTCGAGACGCTCTCGCGGCGCTTCCAGGAGATGGCGTTCCTCAACAAGGGTTTGACGATCAAACTCACTGACGAGCGCGAGCTGGCGAAGGCCACGGCCGGTGCCGACGAGGCGGGTGCGGACGAGAAGGACGAGGTCAAGACCGTCACGTACCACTACGAGGGCGGCATCGTCGACTACGTGACGTACCTCAACTCCCGCAAGGGGGACGTGGTGCACCCGACCGTCATCGACCTGGAGGCGGAGGACAAGGACAAGAGCCTGTCCCTCGAGGTCGCGATGCAGTGGAACAGTGGTTACACCGAGGGTGTGTACTCCTTCGCCAACATCATCCACACGCATGAGGGCGGTACGCACGAAGAGGGCTTCCGGGCCGCGCTGACCTCGCTGATCAACAAGTACGCGCGCGACAAGAAGCTGCTCCGCGAGAAGGACGACAACCTCACGGGCGACGACATCCGCGAGGGTCTCACCGCGATCATCTCGGTCAAGCTGGCCGAGCCGCAGTTCGAGGGCCAGACGAAGACCAAGCTCGGCAACACCGAGGCGAAGACCTTCGTACAGAAGGCGGTCTACGAGCACCTCAACGACTGGCTGGACCGCAACCCGAACGAGGCCTCGGACATCATCCGCAAGGGCATCCAGGCGGCCACCGCGCGCGTGGCGGCCCGCAAGGCCCGTGACCTCACCCGTCGCAAGGGCCTCCTGGAGACGGCGTCCCTGCCGGGCAAGCTGTCCGACTGCCAGTCGAACGACCCCACCAAGTGCGAGATCTTCATCGTCGAGGGTGACTCCGCCGGCGGCTCGGCCAAGTCCGGCCGGAACCCGCAGTACCAGGCGATCCTCCCGATCCGGGGCAAGATCCTCAACGTCGAGAAGGCCAGGATCGACAAGATCCTGCAGAACCAGGAGATCCAGGCACTGATCTCCGCCTTCGGTACCGGAGTCCACGAGGACTTCGACATCGCCAGGCTGCGCTATCACAAGATCATCCTGATGGCGGACGCCGACGTCGACGGACAGCACATCAGCACCCTGCTGCTGACCTTCCTGTTCCGCTTCATGCGGCCACTGGTCGAGGCCGGACACGTGTTCCTGTCGCGTCCCCCGCTCTACAAGATCAAGTGGGGCCGTGACGACTTCGAGTACGCGTACTCGGACCGCGAGCGCGACGCGCTGATCGAGCTGGGCCGGCAGAACGGCAAGCGCATCAAGGAAGACTCGATCCAGCGCTTCAAGGGCCTCGGTGAGATGAACGCCGAGGAGCTGCGCATCACCACGATGGACCAGGAGCACCGCGTCCTCGGCCAGGTCACCCTGGACGACGCCGCGCAGGCCGACGACCTGTTCTCGGTTCTCATGGGCGAGGACGTCGAGGCGCGCCGCCAGTTCATCCAGCGCAACGCCAAGGACGTCCGCTTCCTCGACATCTGAGTCGGTCTCAGCTGACCGCACCAGGAAGGATCCCCACCAGCAATGACCGACGAGAACACTTCCGGTACGCCTGAAGAGGGCGTCATCGCGCAGCGCGTCGAGCCCGTCGGGCTCGAGACGGAGATGCAGCGCTCGTACCTCGACTACGCGATGTCCGTCATCGTGTCGCGCGCCCTGCCCGACGTCCGCGACGGCCTCAAGCCCGTCCACCGCCGCGTCCTGTACGCCATGTACGACGGCGGCTACCGGCCCGAGAAGGGCTTCTACAAGTGCGCCCGCGTCGTCGGCGACGTCATGGGCAACTACCACCCGCACGGCGACTCCTCGATCTACGACGCGCTGGTCCGCCTCGCGCAGCCGTGGTCGATGCGGATGCCGCTGGTGGACTCCAACGGCAACTTCGGCTCCCCGGGCAACGACCCCGCCGCCGCCATGCGCTACACCGAGTGCAAGCTGGCGCCGCTGTCCATGGAGATGGTCCGTGACATCGACGAGGAGACCGTCGACTTCACGGACAACTACGACGGCCGCTCCCAGGAGCCGACCGTCCTGCCGGCCCGCTTCCCGAACCTGCTGATCAACGGCTCGGCGGGCATCGCGGTCGGCATGGCCACCAACATCCCGCCGCACAACCTCCGTGAGGTCGCGGCGGGCGCCCAGTGGTGCCTGGAGAACCCCGAGGCCTCCCACGAGGAGCTGCTCGACGCGCTGATCGAGCGCATCAAGGGCCCCGACTTCCCGACCGGCGCGCTCGTCGTCGGCCGCAAGGGCATCGAGGAGGCCTACCGCACCGGGCGCGGCTCGATCACCATGCGCGCGGTCGTCGAGGTCGAGGAGATCCAGAACCGCCAGTGCCTGGTGGTCACCGAACTCCCCTACCAGACCAACCCCGACAACCTCGCGCAGAAGATCGCCGACCTGGTGAAGGACGGCAAGGTCGGCGGCATCGCGGACGTCCGCGACGAGACGTCGTCCCGTACCGGCCAGCGCCTCGTCATCGTCCTCAAGAGGGACGCGGTCGCCAAGGTCGTACTGAACAACCTCTACAAGCACACGGACCTTCAGTCGAACTTCAGCGCCAACATGCTGGCCCTGGTCGACGGTGTGCCGCGGACCCTCTCCCTGGACGCGTTCATCCGGCACTGGGTGGCGCACCAGATCGAGGTCATCGTCCGTCGTACGAAGTTCCGGCTGCGCAAGGCCGAGGAGCGGGCGCACATCCTGCGCGGCCTCCTGAAGGCCCTGGACGCCATCGACGAGGTCATCGCGCTGATCCGGCGCAGCGACACCGTGGACATCGCGCGCACGGGCCTGATGGGCCTCCTGGAGATCGACGAGATCCAGGCGAACGCCATCCTGGAGATGCAGCTCCGCCGACTGGCCGCCCTGGAGCGCCAGAAGATCATCCAGGAGCACGACGAACTCCAGGCGAAGATCGCCGAGTACAACGCGATCCTGGCCTCCCCGGTGCGCCAGCGCGGCATCGTCAGCGAGGAACTCGCCGCGATCGTCGAGAAGTTCGGCGACGACCGCAAGACGATGCTGGTGCCCTTCGACGGTGACATGTCCATCGAGGACCTCATCGCCGAAGAGGACATCGTCGTCACCATCTCGCGCGGCGGCTACGTCAAGCGCACCAAGGCGGACGACTACCGCTCCCAGAAGCGCGGCGGCAAGGGCGTACGCGGCACGAAGCTCAAGGAAGACGACATCGTCGACCACTTCTTCGTGTCGACCACCCACCACTGGCTGCTGTTCTTCACCAACAAGGGCCGCGTCTACCGCGCGAAGGCGTACGAACTCCCCGACGCCGGCCGGGACGCGCGCGGGCAGCACGTCGCGAACCTCCTCGCCTTCCAGCCGGACGAGGCGATCGCCGAGATCCTCGCGATCCGCGACTACGAAGCGGCGCCCTACCTGGTCCTTGCCACCAAGGGAGGCTTGGTGAAGAAGACGCCTCTGAAGGATTACGATTCGCCCCGCTCCGGCGGTGTCATCGCGATCAACCTCCGTGAGACGGAGGACGGTTCCGACGACGAACTGATCGGCGCCGAACTCGTCTCGTCCGAGGACGATCTGCTGCTGATCAGCAAGAAGGCACAGTCGATCAGGTTCACGGCGACGGACGACGCACTGCGCCCCATGGGGCGTGCGACCTCCGGTGTCAAGGGCATGAGTTTCCGCGAGGGCGACCAGCTTCTCTCGATGAATGTTGTTCGACCCGGTACGTTCGTGTTCACTGCCACAGACGGCGGGTACGCGAAGCGCACCGCCGTCGACGAGTACCGCGTCCAGGGTCGCGGTGGCCTGGGTATCAAGGCCGCCAAGATCGTCGAGGACCGCGGTTCTCTCGTCGGCGCGCTGGTGGTCGAGGAGACGGACGAGATCCTCGCCATCACGCTGTCCGGCGGTGTGATTCGTACGCGAGTCAACGAGGTCAGGGAGACGGGCCGTGACACCATGGGCGTCCAACTGATCAACCTGGGCAAGCGCGATGCCGTCGTCGGTATCGCTCGTAACGCCGAGGCGGGATCCGAGGCGGAGGAAGTCGCCGGCGACGAAGCCGTCGACGAGACCACCGAGGGTGCCGCGACCACCGGCACGGACGAGGGTGACGCACCCTCGGTCGAGTAGCACGAGGAGAGAGTCATCGTGAGCGGAGCCACGGGCGCCGGATCGACCGGTACGGACACGGACGGCGGCGGCCGTGGCTCCGCCGCGAACGCGACAGATCCGCACACGACCCAACTGCGTGCGATCGACGTCAAGAAGACGGACGCGCACTCGCCCGACACGCATGGATCCCAGGGGGGAACTGTGACGGACACCCGAGGTCCGCAGACCCAGCAGCAGTCTGCTGGGGCGGGCCCGGCCGCACCCGGCGCCAAGGCTCCGGCCCAGGGCCAGCAGCCGGCCCAGCCGGTCGCGCCGCCGCCGGGTTCCCCGTTGCCGGGGGAGCGCCAGCCGCAGCAGGCGGCGGGGCCGTACCACCCGCCGCAGGCGTACCCCACGCAGGCGCCCGCCGCCGCCCAGAGCGGTGCCGTACGGCGTCCGCGCACCGGTGCGCGCACCGCGCCGCGCACCCGCAAGGCGCGGCTGCGGGTGGCCAAGGCCGACCCGTGGTCGGTGATGAAGGTCAGCTTCCTGCTCTCCATCGCGCTGGGCATCTGCACGGTCGTGGCGTCCGCGGTGCTGTGGATGGTCATGGACGCGATGGGGGTCTTCTCGACCGTCGGCGGCACGATCTCGGAGGCGACCGGCTCGAACGAGTCGAACGGCTTCGACCTCCAGTCCTTCCTGTCCCTCCCGCACGTCCTGACGTTCTCGGGGATCATCGCGGTCATCGACGTGATCCTCGCCACGGCGCTCGCGACGCTCGCCGCGTTCATCTACAACCTCTCCGCCGGCTTCGTCGGCGGCATCGAGCTGACGCTCGCCGAGGACGAGTGAGAGTCGGGTGAACGGAGGTTGAAACCTCCCTGGGCGGTCCTGTGACTATCGATTTTGGGACTGCCCATGTCGTGCGCTAATCTTCAGGAGTCAGCGCGCGGGACACACTCCGCAGAGCGCGGCGGGGCTATAGCTCAGTTGGTTAGAGCGCATCCCTGATAAGGATGAGGCCACAGGTTCAAATCCTGTTAGCCCCACCAGCACCAAGACCCCCAACTCAAATGTGGTTGGGGGTCTTCGGCGTTTCCGGTGATACTCGCCCATGAGCAGAATCGCCGAGGTCATCGTGTTGGCCAGGGACGCGGAAGACATCATGAAGCCGCTGACCGAGCGGGACGACAGCCGTGCGTGGACGGGCCGGTTCGTCGATATCGGGCAGGGCATGTTCGGCGGCTGGGCCATCGAGTTCGTGCGGCGGAGCCGATGGGTCGGGCTGCTGGGACACCTGGAGTCGCTGCCCTGGCCGTCGCCGCACACCGTTCAGGTGCTGATCCACGACGAGGAGGACGACTGCTTCGGCCTGTGGATGATGCACGACGGCAGGCTCGTGGAGATACCGCTGCCGCGCACGCGCCGGGACTTCTGGGTGAACCACTACACGGGTGAGGTCGATGCGGACTGTCCCGGAATGCTGGTCCGCACGGACGGGCCGGGCGGTGGGCCCGCGGAATGACGCCGCGCGGGCAGGCGAGGAGACCCTCGGCCACGACGGGCCGGGGGTCTCCGGGGTCTTCTCTGGAGCGTTGTACGCAAGTTCGCCGCTGTGTCAGAGAGGTCGGGGCGTCAAGGAAGTGGAAGTGGGTGAGGGGGAGCGTCAGCGCTGGAGAGGTGTCCCCGGCTCGGCGTGGTCCGGCTCCGCCGGGTCGACGGCCTCCGTGGCCTCGTCCGTGTCCGTCGGGGGCCGGTGGCGGCAGCTGGGGGACTTGCCGTGGGCCTCGGCGCGGATGCGTTGCTTCATCGTGGGGGGCAGTGACCTGGTGAAGGACCAGGGGGAGATCGCCGGTGTCGTCACCTGCGCGGCGGTGCTGGTGCTCGTCGTCGCGGACGGTGTCGCCGCGGTGGCGGCCGTCGCGGTGATCGTGATGAGTCCGAGCGCCGTGCACAGCGCGAGGAAGGCGGTGACGAAGGCGTTCCACAGCTTCATGACCTTGATCTGGGTCATGGCCCCTCACTTTCAGGTTGGGCGATTTGCGTACTTTCCTCATGATGTGTATGGGGCTCGCGAAGTGGTGGACCGACGCCCATGGCGCGTCGATGTTCTGATGAACACCACTCGGATGGGTGCAAGTAGCCAGAAAACGGCCGAAGAAGGGTGAAGCGGGGGTGAAGTGACCGTCCGTGGAGGTGTGATCACCCTCCGATCGGAGCGGCTGAGTCCGCATCTACTGCGCTGTCCCGGGCGGGAGTTGGCCTCGGACGCAGGTCACCGATCGGTCTCGGTCGGTGTGTATAGTCGGGCGACAGAGGTCCCCTACGTCAAGGAAAGACGAGGTCGCGCGGTGAAGAAGCTTCTCCTGGTCGCACTGGCCGCCATCGGCGGGCTCCTCGTGTACCGCCAGATCCAGGCGGATCGCGCCGAGCAGGACCTGTGGACGGAGGCGACCGACTCCGTGCCCACGGGTTCGTGAGTACCGAGATCCAGTTCTGAGCACGCCCCGGCCGCCGTAGCGGTCGGGGCTTTGTGTTGCGCCCTCGCCGCGGTGCGGGTACGGCCCGACGACCCCGGAATTTCGGACGCTCGTACGGATTGCCCGGATGCCACGCGCGCGTGCGGGGCAGGATGGGCCACGTCCGGAGCAACGACGAGGGGTGGCGCGTGATGGGGCGGCGTACGGCGTGGTGGCGGACGCGGGCACAGGGCGGCCGTACGCCCGTCGCCGAGGCCGTACGACGTGTCGGTGCCGTCGTCGCCGTCCTGTGCGCGACGGCCGCCCTGACGGGCCACCCCGCCTCCGCGGCCGGGTCACCGAGCGCCTACGGCTACGACAAGGGCGACCGGGTCGTCGACGGAGCGAGCGACACCGCTCATGCGGTACGTCTGGATCCCGGTGGGACGTACCGGAGTTCCCTGCGGAAGGGCGCCGCCCTCTACTACGGCCTCGATCTCGACGCCGTGTCGGACGTCTACGTCTCCGTCACCGCCGTGCCTCCGGCGGGCACCACGGTCGCCGCCACCGACGGCATCAAGGTGTCGCTGCGGAACGCCGCGGGCACCGGCTGCACGTACCGGAGCGCCACCTTCGGCGGGGGCCGGAGTCCCCACCCCGTGGCCGCCTGGGCCGTACGGGAGGCGGGCAAGGCCCTGTGCAACGGGGCCGGCAAGTACTACGTGCTCGTCGAGCGGGTCGACGCGTCGGGTTCCTCGCCGGACACCTGGGGTCTGGAACTCACCGCGGTCTCCGAAGCCCCGTTGGCGCGTGTCGACACGACGAGCGCGCCCCAGGACTGGAACTCCGCGTCGCCCGAGGCCGTCACGGGGGAGGCCCGGCGCCGTGCGGGCGGCTCGGGGTTCGCCGGGGCGGTCGCCGTAGGACAGGGGGTGTGGGAGGACGACGTCGAGCCCGGCGGGAGCCTCTTCTACAAGGTGCCGGTCGACTGGGGCCAGCAGCTGTCCGTCACCGCCGAACTGGGCGCCACGAGCGGCGGCAGCGGCTATGCGACCGATGCGCTGGACCTGGCGCTCTACAACCCCGTGCGCGGCTCCGTCGACGAGGCCGGCCTCGGTTACCAGGGCAGTCAGGAGTCGACCGCGCTCGACCCGCTGCCGCCCGTCGAGTACCGCAACCGCTACTCCGTCGTCGACCACGAGAGCGGGATGCGCTTCGCCGGGTCGTACTACCTCGTCGTACACCTCGCCGCGCAGGTGGCCGACAGCTTCGGCCGGGGGCCGTTCCCGGTGACGCTGCGCGTGCGCGTCGAGGGCTCGGCGCACGGCGGTCCCGGGTACGCGGCGCGGTCCGAACCCCGGAACGTCTTCGAGGTGACCGCACAGGACCGCGAGGCGGCCGTGACGGGGACCGGCGGGGGAGGCGGCACCGCGATGAAGGTGCTCGCGGTGGCCGGCATCGGCGGGGGCAGCGTGCTGCTGGCGACGCTAGGCGTGTGGACGGTGACGGCCCGGCGACGCGCTTCGACGGCTGCCGCGTCGTAGCGATCCCGTCGCAGCCGGGTCAGATGCGGGTCAGCGCCCAGAACCCCACGGCGTAGCAGGCCAGCGCGAGCAGCAGGACCGGTACCGCCACCCTCGCGGGCGGCCCGGGACGGCGCTTGGCGCGCCTGGCGCGGTGCTGTGCGACCGGCGGCGCGGAGGGCGGAACCTGCGTGGTGTACGCGGCAGTCGGAGGCTGGGGGGAGGCCAGGACGCGCGTGACGTCGTCCGGGGAGGAGTACGCGGGCCGGTGTGCCCGGTCCGTCCGGTGCGGCTGCGGGGGCGGCAGGTGGAAGCTTCCGGTGTCCGACATGGGGGACGGTGGCGGAGGCGCGGCCGGGGTCGGCCGGGAGACGATCCCCTGCCGTGGATCCACGGGCACGGAGTCCGTGCCGGGCCAGGCCGAGTCGATGCCTTCGCCGCTCGCACCGGTGTCCGGGGCGTGCTCGGGCTCGGTCGGCACACGAGCCGTCGTCGATCCGGTGTCCACCCCGGAGGCCCGCTCCAGCGGGCCCTCGGGCGCGAACCCCGAAGGCAGCGGCCCCACTTGGTCGAAGATCTCGATCAACTCGTCGTCGGGGCCCGGCTCGGGCAGCAGCTCCGCAGCCGCCGCAAGCGCCTTGCGCGCCCCCGTGGCGGTCCGGAAGCGCGCCTGCGGATCCGGCTGCAGCAGCGTCGCCACGACCTGCCACAGCGGCTCCGGGATCCCCTTGGGCGCCGCCGGCGTCCCGTGCTCCGCGAAGTACTGCACGAGCGCCTTGGAATCCGGCTTGGCCCCCTCCAGCAGATACAGCGCCACCAGTCCTACGGCGAACAGGTCGGCGGGGAAGTCCGGTTCGGCGCCCATCATCTGCTCGGGCGCGAGGTAACCCGGCGTCCCCACCACGAGGTTGGTCTCCGTCAGGCGCGCCTCGCCGAGCCGCATCGCGATGCCGAAGTCGGACAGGCGCAGGCGGGGACGGGCCGTGCCGGTGGCTTCGAGGAGCAGGTTCGCGGGCTTGATGTCACGGTGCACGACACCCTCCGCGTGCACCGCGGCGAGACCGGAGAGGAGCTGGTCGAGCAGCGTGCAGACGAACGCGGGGGGCAGGGGGCCGTAGTCCCCTATGAGGTGGACGAGGGAGCCGCCCGTCACCAGGTCCATGGTGAACAGGACCTTGTCGTCGTCGGCGGCCCAGCTGGCCGGGGCGAGCACATGGGGGTGGTCGATCCGCAGCGCCTGTTCCCGGACGAAGCGCAGCAGGGAGTGCGCGTCGCTCTGCTGCAGGACCTTGGCGGCGACATAGCGGCGACGGCGGTGGTCCCAGGCGCGCCAGACCGCGCCGACACCTCCGCGCCCGATCGGGTCGACCAGTTCGTACCGGCCGGCGAAGACCTCACCCATGGCTGTGCGTCGCTCCTCCCCCTTCGGTTACCCCCGTTGCTTCCCCCGAGACGAGCGATACGACTCCCCCTGGCCGTACTTCCTTGTGGCACTTCCCCGCGGCTGTTCCGCACGTGCTTCCGGTGAGTGACACGACCCCCTCGTGCCCCTCGCCGGAAGCGTGCCCGGCCGGCGAACCCCCCGTCGGCGGCCGGGCCGTGGGGCTCAGCTCTGGTGGGACTGGTAGTGCGCGACCGCGTCGGAGGTGCGGCCGGCGCCGTACACCCGGAGGAACTCCGCCAGTTCGGGATGGGACGGGGCGAGGGTGTCCGCCGCGTCGATGATGTCGCCCGCGGCGGCCACCGAGCGCAGCAGCGACTGGATCTCGCGGACCACCCGCTTGACCGTGGGCGCTCCCGAACTGCTCGTCGTGGTCGTGGTGTTGCTCAGCACCGAGCCCCCCTGGGACTTCTTGATCTCGTCCATGCGGTCGGTCGCCTCGGCCGCGCTCACACTGCCGTCCGCGACCTGCCCCGCCAGGTCCTGCAGCAACTGCACCCGCTGGACCACCGCCGGATTGCCGATCTTCGCCCGCTGACCGCTCATCAGCTGGGACAACATCGGCGCGGACAGTCCCAACACCCCCGCGAGACGAGCCTGGTTGAGCCCAAGATCGTCGATGAGCTTACGGAAGAGCGCCCCCAAAGGCTCCCCGTACCAATTCCGCTGCAGCTCCCGCGCTCTGGCGGTGGCTTCCTGCTGTGCGGCGTCCATTGCGTCTCCCCATCGCTTCCCCAAAACCGCGGTTCGCTCTAGCGAACCACGACGAGCATCTTACGGAGAGTGGTCGTTCACCGGGAGCCCCATCTTTTTGCGAGATACCGGGGAGGACCCGGTACGCTGGTCCCCGAAGCCCACCGGCGCGTGGTTCTGCCGGTCGGACGCTTCCCTAGCGGGGCCTTAGCTCAGTTGGTAGAGCGCTGTCTTTGCATGGCAGATGTCAGGGGTTCGACTCCCCTAGGCTCCACATCCCGCACCGGCCGGTCGCCCTCAGTGGCGTCCGGCCGGTGTTTGTCTGTGCCCGCGCGGTGACGTGTGTCACGCAAAGGGCGGATCTTCGTTGCAGTTGTTTGCGCAAACGGATGCGCCGAGTGAAGTCCGCGAAGGCGTCGCGTCGGCGGCCGGCGCGGTGTGGGGATGGTGTGCCCGTGTGTGCGGGCCCTGTGTGAGCTGGCATGAATACGGTCGCGTAATCAGGGGTGTGCGGTCCGTCAAGGGAGTCTGTGCGGTACTTGCGCACGTGGGGCGTTGCAAACGTCATCGCAGGCAGCTTGCGTAAATCAAGGTGTTTACCGGGCCCCGCGACCGCCGCTGTTCGGATGTTCCACGTGAAACATCGCCGTGGGGGGGGGGGGGGGGGGGGGGCCCGCCCCCCCGCGGGGGGGGGGGGGGGGGGGGGGGGGGGGGGGGGGGGGGGGGGGGGGGGGGGGTCGGGGGGGGGGGGGGGGGGGGGGGGGGGGGGGGGGGGGGGGGGGTCGGGCGGGGCCGGGTCGTGCGGGGTGGGGTCGTGCAGGGCCGAGTCGTGCGGGGTGAGGTCGTGCAGGGCCGGGTCGTGCGGGG
>NZ_JBIVNL010000011.1:0-383120 GCF_044753545.1 Streptomyces sp. NPDC088350 | reverse complement strand
CTGTCCTGGAAGGAGCGGACCAGGACCTCGTAGAAGACGGCGCGTTTGAACCACTCGGGGTCCCGGTCCTTGGCGGGAGTGTCCTCGAAGGTGTCCGGGACGGGCTCGTTGACGATCATATGGTGGGTGACCCTCCGATCTGCGGGGACGGTCGCAGGACGGTGAGGATGTGTGCGGGCCGGTTACCCGGTTCCAGGCGCACATAGTTGGCCCTGCCCCAGTGATAGGTCTCGCCGGTGAGCTCGTCGCGCACCGGCACCGACTCGTGCCATTCCAGGCCGAGTTGCGGCATGTCCAACGAGACCGTGGCCTCCTGGGTGTGGTGGGGGTCGAGGTTGACGACCACCAGAACCGTGTTCGAACCGCTCCGCTTCGAGTACGCGATCACCGCCTCCTGGTCCACCTGGTGGAAGTGGAGGTCGCGCAACTGCCGCAGCGCCGGGCTCCGGCGCCGGATCTCGTTCAGTTTGCCCAGCAATGGCGCGATGCTACGTCCTTCCCGCTCGGCCGACACCCAGTCGCGGGGGCGGAGTTGGTACTTCTCCGAGTCGAGATACTCCTCGCTCCCCGGCCGCAATGGTGTGTTCTCGCACAATTCATACCCGCTGTACACCCCCCACGTCGGCGAGAGCGTCGCCGCGAGCACCGCCCGCAGTTCGAACGCGGGCCGCCCGCCGTGCTGGAGGAACTCGTGGAGGATGTCCGGGGTGTTCACGAACAGGTTCGGCCGCATGTACGCCGCCGCCTCACCGGACAACTCGCTCACATACTCCGTGAGTTCCTGCTTGGTGTTGCGCCAGGTGAAGTAGGTGTACGACTGCTGGAAGCCGACCTGGGCGAGGGTGGCCATCATCGCGGGCCGGGTGAACGCCTCCGCCAGGAAGATCACGTCCGGGTCGGCGCCGTTGACCTCGGCGATCACCCGCTCCCAGAAGACGACCGGCTTGGTGTGCGGGTTGTCCACGCGGAAGATCCGCACCCCGTGGTCCATCCAGTGCCGCAGCACCCGGACCGTCTCGGCGACCAGGCCGTCCAGGTCCCGGTCGAAGGCGATCGGGTAGATGTCCTGGTACTTCTTCGGCGGGTTCTCCGCGTAGGCGATGGTGCCGTCGGGGCGGTGGTGGAACCACTCCGGGTGCTTGTCCACCCACGGATGGTCCGGGCTGCACTGGAGCGCGAAGTCCAGCGCGATCTCCATGCCCAGCTCGGCGGCCCGCGCGACGAACGCGTCGAAGTCCTCCAGCGTCCCCAGCAGCGGATGGATCGCGTCGTGACCGCCCTCCGGCGAGCCGATCGCCCACGGGACACCGACGTCCTCACGCCCGGCGGACAGGGTGTTGTTCGGGCCCTTGCGGAACGTCGTCCCGATCGGATGGATCGGCGGCAGATACACCACGTCGAAGCCCATCGCCGCGATCCCCGCGAGCCGTTTCGCCGCCGTACGGAACGTGCCGTGGGGCTGAGCCGCCGTGCCCTCGGAACGCGGGAAGAACTCGTACCAGGCGCCGTACAACGCCCGCTCCCGCTCCACCAGCAACACACGAGGTTCGGAGACCGTCACCAACTCCCGCAGGGGATACCTGGCCAGGATCCGGTCCACCTGCGGTGTCAACGCGGCGGCGAGGCGGGACGCGGCCGGGCGGGTCTCGTCGCGGAGGGCGGTGACGGCGGCGCGGAGGACGGGCCGGAGGCCCTTGCCCTTCGGTACCCCGGCGATGGCGCGCTCGTACAGTCTCGCGCCCTCCTCCAGGACCAGGTCCGTGTCCAGGCCGGCCGGGATCTTGATCCCCGCGTGGTGGCGCCAGGTGGAGACCGGGTCGCTCCAGGCCTCCACGGTGTACGTCCACCGGCCCGGTTCGCCGGGTGTGACGGTGGCGCCCCAGCGGTCGGTGCCCGGGGCGAGTTCGCGCATCGGGGTCCAGGGGCCGGGGAGGCCGTCCGGATCGTGGAGGACGACGTTCGCGGCGACCGCGTCGTGGCCCTCGCGGAACACGATGGCCGAGACCTCGAACGCCTCACCGGTGACCGCCTTGGCGGACCGGTGGCCGTGCTGGACGACCGGCCGGACATCGAGGACGGGGATGCGTCCGATGCCGGGAGGTGTGCCGCCTACGGAGGGTGGCTCCGGGGCGGATGGCGCCGTGCCGGCGGGGCGCACGGGGGGCGTGGCCGTACCGGATGTCGGGGGTGCTGACGAGTGGTGCGTGGCGGGCATGACCGCTCCTGTCCGCGTCAACGTGGGTGTGGGCGGATGGATGTGGCGAGGTGGGTCCTGCGAGGGGGATCCGTGGCGCGTCTGGGGGTGTACCGGTGGAGCCTTCCCACCCTATTCGGGTTGGCAATCCGGCAGGTTGCCAACTACTTACGCGCAGGTCTCCACCAGAGATCCGGCCCCGTCCTGGGCGAACGGGGCCGGTGCCGTCACTCTCGCACTAGGACGGCGGTACCTGCAGGAGTTTGTCCGGCGAACCGAGTCCTTCACCGGACACCTTGCCGGAAACCGCCTCCGCGACGAGCGCCCTGGACACCTGTGCGGGTGTGGCGCGCGGGTGATCGGCGAGATAGACGGCCGCCGCGCCCGCCGCGTGCGGGGACGCCATCGACGTACCGGAGAAGGTCGCCTTCCCCGTGTCGCTCGCGTACGACGCGGAGGTGATCGCGACGCCCGGGGCGAACAGGTCGACGGCCGGGCCGATGTTCGAGAAGGCGGCCCGTGCGTCGTTCCTGTCGGTGGCGCCGACCGTGATGGCCTCCTTCACGTCGGCGGGGGAGTACAGGCCGGCCGGCAGCCCGTCGTTGCCCGCCGCGACCGTGTACGTGACTCCGGAGGCGATCGAGTTGCGTACGGCCGCGTCGAGCTGGGCGTTGTGGTAGCCGCCCAGGCTGAGATTGGCGACCGCGGGCTTGCGCGCGTGCCGGGTGACCCAGTCGATACCGGCGATGACCTGCGAGGTCGTACCGGCTCCGGTGTCGTCCATGACCCGTACGGCGACCACCTTGGCCTTCTTCGCGACGCCGTACGTGGTGCCGGCGATCGTGCCGGCGACATGGGTGCCGTGGCCGTTGCCGTCCTGGGCGGTGGCGTCGTCGTCGACGAAGTCCCAGCCGTAGCTCGCCCGGCCGCCGAAGTCCTTGTGGGTGATCCGGATGCCGGTGTCGATCACGTACACCGTCACGCCGCTGCCCCCGGTATCCGGCGAGGTGTAGCTCTTGTCCAGCGGCAGACCCGGCTGGTCGAGGCGGTCCAGGCCCCAGGACGGCGGGTTGCGCTGGACGCGGCTGCCACTGTCCACGGTGATCCGGGTGTCCTGGGCGACGGAGGCCACCCGCGAGTCCGCCGCGAGGAGTCTCGCCTGTCTCTCGTTCGCCTCTATGGCGTAGCCGTTGAGGGCCGTGCCGTAGGTGTGGCTTATTTTCGCCCCGTACTTCGCGGCCAGGCCCTTTCCGGCGGCCGACGGAGCCTTTGTTCCCCCCTTGAGTGTCACCAGGTAACTACCGCTGACGGAGCCGGGTGCACCGGCGCCGAGTACGGTCCCCTCCGGTGCGGCGTGCGCGGGCAGGGTGATGGCCGAAAGCACCACGGCTGTGGTGACCGCGGTCAGACCCCCCGCCCGGCGCAGACGCCGCGTGCGCGTCCGTGCCATGTCGAGTTCCCCTCCTCCAACTCTCCACTGGGCAGCCTCTCGTGAGGGGCGAAGCACCACAAGGGCGCATGAGGGGCCCTTTTAGTGCAGGGTGGTAGTAACCAGCCCGTCCGGCGTTTGAGGACGAGGCCCTTTCGGGGCCGAAGCGGGGGCCTGGGGGCGGCAGCCCCCAGCGACGCCCACACCAACGCCGGTACCTTCATCAGAGACGACGACACACACCGCCGTGTGTCATCCAGCGAACGCGCCGAGGTGGAGCTGTGAAGGCGATCCGTCGATTCACCGTCCGTCCCGTCCTCCCCGAACCCCTCCGACCTCTCAGTGACCTGGCGCGCAATCTGCGCTGGTCCTGGCATGCCGACACCCGTGATCTCTTCCAGTCCGTCGATCCCGAGCGCTGGGCCGCCTCGGAACGCGATCCCGTACGACTCCTCGGCAGCGTGTCGGCCGAGCGGCTCGCGGAGCTGGCCGGGGACAGCCGTTTCCTGCGCCGGCTCACCGAGGTCGCCGGTGATCTCGCCGACTACGTGGGCGGTGACCGCTGGTACCAGACCCAGCCCGGTGAACTGCCCGCCGCCGTCGCCTACTTCTCACCCGAGTTCGGGGTCACGGCGGCCCTGCCGCAGTACTCCGGCGGCCTCGGCATCCTCGCCGGCGACCATCTCAAATCGGCCAGCGACCTCGGCGTACCGCTGATCGGTGTCGGACTCCTGTACCGCCACGGCTACTTCCGCCAGTCGCTGTCCCGGGACGGCTGGCAGCAGGAGACCTATCCGGTCCTCGATCCCAACGAACTCCCGGTCGCGCTACTGCGGGAGACCGACGGCTCCCCGGCGCACGTCTCCCTGGCCCTGCCCGGCGGCCGTTCGCTGCGCGCCCGCATCTGGCTGGCCCAGGTCGGCCGGGTGCCGCTGCTGATGCTCGACTCCGACGTCGAGGAGAACGACCTCGGCGAACGCGGGGTGACCGACGTCCTCTACGGCGGCGGCAGCGAACACCGGCTGCTCCAGGAGATGTTGCTCGGTATCGGCGGGGTGCGCGCGGTACGGACGTACTGCAGACTGACCGGTCACCCCGAGCCCGAGGTGTTCCACACGAACGAGGGCCACGCGGGGTTCCTGGGCCTGGAGCGGATCGCCGAACTCTGCGACGCGGGGCTGGACTTCGACGCCGGTCTGGAGGCGGTGCGGGCCGGCACGGTGTTCACCACGCACACCCCCGTCCCGGCCGGAATCGACCGCTTCGACCGGGAGCTGGTCGCGAACCACTTCGGTCCCGAGGCCGAACTCCCGCGCATGGACGTCGGAAACATCCTGCGGCTGGGCATGGAGACCTACCCGGGTGGCGAACCCAACCTGTTCAACATGGCCGTGATGGGCCTGCGCCTGGGGCAACGCGCCAACGGCGTCTCCCTGTTGCACGGCCAGGTCAGCCGCGAGATGTTCTCCGGTCTCTGGCCGGGATTCGACGCCGAGGAGGTGCCGATCACCTCCGTGACCAACGGGGTGCACGCGCCGACCTGGGTCGCCCCCGAGGTGTTCCGGCTCGGCGCCCGGCAGATCGGCGCGCAGCGCACGGAGGACGCGCTGACGGTGGGTGGTTCGGACCGCTGGGACGCGGTCGCGGAGATCCCCGACCAGGACATCTGGGAGCTGCGCCGCGACCTGCGCGAGCAGCTGGTCGTGGAGGTACGGGAACGGCTGCGCGCCTCCTGGCGTCAACGCGGCGCGGGATCGGCCGAGTTGGGCTGGATCGACGGCGTCCTCGACCCCGACGTCCTCACCATCGGCTTCGCGCGCCGCGTCCCGTCGTACAAACGCCTGACGTTGATGCTGCGCGACCGCGACCGGTTGATGGACCTCCTGCTGCACCCGGAGCGGCCGATCCAGATAGTGGTCGCGGGCAAGGCGCACCCGGCGGACGACGGAGGGAAGCGGCTGGTCCAGGAGTTGGTGAAGTTCGCGGACGATCCGCGGGTCCGTCACCGCATCGTGTTCCTCCCCGACTACGGCATGGCGATGGCGCAGAAGCTGTACCCCGGCTGCGACATCTGGCTGAACAACCCGCTCCGCCCGCTGGAGGCGTGCGGCACGAGCGGGATGAAGGCAGCGCTGAACGGCTGTCTCAACCTCTCGGTCCTGGACGGCTGGTGGGACGAGTGGTTCCAGCCCGACTTCGGCTGGGCCATCCCCACGGCGGACGGCACCGGCACGGACCCCGACCACCGCGACGACGTGGAGGCCGCCGCGCTCTACGACCTCCTGGAGCAACGCGTCACCCCGCGCTTCTACGAACGCGGCCAGGACGGTCTGCCGGACCGCTGGATCGAAATGGTCCGCCAGACGTTGACGTTGCTGGGCCCGAAGGTCCTGGCGGGGCGCATGGTCCGGGAGTACGTGGAGCGCCTGTACGCCCCGGCGGCCCACGCCCACCGCGCGATGACCCCGGACGCGGCCCGTGAACTGGCCGCCTGGAAGGGGCGGGTGCGGGCGGCTTGGCACGGGGTGACGGTCGACCACGTGGAGACGTCCGCCGCTACGGCCACCGCCGAACTCGGTACGACGCTCAGTCTCCGGGTGCGGGTGGGGCTGGGAGGGCTCGCCCCGGACGACGTCGAAGTGCAGGCGGTCTCGGGGCGGGTGGATCCGGAGGACCGGATCGGGGACGGGGTGGCGGTGCCGCTGAAACCGGCGGGGGGTCCGGATTCGGAGGGGCACTGGTTGTTCGAGGGGCCGCTTTCCCTTGATCGCACCGGGCCCTATGGCTACACGGTCCGTATCCTGCCCGCGCACCGACTGCTTGCGTCCAGTGCGGAGTTGGGGTTGGTGGCGGTGCCTTCCGAGGACGAGGTGGAGGGGGCCGGGGTGTTGATGAGGTAGTGGTGGAAGTCCGGTGCTTCGGCTGCGGGGCCGGTGGGGGCTGGTCGCGCAGTTCCCCGCGCCCCTAAAAAAAAGGGGCGCTGTCCGCTGGCGCCGGACTTCACTCACCCCCCTTTACACCTCCGAATACGGCGCGCACATCTGCCGCAGCGTGCTGCCGATCCGGCGGGCATACGCGTGCTGGAACCCCCGTGCCGCCGGGCCGGCCACGCGGGTGTACCACTTGGCGCCGCGGCTGAACGCGGAGACCGTCAGCCAGACCGTGCCGTCGCCCGTGCGGTCGACCACGAAGGCCTCCTCGCCGGATTCGGGGTGGCCGGGGAGGGTGCCGTAGGCCCAGCCGGACCTGCGGGGTTCCTCGACCGTCCAGACGATGCGGCAGGGGGCCCTGATCAGGCCGGCGAGGGTGACGGTGACGTCGACGCCGGGGGCCGCCTTGTCGGCGCTCGCCTCGATGCCGATGCCCATCTCGCGGTGCAGTTCCCAGGTGAGGACCGCTTCGGACGCCCGGCGGAAGACCTTCTCGCCCTCGCCGAGACGCGTGCGCACATACAGGGGGTGGAAGCCCGGGGGGCAGAAGCCGCGTTCGCGGGTCGCGCCGACGTCGTCGTACGTGAAGGACATGGGACCCAAGAGTAGGGCGGTACCCGGAGATGCCTTCGCTCCGGGTACCGCCC
Source organism: Streptomyces sp. NPDC088350 (assembly GCF_044753545.1). Taxonomy (NCBI): domain Bacteria; kingdom Bacillati; phylum Actinomycetota; class Actinomycetes; order Kitasatosporales; family Streptomycetaceae; genus Streptomyces; species Streptomyces sp. NPDC088350. The sequence goes on along the minus strand of NZ_JBIVNL010000011.1, from coordinate 375,920 downwards.
TTACCGCTTGTCTGTCAACTCACCTGGTGTCAGGTGACGTTGACGGCCGTCCAGGCCGCCGCCACCGCGTTGTACTCGGTGGAGCCGGAGCCGTACAGGGCCGCCGCCGCGCTGAGCGTGCCGGTGCGGGCCGACTTGTAGTTGGTCGTCGACGTGAAGTACGTGGTCAGCGCCTTGTACCAGATCTGCAGCGCCTTGTCCCGGCCGATGCCGGTGAGCGTGGAGCTGTTGTACGTGGGCGAGTTGTAGCTCACGCCGTTGATCGTCTTCGCACCGCTGCCCTCGGACAGCAGGTAGAAGAAGTGGTTGGCGACGCCCGACGAGTAGTGCACGTCGAGGTTGCCGACCGAGGAGGACCAGTAGTTGGCGGAGCCGCCGTCCTTGCTGGGCTGGTCCATGTAGCGCAGCGGGGTGCCGTCGCCGTTGATGTCGATCTTCTCGCCGATGAGGTAGTCACCCGGGTCGGACGAGTTGGCCGCGTAGAACTCCACGCCGGTGCCCATGATGTCCGAGGTCGCCTCGTTCAGGCCGCCGGACTCGCCCGAGTAGTTCAGGCCCGCGGTGTTGGCGGTGACGCCGTGGCTCATCTCGTGGCCGGCCACGTCCAGCGAGGTCAGCGGGTGGGTGTTGCTGGACCCGTCGCCGTAGGTCATGCAGAAGCAGTCGTCGTCCCAGAACGCGTTGACGTACGAACTGCCGTAGTGGACGCGGGAGTAGGCGCCGACACCGTCGTTCTTGATGCCGCTGCGGCCGAACGTGTTCTTGTAGAAGTCCCACGTCTCCTGCGCGCCGTAGGCGGCGTCGGCCGCGGCGGTCACGTCGGTGGTGGAGCTGGAGGCGGCGCCGGTGCCCCACGAGTTGGTGGTGTTGGTGAACAGGGTGCCGGTGCCCGAGCTGGTGGTGTGCTTCAGGTTGTACGTCTTGTGGCCGCCGCGCGAGGCGTCGGTCAGCGAGTACGTCGAGCCCGACAGCGTGGTGGTGAGGCTGACCGTGCCCGAGTACAGGGTCTTGCCGGTGCCGGTGGCGTTCTCGATGCCCTGGTACTCGAAGAGCTTCTTGCCGGTGGCCGCGTCGGTGATGACGTGCAGCTTGTTCGGGGTGCCGTCGTCCTGGAGGCCGCCGACGACCGTCTCGTAGGCGAGGACGGGGGTGCCGCTCGCGGCCCAGATGACCTTGCGGGCACCGTCGGCGGCGGTCTTGGCGGAGCCTGCGGCCTTGGCGGCGGTGACCGCCTGCTTCTCGGCCTTGGCTGTGGTGATCTTCGGCGTGAGGGAGGCCACCTTGATGGTCGCCTGGTGCGCCTTGGTGACACCCTCGGTCCTGCCCGACGGCGCGGTGTGGACGACGAGGTCGCCGCCGAGGACCGGGAGGCCCGCGTAGGTGCGCTCGTAGCGGGTGTGGACCGTGCCGTCGACGTCCTTGACGACGTCCTTGACGACCAGCTTCTCCTTGGTGCCGAGGCCTATCTGCTGGGCCGTCTCGGGCGCCGCGGCCTGCTTCTCCTGGACCAGCGCGGCACGCGCGGAGTTGGAGAGCAGCTGCGGGGCCGCGGCGAGGGGGGCCGCCTTGCCCGCGGCGGGCTGGGCGGAGGCGCCGGTGGAGACACCGGTGGCGAGCAGGGCTCCGGCCGCCACCGCGGTGGCGATGGCCAGGGTGGTGCGCTTGTGACGCGCGTAGAGGGGGGTCACGCAAGCTCCTCTGTGGGGGAGTCCGGCAGTGTGGGGTTACTGACCGGAGCGGTTGTGAAATTGCTGTGCTGAAGCGGCGTGAGGGAAGACTGACATCAGGGGCGCGTACATGTCATGACCCTGAAGTGATGTTGGCCGAAAATCGACTGTCCGGTAAACATTGCGGCAATGTAAACGGCCAAGACAGGGCGCCGCCCCGGGAGTTGAAACCCCGGGGCGGCGCCTTTTCCGTGCGGCCGGAAGTCGTCAGCCGGGTTTTACGGGAACGTAAGCTTCCAGCTGTTGATGTAGCCGGTGTCCTGTGCGGCCACGTCCTGGACCTTCAACTTCCAGACGCCGTTGGCGACTTCGGAGGACGCGTCGACCGTGTAGGTCGCCTGCACGTTGTCCGCCGAGTCGGACGAGCTGGAGTTCTTCAGGCGGTACGTCGACCCGTCCGGGGCCACCAGGTCGATCACCAGGTCACCGCGCCAGGTGTGCACGATGTCGACCGTGACGGCGAGGTTCGACGGGGCGTTGCCCGTCCGCCCGGACACGGTGACCGACGAGGTGACGGCCGGCCCGTTGTCCGGAATCGACACGTCGGTCGTGTTCTCGAACGACGTACCCCCGCCCCCGCCGCCGCCACCGGAGCGCGCACCGACCGCGACGGCCGCCCACGCGTCCTGCACCGCCTTGTACTCGGCGCCCGTCGTGCCGTACAGCTCACCGGCCGCCGCGAGCGTCCCGGTGCGGGCCGCCGCGTAGTTGGTCGTGGACGTGAACTTCGTGGTGAGCGCCCGGTACCAGATCTGGTCGGCCTTGTCCCGGCCGATGCCGGTGACCGGAAGCCCGTCCGACGTGGGCGAGTTGTAGCTGACGCCGTTGATGACCTTGGCGCCGCTGCCCTCGCTCAGCAGGTAGAAGAAGTGGTTGGCCACACCCGACGAGTAGTGCACGTCGAGGTTGCCGACCCCCGAGTACCAACTGTCCGCGGAGCCGCCGTCCTTGCTCGGCTTGTCCATGTAACGCAGCGGCGTGCCGTCGCCGTTGATGTCGATCTTCTCGCCGATGAGGTAGTCGCCCACGTCGGTCGAGTTGTTGGCGTAGAACTCGACGGAGGTGCCGAAGATGTCGGAGGTCGCCTCGTTCAGCCCGCCCGACTCACCGCTGTAGTTGAGGCCCGCGGTCGCCGCCGTGACGCCGTGGCTCATTTCGTGCCCCGCCACGTCGAGGGCCGTCAGCGGGTCCGCGTTGTTCGTGCCGTCGCCGTAGGTCATGCAGAAGCAGCTGTCGTCCCAGAACGCGTTGACGTACGAATTCCCGTAGTGGACACGGGAGTAGGCGCCGACGCCGTTGTTCTTGATGCCGGTGCGGCCGAACGTGTTCTTGTAGAAGTCCCAGGTCTCCGCCGCGCCGTAGTGCGCGTCGGCGCCGGCCGTCGCCGCGTTCGATGTGGTGCCGTTGCCCCAGGTGTTGCTGGTCTGGGAGAACAGGGTGCCGGTGCCGGACGTGCCGTGGTTCAGGTTGTACGTCTTGTGGCCGCCGCGGTCGCCGTCGGTCAGGTTGTAGTTGGAGCCCGACTGGGTCGTCGTCAGCGAGACCGCGCCGCTGTACTGGGTGTTGCCAGTACCGGTGGCGTTCTCGATGCCCTGGTACTCGTACAGCTTCTTGCCGGTGGCCGCGTCGGTGATGACGTGGAGTTCGTTCGGGGTGCCGTCGTCCTGGAGGCCGCCGACGACGGTCTCGTAGGCGAGGACCGGCTTGCCGCTCGCCGCCCAGATCACCTTGCGGGCCGAGTCGGCGGCCGACTTGGTGGAGCCGAGGGCCTTGGCGCGGGAGACGGCCTGCTTCTCGGCCGTCGCCGTGGCGACGCCCGGGGTGAGGTCGGCGACCTTGATGGTGGCGTTGGTCGCCTTGATGACGCGCTCGGTGGCGCCCGACTTGGCGGTGTCGACGACCAGGTCGCCACCGAGGACGGGGAGTCCGGCGTAGGTGCGCTCGTAGCGGGTGTGGACCGTGCCGTCGGCGTCCTTGATGACGTCACGGGCGACGAGCGTCTCCTTGGCGCCGAGACCGATGTCCTTGGCGGTGCCGGTCCGCGCCGACTCGGCGTCGCGGAGCAGCTCGGCGCGCTGCGAGGGGGAGAGCGAGAGGGCCATGTGCGCCGGATTCCCCTTGCTGGCAAGGGGTTTGGCCGGTGCGGCGGAGGAGGTCGCGCCGGCCTGGACGGCTGCGGCGAGCAGAGCGGTGACGCCGGCTACGGCGACTATGTGGGAGGTGCGTCTGCGCGAGGAATTGCTTCTCAACACTGACTCCTTCAGGACGGTCGCGGATCGCGCGACCAGGGGAGATCACTGGGATCACAGGAGTGAAACTGTGGGGTTGCTGTGAAGCGCCAGTGGGAAGAGTGGCAGCAGCCCACGCTTTCTGTCAGGAGCGCGTCAGGAAGTTGGCCGGAATTCGTTCGTTGTCCGGATGTTCGTGTCCGTTATACGGAGCGCCGTTTGACGCCTCTGTGACCGTGAACAGAAATTTTCCCGGCCGACATGCCCCCGGAACCAACCCGTAAAAGATCCGGCGGGATCCTGCCGTGCAACCGGCGGTCCTGCCGGACCGCCGCTCCCACGAGGGGAGTTGACGGTTGCAGTGATTCCTTATCCCAACTGGCTGGACGCGGGCGACAACGCCTGGCAGCTCGTCGCGGCGACACTCGTCGGCCTGATGAGCATCCCCGGCATCGCGATCCTCTACGGCGGCCTGGTCCAGCGCAAGTGGGTCGTGAACACCATGTTCATGGCCTTCACCGGCTTCTCGCTGGTCCTGGTCGGCTGGGTCCTCTGGGAGTTCAAGATGGGGTTCGGCGAGCCCCTGGACTCCCACTGGCCCGGCATCCTCGGCGCGTTCGTCGGCCGGCCCGGCACCATCGTCGGTTCGGCGAGCGAACAGCAGCAGGCGTGGATACCGCTCGTCAACGGCAACGGCCTGATGCCGAGCTTCCGCTTCTCGCAGTCCACACTCGCCTACTTCCACTTCGCGTTCGCGGCGATCACCCCCCTGCTCTTCATGGGCAGCGTGATCGGCCGCATGAACATCCGCGCGTGGCTCCTGTTCGTCCCGCTGTGGTCGACGCTCGTCTACACGGTCAACGCCTTCCTGCTGTGGGGCGGCGGCTGGTGGGCGGCCAAGGGCGCGCTCGACTACTCCGGCGGCTACGTCATCCACCTCGCCGCCGGAACCTCGGGCTTCGTCGCCGCGGCCGTGGTCGGTCCCCGTCTCGCCCGCGACCGCGCCCACGGCGTGCCCAACAACCTCCCCATGGTCGCCGTCGGCGCGGGCATCCTCTGGCTCGGCTGGAACGGCTTCAACGGCGGCGACATGTACTTCGGCGGCCACAACGCCGCGCTCGCGGTCCTCAACACCAACCTCTGTACGGCGGTTGCCCTGCTCGTCTGGGTCTTCTGGGACATGTTCGTCGGCCCCCAGCGCAAGCCGACCTTCCTCGGCGGCATCAACGGCATGATCGTCGGCCTGGTCGCGATCACCCCGGCGGCCGGTTTCGTCACCGGGATTGGCGCGATCTACATCGGCATCATCGCGTCGTCGATCGTCTGGCTGGCCTGGAACCGCCTCTCCAAGGTCCCGCCGTTCAACAAGGTCGACGACGCGCTCGGCGTCGTCTACACCCACGGCATCGCGGGCCTCGCCGGCGGCATACTCGTCGGCATCTTCGCCGACCCGGCGGTCGCCGTGTACCTCAACAAGGACGGCTCCACGGCGTTCTCCACCAGCGGCTGGCTCTACGGCAACCTCGACCAGCTGTGGAAACAGGCGGGTTCGGCCGGGACGGTCATCCTCTACGACGCCGTGATGACCTTCCTCATCCTCAAGGCGATCGGCCTGTTCGTGAAACTCCGGGCACCGGACGAGGTGTTGGAGAGCGGCGACCTCGCGGTCCACGACGAGGAGGCGTATCCGACGGAGTCGGCGGTGACTTCGGCGCCGGAACCGGTGGCTGTGGCGTCGGCGTCGGCACCGGTCCCGGCCTCGGCCTCGGAGAAGGCCAAGGAACCGGACTCCACCTGAAATGGCCGGAGTTGAGGACGACCCGTGAAACTCGTCACCGCGGTCCTCCCGCCCCACCGTGTCCCGGACGTCATGAAGGCGCTTCAGTCGTTCGGGGTGCGGGGAGTGACCGTGACCGAGGTACGGGCCTACGAGCCCCGGTCGGCCCGGGTGGAGGTCTACCGGGGCAGCGAGTACCGGGTGACCCTCGCCCCGCGGCTCCGGCTCGACATCCTCACCCTCGACTTCGACGCGACCGATCTCGTCCGCGTCATCCGCGCCGCCGGCACCCGCGGCACGGGCGGCGGCACGGTGTGGGTGACTCCGGTGGAGGAGGTGGTACGGATCAGGACGCGGGAGCGGGGGCCGGACGCGGTGTGAGCTTCGCTGGATGCGGTTCGTCGAGTTGCGGCCCGGTGGGGGCTGGTCGCGCAGTTCCCCGCGCCCCTTCGGTGCGCTGATCTGCACCGGGGCTCAGCGAAGCTCACCCACGTTCCCCATGCCACGAGTGCCACAGCGCCGCATACGCCCCACCCGCCTCCACCAGCTCCTCGTGCGGCCCCAGTTCGGTCAGCAGCCCGTTCTCCATCACCGCCACCCGGTCCGCGTCATGGGCGGTGTGGAGGCGGTGGGCGATGGCGATGACGGTACGGCCCTCCAGCACGGCGGCCAGCGCGCGCTCGGTGTGCCGGGCGGTGGCCGGGTCGAGGAGGGCCGTCGCCTCGTCCAGGATCAGCGTGTGCGGGTCGGCCAACACCACGCGGGCCAGGGCGAGTTGCTGAGCCTGCGAGCCGTCCGTCGCCGAACCGTCCGCACCCAGCGCGGTGTTCAGCCCGTCCGGCAGCTCCCGTACCCACTCCTCCGCGCCGACCGCCGCCAGCGCCGCCCACAACTCCTCGTCCGTGGCGGCCGGTTCGGCGATCAGGAGGTTGTCGCGGACCGAGCCCAGGAACACATGGTGCTCCTGGGTGACCAGCACGACCTGGCGGCGCAGCGTCTCCGGCGCCAGCCCCGAGACCGGCACCCCGCCCACGGTCACCGTCCCCTCGGTCGGCGCGTCGACCCCCGCCAGCAGCCGGCTCAGCGTGGTCTTCCCGGCGCCGGACGGGCCGACGACCGCGAGCCGTTCGCCCGGCCGTACGGTCAGGTCGACGCCGTGCAGCACCTCGCCGCCGCGCTCGTAGGCGTACCGCACACCGGTCACGTCGATCCGGTCGTCCGTCGGAGTGGGCGCGTCCCCGTCGCCGTCCGCGCGGGGTGCCCGGGCCAGGCCCTCCACCCGGGCGAACGAGGCGCCGCTGCTCTGGAGTTGCTCGATCCGCATCAGGATCTGGTCCAGCGGCTCGGTGAACTGCCGCAGATACAGCGCCGCCGCGACGACCGCGCCCACGCCCACCGCCCCACGCCCGTGCAGCCACCCGCCCACGAGCAGCACGCCCGCCACCGGGACGGTGTACGACACCTCGACCGCAGGGAAGAACACGGTCCGCAGATACAGCGTGTACAGCCGGCTCCGCAGTGCCGTGCGCAGCGTGTCGTGGCTCGCGGCGACCCGCCGTTCCCGGAGCCGGAACGCCTCCACCGTGCGCGCCCCGGACGCGGTCGCCGTGAGGATCTCGGCGACCTCCGAATTGGCCGCGCCCTCCGCGAGATAGCCGTCCCGGGCCCGGCGCAGATACCAGCGCAGCGCGAACCAGATCGGCGTCAGACCCAGCACCCCGAACAGACCGAGCAGCGGGTCGAGCGCGAACACCGCGCCCATCACGAACAGCGCCTGCACCGAGTTGACCAGCAGATCGGGCCCGACATCGCGCAGGGTCGTGCCCACGATCGCCACGTCCGCGGTGCCGCGCGCGGTCAGGTCGCCGGTCCCGGCCCGCTCCACCACCGACGCGGGCAGCGCCAGCGCCCGGTCGACGAAGTCCTCCCGCACCCGGGCCAGCGTGCGCTCCCCGAACCGGTGCCCCACGTACCGCGCCCAGCGCGCCAGCAGCAGCTGGGCCAGCGCGCACACCACGATGACAAGGGCCAGCCGGTCGACAGCCCCCACCCCGGCCCCGGCCCGCACCTCGTCCACGATCCGCCCGAGCAGCCACGGCCCGGCCAGCCCGACGCCGGCGGCCAGCGCGTTCACCACCAGCACGACGACGAACGCCCGCCGGTCGGCCCGCACCAGCCGCAGCGCGGCCCGCCGCACGTCGGCCCGTTCGGCGACGGGCAGTTGACCCGTGGAAGACGTGGACGACGTCACCGTACGATCTCCTCCGCATCCGTGTCCCGGGCAACCAGGGCGCGGTAGCCGGGCTCGTAGTCCAGTAGCCCGCGGTGCGTGCCGCTGGCCGCGACCTTGCCGTCGACCAGGTAGTGCACGGTGTCCGCGTGGTCGAGGACCAGCGGCGACGTCGTGGTCACCACCGTCGTACGGCCCGTGCGCTCCGCGTGCAGCCGGCGCGCGACCGCCGCCTCCGTGTGGGCGTCGAGGGCCGAGGTCGGCTCCACCGCGAGCAGCACCTCCGGCTCGGCGAGCAACGCCCGTACCAGCCGCACCCGTTGACGTTGTCCCCCGGAGAGGCTGCGCCCCTGGGCGGCCACCGCCGAGTCCAAGCCCTCCGGCAGCCCCTGCACGATGTCGTCGGCGGCGCCCGCGCGCACGGCCTTCGCCACCGCCTCCGGCGACCGCTCCCGGCGCCCGGCCACCACCTCCCGCAGCGAACCGGCGAACAGGTCGGCCTCGTTGTCGGCGACCAGGATCCGCGCCCGGACCTCGGCCAGCGGAACCGCGTCCAGCCGCACCCCGCCCCAGGTCGCGGCGGACGGCGCGTACCGGCCGAGCCGGTCGACCACGGCCAACGCGTCCCCGGGCCGCGCCCCGACCAACGCCGTCAGCCGCCCCGGCAGCACCCGCACCCCCGAGTCCGGATCGTGCAGCACGGCCGGTTCGGCGGGCGCGGCAGACGTCCCGGTGTCCAGCACGGGCTCCAGCCGCAGCAGCGCCACGACGCGCCGCGCGGCCACCACGCCCCGGCTCAGCTCGTAGACCATCTGGACGAAGAAGGCCACCGGGCCGATCAGGACCGCCACATAGCCGTACACGGCGACCAACTCGCCGATGCTGAGCCGCCCTTGGGCCGCCAGCCGGGCCGCGAGCCAGGTCACCACGGCGAGGAACAGCGTCGGCAGCCCGACGCCGATCGCCTGCACCCAGCTGGCCACCGAGCCCACCCGGTACCCCTGGACGCGCAGCCGCTGCGAGTCGCGCCGGAACGCGTCCGCGAACAGCCCTTTGCCGCCAAGGCCGTTGAGGACCCGCAGGCCGCCCGCGAGGTCGCCGATGCGCGCGGTCAGCACGCTCTGCCGCTCCCGGTACTCCGTCTCCACGCCCTGCAGCCGCACCGTCAACGGTCCCGCGAGCAGCGCGATCACCGGCACGCCGAGCAGGACTACGGCGGCCAGCGGCGCCGAGATCGACAGCAGCACCCCCGCCACCACGCCGTAGACGACGAGGGCGCCGAAGCCGGGGCCGACGACCGTCAGGGACTGGGCGATCGTCCACACGTCGCCGACGCCGATCGTGATGACCTCACCGGCCTGCGCCCGGCGCGACAGCACGGCGCCCAGCCGGACCGCCTGCCCCACGATCAGCTTCACGGTGCGGAAGTTGGCGTCGATCCGCACCCGGGTCATCGTGCGGTGCCGCATGATGCTCAGCCACGAGTTGACCGCGCCGACCACGAACAGCACCCCGGTCCACCAGGCCAGCGTGCCCAGGTGCCCCGGCACCAGCCCGTCGTCGACCGCCCGTGACATCAGATAGGGCGCCGCCGCCATCAGCACCATCCACACACTCGACAGCAGCGCGCCCGAGGCCGCCCGCCCCGGCTGCCGCAGCACCAGCCACCACAGGAACCGCCAGCCGCCCCGGCAGTCGGGTGCCCCGGGGTCCTCGTCCGCGTGGATCATCGCCGCCCCCGTCGTGTCCGCCGGCTCATGCCAGACTGTCCCGCCACGCCCGGTGCAGATCCGAGAACCGCCCCGCGCCGGCGATGAGTTCGGCCGGTGCGCCGTCCTCGACGACCCGGCCGTGCTCCATGACCAGCACCCGGTCCGCGATCCCGACCGTGGACAGCCGGTGCGCGATCACGACCGCCGTACGGCCGCGCAGGACCGTCGACATGGCGCGCTGCACGGCCCGTTCGCCGGGGATGTCGAGGGAGCTGGTCGCCTCGTCGAGGATGAGGACCGCCGGGTCGGCGAGCAACGCCCGCGCGAACGCGACGAGTTGACGCTGCCCCGCCGAGATACGGCCGCCCCGCTTGCGGACGTCCGTGTCGTAGCCGTCGGGCAGCGAGCTGATGAAGTCGTGCGCGCCGATCGCCTTCGCCGCGCCCTCGATCTCCGCACGGCTCGCGTCCGGGCGGCCGATCGCGATGTTCTCGGCGACCGTGCCGGAGAACAGGAACGCCTCCTGCGTCACCATCACCACCCCGCGCCGCAGTTCGGGCCCCGCTAGGTCGCGCAGATCGACGCCGTCCAGCAGGACCCGGCCCTCGGAGGGGTCGTAGAAGCGGGCCAGGAGCTTGGCCAGGGTGGACTTGCCGGCGCCGGTGGAGCCGACGACGGCGACCGTCTGTCCGGCGGGCAGGGTGAGGTCGAAGCGGGGGAGGACCTCGCCGCCGGTGCGGTAGGTGAAGCGAACCCCGTCGAAGACGACCTCGCGGCCCGGCTGCTCCGACTCAAGTGCGGGGAGCCGCACGGGTGTTGAGGGCTCCGGGACGGAGGGCCTCTGGGCCAGCAGGCCCGCGATCTTCTCCAGGGAGGCCGCCGCCGACTGGTAGGAGTTGAGGAACATGCCCAGCCGGTCGATCGGGTCGTAGAGCCGCCGCAGATACAGGACGGCCGCCGCCAGCACGCCCAGTTCCAGCGAGCCGTCCGCGACCCGGTAGGCGCCCCACAGCACGATCACCGCGACGGTCGTGTTGGCGACCAGGCGGGAGCCGGTGACATAGCGGGCCATCTCCAACAGGGCGTCGCCGTTGGCGCGTTCGTGCCGTTTGTTGAGGACGCCGAAGTCGGCGTCGTTGACGTCCTCGCGGCGGAACGCGCGCACCGGCCGGATGCCGTTCATCGTCTCCACGAACTTCACGATCACCCGCGCGATGGCCGTGGACCGCGCCGCGTACACCCGCACCGCGCGCCGCTGGTAGATCCGGACCAGCACGTACAGCGGCACGAAGGACGCCACCGCGACCGCGCCGAGACCCAGGTCAAGCCAGAGCAGCATCGCCGAGATGTAGACGAAGGACAGGACGACCACGACCAGTTCCTGGAGGCCCTCGTTGAGCAGTTCGCGCAGGGCCTCGACGTCCGCGGTGGAGCGGGAGATCAGCCGGCCCGAGGTGTAGCGCTCGTGGAAGTCGATGCTGAGGGCCTGCGCGTGCCGGAAGATCCGGCCGCGCAGATCGAGCAGCACGTCCTGGCTGACGCGCGCGGACGCGCCGACGAACGCGTACTGGAGTCCGCCGGAGACCAGCGCGCACAGCAGATAACCCACCCCGACGGCGATCAGCGGCCCGCGGTCGTGGTCCCGGAACGCCGGTACCGCACGGTCGATGGCGTACGCCACCAGCAGCGGACCCGCCTGCACCGCCGCCTGCTGGAGCAGCAGGAGCAGCGACGTGACGGCGACCCGGGCCTTCATCGGCGCCAGCAGCGAGCCCAGCAGCGCCCTGGTCGCGCCCGGGGGAGTGGGCAGGACGTCCCGGTCGAAGGGGTCGTCGGCGGCGGGCGGGCGCGGGGGTTCCCGGTCGTCGTCGCCGGTGGTGGGTGCGGAGGTGGTGGCCGCGGTCATCGTTCGTCCCCCTGGTGGTCGGCTCCCGACATGAGTCGCGCGTACTCCGCGTTCGTGCGCAGCAGTTCGTGATGGGTGCCGACCGCGGCGATACGGCCGCCCGACAGCAGGGCGACGCGGTCGGCGAGCAGCACCGTGGACGGGCGGTGGGCGACGATCAACGCCGTGGTGTCCGCGAGGACGTGGCGCAGCGCGGCTTCTACGGCGGCCTCGGTGTGGACGTCCAGCGCGGAGAGCGGGTCGTCGAGGACGAGGAACCGGGGTCGGCCGACCACCGCCCTTGCCAGCGCGAGTCGTTGCCGCTGGCCGCCGGAGAGGCTCAGGCCCTGTTCGCCTACCTGGGTGTCCGTGCCTTGGGGGAGCGCGTACGCGAAGTCGGCCTGTGCGACGGCCAGTGCGCGTTCCAACTCGGCTTGCCCTGCGCTGTGTTCGGCCCCCATCAGTACGTTCTCCCCGACACTGGCCGAGAACAGGGTCGGTTCCTCGAAGGCCACGGCGACGAGTGCGCGCAGCGTTTGGCGGGGCATGGCGGTGATGTCCTTGCCGTCCAGTGTGATGCGGCCCGAGGTGACCTCGTGGAGGCGGGGGACGAGTGCCGTGAGTGTCGTCTTGCCGGTGCCGGTTGCGCCGACGAGGGCCATGGATTCGCCGGGTCTGATGTGCAGGTCGATGTTTTCGAGGATCGGTGGGGAGTCGGCGGGGGCGTCGGGATAGCGGAAGGAGACAGCGGAGAAACGGATGCCATCGTTGTCGCGTGCGGGCTCGTGGGGGCTGGGCGCGCCCCGCGGCGGAGCCGCACATCGATGCAGCCCCGCGCCCCTTGAGGGGGTTTCCTCTTCCGGAATTTCGTCCATTACCTCGAAGTAGCGCTCTGTTGCCGTTGCTGCCTCCTGGCTCATTGCCAGTAGGAAGCCGATCGACTCCACCGGCCAGCGCAGGGCCAGTGCTGTGGAGAGGAAGGCCACCAGGGTTCCCGCCGACAGGTTGCCGTCGGCCACCTGGACGGTCCCGAGGACCAGGGCCGCGCCGATGGACAGTTCGGGCAGCGTCACGATGACGCCCCAGATCGTGGCGAGCAGGCCGGCCTTGCGCAGCTCGGTGCCGCGCAGTTCCCGGGTGAGGGCGCGGAACGCGTGTGCCTGGCTGCGGTGCCGGCCGAAGCCCTTGATGATGCGGATGCCCAGGACGCTCTCCTCGACGACCGTCGTCAGGTCGCCGACCTGGTCCTGCGCGAGGCGCGCCACGTGCGCGTACCGCCTCTCGAAGATCACGCAGGTGATCATCACCGGCACGGCGGGACCCAGCAGCACGAGCCCCAGCGTCCAGTCCTGAAGCACCAGGATGACCACGCCCACCAGGATCGTCACCGCGTTGACCAGCAGGAACGTCAGCGGGAAGGCGAGGAACATGCGCAGCAGCATCAGGTCCGTGGTGCCCCGGGACAGCAGCTGGCCCGAGGGCCACCGGTCGTGGAAGGCCACCGGCAGCCGCTGGAGCCGCCGGTACAGATCCGCCCGCATGTCCGCCTCGACCCGCGACAGCGGACGCGCCACCAGCCAGCGGCGCAGCCCGAACAGCAGCGCCTCCGCGAGCCCGAGCAGCAGCAGATACAGCGCGCCGAGCCACACGCCCGCCGGGTCCCGGTCGGCGACCGGCCCGTCCACCATCCACTTCAGGACGAGTGGGATCACCAGCCCCGTACAGGAGGCGACGATCGCGACCCCGGCCGCGCTGAACAGCCGTACCCGCACGGGCCGGACGTACGGCCACAGCCGCAGCAGGACGCGGACGGCGGACCGGCCGGAGCGGTTCTCGGCGGAGGCGGGTGTCGTGGTCATCACGGGCGAGCCTACGGACCGCCACTGACAGTGCCCACCGAGTTTTGGCCGACCAGGGGTCGGACGAGGGGGTGGGCGCGGGCGTGGGCGACGGGTCGTAGGGCGGCATCAACCGATCGGCTGATGTGCGGTCGAGCGCGATGGCCGATGTGCCCGACCCGCCCCCGACGGGACCCTCGAAGCATGTCAGCCACCCCTGTCATCGAAGTCACCGCACTGCGCAAGTCCTACGGCGGCCGGGCCGTCGTCGACGGTGTCTCCTTCGCCGTCGAGGAGGGCGAGATCTTCGGGATCCTCGGCCCGAACGGCGCCGGCAAGACCACCACCGTCGAGTGCGTCGAGGGCCTGCGCGTCCCCGACGCGGGCCGGGTCCGCGTCACCGGCCTCGATCCCGTCGCCGACCACGAGCAGGTCGCCCGGGTCCTCGGCGCCCAGCTCCAGGAGAGCGAACTCCAGGCCAAGCTCACCGTCCGCGAGGCCCTTGAGCTGTACGCGTCCTTCTATCCGCACCCCGCCGACTGGCAGCCGCTGGCCGAACGCCTCGGCCTGACCGCCAAGTTGACCACCCGGTTCGCGAAGCTGTCCGGCGGGCAGAAGCAGCGCCTGTTCATCGCGCTCGCGCTCATCGGCAACCCCCGGGTCGTCGTCCTCGACGAACTGACCACCGGCCTGGACCCGCGCGCCCGCCGCGACACCTGGCAGCTCATCGAGGACGTCCGGGCGGGCGGGGTCACCGTCCTGCTCGTCACCCACTTCATGGAGGAGGCGCAGCGCCTCTGCGACCGGATCGCCGTGATCGACAAGGGCAAGGTGGCCGCCCTGGACACCCCGGAGGGCCTGATCCGCCGCTCGGCCGGTTCCACGGTCATCAGCTTCACGCCCTCCGCGCCCCTCGACGACGGTGACCTGAACGCGCTGCCCGCGCTCGAGTCCGTCGAGCACAAGGACGGCCGGATCACGCTCTCCGGGTCCGACGAGACCGTCAACGCCGTCATCACGCTGCTCGCCCGCAACCACATCACCGCCCACCAACTCCGGGTCTCCGACGCCACGTTGGACGACGCGTTCCTGGACCTGACGGAGGTCGCCCGATGAACACCGCAGTCCTGCGCACCGAGTTGCGCCTCTTCCGCCGCGAACCGGGCGCCCTCTTCTGGATCCTGCTCTTCCCCACCCTGCTCCTGGTGATCCTGGGCTCCATCCCGGGCTTCCGCCACCACGACCCCGACCTGGGCGGCCTGCGCACGATCGACGTGTACGTCCCGGTCACCGTCCTGCTCGGCATGATCGTCGGCGCGCTCCAGTCGATGCCCCAGAACCTCACCGGCTACCGCGAACGCGGCATCCTCCGCCGCATGTCCGCCACCCCGGTCCGCCCGTCCGTCCTCCTCTCCGCCCAGATGCTGGTCTACGGCACGGCGGCCCTGGCCTCCGCCCTGTGCGCCCTGCTCGTCGGCCGCCTCGCCTTCGCCGTACGCCTCCCGAAGCAGCCCTACGGCTATCTCCTCGCCCTGCTGCTCGCGATCCTGGCCGCGCTCGCGCTGGGCGCGGTGGTCTCCGCGCTGTCCCGGACCACGAAGATCGCCGGTGCGATCGGGTCGGCCGTGTTCTTCCCGATGATGTTCTGCGCGGGCGTGTGGATCCCGGTGAACTCCATGCCGGACGTCATGGCCCGGATCGTCGGCTACACGCCGTTCGGCGCCGCCGCCGAGGCCCTGAACCGGGCGGCGGCGGGGCACTGGCCGGGCTGGACCCATCTGGGCGTCCTCGTGGCCTGGACCGTACTGCTGACAGCCGGTGCCTCCCGCTGGTTCCGCTGGGAGTAGGGAAGGCCGCCATGCAGACTGGGGAGATGACCACGAGGGACCGGCAGATCGACCGCCGCTGGGAGCAGCTGCACACGTGGGGGCCGTACGGGCTGCTCGGTATCAGCGTCGTCCTCGCGGTCGCCTCCGCCGGTCTGTTCGACTACACCACCGAGTGGTACGTCGGCTGGGCCCTGACCGGCGCCGCGCTCGTCCTCCAGCTCTGGTGGCACGGCACCCGTGCCCGCCGCCCCGACCGCGGCCGGACCCCGTCGCGGGCGGGGACCCTGTACTACGTCCTCCGCTGGGCCCTCGCCTTCGTCCTCACCTGGATCGACCCGTTCTTCGCCTTCTACGCCGCCGCCGGCTACATGGACGCCGACGAGCTGATCCCCGGCAGGAACCGGCAGCGGCTCGCACTGGTCGCGAGCTCGGTGACCGTGGCCGGTGCGCAGGCCGGCGGGATGCCGTTCGGGAGCGCGGTCCAGTGGATCCTCTTCCTCGCGCTCCTGGTCGCCATGTCCGCCCTGCAGATGGTGGTCGCCCATCTGCAGGAGGCGGAGACGCGGCGCTCCCACGAACGCGGCGAGACCATCACCGAACTCGAACGCACCAACACCGCGCTCCAGCAGGCCCTCGACGAGAACGCCGCCCTGCACGCCCAACTCCTCGTCCAGGCAAGGGAGGCCGGGGTCGCCGACGAACGCCGACGGCTGGCCGCCGAGATCCACGACACGATCGCGCAGGGCCTGACCGGCATCATCGCCCAGCTCCAAGTCGTGGCGAACGCACCCGACTTGACGACCGCCCGTACGCATCTCGACCGCGCCTCCACCCTCGCCCGGCACAGCCTCGGCGAGGCCCGCCGCTCCGTGCAGAACCTCGCGCCCGTCGCTCTGGAGAACGACGGACTGCCCGAGGCGCTGAAGAAGACGGTCGCCGAGTGGGGCGAACGCACCGGCATCCGCGCCGAGTTCACCGTCACGGGCATCACCGAGCAACTGCACGACGAGGTCTCGGCGACCCTGCTGCGCATCGCCCAGGAGGCCCTGTCGAACGCGGCCCGGCACGCCCGCGCCACCCGCGTCGGCGTCACCCTCTCCTTCCTCGGCGAGGAGGTCATCCTCGACATCCGCGACGACGGACAGGGCTTCGACCCGCTCGCCCTTCCCGAACGCACCCGCACCGGCGGCTTCGGCCTCGACGGCATGCGCGCCCGCGCCGAACGCATCGCGGGCTCCCTCACGATCGAGACCGAGCCCGGTCACGGCACCGCCGTGTCGGCTCGCGTACCGTTGGTCCGCCATGAGTGACGAGCCGCTGATCTCCGTTCTGATCGTCGACGACCATCCCGTCGTACGCGACGGTCTGCGCGGCATGTTCGAGTCCGCGCCCGGATTCCGCGTCCTGGGCGAGGCGTCCAACGGCGTCGAGGCCGTGGAGCGGGCCGCCGCCCTCGACCCGGACGTCGTCCTGATGGACCTGCGGATGCCGGGCGGCGGGGGAGTCGACGCCATCCGGGAGCTGACCCGCCGCTCCGCCCGCGCCAAGGTGCTCGTCCTGACGACGTACGACACCGACTCCGACACCCTGCCCGCGATCGAGGCGGGCGCGACGGGTTATCTGCTGAAGGACGCGCCGCGCGACGAGCTCTTCACCGCCGTCCGCGCGGCGGCGGAGGGCCGCACGGTCCTGTCGCCCGCCGTCGCCTCCCGCCTGGTCTCCGCCGTCCGCAGCCCCCAGACCCCCGGCAACGAGCCGCTCTCCGCCCGCGAACGCGAAGTGCTGGCTCTCGTCGCCAAGGGCACGTCCAACCGCGAGATCGCCCGCGAACTCTTCATCAGCGAGGCGACCGTGAAGACCCATCTCACCCACCTGTACACCAAGTTGGGCGTCAAGGACCGCGCGGCGGCGGTCGCGGCGGCCTACGACCGGGGCATCCTGGGCCGTCCCGGGTAGACCGGGCCCTCAGCCCATCGCCGCGCGCAGACCGCGCACCCGGCCCAGTGGCCGACGCAGCCCGGTCGGGGTGTGGACGCCACTCGCGGCCAGGAACTGGCGCACCGACGTGAAGTTCGCCGCGCTCTCGACGGTGATCCGGGCCTCGACCGTCCGGTGCTCGAAGGCGTTGGTCACCTGGACGAGGAACCGGTACGGCGTGCGCGGACGCAGCGGGTGATCCGTCGTGAACGTGCCCGAGTAGCGTGCGCCGGACGCGTCGATGCCGTGGGAGTAGTGCCGTGGCTGATCGTCCGGGCCCCAGAAGATCGTGCCCGAGGTGTAGGAGTACGACGCCCAGGAGATCGTGATCAGGTTCTCGTGCCCGAGGGTTCTCGGCTGCCGGTCGACCAGGCCCAGCACGGGCACGCGGGGCACAGGTTCCGGATTCCCGGGCGAGCCGCCGCCGGGAACCACGACCTGGAAGGCGCCGGCCTGCACGTCGTCCGGCGGTCCGTTCCACTTGAACACCACGTCCCCCGTCACCAGGGTCCCCGCGTACGGCTGGAGTGCCGCCTTGGGCAGGTCGGCCGAGCGGACCGACCCGTCCATGATCGGGGTGGCGATGCCGTGCGGGAGCTCCACCCACACGTTGTCGGGTTCCTCGGGATCGGGGAAGAACCGGTCCAGGTCCCACTCCAGGTGCAGGGCACCCTCGTCCGTGAAGCTGCCGACGATGTTCGCGGGTGGTTTGCGTGACATGCCCGCCCCCTACTGGAGCGTGACGACGACGGGCAGCAGCCCGGCACCGTCCGTCATCGAGGCAAGCGCCTTGCCGACCACGGAGCCCGGTGTCCGGTTCGCGTCGGCGGCCTTCATGGCGTGTCCGGGGGTGGGGGACGAGGTGAGGAGGTCGCCCACCTCGATCGCGCCGAAGGAGGCGTCGACCCGGCAGTACGCCTTGCCCACCATGGCGATGGGCCGGGCCTCGTCGGCCGGGCGGCCGGAGTCGAGGATCAGGCCCGGCCGGTAGCTGCCCGCGCCGGCGACGACACCGACGACCCGCTTGTCGTAGGCGCGGTCGCTCGGTGCGATCCGGCCGTCCTCGTCCAGGCTCATCAGCGTGCCCGGCGCACAGGTCCCGGCCTCGGCCCGGGTCTCGAAGAGTTCGGCGAGGTCACCGCCGGTCAGCCGGATGTCACCGGTGACCTCGATGTCGCCGTGGACCACCAGTTTTCCCTGGAAGACGCCCGCCGGGCCGTTCGTGCTGGTGCCGAACACGCCCGCGCCGTTCACACTCTGTCCGACCACTCCCGAGCCGTCGGCCTTGTTCTCGCCCCACACGGCTGCGGCGCCCGTCGCGGCCGGGGAGCTGGTCTCGCCGTAGACCCCGTGCCAGTGCCGGCTCTTGCCGATCACCCCCGGGCCGCCCGCGACGCCCTCGCCCATGACGCCGGCGCCGCCCGTGGTGCTGTCGGTTCTGCCGTAGATCCCCATGCCGCCGGTGCTCTCCCCGATCACGCCGGGGCCGCCGCTGGTGCTGCTGCCGTGGACTCCGGCGCCGCCGGTCGTGCTGGAACTGATGCCGGCGACTCCGTGCCAGGTGCCGCCGTCGCCACGGACCCCTACGGAACCGCCCTGTCCGAAGACGGCGATGCTGTCCCCCTCGGACACCCCGTGAAAAGCGGGTTCGCCGTTGGTCCTGTTCTCGACGGTCGCCATCGACCCTCCACCCGTTGTGCGTCTCGTTGCCCGAGCCGTGCCCGGCGCCGAGGCGCCCGACACGGCGGCTCACTCGCGCGGGTGAGGAAGAAACGTTCGACCGTCAACGCGGCGCCGTCGCGTTCACCCCCGTCGCCGTGTTCGCCCCGGCCATCCCCGGCGTCAGCCCACCACCCTCAGCAACAGCACGGCCCTGGCAGGCACGGTGATCGCCGCCCCCGCCCGGTGCACCACCCCCGGCGCCTCCCCCTGCTCCTCCCGCGACGTGTCGACGACCACCTCGTACCGCTCCGCCCACGGCGGACCCGGTAGCACGAAGCCCACCGGGCGGTCGCCGGCGTGCAGGACGGCGAGGAAGCTGTCGTCGACGATCGGCGCCCCGCGTTCGTCCCGGCCCGGGATGTCCCGCCCCGAGAGATACATGCCCAGGGTGGCGGCGGGCGCGTACCAGTCCCGTTCCGTCATCTCCGCACCCCGCGCGGTGAACCAGGCCAAGTCCCTTATGCCGTCCGCCGAATGGGCCCGCCCGGAGAAGAACGCCCGGCGGCGCAGCACCGGGTGGCGGTGGCGCAGGTCGATCAGCCGCGCGGTGAGGTCGGTCAGCGCCCGCCAGCCCGGGTCCTCCAGCAGCCCCCAGTCCACCCAACTGATCTCGTTGTCCTGGCAGTAGGCGTTGTTGTTGCCCCGCTGCGTCCGCCCCAGCTCGTCACCCGCGACCAGCATCGGCACACCCGTGGACAGGAGCAGCGTGGTGAGGAGGTTCCTCAACTGCCGTCGCCGCAACGCCTTCACGCGCTCGTCGTCCGTCTCGCCCTCGACCCCGCAGTTCCAGGACCGGTTGTCCCCGGAGCCGTCCCGGTTCCCCTCGCCGTTGGCCTCGTTGTGCTTGCGCTCGTACGACACCATGTCGCGCAGGGTGTAACCGTCGTGCGCGGTAACGAAGTTGACGGAGGCGTAGGGGCGCCGGCCGCCCCACGCGTACAGGTCGCTCGACCCCGACAGGCGGTATCCGAGGTCCCGTACGTCCGGCAGCGCGCCGCGCCAGAAGTCCCGGACGGCGTTGCGATAGCGGTCGTTCCACTCCGTCCACAGCGGCGGGAACGCGCCGACCTGGTAGCCGCCCGAGCCGACGTCCCAGGGCTCGGCGATCAGCTTCACCCGTCGTAGCACCGGGTCTTGAGCGATCACGGCGAGGAACGGGGACAGCATGTCGACGTCGTGCATCGAGCGGGCCAGCGCCGCCGCGAGGTCGAAGCGGAAGCCGTCCACGCCCATCTCGGTGACCCAGTAGCGCAGGGAGTCGGTGATCAGTCGGAGCACGTGCGGTTGGACGACATGCAGGGTGTTGCCGCAGCCCGTGTAGTCCGTGTAGCGGCGGGCGTCGCTCTGGAGGCGGTAGTAGCCGCGGTTGTCGATGCCCTTGAGGGAGAGCATCGGCCCCAACTCGCCCCCTTCCGCCGTGTGGTTGTAGACCACGTCGAGGATGACCTCGATACCGGCCGCGTGCAGGGCCCGCACCATCCGCTTGAACTCGCCGACCTGTTGGCCCGCCGTGCCGGTCGCCGCGTAGGCCGCGTGCGGGGCGAAGTAGCCGATGGAGTTGTAACCCCAGTAGTTCTTCAGGCCCTTGCGCAGCAGATGGTCCTCGTGCGCGAACTGGTGGACGGGCAGCAGCTCCACGGCCGTGACGCCCAGTTTCACCAGGTGCTCTATGGCGGCCGGGTGCGCCAACCCGGCGTAGGTGCCCCGGAGTTCCTCGGGTATCCCGGGGTGCAGCCTGGTGAAGCCGCCCACGTGGAGTTCGTAGATGACGGAGTCCGCCCACGGTGTCTTCGGGCGGCGGTCGTCCATCCACTCGTCGTCGGTGGTGTCGTCGTGGACGACGACGCCCTTCGGGACGTAGGGCGCGGAGTCCCGGTCGTCGCGCACGGTGTCGGCGACCTGCTGCTGCGGCCAGTCCCGGACGTGCGCGTACACCTCGGGCGGTAGCCCGAACTCTCCGTCCACCGCCCGCGCGTAGGGGTCGAGGAGCAGCTTCGCGGGGTTCCAGCGGGCGCCGGTCCACGGGTCCCAGCGGCCGTGCACCCGGAAGCCGTAGCGCTGTCCCGGCATGACGTCCGGCAGGAAGCCGTGCCAGATCTCGTGCGTCAGTTCGGTGAGGGGGACCTTCGTCTCCACGCCCTCCGGGTCGAAGAGGCACAGCTCGACCGCCTCCGCGCCCCCCGCCCACAGTGCGAAGTTGGTGCCCGCCACCCCGTCCGGGCCGACCCGGAACCGGGCTCCCAACGGCATCGGCGCCCCCGGCCACACGGGCACCGGCGGTGCGCTGTGCACGGCGCCGTTCAGCGTCGGGGCGGCGCGCGGCGACGGTACGGCCGCGTCGTCGACGGATCGCTCCACCGGCACGCCGCCGTCGACGCGCCCCTCCTGCACGGCCTCCTGCTCGGCTGCGCTCGACACCGTCCGGCCTCCCGCGGCTCATGGAACGACGAGGTGAAGGCCATGCGACGTCCCGGTCGCGAGCCCCTGTCCTGTCATCCTCCCCACTGTTCTGCCCAGAGCTTGGGTCGCACTCACGTTTCCCTGAGGCAGGGCCGCTCGTTGAGCACCCCGTGAGGCATGCACAAGGGCGCGCGCGGCGCGCGGGGGTCGCACTGGCCGCCGTACTGACATGGGCAGGACTGCTGGCCGGAGCCACCGGCTGTACTTCCGACGGCTCGGGCGGGGGCGGTATCGACGAGCTCTTCGGCAAGGCACCGGCGCCCGAGGATGTGATCCGGATCTCGCCCGACGACACCGCCAAGGGCGTGAAACCCGACCAGCGGCTGGTGGTCCGGGTGCCCAGTGGGCGCCTGGAGTCCGTGCAGGTCGTCAAGGAGCAGGACGCCCAGGACACCCCGGTCCCGGGGCACATCTCCGACGACGGACTGCGCTGGGAACCCGAGGACACCAAGCTCGCGCTGGCCGCCGAGTACACCGTCGACGCGGTCGCCCTCGACGGCCACGGGCGCCGCTCCGCCCGGCACACCACGTTCACGACCTACGTCCCCGACGAACGGTTCATCTCGTACGTCACCCCGGAGAACCGCGCCACCGTCGGCACCGGAATGATCGTCTCCCTCGGCTTCAACCGGGACATCGAGAACCGGGCCGCCGTCGAACGCGCCATCCACGTCACCGCGAAACCGGCCGTCGAGATCCGCCCGCACTGGTTCGACAGGTCCCGCCTCGACTTCCGCCCCGAGAACTACTGGAAACCCGGCACCCAGGTCACCGTCTCCCTCCGCCTGCGCGACGTCGAGGGCGCACCCGGCGTCTACGGCCTCCAGTACAAGACGTTCTCCTTCACCGTCGGCCGCAGCCAGGTCTCCCTCGTCGACGCCGTCAAGCACACCATGGAGGTGCGGCGCGACGGCGACCTCCTGGCCACCGTGCCGATCACGGCCGGCGGCCCCAAGACCACCACGTACAACGGGAAAATGGTGGTCATGGAGATGCTGGAGGTGACCCGCATGAACAGCCGCACGGTCGGCTTCGGCGGCGAGTACGACATCCCCGACGTCCCGCACGCCATGCGGCTCACCGACTCCGGCACATTCCTGCACGGCAACTACTGGGCGCCGACCGCCCCCGGACGCGTCAACGTCAGCCACGGCTGTGTGGGGTTGAGGGACGTGAAGGGCGGCGGCTCGGACACCCCCGCCGGGTGGTTCTTCGACCGCAGCATCGTCGGGGACGTGATCGAGGTCGTGCACAGCAACGACAAACAGGTCGCTCCGGACAATGGCCTCGGAGGGTGGAACATGGGTTGGAAGGAGTGGAAGGCGGGCAGTGCGCTCAAGTGACCGGCGCCTTCGAGGGAGCAGTGCCCGCACGTGATCGGCGAAGGGGCGGGGAGCCTGTGCCGGGCGGCAGTTGAAGTTGCGACCGAACGGTGACATTCGCCTGACATGAAGCTCAAAACCTGGCGGTTAATATGCGCGGACGTGCACGTCAGATGCACGAAGGGGTGCGGGCCGGACCGGGCCCGGCGAGGGGAGAAAGTCTTGAACGTGCGACCGATATCGGGGGCGTCGGTTGACGCGCGCGGCCGGAGAAACAAGGGCTTGCTGGCGCTGATCCTCGGTGTGCTGCTGCTCGCCGTCACCGCGTGCGGCGGAGGCGGAGGCTCCACCTCCGGGTCAGGCTCGGGCGACAGCAAGGCCAAGGGCTCCGACACCACCCAGACCAAGCAGTCGCAGGCCGTCGTCACCATCGCCCCCAAGAACGGCTCGAAGTCCGTCGACACCAGCGGCGCCCTCAAGATCAGCGCCGCGAAGGGCAAGCTGACCGAGGTCACCGTCAAGGACGCCGACGGCACCGCCGTCAGCGGCGCGATCACCGGCGGCGGCGCGACCTGGACGCCCGCCACGCATCTCGCCGCCGCCACCAAGTACACCGTGCACGCGGTCGCCAAGGACTCCGACGGCCGGGTCGCCGCCGAGGACTCCAGCTTCACCACGCTGACCCCGAAGAACACCTTCGTCGGCTACTTCACCCCCGAGGACGGCTCCACGGTCGGCGTCGGCATGCCGTTCTCCATCCGCTTCACCCGGGGCATCACCCACCCCGACGACGTGAAGAAGGCGATCAGCATCACGACCTCGCCGGCCGTCGACGTCGAGGGCCACTGGTTCGGCAACGACCGCCTCGACTTCCGCCCGGAGAACTACTGGAAGTCCGGCACCAAGGTCACGATCAAGCTCAACCTCGACGGCGTCGAGGGCCGTTCGGGCGTCTACGGCAAGCAGATCAAGACGGTCGACTTCACCATCGGCCGCAACCAGGTCTCCATCGTCGACGCCAAGAAGCACACGATGAAGGTCACCCAGGACGGCAAAACCATCAAGACCATCCCGGTCACCACCGGCAAGCCCGGCTACGACACCTGGAACGGCCAGATGGTCATGAGCGAGAAGCTCACCGTGACCCGGATGAACGGCGACACGGTCGGCTACGGCGGCGAGTACGACATCAAGGACGTCCCGCACGCCACCCGCCTGACCGACTCCGGCACCTTCGTGCACGGCAACTACTGGGGCGGCGGCGCCTTCGGCAACTACAACGCCAGCCACGGCTGCATAGGCCTCCAGGACGTCAAGGGCGGTTACAGCAAGACAGTCCCGGCCGCGTGGTTCTTCAACCACTCGATCCTCGGTGACGTCGTGGTCGTCAAGAACTCCAACGACGCGACCGTGGCACCGGACAACGGGCTCAACGGCTGGAACATGTCGTGGGAGAAGTGGAAGGCGTAAGCCTCGACCGAGGTACGGGCCCGGTGCTGTGACCGACAGCACCGGGCCCGTTGTCGTTAGTCCCCGTTAACCTTCCGGCATGACCGTGAATCTCGAAGTCGCCGAGGGCGTCGGCACGATCCGCCTCGACCGCCCGCCGATGAACGCGCTGGACACCGCCACGCAGGACCGGCTCAGGGAACTCGCCGAGGAGGCGACGCGGCGCGACGACGTGCGCGCCGTGGTGGTCTACGGCGGGGAGAAGGTGTTCGCCGCGGGCGCGGACATCAAGGAGATGCAGCGCATGGACCACGCGGCGATGGTCGTAAGGTCGCGGGCGTTGCAGGAGTCGTTCACGGCGGTGGCCCGCATCCCCAAGCCGGTCGTCGCGGCCGTCACGGGCTATGCGCTGGGCGGGGGCTGCGAGTTGGCGCTGTGCGCGGACTTCCGTGTCGCGGCGGACAACGCGAAGCTCGGGCAGCCGGAGATCCTGCTCGGCCTGATTCCGGGCGCGGGCGGCACACAGCGGCTGGCCCGGCTGATCGGTCCCTCCAAGGCGAAGGACCTGATCTTCACCGGCCGGATGGTCAAGGCCGACGAGGCGCTCGAACTGGGCCTGGTGGACCGGTTGGTGCCGGCCGCCGACGTGTACACGGAAGCGCACGCGTGGGCGGCGAAGCTGGCGCAGGGACCGGCGCTCGCGCTGCGTGCCGCGAAGGAAGCGATCGACACCGGTCTGGAGACGGACATCGAGACGGGTCTGGCGGTCGAACGCACCTGGTTCGCGGGGCTGTTCGCGACCGAGGACCGTGAGCGCGGGATGCGCAGCTTCGTCGAAGAGGGCCCCGGCAAGGCGAAGTTCCTCTGAACCCGGCGCTCACATCACGCTCGGTTCCTCGCAATTGACGCGATGTCTCATCCGGGTCCCTCGGCGGGGCGGTTTATGGGAACCTTAACGTGACCTTAAGCCTGCCTTGTCGAGGGAGCCTGTCGATTGCCTCCAACAGAGCCTTCACCGCAGGTCGGAGGGGGTATGGCAAGCACTGAAATGCCCCTGGCATATGTCAATCGGATGTCGCGGAGCGGGGGCTTCCGGGGGGCGTATTCCTCCGGAACCGCCCCGGAGGCCGTTCGGGGCGGCCATGATGGACGCATGGCGGGGCTGGAAGGTATCGGACAGCCGCGGGGACAAGGCCGTGCGACCGCGGCGCGCTGGTCGCCTGCGGTCGAGGACGAGCGGGCACTCAAGGCGATCGAGCTGTTCGGCAATCCGACGGAGGCGGAGGTTCCGCTGCCGTCCCGCCCCGAGTCCGCCGCCACCGCCCGCAGACTCACCCAGATCGTCGTCCTGCGCCACTGGGGACTCACCCCGAAGCTGACCGAGGACGCCGTCCTGCTCGTCTCGGAACTCGTCGGAAACGCCGTACGGCACACGGGCGCCCGGGTGTTCGGCCTGCGGATGCGGCGCCGGCGCGGCTGGATCCGCGTCGAGGTCCGCGACCCCTCCCGCGGCCTGCCCTGTCTGATGCCGGTCCAGGAGATGGACATCAGCGGGCGCGGCCTGTTCCTCGTCGACAAACTCTCCGACCGCTGGGGCGTCGACCTGCTGCCGCGCGGCAAGACCACGTGGTTCGAGATGCGGGTCGCCGACCGCTGAACACCCCCTGTGCGTACGGCAGTTCGGGCGCCAGGTATCTCCATGCGGATGACCGTTCGCTCCCTGTGCGGACCCCCGTTCGAAGCGCGACCCGTGTGGGTCCCTCGTTCGGGTTAATGCCCCGCTTTCTTACCCAACGCGCCTTAAATGGTTCGGGTGACCACGACCGACCGCCGCACGGCGTTGCGTGCGGGTGCCGGGCTCGTCGCCGGGGGCGCACTCGCCGCCGGATGTGCCACGACCGGCCCCGCCGCACCCCCCGCCGCCGCCACCACGCACCCCTCCGCCGGCAAACCGGCACCCGCCGCCAAGGCGACCCCGCTCACCGCCCCCGCCCCGCGCGCCTTCCCCCGGCAGCCCGCGCAGATCACCCACGGACCCCGCGACCACCCCCGGGTCGCGCTCACCTTCCACGGCCAGGGCGACCCCAAGGTCGCCACCGCCCTCCTCACCGAGGCCGAGAAACACGGTGCCCACGTCACCGTCCTCGCCGTCGGCACCTGGCTCGACACCCACCCCGAGATGGCCCGCCGCATCCTCGACGGCGGTCACGACCTCGGCAACCACACCCAGCGGCACATCGCCGTCAACACCCTGTCCGAGGCCGACGCCCTGGCCGAGATCACCGGCTGCGCCGACCGCCTCAAGCGGCTCACCGGCTCGATCGGCACGTGGTTCCGCCCCTCGCGCGCCCCGGCCGCGTCCCCGCTCGTCGAGCGCCTGGCCCACCGCGTGGGCTACCCGCACGTGCTGTCCTACGACGTCGACTCCCTCGACTTCACCGCGCCCGGCGCCCCCGCCGTCACCCGCAAGGTGCTCGCCGAGGTCCGCAACGGCTCCGTCGTGAGCATGCACTTCGGGTACCCCGACACGGTCGCCGCGCTCCCCGCCGTACTGGAAGAACTCCACCGTCGCGGACTGCGCGCGGTGACGACCACGGAGCTGCTGAGCTGATGTCTCCCACCCCCCTCACCCGCGCCGCCCGTGTCCTGGTCACCGGCGCCGCCCTCGCCGCGCTGGCCGCCCTCGCCGGCTGCAGCTCGCAGGACCACGCCGACGAGGCCCTCGGCACCAAGGCCGCGCTCCAGCCGCAGCAGCAGAAGAAACAGCGGGAGGCGGCGCAGGCGTTGCCCGGTATGCCGCCGGTGCTCGACCCGACCGACGTGTACGCGGCCGACCGCCCGGGCCGCCTCTCCCCGGTGGTCAAGGACTTCCCGTCCCGGGTCTACGTCCCCAACACCGCCTCCAACACGGTCTCGGTGATCGACCCGAGGACGTACAAGGTCATCGAGACCATCCCGGTCGGCGCGCAGCCCCAACACGTCGTCCCCTCCTGGGACTTGAAGACGCTGTGGGTCAACAACGACCGGGGCAACACCCTCACCCCGATCGACCCGAGGACCGGGAAGGCGGGCAAGCCGGTCGCCGTGCACGACCCGTACAACCTGTACTTCACGCCCAACGGCAAGTACGCGATCGTCATGGCCTCCCTCGACCGACAGCTCGTGTTCCGCGACGCGCACACCATGAAGACCGTGAAGGCCGTCCCGGTCGGCTGCTACGGCGTCAACCACGCCGACTTCTCCCTGGACGGGCGGTACTTCATCGTCTCCTGCGAGTTCAGCGGGGAACTGCTCAAGGTCGACACCGAGAAGATGACGGTGATCGCCCACCAGAAGCTGCCGTTCCACGGCTCGATGCCGCAGGACGTCAAGGTCTCGCCCGACGGCAAGAAGTTCTACATCGCCGACATGATGGCCAACGGCATGTGGGTGCTCGACGGCGACACCTTCGCCAAGCCGGACTTCCTGCCCACCGGAAAGGGCTGCCACGGCCTGTACATCAGCCGGGACTCGCGCGAGATGTACATCTCCAACCGGGGCGAAGGCACCGTCTCCGTCTTCGACTTCCCCCAGAACAAGCTCACCAAGAAGTGGCACCTCCCGCACGGCGGCAGCCCCGACATGGGCGGCGTCTCGGCCGACGGCAAGGTCCTGTGGCTCTCCGGCCGCTACAACTCCGAGGTCTACGCCATCGACACCCGCACCGGCACCCAGCTCGCCCGCATCAAGGTCGGCGGCGGCCCGCACGGCCTCGCGGTGTATCCGCAGCCGGGCCGCTACTCGCTGGGCCACACGGGTATCTTCCGCTGAAGCCGATGTGGAATGCGGTCAGTTGGACACGCCCCCATATGGGTGATGATCCGCGACTCGTCGCCGCAGAACCGGAATCGTGCCCCGCATGATCACCCTTCACCTGCGGCGGCGGACCGCCGCCGCCGTCCTGTCCCTCGCGGCCGTCTTCGCCACCACGGCCGCGACCGTCCCCACGCACCCGCCCGTCCGGGCCGCCGCCGCCCCGGCCTGTCCCGAGGTCGCCGACCCCGCGATGGCCGCCGTCGACCAGCGCGTGGACATCAGCCGCATCACCCCCGACCCGGTCTGGCGCACGACCTGCGGCACCCTCTACCGCAGCGACAGCCGAGGCCCGGCGATCGTCTTCGACCAGGGCTTCGCACCCAAGGACGTCGTCAACGGCCAGTACGACATCGAGAAGTACGTCCTCGTCAACCAGCCCTCGCCGTACGTCTCGACGACCTACGACCACGACCTGTACAAGACCTGGTACAAGTCGGGCTACAACTACTACATCGACGCCCCCGGCGGTGTGGACGTCAACAAGACCATCGGCGACACCCACAAGTGGGCCGACCAGGTCGAGGTCGCCTTCCCCGGCGGTATCGCGCGCCAGTACATCATCGGCGTCTGCCCGGTCGACAAGAAGACCAAGGTCGAGATCATGAGCGACTGCGAGAGCAACCCGTACTACCGCCCGTGGCACTGACGCCGATCCGGCGGGACGCCTATGGGCGTGCCGCCTACGTGGCGCTGAGCAGCACCGCCTCCGAACCCACCGGACGGTAACCCGCCGCCAGGAACGCCCGCATGCTGCGGGCGTTCCCCGGCGCGACCTGCGCCCAGAGCGGCTCCGCGGCGAGGTGGCGGGCGGCGGCCACCAACGACCGCCCCAGCCCCCGGTGCCGTACGCCCTCCTCGATCTCGACGGAGACCTCCAGGCGGCCCGCGACCCCGCGGCCCGTCACCAGCACACCGCCGTCCGTCGTCCAGGCGCGGACGTCGTCGCGCCGGCCGCGGGCGTACACGATCCGGGGATGGTCGCCGTCCGTGATCTCCCGCAGGGGGAGCGGCGGTTCGCCCGGCAGCGGGGAACCCACGAGCATCGCGTCGATGGTCTCGGCCCTGCGGCCCGTGCGGTCGAGGAGGGCCGTCAGGAACCGGGGGTTCATCGGCGCCGCGAGCGCGTCGCACGGAACGGCGGCCAGGGTGTCGTGGACCCACTGCGGGTCCTCGTCCGTGAAGACCACCGCGTGCGCGGTGAAGGCGAGCACGCCCGCGTCCCGCTCGGACATCTGCGGCACGACGGTCGTACGACCGTCCGGCGGGGGGAGGTCGTCCCGGGCCACCGCGTCGAGAATGTCCCGCAGAGTCTCCATCACCAAGCTCCTCGCGCCGCCTGAGTCTCCACCCACTGGAAGGCCCACACTCGCAGACCTGCCGAGCTGTCTGGGGGGCAACCCCCCAGACCCCCCGAACGACGGCACCGGACTTCTCACCATCGGAGACTGGAACGGATGGAGCCGGCGTCCAACGACCGGCTCGCCCGGTGCCGGGAGGAGTGCGTGGGGGTGGTCGCCGCACTGCGTGCTGGGGTGGCCGGTTAACCTGGCCTGCGTCAACAGGCGGTAAAGCGTTACGAAGGGGCGGATCCGGTGGCGGACATCGAGGAAGCACGTAAGCAGTTCGAGCGGATCGACACGGATGGTGACGGCTTCATCACCGCGGCCGAGTTCAAGACCGCCCTGGCCCAGGGAGGCGACTGGAACGTGACCGAGGCGGTCGCCGAGGCCATCATCAAGAGCCGGGACCTCAACGGGGACAAGGTCCTGTCGTTCGACGAGTTCTGGGCCCACCTGAACAAGTGAGCCGAGCGGAAGGGGCGCCCGTCCTTCGGTGGACGGGCGCCCCTTCCGTCACCCGTACGGTGGCGGGTCCGGAATAGCCGACGGCCGCACGAGGTTGTGACCCTCCAGACGCATGCACATGCATCGGTTCTGGATCGGCGAAGGGTCTGTCATGAAGATCGGCATCATCGGCGCGGGACACATCGGCGGCAACCTCACCCGGCGGCTCACCGCTCTCGGTCACGACGTCTCCGTCGCCAACTCGCGTGGCCCGCAGACACTCACCGCACTGGCCGAGGAGACGGGCGCGACCCCCGTACCGGCCGAGGAGGCGGCGCGGGGCGCCGAAGTCGTCGTGGTCACCGTCCCGTTGAAGGCGGTACCGGACCTGCCCCAGGGCTTCCTCGACGGCGCGGCGGAGAACGTCGCGGTCATCGACACCGGCAACTACTACCCCGGGCGGGACGGCCGGATCGCCGCCATCCTGGACGAGGGGCTCACCGAGAGCCGCTGGACGGCGGAGCGGATCGGCCACACCGTGATCAAGGCGTTCAACGGCACCTTCGCCCAGGACATCCTGGACCGCCACCGCCCGGCCGGCGCCCCCGACCGCCTCGCGCTCCCGGTGGCCGGCGACGACGAGGCGGCGAAGCGTGTGGTCAGGGCCCTGATCGACGACCTCGGCTTCGACACGGTCGACGCGGGCGGCCTCGACGAGTCCTGGCGCCAGCAGCCGGGGACACCGGTGTACGGGCTCCAGGAGGGCGTGGACGCGATCACCAAGGGGCTGGCGGAGGCATCGAAGGAGCGGACGGGCGACTTCAAGGGCTGAGGAGTCGGCCCGCACGCGCGCCGAGAGCCGGGCGGTGTTCCCGGACCCCGCCGGCTCAGGCGCTCTCGGCCCACGTCCGCAGGGCGGCCTTGCTCGGGAAGTCCGCGACGTTCTTGTCGTGGGGCTCGGACGTGTACTGGTGGAAGGTCCAGTCCGCCTTGATACGGGGCTTGCCGGCCGTCGTGTAGTCGGCGATCCACAGGCCGTCGCCCGCGTAGGACGTCGTGTCGATGTTCAGCCAGAAGTCGCGGTTGGTGTACAGGACGACCCGGTTGTCCGGCCGAAGTGCCTTCAGCTTGCGGATGAAGCCGTCCTTCTCCGCGTTCGTCGCGCGGGTGCCGTCGCCGGTCGTCTCCCAGTCCACGGCCAGCAAATCCCCTGCCTTCTCAGGGGTCTCGCTCACGAAGTACTCCACCTGGGCCGTGATGTCGCCGGGCCAGAGGAAGTGGTAGAAACCGACGACCAGACCCGCGTCCCGGCCCGTCTTCGTCTGGGCGGTGAGTCTCGGGTTGACGTACGAGCGGCCCTCCGTCGCCTTGATGAAGACGAAGGAGGAGCCGTCCGTGTCGTACGCGGTGGGCTGGTACGCGCTTACGTCGATGCCATGCAACATGGGGGACTTGTGCCCTGTCCCCGGCATCCGGAACCTCAGCTTCTCGTGGCCACCGAGCCGAGGACCGACGCCGGCTTCGACGACCAGTCCGAGGTGATCACGCTCGCGTGGTCCGCCGCCAACAGGGCCAGCTTGGCGGCGACTTCCGCGTCCGTGGGCGTCGTGGAGGAGATCGCCGGGGCCACCGCGTACGCGTCCGTCATGATCAGGATGTAGTGGTTCGCGGAGTAGAACGACGTGTCGTAACCGTTGTTGACGTACGTCGCCGCGTCACCGTCGAAGAAGACGAACCACGGGCGGATCGACGTGTCGGAGGTCCAGCGGCTCGCCCTCGGATCGCCGTTCGCCGCGCCCAGCACCGCCGGGAATGCCTGCGCCTGCGAGATGGTGCCGGCCGCGTACAGGTCGCGCAGGTGGTCGCCGTACTCCTGGTCCGTCCAGTAGTGGTCGAACGGGTTCGCCTGCTCCACCGTGCCCGGGATCAGCTCGAAGACGAACTTGCCCTTGAGGGCGTCGCGCGAGGGCCACGCGTTTGCCTGGGCCGCCGCGTCGAGCGTGGAGTACGAGGAGCCCAGCAGGTCGGACGGCTTGTAGACGCTGCTGCCGAGCTTCTGCGAGACCAGGGTGTCGAACGCGGTCGGGCCGAGACCGATGGTCTGGTTGAAGCCCACCTTCATCTCCACCTTGACGATGACGGGCGCGTGGTCCGGGTGGAGGGTGTTCCAGGCGGCCATGTTGTCCAGGCAACTGCCGAGGTCCTGATTGCGGTCCTTGCTGTACAGGTCGGCGGGGGTGCTCGCGTACTCGCAGTTGTTGTCGTTGCCGAGCGGGTTGCTGTGGCTGACCCGCCACCGCTTGCTCAGACTGTCGACGTAGACGTCGAGTTCGAGCAGCGAGGCCCCCGAGTCCAACGCCTGTGCCCAGTACGTGTACTTGTCCTTCTCGTACGCGTTGTGCGTGCCGATCGTCGTCGTCTCGGAGAACTTCGGCGCCGCCGCGTGGGCATTGCCCGCGGCCCCCGTCACCAGCAGAGCGGCGGCGCCCAGCAGCGCAGCCAGCCGTCTTATCGCCTTCATGGGTCTCAAGTCCCCTTCGCCGTGGCCTCGTTGGGCGGCAGCAGCGTAGGGGCGAGCGGTTACTGTCCGGTAGTCCCTGGAGGAACATCGGCTGCCGCCCGTCCCGGGTCGGCGTCAGGGGCTGGTGGACGTGACTGCGGTGTGCTCCGTGAGGACCTCGGTGAGCTGGCGGGTGGTCTGTCGCGCGACGCGGGGTTCGGTGGCCGCGTGACTCGTGTACGCGTTCAGGCCGGTGGCCAGGGCCCAGCCCATGCCGCGGGTCCAGGTGGCGTCGTCCGGGCCGAGGGCGGTGCGGAAGAGCGGGCGGGTCGTGGCCGACAGCAGGGTGTAGGCGATGACCAGATCGCAGGCGGGATCGCCCATGCCCAGGCCGCCGAAGTCGATGACGGCGGAGAGGCGGCCGTCGACGGTGAGCAGGTTGCCGGTGTGGAAGTCCCCGTGGCACCAGACCGGTTCGCGGTCCCAGGCGGGGGCGCGGAGCGCGTTGTCCCAGACCTCCGTCATGGCGGCCGTGTCGAACACCCCCTCCACGGCCTCGATCGCCGCCCGGGTCGCGTGGTCGCGGTCGGCCAACGGGGCGCGGTTCAGCTCGGGGTGGGCTCCGGGAAGCAGGGTCGCGGCGGCGGGGAGGCTCTGCAACTGCCGTAGAAAGTAAGCCAGTTGATGCGCGGTAGCGTCGGGGTCCGCGAGGTCGTCCGCGGTCGGTGTCGTGCCGTCGAGCCAGCGGGTCACGGACCAGTGCCAGGGGTAGCCGGGGCCCGGTGTGCCGAGCCCCAGCGGTTCCGGGACGGCCAGCGGCAGCCGAGGGGCCAGGTGCCGTAGCCAGGTGTGCTCCTTGGCGGCCTCGCCGTCCGCCCAGTCGCTCCGGGGCAGCCGCACGGTCATCGTCTCGCCGAGCCGGTAGATGACGTGATCGGAACCGGCGGGCTCCAGGAGGGTCAGGGGCAACGCGGCCCACTGCGGAAACTGGGCGGCGAGCAGGCGGCGGACGAGGGTGGGGTCGAGGGCGGGGGCGTTGGTGGAGGCGGTGGTCATCTTTCCCTTTCCCGGGTGTGTACCGGTCAAGGTTGGCAGCGGATGGTGCGGTGGTCACGGGAATTACCGGCGGGGAGGCCGGTGCCGTCGGTCGGCGTCGGGCGACTTCTCTTGTCAACGGGGCGTCGGCGCCGAGGAGTTCGGGGAGCGGGGGTCTCATCCGGGTCCGAGGCCGGGGCCGTTGGCGGTGTCGGCAGGATGCGGTCCTCCCACCAGGACAGGCCCAGCACGGTGGCGAGCAGGACGAAGGGGGTCGAAGCCGGGACGATCAGCGCGTACATGTGTGCCGCCTGTCGTGGAACACGTGCGAGGCGGCGGGCAACGGAAGGGTGCCCGCACGGGGCGTATCGATGCCGCGTGGGGATCCGGCACCGGTGCGCGAGGTGCGCCCACGAGGGAGCGCGAGAGGTGGTCGACGCTGCCGGGGGCTCGGGCCGTACCGCACACGCTAGCCCCCGCCGCCCGTACGGGACAGACGGCAAGTGGCCATCCGGGGCGGCGAGGGGAGCTGGGGGGCATCGGCCGGTTCCGCGGAAGCCCGGGACCCGGATCGCTGCCGGTTGCCTCCGGCGGGGACTACGCTGGCGGCACAGGCCCCGGCCCCCGGCAGTGAGACTTCGCTCCGCTCCGGGGAGGCCCGCCGTGTTCGTTCTGCTCGTCGTCCTGATCGTGGTCCTGTTCGGCCTCGGCTTCGGCAACGCCCTCTGGTGGGTGGCCGCGGCCGTGCTGGTCTTCGGCGCCACCCGGCACGGCCGGGGAGGCGGGGGCGGCTGGATCCGCGGTGACGGGTCCGATCTCCGGGACTACCGGGACTACGCGGACCGCCGTGACCGTCAGGACCGCTGGGACCGCCGCTACAGCCGCCGGCACCGGGCACGCCGGCGCCGCGAGGACCGCCGGGACCGTGAACGCCGTGGGTGACCGATGAAACCCATGAACCTGTGGGGAGCCGGCGCCGGGGCCCCGGCCCAGTCGGACCCGCCGGGTGCGGGCACCGGCGCCACCCATTGTCCCCGTGCCACCGGTGCCACCCGTCGAGCAGCCGTCCGCGAGGAGAACGTCCGTCTGGCGTACCGCGAGGTTTCAACTCGGCTTTACGGGCCACCCGTTGAACATGTCCAGACGCTACGGCGGAAGCCCCGCGGGGACGGTCGTCTCCCTCATCGCCGACATCGCGGCACTGATCCTGATCCTGTGGATCGTCCTCTACCTGTTCGACGCCAACAGCGCGAACACCACGGTCTCCTGGGTCCACGACGCGGCCGACTGGCTATCCGGCTGGTCGCACAACCTCTTCACCATCCACTCGGCGGACTGGCGCACCGTGGTCAACTACGGCCTGCCCGCCCTCCTTTACCTGTTCATCGGTCACGCGGTGGCCACCGGGGTCAACAGGGCCTAGACCGCCGGACCCCTGAAGCCCCTGGAGCCCTTGGGCCTCGGGGGCGTGGGGGTAGGCGGCCGACCGGTGCTGGAAGGAGAGGATCTTCGGGTTCTGGACGACACCGTCCCGGATCTCGATGGCCTTCCTGACCGTGACGTCGCCGTCCCACGAGGCGGGGCCGCTCATGACCTTGAGCAGATAGGGCAGGAGCGCCTCGCTGATCTCCCAGGTGGCGGAGTCCCACAGGTGGGACGGGCTGTGGTCCACCGCGTAGTAGTGGCAGCCCGGCCCCACCGTGGACATCGGGTCGCCGAAGCCGCTCGGCCGGGCCCAGGCGAAGCCCATGCCCTCGTCGCAGGCGACGTCGATGAAGAAGGTCCCCGGCTGGAACAGGCCCAGTTCCTCGTTGTTGACGAACATGAGCGGCGCGTCGGTGTCCTGGAGGACGCAGTTGACGACGATGTCGAACCCGGCGAGGTACTGCGCGAGCGGCACGGGCCCGAGCCCGGTGACCGCCTGGAGCCGCGTCGGATCGTCCTCCTGCTCCTCGAAGTGCCCCATCACGACCGACGGCATCGGCGAGGCCACGGCCGCGGCGGCACGCTGGGTGAGCACCGTGACGTCGGAGACCCCCATCGCGCCCAGGCCGGTGACCGCGCCGCGCGCGGTGGCGCCGAAGCTGATGACGCAGGCCCGCAGGCGGCGCCCGTAGCTGCCGGTCAGGCCGCCCAGCTGGAGGGCGTGCAGCACCGAGCAGTAGCCGGCCAGCTCGTTGTTCTTGTGGAACACATGGACGCTGAAGGCGCCGGTGGACGTCCAGTGGTTCATGGCTTCCCAGGCGATCAGGGTCAGCCGTCGGTCGATGCCGATCTGCGTCGTCTTCTCGTCCTGCACGCAGTGCGGCCAGCCCCACAGCACCTGGCCCTCGCGCAGCTCCGCGAGGTCC
Source organism: Streptomyces sp. NPDC088350 (assembly GCF_044753545.1). Lineage (NCBI taxonomy): Bacteria > Bacillati > Actinomycetota > Actinomycetes > Kitasatosporales > Streptomycetaceae > Streptomyces > Streptomyces sp. NPDC088350. Next base: position 340,239 of record NZ_JBIVNL010000011.1, on the reverse strand, counting down.
TCGTGCATGGGTTTGGGCAGCAGCATGATGTCGCACTCGGCGACCAGTCGCTCACGGGACCGCAGGCCCGCCACGAGTGGTCGCAGCGCGTCGTCCGCGACGCCGAACCGTTCGCCGTAGCCCTCTTCGAGGAAGATCCGTTGCCTTATGTCCGGGGCGATCCGGTCGAGGTGGCGGGGGTGCAGCGGCAGACGGAACTCGTTCTCCTTGCGGGAGGAGGCAAGTACTCCGAGACTCATCAGACTCATGTGGGGCGGCTCATTTCCGACCGGACACAAGAGGCGCTCCGGCCTTGCCGTTCCCCGAGGGCGACGCCGAAACGGCTGACGGCGTGCGAGGTGCGCTCGGTAAGGCCCACGTTACTCCAGTCCGGAAAGGCGCGGTTTGCGCGCCTGCCGGACGCCGGGCGGCGAAAGTCCCTAGAGTGCATGATCGTCGGGTAGGCGCACAGGCGATGACGGATGGCCGAGGGGGCTGCTGTGAGGGTCGAACTTCCGCCGGGGACACTGCACTTCGTGAACCGTGACGACGAGCGGGAACGCGCGCTGCACGCCGTGGCGGAATGGCGGAGCCCGTCCCGGCCGCTGGTTCTGGCGCTGAGCGGGCCGGGCGGTCTGGGCAAGACGGAACTGGCCGTCCTGATCGCCCGCACCCTGGGCGAGCACCACCGCTTCACGGACGGGCTGCTCTCCGTCGATCTCGACGACTTCCGGGCGGACGGCGTGCTGGACCCCGGCGATGTGCTCTCCCAGCTGCTCACCACGTCCCTCGACGTGGCGCCGGACCAGGTGCAGGCCCAGTACGCGGCCCGGTGCCGGCAGTACTGGAACAGGACCTCCGAGGCGAAACTCGTCCTCCTGCTCGACAACGCGCGCTACGCCTCCGAGATCGTCCCCCTGCTCCCGGCGTCGGGCACCAGCGTCGTGATCGTCACGAGCCACGGCCCGCTGCACGACCTCGAATCCGGTGCCGCGCTGGATCTGGCCCTGCCGCCACTGGACGAGCGGGCCGCGACACAGCTGCTGGAGCTGGTCGCCCGCGACCACCGCCTGGCCGCAGACCCGGAGGCGGCGCGGGCCGTGGTCCGGTTGTGCGACGGCCTCCCCGCGGCCCTGCACGCGGCCGGCCGCTGGGTACGCGCGCACCGGCTGCGCCCGCTCTCCCGCCTACTCGCCGATCTCCAGGCCGAGTTGGACGAGAAGGGCGTGTCCGGCGTGGAACAGATCTGGGACACGGTCTACGACGACCTGTCCCGCCCGGCGGCCCACGTCTACCGCCTGCTGGCGCACCACCCCGGCGAGACGTTCACCCTCCACTCCGCCGTCGCGCTGTCGGGACTGGCGCCGGAGGCCTGCCAGGACGCCCTGGAGGAACTGGACCGGGCCGGCTTACTCGACCTGCGCCGGCTGCCCCTGACGGAGGCCGGCCAGATGCGGCTGCCGGGCCCGCAACGCGGACACGCCCTGCGCCGCTCCCGCCGGGAGACACCGGACGACGTCGTCGCCGAGGCGCAGGCCAGGCTGCTGCGCTGGATCGTCCGCCAGGCCCAGCTCGCCGACCGGTTCGCGGCCGGCGAGCGGCTGACCGTCGTGGACCTCCTCGATCCCGTTCCCGGTGTGCCGGACGCGCCGCTGGAGGATCCGGGGGCGGCCGTGGACGGCGCGGCCCGGACCGAGCGGGCCGAACGCGCGGCCCGCTGGCTGGACGAGGAACGCCATGTGCTGTTCGCGTGCTCGCGCCTGGCCCACGGCCGGGGGATGGACACCGAGGTCGTCGCCCTGTCCGAGCCCGTGTGGACGCACGCCCTGGACCGGCCCCACCAGTCCGAGGTCGTCGAGGTCTTCCGACGCGCGGTCGACTCGGCCGTCCGGCACGGCGGGAACGCGGCCTGGCTGGTCCGCACCCGCTGCCAACTGGCCCGCCCGCTCTGGGAGTCGGGAGACCTGAACGAGGCGCGGGAACAGATCGACAGGGCGATGTCAGCCCTCGAACTGCTGGGAGACTCCAAACGCGACCGCAAACTCGCCGCCTCGGCCGTCGAGTTCCGCGGCATGCTCAACAGCGCACAGGGCGACTGGAGTTCGGCCCTGGCCGACTTCTCGGACTCCCGCGAGAGGCACCGGGCGATCCCCAATCCCTACGGCGTCCTGCTCCAGACCTATCGGATGGGGGAGGCGAGCGCGCGGACGGGGGACCTCGATGCCGCGCGGTCCCTGCTGGCCGAAGCACACGCGGGGTTCGTGGCGAAGGGGCGCGAACGGCTCATCGGCCGCTCGGCGTTCGCCCTCGCCGGCGTCCTGTCCCGCCTGGGTCTGCCGGACGAGGCCCGCGCCTTGTACCAGGAGTCGCTCGCTCGCGCCGACCGGCGCCGCTCGGGCTTCGACCTGGCCCGTGTCCACGACGCGCTCGCCGAACTGGACGCAGGGGAAGGGAACTTGGCGCAAGCCGAGGAACACCGGGCGGAGGCCCAGGCGCTTCGGCGGAGCAACGGCCTGCTCTAGATCAGCTGTTCCGTTTCGGCGTCCGTGGCCGGGCGGAGGGCGACACGGAAACTCCGTTCCCCGACAAGGCAGTTCAGCGTGGCGTCGTCGGCGGGGTCCCGGGAGACCAGCCGGGCGTGCACGGCCGACAGCGCGACGGCCGGGTCGAGCCGTACGACCCGGCCGTCCTCGGACCGCGGTGCGACCTCGACGGCGTACGGCTGCTCGTGGCCCCGGAACCTGAGCAGGCACCCGCCGTCCGGCAACAGGGCCGCCGCCGAACGGCAGTTGGGGTACGCGGACAGGGCGTGCCGGGTCCAGCCGTCGGCGGTCCAGGCCACGTCCACGGGGACGCCGGATGCCGGGAGGAGCCGGCGCCGGTACAACAGGCCTGCGGAACGCGTGAGTTGCTCGGCGGCGGCACCGAACTCCACGGCCAGGTGGTGACCGGGCGGGCCGGTGCCCGCCGGGTGCCGGGTGATACGCAGACCGGTCGGGACCGCCTCCACCTGGACGTCGAACGCGGCCGGGACGCGGGCGGCGGGCGCGGGCGCGGGCAGGAGCCGGGGTGTGACGCCGTGAGCGGGCGGTGCGAGGGCGAGCAGGGCGTAGATCTCGGTTCGCAGGCGGTCCATGGCATCGCCCGGGGGTGCGAACGCGGCCTGAGCGGCGGTGCGTCCGGGGCCCGGACGGTACGACCGCAGCGCTTCGCCGATGCCCTCGATGTCCCCGATGTTCTCTATGCCCTCCGTGTTTCTCAACTTCGTTACACAGTCGAGGAGTTGACCCATCGGGCTGGTGGGGATCAGCTCGCCGCCGCCGGGGTGGACGCTCACGACGGGGCGGTCCTGGGCGGCGGCGCAGTAGTACAGGGCGGCCGATCCGTGGTCGGTGACCAGGGCGTCGGCGGCGATGAGGACGGAGGCCCACTCCTCGTAGGGGTCCGGGAGGATCAGCCCGGCGTCGACGGCGGGTGCGAGCCGTTCGGTCAGTTCGTGGGTGCCGAGGCGGCTGCGTTCGTTGGGGTGGATCACGAGCGCCAACTGGTACTCGTCGTAGGGGAGTCGGGCCGCGAGTTCGGCCGGCAGTCCGGGGTGTCGCCGGATGAGGGACTCGGGGCCCCAAGTGGAGTTCAGGACCAGGAGTTTGCGGGCTCCGGTGCCCAACGCGGCCCGGTAGCGCTCCCGTAGAGGCGACGAGGCGAGGACGCGTTCCAGGGTGAGATCGCCGATCACCTTCGCCTGCCGGGCGGCCTGCGGGTTCGTCGCGGCCAGCCTGGTGACCTGGTCGGGGTGGGCGAGGGCGTGCAGCGCTATCGGGGCGTCGTGGTCGGCGCGTTGGAGGTAGGACCGGTCCAGTCCGGACGCCGAGTCGGCCGAACCCTCGCCGGGGATCGACTTGTTGAAGCCCGCGCCGTGCGGGAGGAGGACGTGCGGGCCGCGCAGCAGCCTCAGGTCGCCCTTCGGGCTCGCGGCGACGACCAGGTCGTAGGTGCGCGTGAGCGCTTCGCTCCAGGGCACGGTCCGGCCGCCGAGGGCGTCTAGCGCGGCGAGAGCGTCGGCTCCGAAGGCGGAGCCGGGGACGAGGGTGAAGCGGCGGCTGATCCGGTCGTCACCGGAGAAGACGGGGAGCACATCGAGCAGGCGGTACAGGGCCACGGCTGACCGAGCCGCGAACAACACCGACCGCCCGTCGCCCGTCGCCCGTCGCCCGTCGCCCGTCGCCCGTCGCCCGTCGCCCGTCGCCCGTCGCCCGTCGCCCGTCGCCCGTCGCCCGTCGTGCATGAGTCTCCAGCCTACTGCCATCCGGTGCGCGGAAGGAGCTGTTTCCGCTGGTCGGGGGAGGTTCGTTCACGTCGTCGGGCGACATGATCCGATCCTATCGCGCGCTGTTCGAAGGTCGCCGGGAGTGATCCGCGCCGTACATTGGGCAAGGGTGGTGTGACAGGCCGTGGCCGATCGCGAGGATGGCGGAATGAGTGAGTGGGCAATCGCGCTGATCGCCGCGGCATCGGCGATCGCGGGCAGCGTCGTGACCGGCTGGTACACCCGGAGCGCCGGCATCCGCCAGGCGGACGCGCTGCTCGAATCGGTGCGGATGACGCTCCGCGCGGAGTCCGACCACCGCGAGTTCGCCCTCCGCCGTCAGACCTACGCGGAGTTCCTCGGCGCGGCGGAGGCCAGGATCCTCGCCGAGCGGAACGGCCGGGGCGGGCCCGACGACGAGGTTCTGCTCCAACGGGCCCTGAGCGGAGTCCTGTTGGAGGGCCCCGCCGATGCCGTCGCGGCGGCACAGCACCTCGTCGACTGCCTGCGACGCCACGAGAAGCCGGACGAACTCAACCGCGCGAAGCTGACGTTCGTCTCGGTGGCACAGGAGTGCTGTGCGTCCCGGTGACTGTCCGGGGCCGGCGCCGGTGAGGCATCCGCGAGGTGCCCGGCGTCCGGGCAGGGTGCACGCCGGGCGGTCCGGCAATCCTCGATCAGGTGACAGCTCTCCGCGCGGCCGATCGAACACCACATGGTGATCGCACCTCCCGGCGGCCCCTGGGGCAACACCCGCATCCTCGAACTTTCGTCCGACGATCGACATCGCCCCCTACGTCACCGACCGCGCCCGCCGCTTCCTCGACGACACCGGCTACCAGCAGGTCCGCGTCCACCTCGGCGACGGCGACGGCGACCGCGCCCCGCTCAACTTGCCGCCCCCGACAGCGTGGACGCCGTCATCGTCACCGTCGAGGCCGCGACATCCCACCCTCCTGGACCGATCGGCTCACCGAGGGCGGCCACCTCGTGGTGCCGCTGCGCATCCACGGCTAGACCACGGCTAGACCTGGTCCATCCCCTTCATCTCATCCAACGCGACGGGCTGCTGACCGCGGACACGTACACGGTGTGCGGGTTCGGCCCCTCCAAGGCCCGGCCAGCGCCAGGACGCCGTCACCCCGCTCTGCGGCGGCGAAGTCACCGTACGGCTCGCCGACAACACCCCCGCCGACACCAGCCGGCTCGACGACGCCCTCGACATGCCCCCCGGAACACTGGACCGGCATCACCATGCCCAGCGGCACGCCCTTCGACACGCTCCTGCTGTGGCCGGCGACCCGCCTCGCCGGCTTCGCTCGCGTCTCCGTCGCCCCCGGCCACGACCCCGACATCCTCACCCGGACCGGCAGTTGGGATGCCGCCGGCCACGTCCGGGACCGTTCCCCCGCCCGCCTCCTGACCCGGAAACTCCCGCTCCGCACATCCGGCTCGCCGTTGTGGGAGTTCCTGGGGCCGCGAGGCACGCGCGGACACCGGCCACGCCTGACGGTCCGTCCCGCACCGGGTGGCACACCGGGCGAGGAACCGGCCGTCATCAGGAAGCAGCACGTGTGCCTCACCTTCGACTGGGACCCGCCCGCCGCGAGTTCCTGTCCCACGACACCCCCGGCATCGGACTCAGCACAGGTAGTTCGGTGAACTGGCCCAGTAGACGAGGTAGGACCATGTCTCCGGGCCGATGAGCCCGTCCACCGTGATGGCCGCGCAGGCCTGGAACCGCCTCGTCGCCGCCTCCGTGACGGGCCCGAAGTCCCCGTCCTCGGGAATCGTGCCTCCTGCCATCGAAAGGTTGAGATAGCACTGCGCCTGCTGGACCGCCGCGCCGGATGAGCCATTCTTGATCGTCGGACGGCTGTCGGTGTAGCCGCAGGACGTGGCAGGGCCCCGTGGCAAGGTGCCCGTCGGCGGGGCGACCGTCGCCGTCACCGTGACCGGCGGCGCTTTCGTCACCGTCGGGGTGCTGGTCACCGTCCGCACCGGCACTGGCACTGGCACTGGCACCGCAGTCCGGACGGCCGCACGGGGAGGGGTCTGCGCGGCCGTCCGGGCCGTGCTCCGGGAGGTGGCGGGCGCTGACTGGGAGGGGTCATGGGAAGTGCCGCTCAGCACCATGGCCGCGCCGCCGCCTCCCACCAGGGCCACCGCGAGTGCGGCCCCGGCGATCAGCAGCGACGTGCGTCGCCTCCGCGTGGGCCCCCGCTGTTGGTCGTACGCCGCCGGATCGGCCTCGGGTCGGTCGACCGGCGCCTGCGAGGGCACCGGTGTGGGAGGTGTGGCCCGGGTGGGTGCCTGGGGGAGACGTTCCTCGGCGGTGCCTTCCGCCGACACCACCACCTGCGTGGCCGGATGCGCCGCTGCCCCGGCTGCCGCCGCGTCCACCGGCAGCTCGGCCGCCACCTCGTTCAGCATGCGCCGGGCCTGCTCAGCGGTGGGCCGTTCGGTCGGGTCCTTGCGAAGCAGTGCTTCGATGACAGGAGCGAGGGGGCCCGCGTGCCGAGGTTCGGGAAGCTCCTCGGCGACCACCGCCTGCAAGGTGCTCATCGTCGTAGTGCGGTGGAACGGGGACTCCCCCTCCACCGCGGCGTAAAGCGTCACACCGAGCGACCACAGATCGGACTCCGGACCCGGGCGGTGGCCCATGGCGCGCTCCGGAGCGAGATAGTCCGGCGAACCGACGACGTCGCCGGTGCGAGTCGGACCGCTGGAGCCTTCCACGACGGCGATGCCGAAGTCGGTGAGCACCACCCGGCCGCCACGCTCGAGCAGCACGTTGGCGGGTTTCACATCCCGGTGGAGAACCCCCAGTTGATGCGCGCGGTCAAGCGCCGACAGCAGCTGCACCCCGAGTCGGGCGGCGTCCCGTGGCAGCAGCGTCCCCTCAGTGGCGAGGACGTCGGCCAGCGACCGTCCGTCGATCAGCTCCATCACGATCCACGGCCGGCCGTCCTCTTCCAGCACGTCGAATACGGTGACGACCCCTGGATGCTTGACCCGCGCCGCGGCCCGAGCCTCCTGCTCCATCCGGGTGTGCAGTACCGCGAGCTCTTCGCGCGGCAGACCGCTGACCGTCAGCTCCTTCACCGCCACCTCGCGGCCGAGCACCTGATCCCGGGCCCGCCACACGGTCCCCATCCCACCGCGGCCGAGCTGCTCGACGAGGAGATACCTTCCGGCCAGCAGCCGCTGCTCCTCGCCGCTCATGGTGTATGCATGTTCATGGTTCCTCACTTCCGCCGCGACGCGGCCGAGGATCCCGCCTCCTTCCATGCTGTGCCGACCGCTCGGCGTTGTCGCGCCGAACCGGACCATGAAGGCCATGCGTCAACACGACGTGAGGCGCTTCCGCAGGGTGATGCCGGTTGGCCTGGTCACGGTGTGCCGGCGCGGGGAATCAATCGTGGCCTCCGGGCGCTCTGGCCTGCGTGAAGAAGATAGGTTTTCTTTCGTTCGGTCACTGGTCGCCGAGTCCGCATTCCCAGACCCGGTCCGCCGCCGACTTCCTGCACCAGTCCATCGACCTGGCGGTCGCCGCCGAGGAGCTGGGCGTGGACGGCGCGTACTTCCGGGTGCACCACTTCGCGCAGCAGGCGGGCAGCCCGTTCCCGCTGCTCTCGGCCATCGGCGCGCGGACCTCGAAGATCGAGATCGGCACCGGCGTGATCGACATGCGCTATGAGAACCCGCTGTACATGGCCGAGAACGCGGGCGCCGCCGACCTCATCTCCGGCGGCAGGCTGCAGCTCGGCATCAGCCGTGGCTCACCGGAACAGGTGATCGACGGCTGGCGCTACTTCGGTTACGCGCCTGAGGAGGGGGAGAGCGGCGCGGACATGGCCCGCCGGCACGCCGAGACGTTCCTCAAGGTGATCGAGGGCGAGGGTTTCGCGCGGCCGAACCCGCGGCCGATGTTCCCCAACCCGCCGGGGCTGCTGCGCGTCGAGCCGCACTCCGAGGGGCTGCGCGAACGGATCTGGTGGGGCTCCAGCTCGAACGCGACCGCCGTCTGGGCCGCGACGCTGGGGATGAACCTGCAGAGTTCCACCCTGAAGGACGACGAGACGGGCGAGCCGCTGCACGTCCAGCAGCGCAAGCAGATCGAGGCGTACCGCGAGGCGTACAAGGAGGCGGGCCACGCGCGCGAGCCGCGCGTGTCGGTCAGCCGCAGCATCTTCGCCCTGACCGACGACGTGGACCGGGCCTACTTCGGCCGCGACCGCGACTCGCGGGACCAGGTCGGCATGATCGACGACACGACCAGGGCGATCTTCGGACGCTCGTACGCCGCCGAGCCGGACGCGCTGGTCAAGCAACTCCGGGAGGACGAGGCCATCCAGGCCGCGGACACCCTCCTGCTGACCGTCCCGAACCAGCTCGGGGTCGACTACAACGCCCACGTGCTGGAGAGCATCCTGACCCAGGTGGCACCGGAGCTCGGCTGGCGCTGAGTGCTCTGCCGCCCTGCGCGCGGGGCGGCTCGGCACCGTGGTGGTGGTCGGGCGACCTCGCATGCCCGACGGATCAGCGGACCCGCCTTCCCCAAGCCGACTGCCGAGGCGACGCGCACCGCCACATCGCCCGCCCCGAGGCGGCCGATGCGGCCGGTACCGACGGCTTCCTGCCTCCGCAGGCACCGGCGGCGTCCGGCACCCACGGGATCACCAAGCTCGGGCGGGACCTTCCACCGCGTGGACACGCAAGGCCCCGACAGCGCCGAAAGACACGAACGCGCTGCTCAGCCCCCACCCCCTCAACACTCGATGATGTCCACCGCGAGCTCGCCCCGCGCCGTCTCCTTGTACGTCACGGACATGTCGGCTGTCTGTGATCACGGTGTTGACTTGGGGTTTTGTTTCGATAAGCGCGGCTTACGTGGCGTCGGGGACTTCTTGCGGACGCTCGATCCGACGAACCGGCGTACTCGTAATGCGTAGGTCTCGGGTTCGAATCCCGAAGGCGGCTCCATGGTGAACCCCAGGTTGGGCCTCTGACCTGGGGTTTCTTCTTTTGGGTGACCTTGGAATTCGGGTTATTCGGTCAGTTGGCTTCTATGCATCGCAATGCGTAGGTCGTTGATCTACTACCTGTCGGGTCTGGGTAGTCCAAGGGGTCTTGACCTGCAGTTTTGCTGCACTGAAGCGTTGAATTGGTCCGAGGGGCGGCGCGTCCGGTGGACAGCCGGTGGACAGCTGTGCGTGATGCTTCGTCAGAATTCTCTCGCTCGTCTCGACCGGTGTGTGACGGGTTGCGTGTCCGAAGGGGACCGGCGGCATGGGGCTGTGCAGTTTCGACAGACAGCAAGGCTGGTTGCTGGGCTTGGCGGGTTTCTGTGGTGAGCGTCAATGAACTCGTGCAGACGCTTCATGGGTGGCCCCCCTCACGGTTCGATCCCCTCGGTACGGCTGACCAGGATCTTCCGACAGGCCCAGCGGCCCGTCGCCGACAGGCCGGGGTGGTGACGAGCACCCACCGGATCAACCAGGGCCTGCCCCCGCTGACAGACGGCCTGCCCGACTTCTTCGTCTTCGTGGAGGACGGCACCGACATTGATGCGGCCGGTCTTAACGTCGACGTGGTGGCCAGGCGGATCCCGCGGAAATTCGGCCTCGACCCGCGCCGCGACGTCCAGGCGCTGGCCCTCATGCACCGCTGCCCCACCGGCCGCCCTACCGCTCTCGCCGCCCTCCGCCTCCTGACCGAGGGTTCACGCGACCAGATCTGAGCGCGCCTCAGCGGGCCGTCAGGCCGGCGTTGGTGAGGCGTCGCATCAGCGAGGACTTGGCGCGGTGCTGATCGCGCAGGTCGTGGAGGCGCCGGGCGAACTCCTCGGGGGTACCCGCCCGGTCGTGGACCTCGCGGAGATCCTTCAGGAGGGTGACGGCGTTGTCGTAGGGGCCGGGCTGTTTCTGCCCGATCAGGTGGGCGATGTTCTGCCAGGCTTGCTCGGCGTTCTCGGCCAGGGCGTTCAGGTGGCTCTCGTGAGCCCGCTGCTCGGCTCGGCGGGCCTGGGCGCGGGCCTGCTCTTGCTGCCGTGTGTGCTCGCTGCGCACCTCGTGGGCGGCGTCGAGGAGCTCTGCGGCTGAGCGGCGCCGGGCGGCCGTGGACGGTTCGGCTGTGCCGTGGGACGCGGCGCGGTGGCGGGCCAGGAGTGCGGGGCCCGGCTGTGGGGCGGTGCCCAGGGCGGCGTCCAGCAGCAGGGTGTCCTTCTCGCGTGGTGGCAGGGCGCGGATCCAGGCGGCGAGTGCGTCCTTGTCGATTGCCTGGGAAGGGGCGGCACCGCTGGCGTGGGCAGCAGCGGTGAGCAGGTGCGGGTCGATGTGCAGGAAGTCGGCCAAGGTCTGCTGCGGACCGGTGAGTTGGGCAAGGCCTGCGGGTACGGGCGGCTCGACGGTGGAGGTGTACTCGTCCTCGTCGACGTCCTCCTCCAGCTCCCAGCGGGTGAGCGCGGAAAGCCAGGCCAGATAGAGGGGACGCAGGTCGCCCGCGGCGAGTTCGGTACGCAGGGTGGTAAATGAGGCGAGGGTGAAGGAGGTCTCGAAGTCCCACTCGCCGCCGTCTTCGGACGAGTAGGCAAAGTCGAGCAGCAGATGCCCGTTCCTGGTCCAGCAGGTCAAGGCGTCTTCCACACAGTACGGTTCGGCGCTGCGGGCGGGCAGCAGCGTGGTGGGCAGGCGCAGCATCAGGCGCCGCGAGCCCCAGTTGGCGAAGTACAAGTGGGCGTCGTACAGCTGCTCCATCAGTCTGTGCTCATCGCCGCGGAAGTTGCCGTACTGGTACTCGTTGACGAAGTGCGTCGCGCTGATCCTGGCTCGGCTCGACAGCGCCCGCACCCCTTCGAGCTCATCCTTGGTCAACGGTCGGTCGATGGCCTGGAACTCGTAGTACTGGTACTCGCTCACGGCCGTTCAGCCTACCGACAGGCGCTGCGGCTCATCTCACGGAACCTGGCTGTGATGCCTCGTTCGGGGCCCATCCACGGTTACGGTCCTGGCGGTGCCGTCGGGTTCGTAGGATCGAGCCGAGAACGACGGACCCGCAGGGGGCGGAGGGCAGGCACGTGGTGGTGACACCGAGGGAACGGCTGGCTGGGCTGCTCGGCGGGGCGAAGAAGGCGGGGGCTTTCAGTGCCCGGCTGGAGGCACCTGTGGCCGGACTGGGCTTTGAGGTGGCAGGGGTCGGGCCGGTGAACCTTCCGCTGCGGGCGCCCCAGGTGAAGCGGCTGATCTCGGTGGCACGGCCTGCGTTGTTCGGGCGGGGCGAACAGACGCTGAGCGACACCAGTGTGCGTGACACCTGGCAGATCCTGCCGGATCAGATCAGTCTTGCCGGTCCTTCCTGGTCGTCGCTGCTGAGCGGCGCGCTGGAGCATTTTCGGGACGCTCTCGGTCTCCCGCCGGCGACCCGGCTGCGGGCTGAGCCGCACGCGATGCTGGTGTATGGCAAGGGCCAGTTCTTCCTTCCGCACCAGGATTCGGAGAAGGACGACGCCATGGTGGGCACGCTGGTGCTCTCCCTGCCCTCGGCGCACACGGGGGGAGAGCTGGTCATCGAGCACGCCGGGCACCAGTGCGCATACCGTGCCTCGAAGACGGACCTGACCCTCGTCGCCTTCTACGCCGACTGCCGGCACCAGGTCACTCCGGTCCGAACCGGGTACCGGGTGACGCTCACCTTCAACCTGCTCGCCGAGCCGGGGACTTCGGCGGAGGCGTCCGGACCGCTGGCGGAGCTGGCACACAGTCTGGGTCGGCACTTCGGCTCGCCCGCCAAACCGCGCTACGGCACCCGCGAGTTGGATCCGCCGACCCGGCTCGTGTACCTGCTCGATCACGAGTACACCCAGCGGGGTCTGAGTTGGGAGCGGCTCAAGGGCGCCGACGCGGGGCGTGCCGCTCTGCTGCGTGCCGCCTCCGGGCAGGCCGGGTGCGAGTCGGTGCTCGCCCTGGCCGAGGTGAAGGAGACCTGGGATGCCTATCCCGAAGGGGACGATCCCTGGGACGACCACGGGTACGACGGGTACGGCGAGGACGACGACGGTGATGCGGGCGAGGCCGGCGAGGACGGGGACTACGTCCTCCAGGAGCTGATCGACGACGAGATCACCCTGGGCTGGTGGACCGGTCCGGACGGCACCGGTGGCGAAGAGATCTTGTTGCGGGTTCAGGACTACGAGGTGTGCGCGAGTACCGAAAGCGCGGACCTGACGCCCTACGACTCCCAGTACGAGGGATACATGGGCAACTACGGCAACACGCTGGACCGGTGGTACCGGCGGGCCGCGGTTGTCGTGTGGCCGCGTGAGCGAGCCTTCGCGGCACGCGGCGAGGCCGGATCGCGGTGGGCCCTGGAGGAACTGCGCGTCGGCATCGCGCGGGGCGACCTGGACCGGGCGCGCAACCAAGCCCAGACCCTCGCACCGTTCTGGAAGCACACCTGTCCGCAACCCGAGCTGCTGGACTGCGCGCTGCAGGTGGCCGGGGGCCTGGATGCGGCCGAGACCGCAGCGATGCTGCTGGAGCCGTTCACGGCGGGCGGGCTCAGCCCGGAGCACGCGGGCGCACTGGCCGCGGCAGCCGAGCGGTACGGAACCGGGTGGACGGGCCGGGTCGTCGACGCCTGGTTCGTATCGGAGGACCGCCTCCGACCGGAGCAGTACCAGTGGACCGAGCGGTTGCCGGAACTGTGCGCGGCGCTGCGCGCCCATCGGGCGCCGGCGGTGGCACGGCGGCTGTCCGCCGGGGTCTGGGCTGCGGTGGACAGTGGCCTGCGGTTGTGGACCACGACCGGGCCGGCCGAGATCCGCCGAGCGCAACTGCAGCAGTTGGCCCTGCCGCTGCGACACGTCCTGGCGGCGGCCGACGAAGAGCTGCGGGACGGGATCCTGGCAGCGCTGCGCGAACGCGGGGACACGGTACTCGAGTGCCTGATGCCACTGCTGCGCCGCGCCGCGGAGGCGAGCACGTCGGCCGAGTGGGGCGTGGCGGGGCTCGACGCGATCGCACAGGACAGCGCGGACCGGCTCCGCGCGGTGTGCGAGCGGCCGTCGCGCGCTGCTGACGACTGGTCAGCGGCCTGGGACGGGTGCGGCTGCGAGCTGTGCGGTGTCCTCGGTGCGTTCCTCGGCTCCCGGTCCCGGCGGGTCTTTGAATGGCCGCTGGCGAAGGAGGGGCGGCGGCATGTGCACGCCAGGCTCGACTCCGCCGAGCTGCCGGTGCGCCACCGGACCAGGCGGCAGGGGCGCCCGTACACGCTGGTACTGACGAAGACCCAGGAGCTGTTCACCCGTGAACAGACGGTCCGCAGTCAGGCCGCGGCGGACCTGGCATGGCTGATGTCCCTGCGGAATGGATGACCGCGGCTTCCGGCTCGGCGGCCTTGTCGCGCGGATACGCCCCGGTCGGCGTGTGCGGCCGCAGTCACTGCGGCGGTGGAGTCGGTGCTGGCGTGCTTGAGCGTGTTGGTCCGGGCTTCCTGGGCTGTGCGGTGGACGGCGAGCTGGACACCGCTGCCCGGCGCGTCGAGATCGCCCACGGCCCGGTAGCCACGGTCAGCCCCGCGCCCAACGGAGGTCCACGTCACGGACCCTGGGCTGCGGGCTGCGTAGCCCCTCGCTCTCCTGCTCCTCGCGCAGCACGCCCAGGACGCGGCGTAGCTCGCCCATGGCCTGGCGGCCGGCATCGACCAGGATGTGCAGGGCTTCGGCGGACCGCTCGTTGGGGTGGGCAGCGAGGGCCGCGGCGCCGTCGGCCTTGGCGACAGCTGGCCCGCTGTCCGCAGGCATAGGTGGCTTCGGACAAATCACGGTGCCAGCGCTGGGCTTCGGCTGCACCAGCGCCGGTGCTTTCAGAGTTGTCCACCGCACCCGGAACGGTTCATCCTCACGGACGTGTGGGGTGGGCGGCTTGGTAGGCGTCCCAGATCGCCGCCCGCAGCTTTCCCCGGGGCGGGACGTCGATCCCCTGGCCTCGGGCCCACGAGCGGATCTGGGCGGTGGTTGGTTCCTGCGCTCCGTCCTCGGCTACGGGGGCCTCGCGGGGCGTGCCACATTCGCCGCCGGGACGCGGTGTCCGACTCGGCTGCGGGTCCGATCGTGGCGGGGCCGCGGTGGTGAATCCTCGGCGGTCGAGGATCCTGCGGCGTTTGTGGTGCATTCGCTCCAGCAGCGGTACCTCCGAGTCGAGGTAGTCGTGGACCTCGACGTGGCTCTTCTTGGCCTCGGTGTTGCGCATGATCCGGCCGACCTGCTGAATCACCCGGCCCTTGAACGAGATGGGGCTGGCCAGGAACAACGTGTCCAACACGGGTGCGTCCAGCCCTTCCCCGGCGAATCCCCGAGAGTTCACGATTTCTGAAGGTGTCGAGGGGTGAACTGTAGGTGTGGTGTGGCCATTTGGGGCTCCTTGGCCGTGGGTTCGAGGGCTATGCGGTTGCGGTGCTGCCGGCGTCCTCGGGGGCTGTGGCGCGGATGTAGCGCATGCTGGTCTCGGAGCTGAGGTTGAACATGGTGGCGATGTGGAGAGGATCCGGGCCGACTGCGGTGGCCTCTTCGAGGACGCGGTCCTGGCGGAGGCTGTCGGCTGTGGCAGGCAGGTTCTTGAAGAGCCCCTTGAGCCAGAATTTGCTGACGGGAGTGTCGCGCCGGGCGGTCTGCTGGGTGCGGAGGAGGTGTGGGTTCGACGAGCTGGGCCAGCGCGTATCGCGGTAGCACCGGTACTCGCGGATGGCCTGGGCCGTGAAGTCGTCCAGCGGCCGGCTGCTGTCGCCTCGGCGGAGACGGCGAGCGCCCAGGTCGATGTCTGCGTCCTGGAGGAGCCTGATCTCGCGGGGGAAGAGTGCGTGGATGCCGGCCAGCGCGAGGACGACTCGAAGCGGCAGGCTGCTGCGAGCGGCCGTGGCGACCTGCTGTATCCCGTCTTCGGGGAGGGGCGTGGGCAGGTTGACGTGGGTGGTTCCAGGCTTGATGCCTCGGGCCGGGTCGACGAAGATCAGCCGCTGGGCCTTGAGGACCTTGAACAGGTCGCGCAGCGCGACGAGTTCACGCTGGGTGTGCTCTTTGCGGGTGGAGAGCCAGTCCGTCAGGTCGTTGCGCGTGACCTGCCGCAGCGTCGAGTAGCGCGGAGCGCAGTATTCGAGGGCGAACGGGACGATCATTCGCAGGTGGACGTCGACCGTGTCGCGTGATCTGGGGCGGCGGCGGTCGGTGCCGTTGCGGAGGACGTCGAAGTAGGCGGCGGCTTCGCTGCGTATCTGGTCGGGAAGCGGCGCGAGGTGGGTGTTGACGAGCTCGGCGACGGTGTCGGGGGCGTCGTCCAGCAGCAGCTCCAGGTCGTCGAGCATGTCGATGAGGTGGATGACGGAGACTTCTGTGTGCTGGGCGAGTGCGTGCACGGTGGTCGCTTTGATCTTCTCGAAGGGCTGATGCAGTGCGGCCAGGAGCATCAAGCCGCGCTTGACTCTCTTGTGGGTGTCATGACCCCAGCCGCGGGACACTGCGAGTTCCCTGGCCCGGTGGGTGAGGAAGTCTGCGTACTGCGGATCAATTGGAGTGGTGCCGTTCCAGGCCCGTCCCTTCTGGCGCTCGCAGGTGCTCAGGTGGCGGAAGTCCCAGACGGGTTCGAAGAGTGCGAGTTGTCTGCCTCGCGGCGCTGTCAGCAACGCCGGACGAACAGCAGTCGCTGCATCCACGGCCAACATCAACTGGCCAGTATCTACTGTCTTGTTGGAGCGTCCGCCCCAATGAATCAGGCTGGCGAGGAACATCTGCTGGCCGGTCGCGGCCGCGGCCTTGAGATCGAGCCTGGGCTTTCCCACGGAGGGATCTTTAACGCGACCGACGATGAACGCGGCCTGGTGGCGGCAGGTCCGGCAGACTCCATGCCACAGCGGGGCCGTTCTCCGACAGGTGCCGCAGGAACCGCTGGGGTACCTGTGGCGCCACGTTCGGCATGGCACGCACAGAGTGCTGGAGGCGTGGGGGTGGAGGTGCAACCCCCACGCACCGCAGGTCTCGCAGCTGTCCGCGACCGCGCTCCGAATGTGCTTCCGCGACTTCTTCACAGCGGTGGGACCAGCCCTCGTGGGGCCGCTCCGCCACCGTGCCGACGGTGCTCGCCGACGGCCGGACGGAGTTCCGCCGCGTCGCCGGCCTGCTCTGGACGTCGCGCGCGGGCCTTCTCGGGTTCACGGACGAGAAGGTCATTGGGCTCGCAGTGCAGTACTTCGCAGATCACGTCGAGGTCGTCCAGACGGATCGTCACCGGCTGTCCGGCCCACAGGTTGGACATCTTGCCCGCGCTGATCACCAGGCCCGCCTCGGCCAGCATGCGCTGGAGCTCGGAGGACTTCCAGATGTCCCGCTTGGCCGCGGCCATCCGCAGGTTCCACTTCATGATGTCCCTCCGAACCGCGTGTGCGCCCGCTGGCCGGCGCGGACCCACGCGTCCTCGATGTGAGTCTGGTTGACATGCACATAAATCATGGTCGTGCTGATCCACTTGTGTCCGAGCAGTTCCTGGATCGCGACCACGTCCACGCCCTGCCGGTAGAGCTCGGAGGCCGCGAAGTGCCTCATCGTGTGCGGCGTCAGGTTGCCAGCCTGAGAGGGCAGATAGAGCGCGACCTTCTGCTTCAGGTGTAGGCGGAGTGTGTCCGTGTCCGCCCGCAGGCTGCTGCCGTCGGCCGCACGCCGCTCCGAGGGAAACAGCGGCGCCCCGGGCTCGTTGACCCGGTTGTCGTACTCCCACCGGGGTCCGTCGACCCACCACTCCAGCAGCTGACGGCTCCCGTTGATCAGCGGGACCAGTCGCTCCTTCTTCTTGCCCCGCTTCCCCTTGCCCTTCAGCAGGATCTTGCCGAACTGCCCGAGGTCCCAGTGGATATCGTCCACGTTCGCCAGGGTCAGCTCCGACACGCGTGGCCCGATCAGGCTCGCCAGCCGCATCGCGGTGTAACTGCGTACGACCGGCAACGGCTTGCGGGCCTTGGGTATCTCATCCCGCCACGACGTGAACAGATGGTCGATCTGCCGGGCCGGGGGCGGAATCCTCAACCGGGACAGTGCCGACCCGCGAGGCCGGTTGATCTCGTCCAGCGGGGACTCGACGACGTAGCCGGTCGCCGCGTGGATGGCGGGCTTGTGGCGGAGTTCGAGGAACTCGAAGTAGACGCTCAGCGACTGGGCCTTGCGGACCTTCGTCGCGTTCTCCAGCCCCTTCTGGTGCTCGCCGAAGAACCGGTCGAGGTCGCGGGGCTCCATCTCCCACAGCGGCCGGCCGAACCACGAGCGGACCTCGACGATCACATACACGTCGCCGGAGATCGTGCCGTCGCCCGTACCCGCCGAGGCCCGGGCGAGCACGAACTCCGACAGCAGGTCCTGCTCGAAGTCCGCTACCTCCTCCGGGGTGGACAGACGCAGTTCGGGGCGCATGTCCCGTACGACCGCCAGGGACACGGAACCTCCAGCTCGACTATCTGACATCTTGATCGAGATAGACGATAACATCTCAGGAATCCCGAGTGATCATCGGTCCATCACCGGTCTGTGGTGGGGGGATCAGATCTGCAGGTCACGTGCCCGCAAGGGCAAGGGCACGCTGGGCCGGGGGCCGGGAACTCTCGGGAGGAGGGTCAACCTTGTCGATCGCCAGCAGCACCAAGGGACCGGTACGGGCGCCGGACAGCGCGGCACGGACGCGGTCCCGATCGGCCGTGGGGAGGCCGCCGTGCAGGAGCAGTGCTTCGATGCCGTGCCCTTGGAGCGCAGATGAGAGTTGGTTGACGTGCTCGATGCGATTGGTGAGGGTCAGGCTGCACCGGCCACGCCGGTAGTCGGCGGCGATCTGCTGGTTGCGCGCCTGGTCGGCGGCGAGTTCGCCGTAGATGGCCTGGATGGAAGCGCCGTCGGTGCCGGGCTCTTCGGTGGTGAAGTGGCAGCGGTGCACGATGAGGTGTTTGGCGAAGCGGCTCTCATCTTCGATCTCGTGGCGGATCGGACCGCACTGCATGGTGATCAGAGCGTCCATCTGGTCGGCCCGGTACGGGGTGGCGGACAGGCCGATCCACCGCTCAGCCTTGACCTTGCGGATCGCGGCCTCGGCGGCCGGAGCCCCGATGGCGTGGCACTCGTCGACGACAATCAAGCCGTAGCCGTCCAGTAGCCCTGCGGCAGCCTCACGATGGGCCAGGGACTGCAGCATGATCAGGTCAACCACACCGCCGCGGCGGTCCTTGCCCGCACCGAGCGACCCGACTGTGTGCTCACCGAGGTCGAGAAACGTCGCCAGACGCTCGCGCCACTGGGCCAGCAGCTCGGCCCGGTTGACGATGATCGCTGTGGGCCGGGCATGAACCGCGATCAGCGCACAGGCCATCACTGTTTTACCCGCACCGGGTTGGGCGACCAGGACTCCAGTGGGGTGGGCGATCATCGCTTCGACGGCCCGGGCCTGTACGGCGGTGAGTTCGCCGGTGAACCGGGCACCGATCGGGGCCCGGTCGGGGAAGGCGCCGGTGACTTCAAGGTGCCGCCGGCGGCGGTGACCAGGCTGGCGGCTTCGTCGCGAAGCCCCCGGGGCAGGGCGATCCACTTCGGGTCGGTGGCGTCGAAGCAGCAGATCAGGCGTGGGGTGTTGAAGGTGGAGAACCGCTGGTTCTGGCGTCGGTAGAACTCGGGGTTGTGGAAGGACGCGGCGTGCTTGAGCGCCGCGATCAGTTGCGGTGGCAGTCCGGTGGTGGAGACGTGGAGCATCGCTCCTGCCTTGGCCCTGACCGTCTTGGGGGCCTTGCCCAGCGCGCTGCGGCGCGGCCGGGCCGGCAGCACCGGCGTGGTCGGGCTGGGGCCGGCCTGCAGCGGGCCCAACGTTTCCACCAACTCCTGCACTCGCTCGGGCGTCAGGCGTTCGGTGCGCGACAGGTAAGCGAAC
Source organism: Streptomyces sp. NPDC088350 (assembly GCF_044753545.1). Taxonomy (NCBI): domain Bacteria; kingdom Bacillati; phylum Actinomycetota; class Actinomycetes; order Kitasatosporales; family Streptomycetaceae; genus Streptomyces; species Streptomyces sp. NPDC088350. The sequence goes on along the minus strand of NZ_JBIVNL010000011.1, from coordinate 321,009 downwards.
TGGTCCTCGTACGGCGTCCAGGTGGCAGGGTCGCAGAAGAGCGTGGTGCCCGAGGTGCGGGAGACTCCGTGCATCGGCAGCGCGATCAGATTCCCGAACCGGGCCCCGCCCTTGGAGTGCGTGGGAAGGAAGTCCTGGGCGGGGAAGAGCCGGTCGTAACTGGCCAGGGACATCCCGTCGCGAGCGTCGATCGCGCGCCGCAGCAAGGCCATGCCCAGTGCGCGGGCCAGGCTGGCCGGTACCGGCGCGGTGAAGAAGATCCATACGTGTGCGCCGGACCCGGAGCGGGAGACCTCCGCCAAGGCGGGGACTCCGGCTTCCGTGCAGGCCGCCACGTAGGCGGCGGCGTCGCCCTGCCAGTCCTTGTCGTCGAAGTCGCACGCCAGCAACTGGGTCGTGTCGTCGGGGAACATCGGGTACAGGCCCACATGTAGCTCGCGCTGTCCCGCCTCGGGCCGACTCAGGTGCTGGAAGATCACCTGGTCGGTGAGCGGGAAGAACACCCGCTCAGCTTCCGACTTGGCCTTGTCCCAGGGGTTCTCCTCGGCCGGGCTCCATCCGATCCGGCCGTTCTTCGCGCTCACCCACCGGTTCGCGTACACGTCCGTGCGGCCGACGAACAGTGCGCGAAACAGGGCGACCTTGGCCTGCGGGGCGGAGGCAGCGTCCGCATAGGGCAGGCCGCTGCCGTGCAGTATCTCGGGCAACGTGGGCGGCGCCGGCCTTTCCACCGCCTCGGGCCGCTCGGGCACGGTGTCGGGTGCCGGCATTCCGAGACGTTCCCGGAGCCGCCGATTCTCGTCCGTCAGCTCGGCGATCTGCTCGAGCGCGACGTCGAGCCGGATCCGCAACTCGGCGGGGTCGTCCCACCCGGACCAGTCATCCACGGGTCAATGATCCAAAAATCCTGACCGGACCGCAGCCGATCACGGCATTTCCGTCCTCGTGTCCATCGCACTTCTGGTCCGCGTGGCCGCCGGAGACATCGACCAATGAGGGCTCTACGAGGAAGGTAGTCGGGCATGCAGGACCAGCGACCAGGAAGGCGCGCCGATCCGCAGGGCCATCCACTTCGAAAGTAGACAGTGTCCGCGGCGGTGCCAAGGCAAGGTGGCGGCACGGTTTCCCCGGTCGGAGGCGTGGCCAGGCGCTTGGGAACCAGGCACCAGGCGCAGCCCAGGTGGGTCTTGGCCGCGACGAGCGGGGCACCGCTCTGGGCGCAGGCCGGGCAGCGCAGCGGGGCGAACCCCTCGGCGGGCAGCAGCCAGTCCAGGTCCAGCGGGTAGCGTCGCTTTCCGCGCCGTACGTCCAGGGACAGGCGCAGCACTGGGGCTCTCAGCTGGTGCAATCGGTAGGGGGTGAGCCTGTGGAGGGCGCGCTCCTGGTGGGTGCTCTCCACACGGGCGTCGATGACGTCATGGACACCACAGCGACCGGCGGACAGGTCTCGTGCAGGGGCATACTGAGCGTATGGAGTCTCGGGTGCGGTACGCGGAGATCCGGCCCTACACGGTTCCGGAGACGCTGGAGGAGCTGGCCGGTCCGGCAGCCGGGGTGGTGGCTTTGCCGACTGTGCTGGACTGGACGCCGAAGCGTGTCTACGACCTGTCGGACGACGTGGACCTGCGGATGTTCTATGAGACGGTCATCCGGGAGGCCATGCATGCGGGGGAGCTGCGGAAGTTCCTGGACCCGGTGCTGCTCTCGGCCGTGTGGCAGAGGCTGTGGCTTCCGCCGCGCGCGCGGTTGATGTGGGAAGGGCGATTCCCGCAACTGGCCCGCAGGGCTGCGTAGTATCCGCCTGTATGGATCCCTTTCATGCCCGTCTTGCCCGTATCGGTCTTGGAGCCGCCGCGGGATACGGCTTCGTCCTGGCCGGCGGGTACGCGGTTCAGGCGCACGGGTTCCTGGAACGGCTGTCGGATGACGTCGACCTCTTCACGGACATCGCTGACCCGGTCGCCTTCTCCGAGGCCGTCGATGCGGTGGCTGCGGCCTACCGGGCGGCGGGCCTCACCGTTGAGGTGGAGAAGTCCGGTGGGGTGTTCGCCCGGTTCGCGGTTGCTGATGGACAGGGGCGCACGGCGAAGGTGGAGTTCGGGTGCGACTGGAGGGCTCACCCGCCTGCCGTGTTGGAGATCGGTCCGGTCCTGCATGCCGATGACGCCGTGGCCAACAAAGTGACCACCCTCTTCGGACGGGCCGCGCCACGGGATTACCTCGACGTGAATGCCGCGCTCGCCTCCGGACGGTACTCGGGTGGGCAACTGCTGGAGTTGGCGTTGGAGCACGACGCCGGGTTCGATCCGCGTTACTTCGCCCAAGCGGCTGAGGGCGGTCGACCGTTGGCCGGACCGGGAGTACGAGGCATACGGCATCAACGGCGGCCAGGTGGAGGACATGCGCCGGCGGTTGCGCGCCTGGGCTGCCGAGATCCTCGATGAACGGCTCGACGAGAAATGACCCAATCGGCCGTGTTGACCTGAGCGCGAACTGGCGCGGCTCCTTCGCAGCTACGGCGTCGACCATCTGCACAGGGGAGGACAGAGCGTCGGAACTCCGGAGAAGGGGCGCTGGTGGAGGTCCTACAGCGGCTTCCGTGCGACTCTCCTATCGGTCGACAGCGCCGTCGGGAGCCTAGTTCCAGTCTCTATGGTGGGCCGGTGACAACCCTGTCGGTGGACAACCGGTGGACAGACGCCTTTGGACGGTGCGTCACGAGGTAGCACGGGTCAACCTGTCGCATGTGCTCTGATCAGGCAGAACGTCACCGGGCAGCACGACGAAACACCACGCAACACGAGCCCTCATGGTCTCGTGATGCGTAGGTCTCGGGTTCGCGCCCGAAGGCTTGGTCGGTCGGCCAGGACTGGTTCATGACCATGTGAGGGTTGCTGCGCTCCATGTACGGGTGGCGGCGTCGCCGTTGAGAAGTGTGTCTGCGAAGGTGGTGACCTGCCGGACGACGTCGGTGAAGCGTTCGGGGTAGCCGGTCGCGGCAGGGCCCTGTCTGCGGCGCCAGGCGGCGTACGAGGTCTGGCGACGTTCGCCCAGGTCGCTGATGGCGGTGCTGAGGGGTTTCAGGGTGATGCCGCGGTGTGCGGCCGTGGCGGTCAGCGCCGTGGTGAGTTCCTGGCCGTCGAGGTCGTTGAGGGTGAGCAGGCGGTAGAGGTCGCCGTAGTCGCGGTCGCGGGTGTTGAGATCGCCGAGTGAGACGGCGGTGGAGAGTTTCTCGGCGATGACCGTAGCGAGCGGGTAGCCGAAGAGTGGGAAGCTCTCCGCGGTGAGGTGCTGCGGGTAGTTGATGGTCTGAGGCCGGGGGTGACGGGGTCGCCGAAGCTGACGTCCAATGGGAGCTTGAGTCGTGCTCGGGCGATGGATGCGGCCATCGACAGGCGTAGACCGTGGTACTCGTCCTCCTCGCGGATGGGCACGGTCTTGAGCGTCGCGGGATCGAATACGACTCCGTCGTCGATCTCGGTGGCGGCGATGGCCGCGATCCTGTGGACGATCTCGGTTTCGGTGCCTGGGAACGAGCGGCCGAGGATGTCGATGTCGCGGGTCATCCGGCGTGCGCCGAACTGGGCGAGGAGCAGGCCACCCTTGAGGACGAAGTGTTCCTGACCGAGGGGCGATGCGGCCAGGCGGTAGAGGAAGCGTTCGAGGACGTACTCGACCATGATCTCGTCCGTGGACCGGCCGGTGCGGCGGGCCAGGTTGCGCAGGTCGTTGTAGACGTGGCCGGCGGTGGTGTCACGCGTGGGGTTGGCCATCAGGCGAGCACCGCCTCAACGGCAGGGCGGATGACGGAGAGGGCACCCAACTCGCGTGCGACGTCCTGGAGTTCGCCGACGCTACGGCGTCCGCCCCGGCGCAGATAGCGGCCGAGCGCGGACAGGGCGAGGGTCTCGCCGACGCGGCTGCGGTGGCGCATCGCGTCGACGACGCTGCGGGCGGCGTTGTACACGGGGAAGGTTTCTCCCGGGGCTGTTGCGAATCGTTCGACGCCGAGGGCGAAGGTCGTCGGGGCGTACTGCGCCACTACGGTCGGCGGGTAGGAAATTGTGGGGCGGCGTGTACCGCGCGGCACGGCGATGTGTACCGCTGTAGGGATGTCGTCGATGAGCTCATGCAGGGCCAGGGCGGACTCACCGCACACGACGGCACGCGGAGCTCGTGCGCACACGGCCAGCAGATCTGCGTGCGCGGTCTCCGGTGCGTCTGCCCGCCGGTAGACCCCCCGGGACAGTTCGTCTATCTCTCCCGCCGTGACCAAGGACGCCAGATCACGGGGGGAGAGCAGGACCTGGCGTGCCTGCGCCGTCGTGAACGTGGGGGGCAGGCTTGCCAGCCGCTGCTCCAGGCGCGAGTTCTCCGCAGCACTCATGTATCGAATGGTACCCCTCTGGCGGTCATGGGGGATCGATTTGATACAGTCTTGCGACTGTCGGCGGCCCTGTCGAAGAGGGACAGTGATCGAAGGTGTTGCGGATCCCCAGGTCAGACGCACATCCTGTGGGATTTCCTGAGGACTTTCCACCGCGTGGACACGCAAGCTCCCGACAGCGCCGAAAGACAAGAACGCACAGCTCAGCCCCCACCCCCTCAACACTCGATGATGTTCACCGCAAGCCCGCCCCGCGCCGTCTCCTTGTACTTCACGCTCATATCCGCCCCCGTCTCCTTCATGGTCTTGATGACCTTGTCCAGGGACACCTTGTGTGATCCGTCCCCCCGCATCGCCATCCGCGCAGCGGTCACCGCCTTCACCGCCGCCATGCCGTTGCGTTCGATGCAGGGGATCTGGACGAGGCCGCCGACGGGGTCGCACGTGAGGCCGAGGTTGTGTTCCATGCCGATCTCGGCCGCGTTCTCGACCTGTTCCGGGCTGCCGCCCAGGACTTCGGCGAGGGCGCCCGCCGCCATGGAGCAGGCGGAGCCGACCTCACCCTGGCAGCCGACCTCGGCGCCGGAGATGGAGGCGTTCTCCTTGAAGAGCATGCCGATCGCGCCGGCCGCGAGCATGAAGCGGACCACGCCCTCCTCGTCGGCGCCGGGCACGAAGTTGATGTAGTAGTGCAGGACCGCCGGGATGATGCCGGCGGCACCGTTCGTGGGGGCGGTGACCACGCGTCCGCCCGCCGCGTTCTCCTCGTTCACCGCCATCGCGTAGAGCGTGATCCACTCCATCGCGTGTGCCAACGGGTCGCCCTCCGCCCGGAGTTGACGTGCCGACATGGCGGCCCTGCGCCGGACCCGGAGGCCGCCGGGCAGGATGCCCTCCCGCGACATGCCCCGCGACACGCACGCCTGCATCACGCGCCAGATCTCCAGCAGCCCGGTCCGGATCTCCTCCTCCGTGCGCCAGGCGCGCTCGTTCTCCAGCATCAGCGCGGAGATCGACAGACCGGTCTCCTGCGTCAGGCGCAGCAACTCGTCGCCCGTGCGGAACGGGTACTTGAGGACCGTGTCGTCCAGCTTGATGCGATCGGCGCCCACCGCCTCCTCGTCGACGACGAAACCGCCGCCCACCGAGTAGTACGTCTTCGACAGCAGTTCCTCGCCGGCCGCGTCGTACGCCCACAGCGTCATGCCGTTCGCGTGGTACGGCAGGGCTTTACGGCGGTGCAGCTTCAGGTCGGCGTCGAAGGAGAACGGGATCTCGTGCTCGCCGAGGAGGCTGATGCGTCCCGACTCCTTGATCCGCTCGACCCGTTCATCGGCCCCCTCCACATCCACCGTGCGCGGAGACTCGCCCTCCAGGCCGAGCAGCACCGCCTTGGGGGTGCCGTGCCCGTGGCCGGTCGCGCCGAGGGAGCCGTACAGCTCGGTGCGGACCGAGGCGACGGCGTCCAGCAGTTCGTCGTTGCGCAGCCGGCGCGCGAACATGCGGGCCGCCCGCATCGGGCCGACCGTATGGGAGCTGGACGGGCCGATGCCGATCGAGAACAGGTCGAAGACCGAGATGGCCACGGAGACTCCTCAGAACGCAGGACGTGCGGGGTGGTGCGGGATTCAAGGGCGCGAAGCGCTTCGAACAGGGCGGTGGCGGGCGACGGGTGGGCGGGGCACCGCGCGCACCTTCCAGTGTGCGCGGCGCCCCGGGCGGGCGACTACAGCCCGGTGGGTCGACTGCAGCGCCCGGTGGGCCGACCTACAGCCCGGGATACAGCGGGTACTTCTCCGCCAGCGCGGTCACGCGGGCCTTCAGATCCTCCACGTCGGCCTCCCCGAAGGGAGAGGGCGCCTTCAGCGTCTCCGCGATGACGTCCGCGACCTCGGCGAAGTCCTCGGCCGTGAAGCCGCGGGTCGCCAGCGCCGGCGTGCCGATGCGCAGGCCCGAGGTGACCATCGGCGGACGCGGGTCGTTCGGGACGGCGTTGCGGTTGACCGTGATGCCGACCTCGTGGAGCCGGTCCTCGGCCTGCTGACCGTCCAGTTCGGATTTCCGCAGATCGACCAGGACGAGGTGCACGTCCGTGCCGCCGGACAGGACATCGACGCCTACGGCCTTCACGTCGTCCCGCACCAGGCGCTCGGCCAGCAGCCGCGCCCCCTCCACGGTACGCCGCTGGCGCTCCTTGAAGTCCTCGCCCGCCGCGACTTTGAAGGAGACCGCCTTCGCGGCGATCACATGCTCCAGCGGACCGCCCTGGAAGCCCGGGAAGACGGAGGAGTTGAGCTTCTTCGCGAACGACTGCTTCGCGAGGATGATTCCGCCGCGCGGGCCGCCCAGCGTCTTGTGGGTCGTGGACGTCACGACGTCCGCGTACGGGACCGGGTTCGGGTGCAGACCCGCGGCCACCAGACCCGCGAAGTGCGCCATGTCGACCCACAGAAAGGCCTCGACCTCGTCCGCGATCCGGCGGAACTCGGCGAAGTCCAGCTGCCGCGGATACGCCGACCAGCCCGCGATGATGACCTTCGGGCGGTGCTCCTTGGCGAGCTTCTCCAGCTCGGCCATGTCGACCAGACCGGTCTGCGCGTCCACGTGGTAGGCGACCACGTTGAACTGCTTGCCGGAGAAGTTCAGCCGCATCCCGTGGGTGAGGTGGCCGCCGTGCGCCAGGTCCAGGCCGAGGATCGTGTCGCCGGGCTGGGCCAGCGCGAACAGGGCGGCCTGGTTGGCGGAGGCGCCCGAGTGCGGCTGCACGTTGGCGTACTCGGCGCCGAACAGCTCCTTGACCCGGTCGATCGCGATCTGCTCGGCCACGTCGACGTGCTCGCAGCCGCCGTAGTAACGGCGGCCCGGGTAGCCCTCGGCGTACTTGTTGGTGAGGACCGAGCCCTGCGCCTCCATGACCGCGACCGGAGCGAAGTTCTCCGAGGCGATCATCTCCAGCGTGGACTGCTGCCGGCGCAGCTCGGCGTCGACCGCGGCGGCGATGTCCGGGTCGAGCTCGTGCAGGGGAGTGTTCAGGACGGACAGGTGATCAGACATCGGTGGTACGACTCCTCAGCCGGCGGAAAAAGCGGTGTACTCGTCGGCGGAGAGCAGGTCGGCCGGCTCCTCCGCGACACGCACCTTGAACAGCCAACCCCCTTCGAAGGGAGCCGAGTTCACCAGCGACGGGTCGTTCACCACGTCCTCGTTGATCTCGGTGACCTCGCCGCCGACCGGCGAGTACAGGTCGGACACCGACTTGGTCGACTCCAGCTCACCGCAGGACTCGCCCGCGGTCACGGTGGAGCCCACCTCGGGAAGCTGGGCGTAGACGACATCGCCGAGCGCGTTGGCCGCGAACTCGGTGATGCCGACCGTCGAGACGCCGTCCTCGGCGACCGACAGCCACTCGTGCTCCTTGCTGTAGCGCAGCTGCTGGGGGTTGTTCATGGCCTGAATTCTCCTGTACGCGGGGGAGTGCTGATGAATGGGGCACTGCGGAGGGCATCGGCGAACAGGGGCGATCCGCCCCGGGTCACAGACGTGACGCTACGACGACTGTCACTTCTCGCGCTTGTAGAACGGCAGTGCCACGACCTCGTACGGCTCGTGACTGCCCCGGATGTCCACGCCGACACCGGTCGTGCCCGGCGCCGAGTGCGCCGCGTCGACGTAGGCCATGGCGATGGGCCTGCCCAGGGTGGGGGAGGGGGCGCCGGAGGTGATCTCGCCGATCACCTGTCCGCCGGCGACCACGGAGTACCCGGCGCGCGGGACCCGGCGGCCCTCGGCGACGAGTCCGACCAGGACGCGCGGGGGCTGCGAGGCGGCGCGCTCGGCGGCGGCCTCCAGGGCGCCGCGCCCGACGAAGTCGCCGTCCTTCTCGAACTTGACGACCCGGCCGAGCCCGGCGTCGAACGGGGTGAGGGAGGTGGACAGTTCGTGCCCGTACAGCGGCATGCCCGCCTCCAGGCGCAGCGTGTCCCGGCAGGACAGGCCGCACGGGATCAGCCCGGTGCCCGCGCCTGCCTCGGTCAGCGCCTCCCACAGCTTCTCCGCGTCACCGGGGGCGACGAACAGCTCGAAGCCGTCCTCGCCGGTGTAGCCGGTGCGCGCGATCAGCGCCGGGACACCCGCGACCGTGCCGGGCAGACCGGCGTAGTACTTCAGGCCGTCGAGGTCGGCGATGGGGGCACCTCCCGGATCGAGCGAAGTCGAGACTCTGGGGGACAGCGAGGCGAGGATGCCGGGGGACTCGGGGCCCTGCACGGCGAGCAGCGCGTACGCGTCACGGTCGTCGCGGACGACGGCGTCGAAGCCCTCGGCGCGCTCCACCAACGAGTCCAGGACAATCTGCGCGTTGGACGCGTTGGCCACCACCATGTACTCGTGGTCGGCCAGCCGATAGACGATCAGGTCGTCAAGAATCCCGCCGTCGGCCTGGCAGATCATGGTGTAGCGGGCGCGGCCGACGCCCACGGAAGCGATGTTGCCGACGAGGGCGTAGTTGAGGAGACGGGCCGCGTCCGGTCCCGTGACCGTGATCTCGCCCATGTGCGAGAGGTCGAAGAGGCCGGCCTTCGTACGGACGGCGAGGTGCTCGTCGCGCTCCGAGCCGTAGCGCAGCGGCATGTCCCAGCCGGCGAAGTCGGTCATCGTCGCACCGAGCGAGCGGTGCAGCGCGTCGAGCGCGGTGCGGCGCTTCTCAGGGGTGGCGGTACTGCTCATCGGTCGGTCTCCCAAGGCATGACGGCGAGGTCGTTCCTCCCCATCTGTCATCGGAACCTGAGAGGTTCGCCATGACCGCACGGGATACGCACGGGACATGGGTTGCACCTTGGGTGGGACCACCGGGACGGGCGGTCCGCTTTTCAGATGTGCCTCGCCCGCGCGGTAACTGGGCCTGAGAGATTCAAGGGAGGGACTTGCTCCTTCGGCGCCCCGGACGTCGTACGCCTGACGACGTATGACTGGGGACTCTCCCGCGCGGATTCAAGCGGCCGGTATGCAGTTGGCGCGCACATCATCGCACAGGCTTTGTAACAGGCCTGTGGCCGGAAGCGAACGGAACCGCGAGACACCGTGCATTACCTTCTCTTTACATTAAGTGGGGAGAACCTTTCCTGACCCCGCAGGGAGGACGATCACGGTGACAAGGACCACGGCGTACGCCACGACCTCGGCCGTCGCGCTGCCCAAGCAGCCCTCGGCCCCGGCCAGGGAGGCATGCCCGGCCCGCCCGGTACCGACAGTCCGCGATCTTCGCGAGCGCGCCGGACACAGCCCGCACGGACTCCTCTTCGGCCCCCGTGACCTGGTCGTCGTCACGGGCCTGCCCGGCAGCGGCAAGTCCACGCTGATGCGGCGCGCGGTCGCGGGCGACGCGGTCCGCGTGGACAGCCAGGACACCCGCGACCGCTGGGACGCCCGTATGTCCCGCATGTCCGGTCTCCTTCCGTACGCGGTCTACCGCCCCCTGGTCCGCCTAGCCCACTACGCCGGGCTGCACCGCGTCCTGCGCTCCGCGTCCGGAGCCGTCGTGCACGACTGCGGCACGCAGAGCTGGGTGCGCGGCTGGCTGGCCCGCGCGGCGCACCGCCGGGGCGGCTCGCTGCACCTGGTGTTCCTCGACGTCAGCCCGGACACCGCGCTCGACGGCCAGCGCGAACGGGGTCGCGGAGTCTCGCGGTACGCGTTCCTGCGCCACCGCCGGGCGGCCACCGGTCTGCTCCGAGCCGTGGAGCGCGGTGACCTGCCCCGGGGTGTCGCCTCGGCGGTCCTGCTGGACCGGGACGCGGCGGACGTGCTGCGCCGGATCGACTTCGGGGACTGAGCCGCTAGCCTTTTGAGCCACAGCAGGGTTACAGCAGGCGGTTTCACCAGCAGGCGGTAGGTAGATGGACTTCCCGGCGGACTTCCCCGGACAGGCGTACCCCCACCCCCATCCGCACGGCGGATGGCCCGGCAACGAGCTGGAGGAGGTACTCTCGGTCTCCCTGGGCATGCCCTCGGCCGGCGGCCGGATCATCGAGGTGCTCGGCCGCAGCTTCATCTGGATCCCGCTGCCCAACGGCGGCGGCCCGCAGAGCGGCCCCCTGGACCTGCCCACGCTGGAGATCGACGGGCAGGCCTACGTCCCGGTCTTCAGCTCGGAGGAGCAGTTCCGCCGGGTCGTCGGCTCGCATCTGTCGTTCACCATCGCGCCCGCGGTGGAGTTCGCCCGCGGGCTGCCCCCGCAGGTCGGCCTCGCGGTGAACCCGGACGGCATGGTCGGCGTTCCCCTTCCCCCGCCCGCCGTCGCCGAGCTGTGCCGCGTCGGCCGCAGCGCCCTCGACGGCCCCACCAGCGGCGGCCGGGTCCGCCTCTTCGAACCCGACTGGCAGGACGACCCGGTCGACTTCCTCGCCGCGGCCTCCGCCGAGTTCGCCGGCACGGGCGTGGTCGGCACGGCGCGCCGCTGCCTCGCCGCCATCGAAACCGCGGCCCCCGTGATGTTCGTAGGTGTAGAACTCACCAACTGGGACGGCGACTTGAGGGCGGCCCCCATGGACGCCCTGTCCCGGGCCCTCACCACGACCCAGGTCAAATGGCCGGTCAACCTGGTCCTCCTGGACGTAACCCAGGACCCGGTGGCGGACTGGATGCGCCAGACGGTGCGCCCCTTCTATACACAGGGTCACTGAGAGCGCCCCAAAGGGGCGCGGGGCTGTGTCGATGCGCGGCTCCGCCGCTGCGAGCACCCAGCCACGACGCACCCGCACTCGCCAACGCACCCGAGGCCCCCACCCCTTGGGCGCTTAAGCTGTTTCCATCACCGCAGAAACGCAGGGCACCTACCAAAAGGAGCGGACACGTGAGCGCCAGCGGCACCGCGACCGGCCAGGTCGAGCACATGCTGCGCCAGGTGACGCCCGGGCGCTACGACGCCTACGAGGCACTCCTCCGCGCCCTCGCGACCCCCCACTCCGGCCAGATCTGGATGCTCCTGTGGCACGGCCAGTCCGGCTCCCCGGACGCCCAGTACGGGAACATGCACGTCGAGGGGTACGGCTACGCCCCCTGCGTCACCTCCGCCCAGGAGCTGTCGGCCAGCGGCTGGAACCGCTCGTACGAGGTGGTCGACGGCCTGGACGTGGCCCGCACCCTCTACCCCGACCACTTCGGCCTCTGGCTCAACCCGCACGCCCCCGGCGGCGGCGTCGGCATCCCCTGGCTCGACCTGCGCCGGATCGCCACCGGCCTGGAGCGCCAGCCCGCGGGCCCGCTGCGCCTGACGGAACCGGCGATCGAGGTCCCGCAGTTCTACGCCCTGCTCACGCAGAACGCCCACCGCACCCCGGCGGTCCGCACCCTCCGCCGCGCCTGGGTGCAGCCCGCGCTCGGGGCGCCGTATCTCGCGATCGGTCTGGACGTCTACGACACCAGCCCGCCCGCCGTGGACTCGGTGCGCGGCATGATGCAGCAGTCCATCGGCGCGGTCCCGGAGGGGCTGCCGGTGTCGACCGTGGCGATGTCCGACGACTACGACCCGGTGGCGCTCTGGCTGCGGGCGAACGCCCGCCCGTTCTACGACCGCGAGGCCCACGCGGCACCCGCCCAGGCGGGTGGGTACGGATACCCGCCCGCCCGTGGTGGATACTGAGCCCGCGAGTCTTCTTCTCAGCCTCTTCTCAGCCTCTCCGCAGGATTTACGTCTACGACACATTTCTTCGCGCGTAGATCGCGACGGGATGCCGTAAAAGTCGCTGAATTGTCGTTCTGTCCAAACTGCCCGGCGTCCGGGGGGCGTTACCCCGTGTCCGTATAACGGAACCCTCCAGCCCGCATCACGTTTACGCATCCATTCACCGCCAAGTCTGGCAACAGATCACCAAAGCGTTGAAGACTCCCGCACCAGGGGCGGTTCGCCCCCGTGTACGACGGACTGATCATGCCGCCACAGCGGCAAGTGTGGGCCGGCTACCGCCGGTTGAGAGGGGTCCCTGCCAGATGACGGCACCATTGCACGAGCCGACTGCGGATACGGCCCCGAGTGCGGCCGAGGAAGCGGCGGTAGCGAGCGCCGATACGAAGGGCGTACAGGGCCGTTCCCTGGGCCGGATCGCGTGGGAGCGCCTGAAGCGCGACAAGCTCGCCCTCGCGGGCGGCATCGTCGTGCTCCTCCTCGTGCTCGTCGCGATCCTCGCCCCCGTGATCGCCAACCTGATCGGGCAGGATCCGGACACCTTCCACGAGAGCCTGATCGACCCGCTGTTCGGCACCCCCAAGGGGTCCCTCGGCGGCATCAGCGGCGACCACCTGCTGGGCGTCGAGCCCGTCAACGGCCGCGACATCTTCGCGCGAATCCTCTACGGCTCCCGGATCTCGCTCCTCGTCGGCTTCCTGTCCGCGATCGTCGCCATCGTGCTCGGCACCGTCCTCGGCATCCTGGCCGGCTTCTTCGGCGGCTGGGTCGACTCGGCGATCAGCCGCGTCATGGACGGTCTGCTGGCCTTCCCGCAGCTGCTCTTCATCATCGCGCTGGTCTCCGTGATGCCGAACGAGATGCTGGGCCTGAGCGGGTCCAACGTGCGTGTGTTCGTGATGATCCTGGTCATCGGCTTCTTCGGCTGGCCGTACATCGGACGCGTGGTGCGCGGCCAGACGCTCTCGATGCGTGAGCGCGAGTACGTCGAGGCCGCCCGATCGCTGGGCGCCGGGCGCTTCTACATCCTGTTCAAGGAGCTGCTGCCCAACCTGGTCGCGCCGATCATCGTCTACACGACGATGATGATCCCCACGAACATCCTCACCGAGGCGGCCCTCAGCTTCCTGGGCGTGGGCGTCAAGCCGCCCACGTCCTCCTGGGGCCAGATGCTCTCCACCGCGATCGACTACTACGACTCGGACCCCATGTACATGGTCGTCCCCGGCGTGGCGATCTTCATCACCGTTCTGGCCTTCAACCTCCTCGGCGACGGCGTGCGGGACGCGCTGGACCCGAAGGGCTCCCGCTGAACCGCGTTACCCCAAGCCTCCCGTGCCATCTACACGGGGTCTCTCATCAAATCCGGAGGATCCGAGATCGTGACTACCCAACGCACCTCAGGGCGGCGTAAGCAGGCACTGGCCGCTGCTGCCGCGGTCGCAGGCATGCTGGCCTTGGCGGCGTGCGGCGGCAGCGGCAGCAGCGACGGCGGTACGAAGAGCGGCGCCGCCGGCTTCGACGCGGCGAACAACAAGGTCGCCCAGGCCTCGCTGGTCAAGAAGGGCGGCGAGCTGAAGTTCGTCTCCGCCCAGGACGCCGACTTCTGGGACACCACGCGCGGTTACTACGGCTTCATGTGGGACTTCTCGCGGTACTACAGCCGTCAGCTGCTCACCTTCAAGACCGAGCCGGGCGCCGCGGGCGCCGAGCTCACGCCCGACCTCTCCACCGACATGGGCCAGGTCTCGGCCGACGGCAAGACCTACACGTTCCACCTGCGTGACGGGATCACCTGGGAGGACGGCAAGGCCATCACCTCCCAGGACATCAAGTACGGCATCGAGCGGGTCTGGGCGCAGGACGTGCTGTCCGGCGGTCCGATCTACCTCCAGCAGATGCTCGACCCGAAGAACACCTACAAGGGTCCCTACAAGGACACCTCGAAGGACAAGCTCGGCCTGAAGGCGATCTCCACGCCCGACGCCAAGACGATCATCTTCCACCTGCCCACGGCGAACTCGGACTTCAAGCAGGTCCTCGCCATGGTCACGGCGTCCCCGGTCCGCCAGGACATGGACACCAAGGCGAAGTACACGCTGCACCCCTTCTCCTCCGGCCCGTACAAGTTCCAGTCGTACAGCCCCGGCAAGAAGCTGGTGCTGGTGCGCAACACCAACTGGAAGGCGTCGTCCGACCCGGTGCGCAAGGCGTACCCGGACACGATCTCGCTGACGATCTCCTCGAACCAGTCCGACATGGACCAGCGTCTGATCAACGGCGACTACGACATCGACGCCGGCCAGACGGGTCTGGGTCCGCAGGGCCGCACCATCGCCCTGAAGCAGCACAAGGCCAACCTGGACAACCCGATCTCCGGCTTCATCCGCTACGCGGTCTTCCCGCAGAGCGTCAAGCCGTTCGACAACATCGAGTGCCGCAAGGCGGTCATCTACGCGGCCGACCACGTGTCGCTGCAGACCGCGCGCGGTGGCCCGATCGCCGGTGGTGACATCGGCACCAACATGCTCCCGCCTTCCATCGCCGGTGGCGAGGGCCAGAAGTACGACCCGTACGGGATCTCCGGTGCCAACAAGACCGGCAACGACGGCCTGGCCAAGACGGCGCTGAAGGCCTGCGGTCAGCCGAACGGTTTCAAGACCACCATCGCCGTCCGCAACAACAAGCAGCAGGAGGTGGCCACGGCCACGTCCCTGCAGGCGGCGCTGAAGAAGGTCGGCATCCAGGCCGACATCTACCAGTACGACGGTTCGCAGAGCTCCGGCATCATCGGCTCCCCCTCGAACGTCGCGAAGAAGAAGCTCGGCATCATCATCATGGGCTGGGGTGCGGACTTCCCGACCGTCCAGGGCTACGGCGCCCCGCTGTGGGACAGCAACTACATCCTGCAGAGCGGCAACAACAACTTCGGCCTGATCAAGGACAAGACGATCGACGGGCTGTTCAACCAGTACAACGCCGCGCTGGACGAGTCGAAGAAGACGCAGATCGCCACGGAGATCAACCACAAGGTGAGCGAGGGCGCGTACTACCTGCCCTTCACCTTCGAGCGGCTCCTGAACTGGCGCTCCTCGCGTATCGCCAACGTGTACACGACGAACGCGTACAGCGGCTACTACGACTTCGTCAACATCGGTCTGAAGTCCACGAAGTAATCCCGGCACACCCGCCGTACGGCACGAAAGGCAGGTGAAGGCCGGCGCGGCGGGGCCGTGGGCCACCGGAAGACTCCCCCACAGCCCAAAAGGCGTGGGGGGACCCCCACCGGTGGCCCCGGCCCCGCAGCGGGCCGTTAGCTGTGCTCGCTTACCTCATCAGGCGGCTGTTCGCCGCCGCAGTGATGCTGGTGGTCATCATCCTGGTGGTCTTCAGCATCTTCTTCCTCGTCCCCAAGTGGGCGGGCGTGGACATCGCCACGAGTTTCGTGGGCAAGCAGGCCGACCCGCACGCCGTCGCGGCGGTGCGGGAGAAGCTGGGTCTGAGCGACCCGATCTTCGTGCAGGTCTGGCACTTCTTCAAGGGCATCTTCGTCGGCCGCACCTACTCGGCCGGCGGCGACGTCACCCACTGTGCCGCCCCCTGCTTCGGCTACTCCTTCCGTAGCGAGCAGTCCGTATGGCCGGTGCTGACCGACCGCTTCCCGGTGACCCTGGGTCTCGCGCTCGGTGCCGCCGTGCTGTGGCTGGTCTTCGGTGTCGCGGCGGGTGTGCTCTCCGCGCTCAAGCGGGGCTCCGTCTGGGACCGTACGGCCATGGTCGTCGCGCTCGGTGGTGTGTCCCTGCCCATCTACTTCACGGGTCTGCTCTCGCTGGCGGTCTTCAGTTACGGGCTGAAATGGATCAATGGCCAGTACGTGCCACTGGACCAGAGCTTCTCCGGCTGGCTCGGCGGCATGATCCTGCCCTGGATCACCCTCGCCTTCCTCTATGCCGCGATGTACGCCCGCATCACCCGCGCCACCATGCTGGAGATCCTCGGTGAGGACTACATCCGGACCGCCCGCGCGAAGGGCCTGACCGAACCGGTCGTCATCGGCAAGCACGCCATGCGCTCCACGATGACGCCGATCCTGACCATGCTCGGCATGGACCTCGGCGCCCTCATCGGCGGCGCCATCCTGACGGAGACGACGTTCAGCCTGCCCGGCCTCGGCCAGGCGGTGCTCACCGCCATCAAGAACCAGGACCTGCCCATCATTCTGGGCGTCACCCTCATCACTTCTCTCGCGGTGCTTCTCGCCAACCTCGTGGTGGACATCCTGTACGCCGTGATCGACCCCCGAGTGAGGCTCTCATGACGGAACTCAGCAAGAGCGGGGCCGCGGTGGGCGAACCCACGTCCGCCTCTCCCGCGCCCACGGCCTTCCTGGAAGTGCGCGACCTGAAGGTGCACTTCCCGACCGACGACGGCCTGGTCAAGTCCGTCGACGGGCTCAGCTTCCAGCTGGAGAAGGGCAAGACCCTCGGCATCGTGGGCGAGTCGGGTTCCGGCAAGTCGGTGACCTCGCTCGGCATCATGGGCCTGCACACCGCCGGCCAGTACGGCAAGCGCAAGGCGCAGATCTCCGGCGAGATCTGGCTGGACGGCACCGAGCTGCTGTCCGCCGACCCCGACCACGTGCGCAAGCTGCGCGGCCGTCAGATGTCGATGATCTTCCAGGACCCGCTGTCGGCGCTGCACCCGTACTACACGATCGGCGCGCAGATCGTGGAGGCGTACCGGATCCACCACAACGTGGACAAGAAGACCGCCAAGCGCCGCGCGGTCGAGATGCTCGACCGGGTGGGCATCCCGCAGCCGGACAAGCGCGTGGACAGCTACCCGCACGAGTTCTCCGGCGGTATGCGCCAGCGCGCGATGATCGCGATGTCGCTGGTCAACAACCCCGAACTGCTCATCGCGGACGAGCCGACGACCGCCCTCGACGTGACCGTCCAGGCGCAGATCCTCGACCTGATCCGCGATCTGCAGACGGAGTTCGGCTCCGCGGTCGTCATCATCACCCACGACCTGGGCGTCGTCGCGGAGCTCGCGGACGACATCCTGGTGATGTACGGCGGCCGTTGCGTCGAGCGCGGCCCGGCCGAGAAGGTCTTCTACGAGCCCCGACACCCCTACACCTGGGGCCTGTTGGGCTCGATGCCCCGGCTGGACCGCGAGCAGCAGGAGCGCCTGATCCCGGTCAAGGGCTCCCCGCCCTCCCTGATCAACATCCCGTCCGGCTGTGCCTTCAACCCGCGGTGCCCGTACGCCGACATCCCGAAGGACAACGTCACCCGTACGGTCCGCCCCGAGCTGAGCGAGGTCGGCAGCCAGCACTGGGCCGCCTGCCACCTGAGCGCGGAGCAGCGGGAGCGTATCTGGACCGAAGAGATTGCGCCGAAGCTGTGAGCGAGAAACCCAAGGACACAGCAGTGAGCATCCCTGTGCACAGTGAAGGCACCGTGGCCGCCAAGGACGGTGTCGCCCCCGGCGAGACCCTGCTGAAGGTGACCGGGCTCCAGAAGCACTTCCCGATCAAAAAGGGCCTGCTTCAGCGGCAGGTCGGCGCCGTGCACGCGGTCGACGGTCTCGATTTCGAGGTCAAG
This sequence comes from Streptomyces sp. NPDC088350, assembly GCF_044753545.1. Lineage (NCBI taxonomy): Bacteria > Bacillati > Actinomycetota > Actinomycetes > Kitasatosporales > Streptomycetaceae > Streptomyces > Streptomyces sp. NPDC088350. Next base: position 303,332 of record NZ_JBIVNL010000011.1, on the reverse strand, counting down.
GCCGGCGAGACGCTGGGCGTGGTGGGCGAGTCCGGCTGCGGCAAGTCGACGATGGGCCGGCTGATCACCCGGCTGCTGGAGCCGACCGGCGGCAAGGTCGAGTTCCAGGGCAGGGACATCACGCACCTCGGGGTCGGCGGGATGCGTCCGCTGCGCCGCGACATGCAGATGATCTTCCAGGACCCGTACTCCTCGCTGAACCCGCGCCACACCATCGGCACGATCGTCGGCGCTCCCTTCAAGCTCCAGGGCGTCGAGCCCGAGGGCGGGATCAAGAAGGAAGTGCAGCGGATGCTGGAGGTGGTCGGGCTCAACCCCGAGCACTACAACCGCTATCCGCACGAGTTCTCCGGCGGCCAGCGTCAGCGCATCGGCATCGCCCGCGCGCTCGCGCTCAACCCGCGGCTGGTCGTTGCGGACGAGCCGGTGTCCGCGCTCGACGTGTCGATCCAGGCGCAGGTGGTGAACCTGCTGGACGACCTCCAGCAGGAGCTCGGCCTGACGTATGTGATCATCGCGCACGACCTCTCGGTCGTCCGGCACGTCTCGGACCGCATCGCGGTGATGTACCTCGGCAAGATCGTCGAGCTGGCCGACCGCGAGGCCCTGTACAAGGCGCCGATGCACCCGTACACCAAGGCGCTGATGTCGGCGGTGCCGATCCCGGACCCGAGGCGGAAGAACGCGAAGAGCGACCGCATCCTGCTCAAGGGTGACGTGCCCTCGCCGATCTCCCCGCCGAGCGGTTGCCGCTTCCACACCCGGTGCTGGAAGGCGACGGAGATCTGCACGACGACCGAGCCGCCGCTGCTGGAGCTGAAGCCGGGCCAGCAGGTCGCGTGCCACCACCCGGAGAACTTCGCGGACCAGGCCCCGCAGGACACCGTGCTGCTGACGGCCGCGAAGGAGGCCGAGAAGCTGGTCGGCGAGACGGCGCTCCAGGAGTCGGCGGAGACGTCGGTGGCGGTGGCGGCCACGCTCGCCGAAGAGACCGCCGAACCGGTCGCGGACGCCGTAGAGCCGGTCGCGGAATCAGCCGAGTCGGAGACCGACGGCGACAAGTAAAGGGAATTCGAGCACGGGAATGCCCCGGCGGCCGAAAGGTCGCCGGGGCATTCCCATGTCATGCCGGGGTTTTACCGGGTATTCCTCATTCACGACTTGGTTTCCCAGTAGTACCAGCCGACGGAAGTCACCGGAAACTTGGCCGTCCCTGTCGCCAGAACCGTATTGCTGCAGTTCGGGTTCGTCTTGTTCGACTGCCAGCCGACCTTGAAGCCGTTGGAGCCGTACTGCAGGTTGCCGTACTTGTGCGCGCTGATGTTGTGCGAGTACGTGTGCCCGGTGGTGACCGCGACGGACTTGGTGACGGTCTTGCTCACGTTCGCCTTGACCGAGGCGACCAGGTGCTCGCGCTCACCTCCAGGGAGCCGGAGACGCTGTAGGAGATGGTGGTGGCCTTGGTCACCGAGGCCGTGATGGTTCCGCCCGGGCCGTCCTTGAAGTAGGCACCCTTCGCGGGAAGCCGGTACTGCGAGTGGGAAGTGATGAGAACCCCGTAGGTGATCGGGCAGGATCTCTTCGGTGTGACGATCGCGGACGCCGGCGCCGCGCCGGCGACCATGGGCATGGTCCCGGCCAGAATGAGCGTGGCGAGCTTCGCGCTCTTGCGCATGAATTCCCCCTGTGAGTTTTCTGTTTCCGCTCCCGCGAAAACTTCAAGTGCGGGCGACACTATGGACTTTGACGGAGGCAGGTCAATCGATAATGGGAGCGTTGAGCAAGAATTGAGGTTGCCGCATTGTGCGGTGAAATCTCTGGCAAAGATGTCGAAAAAACCCTGCGGCCGTCGTGGTCAACTACCGCGAGGCGTATGGCGAGTTGGTAAAGTCATGGACATGACGCACGGAGGTGCGGCAGAGTCGAGCGTGTCCGACTGATCGGAAACGCACCCGAAGGGACGACTCATGGCACTCTCCCGTTCGGCACGTTTAGGGGCCCTCGCGACCGCGGCGGCCTCTTTTCTTGTCATAGCCGCTTCCTCCGCCCCCACCCCCGGCGCCGACGGCATCGGTGACAGCTACTTCCCGCAGCTCGGCAACGGCGGCTTCGACGCCCGGCACTACGCCCTCGACGTCGCCTACAACCCCGACACCGACCGCCTCGACGGCCGTACGACACTCACCGCCCGCGCCACCCAGAACCTCTCCTCCTTCGACCTGGACCTGCAGAAGCTGGAGGTCACCAAGGTCCAAGTGAACGGAAGACGGGCCGACTTCACCCGTACCGGTGACGAACTGCGCATCACCCCAAGGGACTTCCTCCGCAAGGGCAGGGACTTCACGGTCGCCGTCACCTACGGCGGAGTGCCCGAACCCCTCAACGGACCCATCGTGTTCGGCTCCGACTACGGCTGGATGAAGACCACCGACGGCGTCTTCGTCGCCTGCGAACCCAACGCCGCCTCCACCTGGTTCCCGTCCAGCGACCACCCCTCCGACAAGGCCACCTACGACATCCGCATCAAGGCCCCCAAGGGGCTCACGGGCGTCTCCAACGGCCGGCTCGTCTCGACGTACGACAAGGGCGACTCGACGTACACCCACTGGCGGGAGTCGAAGCCCATGGCGACCTATCTCGCCACCGCCACCATCGGGAAGTTCGACGTGAAGACGGGGACGACCCCCGGCGGCACCCCGATCTACGTCGCCATCGACCCCGTCCTCGCCAACAGCAACAGCGTCGACGTGTACGCCGTGACGGCCGCCGCCACCGACTACTGGTCGCAGGTCTTCGGGCCGTACCCCTTCGAGGAGACCGGCGCGATCGTCGACGACATGCCGGAGGCGGGGTTCTCGCTGGAGGTGCAGAGCAAGCCCGCCTACTCGGCCGTGCGCAGCGAGTCGACGATCGTGCACGAGCTGTCCCACCAGTGGTTCGGGGACTCCGTGTCGGTGGCGCACTGGAAGGACATCTGGCTCAACGAGGGCTTCGCGACCTACGCCCAGTGGCTGTGGGCCGAACACCAGGGCACCCGCACCGCGCACGACTCGTTCCTGGCCGGCTACAACGCCCGCCCGGCCGACGCCGCCTTCTGGCAGATCACCGTCGCCGACCCGCAGCGCGACACGATGTTCTCCTCCGCGGTCTACCAGCGCGGCGCGATGACCCTCCAGATGCTCCGCGAACGCATCGGCGACACCGCGTTCTTCAAGCTGCTGCCGACCTGGACGAAGCTGCACCGCTACGGCAACGCGAGCACCGCCGACTTCATCCAGCTGGCCGAGAAGATCAGCGGGCAGCAGCTCGACGACCTGTTCCGGACCTGGCTCTCCACACCGGGCAAGCCCACCCTGTAGCTCCACCCCGCTGATTCCCACGGGTAACAATGTGGGGTGCTTCAGCAACTGTTCAGCCCCTCCGTCCAGCACACGCTCGACCTCGTCGGCATCTTCGTGTTCGCCATCTCCGGCGCGCTGCTGGCCGTCCGCAAGAACTTCGACGTGTTCGGCATCGCCGTGCTCGCCGAGGTCACCGCGCTGGGCGGAGGGGTCTTCCGGGACCTCGTCATCGGGGCGGTGCCCCCGGCCGCCTTCACCGACCTGGGGTACTTCCTCACTCCGTTCCTCGCCGCCCTGCTCGTCTTCTTCCTCCACCCGCAGGTGGAGCGGATCCAGTTCGGGGTGAACGTCTTCGACGCGGCGGGCCTCGGCCTGTTCTGCGTCACGGGCACGGTGAAGGCGTACGACTACGGGCTCGGCCTGACCTCCTCCGTCGCCCTGGGTCTCGGGTCCGCCGTCGGTGGCGGTGTGCTGCGGGACGTGCTGGCCAACGAGGTGCCGTCGCTGCTGCGCTGGGACCGCGACCTGTACGCGGTCCCCGCGATCGTCGGCGCCACCATGATCGCCCTGTGCATCCGCTACGACCTGGTGGGCCCGTTCACCAGCGGGCTCGCGGTCGTCACCGCTTTCGTGTTGCGCCTGCTCGCGATGAGGTTCCACTGGCGAGCGCCTCGCGCGTGGAACCGGCGGTCGAATGTCCGAGAGGATCGGACGCCGACTTCGTGATCCTGGGGTGGTTCTGGCCCAGCTCCAGGGTCAGCCAGCGGAAGACCGTCTTCACCTGTGGCCGCCACAGCGCCATGGTGTGCCCGCCGTCGCTGCGCGGCAGGAACACCACGTGCACGCTCGTCGGCGCCTTCGCGATCTGTTCGAGGCCCACGGCCGCCTGATAACCGTCGCCGGACTCGCCGGAGAGGTACATCGCGATCGGCGGCGGCGTCGCCGCCTTCTTGAGCAGCAGGTACGGGTTGTTCGCGTCGCGCAGGGCCATGTTCTGCGCGGCCAGCGAGTTGCGCTCGCCGATCGGGTCGTTGTAGCCGGACATGCTCACCGCGGCCTGGTAGCGGTCGGGGTGGGCGACGGCGAGCTTGACCGCGCAGTGCGCGCCGGCCGAGTAACCGGCGACCCCCCAGCCCTTCGGCGCGGGCTGGGTGCGGAAGTTGTCCGTGACCATCTTCGGCACGTCGATGCTGAGCCAGGTGTCGGCGTTGACCGTGCCGGGGATGTTGGCGCAGCCGGTGTCCACGCCGGCCAGCAGGTTGTAGCGCGGCGCGACGAGGATGAAGGGCGCGATCCGTCCGCTCCTCATCAGCGGCTCCAGCTGCTGGGTCACGTGCATCGACCCGAACCAGGCCTTCGCCGAGCCGGGCCAGCCCGGCAGCAGTTCCACGACGGGGAACTTCTTGTGGCGGTAGGCCGCTTCCTTGTACTGCGGCGGGGTCCAGACGTAGACCTCGGCGTTCACGCCCGACACCCGGCCCTTGAGCTGGGTGACCTCCACCTGGCCCGCGGAACTCATGCCGGGACCCGTGGCCGGGGCGAACGCCTGCTTCACCTTGGGCAGCCGCTTCAGGGCGATCCCGCCGGTGCCGTCCTTGCCGAGGTTTGCGGCCTGCTGGACGTGGTTGCCGGTGCCGAGGAGGTCGGCCCAGTTGTCGTAGAGGTTGTTCTGGTTGTTGACCAGGACGAACACCAGGGTGACGGCCGTGCCCTGGGCGAACAGCAGCATCAGGGTCCGTGCCGCCACTCGTACGGCCTTGGGGCCGCGCAGTCTCGACCACAGCACGAGCGGCAGTATGAGGGCGACGACGGACAGCACGATGGCGGTGTAGAGGAACGGAGTCCCGGTGAGGCTCATGTCCCCAAAGAGGGGGATCACGGGCCCGAGGTCACGGACGAGTACGGACACTTACCAAGAAATTGCCGGTTCCTCACCCGGGCGGCCGATGATATGCCGGTGTGTTCATATATCCGCAACAACAAAGCTACCGCTTAGTAATCGACTGTTGTACGGTTCATCCATGCGAGAAGCAGCATCCGCGCCGACGGCCACGCGGGCTCCACGGGCCACGATCGGCGACAGCGAGTTCGACCGCGACACGGCGGTCACCCGTCGCGCCCCGGGCGTCTACGACCTCGACCTCTCGGCCGGCTGGACGATCATCGACGCCGTCAACGGCGGGTACCTCCTCGCCGTCCTGGGCCGAGCCCTCGCGGACGCCCTGCCCCACAGCGACCCGTTCACGATCTCCGCGCACTACCTGACGGCGTCCCAGCCGGGCCCCGCGGTCATCCGCACGGACACCGTCCGCACCGGCCGCACCCTCTCCACGGGCCAGGCCTCCCTCTTCCAGTACGACGAGGAGGGCGGAGAGGTCGAGCGCATCCGCGTCCTGGCTTCCTACGGCGACCTGGACACCCTCCCGGACGACGTGCGCACGACGGCCCGCCCGCCCTCCTTCCCGCCCATGGACCAGTGCTTCGGCCCCGAGGACGGACCGGCCCCGGTCTCCGGCAGCTCGGCCATCGTCGACCGCCTGATGCTCAAGCTCGACCCGTCCACCCTCGGCTGGGCCCTGGGCGCCCCCTCCGGCAAGGGGGAGATGCGCTCCTGGTTCGGCCTCGCGGACGGCCGCGACGCCGACCCCCTCTCCCTCCTCCTCGCGGTGGACGCCCTGCCCCCGACCGCGTTCGAGATCGGCCTCAAGGGCTGGGTCCCCACGGTGGAGTTGACGGTCCACGTCCGCTCCCGCCCGGCCCCGGGCCCCCTCCGGGTCTCCATCACCACCCGCAACCTGGCCGGCGGCTTCCTGGAGGAGGACGCCGAGGTCTGGGACACCACCGACCGACTGGTCGCCCAGTCACGGCAACTGGCCCGAGCCAGACTCACCTGACCGGCTTCCGCCCCAGCCAGGCCGCCAACTGCCCGTAGGCGTCGGCTCCTTCGTGCACCGGCTGTGCCGTGTCGAAGGGTGTGTCGGCGTCCCGTTGCTCGTCCGGGAGGACGCGGCGGGCGATGGTGAGGGCGAACTCGGCGAGTTCCGGGTCGAGTGGGACGGGGTGGCCGAGGGACTCGGAGAGGTCCCAGGTGTGGGTGACCGCTTCCATCACGTAGCCGGAGAGTGCGATGCGGCCGGGGGTCTCGCCCCAGGGCACCTGGACCAGGGCGTCCAGGCGGGTGTCGTCCGCCCAGGCCTTCAGGACCCGGACGCGGGCCTCGTCGTACACGGCCGGCCAGCCCTCGTCGGCGACTCCGTCCACGAAGGGGTGTACGGCCATGCCGTCGCCGCCCTCGCCGACGGTCGCGATGCGGTGGGTGCCGCCGACGAGATGGCTCAGCAGGGTGCGTACGTCGAACTCCGTGCAGGGGGTGGGGGAGGTGAGCTGCTCCGGTCGTACCGTCCTGATCAGCGCGGCGGCCTGCTCGGTGGTGCGGGTGTAGAGGGGGCGGGGGTCCGTGGTGTTTGGGTTCATGGCGGCAATGCTGGATCCATAACCTGACAGTTCCCGTCAACATTTGCGCGGGGTTTTCGGGAGGCGGATCCTGGGGGTGTGAAGGCCGACCGACTGCTCTCGATCCTGCTGCTCCTGCAGACCCGGGGCCGCGTTCCCGCGCATGAACTCGCCGACCGGCTGGAGGTGTCGGTGCGGACCGTCTACCGGGACGTCGAGGCGCTGTCCGCCTCCGGGGTGCCGGTGTACGCCGAGCGCGGGCGGCACGGCGGGATCGAGCTGCTCGCCGGGTTCCGTACGGACGTCACGGGACTGACCGCCGACGAGTCACGCGCCCTGTTCATCCTGGCCGCGCGGGGCGCCCACGCCGCGCTGGGTCTCGACGCGGCGCTCGGTTCCGCGCTGCGCAAGGTGATGGCCGCGCTGCCGGCGCCCTACCGACCGGCGGCCGAGGTGACCTCCCGGCGGATCCTGGTCGACGCCACGCGCTGGAAGGGCGGGCCCCAACCCGCCGCGGATCTGGACGTGTTGCAGGACGCGGTCTTCGCCGACCGGCGGCTGCGCCTGCGCTACCGGCACAGCGGCGCCAAGGAGCCCAGCACCTACACCGTCGACCCGTACGGCCTGGTCTCCAAGGCGGGCGTCTGGTACCTGGTCGCCGACCGCCGTGCGCGACCCCGTCTCTTCCGCGCCGACCGGGTGCACTCGGCCACCCTCCTGCCCGACCCGGTGAAGCGCCGCCCGGGCGTCGAACTCGCCCACGCCTGGGAGGAGTTGCGCCGCCAGGTCGAGGACCGCCCCGGCGGAATCGACGTCACCGTCCGCGTCCGCCGCTCCCGCCTCGACATGTTCGTACGCCTCAGCGGCTCCTCGCTGGCGGAACTCCCCACGCCCGACAGCGCTGTCGACGGCGAGGACGACTGGGTGACGGTCCGGCTGTCGTACGGCTTCGTCCGCCAGGCGCGTCAACTGCTGCAGTTCGCCGACGCGTTGGAGGTCGTATCGCCGCCCGAGGTACGCGCGGAGGTGGCCGCGGCAGCCGCTTCTGTCACGGAGCTGTACCAGCGAGTAGGCGAGGCTCGTTTGTGAAGTCGCAGGTCAGCACGGTCTCTTGGGCTGCCCTTTACTCGGCGTACAGGGTGGGGACAGGGCGCCGACAAGGAAGCCCTAAGCGGCGTTGATTGAGTTCCCGCCACAAGGCCTCCTCATCGTTTTTGGAGTTGTTTCTCATGAAGCGTGCGCGTCTCGTCCCCGCAGTGGCCCTGCTGGCGCTCTCGCCCCTGGCCCTGGCGGCCTGTGGCTCCAGCGGCTCCTCGTCGTCCTCCGGCAGCGGCAACTCCGGCTCCACACAGTCCTGTTCGGCGCCGACCGGCAACGCGACGGCACGGCCCAGCGGGGCTCCGTCCGGCGCCCCGTCCGGTGCGCCCACGGGTGCCGCGGCCTCGGGCAAGCCGACGGGCATGCCGACCGGCAACCCCTCCGGCATGCCGAGCGGCGGCCCCGGCGGAGGCGGCGGCCAGGGCGGCGGCCCCGGCGGCGGGTGCGGCGGCGGGCAGGGCGGCGGCCGGATGAGCGGGGCCCCGCAGCAGGGCTGACCGCGGCTCCCGCACGACAGGGGCGGCACGCTCGTACACCGGGCGTGCCGCCCCTGTCGTATGCCCGTCTCCGGTGCGGCGGTCAGCCGAGCCAGTGGCGGCGGCCGACGCTGATCAACCGCATCTGGCGCGTGGCGAGTCGGGTGACCCGCTCGCGCTCCTCGGCCGGTGCCTCCTGAGCCTCCAGGAAGAGCGAGGCCGTGACGAGCATCTGGTCGACATAGAGGTGGGCCAGCATCAGCAGGTCGTCGTCGTTCCAGCCGCCGGACTCCGGGTCCTCGGCGAGTTCGGCCTTCACCTCCTCGGCGAACCGGGCGAGTTGCTCCCGGATGGCCTCCCGCACCGGCTGCACCCCGCCGTGCCGCTCGCGCGCGAGGAAGCGGACGTGGGCCGGGTACGTCTCCACGTGATGGGCGATCAACTGGACGGCGCGCGCGATGCGTTGGTCGCTGTCCGCCGGGGACACCGTCTGCCGGATCATCGGATGCAGACTGCCCAGCGCCTCCTCCACGAGCGCGACCCCGAGGTCGGCCGTGGAGCGGAAGTGCCGGTAGAAGGCGGTCGGGGCGACACCGACGGCCCGGGTGACCTCGCGCAGGCCGAGACTGCTCAGGCTCTGCTCCTCCAGCAGTCCCAACGCGGCGTCCAGCAACGCCTGTCGGGTCTTCTGCTTCTGTACCTGCCGGATGCCGAGGGTGTGACTCATGTCATCCAGTTAACAACTGTTCTCCGTAATTGGAAAGTCGCCGGACGCGCTAGACTCAAGTTCAGTGAACAAGTGTTACTACAACCGTTCACCGAAACGAAACGACAACGAGACGAGAGCCGTCCCGGACCTCTCGGAGGGGGATTCATCCCATGCTGTTCCTCGTCGTGGCGCTCCTGCTGTTCGGCGTCGTGGTGGGCGCCGTGGCCCACGCGCCGCTCGCCTTCACCGCAGTCGCCGCCACCGTCATCGCCGTATGGCTGGGCATCTTCGCGCTCCGCGAGCGGCACGGCCGCCGCGGCCGTACGCCCGCCAACTGACCGCCCGCCCACACCCGTCCACCCCCCGATCGTCGGGAGTCGATCCACCATGCAGCTCACCGCACCGGCAGCCGGCAGCGCCGCCGCCGTCAAGCCCACCGGCCGCCGCGACGCCGACGGCATGGCCGTCGCGTCCTTCATCCTCGGCCTCGTCGGCCTGCTCGTGCTCAACGTCTTCCTCGGCCCGATCGCCATCGCCCTGGCCGGCGCGGCGCTGTGGCGCGGCACCGCCCGTCGCGGCCGTGCCCTCCTCGGACTGGGGCTCGGCATCGCCGATCTGCTGGTCCTCGTCGCCTTCATGCAGATCGACAGCACGCTCTCCTGGAGCTTCTAGGAGGCAGGGCCGGATCCCATCGAGGCGCCCGCCCCTTCGAGGCGCGCACCGGGGCCCGTAGAATCGGCGTCACCATGGCATACCTCGACCACGCCGCGACCACCCCGATGCTTCCCGAGGCAGTCGAGGCGATGACGGCCCACCTGAGCATCACGGGCAACGCCTCCGCCCTCCACGCTTCCGGCCGCAAGGCCCGCCGTACGGTCGAAGAGGCCCGGGAAACGCTCGCCGAGGCGCTCGGCGCCCGGCCCAGCGAGGTGGTGTTCACCTCCGGCGGCACCGAGGCCGACAACCTCGCGGTGAAGGGCCTGTACTGGTCCCGCCGCGACGCCGACCCGGCCCGCACCCGCGTCCTGGCCAGCCCCGTCGAGCACCACGCCGTCCTGGACGCCGTGCACTGGCTGGGCGAGCACGAGGGCGCCACCGTCGAGTACCTCCCGGTCGACTCCTACGGCCGTGTCCACCCCGGGGCACTGCGCGAGGCGATCGCCCGCAACCCCGAGGACGTGGCCCTGGCCACCGTGATGTGGGCCAACAACGAGATCGGCACGGTCCTGCCGGTCCGTGAACTCGCCGAGGTGGCAGGGGAGTTCGGCATCCCGCTGCACGCGGACGCGGTCCAGGCATTCGGCCAGGTCCCCGTCGACTTCGCCGCCTCCGGCCTCGCCGCGGCGACGGTCTCCGGGCACAAGATCGGCGGCCCGTACGGCATCGGCGCCCTGCTGCTGGGCCGCGAGTACACCCCCGTACCCGTCCTGCACGGCGGCGGCCAGGAACGCCATGTCCGCTCCGGCACCCTCGACGTCCCCGCGATCGCCTCCTTCGCGGTCGCCGGCCGCCTCGCCGCCGAACAGCGCGAGTGGTTCGCCCGCGAGATCGGCGCCCTGCGCGACAGCCTGGTCGACGCGGTGCGTACGGCGGTCCCGGACGCGATCCTCGGCGGCGACCCGGTGGACCGGCTGCCGGCCAACGCCCACTTCACGTTCCCGGGCTGCGAGGGCGACTCCCTGCTGCTCCTGCTGGACGCCCAGGGCATCGAGTGCTCCACCGGTTCCGCCTGCACGGCGGGCGTCGCCCAGCCCAGCCATGTCCTGCTCGCCACGGGCACCGATCCCGACCTGGCCCGCGGCACCCTGCGCTTCTCCCTCGGCCACACCTCCACGGAGGCCGACGTGGAGGCCGTCGCGAAGGCGATCGGCCCGGCGGTGGAGCGTGCGCGCGCCGCCGGGCTGACCTGACGGCCGGTCCCTAACTTTCCGTCACCATGAGGGCGGCCATCATGCCTTCGTCCTCGTGCTGGAGGAGATGGCAGTGCAGCATGTACATGTACGTGTCGTCGCTGAAGTCGGTGAACTCCATGGCGATCTCGATCGAGCCGCCACCGACGACTTCGTAGGTGTCGTACCAGCCGAGTTCGACCCCGGTCGGGGTGTCGCCGTTGATCGATATGAGCTGGTACGGCACGTCGTGGAGATGGAACGAGTGTTCCAGCTGGGTGCTGTTCTTGATCGTCCAGACCTCCTTCGCCCCCACCGTGGTGCTGATCATCGCCATGGACGACATGCTGGTGCCGGCCGAGCCGTTGATCAGCATCTTCGTGCCGCTCTGGCCGAGCGTGATGGTGCGGGCGGTGAAGTCGCTGGTGTCGTAGCGGTCGATGGTGTTGAGGGTGGTCGGCAGGTCGTCCGGGGTGTCCGTGCCGCTGGCGGTGATCGCGAGGACGTCGTAGGTGCCGCTGCCACCGCGGACCCAGCCGGTGGTGATGACGGCCTGGAGCGTGGCGTCCGCCGTCAGGTCCATCACGAACTCGGCGCGGGCGCCCGCCACCAGGCGGATCGTCGTCACGTCGACGGCTTCGGCGAGGTAGCCCTGGTCGGAGGCGATCTGGGTGAGCGTGCCGCCGTCGCTGCGCTGGATGGTGATGATGTCCGACGGCGAGGCGTTCAGCGCCCGGAACCGGGTGCGGGTCTTGGTGGCGGTGAAGCCGAGCGTGGTGGAGTCGACGTTCGTGCCGTTCAGCAGCACCGGGTAGCTGAGTCCGCTGCTCAGGTAGCCGGTGAGGTCGTACTTGATGTCGCCGGCGCTGTCGACGGCGAGACACTGGAAGATCAGCGGGATGTCGTCCACGCCGTAGTCGCTCGGCAGGTCCGAGGAGGTGGTCGAGTCGTCCTCGACGATGATCATGCCGGCCAGCCCGTGCACCGCCTGCTGCGCCGTGGTGCCCAGCGCGTGCGGGTGGTACCAGAGGGTCTTGGCGTCGTCCTTGACCGTGAAGGTGGGGGACCAGGTCGTGCCGCTGGAGAAGGCCACCTGGGGGCCGCCGTCCATCTTGGCCGGGACGTGCGCGCCGTGGAAGTGGACCGTGGTGTCCGCGCCGAGGCTGTTGGTGATGTTCAGCAGGACCACGTCGCCGTTGGTCCACTTCATGGTGGGGCCGAGGAACGACTGGTTGTAGCCCATGGTCGAGCTGGTGACACCGCTCAGCACCTCACTGGTGCCGGTCTTGGCCTCCAGGGTGAAGGTGGTGGTGCTGTCGGAGGTGGTGCCCTCCAGGAGATCCGGGATCGTGAGGGTGGTGTCCGCCGCGGACGCCTTGTTCTTCGCCGCGTCGTTCAGCAGCGAGAAGGCGCCTCCGGCCGCGGCGACCGCCGCGATACCGGCTCCGGCCATGCCGCCGAGGAACTTGCGCCGGTGCAGACCCTTGCCCCGGGCCGCGATCTCCTTGCCGTGTTCGCGCTTCTCGGCCGTGTTCTTCCGGTGGATGCCCTTGTCGTTCGCTCCGGACGCGGGCTCGCTGGTGTGTGTCATGGCGCCAGAGATTTGACCTAAGGACTGTGTAAAAACTGGGCGGTAATTAGGAGCGGGCAAGGCGACCTGTGAAAGGTGAGCGTGCCCGATCCCTCCCCAACTCCCCTTGGCCGGAAGTCGAGTTGGCGTACCCCAGGTCACATCCGGAGCGGGGGACGCATCGGACACGGCCGTGACTGAAATGACTCATAGCCAAACCGAGGTGTGACCAGAGTCACACTTGTGTCCGGTGTGCCCGCCTTACGAGCGCCATGTACCGGTCCCAGTCCCAGTACCGCCCGGGGTCCGTGTGATCCGTCCCCGGCACCTCCACGTGCCCGATGACGTGCTTGCGGTCGACGGGCATGCCGTACCGCCGGCAGATCCGGGCCGTCAGCCGCGCGGAGCCTGCGTACATCGCGTCCGTGAACGAGGACGCCCGCTCCACGAAGCCCTCGTGCTCGATGCCGACACTGCGTTCGTTGTACTCGCGGTTGCCCGCATGGAAGGCCACGTCCAGCTCGCGGATCATCTGTGTGACGTGCCCGCTCTTCCGGACTATGTAGTGCGCCGCCGCCGCGTGCGCGGGGTCCTGGAAGGCCTTCACCGCACTATCGAAACTGCCCTGCGTGACATGGATGACCACCCGGTCTATGGCGTAGTCGTCCGGCCGGTCCGCCCGCCGGTAGTTCGCCGAGGACGCCGCCACCCACGACGCCCCCGCGAAGTCGACCGCTCCCGGAGTCCGCGGCTTCTCCACCCCCGGCAGCCGCCACCACAACCGCGACAACTCGTCCCGCGCCAACGCGGCCGTCCCCGCGGCGGCCACCGCCCCGCCGATCAGCAGCGCGCGCCGCCCGGGCCGCCCGCCCTTAGCTTCCCCGTCGTCCTTCGTGTCCCCCATGTGATCGTCAACGGATACTCGCGGGTTCCGGTTCCCGACGCCCCGTACCCTGGAAGGGTTATGACTGAGACCTCCCAGCGCCCCCGCTCCCTTCGCGTACTCGCCGCCATGTCCGGCGGGGTCGACTCGGCCGTCGCCGCCGCCCGAGCCGCCGAAGCCGGCCACGACGTGACCGGCGTCCACCTCGCGCTCTCCGCGAACCCGCAATCGTTCCGCACGGGCGCGCGTGGCTGCTGCACCATCGAGGACTCACGGGACGCCCGCCGCGCCGCCGACGTCATCGGCATCCCGTTCTACGTCTGGGACCTCGCCGACCGCTTCCGCGAGGACGTCGTCGAGGACTTCGTCGCCGAGTACGAGGCCGGCCGCACCCCGAACCCCTGCCTGCGCTGCAACGAGAAGATCAAGTTCGCCGCGCTCCTCGACAAGGCGCTCGCCCTCGGTTTCGACGCCGTCTGTACCGGCCACTACGCCCAGGTGATCGTGAACGAGGACGGCACCCGCGAACTCCACCGCGCCTCCGACATGGCCAAGGACCAGTCGTACGTCCTCGGCGTCCTGGACGAGCGGCAGCTCGCGCACGCGCTGTTCCCGCTCGGCGACACGGTGACGACGAAGGACGAGATCCGCGCGGAGGCCGAGCGCCGCGGCCTCGCGGTCGCCAAGAAGCCCGACTCGCACGACATCTGCTTCATCGCCGACGGCGACACCCAGGGCTTCCTCGCGAACCGCCTGGGCAAGGCCGAGGGCGACATCGTCGACGAGTCCGGCTCCGTCATCGGCTCCCACGAGGGCGCCTACGGCTTCACCATCGGCCAGCGCAAGGGCCTGCGCATCGGCACCCCGGCCGCCGACGGCAAGCCGCGCTACGTCCTGGACATCTCCCCGGTCGACAACACGGTGACGGTGGGCCCGGCCGCCTCCCTGGACGTCAGCGCCCTGACGGCCGTCAAGCCGCGCTGGTGCGGCACAGCGCCCTCCGGCCCCGGCACCTACACCGCCCAGCTCCGCGCCCACGGCGGCGAGACCGAGGTCACCGCCGAACTCGTCGACGGCACGCTGGAGGTGTCGTTCAGGGAGCCGGTGCGGGGCGTGGCCCCCGGCCAGGCGATCGTGCTCTACGACGGCACACGCGTGGTCGGCTCCGCGACGATCGCGACGACCACGCGCGCGGCGACGGCGATGGCGTGACACGGCTCCGTACAGGGCCGGTTCGCGGCTAACCCGCGAAGAACTCCGTGAGCAGCGGCGCCAGGACGGCCGGGTCCACCATGTGGGTCTGACCGTCCAGGGTGCGATACGTCCCGTCCGGCGCCGCCTCCGCCGCGGCCCGCGCGGCCTGCCGCATCCACTCCGGGCTCGCGCCGCCCGCGATCGTGAGCACCGGGACGGACAGCGACGCCAGCCGCTCCGCCGGCACCAGACCGTCACCCATGGCCGCGTCGTCGTAGGCGAGGGTGGGGGCGATGGCCTCCATACCGGACCACATGGGGGAGCGGCGGGCGCCCGCGATCATCTCCGGGGGCGCGCCGGTGAGCGCCATGAACAGCTCCACGGCGTCTCCGTGACGGCCTTCGGCGAGTAGTTCGGTCAGCCGCTCGGTGTATTCGGCGCGCTCCTTGGCGCCGGACGCGTCGAGGGCGAACGGCGGCTCGTACAGGGCGACTTCGGTGACCGGCAGGCCGCTCGCCGCCGCGTGCAGGACCAGGGCGGCGCCCGAGGAGTGGCCGTACAGGGCCGCGCTGCCGCCCACGGCGTCGATCAGCGCCGCGAGGCCCTCGACCTCGCGGGCCACCGAGAACGGGGCCGTGTCGCCGCTGGCGCCACGACCCCGGCGGTCGTACGGGACGGCACCGCCCTCGCGTACGACCGCATCGGTGCGCGAGCTGCGCGGCCAGCGGCAGCAGGCCGTAGCCCGAAACAGTCTTCTTGTCCATGTCCGTGAAGACTGCCCAAGGAACGCCGACTAATCGGTCACGACACTTCTAATACGTAGAAGCAGAGGTGGTCCTTGATCTGCGCCACGTCCGGCTTGGGGTCGGGGTACGCCCACACCAGGTCCGGCGCGTCCGGCAGGGACCAGTAGGACGCGTCGCCCTTGAAGGGGCAGTGGGTGTGGGTCTCGGAGGGGGTCAGCAGGTCCAGTCGTACGTCCTCCGGGGGGAGGTAGTACCGCACGGGACAGCCGGTCTCCTTGAGGACGAGGGCCCGGTCGGTCTCCGCCAGCACCTGGTCGCCGTGGACGACGCGTACGTGCTTGTCGCCCTGCTCGATCGTGATCGTGTGTCCGTCAGCCATACCGGAAAAGCACTCGCGGGCCCCTGGTTCTTCCCGCGTACGGTGACGACATGAAGATCTGTGTCTTTCTCTCGGCCGCCGACCTGGACGAGCGCTACACGCGCCCCGCGCGGGAGTTCGCGGAACTCGTCGGCAAGGGCGGGCACACCCTCGTGTGGGGCGGTTCCGACGTCGGCCTGATGAAGGTGGTCGCCGACGGTGTACAGGCGGCCGGCGGACGGCTGGTGGGCGTCTCGGTGGACTTCCTGGCGGCGAAGACGCGTCCGGGCGCCGACGAGATGGTGATCGCGGCCGACCTCGCCGAACGTAAGAAGCTGCTCCTGGAGAAGGCCGACGCTGTGGTGATCATGGTGGGCGGTACCGGGACGCTGGACGAGGCGACCGAGATCCTGGAACTGAAGAAGCACGGCCACACCGGCAAGCCGGTCGTCCTGCTCAACACGGCGGGCTTCTACGACGGCCTGAAGACGCAGTTCCGGCGCATGGAGGACGAGGGGTTCCTGCCCGTCCCGCTCACCGACCTGGTGTTCTTCGCGGAGGAGCCGGTGGGGGCGCTGGCCTACCTGGAGGCGTCGGTCGGTACCCGCTGATGCGAGCATGGCGCACATGGCTACACATGTGATCACCGGGGCCGGTTCCGGCATCGGCGCGGCCGTCGCCCGCCGGCTGCACGCGCGCGGGGACGAACTCGTGCTCCACGCGCGCGACGCGGGCCGCGCGAAGGAACTCGCGGCGCGGTTTCCCGGAGCGGGCACCCTGGTCGGCGACCTCGCGGACCCGGACCGGCTCAGCTGGGCGTTCTCGCACCAGGGCCTGCCCGACCGGGTGGACACGCTCCTGCACATCGCCGGGGTCGTCGACCTCGGCCCGGTGGGCGACCTGACCCCGAAGACCTGGCGCCACCAGCTCAACGTCAACCTGATCGCCCCCGCCGAACTGACCCGGCACTTCCTGCCCCAACTGCGGGTGTCCGGCGGCCATGTCCTCTTCGTGAACTCCGGCGCCGGTTTGCGGGCGAGCGCCGACTGGTCCGCGTACGCCGCCTCCAAACACGGCCTGAAGGCCCTGGCGGACTCCCTCCGCCACGAGGAACACCCCCACGGCGTCCGCGTCACCTCGGTCTACCCCGGCCGCACCGCCAGCCCCATGCAGGCCAAGGTCCACCAACAGGAGGGCAAGCAGTACGACCCCGCCCAGTGGATCGACCCCGAGTCGGTCGCGACGACGATCCTGATGGCGATCGATCTGCCGGGGGACGCCGAGGTCAACGACGTGACGGTACGACCGGGACGCTGAGGTTGCTCAACCATTCAGGCAACCGAGTCGGGTGGTGGGTGGGCAAAGGCCGGGGGTCTGGGGGCGGAGCCCCCAGGGGCGGTGCGCGTGCCCCAGGGTTCCGTAGGCTGCCCGGGTGAGCAACAAACCTACGTTCAGCTTCGGCGCAGCCACCGGCATCGGTTCCCTGCCCGGCACCGACGCCCGTGAGGCCGCGAAGACCGCGACCGGGGCCTTCGAGGACTTCCCGTTCCTGCCCGAGCTGCCCGCCCGGGGACCCGGCGCGGACATGATCGGGCGGACCGCCGGGCTGCTCGTCGAGGTGTACGCGCGTGTGGAGCCCAGCGGGTGGCGGATCGGGGACCGGCCGGGGCGGGACACGAAGCGGGCGTGGGCGTGGCTGGGGGAGGACCTCGACGCCTTCGAGGAGTTCACGCAGGGGTACGAGGGCCCGCTCAAGGTGCAGGCCGTGGGGCCCTGGACCCTCGCCGCCAATCTGGAGTTGAGGAACGGCGAGGCCGTGCTCTCCGACCTCGGCGCCTGCCGGGACCTCGCCGGCTCGCTCGCCGAGGGCCTGCGCAACCATCTCGACGACGTCCAGCGCCGCGTCCCGGGCGCCCAGATCGTGCTGCAACTCGACGAGCCGTCCCTCATCGCCGTCCTGCGCGGACACATCAGGTCCGCCAGCGGCTACCGCACGCACCGCGCCGTCGACCGCCAACTCGTCGAGGGCACGCTCCGCGAGGTCGTCGGGGTGCACGAGCGCGGCCCGGTCGTCGTGCACTCCTGCGCGCCGGACGTGCCGTTCGCCCTGTTGCGCCGGGCGGGCGCCACCGGGGTCTCCTTCGACTTCTCGCTCCTCACCGAGCGTGACGACGACGTGATCGGTGAGGCGGTCGAGGCCGGTACCCGGCTGTTCGCCGGTGTCGTGCCGGGCACGGACACCGCATTGTCAGACCCTGCCGGTAGCGTCATGGGTGTCAGGACGCTGTGGCGCAGGCTGGGGCTGCGACCGGGACTTCTCGCGGAGGCGGTCACGCTCACCCCGGCGTGCGGACTCGCGGGGGCCTCCCCCGAGTACGCGCGCCATGCGCTCGCCCACTGCGTCCGGGCGGCGAGATCCCTCGCGGACAACCCTGAGTGACGGAAGGACAACACGGTGGCCGGCGACAGGCAGGCGGAGACGACGGTGCCCGCAGAGGCACGGGAGAAGCACGCGCAGCTCGCTGAGCAGATCGAGGAGCACCGCTTCCGTTACTACGTGAACGACGCCCCGGTCGTCAGCGACGCGGAGTTCGACAAGCTCCTGCGCACCCTGGAGGCGCTGGAGGAGCAGTATCCCGAGCTGCGCACGCCCGACTCCCCGACGCAGAAGGTCGCGGGGGCGTACGAGACGGAGTTCACCTCCGTCGTCCACCGCTCGCGGATGCTGTCCCTGGACAACGCCTTCGACGACCTGGAGCTGGCGGCCTGGGCCGAGCGCGTCCACAAGGACGTCGGCACCTCCGCATACCACTTCCTGTGCGAGCTGAAGGTCGACGGGCTCGCCGTCAACCTGACGTATGAGCAGGGCCGCCTCACGCGCGCGGCGACCCGCGGCGACGGTCGTACGGGCGAGGACATCACGCCCAACGTCCGCACGATCGCCGAGATCCCGGACCGGCTGACCGGCGACCGGGTGCCCGACCTCGTGGAGATCCGCGGTGAGGTCTACTTCCCGATGGAGAAGTTCGAGGAGCTGAACGCCCGTCTGGTCGAGGCCGGTGACAAGCCCTTCGCCAACCCCCGTAACGCGGCGGCCGGTTCACTCCGCCAGAAGGACCCGCGCGTCACCGCGAGCCGGCCCCTGCACATGGTCGTCCACGGCATCGGCGCCCTGGAGGGCTTCGACGCGCTCACCCGTCTCTCCGAGGCGTACGCCCTGCTGAAGACCTGGGGCCTGCCGACCTCCCCGCACAACAAGGTGGTCGACGACCTCGACGGCGTACGGGAGTTCATCCGGTACTTCGGCGAGAACCGCCACTCCGTGGAGCACGAGATCGACGGCGTGGTCGTCAAGCTCGACGAGATCCCCCTCCAGGGGCGGCTCGGCTCCACCTCCCGCGCCCCGCGCTGGGCGATCGCGTGGAAGTACGCGCCCGAGGAGGTCAACACCAAGCTCGTCAACATCCGCGTGGGCGTGGGCCGTACGGGCCGGGTCACGCCGTACGCGCAGGTCGAGCCGGTGACGGTGGCGGGCTCGGAGGTCGAGTTCGCGACGCTGCACAACCAGGAGGTCGTCAAGGCCAAGGGCGTCCTCATCGGGGACACGGTGGTGCTGCGCAAGGCCGGTGACGTCATCCCGGAGATCCTCGGCCCGGTCGCCGACCTGCGCGACGGCAGCGAGCGGGAGTTCGTGATGCCGGCCGAGTGCCCCGAGTGCGGTACGCCGCTGCGGCCGATGAAGGAGGGCGACATCGACCTCCGCTGCCCGAACGCCCGTACCTGCCCCGCCCAGTTGAGGGAGCGGCTCTTCTATCTCGCGGGCCGCAAGGCGCTGGACATCGACCACTTCGGCTATGTCTCGGCGGCGGCCCTCACCAAGCCGCTGGAGCCGGCGGACCCGCCGCTGAAGGACGAGGGCGACCTGTTCGGCCTCACCATCGAGCAGCTGCTGCCCATCAAGGCGTACGTCCTCGACCAGGACAGCGGGCTGCCCAAGCGCGACCCGAAGACCGGCGAGGAGAAGATCGCCACGGTCTTCGCCAACCAGCAGGGCGAGCCGAAGAAGAACGCCCTCGCGATGCTGGAGACCATCGCCGCGGCCAAGGACAGCCCACTCGCCCGCGTCCTCACCGGCCTGTCGATCCGTCATGTCGGCCCGGTCGCGGCCGAGGCGCTGGCCCGCGAGTTCCGCTCGATCGAGCGTATCGAGCAGGCCGACGAGGTGGAGTTGGCGAACACCGACGGGGTCGGCCCGATCATCGCCGCCTCGCTCAAGGAGTGGTTCGCCGAGGACTGGCACCAGGAGATCCTCCGCAAGTGGCGGGCCGCCGGGGTCCGGATGGAGGACGAGGGGTCCGGCGAGGACGAGGGCCCGCGCCCGCTCGAAGGGCTGACCGTGGTCGTCACCGGCACACTCGAACACTTCACGCGGGACGGCGCCAAGGACGCCCTGCAGAGCCGGGGAGCGAAAGTGACCGGTTCTGTTTCGAAGAAGACCTCTTTCGTTGTCGTAGGTGACAATCCTGGTTCGAAGTACGACAAGGCGATGCAGGTCAAGGTGCCTGTTCTGAACGAGGACGGCTTCACCGTCCTGTTGGAACAGGGGCCCGAGGCGGCCGCCGAAGTCGCGCTTCCGGTCGAGGAGTAGCGAGGAGCGGCGGTTGAAGGCCACCCGATCGGCGCATACCAGATGCATACGGGTGGCAGGGTCGCATTCGGGCAACCGTCTACGACCGCTGCCCGTGGAAGCCTTCTGCGGCCTACTGTTGAGGTGTGCACCTGCCGTGCCCAGCTGCGGTTGGGGCAACCCCTGCTCTTGGAGAGCAAGGGGAAGGGTTTTCCAAACGCGGTGCCGTTGACGGAAGTCGGGCATCGGACCGCGTGGCGTGGGCACCGCCGGCTGTGAGAGGGACGGGAATGGAACCGACCGAGAGCGCCCCCCCGGACTCACTCCTGCGCCGGTTCACCGGCGCCTGGCGGGGGAGCCGTTGGGGTGCGCGCCCCGTGGAGCGTCCGGGCGCCCAGCCGCGCGCCACCGGACAGTACTCCACACCGGACGCGCGCCACGACGCACCGCTCACCCCGGACCACAGCTCCGGACTGCCGGGCGGTGAATCCGGACGGCACCTGACCTGGCCCGCGCTGCCCACGGCGGTCGTGGCCGCGGCCGGCTTCGTCCTCGGCGCCGGATTCTTCCGGGCGTTCACCGGCGGCCACGCGCTCTTCCCGTCCGGCACCGTCGGCTGGTCGCTCGCCGTCCTCACCGGCATCATCGTCGGCCACCTCGTCGCCCTCGGCCGTGCCCGCTGGTGGGGCGGCACCGGCTCGGGCGCCGCCCTCACCCTCGGCGTCCTGCTGCTCTACGGCTGGGTCGCCGCCGGCATGGTCAGCCTCACCGTCGTCGTCCTGGTCGGCATAGCCAGGCGCAACCGCTGGCGCCAGGGCGTACTGCACGGCGCGGTGGACATCCTCGGCATCGCCGCCGGAGCACTCGTGCTGGGCGCGTTCGGCCGGGTGCCGTCCGTCGAGAAACCGTGGAACCCGGACAGCTGGACGGTCTACACCGCCCCCGAAGTGGTGCTGGTCGCCCTCGCCTATCTCGCCGTGACCCGCACCCTGCTCTGGTACCTGCACGCCCCGCGCCACGGCGGACTGCCCACCGTCGCCCGCACCGCCCTGCTCAGACAGGGCCTCGTCGCGGTCGCCCTGCTCGGCATCGCCCCGCTGATCTGCGTGGTCGCCGTAGCGCAGCCGGTACTGCTGCCCCTCTTCTCCATCCCGCTGATCGCCCTCGACTCCACCCTGTGGATGGCCCGCGCCCGGGCCGAGGAGCAACTGCGCGACCCGCTCACCGGGCTGCCCAACCGTCAGTGGCTCCTGGAGCGCATCTGGACCGCCCTGGACGACGCCGAGCGCATCGGCGCCAAGGCCGCCCTCATGCTGATCGACCTCGACCGGTTCCGATCGGTCAACGACACGTTGGGTCATCTCGCCGGTGACAGGCTGCTGTTGCAGATAGCCGACCGGCTGCGGGTGGCGCTGCCGCGCGGGGCGGAGGCCGCGCGGCTCGGCGGTGACGAGTTCGCCGTCCTGCTGCCCGTCGCCGACTCCACGACGTCCGCGACCCGGGTCGCCCGCAACCTCGTCGTCGCGCTCAGCTCCCCGCTCGACCTCGACGGGCTCACGCTCGTCCTGGAGGCCAGCGCGGGCGTCGCCGTCTTCCCCGACCACGCCCTCGACGCCGAGGGACTGCTGCGCCGGGCGGACGTCGCGATGTACCAGGCGAAGCGGGACCGTACGGGCGTAGAGGTCTACGAGTCCAAGCGGGACTCCAACACCCCCGACCGGCTCGGACTCCTCGGCGATCTGCGCCGCGCGCTCGACGCGCACGAGGTACAGCTGCACTACCAGCCCAAGGTCCGCTTCGACGGCCAGGTCGCCGGCCTGGAGGCGCTGGTGCGGTGGGTGCATCCCGAGCGCGGGAAGGTGCCGCCGGACGAGTTCATAGCGATCGCCGAGTCGTCGGGGCTGATGCCCCACCTCACCGAGTACGTGCTCGACACGGCGCTCGCCCAGGTCGCCAGGTGGCGGGCCCAGGGGCTGTTCGTACCGGTCGCGGTGAACGTCTCCCCGCGCGATGTGCACACCCCCGGTTTCGCCGGCTCGGTCGCCGCGCGCCTCGCCCGGCACGGCGTCCCGGCGGGGTCGCTTCAGCTGGAGATAACCGAACACGTCCTCCTGGAGGACCCCCAGCGCGCCGCCGACACCCTCAACGGCCTGACCGGACACGGCGTGAAGATGTCCCTCGACGACTTCGGCACGGGGTACTCGTCCCTGGTGCATCTCCGGCGGCTGCCGGTCAGCGAGTTGAAGATCGACCGGTCGTTCGTGGCGCGGCTGGCGGTGGACAACGAGGACGCGGAGATTGTGCGCTGCACCGTTGATCTCGCGCATTCCCTGGGGTTGCTCGTCGTCGCGGAAGGTGTCGAGGACGACGAGACGTGGGAGCGGTTGCGGGATCTCGGGTGCGATGCGGTGCAGGGGTGGCTGGTTGCCGCGGCCATGCCGCCCGAGGACATGACTGCTTGGTTGCTGGCTCGGGGGTCTCGGGGGTGGCAGCGGCCTCGGGCGGCCTTGCCCGCGGCTGCGGCCGATGATCCGGGGCGGCTTGCCTGATATTGGCTGCGCCCATGGGGGAGGGGCTTCTGCCGGGTCGCGGCTGCCGGCCTGTTGTGGCTGGTCGCGCCCACGCGGCGGAGCCGCAAATCGATACAGCCCCGCGCCCCTTGGGCGCCTCAACTCACCCCTGCTGCGAAGTGGGCGATCAGCAGCGCCAGGCGCTGCTCGTGTGCGCCCTCCGGTAGGCGTCCGCTGCGCATCAATGTCACCAGGCCGTGCAGGCCCGCCCAATATGTCTCGGTGAGCAGGCCCGGGTCGTCGCCCTCGGCCGCGATCGGCTGGACGGCGCTGAACAGTTCCCCGAAGGCCGCCTGCAAGGGCGCCGGGGCCTCCGGGGTCGCGAACGGCAGGTCCACCATGTGGGTGAACATCGCGTCGTAGAGCGCGGGGCGGCGGCGGCCGAACGACGTGTACGTCTCGCCCACCGCGGTCAGCGCCTCCCGCGTGTCCTTCGCCGCCAGGCGCGCCGTGCGCATCTCGGCGGCGATCTCCGCGCAGCCCTCCACCGCGACCGCCGCCATGATGGCGCCCTTGTCCTTGAAGTGGCTGTAGAGCACCGGCTGGCTGTACTCGATCTCGGCGGCCAGCCGCCGTGTGGTCACCGCGTCCCAGCCCTCCGTCTCGGCCAGTTCCCGTGCGGCCGAGACGATCAGCAGCTCCCGCTCGGCCCGCTCGCGCTCCCGGCGCGTCTGAATCGTCATGGCCCGGATTCTAGCATCGCTAGCGTTCCTGTCGACGCTCTGCTAGCTTCGCTCCTGTTGCTAGCGCCGCTAGAAAAACGAAACGAGGAGAAGTGACGTGACCATCACCGCGTACACCCTGGCGATCGTGCTGGACCTGTTCTGCCTGTTCCTCGGCTACCGGTTCCTGTTCCAGCCCGGTCCCGCCGCCACCGGCTACGGCGTGCCGGCCGACCCGGCCGGCGACGCCCGCGCCTACCTCACGATCAAGGGCTCCAGGGACGGCACGCTCGGACTGATCGGCCTGGCTCTGCTGGCCTTCGCCGGGGCCCGGGCAGAGGCCTGGTTCATGCTCTGCGTGGCCGTCATACCGCTCGGCGACACCCTGATAGTGCTGCGCAACGGCGGCACGAAAGCCGTGGCCTACGGGATCCACTTCGCCACGGCGGTCGTCGTGCTCGTCAGCTCCGCACTGCTGTTTCTCGTCTGACGCGTCGCCCCCGGCGAGGCCGGGCGGAAACCGTTTAACGGCTACGGGCCCCCGCCCCATAGGATTGCGCCAAACCACACACACTCACCCCAGAGGAACGCCGCATGCCTGGCATCACGCGCGAGGAGGTCGCCCACCTCGCCCGGCTGGCGCGTCTGGAGCTGAAGCCCGAAGAGCTCGAACACTTCGCGGGACAGCTGGACGACATCATCGGCGCGGTCGCCCGCGTCAGCGAGGTCGCCGACCAAGACGTACCGCCGACCTCCCACCCGCTGCCGCTGACGAACGTCATGCGCGCGGACGAGGTCCGTCCCTCGCTCACCCCCGAGCAGGCGCTCTCCGGCGCCCCGGCCCAGGAGCAGCAGCGTTTCAAGGTGCCGCAGATCCTGGGGGAGGACTAATCACCATGACGGACCACAGCAGCATCATCCGGCTCACCGCCGCCGAGACCGCCGCGAACATCGCGTCCGGCGTGCTCACGGCCGTCGAGGTAACCGAGGCCCACCTCGCCCGTATCGAGGAGGTCGACGCGAAGGTGCACGCCTTCCTGCACGTCGACCGCGAGGGCGCGCTGGCCCAGGCCCGTGCCGTGGACGCCAAGCGGGAGCGCGGCGAGAAGCTCGGCCCGCTCGCCGGTGTACCGCTCGCCCTCAAGGACATCTTCACCACCGAGGGCATCCCGACCACCGTCGGCTCCAAGATCCTCGAAGGCTGGATCCCGCCGTACGACGCGACGGTCACCAAGCGGCTGAAGGCCGCCGACGTGGTCATCCTCGGCAAGACCAACATGGACGAGTTCGCCATGGGGTCCAGTACCGAGAACAGCGCCTATGGGCCTACCGGCAACCCGTGGGACCTCACCAAGATCCCCGGCGGCTCCGGCGGCGGTTCCTCCGCCGCGCTCGCCTCCTTCCAGGCGCCGCTCGCGATCGGCACCGACACCGGCGGCTCGATCCGCCAGCCGGCCGCCGTCACCGGCACGGTCGGCGTCAAGCCGACGTACGGCGCGGTCTCCCGCTACGGCATGGTCGCGTTCTCCTCCTCCCTCGACCAGGGCGGGCCCTGCGCGCGTACGGTCCTGGACGCGGCGCTGCTGCACGAGGTCATCGCCGGGCACGACCCGCTGGACTCGACCTCGATCGACGCCCCGGTCCCGCCGGTCGTCGAGGCCGCCCGCAACGGCAGTGTGCAGGGCATGCGCGTCGGTGTCGTGAAGCAGTTCCGCGGCGAGGGCTACCAGGCCGGTGTCATCCAGCGCTTCGACGAGGCCGTCGCCGTACTGAAGGAACTCGGCGCGGAGATCGTCGAGCTGGACTGCCCGTCCTTCGACCTCGCCCTGTCGGCGTACTACCTGATCGCGCCCTCCGAGTGTTCGTCGAACCTGGCCCGTTTCGACGGCCTGCGCTACGGCCTCCGTGCCGGCGACGACGGCACCCACTCGGCCGAAGAGGTCACCTCGATCACCCGTGAGGCGGGCTTCGGCCCCGAGGTGAAGCGCCGCATCATGCTCGGCACGTACGCCCTGTCGAGTGGCTACTACGACGCGTACTACGGCAGCGCCCAGAAGGTCCGGACGCTCATCACGCGCGACTTCGAGAAGTCGTTCGAGAGCGTCGACGTGATCGTGTCGCCGACGACGCCGACCACCGCCTTCCCGATCGGCGAGCGTGCCGACGACCCGATGGCGATGTACCTCGCGGACCTGTGCACCATCCCGACCAACCTGGCGGGCAACTCGGCCATGTCGCTGCCCTGCGGCCTCGCGCCCGAGGACGGCCTCCCGGTCGGGCTGCAGAT
The DNA here is from genome assembly GCF_044753545.1 of Streptomyces sp. NPDC088350. Classification (NCBI taxonomy): domain Bacteria; kingdom Bacillati; phylum Actinomycetota; class Actinomycetes; order Kitasatosporales; family Streptomycetaceae; genus Streptomyces; species Streptomyces sp. NPDC088350. Next base: position 277,469 of record NZ_JBIVNL010000011.1, on the reverse strand, counting down.
CATCGCCCCGGCGCTGAAGGACGACCGCCTTTACAAGGTCGGCGCCGCCGTCGAGGCCGCCTTCGTGGAAAAGTGGGGCCACCCGCTGCTTGAGGAGGCACCGTCGCTGTGACCAACGCACTGTCGAAGGCCAAGGGCTTCAAGAAGTCCAAGTCCGGCACGTATGTGTCCATCGCCACCACCGCGTTCGGCGCGCTGGGTGTCGCCAAGCAGATCAAGAAGGCACGCACCGAGCACGACACGCTCCGTCTGATCGACGCCACGGTGTCCGCCGTCGCGATCGTCACCGGCCTCGCCATCCTGTACCGCGAGCTGAAGCGGCTGGGCGACGACGACGTCCTGCTGGGCTGAGAGGGAAAGTTCACCGTGACCACCACGACCGACCTGGAGTCGTACGAGGACGCGCTGGCGTCGTACGACCCCGTCATGGGCCTTGAGGTCCATGTCGAACTCGGCACCAAGACCAAGATGTTCTGCGGCTGTTCGACCGAACTGGGCGCCGAACCGAACTCGCAGACCTGCCCGACCTGCCTCGGCATGCCCGGCGCGCTCCCGGTCGTCAACGCGATCGGCGTCGAGTCCGCGATCAGGATCGGCCTCGCGCTGAACTGCGAGATCGCCGAGTGGTGCCGCTTCGCCCGGAAGAACTACTTCTATCCGGACATGCCGAAGAACTTCCAGACCTCCCAGTACGACGAGCCGATCGCCTTCAACGGCTATCTGGACGTCCAGTTGGAGGACGGCGAGACCTTCCGGGTGCAGATCGAACGCGCCCACATGGAGGAGGACACCGGCAAGTCGCTGCACGTCGGCGGCGCGACGGGCCGTATCCACGGCGCCTCGCACTCGCTGCTCGACTACAACCGCGCCGGCATCCCGCTCATCGAGATCGTCACCAAGCCGATCGAAGGCGCGGGTGAGCGCGCTCCCGAGGTCGCCAAGGCGTACGTCGCCGAGCTGCGCGAGCTGATCCGGGCGCTCGGTGTGTCGGAAGCCCGCATGGAGCAGGGGCAGATGCGCTGCGACGTCAACCTGTCGCTGCGCCCGCACGGCCGCGAGAAGTTCGGCACCCGCAGCGAGACGAAGAACGTCAACTCGCTGCGCTCCGTGGAGCGTGCCGCCCGCTACGAGATCCAGCGCCACGCCGCGGTGCTGAACTCCGGCGGCACGATCATCCAGGAGACCCGCCACTTCCACGAGGACACCGGGTCGACGACCTCGGGCCGCGTGAAGGAGGAGGCGGAGGACTACCGGTACTTCCCCGAGCCGGACCTGGTTCCCGTGGCCCCCTCGCGCGAGTGGGTCGAGGAGATCCGCGCCGGGCTGCCCGAGCAGCCGTTGGCCCGCCGCAACCGGCTGACCGAGGAGTGGGGGATCACCGCGTTCGACATGCAGTCGATCCTCAACGCCGGTGCCATCGACTCCATCGTCGCCACGATCGACGCCGGTGCGGACTCGGCCTCCGCGCGCAAGTGGTGGATGGGTGAACTCGCCCGCAGCGCCAACGAGTCCGGCAAGGCGCTCGACGAGCTGCCCATCACGCCGGAGCAGGTCGCCCGGGTCGCCGCGCTGGTGACCGCCGGTGACCTGAACGACAAGCTGGCCCGCCAGGTCATCGAGGGCGTCCTCGCCGGCGAGGGCACCCCGGACGAGGTCGTCGACAAGCGCGGCCTGAAGGTCGTCTCCGACGACGGCGCCCTCACCACCGCCGTCCAGGAGGCCATCGCCGGCAACCCGGGCATCGCCGACAAGATCCGCGGCGGCAAGGTCGCGGCGGCCGGCGCCCTGGTCGGCGCGGTCATGAAGGCCACCCGGGGCCAGGCCGACGCGGCCCGCGTCAAGGAGCTCATCCTGGAGCAGCTGGGCGTCAGCGAGGGCTGATACACCGTACGAAATCACCATCCCTGGGGATGCATCGGCTGAGATGCATCCCCAGGGATGGTCGGTGAACGGGCGCCTCCGGTTCTGCGTAGCTCCCTGTGGGAGAGCAACGAGATCGTGGAGGACGTCGGTTGGCCGCGCACCAGGTTTCTCAGGCGGAGGCGCTACCCTCGCCCGCCATGGACGGACGCGCAGATTCCGAGACACCGGAGTTCGATCCGGCACTGGACGCGGGGCGGGCCCGTTGGACGGCAGCGCTGACCGGTGCCGTACTGGCCCTCGCGGGTGTGGCCGCGGCGGTGCTCAGAGCGAGTGGTTCCGCGCCGGCCCTCTGCCCGGCCTCCTATGCCGTGGGCGCCGCCGTGTGTGCGTTCGCGTCGGTCCTGGGCTCCCGGGGGCGTACCAGACGCGCGTTGTGGCTGCTGGTCGTCGGCGCGATGGTGATGGCGCTGGGGGACCAGTTCGACTGAGCCGGGTGCCCTGACAGAGTTGCCGTTACTGTCCTGTGATCTGGCTCCCACTCCTGTGAATCAGGGCACGAACGCGCTGAACGATCACTTTCGGCTGCAAGAGTGGACCACATCTTGCTCATGCGTTCTTTGCGGGCTGTTCATCCCTTGAACCTGGATTCCCGGTCAAAGATCCACCCTTCGCCATCCCCGGGAGCACGTTCGTGGCAGCCCTTGCACGCTGGTGTGTTCGGCACCGCCTCGTCGCCGTCCTGCTGTGGCTCCTCGCGTTCGGCGGGGTCACCGCAGCCGCCGCCGTTGCCGGTTTGGTGTACTCGAACGACTACGAGGTCCCCGGCACCGAGTCGGGCCGCGCCACGCAGCTGCTCAGGGAGGGCTTCCCGGGCCTCGGCGGCGACAGCGACACCGTCGTCTGGCACACCTCGCCCGGCACCGTCCGCGCCGCCGACGTCGAACAGACCATGACCACCGCCCTGGACCGGATCGCGAACCTGTCCGGGATCGCCTCCGTCGTCAGTCCGTACGACGGACAGGGCGCGGGGCGGATCAGCGCCGACGGGCACACCGCGTACGCCACCGTCACCTTCGTGCACGCCGCCGAGGACATCGACAAGTCCGAGGCGCAGACGGTCGTCCGCGCCGCCAAGGCCGCCGAGACGGACGGGCTCCAGGTCGAGTCGGGCGGCAGCGCCATCGCGCTCACCGAGTCGTCGAGCGGGCACACCGCCGAGATCGTCGGGGTCGCCGTGGCCGCCCTCGTGCTGTTCCTCGCCTTCGGTTCGCTCGCCGCCTCGCTGCTGCCCATCGGCACCGCCCTGGTGAGCGTCGGCACCGCCTACGGGGCGATCGTGCTGCTCGGGCACGCCATGACCGTCGCCGACTTCGCGCCCATGCTCGGCATGCTGATCGGGCTGGGCGTCGGCATCGACTACGCCCTGTTCATCGTGACCCGGCACCGACGCGGGCTGAAACGCGGGCTGTCCGTCGCCGAGGCGGTCACCAACGCGGTCGTCACCACCGGGCGCGCGGTCGTCTTCGCGGGCGCCACCGTGTGCATCGCCCTGCTCGGGATGCTGATCCTGCGGCTCGGCTTCCTCAACGGGGTCGCGATCGCCGCCTCGTTGACCGTGGTGCTCACCGTCGCGGCCTCCGTGACGCTGCTCCCGGCCCTGCTGTCCTTCATCGGCCCCCGCGCCCTGAGCCGCCGCGAACGGCGCCGGCTGGCCGACCACGGGCCCCAGCCGGAGCTGCCCACCGGTCTCGCCGCCCGCTGGTCCGCGTTCGTCGAGCGCCACCCCAAACTGCTCGGCACCCTCGCCCTGGTCGTCATCACCGTCCTCGCCCTGCCCACCTTCGCGCTCCACCTGGGCACCTCCGACCAGGGCAACGACCCCCGGTCGTCCACCACCCGCCAGGCCTACGACCTCCTCGCGGACGGCTTCGGACCCGGCGTCAACGGCCCCCTCACCCTCGTCACCAAGATCGGCGGAGCCGAGGACAAGCTCATCCTCGACAACCTCGACGCCACCCTGCGCACCACCGAGGGCGTCGCCTCCGTGACCCCGGTGACCTACGACAGCGGAGGCTCCACCGGCTACTTCTCGGTCGTCCCCGACTCGGCGCCGCAGTCCCAGCGGACCAGCGACCTCGTCGACCGGCTGCGCACCGAGGTACTGCCCCGGGCCGAGACGGGCACCTCGCTCGACATCCACGTCGGCGGCGTGACGGCCAGCTACGACGACTTCGCCGCCGTCATCGTCGGCAAGCTCCCGCTGTTCGTCGGGGTCGTCATCTCGCTCGGCTGCGTCCTGCTGCTGCTCGCCTTCCGCTCGGTCGGCATCCCGCTCAAGGCCGCCGCGATGAACGTCGCCGCCGTGGCCGCCGCCTTCGGGGTCGTCGTCGCGATCTTCCAGTGGGGCTGGGGGAGCGAGTTCCTCGGCCTGGGACGCGCCGGGCCGATCGAACCCTTCCTCCCCGTGATCATGGTCTCGGTCCTCTTCGGGCTCTCCATGGACTACCAGGTCTTCCTCGTCAGCCGGATGTACGAGGAATGGCTGGAAACCGGCGACAACCGCCGGGCCGTCCGTGTCGGCCTCGCCGAGACCAGCCGCGTCATCAACTCGGCCGCCGTCATCATGATCTCGGTCTTCCTCGCCTTCGTGCTCAGCGGCGACCGCGTGATCGCCATGTTCGGCATCGCGCTCGCGTCCGCCGTCGCCCTGGACGCCTTCGTGCTGCGCACCCTCCTGGTCCCCGCCCTCATGCACCTGCTCGGCGGCGCCAACTGGTGGCTGCCCCGCGGCCTGGACCGCGTCCTGCCCCGCATCAGCATCGAGCCCCCCGAGTGCCGCGCCGCCCATGAGAGGCTGGCCGCCGCGACGGACGCCGAGGTGGCGGACGTCCTGGCGAAGGAGCGGGAACAGGATGTACGCGATATCCCTGGGTGACGACGGAGCCGAACTGCGTCCCCTGGAGACATGGCACGCCGAGGAGTTCCTCGCCCACCTGGAGCGCGGCCGGGAGTTCGTCGGCCGGTTCATCACCTTCGGCTCCAAGGCGACGGACGTCGAGTCCACGCGGGACATGCTCCAGCGCTACGCCGACCTGCGCGCCGCCGACAGCGCGTCCCTGCACGGCATCTGGCTGGACGGGAAGCTCGTGGGCGGGGTCCTCTTCCTGAACTTCCACGCCGACCAGGGCAACTGCGAGGTCGGCTGCTGGCTGGAACCCGCCGCCGCCGGGCGCGGACTGATCACCCGCGCGATGCGGATCCTCATCGACTTCGCGATCGAACAGCGCGGCATCCACCGTGTCGAATGGCATGCCGCCGCCGGCAATGAGAAGAGCCTGAATGTTGCCCGCCGCATGGGCATGACCAGGGACGCGATACTCCGCGAGTCCCACCCCCACGGGGGCGTACGGCACGACATCGAGGTGTGGTCCGTGCTCGCCCCCGAGTGGCGCGAGGCACGCGCGGGTGCGCGACACAGCGATCTTTAAGGAACTTCTCAGAAACCACCCCTACCGTGCGCACCATGGGTACCAAGACTGTTGACGAGGCCGCGAACGAGGCCACCGAGGTGAAGAGCGACGCGGAAACCGTCGATGTCACCAAGACCGACGAGGAAGTGACCACGGCGAAGGACGAGAACCAGGCTGCGGACGAGGCCGAGCACGAGGACGACCTCACCGAGGAGGAGTACGCCGCCGAGCTCGCGAAGCTGGAGGCGGAGGGCCCCTCCGGCGTCGGCCAGGGAGCCGCCGCCGTGGTCTCCGCCGCGCTCGGCTTCATCTCCCTCTCCGGCGGCTGGATCGGCACCGTCGCCGGCGCCCGCGCGCAGCTCAACGGTCAGCTCCACACCGCGTCCACCGCGAGCGTGGCCACGCAGATCAAGGAGGTCTACGGCACCTCCTGGCACGCCACCGCGATCTGGGCCGGTCTTTTCGCGCTCGTGGCCGCCCTCGTGGGTGTCGGCGCGCTCATCCGGCCCGCGTTCGGCACCCCGGGCAAGCCGCAGGCCACCTGGATCAAGTCGGTCGCCTGGGCGGGCGTCGTGCTCGGCGTCGTAGGCCTGCTGCTGGCCGTCCTCAAGTACACCGACGCCCTGCTCGCCCTGCCGTCCGCGAGCTGAGTCACCGCTGTTCACCAGGGGTCTCAGGTCATCCGTAAGCACCTTACGGATGACCTGAGACCCCTTACGCACGTCTAAGGCCCGCCCGGCCCCGCAAGATGCGGAACTCTCCCGATGTGGCGGACCCCCCTGGGAGACGAAGGTTGAGGCATCGCAGGAAGCGAAGCCCGAAACCCGCCTCTTCCAAGGGACTTGAGATGTACGAGTACGAACTCCACCAGATCCGTTCCGCCGAACTCCGCCGCCAGGCCGCCGACGAGCGCCTCGCCCGCGAGGCCGTCCGCAGCCGTCGCGCCGCCCGCCGCGAGCAGGCCCGGCAGGCCGCCGAGGGGGAGGTGCATACCGAGCGCCCGCGCAGGCACCTGTTCGCCCGCGCGTCGTGAACGGCTCCGCGGTCGCCCTCCCGAAAACGGGTGCCGCGTTGTCAGACCCGCGTGACATGCTCGGATCTGTGGAGACCAGGTCCGTCAGTCCCGTCTTCGTCGGCCGCGCCGACGAACTGGACACGCTGAACGACGCGCTCGCCCGCGCTGCCGCGGGCGAGCCGCAGGCGTTGCTGCTGGGCGGCGAGGCCGGCGTCGGCAAGACCCGGCTCGTCGAGGAGTTCGCCACCGCCGCCTGCCGCGGGGGCGCCGTCGTCGCCCTCGGCGGCTGTGTCGAGATCGGCGCGGACGGACTGCCCTTCGCCCCGTTCTCCACCGCCCTGCGCGCCCTGCGCCGCGAGCTGCCCGAGGAGCTGTCCGCGGCTGCCGCCGGCCAGGAGGAGGAACTCGCCCGGCTGCTCCCCGAGTTGGCGGAGACCCCCACCGACCGGCGGGCCCGCCGGCACGACGAGGAGGGCATGGCCCGCCTCTTCGAACTCACCGCGCGCCTCCTGGAGCGCGTCGCCGCCGACCGCACGGTCGTCGTCGCCCTGGAGGACCTGCACTGGGCCGACGCCTCCACCCGCCACCTCCTGGCCTACCTCTTCCGCACCCTGCGCACCGGCCGCCTGATCGTCCTCGCCACCTACCGCGCCGACGACATCCACCGCCGCCACCCGCTGCGCCCGCTGCTCGCCGAACTCGACCGGCTCCGCACGGTCCGCCGGATCGAACTGGGCCGCTTCAACCGGCAGGAGGTGGGCCGCCAGATCGCCGGCATCCGGGCCGCGGAACCGGACCCCGCCCAGGTGGACGAGATCTTCGAACGCTCCGACGGCAACGCCTTCTTCGTCGAGGAACTGGCCGTGGCCGCCCACGACGGCTGCCGCACCAGCCTCACCGACACCCTGCGCGACCTGCTCCTGGTCCGCGTCGAGTCACTGCCCGAGAGCGCCCAGCGGGTCGCCCGGATCGTCGCCGAGGGCGGTTCCACCGTCGAGTACCGACTGCTCGCCGCCGTCGCCCGGCTCGCCGAGGACGACCTCATCGAGGCGCTGCGGGCCGCCGTCGGCGCCAACATCCTCCAGGCCGCACCCGGAGGCGACGGCTACCGCTTCCGCCACTCCCTGGTCCGCGAGGCGGTCGGCGACGACCTGCTGCCCGGTGAGCGCTCCCGCCTCAACCGCCGCTACGCCGAAGCCCTGGAGGCCGACCCGACGCTCGTCCCCGCCGACCAGCGTGTCATGCGCCTGGCGAGCTACTGGTACCACGCCCACGACCCCGCCAAGGCCCTCCCCGCCGTCCTGGACGCCTCCGTGGCGGCCCGCGGCCGGCACGCCCACGCCGAGCAACTGCGGCTCCTGGAGCGGGCGATGGAGCTGTGGGACACCGTCCCCGACGCCGTACGGGCCGGCCTGCGCCCGGTGGACTACACCGAGGTGTATCCGCCCTGCGGCTGCGACCCCGAGACCACCCCCCTGCGCTACCTCGACCTGATGGCGGAGGCCGCCGTCGCCGGGCGGCTGAGCGGGGAGCGCGAGCGCGCCCTGAAGATCACCAAGCGGGCCCTGCACCTCCTGGAGGACGAGGGCGACCCGCTGCGGGCCGCCTGGTTCTGGGTGCAGCGCTCCCTCCTGGTCCAGGCCCAGGCGCGCGGCGACGGCTGGCCGGAACTGGCCGCCGCCCAGGAGCTGGTCCGCGGACTGCCGCCCTCCGAGGTGCACGCGGAGGTACTGGCCAAGGTCGCCGGCTGGTCCATGGTCCATGTGCCGGGACCCGACGCCTACGTGGCCGCCGAGCGCGCGGTCGAGTACGCGCGCATGGTGGGCGCCCGCGAGATCGAGATGGACGCCCGCCTCACCCTGGCCGGCCTCATGGTCGCCTCCGGCGACGTCGAGGCGGGCCTAGCCGAACTGGTCGAGGTGAACGAACGGACGGTCGCCGAGGGCATTTCCGTCGTCGCCGGCCGCAGCTATGTGAACCTCCCCTCCTCACTCCAGACGGTCGGCCGCTCCCGGGAAGCCGTGTCGATCATGGAGAAGGGGCTCGCCTTCGCCAAGAAGTTCGGCCAGTTCGACAAAGAGGCCTGGATCTGGGGAAACCTCGCCGAATCCCTCTTCACTTTGGGCCGCTGGGACGAGGCCGCCGAGGCGGCGACCAAGTCGGAGCGCGTGGGCCAGAGCGCCAAACCCCGAGGCTTCCACGCCCGGCTCCGCGCCGAACTCGCGCTCGCCCGGGGCGAGGTGGCCGAGGCCCGCCGCCAACTGGCCGCCGCCCGCGAGCACTTCGGCACGCATGACATCGCACCTCAGCACCATCTGCCCCTGGAGCGGATCGAACTCCAGGTCGCCGCCACCGAGGGCCGCTTCCTGGACGTGCGGGCCACACTCGAACTCGTCCTGGACTCCGGTTTCCGGCCCGGCACACAGTTCGAGGCCTGGCCCCTGCTGGTCACCGCGGCCGTCGCCGAGACCCAGGCCGTCGGCCTGCCCGTCGCCGACCCCGGCCGCCCCAAGATCCTCGACCGCATCCGGGAGGCCGCGAAGCCGGTCGCCACCAACGTCCCCGTCTGGCAGGCCCACGAACGCTGGCTCCGCGCCGAACTGCGGCACGCCGAGGGACGCTCCACCCCGGACGACTGGTCCGAGGTGGTCGCCGCCTTCGAACGCCTCGACCGCCCCTACGACCTCGCCCGCGTCCGGCACCGCCTCGCCGAAGCACTCCTCGCCGACTCCGACGGCGGCGGTGACAACGCGCGCGACCGCGCCACCGAACTGCTCCGCCTGGCCGGTGCCGTCGCCGGGCACCTCGGTGCCCGCCCGCTCGCCGACTCCGTCGCGCTGCTCGCCCAGCGGGCCCGGCTGACGCTCACCAGGGTCCCGGCGCCGAGAGCCGTCCCCGCCGACCCCGTCGAGGCGCTGGGCCTCACCAGCCGGGAGCGCGACGTCCTGCGCCTGGTCTCCGCCGGCCGCACCAACCGGCAGATCGCCGAGGAACTCTTCATCTCCCCGAAGACCGCGAGTGTCCATGTCTCGAACATCCTCGGCAAGCTCGGCGTCTCGGGCCGGGGAGAGGCCGCGGCCGTCGCCCACCGGCTGGAGCTGTTCCCGCCCGACCCGCTCACCGCGCGCTCGGCGCGATGAGTCGTACGCTGTAGGGGACCGGGCCAGGGGAGGCGCCGTGTTCAACATGTTCGAGGAACTGTTCTCACCGGGCCGCAAGCACACCGAGGACGAGCGCAACCGGCTGGAGATGACCAGGGTCGACGTCGCCGACGGAGACCCCGGGCGCGGGCCGATAGACCTGGAGTCCGGCAAGGTCGTCGTACGCCTGCCGGACCCCTCTGCCGACGCGTCCGCTAGGTCACCCGAAGCTCCAGAATCCGGTCGTCCCCCGGCTTAGGAGTGCCCCGGCCGTCCGTGTTGCTGGTCACCAGCCACAGCTTGCCGCCGCCGGCCGACACGACCGTGCGCAGGCGGCCGTACTCGCCGGTGAGGAAGGCCTGCGGGGCGGCCGACGCCTTGGTGCCGTTCAGCGGGATGCGCCACAGGCGCTGCCCCTTCAGCCCCGCCATCCAGATCGAGCCCTCGGCGTAGGCGATACCGCTGGGGGAGGCGTCGTCCGTGTGCCACTGGGCGATCGGATTGTGGTACTCGGGGTTGTCCGACCTGCCCTCGGCGACCGGCCAGCCGTAGTTGTCGCCGGGCTTGATCGCGTTCAGCTCGTCCCAGGTGTCCTGGCCGAACTCCGAGGCGAACAATCGCTGCTCGGCGTCCCAGGCGAGGCCCTGCACATTGCGGTGGCCGTAGGTGTACACCGGCGAGTCCGGGAACGGGTCGCCCGGCGCCGGGTCGCCCTCCGGGGTCAGCCGCAGGATCTTGCCGCCCAGGGACTTCTTGTCCTGCGCCAGACCCCGCCGGCCGCTCTCGCCCGTGCCCGCGTACAGCATCCCGTCGGGGCCGAAGGCGATCCGGCCGCCGTTGTGGATATAGCCCTTGGGGATGCCCTTGAAGACCGTGTCGGGCGCCCCGAGCTGTTCACCGGCGGGCTTCTTCTCGTCGTACAGCATGCGGACGATGCGGTTGTCCGAGTCCGAGGTGAAGTACGCGTAGATCATGTGGTCCGAGGCGTAGTCCGGCGAGAGCGCGATGCCGAGGAGGCCGCCCTCGCCGGCCGGGGACACCCCGGACACCGAGCCCAGCTCGGTCTTTTTACCGGTCTTCCCGGCGATCCGGGTGATGGTCCCGTCGTCGCGGGAGGAGACGAGGAGGTCCCCGTCGGGCAGCGGGGCGAGGCCCCAGGGGGTCTTCAGGCCCTCGGTGACCGTGCGCAGCACCTTCACCGTGCCCTTGGCGGGCGGGGTCCGCTCGGCGGCCTGTGCGGAGGAGGAGGTCCCCGTCGACGTACCGCTGCCGCCGGACGACGCGCTCGTGCCATTGTCCGGGGACCCTCCTCCGCCGTCGGAGGAGCAGCCGGCCGTCAGCAGGAGCGCGGTCACGGCCAGGGTGGCCGACACGACTCGACGTTGCACGATCAGGTCCCTTCGACGGGCGGGTTCTCAGGCGGTACGGCGGCGGGCTCTCCCGGGCCTGCCTTCTGGCTGGTTCTCCTTGTCATACACCGCTCGCGCCGCACGGGTTCCCGATCACCGCACTCCGACGCACGATCGAGCCGTCAGTCCCACGACCCCAGCGCCGCCGGCAGTCCCGCCACCTCCGTCAGGTCCTCCGCCGTCAGGCGCAGGCCCGCCGCCCCCGCGTTCTCCGTCACCCAGCGCTCCTGCTTGGTGCCCGGCACCGGCACCACGTGCGGGCCCTGCGCCAGCGCCCACGCCAGGGCCACCTGCGCGGGCGTGACGTCCTCGCCGTGCCGGCGGGCCACCCGGCGCAGGCCGGCGACGATGGGCTGGTTCGCGGCGGTCATCTCGGCGGTGAAGCGGGGGTGGCGGGCGCGGACGTCGTCCGGTTCGAAGCCCTCGCCCGGGGTGAGGGTGCCGGTGAGGAAGCCGTTGCCGAGGGGCATCGCCGCCAGGAAGCCGACCCCGCGCGCCGCGCACCACGGCAGCAGCGCGTCCAGCGCCTCCGTCGACCACACCGACAGCTCGGCCTGCACCGCTGTGACCGGGAACACCTGCTGTACGCGCTGGAGTTGGCGGATCGTTCCGTCATGCAGCCGCGCCCCGGGCCGGCGCGCGGCACGGGCACCGACCGCGCACACCCCCAACGCCCTTACTTTTCCGGCCTGTACGAGGTCCGCCATCGCGCCCCAGGTCTCCTCGACGGGGACCTCGGGGTCGGCGCGGTGCAGTTGGTAGAGGTCGATCACCTCGGTCTGGAGGCGGCGCAGCGAGGCGTCGCAGGCCCGTTTCACATAGCCGGGGCGGCCGTTGGCCACGATGTGCTGTTCGCCGACCAGCAGGCCGACCTTGGTCGACACGAACGCGTCCTGGCGCCGCTCCTTCAACACCCGCCCCAACAACAGCTCGTTGGTGAACGGGCCGTACATGTCGGCGGTGTCCAGAAGCGTCACGCCCAGATCGAGCGCCCGGTGCACGGCCCTGACCGACTCCTCGCCCCGTTGCCGCGACCCGCTGTACGCCCAACTCATCGGCATGCAGCCGAGTCCGACGGCCCCCACAGCGAGCGCCCCCGCACCGATCGTCCTGCGCTCCACCTGCTCGTGACCCTCCTTCTCCTGGCCCACAAACCTAACCTCTACGCGCGCGTGGCCTTGCCATAGCCTCCTGACCATGACTGTCGACGTATGGCTGCCCATCCCGCCGGACGAGATCGAAGGGCTCCCCGAGGGGCCCGACTACCTGTTCTGGGACGGGGGTGAGGACGGCGATCAGGAGTTCCCCGGTGATCCCGCGGACTGTGTCGTATACGTGGTGCCCTACATGAAGCGTCACCCCGTGAAGACGCGGCCCCTGGAGCACATGCGGAATCTCCAGGTCATCCAGACGCTGACGGCCGGCGTCGACGACATGACCGCGAGCCTCTCCGCCATCGTCCCGGGTGTGCGGCTGTGCAACGCGCGCGGAGTGCACGAGGCGAGCACCGCCGAGCTGGCGCTCGCGCTGACCCTCGCCTCGTTGCGCGGGATCCCGGGGTTCGTGCGGGCGCAGCAACAGGAGCGCTGGCAGGGGGACTTCCACCCGGCGCTCGCGGACCGGTCCGTCCTCGTCGTCGGCTACGGCGCCATCGGTTCCGCCATCGAGGACCGGCTCACTCCGTTCGAGCTCGCGCGGGTGGCGCGGGTGGCGCGCTCCGCGCGTACCACCGCGCGCGGGCCGGTGCATCCGCTCGCCGAACTGCCCGCCCTGCTCCCGGAAGCGGACGTCGTCATCCTGTCCACGCCCCTCGACGAGACCACCCGGCACCTGGTCGACGCCGAGTTCCTGGCCCGGATGAAGGACGGGGCGCTGCTGGTCAACGTGGCCCGCGGCCCCGTCGTCGACACCAAGGCGCTGCTCGCGGAGCTGGAAAGCGGCCGTATCACCGCCGCGTTGGACGTCACCGACCCCGAACCCCTGCCCCGGGGGCACCCGTTGTGGCAGGCGCCCGGCGTGCTGATCAGTCCCCATGTCGGCGGGCCCACTTCGGCGTTCCTGCCGCGTGCGAAGCGTCTGGTGGTGGAGCAGTTGGGGCGGTTTGTGAACCGGGAGCCGCTGCGCAACGTGATCCTTACGACGGGCCCAACGGGGTAGGCGCAGCAGGGGTGTCATCCGCTTCCGGTACCCTCCGCAACCTTCCGGAAGCGGTGCGTGCGCACATCTCCGCTGATCGTCACGGAGCGTAGAGGAACTATGTCCCTGAGTGACGAGACTGGTGTATCGTCCCGGCAGGGGCTGCGCCGCGCACCGTTCGGCGCCGGGGTTGGACATTTCAGACTGTGAGGGGGGCGACGGGCGATGCACGGCCTATGGACGAGCGATCCGACGCGGCGGGGCCGCCGACGGCGACCCTGGCGCGTCGCCGCGGCCAGACGCGGTCACCACGGCAATCACGGCAGCCACAGCGGTCACGGCGGACATCACAGCCACCACAGTCACCACCGCAGGCACAACAGCCGCCGAAGGCACGCTCATCCAGCGCACCGGGGCCCGCGGGACCCGGGAGCGACACGGACCGGGAGGGCCCGGTGAGTTCGCCACCGTCTCCGACGACCACCCTCAACGGGGCGCTCCGGGACCGGACTTCACCGGGAGCGCGGCTGCCTCGACCGCCGGGTTCCCGCGGCGGATGGAGCCTGGTCCAGCAACTCGTCCTGGCCCTGGTGTGCGCGGGATACGCCGTCGGTTCCGCGCTCGACTGGGGGTCGCGTCAAGTCGCCCTGATCATGGGCGACTTCGGGCTCAGCGCGGCAGCCGGTACCGCCGCCGTCTCGTGCTTCCTCTACGCGCGCAGCCGCCGTATCCGCTTTCGACCCGCCTGGCTGCTGTTCTCGCTCTCCTCGGCGATGGCGGCACTGGGCAACGGGGTCTGGGGGTGGTACGAGGTTGTCCTGGAGCGCCCCGTGCCCAGCCCCAGCTTCGCCGACCTGTTCTTCCTCTGCTTCGCGCCGCCCGCCATCGTCGGGCTCCTCGTCCTCGCCAAAAGGCCTGTCACCAAGGCCGGTTGGGTCTGTCTGGCGCTGGACGCCTGGCTGATCGGGGGCTCGCTCCTCACGCTGTCCTGGAGCCTCGCGCTCGCCCAGGCCGCCAAGTTCGACGGGCCGAGCGTGGCCCACACCGCGCTGTCGCTGGCGTACCCGCTGCTCGACATCGCCCTGGTCAGCATGGTGCTCGCGCTGCACTTCCGGCGCTCCTCGGTCAACCGCACCGCCGTGAACACCGCGATCGGCGCGCTGGCCCTGACCGTGATGTGCGACGCCCTGTTCACCTCGCCGCTGCTCCACAACAACTACCACTCGGGCCAGTTGCTCGACGCGGGCTGGTTCGCCGGCTCGCTGCTCCTCGCCTACGCCCCCTGGGCCGCGCCCCGGCACACCCGGGCCGAGGACGACGGGCACACGCGCGTGGTGCACGAGCACCGGCCCGGACAGCGGCCCGGCGTCCACCACCAGGCCCCCGTCCAGGGCGGCGATCACGGCCGGTATCCGGCCACCCGGCCCATCGCCGGTTCGCTGGCCGCGCTCACCCCGTATCTCGCCGCCGCCGTCTGCACGTTGGGCATTCTCTACAACGTCCTCAACGGCCGCAGCCCCGACCGCGTGGTGCTCATCACCGCGGGCTGCGTGGTCCTCGCCCTCGTGGTGCGCCAGGGCATCATGCTGCTCGACAACATCACCCTCACCCAGGAACTGGCCCAGAAGGAGAACCACTTCCGCTCCCTGGTGCAGGGCTCCAGCGACGTCATCATGATCGCCGCCCCGAACGGCATCCTCCGCTACGTCTCCCCGGCCGCCGCCGGTGTCTACGGCAAGGCCGCGGAGGAACTGGTCGGGACCGAACTCGCCTCGCTCATCCACCCGGAGGACCTGGGCTGTGTGGTGCACGAGGTGCGCCGCTTCCTCACCGCCAGCCCCCTCGACGAACCCACGACCCGCATCGAGTGCCGCTTCCGGTCCGGCGGTGGGGGAGGCTGGCTGAACGTCGAGTCGACGGTCAACCGCCATCACGGCGGCCTGATCTTCAACAGCCGGGACGTGACCGAAAGAGTGCGCCTCCAGGCGCAGTTGCAGCACAACGCCGAGCACGACCCGCTCACCGACCTGCCCAACCGCGCCCTGTTCACCAAGCGCGTGCAGCAGGCCCTGTCCGGCCGCCGCTCCACCGACCGCGGCACCGCCGTGCTCTTCATCGACCTCGACGGCTTCAAGGCCGTCAACGACACGATCGGACACCAGGCGGGCGACGAACTCCTCGTCCAGGCCGCCCGCAGACTCGACGGCGCCGTCCGGCACGGCGACACCGCCTCCCGGCTGGGCGGCGACGAGTTCGCGGCCCTCATCGTCGGCGACGGCACCCGGGACCGCGCCGCCCGCGAGCGGCACATCATGGAACTCGCCGACCGGCTGAGAATCACCCTGTCCCAGCCGTACCTCATCGACGGCAACGATGTCCGCGTCGCCGCCTCCATCGGCGTCGCCTTCGCCGAACCGGGCCTGGGCGCGGGGGAGTTGCTGCGCAACGCCGACCTCGCGATGTACCGCGCCAAGGGGGCGGGCAAGGGCCGGGTCGAGCTGTACGCCCCGCAGATGCAGCAGGACGTCGTACGGAAGGCGGAGCTGGCCACGCGGCTGCGGGCCGCGCTGCACGACGGCGAGTTCGCGCTGCTGCACCAGCCCGTGGTGTCGCTGACGGACGGCCGGATCGTGTCGGTGTCCACGCAGGCGCGGTGGCGGTCCTCGCAGGGGGTGCTGTTCACGCCCGCCGAGTTCCTGCGGGTGGCCGAGGACAGCGACAAGACCGCCGAGCTGGGCCGCTGGATGCTGGAGGAGGCCGTCGAGCAGGCCGCCGAGCGCACCGCGACCGGGCTCGCCGTGTCCGTGGCCGTACGGATAAGCGCCCGGCGGCTGCTGGACAAGTCGATGCCGCTCGGCTCGATCGAGGCCCTGCTGACCCGGCACGGGCTGCCGTCCGGCTCGCTGGTCGTCGAGCTGTCCGACACCGACCCGCGCGTCTCCCTGGACGAGCTGGAGCGCCGCCTGACCGCCCTGCGGCGGCTCGGCGTCCGCATCGCGCTGGACGGCTTCGGGAGCGGCTACGCGGCCATCACGACGCTGCGGCGGCTGCCCGTCGACGTACTGAAACTGGACCGCAGTCTGGTCGAGGGCGTCGTCGAGTCCGCGCGGCTGCACAAGATCACCAGCGGGCTGCTGCGGATCGCCTGCGATCTCGGGCTCCAGTCCGTGGCCGACGGGGTCGACCTGCCCGAACAGGTGGTCGCCCTGCGCGCGATGGGCTGCACGCACGGGCAGGGCATGGCCTTCTCCGGGCCGCTGGACGAGTACCGGCTGCGCCGGGCCCTGTCCCGCGGCCACTACCCGATGCCGCACGGCCCGGCGGAGCCCGCGTTCGCGGGAGGCGGCTCAGGGGTGTACACCAGTAATGTGCCGGTGGTTTTCGGAGGCGGAACGGCCCTCCGTTCACATAATGAGACTCCCGTCCCACCCACTTGACAGTCGGTGCGTGCCGGGGGGAGGGTCAATGCCATGCGCACCCGAATTCTCGTACTTGGAAAGCGCGTCGGCTGACGCTGGTGACGTCCGGACGGACCCGGAACTCCCAGCGACCGCACCCGGCGCGCTCCCCTCGCTTGCCTCACGGCACGAGGGGTTTTTTGTTGCACAGGATCCAGCCGTGCAGCAGTAGAACCCCGCACAAACCTCGCAAAAACCCTCAGCATCGAGAAGAGAATGACGATGACCGAGCAGGCCACCGGGGCCCATCCGCAGCCGCGGCCCCGATCCGGAGGACAGCAGTCCGCCCCCGAGCACGTCACGGGCGCGCAGTCCCTCATCCGCTCTCTTGAGGAAGTCGGGGCCGACACGGTATTCGGCATCCCCGGCGGTGCGATCCTTCCGGCGTACGACCCGCTGATGGACTCGACGCGGGTGCGTCACGTCCTGGTCCGGCACGAGCAGGGCGCGGGCCACGCGGCCACCGGCTACGCGCAGGCCACCGGCAAGGTCGGCGTCTGCATGGCGACCTCGGGCCCCGGCGCCACCAACCTGGTGACCCCGATCGCCGACGCGCACATGGACTCGGTGCCGCTCGTGGCGATCACCGGGCAGGTCGCGTCCAAGGCGATCGGTACGGACGCCTTCCAGGAGGCGGACATCGTCGGCATCACGATGCCGGTCACCAAGCACAACTTCCTGGTCACCAAGGCCGAGGACATCCCGCGCGTCATCGCGCAGGCCTTCCACATCGCCTCCACCGGCCGCCCCGGCCCGGTGCTGGTCGACATCGCGAAGGACGCCCTCCAGGCGAAGACCACCTTCTCCTGGCCGCCGGTCATGGACCTGCCCGGCTACCGCCCGGTGACCAAGCCGCACGCCAAGCAGATCCGCGAGGCCGCCAAGCTGATCACCGCCGCGAAGCGGCCCGTCCTCTACGTCGGCGGCGGCGTCCTCAAGGCCCACGCCACCGCCGAGCTGAAGGTCCTCGCAGAACTCACCGGAGCGCCCGTCACCACCACCCTGATGGCGCTCGGCGCATTCCCCGACAGTCACGAGCTGCACGTGGGAATGCCGGGCATGCACGGTGCGGTCACCGCCGTCACCGCGCTGCAGAAGGCCGACCTGATCGTCGCCCTCGGCGCCCGCTTCGACGACCGCGTCACCGGCAAGCTGGACAGCTTCGCCCCGTACGCCAAGATCGTCCACGCCGACATCGACCCCGCGGAGATCGGCAAGAACCGCGCCGCCGACGTGCCGATCGTCGGGGACGCCCGCGAGGTCATCGCCGACCTGGTGCAGGCGGTGCAGAAGGAGCACAGCGAGGGCCACACCGGCGACTACACCGCATGGTGGAAGGACCTCAACCGCTGGCGCGAGACCTACCCGCTCGGCTACGAGCAGCCCGACAACGGCTCGCTCTCCCCGCAGCAGGTCATCGAGCGCATCGGCCAACTCGCCCCGGAGGGAACGATCTTCGCGGCGGGCGTCGGCCAGCACCAGATGTGGGCCGCGCACTACATCCAGTACGAGAAGCCGGCGACCTGGCTCAACTCCGGCGGCGCCGGAACCATGGGCTACGCGGTCCCGGCCGCGATGGGCGCCAAGGCCGGTGCCCCGGACCGTACGGTCTGGGCGGTCGACGGCGACGGCTGCTTCCAGATGACCAACCAGGAACTCACCACCTGCGCCCTGAACAACATCCCGATCAAGGTCGCCATCATCAACAACGGCGCCCTCGGCATGGTCCGTCAGTGGCAGACCCTGTTCTACAACCAGCGCTACTCCAACACCGTGCTGCACAGCGGTCCGGAGGCCGACGGCAAGCAGCCGAGCGCCGGCACGCGCATCCCCGACTTCGTCAAGTTGTCGGAGGCGATGGGGTGTTACGCGATCCGCTGCGAGTCCCCCGACGACCTCGACAAGGTCATCGAGGAGGCGAACTCGATCAACGACCGCCCCGTCGTGATCGACTTCATCGTCCACGAGGACGCCATGGTGTGGCCGATGGTCGCGGCCGGCACCTCCAACGACGAGGTCATGTTCGCCCGGGACGTCCGCCCCGACTTCGGCGACAACGAAGACGACTGAGCGAGAGAGACGAACGAGAAATGTCCAAGCACACGCTCTCCGTCCTGGTCGAGAACAAGCCCGGTGTCCTCGCCCGGATCACCGCCCTGTTCTCCCGGCGAGGCTTCAACATCGACTCCCTCGCCGTCGGTGTCACCGAACACCCGGAGATCTCCCGCATCACGATCGTGGTGAACGTGATCGAGGCACTGCCCCTCGAACAGGTCACCAAGCAGCTCAACAAGCTCGTCAACGTGCTCAAGATCGTCGAACTGGAGGCGGGTTCCGCGGTTCAGCGCGAACTCGTTCTGGTGAAGGTGCGCGCCGACAACGAGACGCGCTCCCAGATCGTCGAGATCGTCCAGCTGTTCCGCGCCAAGACCGTCGACGTCTCCCCGGAGGCCGTCACCGTCGAGGCCACCGGCTCCAGCGACAAGCTGTCCGCCATGCTCAAGATGCTGGAACCGTACGGCATCAAGGAGCTGGTCCAGTCCGGCACGATCGCGATCGGCCGCGGCGCCCGCTCCATCACCGACCGCTCGCTGCGCTCCCTCGACCGGTCCGCGTAGACCCGTGTGCGGGCGGCCCCGGCCGCCCGCATTCCGAGACCCCCGAACTTCGATTCCCACCGCCGTCATACGGTGGGACGCAACACCTGCACACCAAGGAGAGAACCCAAAGTGGCCGAGCTGTTCTACGACGCCGACGCCGACCTGTCCATCATCCAGGGCCGCAAGGTCGCGGTCATCGGCTACGGCAGCCAGGGCCACGCCCACGCGCTGTCGCTCCGTGACTCGGGTGTCGACGTGCGCGTCGGTCTGCACGAGGGCTCCAAGTCCAAGGCGAAGGCCGAGGAGCAGGGCCTGCGCGTGGTGACGCCCGCCGAGGCCGCCGCCGAGGCCGACGTCATCATGATCCTGGTGCCGGACCCGATCCAGGCCCAGGTCTACGAGGAGTCCATCAAGGACAACCTCAAGGACGGCGACGCGCTGTTCTTCGGCCACGGCCTGAACATCCGCTTCGACTTCATCAAGCCGCCGGCGGGCGTCGACGTCTGCATGGTCGCCCCCAAGGG
This sequence comes from Streptomyces sp. NPDC088350, assembly GCF_044753545.1. Lineage (NCBI taxonomy): Bacteria > Bacillati > Actinomycetota > Actinomycetes > Kitasatosporales > Streptomycetaceae > Streptomyces > Streptomyces sp. NPDC088350. The sequence continues at coordinate 257,854 of NZ_JBIVNL010000011.1, read as the reverse complement.
TCCGGGCCACCTCGTCCGCCGCCAGTACGAGGAGGGCCGCGGCGTTCCGTGTATCGCGGCCGTCGAGCAGGACGCGACCGGCAACGGCTTCGCGCTCGCGCTGTCGTACGCGAAGGGCATCGGCGGCACCCGCGCCGGCGTCATCAAGACGACCTTCACCGAGGAGACCGAGACCGACCTGTTCGGTGAGCAGGCCGTCCTCTGCGGTGGTACGGCCGCGCTGGTCAAGGCCGGTTTCGAGACGCTGACCGAGGCCGGCTACCAGCCCGAGATCGCGTACTTCGAGTGCCTGCACGAGCTGAAGCTCATCGTCGACCTCATGTACGAGGGCGGCCTGGAGAAGATGCGCTGGTCGATCTCCGAGACCGCCGAGTGGGGCGACTACGTCACCGGCCCGCGGATCATCACGGACGAGACCAAGGCCACGATGAAGCAGGTCCTCGCCGAGATCCAGGACGGCACCTTCGCCCGTGAGTGGATGGCCGAGTACCACGGCGGTCTGAAGAAGTACAACGAGTACAAGCAGAAGGACGCCGAGTCCCTGCTGGAGACCACCGGCAAGCAGCTCCGCAAGCTGATGAGCTGGGTCGACGAAGAGGCGTAAGGCCAGAGGCAGAGGGGCCGGAGCACTCGCTCCGGCCCCTTTGTCCAACCCGTCCAGCCTCGGACGGGTGATCCTTCCGCAGAGGCGTAAGACGACTGTCGGCGCGCCACTACACTGCCGTACTACATACGCGTCAGGCCCACAGCGTCGTGCGTCTCCGCGGCTAGCCCCTCCACCGCCTGCGGCCGTCGGGACGGCCGTCCGCACGCAATGGACTTGTGAGGACTCACGTGAGCTCGAAACCTGTCGTACTCATCGCTGAAGAGCTGTCGCCCGCCACCGTGGACGCCCTTGGTCCGGACTTCGAGATCCGGCACTGCAACGGCGCCGACCGGGGCGAGCTGCTCCCCGCGATCGCCGACGTGGACGCGATCCTGATCCGTTCGGCCACCAAGGTCGACGCCGAGGCGGTCGCCGCCGCGAAGAAGCTGAAGGTCGTCGCACGAGCCGGCGTCGGCCTGGACAACGTGGACGTCTCCGCCGCCACCAAGGCCGGCGTGATGGTCGTCAACGCCCCCACCTCGAACATCGTCACCGCCGCCGAGCTGGCCTGCGGTCTGCTGCTGGCGACCGCACGCCACATCCCGCAGGCCAACGCCGCGCTGAAGAACGGCGAGTGGAAGCGCAGCAAGTACACGGGCGTGGAGCTGGCCGAGAAGACCCTGGGTGTGGTGGGTCTGGGACGTATCGGGGCCCTCGTGGCGCAGCGCATGTCCGCGTTCGGGATGAAGGTCGTCGCCTACGACCCCTACATCCAGCCCGCGCGGGCCGCGCAGATGGGCGTCAAGATCCTGTCGCTCGACGAGCTGCTCGAAGTCTCCGACTTCATCACCGTGCACCTGCCCAAGACCCCCGAGACGGTCGGTCTGATCGGCGACGAGGCGCTGCGCAAGGTCAAGCCGACCGTCCGCATCGTCAACGCCGCGCGCGGCGGGATCGTCGACGAGGAGGCGCTGTACTCCGCGCTCAAGGAGGGCCGCGTCGCCGGCGCCGGTCTCGACGTGTACGCGAAGGAGCCCTGCACGGACTCCCCGCTGTTCGAGTTCGACCAGGTCGTCTCCACCCCGCACCTCGGCGCCTCCACGGACGAGGCGCAGGAGAAGGCCGGTGTCTCGGTCGCCAAGTCGGTGCGCCTCGCGCTGGCCGGTGAACTCGTCCCCGACGCGGTCAACGTCCAGGGCGGCGTCATCGCCGAGGACGTCAAGCCCGGCCTCCCGCTCGCCGAGAAGCTCGGCCGCATCTTCACCGCCCTCGCGGGCGAGGTCGCGGTCCGCCTCGACGTCGAGGTTTACGGCGAGATCACCCAGCACGACGTCAAGGTGCTCGAACTCTCCGCGCTCAAGGGCGTGTTCGAGGACGTCGTCGACGAGACCGTGTCGTACGTCAACGCTCCGCTGTTCGCGCAGGAACGGGGGGTTGAGGTGCGGCTGACGACCAGCTCGGAGTCCGCCGACCACCGCAACGTCGTGACCGTGCGGGGCACGCTGAGCAGCGGCGAGGAGGTCGCGGTGTCCGGCACGCTGGCCGGTCCCAAGAACCTCCAGAAGATCGTCGCGGTCGGGGACTACGACGTCGACCTCGCGCTCGCGGACCACATGGTGGTGCTGCGGTACGAGGACCGGCCCGGGGTTGTCGGGACGGTGGGTCGTGTGTTCGGTGAGGCCGGGATCAACATCGCCGGGATGCAGGTGTCGCGGTCGGTGGCGGGTGGCGAGGCGTTGGCCGTGCTGACGGTTGACGACACGGTTGCCGCCGGCGTGTTGGCGGAGGTGGCCGAGGAGATCGGGGCGACCTCCGCCCGCTCGGTGAACCTGGTCTGAGGCCGGGGTCCTCTGGGGGCTCCGCCCCCAGACCCCCGATCGGCCCTGAAGGGGCCTCGTCCTCAAACGCCGGACGGGCTGAGTAACCTCAGCCCGTCCGGCGTTTTTCGATCCCCCGCAGCGTCCGCGCCGCCGCGAACGCCGCCCCCAGCAGCAGTACCGCTCCCGCGATCGCCGCGCCGTGCATGCCGTTGGTGAAGGCCTGGCGTGCGGTTGCGATCAGGGCGTCTCCCGTGCACCCCGGCAGCTGTCGGGCGACGGCGAGGGCGCCGCCGAGGGTTTCGTGGGCCGGGGCGGGGGCCGATGACGGGATGCCGTGGCGGTAGACGGCCGTGCCGATGGAGCCGAGGAGGGCCATGCCGAGGGCGCCGCCGAACTCGGCTCCCGTTTCCATGAGGGAGGACGCCACGCCCGCCTTCTCCACCGGTGCGCTGCCCATCGCGAGGTCCATGATCTGGGACATCACCATGACGATCCCGGAGGCGAGGACGCCGGCGGCGGCCAGGACCAGCCAGAGGGAGTCGGTGCCGGTGAGGGCGAGCATGCCGTAGCCGGTGGAGGCAAGGGCGAAGCCGGTCGCGACGACGTGGGCGCGGTCGACTCCCTTCTGGACGAGGGTCGTTGCCAGTGGGGCCGCCATGCCGATCGGCACCGAGGGGAGCAGTGCCCACAGGGCCGCCTCCATCGAACTCTTGCCGAGCACCGACTGCAGGTACTGCGTGGTGAAGAAGGCCGAGCCCAGCATGCCGAAGGCGGAGACGAGGTTGAGGACGACCGAGGGGGTGAAGCCCCGGGCGCGGAAGAGGGACGGGTCGATCATCGGGGACGCCGCCGTGCGCTGGCGGTGGACGAAGAGCGCGGCAAAGAGCAGGCCGACCGTGATCGAGACGACGTACTGGACGTGCCAGCCCTCCGACGGGATCTCCTTGAGGCCGTAGATCGCCGGCAGGACGCCGGCCAGTGACAGCGGGACGCTCGGCCAGTCGAAGCGGCCGGGGGCGGGGTTCTTCGACTCGGGGAGCAGGAACGGGCCGATGAGCAGGAGCAGGGCTATCGCGGGGAGGTTGATCAGGAAGACCGAGCCCCACCAGAAGTACTGGACGAGGACTCCGCTGAGTACCGAGCCGAGCGCGACGCCGGCGGTCATCACGCCGGACCACAGACCGATCGCCTTCGCGCGCTGGGCGGGGTCGGTGAACATCGTGCGCAGCAGCGCCATCGTCGAGGGCATCAGGGTCGCGCCGCCGATACCGAGGACCGCGCGGGCGGCGATCAGGGTCTCGGCGCTGTTCGCGTAGGCCGCGATCAGGGAGGCGGTGCCGAAGGCTGCCGCGCCGATCAGGAGGAGCCTGCGGCGGCCGATGCGGTCGCCGACCGAGCCCATCGTCATCAGCAGGCCGGCCAGGACGAAGGCGTAGATGTCGAAGATCCACAGCTGCTGGGTGCCGCTGGGCTCCAGGTCCGCGCTGATCGCCGGGATGGCGAAGTAGAGGACGGAGACGTCCATCGAGACGAGGAGCAGCGGGAGCATCAGGACGCCGAGAGCGGTCCATTCTCGGCGGCCGGCACGGGAGTTGGGGGTGCTCGCGAGGTTCGTGGAGCTCGTCGAGTTGGTCGAGTTCGTCATGACGGTGAATGTACGCGCGTATTAAACGCTTGTATAGTACGCTCGTATAATTCGTCTGTCTGGGACGGTTGTATGGACCGGCTGTACGGTGAAGGGCATGGGACACCGTGAGGATCTGCTCGAAGGCGCGAAGCGCTGCCTGCTGGAGAAGGGGTTCGCGCGCACGACGGCGCGCGACATCGTCAAGGAGTCGGGGACCAACCTCGCGTCCATCGGCTACCACTACGGTTCGAAGGACGCGCTGCTCGCGCAGGCCTACCTGGCGCTGGTGGAGCAGACGTCCGACGCCTTCGAGGGGGGTGCGGGCGCGGTGATCGGCGGCGAGCCCGGTTCGCTGGAGCGGTTCCGGGCGGTGTTCTCGAACATCGTCGCCACCATGAGTGAGCCCGGTTCGATGTGGGGACTCGGCATGGAGATCATGACCATGGGCGACAAACTGCCCGAGGTGCGCGACCAGTTGGCCCGGGCCCAGCGTGAAGGCGGGCGGGGCATGGTCTCGTTGATGATGAGCGTGCCGGAGGCGGACGTCTCGGACGAGACCGCGGACACCGTCGGCGCCCTCTACATGACGCTGATCACGGGACTCATCGCGCAGTGGAACTTCGACCCGAAGAGCGCACCGGACGCGGCGCAGCTCACCGAGGGTCTGCGGCAAGTGCTGGAGGGTGTGCGGAAGCCGAGGTGACCCGCCGGTCCCGCAATGCCGGTGCCACCGCCCCCGGCATCAGGAGCGCGGTCAGCGTCAAGGCCCACCGATATCCGGTCAGGTCTGCCGTGATGCCGCCGGGCAGGACGAGGCGGGCGCTGCCGGACCGTTCGCTCGTGTCGTACGTCGAGGGTGAAGGCTGCCGACGCGCTCCGCTGGGGACCCTCTTCGTGGAAATGTGACACTTCGGCCATCGAGTGTCACATTTGTGCGCCCTGCCTACCCGGAGGGCGATGCCAGTCCCGCCTGCCATGGGGACGACGAAGGGTGGCTCGTCCGGGAGGAGTTGTGCGGCCAGGAACGCCGGCACCGCGTCCCGGAACGCGGCATCGCGGTCGACCAGGGTGTCAGGACCACGCGCGGCGCAGGCGCCTGGACAGGCGTTGCACCAGTGCGATGCCCGGGTACTCGGCCCTGAGGCGCTCGATGTGGGACGCCGCCGTCGTGTCGCCGCTGTCCTTGGCCCAGCAGTACCACTCGAGGGCGTCCCGGTGCTGCCCCTGTTCCTCGTACACGCGGGCGCCGTCCAGCATGGCCCCGGTGTTGTTCAACTCGCCCGCCTGCCGCAGCCAGGCCAGGGCCGCCTGCACATGTTCCTCGGACCCCGTCCTCAGATAGGTGCGGGCAACGGCGCGCATGGCCTTGGAGTTGCCCGCCCTGGCGGCCTGCAACTGTGTTTCCAACTGGGTCTGCGCCTGGGGCTGTGCCTGTTGCTTGGCATCGGTGCTCACCCCCAGTTCGGCCAGGGCCCGGATCGACGGCTGGTCGCCCTTCTCGGCCAGCTTCCGGTAGAGCCGCACCGCGCGCTTCCGCAGACGCCTGCGCTCGTCGGCGGCGTCGGTGCGGTCGCACAGTTGCAGGCACAGCCGGGCGACGTCCCGCTTGGAGGCCACGTCGCCCAGTTGTTCCGCCTGGGCGTAGCTGTCCAGTGCCTTCTGCAGACGGCCTTCTTTCTCGTGTTTCGCGGCCTGCTTGCGCAGTGAGGGGACATCCGGTCGGCCGGACTTGGCGGTGGTGTCGGTCTTCGGGGCCGCCTGGTTCGGCGCCGTCTTCCGCGGCGGCTCGGTTCGGGGAGGCGGCGAGGTGCGCCGCAGCTCGGCACGGACGCGCACGGCCTCCTTGGACGCCACGGCGCTGCCTTTCGAGATGGCCCGGGTGAGCCACTCCAAGGACTGGTCCAGCTGCCCCGACGCCTCCAGGGCGTGAGCCACCTCGACCATGGAAGGCGCGTGTCCCTTCTCGGCGGCGCCGCGGAAGTGGACGAACGCGTCGGCCGGGCGGCCCTCCTGGAGCAGCACGCGCCCCGTCCAGTGCATGGCCGCCGTGTTGCCCGCGTTGGCCGCCTTGAAGTACCACTCGCGTGACTCCCGGCCGCGCTCACGATCCTTGGCGAGCAGTTGCGCGGTCATTTGCATGCCATGGGGGTGACCGGCCTCGGCGGCTCGCCAGAACCAGACGAGCGCGTCCTTGTCGCGTTTCTTCTGCTTGTACCAGTTCGCCAGGGCGAGTACGGACCCGATCTGCCCCTCCATCGCCGATGCCCGGTGCTCGCGGAGCAGCGCCTGCTCCGCCGCGGACATCTGGGCGGGGGCCGCCGTTCCGCCGTTCTTCGCGGTCTTGGCGTTCTTCTGCGGGGTCTTGGCCGGCGCCGCGGCTTTCGTCTTGGCCGCCGTCTTCGCGGGGGCCGCTGCCTTCGGCCGGGCCTGCTCCTGTACCCCCAGTTCGGCCAGCCGCGTCCGCGCGAAGACCTCACCGGCGTCCGCCGCCATCCGGTACAGCGCCAGCGCCTGTCCCCGTCGGTCGGGGAAGTGCTTCTCGATCAGCTGCGCGGCCTCGCGGGCGGCGGTGGCGTTGCCGGCGTGCGCCGCCTTCCGGAACCACAGCAGGGCCGAATCCACTTCGCCGGCACTCTTGAGGCGGGCGGCGAGCATGCGCATCGCTTCGAGATTGCCGGCCCCGGCGGCGGCACGGAGCTGGGCGTCCACGTCGTTGTCGCCGGTCTTCGGCGCGGCCTTGCCCGCCGCCTCCGGTGCCTTCACTTCGGAGGCGGCGGGCGCCGGCGGGACGGTCGTGTCGGTGTCCGCCCGCGCCGCGGGCGCCGACGACAGATCGCGTTCCCGTGACAGCCGGGCGTTCGGCGCGGCCCGGTCCTCCGCCGGGGTCGGATCGGACGTGAGCCCGGACGCGGACGGGGAACCCGTCGGTGACGATCCGTTCCTGTAGTGCCGTGGACGGAGCGGCTCGGCGATGTCGTGGGCGAAACGGGACCGCTGGTGGATCTCGGTCCGCAGTCCCGGAGGCAGCTGCCAGTCGTTCGTCCTCCGCGGTGCCTCCCTGGACAACAGCTCGGCGATCTCCGCGGGCGTGGGCCGGTTCTCGGGCCTGGGCTCCAGGCATGGGCGGACCACCTGGTCCACCACGGCGGGCAGGCCGTCGAGCGACACATGACCGTTCAGGATGTTCGAGACGATCTCCGCCGAGGAGCCGGTCCCGAACGGGTGGCGGTTCTGGGCCGTGTAGGCCAGCACCACACCCAGCGCGAAGACATCGGTGGGCGGTCCCACCTGCTGTTCCCGGAGCTGTTCGGGTGAGGCGAAGGTGTCGGTCCGGAGGGTGACCCCGGTCCTGGTCAGGCTGGCGCCGTCCTCCGGGGAGAGGTGCCGGGCGATCCCGAAGTCGATGACGGAGGCGCCCTGGGCGTCCAGGAGGACATTGCCGAGTTTGAGGTCGCGGTGGACGAGGTTCGAACTGTGGATGCTCCGCAGGGCGTCGGTCAGATCGGCCGCCAGCACCCGCCAGACGCGCAGCGACAGCGGATTCGCGCCGTGGTCGAGCGCCTCACGCAGCGTCACCCCGGGGATGTAGCGGGTGGCGAACCAGGGCTCCGGGGCGAGGGTGTCGTAGGAGAAGACCTCGGCGGTGACCTTGGGGTCGACCGACTTGGCGGCCTCGACCTCCCGGGCGAAACGCTTGCGGAAACGCTCCGGGTCCCCCTCGAGCCACTTGGGCTGGATCGTCTTGAGCGCCATGTTGCGCCCGCTCTGCGAGCAGCGGGCGAAGTAGACGCTTCCCCAGCCGCCCTCGCCCAGCAGGGCGAACAGCCGGTGCCCGCCGATTCGTTCGGGATCGTCCTCCCGCAGCGGCTCCACTCAACCCCCTACCGGATTCCGCACCGCTTCCCCACACCCCATTCCCGGTCAGCCCGGGTTCGTCAGTTCGTCGCCGGCCCTGGGGCGCCTGGGCGGCTTGGCGCGGACGCCCTCGGGACGTTCCTCCGGCCATCGCTGGCCACTTCGGCGCAGCACGATCCCGGGCACCATCTCGATCTCGTCGTCCGCTCCGAAGGCGCGCGCGATCCGCTCCCCGGGCCCGGCGTCCGCGTCGAGGCGTGGCAGGGGCTGCCACGGAGTGGGCTCCCCGCCCGGCCGCAGCGTGCGGATCCGGCTGCCCACCCTGCTGGTGTCGAGGACCCGCAGCACTCCCCGGCTGCTCACGATCAGCAGATGTCGCCTGCTGATCGCGCGCCGTCGCTCGTCGGACAGATGACGCTCCTCGACGCGCCCGAGGTGGTTGCGCCCGAGGCCGAACTCCTTGTCCTGACCCTCGGGGCCCTCGCTCAGGTTCTCCCAGGCGTGGCACCTGCCGTCGATGAAGATCTTGAGCTGGATACGACGGCGGCGGGGGCCGGTGTCCGTCAGCAGCGTCCGGTGGGACCGGCAGACCACCTTGCCGCCCTGGACGGCGGGGCCGGGGTTGCAGCCCGGGTGCGGGCAGCGCCAGGACCGCCCCAGCACGTCCGAGCGCGGGCGGCCCTGGAAGTCCAGCAGGTTGCGGGCTTTGAGGGCGTCGCGCTCGCCCTCGCGGGAGATCTCGCTGTCGGCGAAGACCCGCATGTCCCGCAGCACCAGCCGCACCGGACCGCCGTCGTGCCGTTCGGGTTTGAGGAAGTGTTCACGGTCTCCCTGGATCCAGGGGTGCTCCCCCCGGTGGCCCCGGAAGTAGTCCCCGCTGATGACCCGGATACCGAACTCGTTCGCGTGGTCCAGCAGGTCCGGATCCGCCTTGGCGATGGCGGCGATGAGACCGCGGTCCCGCCACTCGCGCAGCAGCGGGCCCTCCCCGGGGTCGGGGAACTCCCCGTCGTGGCGCGGATGCAGCAGGCTGTTGTCCGCGATCGCGTGGACGGTGACCTCATGGTCGCCGGTGGACTCGCGCAGCGCCCGCAGGACCAGCCGTAATCGCTGCAACGCCCGGGGACTGCCGCCGCCGAGCGTGGTGTCCCGGACCACGTTGGACAGGTCGACCAGGTAGTTGGCCTCCTGTGCCGAGCCCAGCAGATGACGCTCCATCCGGCGGAACGCCGCCACGTCGCTCTCCACGTCCCTCGTCCCCCATAGCCCTCGGCCGCCCGGTACAGCACGAGAGGCTAGCGTTCCCGGACCCCGCATGCCTCGATGTCCGACATTCCCGCCGGGGGTGAACTTCAGCGCAGCCGGGCCCCTTTGAGCGCCATGTGCAGCAGCAGCCGGTCCTCTCCGTCGTCCAGGTCCAGTCCCGTCAGCTGTTCCACGCGTGACAGCCGGTAGTACAGGGTCTGGCGGTGGATCCCCAGCTCGGCGGCCGTCAGACCGGCCTGGCCCGCGCGGTCCAGGTACACCTCGGCGGTGCGGACGAGTGCGTGATGGGCGGGGGCCAGCAGGGTCCGTACGGAGGGGTCGTGGGCGATCTCCGAGGGCAGCGCCGTCAGTAGACGGTACGGCCCGATCGTCGCCCAGGTGGCCACCGGCCCGTGTCGCGGCTCTGCCAGCGCCGCCCGCGCCGCGGCCGAGGCCTCCTGCCAGGCCACGCCGATCACCGCCAGCCCGAGCCGCCCGCCGGCGACCCCCGCGGCGAACCCGCCGCCCCGGCCCCGGCCCGCCCGGCCCGCCCGGCCCGCCCGGCCCGCCGCACCGGCCTCCGCCGCCTCGCCGCCTCCCGGCTCACCCGGGCCGGCCGCTCCGCCGTGCGTGGCCCGGGTGCCGGAGGCCCGTTCGAGCAGACGGGTCGCCGCCGAGGTCGCCGGCGTCAGGACGTCCGCGGAACGCAGCCGTACCAGCACCGCCAGGCACTGGCCCCCCTCCGCCCCCCACGGCACCGTGCACAGCGCCGTCGCGTGCGGCACCGTACGGGCCGACGGGGCCTCGTCCGGGTCGGCGGTCGACGGCCAGGGGGCCACGCAGACCACCGTGTGCGGGCCCTCGCCGCGCGGGCCCAGCGCCGTACGCAGCGCGGCCACCGCCATGTCCCGCTGCCAGCCCCGCTCGGCGGTGAGGACGGCCCGCAGCTCGCGCGTGAGGTCGGCGCCCGCCTGTGCCTCGTCCGCGAGGAGCGCGCCGATACGGGCCGTCACCTCCATGGCCGCGTCCAGCTGCGGGGCGCCGGGCCCCGGGTCGTCGGTCAGGAGCCAGACGTAGCCGAGGACGACGCCCCGATGGCGGACGGGGAGGCAGATACGGCCCCGGTAGACCCCGGCCTCCGGGGTCGGCGGGATGCGGACCGGGCCGGTCGCCCGGGTGATGCCGAAGCCCTCGAACCAGGTGCGGATCGCCGCCGTGGAGCGCCGGGTCAGGATCGAGCGGGTGCGGACCGGGTCCAGTGCCGACGGGTCCAGGTCGCCCTCGCCGTCGTAGGCCCCGAAGGCGATCAGTTCGAAGTCACGGTTCTCCAGGGTCGCCGGGGCGCCGAGCAGCTCGGAGATCTCGTCCACGAGCTCCTGGTAGTCGCCTCTGGAATCGGATGTCACCCGGGCATTCTCCCGCATTCCCGCGCCGGTTCCCGGCCGCCTTCATACATCTGTCTGAGATCTGCGGCACGGATGCGTGACAGCTGTCGATGGCCGACGATCGGAGACATCCCTAGGTTTCACGGTGGTTCCCCGTATGTTCGACCGCCTGGAGGTGCCCCGTGCTGGGTCCCGTGATTCTCGCCGCCTCGCGCAGCGATCAGATGCGCCGGCTGATCTCGGCGGCGCCGGTGACCAAGCAGGTCGTCGACCGCTTCATCCCCGGCGAGACCGTGGACGAGATCGTGCCGATCATCCAGGACCTCACCGCCAAGGGCCTGGAACTGACGATGGACGTCGTCGGCGAGGACATCACCACCCCCGAGCAGGCCGCCGCCGCCCGCGACGCCTATCTCCTGCTCGTCGAGCGGCTCGCGGAGCTGGAACTGGGCCCCCGGGCCGAGATGTCCATCAAGCTGTCCATGTTCGGCCAGTCCCTCCCGTCGCCCACCACCACCCTGCTCGAAGGGCCCTCCGGGCCCGCCCCTGCATTCCACGGCGGTCACGAACTCGCCCTCGCGAACGTCCGGCCCGTCGTCGAGGCCGCCGCCGCCATCGGTACGACCGTCACGCTCGACGCCGAGGACCACACCACCCTCGACTCGATGTTCGCGATCCACGAGGAGCTGCGGAAGGACTTCCCGCAGACCGGCTGCGTCATCCAGGCCTACCTCTTCCGCACCGAGGCCGACGCCCGCCGCCTCGCCGAGGCCGGCAGCCGCGTCCGGCTGGTGAAGGGCGCGTACAAGGAGCCCGCCGAGGTCGCGTACCAGCAGAAGCACGAGATCGACAAGGCGTACGTCCGCGTCCTGCGGATCCTGATGGAGGGCGACGGCTACCCGATGATCGGGTCCCACGACCCCCGCCTCATCTCCATCGCCCAGGAACTCGCCCGGCGCGCGGGCCGCAAGCTCGACGAGTACGAGTTCCAGATGCTGTACGGGATCAGGAGCGAGGAACATCTGCGGCTCGCCGCCGAAGGCCACCGCATGCGCGTCTACACGGCCTACGGCACGGACTGGTACGGCTACTTCATGCGGCGCCTTGCGGAGAAGCCGGCGAATCTGCGCTTCTTCGCCCGCAGCATGCTGACCAGGGGCTGAGAGATGACGCCCGCGCCGAGGTATTTCTGCCGGGGGTCCGGGGGTTGTCCCCCGGGAAGGCACAGCATGCGGCGCCTCGCGGAGAAGCCGGCCAACCTCCTCTTCTTCGCACGATCCACCCTCACCAAGGGCTGACCGAACACCCGCTCACGTACAAGGAGTTACGGAACTCATGGACGCTGTGACCCAGGTCCCCACCCCCGTCAACGAGCCGGTGCACGGCTACGCGCCCGGTTCTCCCGAGCGTGCCCGTCTGGAGGCCAAGCTCAAGGAACTGGCCGAGAACCCGATCGACCTGCCGATGACCGTCGGCGGCGAGCGGCGGATGGGCGGCGGCGAGCGCGTCGACGTCGTACAGCCGCACAACCACAAGGCGCGGATCGGGACGTACGCCAACGCGACCCGGTCCGACGCCCAGGACGCGATCGACGCGGCCCTCGCCGCCGCGCCCGCCTGGCGCGCGATGTCCTTCGACGACCGCGCCGCGATCATCCTGCGCGCGGCGGAGTTGCTGTCCGGCCCGTGGCGGGAGACCCTCGCCGCCTCCACCATGCTCGGGCAGTCGAAGACCGCCCAGCAGGCCGAGATCGACTGCCCCTGCGAGCTGGTCGACTTCTGGCGCTTCAATGTGAAGTACGCCCGCGACCTGCTCGCCGAGCAGCCCCCGGCGAACTCCCCGGGCGTCTGGAACCGCCTCGACCACCGCCCGCTCGAAGGCTTCGTCTACGCGATCACCCCGTTCAACTTCACCGCGATCGCGGGCAACCTGCCGACGGCGCCCGCGCTGATGGGCAATGTGGTGGTCTGGAAGCCGAGCCCGACGCAGACCCATTCCGCCGTTCTGCTCATGCGGTTGCTGGAGGAGGCCGGGCTGCCCAAGGGCGTCATCAACCTCGTCACCGGCGACGGCATCGAGGTCTCCAAGGTCGCCCTGGAGCACCGGGACCTGGCCGCCATCCACTTCACCGGGTCCACCAAGACCTTCCAGTACCTGTGGAAGACGGTCGGCGCGAACATCGAGAAGTACCGCTCCTACCCGCGCCTGGTCGGCGAGACCGGCGGCAAGGACTTCGTCGTCGCCCACCCGAGCGCGGACCGTGCCGTGTTGAAGACGGCGTTGACCCGGGGTTCCTTCGAGTACCAGGGGCAGAAGTGCTCCGCGACCTCCCGGGCGTACATCCCGGCGTCGATCTGGAACTCCGGTTTCAAGGAGGAATTCGCCGCCGAGGTCGAGTACTTGACCATGGGCGACGTCACCGACCTCTCCAACTTCATCGGCGCGGTCATCGACGAGCGCGCCTTCGCCAAGAACAAGGCGGCCATCGACCGCGCCAAGGCGGACCCCAACTGCACGATCGTGGCGGGCGGTTCGTACGACGACTCGGTCGGCTGGTTCGTCCGCCCGACGGTCGTCGAGTGCAGCGACCCGGCCAACGAGGTGTTCACCACGGAGTACTTCGGCCCGTTCCTCGCCGTGCACGTCTACGACGACGAGAACTACGACGAGATGCTGACCCAGATGGAGTCGGTCTCGGACTACGCGCTGACGGGCTCGGTCATCGCGGGCGACCGTGCGGCGGCGGCGTACACGATGGAGAAGCTGCGCTACGCGGCCGGCAACTTCTACATCAACGACAAGTCGACCGGCGCGGTCGTCGGCCAGCAGCCCTTCGGCGGCGGCCGTTCCTCCGGCACCAACGACAAGGCCGGCGCCCCCCAGAACCTGATGCGCTGGACCCTGACCCGAGCCATCAAGGAGACCCTGGTGGCGCCGACCGACTACACCTACCCGCACATGGGCTGACAGCCACACAGTGCCCGCAGCGGGCAGACTCCCCGTCATGACCTCAACCCCTCTGCGGAACACGGCGGTTACGGCGGACGACGGAGTACGGCTGTGGGCCTCCCGGTCCGGCCGTGGCACACCCGGCACCACACCCCTGGTGCTGTGCCACGGCGGACCCGGACTGTGGGACATGTCCGAGGACGTGGCCGCGATGTTCGACGACCGTGCCACGGTGGTCCGTTGGGACCAGCGCGGCTGCGGCCGGTCCGAGCCCTGCGCGGGCCCGTGGACCACCGAGCGGTTCGTGGCCGATCTCGACGCCGTACGACGGCACTTCGCGCTGGAGCGGCCCGTGCTGCTCGGCCACTCCTGGGGCGCGTCGCTCGCCCTGAGCTACGCCCTCGCCCACCCGGACCGCGTCGCCGCCCTCGTCTACGTCAGCGGCACCGGCATCGGGCCCGACGCCGACTGGCACGACGCCTACGAGGAGAACCTCCTCGGGCGACTCGGCGAGGATCCCCAACGGCTCGCCCGCTGGCGGGAGTTGCCCGACGAGAGCCGTGACCGGGCCGTGCTCCAGTGGTCGGCCGAATTCGTGGACCGCGACCGGGCGATCGAGCACGCCGAGCGGATGGCCGACCCCTGGTTCCCGATCAACTTCCCCTGCAACAAGGCCCTGAACGCCGAAGCGAAGCAGACCACCGGCACCCCCGCCCTGTACGCCGCCTGCCGGGCCCTCGACGTGCCGGTCGTCATCGTGGACGGTGCCCAGGACATCCGGCCCCGCTCGGCGGTCGACTCGCTCGCGCGGGCGCTGCCCCGGGTGCGGCGGGTGACCCTGCCGGCGGCCGGGCATCTGCCATGGGTCGAGGACCCGTCCGGATTTCGCGATGCGGTGATGACGGCAGCACTCTGAGCCGTCGTCTCCGATACTGACCCCGTGACCATCCGTATGCGCACCGCCCACACGGCCGACCTCACCCCGGCCGACCTCCGCGCCGCCCGCGAACTGCTGGACGCGGCCTTCGGCGGCGACCTCACCGACCAGGACTGGGAGCACGGCCTCGGCGGCGTGCACGCCCTGCTCGCCGACGACACCGGGCTCGTCGCGCACGGCTCGGTCGTCATGCGCCGGGTGCGGTATCGCGGGCGCTGGCTCCGGGTCGGGTACGTGGAGGGGGTCGGCGTACGGCCCGACGCGCGGCGCCGGGGACACGGCGGGCGGGTCATGGCCGAGCTGGAGCGGATCGTCGACCACGCCTACGACGTCGGTCTGCTCGGCGCGAGCGACGACGGCGCCCGTCTCTACACCGTGCGCGGCTGGCGGCTGTGGGGCGGCAAGATCTCCGCCCTCGGCCCGGACGGCATCGTCCACCTGCCCGAGGAGGAGGACAGTACGTACGTCCGCCCCGCACTCGCCGGACCTCTCGACCTCGGCGAGGAGCTTCTCTTCGACTGGCGTGACGGGGATGTGCTCTGAGGTAGCGACGCATTTTGTGAAACCGCAGGTCAGCGACCTGTGACTCGTTTCACCGTCTCAGATAGTAGGAAGTCCGAGTAATTGTGGAGACAGATGCGCGGCCCTGTCCTAGCTTTGTAGGAGCCGAACGTCTCGCTCGACCAAGCGAATGGCGGCCGTGAGCCGGGCATCGCGCAGGCAATCCCTGCGGCCCACTGCTCCCCGCCCCCTCCGGCGTCTCGTAACCCCCTTCCGCACTCCAGGAATTATCGAAGGAGTCGATTCTCCATGGCCGAGACGACCGTCCGCCGCCGCGTCCGCCACGTGTCCCGCACGAGCGAGTCCGAGCGCAAGAACGCCGCCGCAGCTCTCCAGCGTGCCCTCGACCGCCGGGACAACGGCGGCGAGACCGGCCACTGAGCCGCAGTAACACCACCCACCAGCCGGGAGCCGCGCCCGTACGGGGTGCGGCGCGGTCTCATCGGCCGCGCCGCACCTCGAAGTGGTCGATGCGCCTGCCGTTCTGGTCCAGCGCCGACACCTTGAGCCGGGGCGTGCCGCCGCTCTCCGCCTCCACCGCGAGGAGGGAGAAGCCCCGGTAGCGCACCCGCGACCACTCCACCGTCTCCGCCCTCGCGTGCTGCCCCTTCGCCCACTGCGCGGTGTCGATCGCCCCGTGCCGGGTGACGTGCCCCTCGTAGCTCTCCTTGACGCCCGCCGGGAAGCCGTACAGATCCCGGCCGCCGCCGCCCGCCGTGACGTAGACGATGCCGTCCTTCGTCGGATCGGTGGAAGCACCGATGGGCACCGCCCTGCCGACCGCGCCGTCCTTGACGGCGTCGGTCCGCTCGTAGACGTGGTTGTGCCCGTTGATCACCAGGTCCACCTGGTGCTTCTTGAACAGCGGCAGCCACTCGGCCCGTACCCCGCCGTCCGAGGCGTGCGCGGAGGTCGAGTACGCGCAGTGGTGGAAGAAGACCACGAGGAAATCGATCCCCTTGGTCGCCCGCAGGTCGCGCAGCCTGCCGTCCAGCCACTTCGTCTGCTTGCCGCCGGTGTAGCCGAGGTTGGCGGTGATCTCGTACGACACGTCGTTCGCGTCGAGCGCCACGACGCCGACGTTGCCGTAGACGAAGGAGTACACGCCGGGCGCGTGCGTCGGGTCGAAGCCGTTGTCCGGGAGGGACCAGCGGGCGAGCTGGCCGCCGTAGCCGTCGGGGGAGTACCAGGCCTCCATGTCGTGGTTCCCGGTCGTCACCATCCACGGGACGGACCGGGAGACGCCCTCGTTCTGCTTGAGGAAGAGGTTCCAGTACGTCGGGTCGTAGCCGTCCGTCTTCTTGCCCTGGCCGTTGGTGTCGGCGTAGCAGATGTCACCGGCGTGGAGGTGGAAGGCGGGGTTCTGGCGCAGGACGACGTGGTCGTTGGTGGCCGCCGCGTTGCTCACGCCCTGGTCGCCGAAGGCCGTGAACACGAACTTCTCCGGGCTCGCCGGCGCCGTACGGAACGAGCCGATCGTCGAGCGGTGGGCCGGGGCGGCCGGGTCGAAGCCCTCGTGGCCGACGCCGTAGTAGTACGTCGTGCCGGGGCGGAGGCCGTTCAGGGCCGCGTGGACGTAGTACTGCTCGACGGCCGGGCGTACACCCGTCAGCCCCGGAGTGTGCAGGTCGCGTACCTCGGCGGTGATCCTGCGGCCGAGGTCGTCGGGCTTCGTCCCGATGCGCACGTACGGCTCCTTGACCGCGAACGGCACCTGCCAGGAGACCCGCATCGCGGTCTTCGGGTCGGCGCCGAAGGCGAGATGGCGGCCGAAGGGGGTGACGGCCGCGCCGGGGACCTTCGACGTGGCGGGGGAGGCCGACTTCTGGGCGCCCGTCGCCGTACCACCGGCACACCCCGTCAGCAGCCCGCCCGCCACCGAGCCCGCCGTCACCAGGGCGCGGCGCCGGGACAGCTTGGTGCGCAGGTACTCGTACTGCTCGGCCATGCTCATCCGGGACGCGAGGTGTTCCGGGATGCCGACATCCGGTGTCTCCATGTCGATGAAACTCCCCCAGCAGTCCAACGGCCTCCCGGCGCAAGGGTGAACGCCGGTCGAACGGTCGACACCGTACCCCCGAGACGCGTCCGCATCTTGGACACCCCATGTCATCCCATGGGACGAGGAGTACGGTGACGGGCATGTCTCGCAGCATCGATCTCGCAGTGATCCCCGGTGACGGCATCGGTCAGGAAGTCGTGGCCGAAGGTCTCAAGGTCCTCTCCGCCGTCCTTCCGCAGGATGTGAAGCTGGAGACCAAGGAGTTCGACTTCGGCGCCCGCCGCTACCACGCGACCGGTGAGACCCTCACCGACGCCGACCTGGCCGCGCTGAAGCCGCACGACGCGATCCTGCTGGGCGCGATCGGTGACCCGTCGGTCCCGTCCGGTGTCCTTGAGCGGGGCTTCCTGCTCAAGCTGCGCTTCGCCTTCGACCACCACGTGAACCTGCGGCCGAGCAAGCTGCTCCCGGGCGTGGCGACCCCCCTCGCCGGTGAGCCGGAGATCGACTTCGTCGTGGTCCGCGAGGGCACCGAGGGCCCGTACACGGGCAACGGCGGCACCATCCGCAAGGGCACCGAGCACGAGGTCGCCACCGAGGTCTCCGTCAACACGGCCTTCGGTGTCGAGCGCGTCGTCCGCGACGCCTTCGCCCGCGCCCAGGCCCGCCCGCGCAAGAAGCTCACGCTGGTCCACAAGAACAACGTGCTGACCTTCGCCGGCCACCTGTGGACGAACGTCTTCAACAAGGTCGCGGCCGAGTTCCCCGAGGTCACCACCGACTACATCCACGTCGACGCGGCGACGATCTACCTCGTCACCGACCCGGCCCGCTTCGACGTGATCGTCACCGACAACCTCTTCGGCGACATCATCACCGACCTCGCCGCGGCCGTCTCCGGCGGCATCGGCGTCGCCGCGAGCGGGAACATCAACCCGTCCGGCGAGTTCCCCTCGATGTTCGAGCCCGTGCACGGCTCGGCCCCGGACATCGCGGGCCAGGGCAAGGCCGACCCCACCGCCACGGTCCTGTCCGTCGCCCTCCTGCTGCGCCACCTCGGCTACGACGCCGAGGCCGTCCGCATCGAGGAGGCCGTCTCCGCCGACCTCGCGGAGCGCACCGGCAAGCCCGCGCGCAGCACCACCGAGATCGGCGACGCGCTCGCCGTACGAGTAGCCGGCTGACCCCGCGCCCACTCGAAGAACTCTCGTAGTCTTCCGAAGCCGCCGGGTCGCATATGCACCCGGCGGCTTTTCTTATGTCCCCGCCGGGTGCCACCATCATCCCCCGGGTCGCATTCACGCCGTTTTCGTCCACGGTCCTCCCCGCGCGATAATCGAACGCGGAGCCGCGGAATGAGGCAATGCTCGGACGTCCTAGCACTGGCCACTGGCAGTGGAGGGGCGTGAGCGCGGCCCGTCACACACAACCGGTGAAGGACAACCACTCATGACGACGCCCACGATCGAGCTCAAGCCCTCGGCCTCGCCACTTTCCGCCGCCGAGCGCGACGCGATTCTGGCGAACCCCGGGTTCGGCCGCCACTTCACCGACCACATGGTGACGATCAAGTGGACCGAGGGCCGCGGCTGGCACGACGGCCAGCTCGTGCCGTACGGCCCCCTCTCCCTCGACCCGGCGAACATGACCCTGCACTACGCGCAGGAGATCTTCGAGGGCCTCAAGGCGTACCGGCAGGCCGACGGCTCCGTCGCCACCTTCCGCCCCGAGAAGAACGCCCGCCGCTTCCAGACCTCCGCGCGCCGCCTCGGCATGCCCGAGCTGCCGGTCGAGACGTTCATCGAGGCCTGTGACGTGCTGGTCCAGCAGGACCGCGACTGGGTCCCGGCGCACGGCGGCGAGGAGTCCCTCTACCTCCGCCCGTTCATGATCGCGACCGAGGTCGGCCTGGGCGTGAAGCCCGCCAACGAGTACCTCTTCCTGGTCATCGCCTCCCCGGCCGGCGCCTACTTCCCCGGCGGCGTGCAGCCCGTCTCCATCTGGGTCTCCGAGGACCACGTCCGCGCCGTCCCCGGCGGCATGGGCGACGCCAAGACCGGCGGCAACTACGCCGCCTCCCTCCTCGCCCAGGCCGAGGCCGCCGAACAGGGCTGCGCCCAGGTCTGCTACCTCGACGCGGTCGAGCGCAAGTGGGTCGAGGAACTCGGCGGCATGAACCTGTACTTCGTGTACGGCGACCGGATCGTCACCCCCACCCTCACCGGCTCGATCCTGGAGGGCGTGACCCGTGACTCCCTCCTCACCCTGGCCCGCGACCTCGGCTACCAGCCGGAGGAGGGCCGGATCTCCGTCGAGCAGTGGCAGCGCGACGCCGAGAACGGCACGCTGACGGAGGTCTTCGCCTGCGGTACGGCCGCGGTCATCACCCCGGTCGGCACGGTCAAGCGCACCGGCGCGGAGTGGACGCAGTCGGGCGGCGAGCCCGGCGAGGTCACGCTGAAGCTCCGCTCGGCACTCCTCGACATCCAGCGCGGCGACACCGCGGACAAGCACGGCTGGATGCACCGGCTGGGCTGAGGTCGAATTCCGGCCAGCGGTCGGTAGTTCGTTCGACGCGTAGCGCCTCCCCCGCTTGGGTATCCACTGATTCCGCGAGGGGGGAGCGCGCTCTGCCGTGCGCGGGCGCGGCCGGGGAGGGAGCGCGGGTGAACGGACGAACGCCGTCGGTGAGGCCGCCGCGCCGGCTGCTCCGCGCCTTGCGCACTCCGCGCCGCCCGCAGAGCCTCACTGTGCTCCTCCTGCTCGCCGCCTGCGCCGGACTGTTGCTCTGGCTCGCCAAGCGCATGGACAACTTCAGCGAGAACCTCACCCTCAACCTGGGCACCGACATCGTGGGCGTCGTCATCACCGTCTTCGTGATCGGCCCGCTGATCGCCCGAGCCCAGGAGGGCCGGGTCCGCGAACACCCCCGGCTTGACTATGAGTGGTTCAGCGCCCAGGTCCACGGCTCGATCTCGAACGTGAAGGTGCTGGACACCTTCTCCAACCTCTTCGGCCCCCAGTACGCCGAGCGTTTCTTTCGCGGTGTCAAAGAGGCCACTGGGCATGGTGCCCGAGTTCAGATCCTGCTACTCGATCCCGATTCCCCCGCCGTCATCCGGCGCAGTCTTGAACTGGGCCAGCAGGATTCCGTCGTTCGTCTAGGGATCCTGAGCAACATACGTATCCTGGAGCATTTCGCTCGCCGACTTGACGACGTATCCCGCCCGCTGATGGAGGTGCGGCTGTGCTCGACGTCCCCGGGTGGCACCCTGTACCGATGGGACGACCGCTGCCTGGTCTCCTTCCTGACCATCGGCCGGCTCTCCGGCGAGGGCGTCCAGCTGGAGGTCGCGGTGCGATCCCCACTGGGCACGTTCTTGGAGCAACGCTTCGACGAACTCTGGCAGCAGGGCAAACTGGTGGAGCAGTTCATACACATGCCGGTGACCCTGGTCGACGCGGCAGACGGGCGGCGGGAGTTCAGCTGCCGGTTCGTATCCGTCGAGGGCGTTCTGTATGTCCCCGGATACGACCTGGTCTCGTACCTGGCCCGCCACCCGCCCGACCAACTCTCTGCGTTCAGCGAGGCCTTGGGCGTGCCGGGTGCCCATCAACTGATCGTCGTCGATGACGAGAGTGACCTGCATGAGCTGCTGAGGCAGCACTTCGCGGACAAGTACGGTGCGTTGGAGACTACGTTCTTTGAGCTGAGGCCGCCCACGGTCCTGGCCACGGAATAGAGGCCCCGGCACACATGAGTTCAACGCACCGCCCCCGATTTCGCGCCTTCACCCCCCGCGACCTGGACGGCCTGCTGAAACGCGTGTCCCTGTCGGCCGCCGAGCGGCTCGCCCTGCGGGCCGTCTCCACGGTCCTGCCGTTCCGTACGAACACGTATGTCGTGGACGAGTTGATCGACTGGTCGGCGGTCCCCGGCGACCCGATCTTCCGGCTGACGTTCCCGCAGGCCGGGATGTTGCCCGAACCCGACCTCAAGCAGATGGCCGACCTCCTCTCCCAGGAGGCACCCAAGGCCGAAGTCCTGCGCGCGGCCCACGAGATCCGGATGAAGCTGAACCCGCACCCCTCGGGCCAGCTCGACGCCAACGTGCCCGTGCACGAGGGCGAACGCCTCACCGGCCTCCAGCACAAGTACCCCGAGACCGTGCTGGTCTTCCCGCGCCAGGGCCAGACCTGCCACGCCTACTGCACGTACTGCTTCCGCTGGCCGCAGTTCGTCGGCGAGTCCGAACTCCGCATCGCCACCGACGACATCACCACGACCACCGCCTACCTCCGGGCCCACCCCGAGGTCACCAGCACCCTCATCACGGGCGGCGACCCGTTGGTGATGAGTACAGAGGTCCTTCGCCGCTACGTCGACCCCCTCCTGGAGATCGACACGGTCCGCTCGATCCGCATCGGCACCAAGTCCCTCGCCTTCTGGCCGTACCGCTTCACGACCGACCGGGACGCCGACGACCTGCTCCTCCTCTTCGAGAAGGTGGTGGCGAGCGGCCGTCACCTCGCCCTCATGGCCCACTTCACGCATCCGCAGGAGGTGCGCCCGCCGGTCGTACGGGAGGCGATGCGCCGGGTACGGGGCACGGGCGCGGTGATCCGCTGCCAGGGCCCGCTGGTGGCCGGCATCAACGACAGCGCAGAGGCCTGGGCCGAACTGTGGGACGAGACGACCACGCTCGGCGCGGTGCCGTACTACCAGTTCGTCGAGCGCGACACCGGCCCCCAGGGCTACTTCGGCGTCCCGCTGGCCCGCGGTCACCAGATCTTCCGCGACGCCTACGCCCGCGTCTCCGGCCTCGCCCGCACGGTCCGCGGCCCGGTCATGTCCGCGATGCCGGGCAAGGTCTGCGTCGACGGCGTCGCGGAGATCGCCGGCGAGAAGGTCTTCGTGCTGCATCTGATCCAGGCCCGCGATCCCGCCCTCGTGGACCGCCCGTTCTTCGCGGCGTACGACGAGAGCGCGACGTGGTTCACCGACCTGAGGCCGGCGTTCGGGGCGAGCGAGTTCCTGCCGGGGTTGGAGCCGGGGTGACCGGCCTGAACGGCCTCGTCCTCACACTCCCCCAGAGGGGGCACCCCCAGACGGGCTGAGAGCGCAGGGCGCGACCGTCCAGTGGCCCGTGCACGGAGGCGCCCAGAAATGATGAGCCCCGCCCGGTTTAGAGTGACGTTCAATGCAAACCAGGGATGGGGGCGCGTCAAGTCGCCCGGTGTGAGGATTCTTCGTTTAGAGTTCTGCTCTAAAGGAGGGATGCGGGATGAGACTCACCCCCACGGAACGTGACCGGCTGCTGCTGTTCTCGGCCGCCGAACTGGCCCGCGCCCGCAAGGCGCGCGGCCTCCGGCTCAACGTGCCGGAGGCCACCGCGCTCATCGCGGACACGGTGTGCGAGGCGGCCAGGGACGGTGCGCGACTCGCCGTCGCGATCTCGCGCGCCCGGTCGGTCCTGGGGCCGGACGACGTCCTGCCGGGTGTCGCCGACGTCGTCACCGAGGTGCATGTCGAGGCCGTCTTCGACGACGGCTCGCGACTCGCGGTCGTCTCCGACCCCATCGGCGGCGGCAGCCTGGGGGACCGGGCTCCGGGCGCGCTCCGGCCCGGGCCCGCGCACGCCGAGCCCGAGGCCGTCGTCCGCCTCACGGTCGTCAACACGGCGACCGTCCCCGTCTCCGTGACCTCCCACTTCCACTTCTTCGAGGCCAACCCGCGCCTCGACTTCCCCCGCGCCGAGGCCTACGGCATGCGGCTCGCCGTACCCGCCGGGTCGTCCGTCCGCTTCGGGCCGGGCGAGCGCGCCGAGGTCGGTCTGCTGCCGATCGGCGGCGAGCGGATCGCGATCGGTTTCGCGGGGCTCGTCGACGGACCGCTGGACGCGCCGGGCGCCAAGGAAGAGGCCCTGCGCCGGGCAACCGCCTGCGGCTACCTGGGAGTCGAGCTGTGAACCCGTACGAGTACGCCGCCACCCATGGCCCCCGTGCCGGCGACCGGGTCCGCCTCGGCGACTCGGGGCTGACCGTCCGCGTCGAGTCCGACTCCCAGCGCTACGGCGACGAGTTCCTCGCCGGCTTCGGCAAGACCGCCCGCGACGGACTGCACCTCAAGGCCGCCGCCGTCCGCGACACCTGCGACGTCGTGATCAGCAATGTGGTGGTGATCGACGCGGTGCAGGGCATCCGGAAGGTCTCCATCGGTATCCGCGAAGGGCGGATCTGTTCCCTCGGGCGGGCCGGTAACCCCGACACCCTCGACGGGGTCGACGTCGTCGTCGGCACCGGTACCTCCATCGTCTCCGGCGAGGGGCTGATCGCCACCGCCGGTGCCGTCGACACGCATGTCCATCTGCTGTCGCCGCGCATCATGGAGGCCTCGCTGGCGTCCGGGGTGACCACGATCATCGGCCAGGAGTTCGGCCCGGTGTGGGGCGTCGGCGTCAACTCGCCCTGGGCGCTGCGCCACGCGTTCAACGCGTTCGACGCCTGGCCGGTCAACATCGGCTTCCTGGGCCGGGGTTCGTCGTCCTCGGACGCACCGCTGATCGAGGCGCTCGCCGAAGGCGGTGCCAGCGGCTTCAAGGTCCACGAGGACATGGGCGCCCACACCCGCGCCCTGGATACGGCGTTGCGGGTAGCGGAGGACCACGACGTCCAAGTCGCCCTGCACAGCGACGGGTTGAACGAGTGCCTGTCGGTGGAGGACACGCTTCGTGTCCTGGAGGGCCGGACGATCCACGCCTTCCACATCGAGGGGTGCGGCGGCGGACACGTGCCGAACGTCCTGAAAATGGCGGGAGTCGCGAACGTCATCGGCTCCTCCACCAACCCCACCCTCCCCTTCGGCCGGGACGCCGTCGCCGAGCACTACGGCATGATCGTCTCCGTCCACGACCTGAAGACCGACCTGCCCGGCGACGCCGCCATGGCCCGCGACCGCATCCGCGCCGGGACGATGGGTGCCGAGGACGTGCTGCACGACCTGGGCGCGATCGGCATCACCTCGTCCGACGCGCAGGGCATGGGCCGGGCGGGAGAGACGGTCCGCCGTACGTTCGCGATGGCCGGGAAGATGAAGGCCGAACTCGGCGCGCCGTCCGGTGATGACGACAATGAACGCGTCCTGCGCTACATCGCCAAGCTGACCATCAACCCCGCGATCGCGCACGGGCTTTCGCACGAGGTCGGCTCCCTCGAGGTCGGCAAGCTCGCCGACCTCGTGCTGTGGCGGCCCGAGTACTTCGGCGCGAAACCGCAGCTGGTGCTGAAGTCGGGATTCCCGGCCTACGGCGTGGTCGGCGACCCCAACGCGGCGACCGACACCTGCGAACCCCTGGTTCTGGGACCGCAGTTCGGCGCGCACGGTACGACCCCCGCCGACATCTCCGTGGCCTTCGTCGCACAGGCGGCCCTGGACCAGGGCAACGACTCGATGCCAACTCGCCGCCGCCGCGTGGCAGTTCGCGGCACCCGGGGCATCGGACCCGCCGACCTGCGGCTCAACTCCCGTACCGGAGCGGTCGACGTCGACCAGCGCACCGGCCTGGTCACCCTCGACGGGGAGCCGCTGCGCTCCGAACCGGCCGAGTCCGTCTCCCTCAACCGCCTCTACTTTTTGTGACACATGGCCGGTCGAGTGTCACATTTCCGGAAAGGATTCCTCATGACCACGCCCGCCGCCGACGGCTTCCGTATGCCCCCCGAGTGGGCCCCGCACGAGCGCACCTGGATGGCCTGGCCCGGGCCCAACCCGACCTTCACCAACGCCGGGGAGCTGGCGGAGGCCCGTACCGCCTGGGCGTCGGTGGCCCGTGCCGTGCGCCGCTTCGAACCGGTGACGATGATGCACGGGCCCGGGCAGGCCGAGTCGGCGCGCGAACTGCTCGGCCCGGACATCGACCTGGTCGAGCGCGAACTGGACGACGCGTGGATGCGGGACATCGGCCCCACGTTCGTCACCGACGGCCGTGAACTGGCCGCCGTGGACTGGACGTTCAACGGCTGGGGCGCCCAGGACTGGGCCCGCTGGGAGCACGACGCGAAGATCGGCTCGCACGTCGCGGATCTCGCCGGCGCGAAGACGTACACCTCGGAACTCGTCAACGAGGGCGGCGCCATCCACGTCGACGGCGAGGGCACGGTCCTGCTCACCGAGACGGTCCAGCTCGGCGCCGGCCGCAACCCCGGCTGGACCCGCGAGCAGGTCGAGGCGGAGATCCACGCCAACCTCGGCACCACCAAGGCCATCTGGCTCCCGCACGGCCTCACCGGCGACTACGGCGTCTACGGCACCCAGGGCCATGTCGACATCGTCGCGGCCTTCGCCCGGCCCGGCACCGTAGTGGTCCACAGCCAGCGCGACCCGGCCCACCCGGACCACGCCCGCTCCCAGGAGTACCTCGCCCTCCTCCGCGCCGAGACCGACGCGAAGGGCCGCCGCCTGGAGGTCGTGGAGATCCCGGCGCCGACCGTGCTGGAGGCCGACGGCCACTGGGCCGACTACTCCTACGTCAACCACTACCTCTGCAACGGCGGGGTCGTGCTCTGCGCCTTCGACGACCCGCAGGACGAGATCGCCGCCGGGATCCTCCGCCGTCTCTTCCCCGGGCGGACGGTGACGCCGGTGGACGCCCGTACGATCTTCGCGGGCGGTGGAGGCATCCACTGCGTCACCCAACAGCAGCCGAAAATCTAGGGAGTCGGACGATGGCCGGTGCGCGGAAGAACGCGCCGCCGCGCGAGGACGTCCTCGCCGCCGCCATGGGCATGATCGCCGCACGCGGTCTGGAGAAGCTCACCATGGCGGCGCTCGGCCGCGAGGTCGGCATGAGCAGCGGCCATCTCCTCTACTACTTCCACTCCAAGGACGAACTCCTGCTCCAGACCCTGGAGTGGAGCGAGGGCAGACTCGGCGCCGAACGCGGCCGGCTCCTCACCCGTACGGCCACCGCCCGCGAGCGCGTCGACGCGTACGTCGACCTGTACGTCCCGCACGGGCACCGCGATCCGCACTGGACGCTGTGGCTGGAGGTCTGGAACCGCTCGCAGAACGCCGACGAGAACGCCCGCGACCGGCAGGCCGTCATCGAGGGCGTCTGGCACCGCGACCTCGTCGCGCTGATCGCGGAGGGCGTCTCGCGCGGCGAGTTCCGCCGCGTCGACCCGGACCGCTTCGCCGCCCGCCTCCGCGCCCTCCTCGACGGGTTCTCCATCCATGTGGCGATCGGGCTGCGCGGAACGGACCGGGCGCAAGTTCTCGGCCACGTAAGGGAGTTCATCGACGAGGGGCTCCTCGCGGACTCCTGAGGGCGCGTCCGGGTTGTACGCAGACGAGCGCATTGACCCGGGGCGCCCGGTGCGCTTGCATCCCTGTGAGTCCCCGGTGCGGGACCGGGGGAAGACGAGGTTTCGGGGGAAATCATGTTGATGTCCAGACGCACCTCCGGCATGTCCTTGGGGGCCGCGCTGCTCCTCGCGCTGGGTGCCGCCGCCGTCCCGGCCACCGCGGCACCGCACCGGCCGCCCCCGGTGGAGCGGGTCAGTACCGCCGCCGACGGCAGCCAGGCCGACGGGCCGTCCGGCGGCGCCGCGATCAGCGCCGACGGCCGGCATGTCGCGTTCACCTCGACGGCGCCGAGCTTGGGCTGCGCGCAGTACTTCACGTGCCTGCGGCTGAAGGACCTGACCACCGGCAAGGTCACCGCGGTCGACCTCGGCAGCGGCTACGCGTACGGCTCGCCGATGCCGAGCGCCGACGGGAGCCGGGTCGCCTTCTCCGCCGGCGTCCGGTTCCAGGCGCCGTACCTGTACGACCGCGCCACCGGCGTCTCGACGAAGCTGTGGCCCGAGAACCCGCCCGGCTTCGACGAGTTGGGCGGCGTGGAGTCGATCAGCCCGGACGGCACGCACGTCGCGTACACCATCGGCAACCGCAACGGCCCGCAGGCCACCCGGCTCCTGTACGTCCGCGACACGGCCACCGGCACCGACGAGCTGATCTCCCCGGCCGAGGAGGGCGACAAGGCCGGGGCCTCGGTGAGCGGCGACGGCGAACGGGTCGCGTACGGCGTCCGCACCGGCTCCGGGACGGACCCGGCCGACGTCTTCGTCAAGGACCGCAGGACGGGCGAGCGGACCCAGGTCGACACGGGCCTCGGCGCCGCCTACCTGGTCCGTATCACCGCGGACGGCCGCCGCGTCCTCCTCGACGCCGAGGGCGGCCTGTACGTCCACGACCTGCGCACCGGCGAGTCCCGGCGGGTGGCGGACGGGCGTCCCCTGTCGGCCACGGCGGACGGCCGGTACGCCGTCGTCGCGGGCGCGGACGGCACACGGGTGCGCGACCTGCGGACCGGGCGGAAAGGCGCCGCCCTCCCGACGGACGCCCAGGTGGGACCGGACACGCTGACCGCCGGCGGGCGTGCGGTGGCGTTCAGCTCGGCGTCCTCCCTGGTGCCGGACGACACCAACGGGGTCGCGGACGTGTTCGTCCGCCAGGTGAGTTGATCAACCGACTGTTCGCATCATGAGACGGACGGTGAGCACGGCCGCAGGTGTGCCAGACTGCCCCCGTGCTCTCGTTCGCCACGATTATTGGCAGCAGGCGCGCCGGTCCGCAGTGACCGCCACGTACGACCAGGTACGGGCGGCCATCGTCGTCCTCGACCCGCGCGCAGACCTCTCGCACCCGCGAGAGGTTTTTCGCTTTTCTGGCCCACCTTCAGCCGGGAGCGCAGCGCGAGGGATCATTGGGGGACGGTGGAGCCGGTCATTCCGGTACAGACCGAGATCCAGATCCTCAGGAGCCAGAGACCATGACGGAAACCAGCGAACTCGACGATTCGTTCCACGTCTTCGACACGACCCTGCGTGACGGCGCGCAGCGGGAGGGCATCAACCTCACCGTCGCGGACAAGCTGGCCATCGCTCGGCACCTGGACGACTTCGGCGTTGGCTTCATCGAGGGCGGCTGGCCCGGCGCGAACCCGCGGGACACCGAGTTCTTCGCCCGCGCCCGGCAGGAGATCGACTTCAAGCACGCCCAGCTGGTCGCGTTCGGCGCCACCCGCCGCGCCGGCGCCAAAGCGGCCGAGGACCCGCAGGTCAAGGCACTCCTGGACTCCGGCGCCGACGTCATCACCCTCGTCGCGAAGTCCCACGACCGCCATGTCGAGCTGGCCCTGCGCACCACCCTCGACGAGAACCTGGAGATGGTCCGCGACACCGTCTCCCACCTGGTCGCCCAGGGCCGCCGCGTCTTCGTCGACTGCGAGCACTTCTTCGACGGCTACCGCGCCAACCCCGAGTACGCGAAAGCGGTCGTACGGTCCGCCGCCGAGGCCGGCGCGTCCGTCGTGATCCTCTGCGACACCAACGGCGGGATGCTCCCGGCGCAGATCCAGGCGGTCGTCGCCACCGTCCTCGCCGACACCGGCGCCCGGCTCGGCATCCACACCCAGGACGACACCGGCTGCGCGGTCGCCAACACCCTCGCCGCCGTCGACGCGGGCGCGACCCACGTCCAGTGCACGGCGAACGGCTACGGAGAGCGCGTCGGCAACGCCAACCTCTTCCCCGTCGTCGCGGCCCTGGAGCTGAAGTACGGCAAGAAGGTCCTCCCCGACGGCAAGCTGCGTGAGATGACCCGCATCTCCCACGCCATCGCCGAGGTAGTGAACCTCACCCCGTCGACGCACCAGCCGTACGTCGGCGTATCCGCCTTCGCCCACAAGGCCGGCCTGCACGCCTCCGCGATCAAGGTCGACCCGGACCTGTACCAGCACATCGACCCCGAGCAGGTCGGCAACACCATGCGGATGCTGGTCTCCGACATGGCGGGCCGCGCGTCGATCGAGCTGAAGGGCAAGGAACTCGGCGTCGACATCAGCGGCGACCGCGAACTGGTCGGCCGGGTGGTGGACCGCGTCAAGGAGCGCGAACTCAGGGGCTACACCTACGAGGCGGCCGACGCGTCCTTCGAACTCCTCCTCCGCGCCGAGGCAGAGGGCAAGGCCCGCTCCTACTTCGAGGTCGAGTCCTGGCGCGCGATCGTCGAGGACCGCCCCGACGGCACCCACGCCAACGAGGCCACGGTCAAGCTCTACGCCAAGGGCGAGCGCATCGTCGCCACGGCCGAGGGCAACGGCCCGGTCAACGCCCTCGACCGCGCCCTGCGCGTAGCCCTCGAAAAGCTCTACCCCCAGCTCGCCAAGCTCGACCTCGTCGACTACAAGGTCCGCATCCTGGAAGGCGTCCACGGCACGTCCTCCACGACCCGCGTCCTGATCTCCACGTCCGACGGCGCGGGCGAGTGGTCGACGGTGGGCGTCGCGGAGAACGTCATCGCCGCGTCGTGGCAGGCGCTGGAGGACGCGTACACGTACGGTCTGCTGCGCGCGGGCGTGGAACCGGCCAAGTAGGCCCCCAGGAGTTCAGCACGAGTCCTCGGCGAGCTTCTCGAACTCGCCGAGGCTCATGGCCTTGCCGTCGGCCCGGACCTGGCCGCGCTTGCTTACGGGTGCCGTTAGCCCTTCCTGACGAGATGTCTTGACGGGTCTGCGGGCCGTTAGTTAACTCACGACGTGATCTAAGTCATGAGTGAAATGGGCGAACCAGAGTGAACCAGAGCCCCAGAGCCGAGGGAAGGTCCATGCCGAGAACCGCCCTGCTCGTCTCCACCGCACTGTTGGCCGCGCTGCTGTCACCGGCCGTGTCCCAGGCGGCCGACGACCCCGCACCCGTAGCCGTCGACCGCTTCGAAGGCGAGGTGCCCTTCGCGAGCCAGCCCGCCGAGGGCATCTTCACCTGGGGCGGCGACAACGACGACCCGCCCCAACTCGCCCTGACCGCGAGACCGGACGCCCCCGAGGGCGCCAAGGTTCTCTCCGGTACCTACGACATCAGCGGCTACGGCGGCTTCACCCACGACTACGCCGCGAACGCGCCCGCCCACGACTGGTCGGCGCACAAAGGCATCCGGTTCTGGTGGGACGGCCAGAACACCGGCAAGGCGACCAACTTCGAGATCAAGGACGGCGGCGCGAACGGCGAGGCCTCCGAGCTGTGGACGACGTCCTTCACGGACGACTTCACCGGCTGGAAGCAGATCGAGATCCCGTTCGCCAACTTCGTCTACCGCACGGACTACCAGCCCGTCGGCGGCATCGACCACGTCCTCGGCCTCACCCAGATGTGGGGGTACGCGGTCACCCTCCCGGTCGGCATCCACGGCCAATTCGCCATGGACGACGTCGAGTTGTACGGCAAGGCCGACCAGTCCTTGCGCGCCTCCGTCACCACCGACTCCGCCGTCTACCCGGTCAAGGAGGGCGGTACGGCCACGGCCGAGGTCACCGTGGCCACCACCGGCGCCGTCCCGCTCGACGACCCGGTGACCGTCGCCTACGCCTCCGACGGCGGCACCGCCACCGCCGGCAAGGACTACACCCCGGTCTCCGGCACCCTCACCTTCCCGGCGGGCACCGCGTCCGGCACCACCCAGACCGTCAAGGTCCGCACGCTCAAGGGCAAGTCGGCCGAGAACGCCGAGACGATCCCGCTCAAGCTGACGGTCACCGGCGCCAAGGCCCCGACCGAGACCCCGCAGGTCGTCATCGACGCGCACGGACTGCCGTACCTGGACAGCAAGTTGCCGATCAGGAAGCGCGTCGCCGACCTGGTCAAGCGCATGTCCCTGGAGGAGAAGGCCGGGCAGATGACCCAGGCCGAGCGCGGCGGCGTGGGCACCGGCGCCGACGTCGCCACCTACGACCTCGGCTCACTGCTCTCCGGCGGCGGCTCGACCCCGACCCCCAACACGGCCGCGGCCTGGGCGAAGATGATCGACGCGTTCCAACTCCGGGCGCAGGCAACCCGGTTCCAGATCCCGCTGATCTACGGCGTCGACGCGGTCCACGGCCACAACAACCTGGCCGGCGCCACGATCATGCCGCACAACATCGGCATCGGCGCGACCCGCGACCCCCAACTCGCCCGGAGGACAGGCGCGGTGACGGCCAGTGAGGTCCGGTCGACCGGCGTCCCCTGGGACTTCGCGCCCTGCCTCTGCGTCACCCGTGACGAACGCTGGGGCCGCTCCTACGAGTCGTTCGGCGAGGACCCGGCGCTCGTGCAGTCCATGGAGACGATGATCCAGGGTCTCCAAGGCGCCGCGAACGGCAGGCAGTTGAAGGACGACGACAAGGTCCTCGCCACCGCCAAGCACTTCGTCGGCGACGGCGGCACGGCCTACGGCTCCTCCACCACCGGCACCTACACCATCGACCAGGGCGTCACCACGGTCACCCGCCAGCAGCTGGAGGCCATCCACCTGGCCCCGTTCCAGACGGCCGTCGACCGGGGCATCGGCACGGTCATGCCGTCCTACTCCTCTCTCGACATCGTCGGCGACGGCCTCGGCCCGGTGAAGATGCACGCCCGCGCCGACATGATCAACGGCGTCCTCAAGAACCGGATGGGCTTCGACGGCTTCGTCATCAGCGACTGGAACGCCATCGACCAACTCCCCGGCGACTACGCGGCGCACGTCGACACGGCGGTCAACGCGGGCGTCGACATGATGATGGTCCCGTACAGCTACAAGGACTTCAGCGCGATGCTCGTCGCCGAGGTGAAGGCCGGTCACGTCACCGAGAAGCGGATCGACGACGCCGTCTCCCGCATCCTCACCCAGAAGTTCAAGCTCGGCCTCTTCGAGAAGCCGTACGCCGACACGAGCAACGCGGCGCAGATCGGCTCCAGTTCGCACCGGTCCGTAGCGCGCCAGGCCGCCGCCGAGTCGCAGGTGCTGCTGAAGAACGCGGGCGGGGTGCTCCCGCTGAAGAAGTCGCAGAAGGTCTACGTCGCCGGTTCCAACGCCGACGACCTCGGCAACCAGACCGGCGGCTGGACCATCACCTGGCAGGGCTCGTCCGGCACCCACACCACCGGCACGACGATCCTCCAGGGCATGAAGAACGCCGGCGGGAACGTCACGTACTCCAAGGACGCCTCCGCCCCGACCAGCGGTTACGACGTGGGTGTGGTCGTCGTCGGCGAGACCCCGTACGCCGAGGGCATCGGCGATGTCGGCAACGGCAACGACCTGACCCTCACCCCGGCCGACCAGGCAGCCGTGGACAAGGTGTGCGCGGCGATGAAGTGCGCGGTGCTGATCGTCTCCGGGCGCCCGCAGCTGATCGGCGACCGGCTCCCCAAGATCGACGCCCTGGTCGCCTCCTGGCTGCCCGGCACCGAGGGCGACGGCGTGGCCGACGTCCTCTACGGCAAGCGGTCCTTCACCGGCCAACTCCCGGTCACCTGGCCGAAGTCGGAGGCCCAGTTGCCGATCAACGTCGGCGACACGTCGTACGATCCGCAGTTCCCGTACGGCTGGGGTCTGACGACGCTGACGAAGGCGCCGGAGGGTGGCACGGCCGCTCTGAAGGCCCTGGAGAGCGCGGCGGCGCGCGCCAAGTCCGCGGAGACCGGCAAGGCGCTCGTCACCGAGGCGCGGCTGATCGTCCAGCGGAAGGTGGGCCAGAACATCACGGCGGCGGTGTCGAAGCCGTTCGCCGATGCGGACCATCTGCTGCTGACCGGGAAGTACGGCGCGGCCGTACAGAAGCTGGAGGAGGCTTACCGGGCGGCGTAAGGGAGCCGCTGCAGGGGCGCGAGGGGTTGTCGGTCGGCTGCGGCATTGTCGTGGCTGGTCGCGCAGTTCCCCGCGCCCCTTCAGGGCGCTTCGGATAGCGTCGGATTATGAAGGCTGTCGCTTGGAGCCGAAGCCTCCCGGGGCTGCTGCTGGCCGTGCTGCTCACCGCGCTGACCATGGCGTCCCCGGCCGGCGCGGACACCGGCGTCTCGACGATCGGGCAGGCCCTGCGCAAGGGGCCCGTCTACGTCGACCCTTCTGCGTCCGCGTTGCCGTCCGCCGACGCGCTCGCGCAGCGGATCAAGAAGGCCGACAAGCCTGTCTTCGTCGTGGTCCTGCCCGCCGGCTACCCGACGGCGAACCTCTTCACGAACCTCCGCACCGCCACCGGTATCACCGGGCTCTACGCGATCCGCCTCGGCGACCGTTTCGACGCCCGCGCGGACTCCCGGGTCCTGTCGAACGCGGCCGTGAAGAACCTGGTCAGCAGCGTGCAGGGCGAGGACGCGAAGACCCAGCTCGCCGATTTCACCGACCGCGCGCTCGCCAACATGGGCGGCTCGGCGCCCGCGTCCTGGGGCGGCTCTTCAAGCGGCAACGGGGTTTCCACCACGGCGCTGATCGTCGCGGGCGGCGTCCTGGTGGCCGGCGGCGCGGGGGCGTACACCCTCGTACGGCGTTCCCGCCGCCGCAGGCTGGAGGAGCGGCGGGCCGCGCTCGACAAGCTGCGGGTGGTGGTCGACGAGGACATCACGGCGTTCGGCGAGGAACTGGACCGCCTCGACTTCCACCCGGCCGAGCCGCGCGCCGACGACGCGATGCGCGCCGACTACGAACGCGCCCTCGACGCCTACGAGCAGGCGAAGACGTACATGGCGGCGGCCACGAAACCCGAGGACGTCCGGTCCGTCACCCAGGCCCTGGAGGACGGCCGCTTCTCCCTCGCGCAGCTCGCCGCCCGCCGCGAGGGCCGCCCGCTGCCCGAACGCCGTGCCCCCTGCTTCTTCGACCCGCGCCACGGCCCCTCGGTCGCCGACGCCACCTGGACTCCGGCCGGGGGAGCGCCCCGCGAGGTCCCGGTCTGCGCGGCCGACCAGGCCCGCCTCGCCGACGGCCGGGACCCGATGATCCGCGAGGTCGACACGGACTACGGCCGCCGCCCGTACTGGGACGCGGGCCCGGCCTACGGCCCCTGGGCCGGCGGCTACTTCGGCGGCGGCCTCCTCCCCGGCCTCCTCGTCGGCACGCTCCTGGGCAGCATGATGTCCACCCCGTCCTACGCCTCCGACTACGGCACCGGTTACGGCGACTTCGGCAGCGGCGGTTACGACGGCGGGGACGTCTCCGGGGCGGACTTCGACCCCGGCGACTTCGGCGGGGGCTTCGGGGACGGCGGCGGGGGAGGGGACTTCGGAGGGGGAGGCGGTGGAGACTTCGGCGGCGGTTTCTGAGCCGCTCACAGACCTCATGGACTCATGGCAACTCCGGTCAGGGGCAACTCCCTCAGGGGCGCGGGGAACTGCGCGACCAGCCCCCACCGGCCCGCAGATTTCTCAGCGACCCTCCGTCGAAACGCTTACGTCCGCCAGCCGCTCCATCAGCACTGCCGCCAGCTCCAGCACCCCCCGCTCCGTCGCGCTCAACGACCCCAACGCCCCCGCCAGCCACACATCCCGCTCACCCATGTCCCGCTCCACCGCCCGCCTCCCCTCCTCCGTCAGCGTGAGCACGGACTGTCGCCGGTCCACGGGGTCCGGTGCACGCGCGATCAACCCCTCCGCCTCCAGTTCGGCGAAGGTCCGCGTGAGGGACTGGGGCCGCTGCCGCTCGGCCGCCGCGACGTCGCCGGGTGTCGCCGACGCGTGCCGGTGCAGATGCCCGAGCACGATCAACTGGTTCGGAGTGAGCCCGCCTTCGCCGCCGCGCTCCTGCCGCAGCCGCCGGTTCAGCCGGACGACACCACGACGAATTCGGGCGGCCTCGGAGAGATGATCCATGGCAGGGATAGTACGTGAATACTTACTATCCACGGTCTCTGTGCCCCAGTACCGTGGGGATAGTGACCGCAAAACTAATACGCAACGCGTACGAAGCGGCTCTGACGATGACCGCCGTGCTGCTCAGCTGGGGCATCGCCCTGTGGCTGGAGGGCGCCGAAGGACTCCACACCGACGTGCTGGTCCTGGCTGTCGCCCTGACCCTCACCCTGTCCTCCACCCAGCGCACCGCCGACACCCGCCGCAGGCTCACCGCGCTCGTCGTGCTGCCCGTCACCGCAGGCGCCTCGATCTTCCTCGGCAGGTTGTTGGCCTCCCACTACACACTCGGTGCCGCCGTCTACACGGCGGGCATGGCACTGGCCGTCTGGATCCGCCGCTACGGCCCGGCCGCCACGAAGATCGGCACCCTGCTGGCCCTCCCGCTGGTCGCCCTCCTCGTCGTACCCGGCCCCGCGCTCCCGCCCACAGCGCAGAGCGGGCTGGTGACTTGGGGCTGGTCGGCACTCGTCGGGGCGCTGGCGTGCGGCGGGGTCTGGCTGGTGCAGGGGCTGGGCGACCGTTACGGGCCCCGGCCCTGGCGCGCGGTACCCGCCCCCGACCAACCCCCGCGCCGCTCCCGCCTCCACCCCCGCCCCAGCACCCGCATGGCCCTCCAGATGGCGGCCGGTATCGCCGCCGCGTTCGTCGTGGGGCGGCTGTTCTTCGACGACCACTGGCCCTGGGTGGTCCTCACCGCGTACGTCGCCGCGAGCGGCAACCGCGGCCGAACCGACGTACTGCGCAAGGGGGTTGAGCGCCTCGCCGGAGCCACGGTCGGCACGTTGCTGGCCGCGGGCGTCGCGGCGGCCGGCGCCACCGGCGACACCGCCGTGGCGCTGATGTTCGCCGTCCTCGCGGTGGCACTGTGGCTGCGCCCCCTCAACTACGCCTACTGGGCGGCCGGCATGACCTGCGCCCTCTCCCTCCTCCTCGGCTACTTCGGCCAGAACGCCCCGCACCTGCTGCCCACCCGCCTCGAAGGCATCGCGGTCGGCGCGGCACTGTCGGTGGCGTCGGCGTGGTGGCTGCTGCCGGTACCGCGCGCCCGCCGTCAGCCCGTCCGGGGCACGACCAGCCCCGTCTCGTAGGCCGTCACCACGGCCTGTGTGCGATCCCGCAGCCCCAGCTTGGACAGGATGCGGCTGACGTGGGTCTTCACGGTCTCCTCGCCGACGTGGAGGCGCTCGGCGAGTTCGGGGTTGGACAGTCCCTCCGCGAGGAGCCGCAGGACGTCGGTCTCGCGCGGGGTGAGGACGTCCAGGGTGCCCTGGGTGGGGGCCTTGGGCCGTAGTCGCGCGAACTCGGCGATCAGGCGTCGGGTGATGCCGGGTGCGAGCAGGGCCTCGCCGGCGGCGACGACCCGTACCGCCTCGAAGAGCCGTTCGGCGGTGACGTCCTTGAGGAGGAAGCCGCTGGCGCCGGCGGCGAGTGCGTCGTAGACGTGTTCGTCGAGGTCGAAGGTGGTCAGGACGAGGACGCGGGGCGCGTGGGGGCCCTGGAGCCGGGCGGTGGCCTCGATGCCGTCCATGACCGGCATGCGTACGTCCATCAGCACCACGTCGGGCAGTAGCTCGCGGCAGACGCGTACCGCCTCGGCGCCGTCGGGGGCCGTGCCGACGACCGTGAAGTCCGCCTGGGTGCCGAGGAGTCCGGCGTATCCGACCCGCACGATCTCGTGGTCGTCGGCGACGACGATACGGATGGACGTCATGCCGGTGCCTCCTCTGTCTCCTCTGCCTCCTCCACCGGCGCGACGGGGAGGCGCGCTTCGACCAGGAAACCGCCTCCGGGCGCGGGCCCGGTGCGCAGCGTGCCTCCGACCGTGGCGGCGCGCTCGCGCATGCCGAGCAGGCCGTGGCCGGTGACGTCGGCCGCGGGGCCGGGCCCATTGTCGCGTACGCGTACCGCCAACTCCTTGTCCCCATAACGGAGTTCTACGTCCACGGCGGCGCCCGGCGCGTGCCGGCGGGTGTTGGTCAGGGCCTCCTGGACGATCCGGTACGCGGTGACCTCGATGCCGGGGTCGAGTGAGGCGACGGGTCCGCTGACGATGAACCGGGTACGGGAACCGGCCGCGTCCCGTGACTCGTCGACGAGTTCCATGAGTTGACGGAGGCCGGGCTGGGGCCGCCGCTGGACCCCCGTGTCGGCGTCCTCCCGCAGCACGCCCAGCAGTCGCCGCATCTCGGTGAGGGCGGTGCGCGCGGTGTCGCCGATGGCGAGGAGGCGGGTGGCGCCCTCGGACGGCAGCCCGGGGGTGGTGAGCCGGGCCGTCTCCGCCTGCACGGCGATCATCGAGATGTGATGGGCGACGACATCGTGCAACTCCCGTGCGATGCGCGCCCGTTCACCCCGGGCGGCATGTTCGAGGAGCGTGTCCGCGAAGGCCCGTTCCGTCGCGCTGTGCGCCTGTGCGGTGCTGCGCACATGGTGGGCGATCCCGGTGGCCGCGGCGGCGGAGGCGAGTGTCGCCACGAGGACGGCGACGATCCGGGTCGGTTCCTCGTGGCTGGCGAGCGCGATGACGACGTAGGGGAGGACGGACAGCCCGCCGAGCCGGGTCGCTCCGGCGCGCCCCAGCACGTACACGCACGCCAGTTGGGCCCCGACCCCGCCGACGGTGAGCCCTCCGAAGGGCACGAGGGACAGCACACAGGCGGCGCCGAGCGCGACGGCGGCACAGCTCCGGGCGAGGCGGCCGGTGCCGAGGACGAAGGAGAGGGGGAGGGTGGAGGCGAGGGCGAGCAGCAGCAGGGCGGCGAAACCACCGGCCAAGTGGCCGCCACGGACGAGGACTTCGGAGACGGCGAGAACGGCGAGGACGACCGCCACCATCACGGCACGTGCACCGGCTTCGGCGCTCCGCCACCGGGACGTCACCGCCCGCACGCCCGCACTCTTCTCACCCACCCGGTCATTGTGCCGACCCCCTTCCCCGTCGGCGTCCCCCTCGTGAGGGACCCCTTCGGCGTGACGACGCACGGCACTCCGCGCCCCTAGCCTCCCTCACCATGAGCGACGCAACCATCGAAGTCCGCGAGCTACGGAAGCGGTTCGGCCGGACCCTCGCGGTCGACGGCCTGTCCTTCACGGTCGAGCCCGGCACGGTGACCGGCTTCGTCGGT
Source organism: Streptomyces sp. NPDC088350 (assembly GCF_044753545.1). Taxonomy (NCBI): domain Bacteria; kingdom Bacillati; phylum Actinomycetota; class Actinomycetes; order Kitasatosporales; family Streptomycetaceae; genus Streptomyces; species Streptomyces sp. NPDC088350. The sequence goes on along the minus strand of NZ_JBIVNL010000011.1, from coordinate 220,053 downwards.
CCCAACGGCGCGGGCAAGTCCACCACCATGCGCTCCCTCCTCGGCCTGGACACCCCCGACGAGGGCCAGGCGCTGATCGGTGGCCGCCCCTACCACGCCCTGCGCACCCCGCTGTTGGAGGTCGGCGCGCTCCTGGACGCCGCCGCCCTGCACCCCGGCCGCCGGGGCCGCGACCACCTCCGCTGGCTGGCCCACTCCCACGGCCTGCCGATGCGGCGCGTGGACGAGGTCCTCGAACAGGTCGGCATGGAGCAGGCGTCCCGCAGGCGGGCCGGCGGCTACTCCCTCGGCATGCGCCAACGCCTGGGCATAGCCGTCGCGTTGCTCGGCGACCCCCCGGTCCTCCTCCTCGACGAACCGGTCAACGGCCTGGACCCCGAGGGCATCCAGTGGATCCGCACCCTGCTCCGCCACCTGGCCGCGGAGGGCAGGGCGATCCTGGTGTCGAGCCACCTGATGAGCGAACTCGAAGACACCGCCGACCACTTGGTGGTCATCGGCCGGGGCCGCCTGATCGCCGACACGGCCGTCGCCGACCTCCTCGCGGCGGCCTCCGGCGACCGGGTACGCCTGCGCACGAGCAGTCGTACGGAAGCCATGGAACTCCTCGCCCGGGAGGGCGGCACGGTGGCCGTCACCGACGGCGAGACCCTCACCGTCACCGGCCTGCCCGCCGAACGGATCGTGGAACTCCTCTCCGCGTCCCGGGTCCCCTTCGCCGAAGTGGGCGCGCACCGGGCCACGTTGGAAGAGGCCTACATGGAACTCACAAGGGACGCGATCGAGTTCACGTCGGCGGCCACGGACGAGGACGGGGTGACGGCCCGATGACGACGACACCCACGAGGACGGTCCCCCCGTACCGCTCGGCCCTGCACCCGGCGCGTGCCGGTTTCGGCGGTCTGTTGCGCGCGGAGTGGACGAAGTTCTGGACGGTCAGGGCCTGGCCGCTGGTGCTGGCGATCGGCGCCGTGGTGACGGTCGTGATCTGTGAGTTGGGCGCGAGTGGCTCCAGCGTCGGCGGGGGCCCCGCGATCGTCGTCGGTCCGGGCGGCGAGGTCGTCAACGACTCCTTCCGCTTCTCCCACCGCACACTGACCGGCGACGGGACGGTCACGGTTCGGGTCACCGGCCTGAGGGACCGCTCCGGCAAGGGGCTGGGGCCCTGGACGAAGGCCGGGATCATCGTCAAGGCGAGCCTGAAGCAGGGCTCGCCGTACGCGGCGGTGATGGCGACTCCTGGCCATGGCGTCCGCATGCAGTGGAACTTCACGCACGACAAGGCGGGCCCGGGCAGCGACCTGGCGAAGGCCCCGCAGTGGCTCCGTCTGAAAAGGCTGGGTGCGAAACTAACCGGCTATGCGTCGGTAGACGGTCAGAAGTGGACCCGGCTTGGGGAGGTGGGGGTCGGCAGGTTGCCCGGGACGGTTCAGGTGGGCCTGTTCGTGGCGGCCCCCGTGCACGAGATCGTCCACCGCTCCTTCGGCGGCACGAGCGAGGTGGCGGGCAGCGGCCAGGCCACGGGCACCTTCGACCACCTGGCCTTCCAGGGCAGGTCGACCGACAACGCCTGGACGGCCACGGACGTGGGCGCCCCCGCCCCGGGCGGCCCGAACAGCCAACCGGGAACGACGACGGTGTCCCCGACCGGCACCTACAACCTCACCGGCCAGGGGGACATCGCCCCCGACGAGAACAGCCCCGACATGGTCCAGATGAGCTTCCAGGGAGTCTTCGTGGGCCTCCTCTTCATGACCGCCCTCGGCACACTCTTCGTGACGACCGAGTACAAACGAGGCCTGATCCGTACGACTTTCACGGCGACCCCGTCCCGACTGAAGGTGCTGGCGGCGAAGGCGACGGTGATCGCGCTGATCACCTTCACAACAGGCCTGCCGGCGACGGCGATCGGCTTCACCCTGGCCAAGAAGACGCTGCGCTCGAACGGCTTCAAGCCCCCGGAGTTCCCCGACCTCTCCCTCCTGGAGAACCCGGCGTCGAGGGCGGTGGTGGGCAGCGCGCTGCTCCTCACCCTGGTCGCGGTCCTGGCCCTGGCCGTAGGAGTGGTGCTTCGCAGCAGCGCGGGCACGATCGCGACGGTGGTGGTCCTGGTGATCCTCCCGCAGATCCTGTCCTTCGCCCTCCCGCTCCCGGCCGCGCAATGGCTCCTGCGGGTGACACCGGCGGCGGCCTTCGCGATCCAGCAGGGCGTGACGTACTACCCGCAGGTCCAGCACAACTGCCTTCCCGAGAGCGGCTGTTACCCCCTCACCCCGTACCACGGCCTGGCGGTCCTGGTGGCCTACACGGCAGCGGCCCTGCTCCTGGCGACCTGGACGGTAAGGAGGCGGGACGCGTGAGGTGGCTCGGTCCTCTGCACGCCGAATGGACCAAACTCCGTACGCTGCCCAGCACTTGGTGGCTCCTGGCGGCAACGGTAGCCCTGACGGCGGCGGTCGGCGCGGCGGCGGCCTCGTCCCTCACGACCGGGATCTGCCCGACCCCGACGGCATGCCACGAGGACACGGTCAAACTCGCCCTCACCGGAGTCCAGTTGAGCCAGGCGATCTGCCTGGTCCTGGGCGCGCTGTCCATGGGCGCGGAGTACGCCACAGGCACGATCCGCACCACGCTCACCGCGATGCCGGGCCGGTGGCGGGTACTGGCCTCAAAGGCGGCGACACTGGCACTGCTCACGGCAGTGGCGGGAGCCCTGGCGGTCCTGTCCTCCCTGGTCCTGGCCCACCTGATCCTCCCCACGACCCCGACGAACAGCGCGACACTCCGAGCGGCGACCGGCTCGACCCTCATCCTCGTCCTGGTGACGCTACTTGGCCTCTCCCTGGCAACCCTGCTCCGAGACACGGGAGCCGCGATCACACTGGGCCTGGGCCTCCTCTACGTCGTCCCACTCCTGTCCCACCTGGTCAACTCCCCAACCTGGCAACACCGTTTGCAGCGTTGGACCCCGATGCCGGCGGGCCTGTCCATCCAGGCGACGACGAACCTGGACCGGTTGGCTATCGGTCCGTGGGCGGGGCTTGGGGTGCTGGCGGCGTATGCGATGGGGTTGTTGGGGGTCGGTGGAGCGTGGTTCAGGCTCCGGGACGCGTGACCTGACCGAGGAACTCGGACCAAGTGCCGGGCGAGACAGTGAGGATGCCACCGGCGGGAATCTTGGAGTCCCGGATGTGGACGGCGGCAGGGTGGGTGGCAACTTCGATGCAGTTGCCACCCTCGCTGCTGCTGTAGCTGGACTTGAACCACGCCATGTGCTGCCGTGCTGCGGTGTTCATTGCTCTCCTAGCAGTCGCTCCAGGAGGCGCATGCTCTCGGAGGGAGAGAGCGCCTGTGACCGCAGCATTCCATATTTCAGGTGATAGTTACTCACCTCTTCCGGGTCCTCGACGAGGAAGCTGGCGCGCTGAACTTCCAGGTAGGCGAGGCGCTCGTGGTCCGGAGTCTCCAGCAGTACCAGAGGACCGCCGAGGGAGGCGTGGGGCATCCGGTCCATCGGCATGATCTGCACGCTCATGTGGGCCGGTTCGTTGGCCTCGATCAGTTTGCGGATCTGGTCCCGCATAACTTCCGGGCCGCCGACGTTCCGCCGCAGGACGCTCTCCTCGATGATGAAGTGCCCCACCGGGGGCCGCTCCCGCGTCCAGATCTCCTGTCGTTTCAGTCGGTTGGACACCCATTCGTCGGCCGTCTCGTCCGCGACCGCCGGATGTCGGGCCTCGAAGACGCAGCGGGCGTACGCCTCGGTCTGGAGCAGACCGGGCACGACCATGGCCTCGTACGACAGGATGGCGATGGCCTCCTGCTCATTGTCGACCAGCCCCTGTGCGAACGCGGGCATCCGCGCCTGCACCGGCAACTTGTCGACCAGTGCGAACAACGCCCCACCCGTGTGCAGCAGTTCATCGAACTCAATGGCCCGATGGTCCTGCAGCGCAAGCCGCCCCTGCTCGATCGACCTGATCGTGTCGACATGCAGGTTCGCGATCTCGGCGAACTGCTCCTGCGTCAGCCGCGCCTTCCTCCGGAAGTGGGCGACCAGCCCGCCCACCGCCTGCCAAGTACCGACCTTCTTGGGCCTCTTCGCCGATTGCATGCGTGTCCCTTTCCCCCGCGCACACCCGAAGTCGTCGTAGTGAGGTCGTAGCAATGAGAACTACGACCTCACTCACTGACCCAAGATAGTGACTCCCTGTGACAGTGGCCCCATGAACGAACAACTCCAACAGGGCCACACCCGCGAGGCGTTCTACCGCCGCGACCGTAGATCGGTAGCCCTGGCCCGCGACTTCACGCGGACCACCCTCACGGACTGATCCGTCACGGCCCGCACCGACGACGTACTGCTCTGCGTAAGCGAGTTGACGACAAACGCGATCCTCCACGGCGTGCCACCCGGCCGAGGCTTCGCCCTCCACCTCTCCCTGCACCCCGACGGAGTCCTCCGCATCGAGGTCCACGACAGCGGCACCGGCGAACTCCACCTGGTCCGGACGCCGTACAGGTCACTGCACGCGGAGGACGGACGCGGCCTGATGCTGGTCGCCGTGCTGGCGGACAAGTGGGGGGTGGGGGAGCGGTGCCCCGGCAAGGTGGTGTGGTGCGAGTTCGGCGGGTGAAACCGAGACCGAGTGCCTGTTCCGTCAGGCCTCGGTGTCCTCGCGGAGGAGGCCCGCACGCTTTGCTACAGCTACCGCAGCGGTGAGCGCGGCCCGCGCTTCCGGGCGACGACCGGCCGATTGGTGTATCTCGCCGATCTTATTGAGCTGAAAGACGAGCATGGAGAAGTCACCGGACGCCTCAAGTAGATCGCGTGCGGCGTGCGCGGCCCGGAGAGCTTCGTCCTGGCGGCCCAGGCGGGTGAGTACGCCACTGAGATTGCTCCAAGCGATGGCTTCCTGATGATGGTCGTCAAGTGAGGCGAACCAGTCGCGGGCGCGCATGTGGGCCTTCACTGCGTCTTCATGTCGGCCCATGTCGGCCCACAGGCCGCCCAGATTGCCCCATCCCGCCGCTCGACCGTGCCAGTCGCCCAATTCGGCGCAGAGGCCGAGGGCATGGGCATTGACGCCCTCCTCGAAGCGTCCGAGCTTCCCAAGTAGGGTGCCGAGCCAGCGGCGAGAGGTGGCTTCCGCCACTCGGTCCCCGGTCCTCGTAAAGTACGGCAGACACTGGGTCAGGTGGCCGTGCGCTTCGGAAAGACGCCCGATCAGGGTCAGTAGCTGAGCCAGATTGAGCTGGCACTGGGCCGCCGACCTGTGTCGGCCAAGATCGTCGAGAGCGCGCAGCGCACGGGTCTGGGCGGCGATCCCCTCTTCGTATCGTCCTGACTGGCAAAGGGTCGCTCCGCGATTGGCGAGCACATCAGCCAGCGCAGCCAGGTCGCCCAGCTCCTCGCCGATTCTCTCCGCATGGTCGTAGCAGTCGAGTGCCTCGTCGAGCCTGCGCAGACCGTCAAGGGCCTGACCGAGCCATTCCCAGGCCGATCCCTCGGTCGAGCGAAGGTGACGCCGGGCGGCGGCCGCGAGCACGGCGCGGGCCACGATCTCCACGTCCTGGTATGCGCGGCGATGGCGGAGGTGCTTCAAATAGTTGGTGAACGCCTCGGCCAGGACTGAGGCACAGGTGAATTCGTCTTCATCGTCGCTGAGCACCCACAGCGATACGGAGAGCAGATCGGCGCGTTCGTTGTTGCACCACGCCAGGGCCAGCGAGCGATCACCCGTGAACACGTCCGGGGCATCATCGATTGGTGGTCCCCAGATCAGGGCCAAAGCGGACTGCAATGTCTGCCAGTAGTAGGCGGTTAGCATCATGCGAGCACGGGTTGCCTCCGACTGGAGCGAGGAATCGTTTTCGACGACGTTTTGGGCATACAGCCGCACCAAGTCGTGCATCTGCCAACATCCGTGACTGCGGAACGGTCTCACAGGGACGAGCAAAGAGCAGGCGACGAGGTCTTCCAGCGCCGACTCCAGCTTCTGCTGGGGCAGTTCGGAGAGGGCCATCGCCCCGCCGAGCCCCACCACGTCAGCGGGAGCCTGGGCGATCAGCCGGAGTACCCGCGCGAGACGCGGCTCCAGACGCTCATACATCACGTCGAACACGGGGCGTAGGGCCAGGTCCTTGCCGTACTGATCCACCCCCTTCGTGCTCAGGGCCCGCAAGCGGTCGGCGGCGTCCCGTAGCTCGGCCGTGAGTGTGGCGATTGGTCGCTGCCGACGCCGCTGTAGAAGGGCCGCCCCGATCGAGAGTGCCAAGGGCAGGTGTCCACAGAGTTCGGCCAGATCCCGTACGGCATCCGGCTCGTCGGCGACACGGTGGTCGTCCGGGTCCTGGTGGCGCAGCGAGCGGTCGATGAAGTCCTGTGCGGCCTGCGGACTGAGCGTGGCGACCGTCAACTGTCGCATTGGGAGGGAGTCCTGGACGTCCCGCGATGTGATCAGGACTCGGTGGTCCGTGCCCTCTCCGGGGAGCAGCGGCCAGATCTGTCTCGGGTCGGAGACGTTGTCGAGAACGATCAACATCCGGGGTCGGTCGGCCAGTTCGGATCGGTACCGAGCGAACTGGGCCTCAGGTGACTGGGGCAGTTCTGCGTCCCGCAAGCCCAACATCTCCAACAGCAGGGTGACTGCGCGATCCGCCGACATCGGAGTGTCGTCGTATCCGCGCAGGTCGGCGAAGAGCGTGCCACCCGGAAACCAGGCTCGCGTCCGCGCGATGTGCGCCGTGTGCAGAGCAAGAGCGGTCTTGCCCACTCCGCCCAGCCCTGACAGCGCGCAGGCGCCCCTGTCCTGGGCGGCTGGTTCGTCCGGCGGAGCGAGGAGGGCGAGGAGTTCCTCGACTTCGGAGTCTCGTCCGGTGAAGAAAGCCGGTGGTGCCTGCAAGGTGGACGGTGGAGGCGGTGGGGGAGTCGCGGCTGTGCCCGACGGCGCTGCCACGCCGGTTACGGGACCGTGGAAGACGCTACGGCTGAAGTCGAAATAGTCCCCGTCGCCCATCAGCTTCGTCCATTCCCCCGCACAGTCTTCGACCACATCTTGGCCCACGCGTCAGAGGCGCGGGCGGAGACAGGAAAACAGACACGGTCACCATCCGGGCCGTGCCCGGGTGCTGCGATTCTCATTAAGGGAAGCGTATTTCCGGGAAGCGTACTTCCTTAACTATTCGTTTGGGGACAGCCATGACTCGCACACAGGCCCACCTGCGTAAACCTTCCGACATGTTCGCCCGCGACCGGGAATGGAGCGAACTCACCGCCTTCGCGGCGGACGAAGGTCCGGAGGCCACCATGGCCGTGGTCTCCGGACGCCGCCGACAGGGCAAGTCCTTCCTGCTCGACTCCCTCGCCCGGGCCGCCGACGGGTTCTACTTCTGTGCGTACGAGGCGACGGAGGCCGAGTCCCTGCGCCGCTTCGGTGAGGAACTCGGCCAGTACACCGGCAGCATCGCCCCCATGCGCTTCGACCGCTGGGAACAGGCCGTCGACGCGCTGCTCGCCCTCGGGAAGGACAGAGCTGTCCCCGTGGTCATCGACGAGTTCCCGTACCTCGCCAGGGCCACCCCCTCGCTCCCTTCCATCGTGCAGGTCGCCTACGGCCCCCGCCGCCCCGAACGGCTGGAGTCCCGCACCCGCCTCCTCCTCTGCGGCAGCTCCCTGTCCTTCATGGGCAAGCTCCTCAGCGGCACTTCACCCCTGCGAGGCCGCGCCAGTCTCGAACTCGTCGTCCAGCCACTGGACTTCCGGCAGGCCGCGGCATTCTGGGGCATCGAAGAAGACCCCCGGCTCGCACTCCTCGTGCACAGCGTCGTGGGCGGAACCCCCGCCTACCGAAGGGAGTTCGTACGCGACGACGTCCCGGCCGACCTGGACGACTTCGATGCCTGGGTGTGCCGCACAGCGCTCTCGCCCCGCTCCCCGCTCTACCGCGAGGCCCGCTACCTCCTGGCCGACGAATCCGACCTTCGGGACCGAGCGCTGTACCACTCCGTACTCGCGGCTCTCGCCTCGGGCAACGCCACGGCGGGCCGGATCGCCGGCTGCCTGGAGCGGCCCACCAGCGACATCACCCACCCCCTCACGGTCCTTCAGGACTGCGGACTCGTCCGCAAGGAGACGGACGCCTTCCGCCGAAACCGGAGCGTCTACCGCATCGGCGAACCCCTCATCGCCTTCGACCACGCCGTCTCCCGCCCCAAACTCCCCCTGCTGGACAGGGGATTGGCGGATCAGGTCTGGGCGAGTTCCCGGCCCCGATTCCTCTCCGCTGTCGTAGGACCCCACTTCGAGCAGATCTGCCGCGAATGGGTGGTCCACTTCGCCGCTCCCGAGACCTTCGGTGGCATGCCGATCGACGTCTCCTACGGGACCGTTCCGGACCGGACGGAGCGCACCGCCCACGAGATCGACGTGGTCGTACGGGGCGCGGTGGGCCAGGACAACGGCGTCCTGCTCTCCCTCGGCGAGGCGAAGTGGGATCAGGTCATGGGAATCGGGCATCTGGAGCGGTTGCGGCACGCGGCCACGCTGCTCGCCGGACGCGGAGTCGACACGTCTGTCGTCCGGCTCGCCTGCTACAGCGGGGCCGGATTCACCGACGAACTGCGAGCCGCAGGGGACCGGGGAGAGGCCGTGCTGGTGGACCTGGAGCGTCTCTACCGGGGGGAGTGAGGGGAGTGAAACGCCGTCCGCCCGGAGGCGCGTTCCCTCTAGGTTAATAGTTCATGTGTTCTATAGAGTGCGAAAGGATCCGCCAAGCCGAGCCCGCCACGTTCACCGAACCCGCCGAGTCGAGCCCCCATGCATGAACTCACCCGCCCCCAATCCCGCCGAATCGCCGTCCAGGCCCAACTCCTCGACGCCCACCGCCCCACCGAACTCCACACCACGGTCCGCCAGTTGACCCTCCTTCAGATCGACCCCACGGCGGCGATCGCGCCCAACGCCGACCTGGTCGCCTGGAGCCGCCTCGGATCCTCGTACACCCCGGACGAGCTGACCGCCGCGCTCAAGGACCGCACCCTCCTCGAACTCCGCGCGATGATCCGCCCGAGCGAGGACCTGGCGCTGTACCGCGCCGACATGGCCGTAGGGGAGAAGGAGTCGAAGCACCACCGGGAGTGGGTCGCGGCCAACGACCGTTGCCGGCGCGACATCCTGGACCGGCTCGGGAGTCAAGGGCCGCTCACCTCACGGGAGTTGCCCGACACGTGTGCGGTGCCCTGGAAGTCGTCCGGCTGGACCCACCACCGGAACGTCAGTCAGCTCCTGGAGCTGATGGTGCTGAGGGGGGAAGTCGCGATCGCGGGGCGGGCGGGGCGGGAGCGGCTGTGGGACCTGGCCGCACGCGTCTACCCGGACGAGCCCGCCGTTCCGCTCGACGAGGCGCGCCGGCTGCGGAACGAACGGCGGTTGCGCGCCCTCGGTATCGCCCGCGCCACCGGCACCGCACTCCCCGTCGAACCCGCGGTTGTCGGCGAGGTCGGCGAACCGGCCGTCGTAGAAGGGGTGAAGGGGGAGTGGCGGGTCGATCCGGCGTACCTGGAACGGCCGTTCAGCGGGCGCGCCGCGCTGCTCTCGCCGTTCGACCGGCTCCTCCACGACCGGAAGCGCACCACCGAACTCTTCGGCTACGACTACCAGTTGGAGATGTACAAGCCGGCCGAGAAGCGCCGCTGGGGTTACTTCGCACTGCCGATCCTCTACGGCGACCGGCTCGTCGGGAAGCTCGACGCGGTCGCCGACCGCAAGGCCGGCGTGCTCCTGGTGAACGCCGTCCATCAGGACGTGGAGTTCACCAGGAGCGTCGCCGATGCCGTGGAGGCCGAGATCGAGGACCTGGCGGTCTGGCTCAACCTCAGGCGCTCTTGATCGCCGAGATGTCGAAGTTCAGCTTGATCTTGTCGGAGACGAGGACGCCACCGGTCTCCAGCGCCGCGTTCCAGGTGAGGCCCCAAACGGAGCGCAGGATCTCGGCCTTGCCCTCGAAGCCGACGCGCTCGTTGCCGAACGGGTCCTTCGCGGCGCCGTTGAACTCCAGGTCGATGGTGAGGGGCTTGGTGGTGCCGAGGATCTCCAGGTCACCGGTGATGCGGTAGTCGTCGCCGCCGAGGGCCTCCGCCGAGGTGGAGCGGAAGGTCATCGTCGGGAACTCCTCCGTCTTGAAGAAGTCGGCGCTCTTGAGGTGACCGTCGCGGTCCGGGGAGCCCGTGCTGATGCTCTCCATCTTGACGTCGAGGGACGCGGTGGACTTGGCCGGGTCGCTGCCGTCCAGGTGCAGCGTGCCGGTGAAGTCGAGGAAGCCGCCCTTGACGTTGGTGACCATGGCGTGGCGGGCGACGAAACCGAGCGTCGTGTGCGACGGGTCGATGGTGTAGTCGCCGGTCAGCGCGGCCAGGTCGGGGTTGACGGCGGCGGGCGCCGCGGTGGTGTCCGTGTCGTCGCTCTTGCGGCCGAAGATGCCCATGACGTGCTCCTAAGGGGACGGGAAGTGCGGAGGGTGAAGCAGTTGAACGTTCAACGATGCCAACACGAAGGACCGTAGACCTATTCCATTCAATTTTCAACATCATCCGCAGGGTGTTGGGGCAACTACTACGAGTACGCTCTCCCGGCGGCGTCGGCAACGCGGGGATCACTCCACGGATGGCATCCTCCCGATGTGAATGTGAGGTGGCTCTCGGCTGTCGCCTTTGTGTAACCCCTACAACGGGCACGCCCCCTGAGCAGTCGGAACGGCTGCATGCCGGTGAGGTTCTGTTCAGGGGTACCAGGAAAACGGGCCGGAGACTGTGCAGAGTCGACGGCGCACATTCCTTGGTGTCCTTCGTAGGGTCGGTACATGACCGTTTTGGATGAGGCGCCGGGTGAGCCGACGGACGCGCGCGGGCGAGTGGCCGAACTGCACGAGATCCGTGCGCGGGCACTGGCCGGCCCGAGCGAGAAGGCGACCGAGGCGCAGCACGCCAAGGGGAAGCTGACCGGCCGGGAGCGCATCGACCTGCTCCTCGACCCCGGGTCCTTCCGCGAGGTCGAGCAGCTGCGCCGGCACCGGGCCGTCGGCTTCGGCCTGGAGGCCAAGAAGCCGTACACCGACGGTGTCATCACCGGCTGGGGCACGGTCGAGGGCCGTACCGTCTTCGTCTACGCGCACGACTTCCGCATCTTCGGCGGCGCGCTGGGCGAGGCCCACGCCACGAAGATCCACAAGATCATGGACATGGCCATCGCGGCCGGTGCCCCGCTGGTGTCGCTCAACGACGGCGCCGGCGCCCGTATCCAGGAGGGCGTCTCCGCCCTCGCCGGCTACGGCGGCATCTTCCAGCGCAACACCAAGGCGAGCGGGGTGATCCCGCAGATCTCCGTCATGCTCGGCCCGTGCGCCGGCGGCGCGGCCTACTCGCCCGCCCTCACCGACTTCGTGTTCATGGTCCGCGAGACCTCGCAGATGTTCATCACCGGCCCGGACGTCGTCAAGGCGGTCACGGGCGAGGAGATCACCCAGAACGGCCTGGGTGGCGCGGACGTGCACGCCGAGACCTCCGGCGTCTGTCATTTCGCCTACGACGACGAGGAGACCTGCCTCGCCGAGGTGCGCTACCTCCTGTCGATGCTCCCGCAGAACAACCGGGAGAACCCGCCCCGCGCCGAGTCGACCGACGAGGCCGACCGCCGCTCGGACATCCTGCTGGACCTGGTACCGGCCGACGGCAACCGGCCGTACGACATGGCGAAGGTCATCGAGGAGATCGTCGACGACGGCGACTACCTGGAGATCCACGAGCGCTGGGCCCGCAACATCATCTGCGCGCTCGCTCGCCTCGACGGCCAGGTAGTCGGCATCGTCGCCAACCAGCCGCAGACCCTGGCCGGCGTCCTGGACATCGAGGCCAGTGAAAAAGCTGCGCGCTTTGTCCAGATGTGTGACGCTTTTAACATTCCGATCGTTACGTTCTTGGACGTCCCGGGATTCCTTCCCGGCGTCGACCAGGAACACGGCGGAATCATCCGGCACGGAGCGAAGCTGCTCTACGCGTACTGCAACGCCACCGTGCCGAGGATTTCGCTCATCCTGCGCAAGGCGTACGGAGGTGCCTACATCGTCATGGACAGCCAGTCCATCGGCGCCGACCTCACCTACGCCTGGCCCACCAACGAAATCGCCGTGATGGGCGCCGAAGGTGCCGCCAACGTCATCTTCCGCCGCCAGATCGCCGACGCCGAGGACCCCGAGGCGATGCGGACGCGCATGGTCAAGGAGTACAAGTCCGAGTTGATGCACCCGTACTACGCGGCCGAGCGCGGACTGGTCGACGACGTCATCGACCCCGCCGAAACCCGCGACGTACTCATCAAGTCGCTCGCGATGCTGCACACCAAGCACGCGGACCTGCCCTCGCGCAAGCACGGCAACCCCCCGCAGTAACCCAGCGGACTCTCCGCGCCACCCCCGCGGAAACCTCATCCACGGAGACTGAGACCTATGAGTACCCCTGACATTCGTGTCGAGAAGGGCCACGCCGAGCCCGAGGAAGTCGCCGCCATCACGGCCGTCCTCCTGGCCCGCGCGGCGGCCGCCCCGGCGACCCCGACCCACCGTCCCCTCCCCAAGGCCGGCTGGCGCCGGCTGGAGCGCGAGGGTGGATTCCGGGCGCCGCACAGCTGGCACTGAGCCCCGAAGCGCGCACAGGGCCCCGGCCGTCCTTCACCGGGCGGGCGGGGCCTTCGCGTGCCTACAGTGGCCCTTGGACGGCGACGAGGGGGAACTCGTGGGTGTGCCGGGCGAGTTGGCGGACGAGGTGGAGCTGGTCGACGCCCTGCTGAAGCCTTTGGCGGACAGACCGGTGGACATGACCGACCCCGACTGGACGGTCCGCCTGGGCGAAGGACCGCACCCGCTGGACGAGGCCGGCGTCCGCGAGGAGGCCGAGACGGCACTGCGCCGACTGCTCGTGCTCTACGAACGGGGCGACGAGCAGACCCGGAGTGCCGTACGGGAACCGCTGAACCGTTGCGGCTCGTTCCGCCGGGCCACGCACGTGCCGGGCTTGTGCGAGGAGGCCTGTGCCGCCCGGATCGACATCCGGCCCCTCCTGCTGGAGGTGGCCGAACTCTCCAGCGCCGAGGCCAAGTACGGGATGGGTTCCGTTCAGGAGATCCTGCGCAGAGCGGCCGGCCGCGACCCCGCCGGGCTCTGGTGAACGCGAACGGCCCCTGTGCCTCCCGACGGAGACACAGGGGCCGTTTTCGCGTGGTCCTACCGCAGCCGCGCCATCAGCGCGTGCTCCACCAGCGTGATCAGAGCCGACTTCGCGTCCGCGCGGTGGCGGGCGTCCGTCGTGATGATCGGGGTATCCGGGCCGATCTGCAGCGCCTCGCGGACCTCGTCCGGGTTGTACGGCTGCTGGCCGTCGAAGCCGTTGAGGGCGATGACGAAGGGGAGACCCGAGTTCTCGAAGTAGTCGACGGCGGGGAAGCAGTCGGCGAGGCGGCGGGTGTCGACCAGGACGATCGCGCCGATCGCGCCGCGTACCAGGTCGTCCCACATGAACCAGAAGCGGTCCTGACCCGGCGTACCGAAGAGGTACAGGATCAGGTCCTGGTCCAGGGTGATACGGCCGAAGTCCATGGCCACCGTGGTGGTGGTCTTGTCTCCGGTGTGGGTGAGGTCGTCGATGCCCGCCGACGCGGACGTCATCACAGCCTCGGTACGCAGCGGGTTGATCTCCGAGACGGCCCCGACGAACGTGGTCTTGCCCACGCCGAAGCCACCCGCCACCACGATCTTCGCCGAGGTGGTGGAGCGGGAAGGACCGCCGCTAGAGCTTGCGAAGTCCACTGAGCACCCTTTCGAGCAGTGTCACATCTGGCTGGCCGCCGGCGTTCTCGTCGCCGCCGGGCTGATGAATGGCGACCAGGCCCGCCTCCGCCAAGTCGGCGACGAGGATCCTGGCCACACCGAGAGGGATCGTCAGGAGGGCCGAGATCTCGGCCACTGACTTGATCTCCCGGCAGAGGTTGCAGATCCGCTGATGCTCGGGCAACTGGCCCTGCAACTGGTGCGGCTGCGCGGTCGTGTGCACCAGCGCCTCGATGGCGAGCTGGTAGCGGGGGCGAGTCCGGCCGCCGGTCATGGCGTACGGACGCACCAAGGGGTTGTTCGCCGCCCCCGCGGGCGCGGCTTCGGGGGAGCGGCGGTGCGGCTGCACGGGCTGGATGCGCGGCGCCGGCGGCTGGTCGTACGGCGAAGGACCGGGGCCCTGGGGCGTGTTGTACGGCTGGCCGCGGCGCGGGGACGGCGAGGAGGGGAAGTTGTACCGGTTCTGGGAACCGTCGCCCTGCCCCTGCCCGGGGCCGTACGACCAGTTGCCCGAAGACGAACCGCCTGGGGGTGTTGCCACTTTCTCCTCCTCCGACTGTGCCGGGCACCCATCAATGTGGAGCCGCGTCCCGAAACCTTATGGCCTCGGGACGCCAAAACGCACCGTCCGTCTGTTAGTTGAGAAGGCTCCCCTGGAGCTCTGCTCGAAGGTCAGGGGTCAGGACCGTGCCGGCACGGTCCACCAGAAGTGCCATCTCGTACCCAATGAGGCCGATGTCCGCCTCCGGGTGGGCGAGGACCGCGAGCGAGGAACCGTCGGACACGGACATGATGAAGAGGAATCCCCGCTCCATCTCCACAACCGTCTGGTTCACGCTGCCGCCCTCGAAGATGCGCGAGGCACCGGCGGTCAGTGAGGTAAGACCCGACGCGACGGCCGCCAACTGGTCGGCACGGTCACGCGGGAACCCTTCGGACATCGCCAGAAGGAGTCCGTCGGCGGAGACCACCACCGTGTGCGACACACCCGGGGTGTTGTCCACGAAGTTGGTGATCAACCAGTTCAGGTTCTGCGCCGCCTGGCTCATCGGGCTCACACTAACGCTCCTGGTTGTAGGTGCTGTCAGAGCCGAAACCCTGACCGTTCGTTTCACTGCCCGCGCTGCGTCCCCGCTGGACCCCGCGGCGCAGGTTGCTCAGCCTGCCCCGGATGTCCTCGGGAGCGCGGGAGACCTGGGGGCCGCCCTGGGGGGTGCTCTCGGCGGTGCCCTCGACCAGGTTGGCCTTGGGTACCCGCCGCGGCAGGCCGGAGGAGGTGACCCCGCCCGCCTTCGGCTTCTTCAGCGCCGAGGCCTGCTGCCAGCGCGCGTCGTTCGCCGACTGCCAGTCCACAGTGCCGGTGGTGCCGTTGGCGCTGCCGTTCGCGGTGCCGAAGACATTGACCTTGCTCTCCGGTGCGGAGGGCGACGCCTCCTGGTGCACGGGCTGCGAACCGTTGGCGCCGTTCGCGGCCGAACCGCGGCGCGGCAGCCCGGCGTCGGTCAGCGCGTGGACGGCGGAGGGGGCCGGTCCCGGACGGTCGAAGCCTACGTGATCCCGCTCACTCACGTCAGCGGCCTGCGTGGACTCCGCCTCCGGAGCGTACTGGTCCGGGTAGCCGTTGCGGTAACCGTCCTGCTGCGGCCAGTCGCCCTGGTAGGACGGCTCTTCGAAGCCCGAGAACGCCTCCGACGCGGCAGGGTGCGCCGACGCGTGCTCCTCCTGGACCGGCTCCGCGTACCCGGGCTCCGGGTAACCGCCGTTCGACGGGAAGGAGTCGGCGAAGGTGTCGTTCTGCGGCAGCGCGCCGTTCGGCGCGAAGTACTGCTCGTCGTACGCGGGCTGCTGCGGCTCGTCGTACGACGTCTGCTGCTGCTCCTCGTACGTCGGCTGCCCGTTGTACGCCGACGGCAGCTCCTGGTAGCCCTGCTGCCCGTTGCCGTACGGCTGCTGCGGGTCGTCGAACTCCGGGTACTCGCCCGCCTCCAGGGCCTCCTGGCCGGGCTTGTGGCTCTCCAGGGCCGCGCGGCGCTCCTCGCGCATCAGCGAGCGGCCCACCGGGTCCAGCTCGCGGATGTCGTCGGGCACCTCGGAGTAGCGGGTGTCGTCGAAGCCCAGCTCGGCCGCGGTGCGCATCGGGGCGTGGTTGAAGTCCTCGCCCTGGAACTGCTGCTGCGGCTGCTCCGGCATGATCTGCGAGACGGTGAACTCGTCGCGCTGGAGCTGCTGTTCGCCACCGCCACCGTGGGTGATCGCGTCGGGCAGCATGACCAGTGAGGTCGTACCGGCCTGCTCGCCCGAGGGGCGGAGCTGGACGCGGATGCCGTGCCGGTCGGACAGCCGGCCGACCACGAACAGGCCCATGCGCTGGGAGATCGCGACGTCCACGGTCGGCGGGTTGGCCAGCTTGTGGTTGATGTCCGCGAAGTCCTCGGCGGTGAGGCCGATGCCCTTGTCGTGGATCTCGATCATCACGCGGCCGTCGGGAAGACGGGTGGCGGTCACGCGGACCTTGGTCTGCGGGGAGGAGAACGTCGTCGCGTTCTCCAGCAGCTCGGCGAGCAGGTGCACGAGGTCGGTCACGGCGCGGCCGTGGATCTCGGCCTCCGGGACGCCCGACAGCTCGATGCGCTCGTACTGCTCCACCTCGGAGGAGGCGGCGCGCAGCACGTCGACCAGCGGGACCGGCTGGTCCCAGCGGCGGCCGGGCTCCTCGCCGGCGAGGACCAGGAGGTTCTCGCCGTTGCGGCGCATACGGGTCGCGAGGTGGTCCAGGCGGAAGAGGTTCTCCAGCTGGTCCGGGTCGGCCTCGTTGTTCTCCAGGTCGGTGATCAGGGTCAGCTGGCCCTCGATCAGCGACTGGTTGCGGCGCGAGAGGTTGGTGAAGATCGCGTTGATGTTGCCGCGCAGGAGGGCCTGCTCGGCCGCCAGTCGTACGGCCTCGCGGTGGACCTGGTCGAAGGCGCGGGCGACTTCGCCGATCTCGTCCGTGGTGGTGATGGGGATCGGCTGGACACGGGTGTCGACGCGGCCGGGGTCGGTGCGCGAGAGCTGGTCGACCAGCATCGGCAGGCGCTGCTCGGCGATGCCGAAGGCCGCGTTGCGCAGCTGGCGCATCGCGCGGCTCATCTGGCGGGCGACCGCGCCGGCCAGGATGAAGGCGAGGAGCAGGGCGACGACGACGGCGGCACCGGTGATGATGGCGTCGCGCTTGGCGTTGTCGGAGATGACCGAGGCCTCGCTCACCGCGGTGTCGGCCTTGCTCGTCTCCAGCTTGTTGTACGCGTCGTACTTGAGGGTGGTGACCGCCCACCAGTTCTGCGCGGTGATGCCCTTCGTGGCGAGGACGGCGCGCGCCGAGGCGTCGGTGGTCTGC
Organism: Streptomyces sp. NPDC088350; assembly: GCF_044753545.1. Taxonomy (NCBI): domain Bacteria; kingdom Bacillati; phylum Actinomycetota; class Actinomycetes; order Kitasatosporales; family Streptomycetaceae; genus Streptomyces; species Streptomyces sp. NPDC088350. Next base: position 202,800 of record NZ_JBIVNL010000011.1, on the reverse strand, counting down.
AGCTGCGACATGGCCGTGACCATGTCGATCGGGTTGGCCGGCGGCGGTACGTAGGTCTCGCCCGCGGACTTCGCCTGCGCGGCGGCCTGCTTGACCATGGCCGCGCCGTCGGTCTTGATCTTCGCCTCGGCCGTGGTCAGCTTCGCGATGTCCTCGTCGGTGCCACCGGCCTGGTACTCCTGGATGGCGATGCCCTCCAGGTAGGCGTACGAGGTGATGGCGGTGCGCTGGGTGGCGAGGCTGCCCTGGCCGGGGCCGGGCTTGACGAGCAGGTGCATGCCGATGGAGCGCTCCAGGGAGAGCGCGCCCTTGGCGAGTGCGATGGCGTAGACGGAGCGGCCGTAGCTGGTGATGTTGCCGGTGCCGAGGCCGAGCTCGTTCGAGAACTCGAGGAGCGGGTGCTCGATGTTGACGTAGCTCTCTTCCGTCTTCACGCCCGTCATCTTGGACGTGTAGGCGGCGGCGCGGATCGTCTGCAGCGAGGGCTCCACCTTGCGGAAGCGCTCCAGACGGCGCTCCAGGTTGGCCCGCTTCGGCATCTTCTGCACGGCTGCGTCGAAGGCGTCGGCGGCCTGGTCGGTGGCCTTGCGGACGGCGACGACCGTCTTGTCCTTCTGGCCCTTGCCCAGCAGGAGCGGAGCGGCGCTGGTGTCGCGCTCGACGGTGACCGCGTTGCTGTAGGCCAGGGCGGCCTGTATGAGACGGGCCGTGTTCGCCGCGTCCCGCGCGTTCTGCCAGGTGTCGATCGAACTCTTCACCTGGAAGCCGCCCATGATGAGGCCGACACCGACGGGTATGAGCAGGATCGCGTTCAGCCTGGTCGGCACCCGCCAGTTCCGCGGGGAGAAACGGCCACCGCTCGGAGCCGGTGGCGCCGTCGGCTCCGAGCCCGGCACAGGGGCGGACGCCGCTCCGCGCGGCGGCGGGGTGAAGTTGCCCCGGGCCGACGGCTCGGGACCGTTCTTGCTTCGCCTCACTCGACCAACAACCTTCCGGCGGTCGGCACCGTCGTGCCGCAGTGTCTCAAGCCCGTCAACGACCTCTGCCTATCAGTACGTCATTGACTATTGGGCAGTTCAGGCATTCCAGCACGTCAGCATGCGCGATTCCAAACAGTCGGAACGGCGGATTCCGAGTGATGTAAGCCCCAGATAAAACGGTCATAAAGAGCGAGCCCCGCCAAAAGGCGGGGCTTTGTTCGCGCAGTGGCACCGGATGACCGCGACGAGTGGCCGTACCACCCGATTCCTCTGCCGAAACGTTATGAACACCGGGGCCGACCGTGTCAAAAGCCACAGCCGGCTCCGGGGTGTCTACGACAACTGCCGTATGGCGCTGCCGACTTGCGCACTGCTTCAGGGCTGGCCGAAAGCTACCGCAGACGAGCCATGAGTGCGTGCTCGACCAGCGTGATCAGCGCACTCTTCGCGTCCGAGCGGTGCCGGGCGTCCGTCGTGATGATCGGCGCGTCCGGACCGATCTGCAGCGCCTCGCGCACCTCTTCGGGGTTGTACGGCTGGTGCCCGTCGAAGCCGTTGAGGGCTATGACGAAGGGGAGACCCGAGTTCTCGAAGTAGTCGACCGCGGGGAAGCAGTCGGCGAGACGGCGGGTGTCGACCAGGACGACGGCGCCGATCGCGCCGCGCACCAGGTCGTCCCACATGAACCAGAAGCGGTCCTGACCCGGCGTACCGAAGAGGTACAGGATCAGGTCCTGGTCCAGGGTGATACGGCCGAAGTCCATGGCCACCGTGGTGGTGGTCTTGTCCCCGGTGTGGGTGAGGTCGTCGATGCCCGCGCTCGCGGACGTCATGACGGCCTCCGTGCGCAGCGGGTTGATCTCCGAGACGGCACCCACGAACGTGGTCTTGCCGACACCGAAGCCACCCGCCACCACGATCTTCGCGGAGGTGGTCGCCCGCCCTCCGTCAGAGCTTGCGAAGTCCACTGAGCACCCTTTCGAGCAGCGTCACGTCCGGAGCGCCGCCGTTGTTCTCATCGCCGCCCGGCTGGTGGATGGCCACCAGTCCGGCTTCGGCGAGGTCCGCGACGAGGATCCGGGCCACACCGAGGGGCATGGCGAGGAGTGCCGACACCTCCGCGACCGACTTGACCTCACGGCAGAGGTGGCAGATGCGCTGGTGCTCAGGGAGCAGCCCCATCAGCGCCGCCGGGTCGGCCGTGGTGCTGATCAGGGCCTCTATGGCGAGCTGGTAGCGCGGCCGGGTCCGGCCGCCGGTCATCGCATAAGGACGTACCAGCGGCTGGTCGCCCTCGTCCCCGTACGGCTCGGCGTACGGATCATGAGAGGCGGTGGGCGGGGTCATGAATCCTCCGGGCGGGACAGCAAGTCGGTCGGGCTAGCCGTCTGACAGGGCCGGTGGGGGGATTGTGGCGGCCGGACGGTGATTTGGTGAGACGGGTGGTGCCGGGGCCGGTCAGTGAAGCAGACTGCCCTGGAGTTCGGCGCGCAGGTCCGGTGTGAGGACCGCCCCCGCACGGTCGACGAGCAGTGCCATCTCGTAGCCGACGAGACCGATGTCGCACTCGGGGTGCGCGAGCACTGCCAGGGACGAGCCGTCCGAGACGGACATGAGGAAGAGGAATCCCCGCTCCATCTCGACGACCGTCTGTGCCACGTCGCCGCCCTCGAAGATCCGGGATGCCCCGGCCGTCAGCGAGGTGAGCCCGGAGGCCACGGCCGCGAGCTGGTCGGCGCGGTCGCGCGGGAAGCCTTCCGACATGGCCAGAAGGAGTCCGTCGGCAGACACGACGACGGTGTGGGACACACCCGGGGTGTTGTCCACGAAGTTGGTTATCAACCAGTTGAGGTTCTGTGCCGCCTGGCTCATCTGGCTCAAAACTAACGCTCCTGCTGGTGAGTGGGGCTGGGGAAGCTGCCGGTCTGGCCGGTACCCGTACCGGCCTGTCGGCCCTGTGCGATGCCCCGACGGAGATTGGTCAGCCGGCCGCGTACGTCATCAGGCGCACGGGAGACCTGCGGACCCGTTTGGTGCTGTTGCTGCTGTGCCGTACCCGGGACGAGGTTCGCCCTGGGCACCCGGCGCGGCAGACCGGAGGTGGTGACGCCGCCCGCGGCCGGTTGCCGTACGCGCTCCGCCTGCCGAACGAGATCGTCGTTCGGCGAGCTGCGCCAGGTACCGCCCGTGGGACGCTGGGGGGGTGTCGCCGGAGCCTGCGGTGCCTGCGGCTGCGGGGCGGGAGCGGAGCCGTTGCTCGGGGAGCCGTTGCTCTGCTGTTCCGCCTGCTGGCCGTGGAACCAGTTGGTCTCCAGCGTGTCGTACAGCGGCGTCCTGCCGTCGCCGGGACCCGTGGCAGGCGGCAACGCCTCGGGCTCCTGGCGGGTGGGACGCTGCGGGGCGGGCGGCCGCGGGGTGCCGAAGTCGGCGCCGTTGCGGTTCCCGTTGACCTGCGGTCGCTCGAACTGCCCGGTGTTCGCGGGGTTCTGACGGTTCGGCAGATTGTGCTGACCGGTGGAGCCGTTGTCAAAGCCGGGCGTCGCGAACTGGCCCGTGGAGCTGCCGTCGTAGGCCGTGGGGACTGCGAACTGTCCCGTGTTGGCCGGGTTGGACGGGTTGTTGGCCGGGCTGTTCGGGCTGCCGAAGACGTCCGAGCGGACGAACTGGCCGCCGTTCTGCGGGGAGTTCGCGCCGGGACGCGGGGCGTCGAAGTCGGGCCGGGGGAACGAGCCGGTGTCCTGTGAGCCGTTGACACCCGGGCGGGGGAAGGATCCGGTGTCGTGCGGTCCGCCCGCACCGGGGCGGGGGAACGACCCGGTGTCCTGGGAGCCGTTGACACCGGGACGCGGGAACGAGCCCGTGTCCTGCGGCGCGCTGGTGCCCGGGCGCGGGAACGACCCGGTGCTCTGCGGGTCGAGGCGCGGGATCGCCGGCATCTCCGTCGTGGCCGCGGGGCCCTGGCGGTCGTCGACGCGGGGCATCCGGGAGGTCTGCTCCGCGTCCCGCTCGTCGTGGCCGCGCGGGGCGTCGAGGTTGCCGCGGCCCAGCGGGGGCTGCGCGTTCTCGTCGCTCCAGCTGGGGCGCTGGTTGTTGCCGCCCGGCAGCTCGGCCCGCGCGCCACCGCGCGGCGGGAGCTGCGGCTGACGCCCGCGGCGCCGGCCACCACCGCGGGGCGGCTCGGGCTCGTCGTTGCTCGTGCGCTGCGGCGGCACCGGGTTGCCCTGCGGCGGCATCCCGCCGAAGGCGTCCTGGCGGCCGTCGCCGAAGCCCTGCGGGGCACCCGGGCCGGTGGCCTGGAGCCCCTGCGGAGCGCCCGGCGCCTGGCCGAAGAGACCGGCACCCGTGTTGGCCGGACGGCCCTGCGGCGCCGAGGGACCCTGCGGTCCACGCGCACCGCCGGGACCACCGGGGCGTCCGCCGCCCGCGCCGGGCAGCGCGGCCCGCGGGCCCTGACCGGCGCCGACCTGGCCGCGCGGAGCGGCCCCGGCACCGAGAAGTCCGGTGTTCCCGCCGCCCGGCGCACCCGCGCCGAGGGCGGAGCCGTTCTGGCCGTTGCCCCGGCGGGCCGCACCGGCGCCAGCCGCGGCAGCCGCCGCTGCGGCGCCGACGGCGGCCTGGCCGGGCTTGCCCGGAGCGGGCTTCTTGCCGCCCTGGGCGACGTCGACGGGGAGCATGACCAGCGCGGTCGTACCACCGGAGTCGGACGGCCGCAGCTGGATGCGGATGCCGTGGCGCTGCGAGAGGCGGCCGACCACGAACAGGCCCATGCGGCGGGAGACCGAGACGTCCACGGTGGGCGGCGAGGCGAGCCGCTCGTTGATCGCCGCGAGGTCCTCGGGGGAGAGGCCGATACCGGTGTCGTGGATCTCGATCAGGACGCGGCCGTCGGGCAGCGCGTGACCGGTGACCTTGACCTTGGTCTGCGGCGAGGAGAAGGAGGTCGCGTTCTCCAGCAGCTCGGCGAGGAGGTGCACGAGGTCGTTGACCACACGGCCGGCCACTTCGGTGGTCGGCACGGAGGACAGCTCGATGCGCTCGTACTGCTCCACCTCGGAGGCGGCGGCGCGGAGCACGTCGACCAGCGGGACCGGACGGGTCCAGCGGCGGCCGGGCTCTTCACCGGCGAGGACCAGGAGGTTCTCACCGTTACGGCGCATGCGGGTCGCGAGGTGGTCGAGCTTGAAGAGGGAGGACAGCTGGTCCGGGTCGGCCTCGCGGGACTCCAGCTCGGAGATGAGCGAGAGCTGACGCTGGATGAGGCCCTGCGAGCGGCGCGAGAGGTTGGTGAACATCGCGTTGACGTTGCCCCGCAGAAGGGCCTGCTCGGCGGCGAGGCGAACGGCCTCGCGGTGCACGTCGTCGAAGGCCGCGGCCACCTGGCCGATCTCGTCCCGGGAGTGCACACCGACCGACTCCACGGACGTGTCGACGTCCTGCGGGTCGGACTCGGACAGCTGCTTGACCAGCTCGGGCAGGCGGTCCTGGGCGACCTTGTTGGCGGTCTCCTGGAGGCGGCGCAGCGAGCGGATCATGGACCGGGCGATGACGAAGGCGCCGACGAGGGAGACACCGAGCACGAGCAGGATCAGCGCACCGGAGATGATCGCCTCGCGCTCGGAGGCGGAGCGCAGCTCGCGGGCCTTCTGCTCCATGTCCTCCAGGAGCGTGTGCTCGATCTTCTTCATCTGCTCGATCTTCGTCGAGCTGTCGTCCACCCAGTCCTTGTAGGACCGCTTGTCCAGCGAGGCCAGGCCGTTCTGGTTGTCGAGGACACGCTGGGCGTAGGTGTCGGCCGACTCGATGATCGGGTTGCTGTCCTCGATCGGCGTGATGAGTTCCTCGGCGCCCTGGTCGCCGTAGATGTTGCGGAAGATGCTCAGTTCCGACTTCTCGCTCTCCAGAGCGGAGTCGGCGTACAGCCGGTCGTTCGGGGAGAGGCTGCCCGTCTGCGTGTTGTTGGGCGGCAGGGCCGCCGCGATCACGGCGCGCTGGACGGACGAGAACTCCTTGGCGGAGGAGAAGGCCGCCAGGGCGCGGGTGCGCTGGATCATCTCCGGGTTGCTGGTGGCCTCCGCCATGTCCTGCGAGAGGCCGAGCAGCTGGGTGATCAGACGGTGGTAGGCGTCGACCGTCTGCGTCGAGTTGTTCTTCGACTGATACGCCGACTTGCGGATCTTGTCGAGGTTGTCCAGCTCGGTCGCGAGACCGACCAGGCTCTCCCGGACGCCCTGGAGGTTGCCCGTCTTGCTGGCGCTGTCCACCTCTTCCGAGGCGTTGATGAAGGCGTCCTTGGCGCGGTCGGTCTTGTCCTCGTAGCCCTTGACCTCGTAGTCGGTGGCCTTGCCGCCGTGGGCCAGGGGGCCGGCCGACAGGTCGCGCTCGTCCTGGAGCGCGGTGGCGAGCGCGGTGGCCTGCTTGGTCATGTCCGTCAGCAGCTTCATGTTGTCGAGCTGCTGGATGTCGGTCATGGAGTCGCTGATGCGCAGTGCGCCCAGCGAGGTGGCCGCGACCACGGGGAGCGCGAGCAGCGACACCAGGCGCGTGGAGATGCGCCAGTTGCGCAGGGCGACGCGCGAGCCGGGTCCGGGCGAACCCGTCGGCGGCTTCGGGGGCGCGGGGGTCGGGGCTGCGGACGCGCCGGGGCGCCCGGGGCCTCCGCCGTCGCCTGACGGTGCCGGGCCCGGGTTCTGGGCGTGCTGGGGCGAGGAGCTGCCGGTCTTGGGGCCAGCCCCGCCATGCGGCTCCGGCTCCGCCGAAGCACTGCCATCCCTCTTGAAACGTCCCTGCACTAGCGTCGCAACCTCTGGACCAGGCGCCCCTCCGCGTGAACGGAAGGACGGTGTCGGCGTCTTAGGGAGCGCCCTGAACGCGCACCCCAGTGTGTGGTCGTGAGTGACCGGCGCTGCTCCCCCTTCCGCCGCCCCTGGCGCTGCGTTGCGCCCTCTGCGCGCCGGGCTGATTCTGCGGCGGTCCGTGGAATTCCAGCACAGTGCCGGATCTCCAACAAGGCCCGTAGGCCAGGCCGTGACCTGTGTGACACCCCGTGAGGACAGTGTCACGGGACGTAGAAAGCTATTCACTCCAAAGTGGGCAAATCCCCACCATCTCGTGGAGCGTGGGATGTGCCCAAGTCGCCATGATCAGGAGCGGAATGGGAGCTTCAGGGGGTCAATGTCCGTTTCGTTGAGGTGAGTTGGGGGTCCGAATTGGTCGGTATGCCCACAGGGTGGTGAGCAAACTCACATGCGGATCAGGGGCTCTTCACGTCTTCGGCCGGGAATTGCATGTTTAGCCTGACGCTTTACATGAGGGCACAATCTGCCAACCGCCCACCCACGGACGACGAGGGTCGAGTACAACAGTGAAGACGACGATGATGTTCCGCAACATTGCCAACCCGCGACGCACGACGCTGGCGCACCTCACGGACGCCGAGGCGCTGCAGACGCCGGAGCTGCAGGAACACTCGCTCGACCTGCCGGCCCAGACCGCCAACCCGCGCCGCACGATCCTCACCGAGATCCCGGTCACCGCCGCCGCGGAGTAATCGCGCGAGGAGGGGCCCCGCACCGCGTTAGCCTGGAGCGTCAGACTCCAGCCAGCTCAGTGAGGGGCGCCAGGATCCCGTGCGCATCGCCAGATTCTCCATCGACGGGAACGTCGCCTTCGGCGCGGTCGAGGGCGACAGGCCGGACGAGCTCGTCCTCGACATCATCAAGGGCATCCCGTTCGCGGACTTCGAACTCTCCGGTACGAAGGTCCCGGTGAGCAAGGTCCGGCTGCTGCCGCCGGTGCTCCCGAACAAGGTCGTCGCCTACGGCCGCAACTACGCCGAGCACGCCCGGGAACTGGGCAACGAGGTGCCGGACGTCCCCTTCGCCTTCTTCAAGCCGTCCACCTCGGTGATCGGCCCCGGCGACGACATCCAGTACCCCTCCTTCACCGAGGACCTCCACCACGAGGCCGAACTGGCCGTCGTCATCGGCCGGATGTGCCGCGAGGTCCCGCGCGAGCGCGTCAAGGACGTCATCCTGGGCTACACCTGCGCCAACGACATCACCGCGCGGGACGTCCAGAAGCGCGAGAAGCAGTGGGCCAGGGCCAAGGGCTTCGACACCTCCTGCCCGCTCGGCCCCTGGGTGGAGACGGACCTCGACCCGAGGGACCTCACCATCCAGCTGACCGTCAACGGACAGCAGCGGCAGCTCGGCCGCACCAGCGAGATGATCCACTCGATCGAGGATCTGATCGTCAACATCACCGAGGCCATGACGCTGCTCCCCGGCGACGTGATCCTCACGGGCACCCCGGCAGGCGTCGGACCGCTCACCGTCGGCGACGAGGTCGCCGTCTCCATCGAAGGCATCGGCACTCTCACCAACAAGGTTGTCAAGCGTGGCTAGCGCATCTGCCCCAGCTGTCCGTGTCCGTTTCTGCCCCTCGCCGACCGGCAACCCGCACGTGGGCCTGGTCCGCACCGCCCTGTTCAACTGGGCGTTCGCCAAGCACAACCAGGGCACGCTGGTCTTCCGCATCGAGGACACCGACGCGGCCCGCGACTCCGAGGAGTCCTACGGCCAGCTGCTCGACGCGATGCGCTGGCTGGGCTTCGACTGGGACGAGGGCCCCGAGATCGGCGGCCCGCACGCGCCGTACCGCCAGTCGCAGCGCATGGACATCTACAAGGACGTCGCCAAGAAGCTCCAGGACGCCGGCCACGCGTACGACTGCTACTGCTCCACCGCGGAGCTGGACGCCCGCCGCGACGCCGCCCGCGCCGCGGGCAGGCCGTCCGGCTACGACGGCCACTGCCGCGATCTGAGCGCCGAGCAGGTCGAGGCGTACCAGGCCGAGGGCCGCACGCCGATCGTCCGCTTCCGGATGCCCGACGAGACGATCACCTTCACGGACCTGGTCCGCGGCGAGCTGACGTTCACCCCGGAGAACGTGCCGGACTACGGGATCGTCCGGGCCAACGGCGCCCCGCTGTACACACTCGTCAACCCCGTCGACGACGCCCTGATGGAGATCACCCACGTCCTGCGCGGCGAGGACCTGCTCTCCTCCACCCCGCGCCAGATCGCCCTCTACAAGGCGCTGGTCGACCTGGGCGTCGCCAAGGAGATCCCCTCCTTCGGGCACCTGCCGTACGTGATGGGCGAGGGCAACAAGAAGCTCTCCAAGCGCGACCCCGAGTCCTCGCTCAACCTCTACAGGGAGCGCGGTTTCCTGCCCGAGGGACTGCTCAACTACCTTTCCCTGCTGGGCTGGTCGCTCGCGGCCGACCGGGACGTCTTCGCGATGGACGAGATGGTCGCGGCCTTCGACATCACGGACGTCAACCCGAACCCGGCGCGCTTCGACCTGAAGAAGTGCGAGGCGATCAACGCCGACCACATCCGCCTGCTCGACGTGAAGGACTTCACGGAGCGCTGCGCCCCGTGGCTGAAGGCGCCGTTCGCCCCCTGGGCGCCGGAGGACTTCGACGAGGCCAAGTGGCAGGCCGTCGCGCCGCACGCGCAGACCCGCCTCAAGGTCCTCTCGGAGATCACGGACAACGTCGACTTCCTGTTCCTGGCCCAGCCCGTCGAGGACGAGGCGTCCTGGACGAAGGCCATGAAGGAGGGCTCCGACGCCCTCCTCCGTACGGCCCGCGAGAAGCTGGAGTCGGCGGACTGGACCTCCGCCGAGTCCCTCAAGGAGGCCGTCCTGGCCGCCGGCGAGACCCACGGCCTCAAACTCGGCAAGGCCCAGGCCCCGGTCCGCGTCGCCGTCACCGGCCGCACGATCGGCCTGCCGCTCTTCGAGTCCCTGGAGATCCTCGGCAAGGAGAAGACCCTCGCCAGGATCGACGCGGCCCTCGCCAAGCTGGCCGCGTAACGCACACGCGCGTGGAGGGGCGGCGGCCGTAAACGGCCGCCGCCCCTTCGGCGTTGTCAGTGCGGGGAGTTAGGGTTCCGGATCATTGAAGATCGTTCAGGAGAGGCGCCTTTCATGCCGATGACCGCACGTGACTACACCTGGCTGTTCACGCCCGGCAGCACGTTCACGGAGGAAGAGACCGGCACGGTCGGCGTGATCCACCTCGCGGACGGCGGCCAGCTCTGGCTGCCCACCGGCCAGGTGGTGGCCTGCGACCCCTTCGTCTGCCTGGGCGGCGGCGAGGCGGAACCCTTCACGGTCGCCGTGGCCCCCGGCCACTACCGGGTCGAGGCAGCCGTCGCCACCATCACCCACCGCGACGAACCCCCCTCCGACGACCCCCACCTGCGCGTAGCCGCCGCCCGCCTCGTCATACGGGACGAACCCACCACCACCTGGGAACTCGCCCTCCAACCCGGCCAGGACCTCACCGAACTCACCGAGGACGAGTTCTACGGCTACGGAGTCGACGCCGGCACGGGCTGCTTCTACGACGCCTCGGTGGACGGCTCCTTCCCCGAGTGCGAGGGCGACGAGGGCCCGCTCTGGGACGCCTTCGAGAAGGACGGCCACGCCCCGGGGCCGTATCTGGTCACGTCGCCCTCCACCGGCCACACCCTGGCGGCCTTCGGCTCGGGCTGGGGCGACGGCGCCTACCCCACCTGGATCGGCCGTACGGCGGCCGGCGAGGTCACCTGCTTCGTCACGGACTTCTTCGTCGCGCCCCTGTCCGACGACCTGTAAAGGGCAGACGCGTCCCGGGGCCCCGCGTTACCGTCGGATCATGAGCATTCGCGCCGTGGTCTGGGACGTCGACGACACCCTGTTCGACTACACCGGCGCGGACCGCGCGGCCATGTGCGCCCACCTGGCGGCCGAGGGGCTGCTCGACGGGCACGCGAGCGTGGCGGACGCCCTGGAGCGCTGGCGGGTGGCCACCGAGTTCCACTGGGCGCGCTTCTCGGCCGGCGAGGTCTCGTTCGAGGGACAGCGGCTGGACCGGGTCCGGCACTTCCTGGACCGGGAGCTGACCGACGCCGAGGCCGAGGACTGGTTCCGGCGCTACAAGGACCACTACGAGACGGCCTGGGCCCTCTTCCCGGACGTCCTGCCCGTCCTCGACACCCTCGCGGCCGGCTACCGGCACGCCGTCCTCTCCAACTCCAGCCTCACCGTCCAGGACCGCAAACTGCGCGCCCTCGGTGTCCACGACCGCTTCGAGGTCATCCTGTGCGCGGCCGAACTGGGCGTCTCCAAACCCGAGGCCGGCGCCTTCCTCGCGGCCTGCGAGGCGCTGGCGCTGCCCCCGCACGAGGTCGCGTATGTCGGGGATCATCCCGAGATCGACTGGCGGGGCGCGGCCGACGCCGGTCTGCTCTCCGTCTGGATCGACCGCCACGGCGGGCACACTCCCGGGGAGGCCCTGGTGGGGCGGCACCGGATCGTCTCGCTGGCCGAACTCCCCGCGCTCCTCGGCGCCGATACCCGTTTTGGAGCCCCGTCCACCTTCAGGTAATGTTGTTCCTGTCGCCGCCGGGGAACGGGCCGAAAGGCCGGGGACCGGAGGCGGCAACTAGAACAAGATCCCCGCAAGGGCTTGCGTTTTAGTGGCCTATGGTGTAATTGGCAACACTACGGTTTCTGGTACCGTCATTCTAGGTTCGAGTCCTGGTAGGCCAGCATCGCAGATGCTTCGAATTGCACGCAGTATCTGCACGCCCCCGTTGTGTAGCGGCCTAGCACGCTGCCCTCTCACGGCAGTAGCGCCGGTTCGAATCCGGTCGGGGGTACAGATCCTTCCCAGGAAGGTGGTCCGGGTCGCACCCGCCACCTCTCATGCAGGATCGCTAGGGCCCCCGTTGTGTAGCGGCCTAGCACGCTGCCCTCTCACGGCAGTAGCGCCGGTTCGAATCCGGTCGGGGGTACGCATTACCTTGAGTTACCTTGGTCTATGGTGTAATTGGCAACACTACGGTTTCTGGTACCGTCATTCTAGGTTCGAGTCCTGGTAGACCAGCTTTGATCTGCGGCTGTGTAGTTTTAAACGCCTGCATGATCAGGCCCCCGTTGTGTAGCGGCCTAGCACGCTGCCCTCTCACGGCAGTAGCGCCGGTTCGAATCCGGTCGGGGGTACATACAGGGAAGGCCCTCCACCTCGGTGGGGGGCCTTGTCCATGCCCGGCTCACTCGAAGCCGTAGCGCCGCGCCGACTCCTCCTCCTGCGCCAGCCGGTGCAGCGCCTGGAGCACCGGCTCGACGAAGATCGCGCCCGCGACCGCCGTCTCCACCTTCTCGGCCTCCGAGGGATGCGTCTCCACGAAGTCCAGGTCGAACACGGCCGCCTGGTGCATCAACTTGGCGTAGTTCACGACGAGTTCGGGCGGCCAGTCGTACCCGAGCCGGCGAAGTGCGGCCACCGCCACCACCAGTGAGCGGTAGGACGGCGAAATGGTCACCAGCGCCTGGGAGTTGGACCAGCCGAGCGTCTCCAAGAGCTTGTCGACCTCTTGGTGCGCGGCCCGGACGTGCTCGTCCTCCGCGTCCGGCTCGGGGACCTGCGGCAGGGCCCAAAGTGCCGCGCCCAGACGGATCGTACGGCCGAGGGAGTCGTCGTCGACATGGCCGAGCACCTCGCGGACCGTCGCCACCGGCAGCCGGCCGACCTGGACCATCGCGCGCACCAGCCGCAGCCGGCGCAGATGCTCCTCGTCGTACTCGGCGGTGGTCGCGTTGATCTGGCGGCCGGGGCTCAACAGCCCTTCGCGCAGGTAGTACTTGACCGTCGCGATGGACACACCGCTGCGCTCGCTCAACTCGGCCAGCCGCATGTCTTGCGTCCTTCCTCGGGTACCGGCACTATCCAAACACGGGTCATCGGATAGTGCTGGTACCCAACAAGGGGGAGTCATGTTCGCGAAGCCGGTCAACGGCCGTACCACCGCAGCCGCCGAGGGGGAGGTGGTGGTACTGCTCATCGGGATGCGGATCAACCGCTTCTGGGCCGTGCACCACTGGGTGCCGGTGTTCCTCGCGATGCCGCGCATGCTGCGGGAGTTGGGGAAGGATCCCGGTCGCGGACTGCTCGGGCACGTACTGCTGACGGCGTCCCCGCGGACGTACTACGTCGTCCAGTACTGGGAGTCCAGGGAGAAGCTCTACGCGTACGCGAGTTCGCCCGACATGTTCCACCACAAGGCGTGGGCGATCATCAACCGCAAGGAGAAGGCGGGGAAGGTGCGCGGACACGTCGGCCTGTGGCACGAGAGCTACGTCGTGCCCGAGGGGTCCTACGAGGCGATCTACGCCGACATGCCGGCCTTCGGCCTCGCGGCGGCGCACGGGCAGGTGTCGGTGGAGAAGCGGGGGAGGCGGGCGAAGGACCGGTTCGCGTACCGGTCGGAGAAGGTGACGTCCGACTAGGCGGGGCGAGTCGAGACGGCTGTGCTTCGGTCGCGCCCCTTCAGGGGCGCGGGGCTGTGTCGATATGTGGCTCCGCCACGTGGGCGCGACCAGCCACGACGGTGCGGCAGCGGAACGACGGCACATCGCGGCCCTGCGGCGGAGCCGCATATCGACACAGCCGGCGGAGCGTTCCGCCCCGGACATGACGAAGGGCCTGCCGCGGCGTTGAGGCAGGCCCTTCTGTGATGTTCCCCGGGGTCAGCCGGTGCGGCGCAGGGCCTCGGAGAGACGGGCGGCGGCGTCGATGACCGCCTGGGCGTGCATACGGCCCGGGTGGCGCGTCAGGCGCTCGATGGGGCCGGAGACGGACACCGCGGCCACCACGCGGTTCGAGGGGCCGCGTACGGGCGCGGAGACGGACGCGACGCCCGGCTCGCGCTCGCCGATGGACTGGGCCCAGCCCCGGCGCCGTACGCCCGAGAGGGCCGTGGCGGTGAAGCGGGCGCCCTGGAGGCCGCGGTGGAGGCGCTCCGGCTCCTCCCAGGCCATCAGGATCTGGGCCGAGGAGCCGGCTTTCATGGTGAGGGTCGAGCCGACCGGGACCGTGTCCCGAAGGCCGGACAGGCGTTCCGCCGCGGCGACGCAGATGCGCATGTCGCCCTGGCGGCGGTAGAGCTGCGCGCTCTCGCCCGTGATGTCCCGCAGATGCGTGAGCACCGGGCCCGCCGTGGCGAGCAGGCGGTCTTCGCCGGCCGCCGCGGCCAGCTCGGCGAGGCGGGGGCCGAGAATGAAACGGCCCTGCATGTCGCGCGCCACCATGCGGTGGTGTTCCAAAGCCACGGCCAGCCGGTGTGCCGTGGGTCGTGCCAGCCCGGTCGCCGCGACCAGACCCGCGAGGGTGGCCGGACCGGACTCCAGAGCGCCCAGGACAAGGGCTGCCTTGTCCAGGACGCCGACGCCGCTACTGTTGTCCATGAAACGATACTCGCGTCTCACTCTGTGAAACGCAAGTTCCTTTTTTCGTGAGACGCGCAACTCTTGTAGGCACAGCGGCCCGCGTACCAAACGGGCCAGGCGGCGGCTGCCCGTGAACCAGGGGTGCGAGCGCCGTCTCCTCAGGATCTCTAGTTGGGCCGGCGCTGTTTCGCCGGCCGGAGGGAAAGCGATGGGTAGGACACTCGCGGAGAAGGTCTGGGACGACCACGTCGTCCGGCGCGCCGAGGGCGAGCCCGACCTCCTCTTCATCGATCTGCACCTGCTGCACGAGGTGACCAGCCCGCAGGCCTTCGACGGTCTCCGCCAGGCCGGGCGTCCCGTGCGGCGCCTCGACCTCACCATCGCCACCGAGGATCACAACACCCCGACCCTCGACATCGACAAGCCCATCGCGGACCCGGTCTCCCGGGCCCAGCTGGAGACGCTGCGCAAGAACTGCGCCGACTTCGGCGTGCGCCTGCACTCCCTGGGCGATGTCGAGCAGGGTGTCGTCCACGTCGTAGGCCCGCAGCTGGGTCTGACCCAGCCCGGTACGACCGTCGTGTGCGGTGACTCCCACACCTCCACCCACGGTGCCTTCGGCGCGCTGGCGTTCGGCATCGGCACCTCCCAGGTGGAGCACGTGCTGGCCACCCAGACGCTGCCGCTGGCCCGCCCGAAGACCATGGCCATCACGGTCGACGGCGAACTGCCCGACGGCGTCACCGCCAAGGACCTGATCCTCGCCATCATCGCGAAGATCGGCACCGGCGGCGGCCAGGGCTACATCCTGGAATACCGCGGCTCGGCCATCGAGAAGCTCTCGATGGAGGCCCGCATGACCATCTGCAACATGTCGATCGAGGCCGGCGCCCGCGCGGGCATGATCGCCCCCGACGAGACCACCTTCGACTACATCAAGGGCCGCGCCCACGCACCCGAGGGCGAGGACTGGGACGCCGCCGTCGCGTACTGGAAGACCCTGAAGACCGACGAGGACGCGGAATTCGACGCCGAGGTCGTCATCGACGGTCCCTCGCTGGCGCCGTTCGTCACCTGGGGCACCAACCCCGGTCAGGGCGCGCCGCTTTCGGCGACCGTCCCCGACCCGGCTTCGTACGAAGACGCTTCGGAGCGCTTCGCCGCCGAAAAGGCCCTGGAGTACATGGGGTTGGAGGCCGGCCAGCCGCTGCGCGACATCAAGGTGGACACCGTCTTCGTAGGCTCGTGCACCAACGGCCGTATCGAGGACCTGCGTGCCGCCGCCGCGATCGTCGAGGGACGCAAAGTCGCCGACGGGGTACGGATGCTGGTCGTCCCGGGCTCCGCGCGGGTCGGTCTGCAGGCCGTCTCCGAGGGCCTGGACGTCGTGTTCAAGGAGGCCGGCGCCGAATGGCGGCACGCGGGCTGCTCGATGTGTCTGGGCATGAACCCGGACCAGTTGGCACCCGGTGAGCGCTCCGCGTCCACCTCCAACCGCAACTTCGAGGGCAGGCAGGGCAAGGGCGGCCGTACCCACCTGGTCTCGCCGCAGGTCGCCGCCGCGACCGCCGTGCTGGGCCATCTGGCCTCGCCCGCCGACCTGTCCGACGCCCCTGTGTCCGCTGGAGTCTGAGAGTCATGGAAGCATTCACCACGCACACCGGCCGGGCCGTCCCGCTGCGCCGCAGCAACGTGGACACCGACCAGATCATCCCCGCCCACTGGCTCAAGAAGGTGACCAGGGACGGCTTCGAGGACGGGCTGTTCGAGGCCTGGCGCAAGGACGAGAACTTCGTCCTCAACCGCCCCGAGCGCAAGGGCGCGACGGTCCTGGTGGCCGGCCCCGACTTCGGCACCGGCTCCTCCCGCGAGCACGCCGTGTGGGCGCTGCAGAACTACGGCTTCAAGGCCGTCGTCTCCTCCCGGTTCGCCGACATCTTCCGCGGCAACTCGCTCAAGAACGGCCTGCTCACGGTGGTTCTGGAGCAGAAGATCGTGGACGCGCTGCAGGATCTCACCGAGAAGGACCCGCAGGCCGAGGTCACGGTCGACCTGGAGGCCCGCGAGGTGCGCGCCGAGGGCATCACCGCGGCCTTCGAGCTCGACGAGAACGCCCGCTGGCGGCTGCTGAACGGCCTGGACGACATCTCCATCACCCTCCAGAACGAGGGCGACATCGCCACGTACGAGGCCAAGCGCCCCTCGTACAAGCCCCGGACGGTCCAGGTCTGACCCGAAGGACCTCACGAGGCCTTCCCCGGGTCGAGATTCGGCCACGCGACACCCCGTCTGTACCCCCGATCGCCACGATTGGGGGTACAGCCATGTCCGCACCCGAACGGCCCTGCGCGCCTGCAACGCTTTGCTCAACTTCCCATGTTAGACAGGGTGTTGACTGGGTAGGCGCAGCTTTGAGCCACGTCTGCCGCCGGGCTCCGGAAGGCTGTTTGAGGTGCCAGTTGCTACCCCCGCAGGCGACAACTCGCCCCAGATGGCACAATCTGTGCATGGAACACGACGGCCAACTCAAGCTCTATGCGGCAGTCGCGGACCAACTCAAGGAAGCGCACACAAGGGTGCGCGCACTGCAAGTCCCGGAGGGCGTACGGATGGCGCTGGCCCGGAAGCTGCTGGTCATTACGGCCGCGGCCAAGCACGATCTCGCCGACGCGACAAGGCGGCTGGACCGGTTCACGGCGGACCTCGACGCGGGTCGATTCCCGGAAGAGGAACGCTGAAACAAGTCCAGGACAGCCGAGTTCGTTGCGGCGCACGGGTGATTAGCCCGTTTCGTGTTTGATTTGCGGTATATATCTGCCTAACGTGCGAAAAAGCCGGAGCAGTTTCGTTCCGGCAATGTCTCCGAAGGGGAAGACGTGAACAAGGCGCAGCTCGTAGAAGCGATTGCGGACAAGGTCGGTGGCCGTCAGCAGGCCGCCGAGGCGGTCGACGCGGTTCTGGACGCCATCGTCCGTGCCGTCGTCAATGGGGACCGGGTTTCGGTCACCGGCTTCGGTTCGTTCGAGAAGGTCGACCGTCCGGCCCGTTACGCCCGCAACCCCCAGACGGGCGAGCGGGTTCGGGTCAAGAAGACCTCCGTGCCGCGCTTCCGCGCGGGCCAGGGTTTCAAGGACCTGGTGAGCGGCTCGAAGAAGCTCCCGCGTGGCGGCGAGGTCGCCGTCAAGAAGGCGCCCAAGGGCAGCCTGAGCGGCACGGCTTCGGCGACGGTCAAGAAGGCCGCGGCGAAGAAGACGGTCGCCAAGAAGGCCACGGCCGCCGCGAAGAAGACCGTGGCGAAGAAGACGGTCGCCAAGAAGACCACGGCCACCGCCAAGAAGACCACGGCCAAGAAGGCGACCGCCAAGAAGACCACGGCGACGGCCAAGAAGACGGCGGCCAAGAAGGCCACCGGCACCGCCAAGAAGGCCCCGGCCAAGAAGGCGACGGCCAAGAAGGCCCCCGCCAAGAAGTCGACGGCGCGCAAGACCACCACCGCCAAGAAGGCCACCGCCACCCGCTAGTCGGCGGAACGCAGGGCACTCACGCGCCGGGCCGGACTCCCGCTGGGAGTCCGGCCCGCGGCGTGTTCACGGCCCGTAGGCGGGTGTTCAGAAGGTCTGCAGCGTCACCAGCGTGACCCTGAGTCCGTCCCTCGGCCCCTCGGTCTCGATCCGCACCCGCTGTCCCGGCCGCAGCAGCCGCAGCCCGCCCGCGTCGAACGCGGCGGAGCCGAAGGACACCGGGGTGCCGTCGTCGAGCAGCACACTTCCGGTACGGGTCCCGGCGTCGTAGGTGTAAGCGGTCGCCTGCATGGCCGCAGCCTACTGCCCGCCCCTGCCTATGGCTGGCCCGGAATCAGCAGCCCCGCCGCCGCTGCCGCGGTGCGCGGCCCCACTCCCAGGGCCAGCGCCGCCCGCAGGTCCTCGCCGGTGTCCACGTCCTGGCGTACGGAATCCACCGCGTCCAGGGTGAGTTCGCTCGCCCCCGAAGCGCGATGGCGGGCGCGGGAATCCGTGCCGAATGCCGGGCGCAATTCGCGGCCCTCTCGCGCGGTGAGCAAGGTGGTGCCGATTGCGGCCGCGTCCGGGAGAAAAGCGCGCGGGAATTCCGCCGCGGCATCCAGGACACGGGCCAATTCCGCGGGGCGCAGCGCCGGCAGATCGGCGTTCAGGGCCGCGACCGCGCTTTCGGGTCGGGAAACCCGTACGACCGCCGCCGCGTGCCGCAGAGCGGCGTTCAGGCCGTCTCCCGGCTCGTCGGCGACGATACGGGCGCCCAGCGCGGCGAGTTCGCGGCCGGCCAGGGCGTCGTCCGTGACGACCGCCACATCGCGGACCGCCCGGCAGGCCAGCACGGCCGCCACGGTGTCCTGGGCGAAGGCGAGGGCGAGGCCCGGACGCAGGCCGTCGTCCGCGGTGTCCGAGAGCCTGCTCTTGGCTCGCGCCAGAGACTTCAGGGGTATGACCAAGGTCCACTGCACGAGCGTTCCGTCCCTCTCTTGTCGCGGCCATTGTCACCCGGCACCCCTGGCGGTGTCGGTGGCGGGGCGTACGGTGTTCTCGACAGACCGACGGCCTCGGGCGACACTTGTGCGGCCCCCCAGGCCCTAGAGGAAGGTGTTCGCGTGCCCCGCCGCAGAATCGGGTTCTGGTACCGCTTCGCAGCGGTCCTCTGCAAACCGCCGTTGGTGGTTCTGATCAAGCGGGACTGGCGTGGAATGGAGCACATTCCGGCCGAGGGCGGATTTATCACCGCGGTGAACCACAATTCGCACGTGGACCCCTTCGCGTACGCTCACTTTCAGTACAACACCGGGCGCGTTCCGCGATTCCTGGCGAAGAGCGGGCTTTTCCGGAAGGGATTCGTCGGCGCCGCGATGCGCGGCACCGGACAGATCCCCGTCTACCGCGAGACCACCGACGCGCTGAGCGCCTTCCGCGCCGCGATCGACGCCGTGGAGCGCGGTGAGTGCGTCGCCTTCTATCCCGAGGGCACCATCACCCGGGACCCCGACCAGTGGCCGATGACCGCCAAGACCGGTGCCGCGCGCGTGGCCCTGCAGACCAAGTGCCCGGTGATTCCCGTAGCGCAGTGGGGCGCCAACGAGTTGCTCCCTCCGTACGCCAAGAAGCTGCACGTCTTTCCGCGCAAGACCAGCCATGTGCTCGCGGGCCCGCCGGTGGACCTCACGCGCTTCTACGGCAAGGACATGAGCCCGGACCTCCTCAAGGAGGCGACCGAGGTCATCATGGCCGACATCACCCGCCTGTTGGAGCAGATCCGCGGCGCGAAGGCACCCGAGACGCCCTACGACCCGCGCCGCGAGCGGATCGAGCAGCGGCGGCGGACAGCCGCGGAAACCCAGGAGTCGGAGGCGCGGGCCGAGTCGGCGACCGAGCCGAAGGTCGAGCAGGAAGAGGGGCAGGGCACGTGAGCAAGCCGGTCAAGGCGGCTGTCTTCAGCGCCGGTTCGTGGGGCACGGCCTTCGGCATGGTGCTCGCCGACGCGGGGTGCGAGGTCACCCTGTGGGGGCGCCGCGCGGAAGTCGTGGAAGCCATCAACTCCACGCGTACGAACCCCGATTACTTCCCCGGCGTCGAACTCCCGGAGAACCTGCGGGCCACCACCGACCCCGCCGAGGCCGCCGCCCACGCCGACTTCACCGTCCTGTCGGTCCCTTCGCAGACGCTGCGCGCCAACTTGGCCGAATGGGCACCCCTGTTGGCGCCCGACACGGTCCTCGTCTCGCTCATGAAGGGCGTCGAACTCGGCTCCGTCATGCGGATGAGCGAGGTCATCGAAGACGTCGCCAAGGTCGGCCAGGACCGTATCGCCGTGGTCTCCGGGCCCAACCTCGCACGCGAGATCGCCTCCCGGATGCCGGCCGCCGCGGTGGTCGCCTGCACCGACGAGGCCGTGGCCCGCCGGCTCCAGTCCGCCTGCCACACGCCGTACTTCAGGCCGTACACCATCACCGACGTCGTGGGCTGCGAGCTCGGCGGCGCGGTGAAGAACGTGATCGGGCTCGCCGTCGGCATCGCGGACGGCATGGGGCTCGGAGACAACGCGAAGGGGTCGCTCATCACGCGCGGTCTCGTCGAGACGACCCGGCTCGGTATCGCGATGGGCGCGGATCCGCTCACGTTCTCCGGGCTCGCGGGTCTGGGTGACCTGGTGGCGACCTGTTCCTCGCCGTTGTCGCGCAACCACACCTTCGGTACGAACCTCGGCAAGGGCATGACCCTCCAGGAGACGATCGCGGTCACCAAGCAGACCGCGGAGGGTGTCAAGTCCTGTGAGTCCGTGCTGGACTTGGCCCGACGGCACGAGGTCGACATGCCGATCACCGAGACGGTGTTCGAGATCGTGCACGAGGGGAAGTCGCCGGTGGTCGCGGTGAAGGAGCTGATGTCGCGCAGCGCGAAGCCCGAGCGACGGTGAGCAACGCGAGTCAACGGACGCGGAACGCTCCGCTGGGTGAGGGGTCGCATGGCGTCGTCGGGTGGCTGCGGCGCCGTCGTGGCTTGTCGCGCTCACGCGGCGGTAGCCGCATATCGATACAGCCCCGCGCCCCTTTGGGGCGCTGATCGAACCGCCGCCCGTCAACGGACGCTGACTCAAGCCACGACCACCGGGTACTCTCATCGCGATATGAGCACCGAGAACCTCTCCCAGAACCCTGAGCAGCCGCCTCGCAAGCCGCGTGTGGCCGTCGTGTTCGGCGGTCGCAGCTCTGAACACGGGATCTCCGTGGTCACCGCCGGCGCCGTCCTCGGGGCCATCGACCGGACCAAGTACGACGTCCTGCCGATCGGCATCACCCGCGAAGGCCGCTGGGCCCTCACCGCCGACGCACCGGAACGCATGGCGATCACCGACCGCCGCACCCCGGACGTCGACCAGCTCACCGAGTCGAGCGAGGGCGGAGTGGTGCTCCCGCTCGACCCCGGGAACCGCGAAGTCGTCGTCAGCGAACCGGGATCCGTGCCCAAGGCCCTCGGCGAGGTCGACGTCGTCTTCCCCGTCCTGCACGGCCCCTACGGCGAGGACGGCACCCTTCAGGGACTCCTGGAGCTGTCCGGTGTCCCGTACGTGGGCGCGGGTGTGCTCGCCTCGGCCGTCGGCCAGGACAAGGAGTACATGAAGCGGGTGTTCACCTCGTTCGGTCTCAAGGTCGGCCCCTACGTGGTGATCCGGCCCCGCGAGTGGGAGCGGGAGGAGTCCGCCGCCCGCAAGAAGATCGTCGACTTCGCGGGTGAGCACGGCTGGCCGCTGTTCGTGAAGCCCGCGCGCGCGGGTTCGTCGATCGGCATCACCAAGGTCGACGACCTCGCCGGACTCGACGAGGCGATCGCGGAGGCGCAGCGGCACGACCCGAAGATCCTCGTGGAGGCCGGGCTGCGCGGACGCGAGATCGAGTGCGGGGTGCTGGAGTTCGAGGACGGGCCGCGCGCGAGCGTGCCTTCCGAGATTCCGCCGCCGGACGCGCACGCGTACTACGACTTCGAGGCGAAGTACATCGACTCGACCCCCGGCATCGTGCCCGCCCCGCTGACCCCGGAGGAGACCGCCGAGGTCCAGAAGCTCGCCGTGGACGCCTTCGAGGCGGCCTCCTGCGAGGGACTCGTGCGCGCGGACTTCTTCCTCACCGAGGACGGCGAGTTCGTCATCAACGAGATCAACACCATGCCCGGCATGACACCGATCTCGATGTACCCGCAGATGTGGCAGGCGAGCGGGGTGAGCTACCCCGAGCTGGTGGAACTCCTGATCCAGGCGGCGCTGCGCCGGTCCACGGGACTGCGCTGAACCGGTCGGTCCAGTTGGACCAGCGGTCGGTCTAGTCGGCGATCCCTTCGGGGATCGCCTTCTTGACGGCCTTCGCCAGGTCGACCAGGGGCGCCAGTCCGTCTCCGGTGCGGTCCTTCGGGATGGTCACCTCGACGTACGCCTTCCGCAGCGTCGTGGTGAACCGGAAGGAGCCGTCGTCCTGCTTCTGCAGCAGCCAGCCGACCCCGTTCACCTCGACGCCGTCGGCCTCCGGGTCGTTCATCTTCGCGGGTCTCACGACACCGCAGCGCAGTATGATCGCCGGGTTCCCCCAGCCCGCGGTCAGCGCGGACGCGGGCTCGGGATCCCGGCGGCCCTGGCCGTCGACGTGGGACGGCAGCACCTTGTCCAGATTCCGGCACAGCCCGGTGACCTTCGCGCCCGGCGAGGGAACCGCCGCCGACACGCTGTCGTCTGCTGAGGAGCAGCCCGCGACGGTGACCAGCAGGGCGAGCACGGACAGCCCTAGGACAGAACGGTGCCGGGGACGGAGAGAGTTCACCGGCCAAGGGTAGACGGGGGCTACAGATGCACCACCGGGCAGGTCAGGGTGCGGGTGATGCCGTCCACTTGCTGGACCTTGGCGACCACCATGCGGCCGAGGTCGTCGACCGTGTCGGCCTGGGCCCGCACGATCACGTCGTACGGTCCTGTCACGTCCTCGGCCTGGATCACTCCAGGAATCTTGCTGATCGTATCGGCGACGGTCGACGCCTTGCCGACCTCCGTCTGGATCAGGATGTACGCCTGTACCACGGAACCTCCAGGGCGGCCACGAGGATCATGTGGGGAAAAGGAACGCCACGGTATCGCGTCGCCGCTCGCCGCGGGGAGACCCGCGGCGGCCCGGGCCCCCGTGCCGGGACGTGGGCACGACTGAAGTCGACGGTCACCTCGACCGTACCGAGCACACCGACGGCTCGCGACCGGGCGCTGCCGTCACGAGAAGAGGACGAACGATGAAGGGCACCGTCGGTGAGTTGGGGGAGTTCGGGCTCATCAGGGAGCTCACTTCCCGGCTCACCACCACTCCCGCGGTCCGGGTCGGCCCCGGCGACGACGCCGCGGTCGTCGCCGCGCCCGACCGCAGGGTCGTGGCGAGCACCGACATCCTGCTGGAGGGGCGGCACTTCCGCCGCGACTGGTCCACCGCCTACGACGTCGGGCGCAAGGCCGCCGCGCAGAACCTCGCGGACATCGCCGCCATGGGCGCCGTACCGACCGCGCTGCTCCTCGGCCTCGTCGTACCGGCCGAACTCCCGGTCACCTGGCCCATGGAGCTGATGGACGGCCTGCGCGACGAGTGCCAGGTCGCGGGTGCCTCGGTGGTCGGCGGCGATGTCGTACGGGGCGACACGATCATGGTGTCGATCACCGCGCTCGGCGATCTGCGGGGCCGCGAGCCGGTCACCCGGGGCGGCGCGCAGCCCGGTGACGTGGTCGCCGTGACGGGCTGGCTGGGCTGGTCGGCGGCCGGGTTCGCGGTGCTGTCGCGGGGTTTCCGCTCGCCGCGCGCGTTCGTGGAGGCGCACCGGCGCCCCGAGCCGCCGTATCACGCGGGACCGGCGGCGGCCGGGCTCGGCGCGACCTCGATGTGCGACGTCAGCGACGGGCTGATCGCCGACCTCGGGCACATCGCGGAGGCCAGCAAGGTCCGGATCGACATCCGATCGGGCGCGATCGACATCCCCACGCAGATGAACGACATCGGGCAGGCCGTCGGCGTCGACCCCATCCAGTGGGTGCTCACCGGGGGAGAGGACCACGCGATCGTGGCGACCTTCGCGCCGGACGTGAAGCTGCCGGCCCGCTGGAAGGTCATCGGCGAGGTCCTCAACCCCTCCGCGCTGCCCCAGGTGACGGTGGACGGGGCGCCGTGGACCAGCAAGGGCGGCTGGGACCACTTCGGGGACATCGAGTCGTGAAGCCCAACGTCCTCACGGTGGCCGGCTCCGACTCCGGTGGAGGGGCGGGAATCCAGGCCGACTTGAAGACGATGCTCGCGCTCGGCGTGCACGGCATGAGCGTCGTCACGGCGGTCACCGCGCAGAACTCCCTCGGGGTGCAAGGGGCTTGGGAACTTCCGGCGGAGGCGGTGCGCGCCCAGTACCGCAGCGTCGTCGACGACATCGGCGTCCAGGCGGTGAAGACCGGGATGCTCGCTTCGGCCGAACTCGTCGGGGCCGTCGCGGAGTTGCTCGGCGGGACGGACGCGCCGGTCGTCGTCGACCCGGTGGGCGTCTCGAAGCACGGGGACTCGCTGCTGGCGGCCTCCGCGCTGGACGCCGTACGGACGAAGCTGTTGCCGGTGGCGACCGTGGCGACGCCGAACCTCGACGAGGTGGCTCAGCTGACCGGTGTACGGGTCGAGTCGGAGGAGCAGCTGCGGGAGGCCGCGTCGGCTGTGCTCGCGTACGGGCCGCGCTGGGCGTTGGTCAAGGGCGGTCATCTGCCCGGCGACGCCGTGGACCTGCTGACCGACGGCTCCGAGGAGCACTGGCTGCGCGCACCCCGGTACGACAACCGGCACACCCACGGCACGGGCTGCACCCTCGCCTCGGCGATCGCCGCGCATCTCGCCCTGGGGCGGTCGGTGCCGGAGGCGGTGACGGCGGCGAAGGCGTATGTCACGGGGGCGATCGCGGCGGGGTTCGCGCTGGGCGGCGGGATCGGCCCTGTGGATCACGGGTGGGCGTTGCGCTAGCAGTACGTCAGCGCGAGATGTCGTTGCCGAAGCCCGGTCCCCTGCCGCAGACGTCGCAATCGAGATCGTAAGATCTGAGTGGTGCTGCCAGTGGGGATGGCCCGATCGGGACCGGGCAACCGGAGCAGGATACAAGGGCTGCGCCAGTACAACGAAACTACCATGCCTGGTCGGGGGCCCACTCCGGCCCTCCTCGGGCAGGGGCCGCCCCGGGGTCTACGCTGCGTTCCCAGTCCAGCAGCTCAAGGAGGCGCAGGTGCCGCAGGTGCCGCAGACATTCTTCGATGCTCTCGCGGTGCGTACCTGGTGCGGTCTCGCGCTGCGGGCGCTGGGGCGTGCGCGCGAGGAGATCGACGCGATCAACGTGTATCCCGTGGCCGACGGGGACACCGGTACCAACCTGTACCTGACCATGGAGTCCGCCGTCGCCGCGGTCGAGGCGGTGTTCGACGGACACGGCACCCTGACCGAGCAGAAGCCGCCGCTGGCCGACGCCGCCCGCGCGATGGCCCACGGAGCGCTCATAGGGGCGCGCGGCAACTCCGGGACGATCCTCGCGCAGCTGCTGCGGGGCATGGCCCAGGTGCTCGCCGCCGACGGCGAGACGGCTCACACGGACGGAGAAGGGCTGCGGCTCGCCCTGCGGCGCGCGGCCGACTCCGCCCGGCACGCGGTGGCCCACCCGGTCGAGGGCACGGTCCTCTCGGTCGCCTCGGCGGCTGCCGACGCGGCCGGCGACACCGAGGGCGACTGCGGGACCGTCGCACGGGCCGCCTACGACGGGGCGTGCGCGGCGCTGGCCGCGACCCCGGGGCAACTGGCCGTCCTGGAGCGCGCGGGAGTCGTCGACGCGGGCGGGCGGGGGCTGGTGGCGGTGCTGGCCGCGCTGGTGGAGACGTTCACACGGGAGGCGCCGGTCTTCGGGGGGCACGCACGCGTGGCCGCTGATGTGACGCACGCACGCATGGAGGCCGTTCTGGCTTCCGGTGCCCCTGAAGTCCCGTCCGGTGTTCCCGATGCCGCCGACGTCACCGTCTGCGAGGACGGTCCGGAAGCACTCCAGGACGGCGGCCCCGCCTTCGAGGTGATCTACCTCCTGGAGGCCGACGACTCGGCCGTGACACGGCTGCGGGACCGACTCGACGCCCTCGGCGACTCGCTCGTCGTGGTCGGCGGCGACGGCCTGTGGAACGTCCACGTGCATGTCGACGACGCCGGCGCCGCCGTGGAGGCGGGCGTCGAGGCGGGACGGCCGTACCGCATCCGGATCACCCACTTCGGGCTCGGTGACGTCCACACCACCGGTGCCGAACGGCCGCCCCGGGAACGCGCGCAGCGGGCCGTCGTCGCCGTGGTTCCCGGCGAGGGTCTGGCGGGGCTCTACGGCGAGGCGGGCGCGACCACCGTGCTCGCGCGCCCCGGGGAGCCGCCCGCCAGCGGGGAGTTGGTCGCGGCCGTGCGGCGGGCACACGCGCGTGAGGTCGTGCTGCTGCCCAACGACGCGGACCTGCGCCACACCGCCGCCGCTGCCGCCGAGCAGGCCCGCGCCGAGGGCATCCGGGTCGCGCTGATCCCGACGCGGTCCGCGGTGCAGGGGATCGCGGCGCTCGCCGTGCACGAGCCGGAGCGCCGCTTCGACGAGGACGTCGTCTCGATGACCTCGGCGGCGGGCGCGACCCGCTACGCCGAGGTCGCCGTCGCGGAACGCCAGTCCTGGACCATGGCCGGCATCTGCCAGGCCGGGGACGTCCTGGGCCTCGTCGACGGCGACGTGGCCGTGATCGGCGTCGATGTCACGGCCACCGCCCGGTCCGTCCTCGACCGCATGCTCGCGGCCGGCGGCGAACTCGTCACGTTCGTCCTCGGCGACGACGCCCCGGCGAGCGTCGCCGACATCCTGGAGGCGCACGTCCGGGAGTCGTACCTCGCCGTCGACACGGTGGTGTACCGCGGCGGCCGGCAGGGCGCCTTGTTGCTCATCGGCGTGGAGTAGACCCCTACTCGCCCGTCTGCTCCTCCATGAGTTGGAGGAGCTGCTCCGCCTCGGCGCGACGGGCCCGTACCGTCTCGTCGCCGTCGTCGGCACCCTCGTAGGCCTTCAGCACGCCACGCGCGCGTGCCGCCGCGTCGGCGGGACGGCTGAGGCCGGCCTCCAGCCAGCCCGCGGCGAGTTCGGCGCTGGTGCGGGTGTGCACCGCGCCCTCCCCGAGGGCGGCGAAGACGGTGACCGCTTCCGAGGTCTGCGTCAGGGCGTCCTCGAACGCGGCCCGGATCGCGGTGTCCTCGGCCTCCTCGGCGACGGAACGCGCCAGTAGCTCGCCGAACTGGCGGTGGGTGTGGGCGAGTTCACCGGTGAGCCGCTGCCGTGCCTCCTCGTCGTCCGTCACGAGCAGCGCGGCCTCGCACTCCTCGATCGCGGCCGACATCAACTCCCGCGCGCCGTCCAGGCCCCGGTCCTCCTGGTCCGCGCGCAGCGCCAGCCACGCGCGGGCGCGCAGCGAGCGGACGAGCCCGTGCACGTTCCCCAGGGTCCGCCACAGGTCACCCGCGCGCGCGTACGCCCGGTCCGCCTCGGCGTGCAGCTCCGCGTGCCCCAGCGACTCGGCCGCGAGGTGCGCGAGCGTCGCGTGGTCGTTCTGCTCGGGCCAGTGCCGGGCGATCTCGGCGGCCTGCAACCGCCGCTCGGCAGCCGCCCGGTGCTCGCCCAGCTCGCTCAGACAGTCCCCGAGCCACCACTGCGCCTGTACGACCGCGCCGTCGCCGTGCGTCGCGGCGCTCAGGTCGGGCAGCGCCGACTCCAGCACCTCCGCGGCCTCGGCCCACCGGCCCTGGCGCAGCAGGAAGCCGCCGAGCTGGTGGCGTGCCCAGGCACCCAGTGTCGGGCCCTCGCCCGCCTCGTCGGACCAGTGCGCGGCCTCCAGGGCGTGTTCCGCGGCCTCCTCGGACCGCCCCCGGCCGCCGAGCACCTCGGCGAGCTGAAGATGCAGCTGCGCCTTCCCTGGAGCCTCCAGATACGGCCCACCGTGCTCCAGGGCCGCCCGCAGCGCCCGCTCCGCCTCCGCGATGTCCCCGAGGTGATGGGCGAGCCCGGCCAGCCGGGCCTCGTACTCCACCGCGAACCACGGCAGCCCCGCGCCCACGAAGGCCGTCGTCGCCTTCGAGAACAGCCGTACGGCCGTCTCCACGTCCCCGCCCCGCACCGCCAGCTCGGCCAGCATCGCCTGCCCCTCGGCACCCCGCGCGGCCAGCCGGACGTCGGCCGTGCCACCCTGGAGGGGCTGCCCCTCGACCAGGGCGAGCACCTCACGGACGGCGGCTTCGGCGGCGGCCAGGACCGCGCTGCTGGGGGAGTCGCCCGAGGGGTCCTCCTGCACACCCCGCATCAGGATGCGGGCCCGGCTCATCAGCACGGCCGCCGTCTGCCGTACGCCCGTGGCGTCCTCGGAGTACAGGGCGAGCACCCCGTCGTACGGCCCGGAGATCGCCGCGAGGGCCTCGTCGACCTCGCCCGTGAGAGCGCGTACGTACGCTCCACGCGCGCGTGCCGCCAACGCCTCCCCGGGGTCGCCCGCCTCCGCGTACAGCTCGGCGGCGCGCTCGAAGAGGGCGATGCCCTCGGGGCCCTGGTCCATCGCCTGGTGGTCGGCGATCTCGGCGCGGTCGAGGGCGGCCAGCTCCACGCCCTCGGCGGCCCGGGCGACCGTCAACCAGGCCTCCACGGCGTGCGGTTGGAGCGTGTCCGACAGCCGCCGCGCCTCCGTGAGGAGTTCGGAGAGGTCCTTCTTCGGAGCGGGCTCAGGTGCGGTACTCGGCGGCACCGGTGCCGTGGTCGGCCGGCCCGCCGAACGCACTCCCAGGGGGAGGCGTTCCACCAGGGGTTGCTGGTCCATACGCGCGCGTGCCCGGTCCCCGACGTACGTCGTGCCGTTCCGCTCGTCGAAGCGGGCGGCCAGCGCGAGGGTCTCCGCGCGCGCGTGGACGGCGAGTTCGCGTGCCGTCCAGGCACGGCCGGCCGGGCCCGGCACCCGCTGGTCGCCGAGCCCCAGCTCGGTCAGGCGGTTCATCAGCAGCGTCACCACGGACAGGAAGTCCAGCCCGCTGCTCGGGTTCCCGGAGTCCGTGAAGTACGCCGGACGCTCCGCGAGCAGCTCCAGACCGCGCGCCTCGTTGCCGCTCAGGGCGCAGAACTCCACATGGTCCGCGTACGCGCCCCGCATGCTCTCCATGGGTCGTACGAGACGGAAGCCCCGCAGGTGATGGGCGCGCGCCTCGTCGGGCCGCCCCAGACGCAGCAGGGGCGCCAGGGAGGAGGCGAGGACGGTGTGCGGCTCGTGGGCGCAGGTGAACTCGCCCTCCAGGACCGGCCCCCACAGGGTGAGGGCCTCGGCGTCCCGCTCCCGCCGCACCTGCCACTCGCCCTGGCTGTGCAGTTCGCACGCGTGGCAGTCGGCCATGGTGTCCCGGTCGGCGGCCAGCCACGCGGCGTACGCCCGCTCGGCCCGCGCCAGGTCCCCGATGTGCGAGGCGACGCTGAACTCGGCGCTGCGGACGGCCCGTTCGGAGTGCCCGGCCAGCCGGTAGCGGTGCTCCATCTCGCCGAGCCACTTCTCGATCGAGGCGAGCGGGATGTGCGGCTGGCCGAGCATGCCGGACGACATCCACTTGAAGACCCAGTGCAGCGAGTGGACCTCGTACTCGTCGAAGTCCTCGGGCTTCTCGTCCCACATGCGCAGCAGGCGCGCGAAGGGGACGAACATCTTCGCCTTCTCGGAGCTGTAGTTGTAGACCTTCAGCTGGTGTCCGAGCGCCTCGATCACCGCGAGGGGGATGTCCAGCTTCTCGGCCTCGGCGAGCAGGTGCTCCGCGCGCGCGTTGCGGGCCGGTCCCTCCGGCTCCTCGGAGTTCTCCGCCATCGCCCGGCGCAGCGCGTCGATGTCCGTGATCCCTGTCATCAGTGGTCGCCCTCCCCGTGTGTGGCCCACTCCAGGAGGCCGATGAACGCCCGGTTCAGCAGTGCTGAGTCGGCGGGGCGCAGTGGTCGCTGCGCCATCAGGAGCGCCTGCCCGTACAGGGACTCCGTGGCCGTCCCGATCAGGTCCCGGTCCCTGAGTGAACTGATGCGCCGGATCAGCGGGTTGAGATGGTTGAGCACGAGACGCGCGCGGGGAGCGCTGCCCCGCAGTGAACCGAGGATGCCCGCCCACAGGTCGTCGGCCTGCTCCTCGGCCTCCGCGCGGGCCTGCTCGTGCCGGGCCGAGCGGTCGTCCAGGTGCAGCGCGGGCACCGACAGCGGATGGAAGGCCCGCAGCACGACATCGCAGCCCAGGGGGTCCAGTCTGGCCCGCGCGGCGGCCAGGAAGTCCGCCAGCGCCAGTTCCTCGGCCGGGTCGACCGAGTCCAGGTGCGCGGTCACGGTGTCCGAGTCCAGCTCGGCGACCACCGTCCCCGGGCGCACCGACGGCAGCGCCTCGACCAGCTCGCCGTCGTAGGTGTAACCGCCGTTGACCACCCCGATGCCCTGCGCGGACGCGATCGGGGCGACCTGCCGGTACTCCTCGACGGTCCGCGTGAAGTGGACCACCGGGTGGCGCTGCGCGAACTCCTCCAGGGAGACCCGTCCGTCGGTCGTCTCGAAGGGGAGCCACGGCAGCATCGTGCGCAGCATCTCCTTGTCGTGCCGCGCCAGGGACTTCACCCCCAGGTGGTGCACCGACAGGAACGCGGCCAGCCGCTCCGGATCGCCCGCCGCCAGCCCGGTCAGCCAGGAGCGAATCCTTTCCCCGAGCGCCTCCCGTACGGCGGCCAGCGTCTCGTCCTCGTACAGCGACTCGCGCGAGGCCGTGGGCCGCAGGCTGTCCGTGTCCAGCACACAGCGCACGAAGAACGCCCAGTCGGGCAGCAGCTGTTCGGCCCGCTCGGTCAGCAGCATGCCCTTGAGATGCACCCGGTGCGTCGCCCGCTGCGCCGGACTGACGGCGCTCGGAAGGACGTAGGCCACCCCCCGGATCCCGGCGAGCGGGACGGACAGCTCGATCGAGTCCAGCGGCGTGAACCCGAACAGCTCGTGACAGTGCCGGGCCAGCGCCACCCTGCGGGTGCTGGGACTCGGGTACGAACGGTCCCAGGGCGCGGGCAGATCGGTGATCGCCTCACCGTCCACCCGCACGTCGTACGGCAGCAGCGCCCCGAAGTCCCGCGCCAGCGCGAGGACGCGCTCCTTGGTGAGCCACTCGCCGGCCCCGGCACGCGCCACCAGGTGCACGGTGGTGCCCGGTTCGGGGTGCTCGGTGGCGGGCAGCGTCCGCACGGTGTACGACCCGTCGTCGGTCGCCGTCCACTCCACGGGCGGCGCGTCCGGCGTACGGGCGCTGCGGCTGACGACCCGGATCCGCTCGGCGACCACGAAACAGGCGAGCAGCCCGATGCCGAACTGGCCCAGGAACTCGGAGCGGACCTCCTGGAGCCCCTCGGCACGCTTGGAGCTACGGCCGATCGTCGCCAGCAGGTTGTGCACGTCCGCCTCGGTGAGCCCGACGCCGGAGTCCTCGACGCGCAGGGTGCCGCCCTCGGCGTACAACCGCACCAGGGCAGGGCAGTCGGGCTGCTCGGCCCGGCGGGCGGTGATCGCGTCCACCGCGTTCTGCAGCAGCTCGCGCAGATAGACCTTGGGGCTGGAGTAGAGGTGATGGGAGAGCAGGTCCACCAGACCGCGCAGGTCGACCTGGAACGTATGAGGTGGCTCTGATGCCTGGGATGACTGTGAGGTCTGGGAGTCCATCGTCGCAGCGCCGAGGTGGGGGAAGGTGCGAACGGCGCGGGGGTCGGGCGGTCCCTGTGAGGCGGTGACCGCGGGGGATGGCCGGAGCGCGCCATCCTAGAGCCCGAACGACCCGCCTGACCAGGGGTTTCGCAAGACGTATACGGCATTGTCAGTGGCGTGGTGTGCAATGGATCTCGTGCCCGCACTGGAAGAACCACTCAAAAAGGTGCTCGGCCCCGCCACCGCGAAGGTGATGGCCGAGCATCTCGGCCTGCACACCGTGGGCGACCTCCTGCACCACTACCCGCGCCGGTACGAGGAGCGTGGCCAGCTCACGCACCTCGCCGAGCTGCCGATGGACGAGCACGTCACCGTGGTCGCCCAGGTCGCCGACGCCCGTCTGCACACCTTCGCGTCCAGCAAGGCCCCCCGGGGCAAGGGCCAGCGTCTCGAAGTCACGATCACGGACGGCAGCGGCCGGCTCCAACTCGTCTTCTTCGGCTCAGGAGTTCACAAACCCCACAAGGAACTCCTGCCGGGCACACGCGCGATGTTCGCCGGCAAGGTCTCCGTCTTCAACCGCCGTCTGCAACTCGCCCACCCGGCATACGAGTTGCTCAAGGGTGACACCGAGGAAACGGTGGAGACCTGGGCGGGCAGCCTGATCCCCCTCTACCCCGCCACCGCCAAACTGGAGTCCTGGAAGATCGGCAAGGCCCTCCAGACGGTCCTGCCCAGCGCCCAGGAGGCCGTCGACCCCCTCCCGGACTCCCTCCGCGAGGGCCGCGGCCTTGTCTCCCTCCCCGAAGCCCTTCTCAAGATCCACCGCCCCCACACCAAGGCGGACATCGCCGCCGCCCGCGACCGCCTCAAGTGGGACGAGGCCTTCGTCCTCCAGGTCGCCCTCGCCCGCCGCCGCCACACCGACGCCCAACTCCCGGCCGTAGCCCGCAAACCGTCCCCCGACGGCCTCCTCACCGCCTTCGACGACCGCCTCCCGTTCACCCTCACGGACGGCCAGGTGAAGGTCTCCAGGGAGATCTTCGACGACCTGGCTACGGAGCATCCGATGCATCGGTTGTTGCAGGGGGAGGTCGGATCGGGGAAGGCCCAGCCCCTCGATTCCCTCGTGCTCACGCCCGCCGGGTTCCGCCGTATGGGCGATCTGAAGGTGGGGGACGAGGTTGTCGTGCCGGACGGGGAGATCGCATTGATCGACGGGGTTTTCCCCCAGGGAGAGCGCGAGGTCTGGCGCTTGCTCCTGTCCGACGGGAGCCATGTGGAGTGCGACGACGAGCACCTTTGGATCGTCGGTACGAGCTGCGGGTGGCACCGAGGACAGGCTCCCGAAGTCATGACGACTCGGGAGATCCGTCTGGACACGTTCAAGGCCAACGGATCCTCGAAGTGGTATCTCCCAGCAGCTGCCCCGGTCGATCTCGGAGGCGACTGCGGACTGCCTCTCGATCCCTACCTGTTCGGTGTCCTTCTGGGAGGCGGCTCGTTCCGGCACGATCTGCGGTTGTCCACGATGGACGACGAGATTCGTGACGCCGTGGCGACAGCTGTGGCCCCGGAGTGCCAAGTGGTCCCGGTGAAGGGAACCCGTTGTGACTTCACCATTCAGCTTGCCCAACGGGCCGGAGGCGTCCGTAACCCCGTGATCCAGACCCTGCGGGGGCTGAATCTCTGGGGCGTCACATCGCACGGCAAGTTCGTTCCCGACGCGTTCAAGAACACATCGATCAAGAACCGCCTTGCTCTGCTGCAAGGGCTGATGGACACGGATGGCACCGTCGACGCAGACGGCTTCAGCATCTCCTTCTGTTCTGCCTCGCTCGCATTGGCAAACGATGTTGCCTGGCTGGTGCGTTCACTCGGCGGTCGAGCGCGTGTCCTGCCGAAGAAGGCGTCCCTCAACGTCTCCGTGGCACTGCCCGATGACTACGGACCGTTCAGGCTCGCCCGCAAGGCCGAACGCGTAAGGACCAGGCCGAAATACAACACGTTCCGCCGCGGAATCCGAGCAGTCGAGTACGTCGGACGCAAGCCCGTCCAGTGCATCAGCGTCGCGCACCCAAGCCACGCCTACGTCACCGACAACTTCACAGTGACCCACAACACGATGGTCGCCCTCCGCGCCATGCTCGCCGTGGTCGACGCCGGCGGCCAGGCCGCGATGCTCGCGCCCACCGAAGTGCTCGCCCAGCAGCATCACCGCTCCATCACCGAGATGATGGGGGAGCTGGCCGAGGGCGGGATGCTGGGCGGGGCCGAGCGGGCCACCAAGGTCACGCTCCTCACCGGCTCCATGGGGACCGCCGCCCGCCGCCAGGCCCTCCTCGATCTCGTCACCGGCGAGGCCGGGATCGTGATCGGCACGCACGCGTTGATCGAGGACAAGGTCCAGTTCCACGACCTGGGCCTGGTCGTGGTCGACGAACAGCACCGCTTCGGCGTGGAGCAACGCGACGCCCTGCGCGGCAAGGGCAAGCAGCCCCCGCACCTCCTCGTCATGACCGCCACCCCCATCCCGCGCACGGTCGCCATGACGGTCTTCGGCGACCTGGAGACCTCCGTCCTCGACCAGCTCCCGGCCGGCCGCTCACCGATCGCCAGCCACGTGGTCCCCGCCGCCGACAAGCCCCATTTCCTGGCCCGCGCCTGGGAACGAGTGCGCGAAGAGGCGGGCAACGGCCACCAGGCCTACGTCGTCTGCCCCCGCATCGGCGACGAGGAGGACGACCCCAAGAAGGCCGGCAAGAAGAAGTCCCCCGAGGACGAGGCCGAGAAGCGCCCACCGCTCGCCGTCCTCGACATCGCGGCCCAACTCGCCAAGGGCCCCCTCCAGGGACTCAGGATCGAGGTCCTGCACGGCCGTATGCACCCCGACGACAAGGACGCCGTGATGCGCCGTTTCGCCGCCGGGGACACCGACGTCCTGGTCGCCACCACGGTCATCGAGGTCGGCGTCAACGTGCCCAACGCCACCGCCATGGTGATCATGGACGCCGACCGCTTCGGCGTCTCCCAACTCCACCAGCTGCGCGGCCGAGTGGGCCGAGGCTCCGCGCCCGGCCTCTGCCTCCTGGTCTCCGAGATGCCCGAGGCCAGCCCCGCCCGCCAACGCCTCAACGCCGTCGCCTCCACGCTGGACGGCTTCGAACTCTCCCGTATCGACCTGGAGCAGCGGAGGGAGGGCGACGTGCTGGGCCAGGCCCAGTCCGGTGCGCGCACTTCCCTGCGGGTGCTGTCGGTCATCGAGGACGAGGAGGTCATCGCGGAGGCGAGGGAGGAGGCGACGAAGGTGGTGGAGGCCGATCCCGAGCTGACGGGGCTGCCTGGCCTCCGTACGGCCTTGGACGCCCTCCTGGACGAGGAAAGGGAGCAGTACTTGGAAAAGGGCTAGCGGTGATGCCCTAGGGGCGCGGGGCTGTACTCCATATGCGGCTACCGCCGCGTGAGCGCGACCAGCCACACTGATACCTGAACACGCCCACAAGCAAGGACCCCACATGACCCGCGTGATCGCCGGCGCAGCCGGCGGACGTCGACTCGCCGTCCCGCCCGGCACCGGAACCCGCCCCACCTCCGACCGCGCACGCGAGGGCCTCTTCTCCACCTGGCAGTCCCTCCTGGGCGCCCCCCTGAGCGGCGAAAGAGTCCTGGACCTGTACGCCGGTTCCGGAGCCGTAGGCCTGGAGGCCCTCTCCCGCGGCGCGAGCCACACCCTCCTCGTCGAGGCCGACGCGAAGGCCGCCCGTGTCATCCGGGAGAACGTCAAAGCCGTCGGCCTCCCCGGTGCCGAGGTCAGGGCGGGCAAAGCCGAACAGATCGTCCAGACGCCGGCGCCGACAGACCCGTACGACATCGTCTTCCTGGACCCGCCGTACGTTGTCCCAGATCACGATCTTCGGGAGATTCTCCTCACACTCCGGTCCGGGGGCTGGCTCGCGCCGGACGCTCTCGTCACCGTGGAGCGCAGCACCAGGGGCGGCGAATTCGGGTGGCCGGACGGTTTCGAGGGGATCCGGGCCCGTCGTTACGGCGAGGGGACCTTTTGGTACGGTCGCGCCGCCTCTACGTGCGAAGACGCACGATGACCGGACCGGAGAGCGAGGGAACCCAGTTGCGCCGCGCCGTTTGTCCGGGGTCGTTCGACCCCATCACCAATGGACACCTCGACATCATCGCCCGTGCCTCCAGGCTGTACGACGTGGTGCACGTCGTCGTGATGATCAACCAGTCGAAGAAGGGCATGTTCACCGTCGACGAGCGGATCGAGCTGATCCGCGAGGCCACCGCGGAGTTCGGCAACATCCAGGTCGAGGCCTACCACGGCCTGCTCGTCGACTTCTGCAAGCAGCGCGACATCCCCGCCATCGTCAAGGGCCTGCGCGCGGTGAGTGACTTCGACTACGAACTCCAGATGGCCCAGATGAACAACGGACTGTCGGGCGTCGAAACCCTGTTCATCCCGACCAGCCCCACCTACAGCTTCCTGTCGTCCTCGCTGGTCAAGGAGGTCGCGCAGTGGGGCGGTGACATCTCCCACCTGGTGCCGGCGGTCGTCCTGGAAGCGCTCCAGGAGCGGCTCGGCAAGGCCTGAGGGACTGACAGTGCGTCACCCGGTGTCGGGCGGGGCGGGAGTGGTCGTACAGTCGACCCGTCCGTCTCCAACACGTCGGTAGAGAGTGGCGAGCACACGGTGGACGTGCAGAAGAAGCTCGACGAGATCGTCGCCTCGGTCTCCAGCGCCCGGTCCATGCCCATGTCGGCCTCCTGCGTGGTCAACCGCGCCGAGCTGCTCACGCTGCTCGAAGAGGTGCGCGCGGCCCTGCCCGACTCGCTGGCCGAGGCGCAGGAGCTGATCGGCGGCCGGCACGAGATGGTCGAGCAGGCCCGCCAGGAGGCCGAGCGGATCATCCAGACCGCGCACGCCGAGCGCGGCTCGCTGATCTCCGACACCGAGGTCGCCCGCCGCTCGCAGAACGAGGCCGACCGCATCCTCGCCGAGGCCCGCCAGGAGGCCGAGGAGGTCCGCGCGGAGGCCGACGACTACGTCGACTCCAAGCTCGCCAACTTCGAGGTCGTCCTCACCAAGACCCTCGGCTCGGTCGGCCGTGGCCGCGAGAAGCTGCTCGGCACGGGCCCCGGCATCGACGAGCTGGGATACGAGAACCCCGAAGACGACGACGCCCCCGAGCGCAGCCACGACCCGGAGACCCTGCGCCGCGACGCCGACGCGTACGTGGACGTCAAGCTCGGCGCCTTCGAGGCGGTCCTCGCCAAGACCCTGGAGGCCGTGGGCAAGGGCCGGCAGAAGCTGCACGGCCGGCTCGCCAGCGACGACCTCGGCGACCTCGCCCTCGACGACGACGGCAACCAGGTCCAGCACACCAGCGACGCCGACTACCTCGCCGACCTCGCGACCGTCACGGACACCCCGGTCTCGGCCACCCCGCTCCAGCCCGAGCAGCAGGACTACGCCCCGCAGGCGGCCTACGACTACCAGCAGACCGCCCAGCAGCAGGACCCGTACGGGTACCAGCAGCAGTACGCCCAGCCCCAGCAGCAGGACCCCTACGGGTACCAGCAGGCCGACCCCTATGCCTACCAGGGCTACGACACCGGCCAGCAGCCCGTGTACGACCCGAACCAGATGCAACAGGCCCAGCTCGACCAGCAGGCCCAGCAGCAGGGGTACGCGCTCGACGAGACCAGCCTCTTCGACACCGGCATGATCAGCGCGGAGCAGCTGCGGGCGTACGAGCAGGGCCGAGGCCTGTAAGGGGCCACCGGATTGGGCCGTGAGCGAAAGGTCCAGTATCCTGGCTCTTCGGTCGCGTGTACGTCCGCGATCAACGCTGCCCGGAAGCACCGAAGGGCGGCGTCCTCTTGAGCTAGCAGACCGAAAGACAGGGATGGCTCTGAACGCCCGCCTCGACCACCGCAACCCACTCGTGTTCGACACTCACGAGCTGGGTCGGCGTCCTGGTGCGCTGCAGCGCCTGAACCGTTCGATCGACGCTCCCAAGGATCTCGGTATCCAGGGAGTCATCGGAGTGCCGGAAGGCGCCCCGGTGGAGCTCGACCTCCGCCTTGAGTCGGTCATGGAAGGGGTGCTTGTCACAGGCACCGCCCGTGCACAGGCCAAGGGGGAGTGCGTAAGGTGTCTGGAGCCGCTCGAGCTGTCGCTCGCAGCGGACTTCCAGGAGATGTTCTCGTACCCTGACGCCGACGACCGTGGCCGTGTAAAGGCGGAACCGGTCGACGACGCCGAGGAAGACGAGGACAGGCTCTTCATCGAGGACGGCCTGTTCGACCTCGAACCCGTGCTGCGCGATGCGGTGGTGCTCGCACTACCGATGCAGCCGGTGTGCCAGGACGACTGTCTGGGCCTGTGCTCCGAGTGCGGAGTACGGCTCACGGACGACCCGGACCACCACCATGAAGCCGTCGACATCCGTTGGGCGGCACTGCAGGGACTCGCCGGTTCACTCGAAGACGGCGAGAAGGACGAGATCAGTGGCGAGGCGCCCCGACCGGCGCGCGCCAACGAGAAGCAGGAGAAGTAGCCGTGGCTGTTCCGAAGCGGAAGATGTCGCGCAGCAACACGCGCCACCGCCGGTCGCAGTGGAAGGCTGCGGTCACCCCTCTGGTTGCGTGCGAGCGCTGCCACGAGCCCAAGCAGCAGCACATCGCGTGCCCGTCTTGCGGCACGTACAACAAGCGCCAGGTCCTCGAGGTCTGAGCGGCTGGTGAGAGGCTCCATGTCTGACGTCAAGGCGGAATCAGCCGCCAAGAAACAGGCGGACACGGCCTCGTCCCACACGCTGTTGGAAGGGCGGCTCGGGTATCACCTCGAGTCCGCCCTTCTGGTGCGTGCGCTGACCCACCGTTCGTACGCGTACGAGAACGGCGGTCTGCCGACGAACGAGCGGCTGGAGTTCCTCGGGGACTCCGTGCTCGGCCTCGTCGTCACGGACACGCTGTACACGACCCACCCCGACCTGCCCGAAGGCCAACTGGCCAAGCTGCGGGCCGCGGTGGTCAATTCTCGTGCGCTGGCGGAGGTCGGTCGCGGTCTGGAACTCGGCTCCTTCATCCGGCTCGGCCGCGGTGAAGAGGGCACGGGGGGCCGGGACAAGGCGTCCATCCTCGCCGACACCCTTGAAGCGGTGATCGGCGCGGTCTATCTCGACCAGGGCCTCGACGCGGCCTCCGAACTGGTGCACCGCCTGTTCGACCCGCTGATCGAGAAGTCCTCGAACCTCGGTGCCGGCCTGGACTGGAAGACCAGTCTCCAGGAGCTCACCGCGACCGAGG
Source organism: Streptomyces sp. NPDC088350 (assembly GCF_044753545.1). Lineage (NCBI taxonomy): Bacteria > Bacillati > Actinomycetota > Actinomycetes > Kitasatosporales > Streptomycetaceae > Streptomyces > Streptomyces sp. NPDC088350. The sequence goes on along the minus strand of NZ_JBIVNL010000011.1, from coordinate 163,916 downwards.
GGCTCGGTGTCCCCGAGTACCTGGTCACGGAGACCGGCCCCGATCACGAGAAGACCTTCACTGCTGCCGCCCGCGTCGGAGGCGTCTCGTACGGCACCGGCACCGGCCGCAGCAAGAAGGAGGCGGAGCAGCAGGCCGCCGAGTCCGCCTGGCGGTCCATCCGGGCCGACGCGGACGAGCGTGCCGAGAAGGCGAAGGAGGCGGCCGAGCAGCCCGCCGAGGTCGTCGCCGAGGCCGCCGAGCAGCCTGCCGAGGAGAGCGCCGACACGTCGTCGGCGTCCGCCTGACCGAACAACTCGACCGAGCGCCCGTCCCTTCGCGGGGCGGGCGCTCGGATCGTTCACCCGTGTCCACAGGGGATGCCATGCCCGAGTTGCCCGAGGTCGAGGTCGTCCGACGCGGTCTGGAGCGGTGGGTCGCCCAGCGCACCGTCGCCGACGCCGAGGTACTGCATCCGCGTGCGGTACGACGCCATGTCGCCGGCGCCGACGACTTCGCCCACCGGCTCAAGGGGCATCGGATCGGCACGCCCAGCCGGCGCGGCAAGTACCTGTGGCTGCCGCTGGAGGACACCCACCAGTCGGTGCTCGCGCATCTCGGGATGAGCGGTCAACTCCTGGTCCAGCAGCACGAGTTCCCCGACGAGAAGCACCTGCGCATCCGGGTCCGCTTCGCCGACGCCCTCGGCACCGAACTCCGCTTCGTCGACCAACGCACCTTCGGCGGGCTGTCGTTGCACGACAACACCCCCGACGGACTGCCGGACGTCATCGCGCACATCGCGCGTGACCCCCTGGATCCGTTGTTCGACGACGAGTTGTTCCACCAGGCCCTGCGCCGCAAGCGCACGACCATCAAACGGGCCCTGCTCGACCAGTCGTTGATCAGCGGAGTCGGCAACATCTATGCGGACGAGACCCTTTGGCGCTCCCGCGTCCACTACGACCGACCGACCGCGACCTTCACCCGCCCGCGCACCGCCGAACTCCTGGGCCACGCACGGGACGTGATGAACGCGGCCCTCTCCGTGGGCGGCACCAGCTTCGACAGCCTGTACGTCAACGTGAACGGGGAGTCGGGCTACTTCAGTAGGGAATTGGACGTATATGGGCGCTCTGACCAGGCATGTAACCGGTGTGGAACGAGGATCAGAAGAGCCCCGTTCATGAACCGCTCTTCCTACTTCTGCCCGAAGTGTCAGCCCATTCCGAAGAGTGCTTTCACGTAAGAGTTGTCGTTGGGGAGCCCTGGCTGAATCTCGGCATGCGGCAAAGGATGCGCGAGTCACCGCAGCTCATCACCCGAGCCGCCCAGGCCGGACATCCGGCCGCCATGGAGCACTTGGCTTCGTCGGACGAGGCCCGAGCGCCACGCTCATCCGGCCACGAGGTGCGCCCGGTACCAGGGGGCCGCCTCGGTCAATCGGTCCAGTGGACCGGGACCTGGAGCGCATCCCGCGAGCCGCCAGATCTCCTCGCTCTCGTACCAGTGGTCGCGCGCCAGCAGGGCGAACTGCCTCTCGCTGACGCGGCCGGGCACCTCCCGAAGCCGCGCCAGACACTGTTCCCAGGTCAAGTCACCGGTGACCGGTGACAGCACGTCCAGCTCCGCGAGCCTCGTCATGAGGTCGCGGTTGCGCACCGGCGTCGGATGGCTGGCGTGGAAGACCCCAGAGGGCACGGTGTCCGGTGCCGTGGCCAGGGCCGTGACGAGCCGGGCCAGGTCCTCGACGGCCACTGCGGAGACCCGCCCGCGACCGCCGTCCCAGCGGAACGGCACCCGCCGGAGCAGTTCGCCGAGCGCGGGCACGACCCAGCGGTCTCCGGTACCGAGGACGAGACCGGGCCGCAGTACGACCGCGCCCGCGTCGAGCGCGATCTGCTCGGCGGCCAGCCGGGAACGGCTGGCCGCCGACACGGGCACGGGCGGGACCCCGTCGACGGGGATGCCGCGGTGCGGTCCGGGCCCGTACACCGCCGCCGTCGACAGGTGGACGATGTGCCTCACCCCGGCACGCCGGGCCTCCTCGACGACCGCCCGGGTGCCACCGATGTTCGTCCGCTCACACTCCGGCACTCCGCCGTCGACGCGGCAGGCGAGGTGGACGAGGACGTCTGCACCGCTCGCCGCTCCGTCGAGCGACGCGGGGTCCGACAGGTCCGCGTGCATCCACTCCACACCCGCCGACTCCCGCCGGTCGGCCGGGACGGAGCGGGCGACGGCGCGCACCTCGACGGCACGGCCGTCCGCCCGTTCGCGCAGCAGCAGACGGAGCACCGCCCGGCCGACGAATCCGGTCGAACCGGTCAGCAGCACCCGCATGGGTTTCATGGAGCGGCGCCCTCCGCGTCATCGCCCGGCACCTCTTTGGCCCTGGATAGTCCAGTGGATTGGGGTGACCTGACGCCCCGATAGCAGAATAGTGCCGCTGACCTGCGAGGACGCGAGTGTCTACGTCGTATCCGCCGCAAGAATCAGGGCACCGATCCGGTGAGCAAGAGTACAGGGTGGGACCGTCGGTTGTCGGTGGTGGCTGACGGGAAGAGACTGACCGGCTGGATCGACATCGACGCCACCGTCATCACGTCCGCGTCCAGGGAAGCGGGGGCTGCGGTCACGTTCCTCCCATGCCGCCGCGGCAGCGATGTGGTCTGCCCGCGCTGGCCGACGAGCACATCCGGCTGCCGCGCTCGAAGGACGGCACCTGGGCGGCGACGGGTGGGCTCGACGCGGTGGTTCGGCTGCCCTCTGCCCAACTGCCCCTTCACGGGCCGTCGTTCGACCGGCCGGAGGCATCGGGGCTACCGCACTCCCGAGGGCAGGAGGCTCCCGTCCGGCGGGCACGACAAGCTTGGCATGCCCGTTCGCGGCTGGCTCAACTGCCGTACATACGAGACCGATTCAGGCGCACATGGCCGTTTCAGGGCACCGGGTGCAGGGCGAACACCGTTGCCGCAGGACGTCCGGCGACCAGCCCGGCGTACGGCTGATGCCCGCCTCGTCGCGGTTGGCCGTCGCCACCGGGTCCGGCCGGCGCCGGCTCCAACCGGTGCGCAGCGCGACGAACGACCCTGCCGGTACACGGCCGTTGCGGCGCTCCCAGCTCCCAGGTCCAGGGTGCGCCCGCCGGCCACGAAGTGCGCGGGTGGGTCGGCATGGGTGGCCCACTGGCCCACCAACGTGTGGCGGTGCACGGTGAATCCGTCGCCGCGTTCGGAGTCGAAGAGGCTCTCGCGGCCTTTGTCGGGGAAGCCCGCGAAGCGCGGCCGGCCGGGGTGGAAGGCGTGTGTGAGGTCCGTACGGACGGTCTTGGCTGCCGGTTCGCGGTACGCAGCCCACAACCCGGGCTCAGGGAGCCCGGGTTGTGGGTCGCGAGCGGAAGGAGTCATCGTGCGGGTGCCATCACGGCGGGTGCGGATCCGGGCGACTCAACGGCCGGCGCCGGCTTCGGGGCGCCCTTGCGGCGGGTCAGGCCGACGCCGACGAGGACGACGACCATGCCGGCCGCGACCCGGAGGCCGACGCTCTCACCCAGGAAGACCGCGCCGAGCGCCACGGAGACCACGGGCAGCAGGTAGCCGACGACGGCGGCCTGGGTGGCGCCCTCGGACGCGATGATCCGGTAGGTGAGGTGGAAGGTGACGCCGGTGCTGCAGACCCCGAGGACCAGGACCGCGACCAGGGCCGTCGCGCTGAGGTGGATCGCGTCCAGGCCGCCGACCGGCACGGCCATGGCGCTCAGTCCGCTCGCCGCGATCAGCTGGGCGGCGGAGAGGGAGAGGGTCGGGATGCCCCGGCCGACCAGGTTGCGGCCCATGTAGACGAAGGCGACGGCGTAGCTGGCCGCGGCGCCGAGGATCGCGAGGGCGCCCCAGCCGAGCGAGCCCGACCGCTCCCAGGGCGCGAAGATGACCACGACCCCGCCGAAGCCGAGCAGCAGCCCGGCCAGCCGGACCGGGCGCAGACCGCGCTCGGTGCCCAGGGCGAGCCCGAGGGCGAGGGAGAAGAACGGGGTCGTCGCGTTCAGTACGCCGGCCAGGCCCGAGTCGACGGTCTGCTGGCCGATGCTGAACAGGGCGAACGGTAGGGCGTTGCAGAAGAAGGCGGCGATGACGATGTGCCGCCAGACCGTGCGGCCGGTCGGCAGGCGCCGCCCGCTGGCGTACAGCGCGCCGGTGAGCACGACTGCACCCAGCACACAGCGGGCGAGCGTGACCTGGAGCGGGGACAGCCCCCGTAGCGCCAGTTCGATCCACAGGAAGGTCGATCCCCACAGCAGGGCGAGCACGGCCACTCGTGCCGCACCCCTCAGACTCTGCGCGCTGCCACTGTTCACGATGGTGCCTCCATATCTGTGTCTGGATCTGTGTCCGGATCTGTGTCTGGTCCGTGGCTGGCTTGGTCCGGCATCCCTGTTATGAAGGTGCCCCAGCCAAGCTTTGAGGACAAGCAAATGGTTCTACACCTTTTGTTAAGCTGTACTGCATGCTTGATGTGAGGCGCCTCCAGGTCCTGCGCGCGGTGGTCACCAGCGGCACGGTGACGGCTGCCGCGGCCCATCTCGGTTACACCCCTTCCGCCGTCAGCCAGCAGGTGGCGGCTCTGGAGAAACAGGCGGGTACGGCACTCCTGGAGCGGGTCGGCCGGGGGGTCAGGCCCACCGCCGCGGGTCTGCTGCTCACCGAGCACGCGGGTCTGATCAGCGCGGCGGTCTCCCAGGCGGAGACGGCCCTGGCCGATCTGCGGGCCGGGCGGACCGGCCGCCTCTCGGTCCGCTACTTCGCCACGGCGGGCTCCACGCTGGTCGCGCCCGCGCTGGCCCGGCTCCGGCTCGAACACCCCGGCGTACGGATCGACCTCGAACTCGCCGACCCCGAGGACCCGTTCCACGAGGTGGTCAAGGGGCGGGCCGACCTGGCCGTGGTCGTACAGGCCCGGGACAGGACCGGCGACGGCTCCATCCGTCTCGTCCATCTCCTGGACGACCCGTACGCCGCCGTACTGCCCGCCGACCACCCGCTCGCCGGGCGGCAGGTGCTCAACCTGAACGAGCTCGCCGGCGAACAGTGGGTGGGCAGCGAGCCGCCAGGACCCTGTCTCGAACCGGTGCTCGACTCCTGTGCGGCGGCGGGCTTCAGCCCCGACTTCGTCATCCAGACCGAGGACTACGCGACCGCGCAGGGCTTCGTGGCGGCCGGCCTCGGCATCGGTCTGATGCCTCGGCTGGGGCTGCGTACCCCGCACCCGGGCGTGGTCGTGCGCGAGGTCCGCAATCCCGAGCCGGTGCGCGTCATCTCCGCCGCGGCCCGCCGCACCGCACCGGAGCAGCCCGCGCTGCGCGGCCTGGTGGACGCACTGCGGGAGGCGGCCGGCGCGGTCGGCACAGGTGCCGCAGCCGGCACGATCGACGCAGCCGACGCAGCCGACGCAGCCGACGCAACCGGCACAGTCGGTACGGCCGGCGCGGGCGGGCGGTCCGAGGTGCGGCGCGAGCCTGCCACCGCCGGTCCGGCCGATGTGTCCCGGTCGCGATGAGCAGGGGCGGCGGGCGGCGGGTCGGCGGTGGCGGCGCATGTCAGACGGCCACGGGCGCGGAGGTGGCGGAGGCGGTGGCCGGGGTGGCGGACGTGCCGGGGGTGGCGGACAGGGTGACGGTGCTGGAGAAGATCTCCCTGTCGTGCTGCCGCGCGACGACCCTGACCTGGTCGCCGTCCACGCTGCGCTCGGTCTCCAGCCAGCAGGGCGCGTCCAGTTCGGCGTACTTGACGAAGACGGAGTCCATGCCGGTCACGGCCGTCCGCCGGGGATGGGCCGCGGCCAGGGACGCCTGGCGGGCGGCCTCCAGGAGCAGCATGCCCGGGGCGTGGTCGACGACGTGATCGAAGAGGACGGGATGCGTCGTGTCCACCCGCAGCTGCCAGCGGCCGGGCCGGTCGGTGGCGGCCAGCACCACGTCCTCGAAGCGGTCGCGGCCGAAGGCCTCCACCCCGGCCGGGGGCGGCAGGGGTACGGCACGGGCGGTGGCGGCGGCAGCGTCGGCGTAGCCGCCACGCAGCCGCTCGTATATCGCACGGTCCTGTATGGAGAAGCTCGAACGGGCGGTGGCCATGGGGCGGCCCGCGCGTTCGACGTCGACCGTCATGGATATCGCGGCGGCGCGGTCGCGGCGGTACTTCACGTCGTGGCAGCTGATGCGCAGGTCGAGCTCGACCGGACTGCCGTCGGCGTGCATGGCCTCGGGGTCGACGACCCAGCTGAAGTCCTTCCACAGCAGTTGGTGGCCGAGCGGCACCCGGTAGGCGCGGTGGGACAGCAGCGGCAGGGCCTGCCGGACGGTCTCGCTGAGAAGGAGCGGGTCGTGCAGGCCGAGGTGGGTGCGGTAGAACGGATGCGTCGCAGGCCACTCGGCGGTGACGGCGAAGGCATCGGGCGCGGACCGCCGCCAGCTGCGCAGGAGCACTTCGTCCTGGTTCGTCTTGTGCGTGAAGGTGGGCTCGACCAGCTCGAAACCGGCTTCGACACGGTTTTGGGCAAGGCTGTACGACATGGTGGTTCCCCCTGATGAGGCGCTGATTTACGGGCACGCGCAGACCGATCGAAGGCGCCCCCAGTGACAGGGGGACGTCGACGTGAATAAAATAGAGGTCGTTCTTTTTGTTTGTCTAGATGCAAGGAGAGTCCCGCCGATGGCACGACAACGGCAGGAGCGCGCGAACAAGACACGAGCCGCGCTCATCCGCTCGGCGGCGGAGGTGTTCGACCAGGCCGGATACCACGGAGCAGGCCTCAACGCGATTCTGCAACGGGCCGGAATCACTACCGGAGCCATGTACTTCCACTTCAAGTCGAAGGAGGAACTGGCCAGAGCGGTCATCGTGGAACAGGCCGCCGAGCTCCAGTGGCCCGAGGGCGAGCGCGGTCTGCAGCAACTGCTGGACATGTGCGGCTACCTGGCCGTGGAGATGCGGCGCAACGTCCTGTTCCGGGCGGGAGTCCGGCTCGCGGTCGAGCAGAACGAGGTCGGGCTGCTCGACTACTCGATCTACGACTGGTGGTCCGAGCGGTTCCGCGAACACCTCACTGAGGCGCGGGAACTCGGTCAGCTGCATCCGCACGTGGACTTGGCGGCGTTCGCACAGGTGATCGTGGCCGCGTACACGGGTACGCAGATCATGGCGCGGCTCTCCAGCGGACGGGCCGATCTGCCCGAGCGCATAGAGATGATGCTGCGATGTCTGTTGCCGGCCCTCGCGCCGGCCGAGGTGATCGCGACGCTGCACTTCACCAGAAGTGAGCAGGCGGAGGACATCACCTCCTGAGTCCCCTCCGGGTGGGTGCGGTCGCCCTCCGCCGGAGGGCACCCCCCCCGCCCCTCGACTTGCCCAAGTTGTCCTGGAGTTGCTCCTGCAAGTTATCGGCGGCCGTCCGCGGCAGTAGGTTCGCGGCACCGGTTCGTCGATAACGAGGTCAAGTCCATGGTGAAGCAGACGCGGGCACAACGCACCCGCCAGGCTCTGATCGCGGCGGCTGCCATCGAGTTCGACCGGCACGGGTACTCCGGAACCTCCCTGTCCGCCGTCCACGGTGCCTGTGGTGTGACGATGGGCGCGCTCACCTTCCACTTCCCCGCCAAGGCCGACCTCGCGTCCGCCGTCTGCCGGGAGGCCGAGGCGGTCACTCGCGCGGCGCTGCCCGGCCCTGAACCGGCGCCCACCGTCCGGTCGGTGGCGGAGCTGACCCTCGTGGTCGCCGACCTGCTGGAGTGCGAGGTCACCGTCCGTGCGGCGGCCCGGCTCAGCCAGGAGCGGATGCCGTCCGCCCAGTGGCACGGCGTGTGGCGGGCCGCCCTGCGGGATCTCGTGCCGCTGCTCCAGCGGGCGGCGACCCCGGGCGCACGGCCGCAGCCCGGCGAACTGGAGCTGATGGCCGTCTACTTGACCGCCGGCGCCGAGGCGGCCCTGCGCGCGGGACAGCCCGGCGGTGAGGTACGGGCCCAGCTGGAACGTCTGTGGGGGCTCGTCCTCGACGCCGCACCCAAGTCGGCGTCGAACCCCGGTCCCTGCCCCGCCCCGGACTTTCGTCCGCTCCTCCCGGAGCGCCGCCCGGGTTCACTCCCTCTCACGAATGGGCTCGATCCATGACTCGACGCTGCGCGCTCGTCACCGGCGGTTCCCGGGGAATCGGCGCCGCGATCGCGAGCGAACTCGCCGTCGCCGGGCACCGCGTGGCCGTGCACTGCCGTACGGACACCACCGCAGCCAAGGCCGTACTGGACGACCTGCCCGGCACCGGCCATGTCCTGGTCACCGGGGACCTGGGGAGCCCGGGCGCGGCCCAGGAGATCATCGACTCCGCGGTCGAGCGGCTCGGCACGGTGGACGTGCTCGTCAACAACGCCGGTGTGTACACCGAACAGCCCGTCGCCACCACCTCGTACGAGGACTGGCAGCGGGACTGGCGGCGGCTCGTCGAGGTGAACCTGTTCGGGCCCGCCGACCTGATCTGGTGTCTGGTCGACCATCTCAGGCACCGGCTCCAGGGGCCGCAGGGCGCCCGCATCATCAACGTCGGCTCGCGCGGCGCGTACCGGGGCGAGCCGAACGCCCCCGCCTACGGCGCGAGCAAGGCCGCCCTGCACGCGCTGACGCAGTCGCTCGCCCAGTCGCTGGGGCCCGACGGTATCGCCGTGAGTGCCGTGGCGCCCGGATTCGTACGGACCGACCTGACCGAGCCCATGCTCGTCGGGGAGGCCGGTGAGGGGGTACGGCGGCAGAGTCCGCTGCGCCGGATCGCCGTGCCCTCCGACGTCGCCGCCGCCGTGGCCTGGCTCGGCTCCGCCGGGGCCGAGTGGTGCAGCGGCGCCGTCCTCGACGTCAACGGCGCCTCCCACCTGCGCTGACCCCACCCCAACTCCCGCCTGCCAGAAGGGATTCACCATGCGCGCGGCCCTCCTCCAGATCGCCGTACGACCGGACGAGCCGGCCGGTGAGCGGCGCGCCCGCGTGGCCGCGCTCGTACGGGAACAGCGCGGCGCCGATCTGGTGCTGCTGCCGGAACTCTGGACGTGCGGCGCGTTCGCCTTCGACGCGTTCCGTGCGCACGCCGAGCCGCAGGCCGGGCCGACGGCCCGGGCGATGGGCGAGGCCGCCGCCGCCGCGCAGGTGTGGCTGCACGCGGGGTCTATCGTCGAACTCGGGCCCAGGGACGTCCTGTTCAACACCTCCCTGCTGTTCGCGCCCGACGGCCGGCTCCACCGCACGTACCGGAAGATCCACCGCTTCGGCTTCGACAGCGGCGAGGCGGCGCTGATGGCGCCGGGCGACGAGATCGTCACCGCCGGGCTCCCCATGGCCTCGGCGGGTCTTGCCACCTGCTACGACCTCCGATTCCCCGAGCAGTTCCGGCAGTTGACCGATGCCGGTGCCGAACTCCTGCTCGTCACCGCCGGCTGGCCCGCGGCACGCCGTGCGCACTGGTCGCTGCTGACCCGCGCACGGGCCGTCGAGTCGCAGGCGTACGTCCTTTCCTGCTGCACCGCGGGCACCCACGCGGGCGTCGAGCAGGCGGGGCACAGTGTCGTGGTCGATCCCTGGGGCGAGGTCGTGGCCGAGGCGGGGGAGGGTGAGGAGACGCTCGTCGCCGACCTCGATCCCGCGCTCGTGGCGAAGACGCGCGCCGAGTTCCCCGTACTGCGTGACCGTGTCCTCGGTCTGCCGCTTCCCCGGTAACCGGGCAGCCGGTCATGTCCACAGATGCCGTCCGCCCGGCCAGCCGCCGGGATGGGCGGCATCTGCTGTCTCCGACCAACTCCCCTGTATTGCAAGGCAGTTGGAGTTTTTCCCGGAGCCTCTTGCGCTCGACCGTCAGCCTGTGTCACGCTTCTTCGCGAGGCAGTCTGCCCTCTTCGAGGAGCCTTCGAACTGCCACCGCGTCGCCGTCGTGCGGCGCTTTTTTGTTGCCCAAGAACCGGCGTTCCCCGCAGGCACCCTTGCCCCGAACCCGTTTTCCCGAAGGTGAGCCGACCATGGCCGACCGAACACCCTCGCCCCGCACCTCCGCCCCCCCGACTCCCACGCTCTGCGCGTCGACCCGCTGCCGTCGGGCGGCCCGCACCGGCCGGCTGGCCCGCCGGCCCGCCTCTCCCGACGCCCGGCTCTGCACGGCCTGCAAGCGGGCCCTGGAGGCCGACCTGGCCGCGCTGCCCGGCCTGCACCGCGAGAGCGAGCAGGACCTGGCGCCGGTCTCGGGCGGCGGGCTCGTGCCACGCGTCACCGGCAGCCGGTCGTGCCCACCGCCCGTCAGCGACAAGGCACTTGAGGTGCGGCACGACGTCGTCGTACGACTGGCCTCCTGGGCCCGGCTGGTGCTCGACGAGGCCGACGGCGTGCGGGCCCCGGCCCCGCCCCGCCGGACCGTCGCCGAGCTGGCCGCCTTCCTCGGCCGGCATGTCGGCCTGCTGGCCGCCCACCCCGCCGCAGGCGCCGCCGCCGACGAGATCGCGGGCGCGGCGGCGGCCCTGCGGGCCCTCGCCGCGGAGCCGAAGGCCGACCTCGTGCCGCTGGGCCGCTGCGTCGAGCCGGGCTGCGACGCCGAGGTGTCGCTGCCGGGCCGGGGCGGCGACGACCTGGTCCTGCGCGGCCCGATGTGCGAGGCGGGACACATTCTGACGCCCCGTCAGTGGCTGGTGCTGAAGGAGCGTACGACCACGACGAAGGAGAGGGCATGACCACCAACGGCCGCAGCAGGCGCGTCCCGACCTCGTTGGCCGCACTGGCCCTCGGTGTGCAGGAGGGCACCATCCGCCAGTGGGCCAGGCGCGGCAAAGTGACCCGCTACGGCACCAGGAGGCAGGCGCTGTACGACCTTTCCGAGCTCGCCGCACTGGCGGCCGGGGAGACCGGCACGCCCCGCACCTGAGCCCGCCCCGCTCTCCCTCCCCGTCACCCGTATCTCTCGACCACCCCACCGTCCGGCACCCGCCGCGCGGTGCCGACGCATGCCCGAAAACGGCCCGTCGGCAACCCACTTGAGCAATCCACTTGAGGAGACGAACCGTGGCAAGCGCCCTGGAATCAACGGACACAGCCGCCGAGGCCCCGCAGTGGCAGCAGTACTGGGACAGCCGGCGCGCCCCCTTCATCGAGGAGTGCCGTCAGGCTCGCGAGACCCTGCTCGCCGATCTGAAGGACCCGCACACCGCCCAGGCCCGGGTGCTCGACGACCTCATCCACATCGGCGCCGGCTCGCTGCACTGGAAGGAGCGGGGGTACACCCGGGTCGCCGCCGACCCGGACAGCTTCCGCTCGGTCCTGCCGGTCATGCGGTACGGCGACTTCGTCGACGAGATCGACCGGGAGACCCGCACCAAGGGCGGTGTCCTGTCGTGCAGCCCGGTGCTGCGCTGGCTCAAGACCAGCGGGACGACGGGCACACCCAAGCGCGTCCCGTACACGCTGCACTGGCTGTTGACCTACCGGATTCCGGCCATGAAGGCGATGTGGGGCACGTATCTGGAGCACCACCCGGAGATCCTCGCGCACCCCTTCGCCACCCTCGACACCCAGACGGTCCGGGAGGACGTGTACGACTTCGTGCACGGTGTGGAGCACCAGGCGATCAGCAACCGGCACCCGCAGATCAACAGCCGGGACTGGAGCCCGCCGTGGTACCGGTCCCCGTGGTTCGGCCCGGACGCACCCGCCTCGCACGCCGGGCGGATGTACCACCGCATCCGGCACCTCGTCGGCCGCGATCTGCACTACATCTCGGCCATCAACCCGAGCACCCTGGTCTCGCTGCGCGATCTGATCGCCGACCACGGGGAGGAGTTGGTACGTGATCTGCGCGACGGCACGCTCCAGGGCCGGCCGTGCACCGAGCCCGACGAGAAGGCCGCCCGGCACCTCGAACAGGCCCTGGCACGGGACGGGTTCAGCCTGGTCGACGTATGGCCTTCGCTGACCCTGTACAGCTGCTGGCTGTCGGCCTCCGCGGAGTTGTACCGCCCGCGTCTGGACGCCGTGCTGCCGGGCGTCGACAAGCTGCCGTTCATGAGCTGCGGCACGGAGGGCGTCACCACGATCCCCGTCGACGACTCGCTGGACAGCCAGCCGCTCGCCGTCAGCCAGGCCTACTTCGAGTTCGTCCCCGCCGATGTGCCGCTGGGCGCGCTGGTGGAGGCCGGCGAGCGGATCGACACCCTGCTGTTCGACGAGGTCGAGGCGGGCCGTGACTACCACCTGATCATGTCGCAGGGGAACGGGCTCTACCGGCTGTGGACCGGTGACATCTACCGCGTCGACCGGATCGTGGACGGCACGCCCTGGATCCACTTCACCCACCGCGACGGCGTCTTCCACTCCTTCACCGGCGAGAAGATCACCGAGGGCCAGGTCACCCAGGCCATCCAGCAGGGCCTGGCGGCGAGCGGTCACGACACCGGCCTCTACATGTGCGGCCCGCGCTGGGCCGAGCTGCCGTACTACGTCGTCGCCGCCGAAGTCCCGGAACCCTCGCCCGAGTTGGACCGGGAACTGTCCGCCGGGGTGGACCGCGAACTGTCCGTGATCAACATCGAGTACGCCTCGAAGCGGGACAGCGGCCGGCTCGGCGGCATGCGGGTGGTGACCGTGCCGCAGGGCGCGATCGCCGCGTATGTCGAGTCGCGGCGACAGCAGGGCAACGCCACCCAGTACAAGTACAAGCCGTTCCAGCAGGACATCGACTTCGTCGCCGCGATCACCGGCAGCTGAACACGCGCCGCCCGTCCGGCAGGTGACGAGCAATCAGGAATTCCCCAGAAGACCATCCCCAGAAGACCAAGAGAAGCGACAAGGAGTACGGGACATGATCGAGACCCTCAGGCCCCCGCAGAACACCCGTCGGGAGATCGTCCAACTGGCTTCCGGTGACACCGAGTTGGCGCTGCACGTATGGCGTCCGGAACGGATCAAGGGAGCCGTCTTCTACTTCCACGGACTGCAGAGCCACGCCGGGTGGCTGTGGGAAGTGGGACCCCGGTTCGCCGACAACGACATCGCGCTCTTCGTGCTCGACCGGCGCGGCAGCGGCATCAGCGCGGGCCCGCGGCACGAGATACCGGACGCCGACACCATCCTCGACGACTACGCGAACGCCGTAGCCTTCGTCCGCGGGATGATCGGCGACTCCGTACCGCTGTCGCTGTTCGGGCACTGCCTGGGCGGCTCCTTCATGGCGGCCCTGATGCACCACGAGTCGTTCACCACCCGGTACGACGCGGCCGTGTTCTGCTCGTCCTGGCTGGGCCGTCTGCACGCGACCCTCGGCGCCGACGAACTCCGGGCGCTCGCCGGGGAGACCGGCGACGCGCCCTGGGACGCCGGGCTCCGGTCCGCCGACTTCACCGACGAGGCCAAGTACCGGCACTTCATCGACCACGACGACCTGGCCGTACGGCGGTTGACGCGCCGCTCGCGGGCCGTGCTGCTGGAACTGGAGCGGCGCTACCTGGCGCCCCGGCGTGCCCTCGCGCCGGTCACGGCCACCTTCGTGTCCGGCATGACCGACCCGATCGTCGATCTGGACGCGGCACACGGGGTGTTCCAGGACCTGATGTCCGAGCGCGGGGCGATCATCAAGTTCCCCACCGACCGGCACTACCTCTTCTACACCGACGTCAGCGACTCGCTCGTCGACTGGACGTCGACGTACACCCTGCTCCAGGGGCTGAACCGTGGCTTCTGACGGCCTGTTCGCCGGCGGCGCGCGGGCGCGCCTGTACCACGTCGAACTGCCCATGCGGACGCCGTTCGACCATCCCGCGGCCCGCCGCCGCACCTCCGACAGTCTGGTCCTCGGCCTGACGACGGACGACGGCGTGCGCGGCCTCGGCGAGTGCGCGCCGCGTCCCTACGTCACCGGCGAGACCTGTGACGGCGTACGGGCGCAGCTCGAAAAGGTCGACCTCGACGCCCTGTTCGCGCGGCTGACCGATGTTCGGCCCCGGCAGTTGCTCGCACTTCTGCACCGGGACGGCTTCGCCCGTGTCTTCGGGATCGACGGCGGCAACAATCTGCGCTGTCTGCTCGAGACCGCGGTCCTGGACTGGATCGGGCACCGACTGGGCCTGGACGCACGGCAGTTGCTGCCCGGCGGCGAGGAGACCGGACCCGGACCACGGTCCCTGCCCGTCTCCCAGGTGCTCGATCTCAGCCTGGGCGCCGAGGAGTTCCTGGCCACCCGGGGCCCGTTCCACTTCGTGAAGATCAAGGCGTCGGACGACACGGAACACGACGCCCGTACGGTACGGACGGTCCGCGAGCGGCTCGGGGACGACGTGCCCGTCATGGTCGACGCCAACATGAGCTGGGCGCCCGACACCGCGCTGTCCCAGGCGCGTTGTCTGCGCGAGGCCGGCGCCGACTGGGTCGAGGAGCCGCTGGCCAAGGGCTCCTGGGAGGTGCTGCGGGAGCTGCGCCGCCGTGGCGGTCTGCGGGTCATGCTCGACGAGTCGGTGTGCACGGGCCGGGACGCGCGGAAGGCGGTCAGGTCCGGGGCGTGCGACGCGTTCAACGTGCGGGTGTCGAAGAACGGCGGTCCGCTGCCGGCGGCCGAACTCGTCGCCTATGCGCGGCAGAACGGCGTCCGGTTCCAGATCGGCGTCCAGGTCGCCGAGGTGGGCCCGCTCATCAACGCGGGCCGGGCGCTGGCCTTCCGCCACCGGGACGCCATGACGACCGAGGCGGGACAGTCCGACCGCTTCTTCCCGCAGATGATCGTCGCCCCGCGCCCGGCCGTCGACCGGGACGCCAACGTGCTGGCCCCCGCAGGCGGCCCCGGCTGGGGCCTGAGCCTCACCCCGGCGGCGGAGCGCTGGGCCGTCCGGGACCTCTGACCTGCCCTGTCTCCAGATCACTCACCCCTGCGCATGTCCAGGAAGGGAACCGTCATGCCCGTACTCTTCGAGTGCACCTACCAGGGCCGTCGCCACGTCGGCCTCGAACTCCCCGCCGACGGCGCGCCGTTGCGGCTGCGACCGCTCGGCGGGCGGGACCTTCGGACGCTGGTCGTGGAGGCGGGCGGCGACCCCGCCGCGCTCGCTGCGGCCCTCGCCGACCTGCCCGGGGAGGTGACCGTCCCGGCCGAGGACCGCGCGGCCGTACGGATGCGTCCCCCGCTGCTGCCCGACCACACGGGTGACGCCATGGTCAGCGGCTTCATGCAGACCCACAACGTCAAGGTGGAGGCGGACACCCCGGCCCAACCCAACTGGTTCGTCAAGGGACTTGGCGACACGCTGAAGCTCCCGGGGGAGGACCTGCGCGCGCCGGCGGGTTCCGTCGCCCTGTGCGAGGAAGCGGAGATCGTCCTCGTGCACGTCACCGACGGGGACGGCGAACTCCACTACGCCGGCTACACCTTCGGCAACGATCTCACCGACATCGGGCGCTTCCGGCGGCACCGGGGACACCTCTCGTACGCCAAGCTCTGCGACGCGGCCGTGGCGCCGTGGCTGTTTCTCGACGCCCCGCCCCGGCATGTCACCGGACGCGTGACGATCGAGCGGGAGGGAGACGAAGGGGCGGTCTGGAAGGGCGAGTTCACCACCGGGACCAAGGCCCTGCACTACGGCCTCGACGGCATGATGTCCGAGCTCTTCTCCTACGACACCCTGCGCACCCCTGGCCGCGTGCACTACGTCTACATCGGCGCCGACCGCAGCAGCTTCCACGGCGGCCACGAGATGGCGGACGGGGACCGCGTCACCCTGGAGTTCACCAGCCACGGCGTCACCCTCGCGAACACCGTACGGTGTCCTTCACTCACGGCACCCGAGCCCGCCGCCCGCGAGGGGTCGTGAACGGCGACGAGGGTGTGCGCAGGCTCAGCGACACCGAGGCGACCTTCGCCTACACCCACGCGCTCATGGGTGGGAACACACAGCTCACCACGGAGTTCACGGTGAACGCGGCGTTCTCCCCGGAGCGGGTGGAGCGGGCGGTGGAGCTGTGGCTGCGCCGCCTCCCGCTGCTGTCCTTGCGCATCGCGGACCTGGACGGCAGCCTCTGGTTCCGCCGCGAAACCCCCGAAGCACCCTCCCCCGAGGGCCGGTTGTGGCGCCTGCGGGTCGGGCACGGTCCGGCGGCGACACGCTTCGCCTTCACCTGTCATCACGCGATCTGCGACGGTTACTCGACCGGTCATCTCGTACGGGCCTTCCTGGACGGCCTGTTCGGTGTCCCGGGCGGGGACGGGTTCCGTCCGGGCGCGGACCTCCTGCCGCCCGACATCGACGAACTCACCTACGCGAGCGGGGACATGCGTCCCCCTCGCACCCCGCAGGCCCGCCGGTCCCCGTGCTCGTACAGCGCACGTCTGACGGCATCGGCCGGCAACCCGGTGACCTTCACCCTCACACCGCGCGAGAGCCGGCGGCTGCGGAACTGGTGCCGGGCACGGGAGTTGACGGTGGGCGGGCTGCTCGCGACCGGGCTCGCCGACTCGCTCGCCCGGGAGACCGGCCGCGAGGAGGTCACGGTGTCCACGGCGGTGTCCCTGCGCCGCCGTTACGCCGAGCGCTCACTGATCACCGAGCCGGGCTGCGTACTGGGCCTGGTCCGGACACCGGCACGGACCGGGACCGGCGGCGACGACCAGGTGGACCGGGCCCGCGAGAACGCGGCGGCACTCCGGTCGGCCGCTCACGCCTGGCGTCCGGCGCGGCGCGCACACGCCCGGATCCGGCAGTCCGTCGAGCGCGAGGCCGCGGGCGGCGGGGCGCCGGAGATCCGGGTCACCGACATCGGCTCGGTGGACGCGGCCCTCGGCTCGCACACCGCCCGGCTCACGGAATTCCGTACGGTCGCGGCCCGCGGCGACGCCCCGCCGGGCGGCACGCTGCACCTGTCGTCGTTCATGGGCGCACTCACCGTGGCGCTCTCCACCGGCTCCAAGGGCCCCGCGCGACTGGCCGCCGCGGCGGAACGTGCGGTGCGCGAGGCCGTACTGCTGTCCGCGAGCCGATGATTCTTTCCCCGGGCCTGTGAAGAAACAGCAGGTCGGAGCGGTACGGCCGGGCAGACTCCCCGAAGTCGTGAAGACGGGAAGGCGATCGCATTGAAAACAAAGAGTTCGTTCTCTATTTTTTTGAGGGCGGGCCCCGGACGGCGGGGCCCGCCGGGCAGGACAGTCCAGAGGAAGGAACGCGGCATGGCCACGGCGGTTTCCGCAGCGCCTGACGCACCGCTCATGACCATGAGCACATATCGGGCCCCACGGCAGTACGGTCGGCCGGGCGCCGCGACCGGCACCTTCGAAGCGGCGGCCGGCGCCTTCGACGCCTTCGTCACGGAGGTCTTCGGGCCGCTGCCCCGCGCCGACCAGCGCAAATGGGCCCGCGCCTACACCCAGGGGCTGCTGATCACCCCTGGCCGCAAGACCGTACGGGCGCTGGCGGCGGCCGTGTCGGAGTCCAGTACGGCGTCGCAGGCACTGCACCAGTTCGTCAACGCCAGCCCCTGGGACTGGGAGCCCGTACGCGCAGGGCTGGCCCGCTGGGTCGCCCGCCGCTCCCGGCCGCACGCCCTCCTCATCACCTCGGCGGTGCTGCCGAAGCGGGGCGACCGCTCCTGCGGGGTGCACCGGCGGTTCGATCCGCAGGCCGGACGGACCGTCAACTGCCAGATCGGCATAGGGGCGTTCCTCGCCACGAGTGAGGCGACCGTCCCCGTCGACTGGCGGCTGCTGCTGCCGGGGGAGTGGACCGCGGACCCGCGGGTCCGCAGCAGGGCCCGCATCCCCGGCACCACGCCCGGCGCCCAGGACTCGCCCTGCGACCAGGCGCTGAGCCTGGTGGACGCTCTGGACCGCGCCCTGACCGACTCCCCGGACGGACCTCACGGACCTCACGGACCGGACGCACCGCCGGTCGTCGCCGACCTGACCGGGATCGCCGACCCCGCCCGGCTGATCGGCGGACTCACCGCCAGGCAGCGGCAGTTCGTGGTGGCCGTACCCGGGGACCTGCCGGTGCTGCCCGACCCGGCGGTGTCCGTCGGGTCCGTCCCTCACCCCCGTACCGCCATCGCGGTCAGCGCCCGCCACCTCATCGCCCGTCGGCACGCCCGGCAGCCCCACACGCCGGTCATCACCGGAACCGTCCGGCTCCCCGGCATCCCCGGCGCCTTCCGCCTGCTCGCCCAGTGGCCGTCGGCCGAACCCGGCAGCGGGCGGATCTGGCTCACCGATCTCGTCGACAGCCCGCCCCGCGAGGCGCTCGCGCTGGCCCGTCTGCACCCGACCACCGCCGACACCCTGAAGCTGCTGGAGGACCACCTCGGGCTGCGCGCCTTCGAGGGCCGCTCGTACCCCGGCTGGCACCACCACATGACCCTGGTCTCGGCGGCCTTCGCCTACGGCGCCCTGGGGCCCGCCGCGTTGTTCGGATCGGCGCGGGCGTCACGGGCGGTACGAGCGCCACGGGCGCCGGGTCAGGCGGCCAGGCCGCCTCTCCGCGGGGCGCGCCCCGTACCGCACCCCGGGCCGCGACCTGTGCCCCGGCCTGTGCCCCGGCCTGTACGGAATGCCCTCACCCCCACCCGGACGGGACGCTCCTGATGGCTCTGCCCAAAGTGTTCTGGCTGTTCTGGTGCGGGCAGACCATCGGCCGGCTCGGGACGCTCGCACCCGCATTCCTCGTGCTCTATCTGGAGCAGGAGGGCCTGGTCTCCCCCGGTACGACTCCGCTCGTCGTAGGGCTGTTCGGCGCCGGCATCGTTCTGTCGGGGCTGGTCGGCGGGGCCGTGGCGGATCTGATCGGGCCGCGCCGCACGATCATCGCCGCCCAGCCCGTCACCGCCGTGATGGCCCTGCTGTTCGCCCACGCCCACCACGTGGTCCTGCTGTGCGTGCTCGCGCTGATCACCGGCTTCCTGTCGGCGGTCGACCGCCCTGCCGTGGCCGGGCTGATCGCCGGGATCGTTCCGCAGGAGCAGTTCTCGAAGGCGTACAGCCTCTTCCTCGTGGGCTTCAACATCGGGATGTCGCTGAGCCCCGTCCTGTCCGGCTTCCTGCTCGCGGTCCGGCCGAGCGCCCTGTTCGTGGTGTGGGCGGCGGGCAGTCTGCTCTACGCGGCCCTGGTGTGCGCGCTGCCCGCCGACCGGTTGCCGCCGCGCAGTCGCCGGCCCGGTGGTACGTCCGCCTTCGCGGCGGCGGCCCGTGGCATCACCGAACCGTTCCGCACCCCCGTCCTGGTCGGCTTCCTCGTCCTGACCTTCCTGCTGGCGTGCATCTACCTCCAGGTCAACTCCGCGCTGCCGCTGGACATGCGCGAGAGCGGGCTGACCTCCGGGGACATCGGCGTCGTCCTCGCCGTCAACGCCGTACTGTCCGTCCTTCTGCTGCCGCTGGTACCACGGTTCGTCAGGGGTATGCGCGACCAGGTGCCCCTGGTCATCGCGAGCGGTCTGATCGCGATCGGCTTCAGCGGCAACTCCCTTGCGGGCAGCATCGTTTCGTACACCGTCGCCACCGTCGTCTGGACGCTCGGCGAGGTCTTCTGGGCCCCGATGTCGGCGACCTTCATCGCCAACCGGGCACCGGAGGGCCGCAGCGGGAGCTACCAGGGCTCGTACTTCTTCGCCTGGAACGCGGCCTTCGTGGTCGGCGGTCCCGCGGGGCTCGCCGTCGCCAACTCCCATGGCTACGAGGCCCTGTGGACGTCCGTCCTGGTCCTCGGCGCCGTCGTCACCCTCGGCTTCTGCCTGCTGCCGCGGCTCGCCGGGTTCGAGCGCGGACACTCCGACTCCGGTGCCCGTACCGGGAAGAGCGGCGCCGGGCAGGCCGGCGCCGACAGCGACGCCACCCCGTCCGAGAAATCACTCACCCGAGAGACAAGGTGACCCGAATGACCGTCCCCACGCCCCGCACCGCACTCCTCGTCGGCGCCGCCGGGGGCATCCTCCGCGAAGTCGCCCTGAAACTCGCCGAGGAGGGCCACACGCTCGTCCTGTTCGACCGGGACGCGGACGCGCTGAACCGGCTCGCCGAGCGGCTCGCGCCCCTCACCAAGGTCGAGACCGTCGTCGGCGACATCACCGACATCGCGAGCGCCGAGCGCCAACTCACCGACATCGTCGAGCAGTTCGCCCCCTCCATCCTGGTCAACGGAGTCGGCGGGGACACCCGGGTGATCGGCTACGCGGATCTGACGACCGATCACTTCGACCAGTCGTTCCTGGAGAACGTGGTCAGCAGCTGGATCGCGGTGAAGGTCTGCGCCCCGCGCATGGCCGCCGACGGCTACGGCCGCATCGTCAACTTCGCCTCGGCGGGCGGCCGTACGTACAGCCACTTCAACAACGCCGCGTACGTCGCCGCCAAGGCCGCCGTGATCGGCATGACCAAGCAGATGGCGTACGAACTGGCGCCGACCGGTGTCGTCCTCAACGTCGTCGCGCACGGCCCGATCGCCACCGAGCGGGTGGCCGGCGCGTTCGAGCGGCGCGACCCGGCACAGCGGGAGGCCGTCCTGTCCAGGCTGCCGATGGGCCGCTACGGCTCGGTCACCGAGGCGGTCGGCAGCGTGCTGCACCTCTGCTCCGAGAGCGCCGGTTACTCGACCGGCTCCGTGATCGACATCAACGGCGGCCTCTACATGTGAGCCCCGCCCCTCCCCGACTCACCGTGACCGCACGCCCAAGGAGGCTTCCATGGCGAAGTTCGTCGTCGAGTTCGAGTACAACGTCGACCGTGCGGGCCGGCAGGACCTGCACCCCGCCCACACCGACTATCTGCGCACCCTCACCGAACGCGGTGTCCTGCTGCTGGCCGGTCCGCTGGAGGACCTGAACGGCGGGCTGCTGGTCTACGAGGCCGAGGACCGCGCCCGGTTGCAGGAGGTCCTCGACGCCGAGCCCTACGTCAGGGGCGGCATCGTCGCCCGCACCCGGATCCGCCAGTGGGCGCCGGGCAAGGGCACCTGGATCGCCGCACACGCCCGGCCCGTCGCCTGACCGACCCGACCCGACCCGACCCGACCCGACCCGCTCCTCGCGAACTCCCCTCCCCTCCGCCCTCCCTCTCCCTCCCTCTCCCTCGCAAGAGACTCCTCGGAAGGACCGACTGACGTGCTCGCAACACCGGTTCAGCAAGACACCGCGCTCCGCCAGGACGAACTGCACGCCGGCGTCGTGGATCCGGACATGGACTCGATGCGCCTGCTCAGCGAGACGGCGATGAAGTTCCCCGACGCCCTGTCGTTCTCGTCGGGCGCGCCCCACGACGGCACGCACGACCTGGCCAAACTCTCCCGGTACGTGCACCGCTATCTGGCGCATCTGCGCGAGCGGGGCGTGCCCGAACAGCGCATCACCCGCCTGATGTTCCAGTACGGGCCCGTCAACGGCTTCATCCAGGACGAGGTCGCGCTGATGCTCGACCGGGACGAGGACATCGTTGTCCCGTCCGACGCGATCATGATCACGCACGGCTTCCAGGAGGCCGCGCTGATCGCCCTGCGCGGGCTGTTCCGCTCCCCGGACGACGTCCTGCTGTCCGTGTCGCCCGCGTACGTCGGTATCCGGGGCGCCGCCCGCATGCTGGACATCCCGGTCAGGGCCGTCACCGAGGGCCCGAACGGACTCGAACCCGAGGCTGTGGCCGCCGCGGTGCGTGCCGTGCGGGCCGAGGGCAAGCGTCCCGCCGCGCTCTATCTGGTCCCCGACTTCTCCAACCCGTCGGGCACGGTCGTCCCGGTCGACGCCCGCAGGCGACTGCTGGAGCTGGCCGCCGAGGAGGGCTTCACCATCCTGGAGGACAACCCGTACGGGCTCTTCGCCAAGGACGGCGAACGGCTGCCGACGCTGAAGTCGCTGGACACCCGCGGCGATGTCGTCTACCTCGGTTCCTTCGCCAAGTCGGCTTTCCCCGGTGCCCGGTTGGGCTATCTGGTCGCCGACCGCGAGGTCGTCGGCGAGGACGGCACCAGGCGCACCCTCGCGGCCGAACTGTCCAAGGCGAAGGCGATGTTCAGCGTTGGCTCGTCCTCGCTCTCACAGGCCGCGATCGGCGGCATCCTCGTCGAGGCCGACCATGATCTGCGCAGCGCCACGCGGGAGTTGACGGCCGTGTACCAGGAGCGGCTCGCGGCGACCCTGGACGCCCTCGCCGAGCACTTCCCGCCCGAGCGGTACGCCGAGCACGGGGTGCGCTGGAACCGGCCGCGCGGCGGCTTCTTCCTCGTCGTCGAGGTGCCGTTCGAGGCGGACCTGGCCGCGATGGGGCGCTCGGCGCGCGACTTCGCCGTCTCGTGGGCGCCGATGCGGATGTTCCACCTGGAGGGCGGCGGCGAGCGGGCGCTGCGCCTCGGCTTCAGCAATCTGCCGCCCGCCGCCGTGCGGGAGGGCATCGCCCGCCTGGCCCGCTTCATCGAGTCGGAGGCCCGTTCATGACCAGCAGCACCCGCCCCGTCGCCGTTGTGGTCGACGGCTACTCCGCCGGCAACTTCTACCCCGCCGCGTTCGCCGCGTACGGCGCGGACGTGGTCCATGTCCAGAGCACCCCGCGGCTCAACCCGACGATGCAGGCCCCGGACCTGACCGCGTACTCCCGCAACATCGTCTGCGCGGACGAGCGTGAACTCGTCGAACTGCTGCGCCCGTACGGCCCGTTGTGCGTGGTCCCCGGGCAGGAGGGTGCCGTCCGGCTCGCCGACCGGCTCAGCGAGGCGCTCGGTGTGCCGTCCAACGGCTCGGCGCTGTCCCGGGCCCGCCGCGACAAGTACGAGATGATCGAGGCGCTGCGCGGGGCCGGTGTGCGCTGCGCGGGCCAGTTCAAGAGCGCGGACCCGGATGAGATCGTGAACTGGGCGCAGGAGCAGGGCAGTTACCCGGTGGTGGTCAAGCCGCTGAGTTCGGCGGCCTCGGACGGTGTGGTCGTCTGCGACAGCGTCGAGGCGGTGCGTACGGCGGCGGAGGCGGTGCTCGGCACCCAGGACATCTTCGGCGGCGCCAACACCGAGATCCTCGTGCAGTCCTACCTCAAGGGCACCGAGTACATCGTCGACACCGTCAGCAGCGCGGGCGAGCGCTATGTGTGCGGGGTGTGGGAGTACGAGAAGACGCTGCTGCCGTCCGGCAAGAACATCTACAACCGGGACCTCCTCGCCGACCCGGACGCCGACCCCGTACCCGCCCTGACCGCGTACGTCGACGAGGTGCTCGCCGCGCTCGGCGTCCAGTGGGGCCCGGCGCACGCCGAGGTCATCGTCACCGACGAGGGCCCGGTCCTGGTCGAGATCGGCACCCGGCTCAACGGCAACATCAACGCCCCGTTCCACGACGTGTGCCTGGGCCACAACCAGGCGGCGCTCACGGCACAGGCGTACGCCCGGCCCGACGAGTTCCGGGCGGCGTACGCGGGCCGGGTCTACCGCAGGCTCCAGCCGGCGGTCGTCTACAACACCCCGACCGAGCTCGACGGCGTCGTGGCCTCGGTCGACGAGACCGCCGTCGCCGAGATCCGCGGCCTGGAGAGCGTGTTCTTCGCCGGCGTGAAGCTGGCGCCCGGCGCCCGCATCCGCCCCACGGTCGACCTGCTGACCAGCTCGATGAGGGTGTTCCTCACGGCCCCGGACGACCACGTCCTGGAGGCCGACTACGAGAAGGTCCGCTCACTGAAGGACGCGGTGTACCGGGTCTCGTAGCCCGCCACAACCGGCTCGCACCCCGTCCAACTCCCCGGCCACTCGCCCCCGTTCGCCCCTGCGCCACTTCTCGCTCGTTCTCGCGCCCAACTTGCGCCCTATTCACGGTAATTCACCCCTTTCGCACTCGCTTCCCGGAGGTCTGCTGTGCACAGCCGTATCGGACTCTTCCTCTCGCCCGTCCACGAGACCGGCCAGGACCCGCATCTCGCGATACGCCGGAACCTCGACCTCGTCGAGCTCGCCGACGACCTCAACTTCGACGAGGCGTGGTTCGGCGAGCACCACACGCTCGGCTGGGGCCTCGTCGGCGCCCCCGAGACGATGATCGCCGCCGCCTCGCAGCGCACCAGCCAGATCAAGCTGGCCCACGGCGTGGTCCCGCTCTCCGGCCACCACCCCTTCCACGTGGCCAGCAGGGCCGTACACCTCGACCACCTGACCCGCGGTCGCTACATCCTGGGCGTCGGCCCGGGTGTGCCGTTCGACGCGAAGATGTTCGGCCTGGAGCAGCCGGTGCAGCGCCGCCGTCTTGAGGAGGCGCTGCCCACCGTCCTCGAACTCGTCAACGGCGAGGGCCGGATCAACCAGAAGACCGACTGGTTCGAACTCAACGAGGCCAAGCTCCAGTTGCCCCGCTTCAGCCCGCAGGGCATCGAGGTGGCCGTGGCCACCTCCGGCACCTCGAAGACCAGCCCGAGCCTGATCGGCCAGTACGGCCTGAGCATGACGTCGTTCGCGCTGCCCTTCGCCCTGCTCACACCTGGTGCCCCCGCGCACATCAACCTCGCCCACCAGTGGAAGTACGCGGAGGAGTCCGCCGCCGAGCACGGCCAGACCCTGGACCGCGACAAGTGGCGGATCGCCCTGCCGGTGCATGTCGCCGAGACCCGCGAGGAGGCGTTCGCGGACGTCCGCGAGGGCTACGACCGCTGGCTGTTCGAGTACTTCGGCAAGGCGGCCGGGCGCGAGGTGATCAGCCCGGACACCCCGCGCGAGCGCGCCCTCGAGGCCCGTGTCGAGGCCGGCGGCGCGCTGGTCGGCTCGGTCGACGACGTGGTCAGCGGCATCGAGCGGCTCCACGAGATCACCGGCGGCTTCGGCTCGCTCCTCGTGTACGTCGCCGACTGGGCGTCGTACGAGCGCACCAACCGCAGCATGGAGCTGCTCGCCCGGTATGTCGCGCCGCGCATCACGGGCTCGGCGGCGCGTCCGCAGGAGGCCGTGGACTGGGCGATCGCGAGCCGCGCGAAGTAGTTCCGGCCGGCGTGAGGAAGGCCCCGCCTTCCGATTCGCCCCCCAAGACGGGTGCCGGGCCGGGATGTTCGTTCCCCCGCCCGTTCCGGCCCGGCACCCTCCCCCGGTTGAGACCCACCCGAGCCCACCCCAGGCCCCACCCACACCTCACGCGAACGGATTCAACTCATGCTGGAGCAGCGCTCGTTCCGCGACATCCTCGGCCGGTTCACCACCGGAGTGGTGCTGGTCACCGCGCACACCGCCGAGGGTCCCAAGGGCATGGCGGTGAACTCCTTCACGTCCGTGTCCCTGGACCCGCCGCTGGTCGCCCTGTGCGCCGCGGACACCTCCACCACCTGGCCGGCCATCCGCGCGGCGGACGGCTTCGCGGTCACCATCCTCGGTGACCAACACGCCGAGTTGTGCCGCCTGTTCAGCGCCAGGGGTGCGGACCGGTTCGCCGTGGGCGACTGGGTGTCGACCCGGGCCGGGCATCCCATACCGGCCGACGGTCTTGGCTGGCTGGACTGCCGTATCGCCACCATTCATCCGGCGGGCGACCACGAGCTGGTCATCGCCGAGGCCGTCGAAGGAGCCCTGACCGAGCAGGCGGGCCCGCTGGTCTTCCACGCCGGTCGCTTCACCGCCCTCGCAGCCGCCTGACCCGCCCGACCCGGTCCCTTGCCCCGCCCCGGGCCCGCCATGCCCCGCCCCGCGACCCCTGTCACCACCGTCACCCGCACCGCCTGCCGAACCGCCGGGGGCCCGCTCACCGCCGGACCGGTCCCTGGGCCCTGTCGCCATACTCCCGTCTGTCCTGCGGTGTCATGCACGCTTCCCCAGAGGGGGGACCCCCACTCGCCGCACCGGGCACAGACCCACGTACAACCAGCACGCGGGCCTGCGCCCGGCACCCCCTCAGCCTCCGGCCGGGGGACCCCCAGAGCACGCACCTGACGCCGCAGGACCCGCCCTCCGGGCGGACGACGGGAATGTGACGACAGGACCTAGCATCGTTGACCACCAGAGAGGCAACCTGCGTGTCCGTCACCGATTCCTCCCGCATCCTTCCTTCACCGCCGTATGCCAGGGGCGAGGCCGATCTGCGATTCGTGCGGACCGCTCCGCGCCACCTGGTCGACCGCAGCGCGATCGCCGAGGTGCTGATCACCGACTGGCTGCGGCTGGGCCCCGACACCTTCCGGCTGGGCGCGCAGTGGCCGCGCGGTCACACCTTCTACGCGCCCATCGCCGGTTCCTGGCACGACCCGCTGCTCGCCGCGGAGTCACTGCGGCAGGCGTCCGTCCTGCTCGGGCAGACGTACTACGGAGTGCCCGCGGACCATCGCTGCGACATCGCCGAGCTGGACGTCGGCATCGTCCCCGGGGCCGTCCTCCTCGGCCCCCGCCCCGCCGAGATACGCCTGGACGTCTCCGCCACGGACGTCCGGCGCCAGGCCGGCGCGCTGACCGGGCTCACGCTGGAGGCCGACCTGGTGCGCGGCGAGGTCTTCGCGGGTGCGGGGCGTCTGGCGCTACGCGTGTCACCCATCGGCGACGGGCCCAACTCCCCAGTCGAACCAGGTGACTTCCCCACCCAGCCGGACCCGGTCCCACCCCCGATCGTCGGCCGCCTCGACGAACGGGACGTGGTCCTGGGCATCCCCCGCTCGGCCTCGGCCCGCCGGGGCCTCGAATGGGAGCTGCGGATCGATCCCAGTCACCCGGTCCTGTTCGACCACCCCACGGACCAGGTCCCCGGCATGCTGCTCCTTGAGGCGGCCCGCCAGGCGACCCAGGCCGCGTGCGCCCCGTACCGCGTCCTGCCCGTGGAACTGCGCAGCGCCTTCCACGCCCCGGTGGAACTGGACCTCCGCTGCCGGATCTCCGCGACGCGACTGCCCGTCGAGGACGCGGGCGAGGACGCGGTGGTACGGGTCACGGCGTCCCAGTCGGGCCGCCTGGCGTTCGACAGCCTGGTGGTGGCGAGCCTGTGCGACTGACGCCGGTGGCCGGGGGACACCCGTAGGTCCGACATGGCCCGGCAATGACATGGCCACTCCTTCCGTCCAGGGTCCATCAGCGCGCGACCCCGTCGCCGGCCCGTGGCGGGGCGGTCACGGCACACCCTTGGAGCGAGAGTGGAACGTCGTACACCTGGCACAACGCCCCTGACGGCGGGGCCGACTTCAGTCGTGCGATGCCGCGCTCGACGTGGTGCGGGTGAGATCCACAGCAGTCGTCCGGCTGGATCGGCCATCACCTGCACGTTCACGCCGTGGCGTCGGTGTCTTGGGGAGAAGCCGGCTCGGCTGTCGCCGACCCGGTCCGGCTACTCCGACCGCTCGCTCGACGCGTACGGCCGCGAGCGCCTGCCGTGCCGGCGCTGCGGTACGCCGATGAGCCGGCGGGCGTGGATGAACCGGTCGAGCTACTTCTGCCCGGAGTGTCAGAGGCCGCCGCGGATCTAGAGGCTGCCGCGGGTCTGGAGGCCGTCGCGCGTCTCGTCGTAGCGTGCGCGGGCCGTGAGGACGTCGTCCATGCGGCTCTCCACGAAGTCGACGAGTCCCATCAGGCGTTCGGCGATGCCGTGTCCGAGCGGGGTCAACTCGTAGTCCACGCGGGGCGGGTTGGTCGGCTGGGCCTCGCGGTGCACCAGGCCGTCGCGCTCCAGGGCGTGCAGGGTCTGCGAGAGCATCTTCTCGCTCACGCCGTCGACGCGGCGCCGCAGTTCGTTGAAGCGCAGCGAGCCCTCGTACAGCGCGCACACGGTGAGCCCGCCCCAGCGGCCCGTGATGTGCTCCAGGGTGGCTCGGGAGGGGCAGGCCTTGGCGAACACGTTGTACGGGAAATTCTGCTCCTCCGTACGCTCCTGGGTAGTGTCCATTTCAACAGCCTACGCGAACCCAGCGCTAACCGACAGGGAGCACTAACCGAAGGTTAGTGCTCCCTGTCGGTGACGAGCTGGTCAGTACCCGAAGTCCTGCGTCCACCAGGGGCCGCCGGTGCCGAAGTGCACACCGACACCCAGGGTCTTGAAGTCGCAGTTCAGGATGTTGGCCTTGTGGCCTGCGCTGTTCATCCAGGCGTCCATGACCGCGGCCGCGTCGGCCTGGCCGCGGGCGATGTTCTCGCCGCCGAGGTTGGTGATGCCGAGCTTCTCCGCCCGGTCCCACGGAGTGGCCCCGCTGGGGTCGGTGTGGTCGAAGAAGTCCTCGTCGGCCATCTGCGTGCTGAAGTTCTCGGCCAGCTCGGTCAGCGCGCTGTTCGCCGACACCGGGCTGCAGCCGACGAGCGCCCGCTGCTCGTTGACGAGCTTGAGCACCTCGGCCTCGGCGGCGGCCTCCGCGGAGACGGTCACCGGCGCGGCGGCGGACTGCGTGGGTGCCGGAGTGGTGGGCTTCGCCGAGGGGGCCGTGGTCGGCTCCTCGGTCGGGGTGGCCGTCGGCTTCTTCGTCGGGGCCTTGGTGGCGGGAGCGGTGGCGGACTTGGTCGGAGCCGCCGAGGGGGAGGCCGGGCGGTTCGCGTCGCGGCTCGTGGACGAGCCGTTGTCACGCGACTGAGCGCTGCCGGAGGTGCCGCCCTGCTCGGTCGCCGAGTTGGACGGCGAGCCGGCCGCCTGCACCTTGTCCGAGCTGTTGCCGCCGCCGAGCTTGTAGTTGTCCAGCCCCGGCACCGCGCCGGCGGCGACCGCGACCGTGCCGATGGCGACGGCGGCGGAGACACCGAGCAGGCCGGTCCTGACCGGCGTCACGCCCTTGCGCTTACGGCGGCGCCCGCGACCCGGGCGTGAACCGTCGCCCCGCGAGGAGGAGCCCGCCGCCTCCGGGAAGACCACGGCGTAGTCCTCCTCGTTGGCGAACAGATAGGCCTCGCTCTTCAGGCGGCCTTCGGCCTTCAGGCGCGACTCGGCCCGCAGCCGGGCCTCGCTCTTCGGCGGGACCTGGTGGTCCGTAGGGTCCTGGTGGTTCGCGTGGCCCTGGTGGTGCGGGTGGAACTCGGCGGGGCCCTCCGGGTGCAGATAGGGCGCCATGCCGATCGTCGAGCCGGCGGCCGGGTTCCAGTCGGAGCGGTCGTTCAGGTCGGAGCGGTCGTTCCAGTCGTACGAGTCATGCGGGTCGTAGCCGCTCGTGTATGAGCCGTGCGTCTCTGTGACCCCCGTGGCGCGGCTCGTGGCGGCGCGGCCGGCGGCGGAGCGTCGGTGGCGTCCCATGTCCTTGCCTTTCGTCCTTGCGGTCAACTCGTCCGTGCGGTGACCCAGCTCACTCGATCGAGTGAGTTTCATATGAGATTCATTGGGGCGGACGGTACCGCATGGCGCGAGGGGAGCAAGTGCCCAGAGAGGTTTTGGCCGGTTAGGTTGCAGCCATGAGCGAGGATGTACGGATGGTCGCCTGGGTGCGAGGGCGTGTGCAAGGTGTGGGTTTTCGGTGGTTTACCCGTGCCAAGGCCCTGGAGATCGGCGGCCTGAGTGGTTTTGCTCTCAATCTGGGCGACGGACGCGTGCAAGTGGTCGCGGAGGGGTCACGCGAGGGCTGTGAAGGACTCCTCGACTGGCTCAGGGGGCACGACACGCCCGGGTGCGTGGACGGCGTCACCGAGATCTGGGACACACCTCGCGGCGGCTACGACGGCTTCGCGATCCGCTGAGCACATTCTGCGAAACGGTGTAAACCGGCCCTGGCGGGAGCGGCGGTACATGCCAACGGCAGCTGCCCACAGCAGAGATTGCCTGGTGGTTGCCAAGAACGGCTCGCTCTGGCAGGCTCCGCAGCTAAGAATGATCGCCACACCCTGAGAGGCCCCGCAGGAGTCGCAGCGCCGCCCGGTCCGGGCCGCGTGCCCCCGGGTTGCCCGCCAATACGGGGCGTGATCGTGTTGACCGTCAAACATTTTGGTGAGACGCTGAAAACCCCGCGCACCTTAGCTGTTTGGCATGGAAGAACAGCAGAGCAACCCTCGAGTGTGTCAAGCATCGCGGGTGCGATTCCCTCACGACCCACACCGCTTCGGTCGGTCACTCAGTGTGGAGGACCATCCATCATGGCAAAGGCGCTTCTCGGTTACGTCGGCGGCTCCGATCCGCGACTCCTCGCCGAGATGCGACGGCTCCAGCAGCGCGTCCAGGACCTGGAATCCGAACTCGTACGGATCCAGGAAGAGAACGACGCGCTGACGGCTGCCGCAACTCACGATTCGCTCCTCGAGCTCGACGCACGCCAGGCGGAGCCCGCGCTCACCTGATCACTGCACCGCATCATGACAAGCAGTGGTTGGGCGGCCTGTATCAACCGCTAAGTTGTCAGAGTTTGCAAGGGACGCTTCGGCGTCCCTTCTTTCTTTCCCCCGCAAGCTTCCACCCTCTTTAACGTTTGGTGTGCCCTGCATGTTCAAGGGCGAAACCGCGGGGAACCGGACGTTCATGGAGAGAGCGAGCGGCGGAAGGTAGAGTCCAGCGGCGTGCACCTCAAGGCCCTGACCCTGCGGGGGTTCAAGTCGTTCGCCTCGGCGACCACGCTCCGGTTCGAGCCGGGTATCACGTGCGTCGTCGGTCCGAACGGCTCGGGCAAGTCCAATGTCGTGGACGCGCTCAGCTGGGTCATGGGCGAACAGGGCGCCAAGTCGCTGCGCGGCGGCAAGATGGAGGACGTCATCTTCGCCGGCACCACCGGCCGCCCCCCGCTGGGCCGCGCCGAGGTGTCCCTGACCATCGACAACTCCGACGGGGCGCTGCCCATCGAGTACGCCGAGGTCACCATCACGCGGATCATGTTCCGCAACGGCGGCAGCGAGTACCAGATCAACGGCGACACGTGTCGCCTCCTCGACATCCAGGAACTCCTCTCCGACTCCGGCATCGGCCGCGAGATGCACGTCATCGTCGGCCAGGGCCAGCTCGACTCCGTGCTCCACGCCGACCCCATGGGCCGCCGCGCCTTCATCGAGGAGGCGGCCGGAGTCCTCAAGCACCGCAAGCGCAAGGAGAAGGCGCTCCGGAAACTGGACGCGATGCAGGCCAACCTCGCGCGCGTGCAGGACCTGACGGACGAACTCCGCAGACAGCTCAAGCCACTTGGCCGCCAGGCCGCCGTCGCCCGCCGCGCCGCCGTCATCCAGGCCGACCTCCGCGACGCCCGCCTGAGGCTGTTGGCCGACGACCTCGTACGCCTGCGCCAGGCGCTCAACACAGAGATCGCCGACGAGGCCGCGCTGAAGGAACGCAAGGAGGCCGCCGAACTGGAGCTGCGCAAGGCACTCCAGCGCGAGGGCCTCCTGGAGGACGAGGTACGGCAGCTCACCCCGCGCCTCCAGCGCGCCCAGCAGACCTGGTACGAGCTGTCCCAGCTGGCCGAACGGGTGCGCGGCACGATCTCGCTGGCCGATGCCCGCGTGAAGAGCGCGACCTCCGCACCCCCCGAGGAACGGCGCGGCCGTGACCCCGAGGACATGGAGCGCGAAGCCGCCCGGATCCGCGAACAGGAGGCCGAACTCGAAGCGGCCCTGGAGGCGGCCGAGCACGCGCTGGAGGACACGGTCGCCCACCGCTCCGACCTGGAACGCGAACTGGCCGCAGAGGAACGCCGGTTGAAGGATGTCGCCCGCTCCATCGCCGACCGCCGCGAGGGCCTCGCCCGGCTCAACGGCCAGGTCAACGCGGCCCGTTCCCGCGCCGCCTCCGCCCAGGCCGAGATCGACCGCCTGGCCTCCGCCCGCGACGAGGCCCAGGAGCGTGCGGTCACCGCACAGCAGGAGTACGAGACTCTCCAGGCCGAGGTCGACGGCCTCGACGCGGGCGACGCGGAACTCTCCGAGTGGCACGAGGCGGCCCGGGCCGCACTGTCGGAAGCGGAAGCCGCCCAGTCCGCCGCCCGTGAGGCGTCCACCGCGGCAGAACGCCAACGCGCCGCCACCCAGGCCCGCCGCGACGCATTGGCGCTGGGCCTGAGGCGGAAGGACGGCACGGGGATACTGCTGGGCGCACGGGACAGGCTCACGGGCTTGCTGGGTCCGGCGGCGGAACTGCTGACGGTGACCCCGGGTCACGAGGTGGCGCTTGCCGCCGCCTTCGGCGCGGCGGCGGACGCGATCGCCGTGACGACACCGTCCTCGGCGGCCGACGCGATCCGCCTGCTCCGCAAGCAGGACGGGGGCAGGGCGGCGCTGCTGCTGGCAAGCGGCCTTGACCATTCAACGCCGTCCACTGGGGCGCCCCAAAGGGGCGCGGGGCAGCATCCATTTGCGGCTCCACCGCGGGGCGCGACCAGCCACGACGAACCCGCAGACAACAGACAACCCTTCGCCGCTGATTTCGTCCGCGCCCCCGCCGACCTCATGCCCGCAGTCCGCCGCCTCCTGCACAACATCGTCGTCGTCGACACCCTCGAAGCCGCCGAAGAACTCGTATACACACACCCCGAGTTGACCGCGGTCACCGCCGAAGGCGACCTCCTCGGTGCCCACTTCGCCCACGGCGGTTCCGCCGGCGCCCCCAGCCTCCTCGAAGTCCAGGCCTCCGTGGACGAAGCCGCCGCCGAACTGGAGGAACTGGCCGTCCGCTGCGAGGAGTTGGCCGGTGCCCAGCAGGTCGCAGCCGAAAGGCGCAAGGAATGTGCCGCCCTCGTCGAGGAGTTGGGGGACCGGCGCCGGGCCGCAGAGCGTGAGAAGTCCGCCGTAGCACAGCAGTTGGGGCGGCTGGCCGGGCAGGCGCGGGGTGCCGCGGGTGAGGCCGAGCGGTCGGTTGCGGCGACGGCACGGGCGCAGGAGGCGCTCGACAGGGCCGTAGAAGAGGTTGAGGTGCTCGCCGAGCGGCTGGCGGTGGCTGAGGAGATGCCGGTCGAGGAGGAGCCCGACACCTCCGTGCGGGACCGGCTCGCCGCCGACGGTGCCAACGCTCGGCAGACCGAGATGGAGGCGCGGCTTCAGGTCCGTACGCATGAGGAGCGGGTCAAGGGGCTCGCCGGGCGCGCCGATTCGCTGGACCGGGGGGCCCGGGCGGAACGTGAGGCGCGGGCGCGGGCCGAGCAGCGGTTGGCGCGGCTGCGGCACGAGGCGGGCGTCGCCGCGGCCGTCGGCTTCGGGGCGCGGCAGTTGCTCGCTCATGTCGAGGTGTCGCTGCGCCGTGCCGACGAGGAGCGGACCGCCGCCGATGCGGCCAAGGCGCGCCGCGAGCAGGAGTTGACGGCCGCCCGTCATCAGGGGCGCGACCTCAAGGGCGAACTCGACAAGCTGACCGACTCGGTGCACCGCGGTGAGGTGCTCGGTGCCGAGAAGCGGATGCGGATCGAGCAGTTGGAGACCAAGGCGCTGGAGGAGCTGGGCGTGGAGCCGGCGGGGCTCGTCGAGGAGTACGGCCCGCACCAGCTCGTGCCGCCCTCGCTCGCCGCCGAGGGCGAGGTGCTGCCGGACGACCCGGAGGACCCGCGCAACCAGCCCCGGACGTTCCACCGCGCCGAGCAGGAGAAGCGGCTCAAGTCCGCCGAACGGGCCTACCAGCAGCTCGGCAAGGTCAACCCGCTCGCGCTGGAGGAGTTCGCGGCGCTGGAGGAGCGGCACAAGTTCCTCAGCGAACAGCTGGAGGACCTGAAGAAGACCCGTGCCGACCTGCTTCAAGTGGTGAAGGAGGTCGACGAGCGCGTCGAGCAGGTCTTCACCGAGGCCTACCGGGACACGGCCCTTCAGTTCGAGGGTGTCTTCAGCCGACTGTTTCCGGGTGGCGAGGGCAGGCTGATCCTGACCGATCCCGACAACATGCTCACCACAGGGGTGGACGTGGAGGCCCGCCCGCCCGGCAAGAAGGTCAAGCGGCTCTCCCTGCTCTCCGGCGGCGAGCGGTCGCTGACGGCCGTAGCCCTGCTGGTGTCGATCTTCAAGGCGCGGCCCAGCCCGTTCTATGTGATGGACGAGGTCGAGGCGGCGCTCGACGACACCAACCTCCAGCGGCTGATCCGGATCATGCAGGAGCTGCAGGAGGCCTCGCAGCTGATCGTGATCACCCACCAGAAGCGCACGATGGAGGTCGCCGACGCGTTGTACGGCGTCTCCATGCAGGGCGACGGAGTGTCGAAGGTCATCTCGCAGCGACTTCGCTAGGCCTTCCCCAATCGTTCAACTCTTGAACGCAAACCTGTGACCTGCGGGGTTCAAAGTCACACCAGACCCACTATTGACTTCGAAACTTGAAGGAATAGTCTCTGCAACGTTGCTTTGGCCTTCAGGTGGTGGGCGGCGGGAAGCTGTGCGCCACTGGAAGGGTCGCCCCCCACCCGGCAGCGACGCCGGTGGCATCAGGAGTTGCACGTGACCAGCACTGCGCAGGCATCCCAGTCAGGAGCCGGGTCGGCTCATCCCGAACATCTCGGGCATGTCATCTTCATCGCGGCGGCGGCCGCGATGGGCGGCTTCCTCTTCGGCTACGACAGCTCCGTGATCAACGGTGCCGTGGAGGCGATCCGCGACCGCTACGACGTGGGTTCCACGGTCCTGGCGCAGGTCATCGCCATCGCCCTGATCGGCTGTGCCATCGGCGCGGCGACCGCCGGCCGGATAGCCGACCGGATCGGCCGTATCCGCTGTATGCAGATCTCCGCGGTGATGTTCACCGTCAGCGCCGTCGGTTCCGCGCTGCCGTTCGCGCTCTGGGACCTCGCCTTCTGGCGGGTCATCGGCGGGTTCGCCATCGGTATGGCCTCCGTCATCGGCCCCGCCTACATCGCCGAGGTCTCCCCGCCCGCCTACCGCGGCCGGCTCGGCTCCTTCCAGCAGGCCGCGATCGTCATCGGCATCGCGATCTCGCAGCTGGTCAACTGGGGTCTGCTGAACGCCGCCGACGGCGACCAGCGCGGCAAGCTCATGGGCCTGGAGGCCTGGCAGGTCATGCTCGGCGTCATGGTGGTCCCGGCCGTCCTCTACGGCCTGCTCTCCTTCGCGATCCCCGAGTCCCCGCGCTTCCTGATCTCCGCCGGCAAGCTCAGCCGCGCCCACGACGTGCTCCGTGAGGTCGAGGGCGACGACATCGACCTGGACGCCCGCGTCGCCGAGATCGAGCACGCGATGAAGAGCGAGCACAAGTCGACCTTCAAGGACCTGCTCGGCGGGGGCGGCTTCTTCTTCAAGCCGATCGTCTGGGTCGGCATCGGCCTCTCGGCCTTCCAGCAGCTCGTCGGCATCAACGTCGCGTTCTACTACTCCTCGACACTGTGGCAGTCGGTCGGCGTCGACCCGACGCAGTCGTTCTTCTACTCCTTCACGACGTCGATCATCAACATCATCGGCACCGTGATCGCCATGATCTTCGTGGACCGCATCGGCCGCAGGCCGCTGGCCCTCATCGGCTCGGTCGGCATGGTCGTCGGGCTCGCGCTGGAGGCCTGGGCCTTCTCCTACCACCTCGTCGACGGCAAGCTGCCGGCCGCGCAGGGCTGGACCGCCCTGATCGCGGCCCACGTCTTCGTCCTCTTCTTCGCCCTGTCCTGGGGTGTCGTGGTCTGGGTCTTCCTCGGCGAGATGTTCCCGAACAAGATCCGTGCCGCCGCCCTGGGCGTCGCCGCCTCCGCGCAGTGGATCGCCAACTGGGCCATCACCGCGAGCTTCCCGTCGCTGGCCGACTGGAACCTCTCCGCGACCTACGTGATCTACACGGTCTTCGCCGCGCTCTCCATCCCGTTCGTCCTGAAGTTCGTGAAGGAGACGAAGGGCAAGAAACTGGAGGAGATGGGCTGACCGAGCCCCCTCCCACGAACTCGGGGGGACGGGCTCAATCCCCCGCCGCCCGTCTCCCCGAAACCCCTCCGCCGTAGCTCGGCGGACTCACCAGATCAGGACGCCGCCGCCGATCTCCCGGGCGCGCAGGCAGGCCGCCTCGATGTTGTCCAGCCGGCTCCCGACCAGGTCCGGTTCCTCCTCGACCGCCGCCGCGACGGCTTCGAGGTGCGCCCGCACCAGCGCGAGTTCGCCCAGGAAACCCGGCACGTCCGAGGCCTCGACGTACAGGTCGCTGGAGGCCAGCACGGGAAGGTACGTGGCGCCGAGCGAGCGTACGGCCTGCGAACCCCACACGGTCTCGCGCCAGTTCTCGAACCCGGCCGAGTCGTCACACCCCTCCGGAACGTCCAGGACGTTCCACTTGCCATCCGGGTCGCGCAGGAACACATCCACTGCCAAGGTCATGACCGCAGTGGACCACCGGTGGACCGGCCGGTCCACCGGTTACGGGTAAGAGTCACTCCCCGAGCCTCGGCAGCACCCGCTCCGCGAACAGACGCAGGCTCCGCCATCCCTCGTCCACCGGCATCCCGCCCGACAGCGGATGCAGTACGAGATTGTCGAGACCCAGCGCCACGCACTGGTCCGGCGTGAGGATGCGGTAGACGCCCTCCGCGCGCAGCTCGGCCACGGTCGTGGCCCCCGACTTCACCGCCGAGCGGATCTCGCCGGACTGCCAGGAGGCGTAGGTCCGCGCCTCGTGCAGGAAGTGCGCGCCGTACTCGGCCCAGGCCCGGTCCGGGTCCTCGGCGATGTGCAGCAGCGGGGTCTCGGCCCCCGGCATCATCGTCCAGCCCTCGGTGCCGTACTCGACGAGCCGGTCCTTGTAGTACGCCTCCAGGTCGGGCAGGTGCGCGCTGGGGAAGAAGGGCAGACCGAGCCGGGCGGCCCGGCGCGCGGCGGCCTTCGAGGAACCGCCGACCAGCAGCAGGGGGTGCGGGTCCGAGAACGGCCGCGGGGTGACCCGTACCGTACGGCCCCGGTACTCGAACTCCTCGCCGGACCACGCTTTCACGAGGGTTTCGAGCAGCTCGTCCTGGAGCCGGCCCCGGCGCTTCCAGTCCACGTCGAACTGGGCGTACTCCTCGGGCCGGTAGCCGATCCCGGCCACGGTCACCAGCCGGCCGCCGCTCAGCAGATCGAGTACGGCGATGTCCTCGGCCAGCCGCAGCGGGTCGTGCAGCGGGCCGATGACCGCCGACACGGTCACGGCGATGTGCCGGGTCGCGCCGAACACCGCGCCCGCGAAGGCGAAGGGCGACGGCAGCCAGTTGTTGGCCACGCCGTGGTGCTCCTCCGTCTGCACGGTGGTGATCCCGTGTTCGTCGGCGTACGCGGCCATCTCCAGGGCGGCGCGGTAGCGGGCGCTCAGTGAGGCGGGGGTGGCGCCGGGTTCGACGAGGTTGAAGCGTACGACCGAGACGGGCATGGGAGGTCCCCCTTACGTGGTTGGTGGGGGACGGTAGCTGACGGTACGTCAGATGGCCATGGTCATGACTATGACCATCCGGGCCTGTCGGTGGGGACGGGGTCGACGGGGACGAGGACGCCTGGGGACGAGGACGGCGGGGCGCCGACGCCCCGGGCCGCGCCCGCGCTGGGCCCCGGCGAGACCCATGGCGGATACTGGACCCGTTATGGAAACCGTCATCCTTGCTGTAGTCATCGCCGTGGTCGTGCTCGGTGCGCTGGGCGGGCTCGTCGTCGGCAGCCGGCGCAAGAAGCCGCTGCCCCCGCCGCCCACCTCCGTCCCCGACATCACCGCCCCGCCGGCCGAGCCGCACGTCGGCGACGAGGCCGAGACGCCGCGCGACGAACCGCGCCGGACGATAGAGGAGGTGGATCTTCCGGACGGCTCGGCCCCGGTCGCCGTCGAGGAACCCCCCGTACTGGACGTCCCCGTACTGGATGTCCCCGAGCCGACCGCCGGACGCCTGGTCCGGCTGCGCTCCCGGCTCTCCCGCTCCCAGAGCGCGCTCGGCCAGGGGCTGCTCACGCTCCTGTCGCGCGAGCACCTCGACGAGGACACCTGGGAGGAGATCGAGGACACCCTCATCACCGCCGACGTCGGCGTCGCGCCCACCCAGGAGCTGGTCGACGCGCTGCGCGAGCGCGTGAAGGTGCTCGGCACCCGGACCCCGCAGGAGCTGCGCGCGCTGCTGCGCGAGGAGCTGCTCAAGCTGGTCGGCACCGACGTCGACCGCACGGTGAAGACCGAGCCCGAGGACCGCAAGCCCGGCATCGTGATGGTCGTCGGGGTCAACGGCACGGGCAAGACCACCACCACGGGGAAGCTGGCCCGGGTGCTCGTGGCCGACGGGCGGACCGTCGTGCTCGGTGCCGCCGACACGTTCCGGGCTGCCGCCGCCGATCAGTTGCAGACCTGGGGTGAGCGTGTCGGTGCCCACACCGTGCGCGGGCCCGAGGCCGGTGACCCCGCCTCCGTCGCGTTCGACGCGGTGAAGGAGGGCAAGGAGATGGGGGTCGACGTCGTCCTCATCGACACGGCCGGGCGGTTGCACACGAAGACCGGGCTCATGGATGAGCTGGGCAAGGTGAAGCGGGTTGTCGAGAAGCATGCGCCGCTCGACGAGGTGCTGCTCGTCCTCGACGCCACCACCGGGCAGAACGGGCTGGTGCAGGCGCGGGTCTTCGCTGAGGTCGTCGACATCACCGGCATCGTTCTGACGAAGCTGGACGGGACGGCCAAGGGGGGCATCGTGGTCGCGGTGCAGCGGGAGCTGGGTGTGCCGGTGAAGCTGATCGGGCTGGGCGAGGGTGCGGATGATCTGGCGCCGTTCGAGCCGGAGGCGTTTGTTGACGCCCTTATCGGCGACTGACGCTCCGCTGGGTGCCCGGGTTTTTGTCTGCGGGCCCGGTGGGGGCTGGTCGCGCCCGCGCGGCGGAGCCGCAAATGTCACAGCCCCGCGCCCCTTCAGGGCGCGCTGCAGTCCCCCCATCCAAGAAGTGCCCGTCCCTCAACTCGCCGTTGGGGACGGGCACTTCGTCATCTCTACGGCTACGCGCGCGACCTGTGTGCCACGTACGCCAGCGTGCCCAGCAGCAGCCGTGCCGCCGGTGGCCGTGTCGCCGAGTCGAGCGCGGGGGAGCGGAGCCAGGTGACCGGGCCCAGGCCCCCTCGGTCGGAGGGCGGGGCGGTGATGTGGGTGCCGGGGCCGAGGCCGCGGAGGTCCAGGGAGGTGGGGTCGTCCCAGCCCATGCGGTAGAGCAGGGAGGGGAGTTCGGCGGCTGCGCCGGGGGCGACGAAGAAGTGGGCGCGGTGGTCGGGGGTCGCCGCGACCGGGCCGAGCGGGAGGCCCATCCGCTCCAGGCGGGCCAGCGCGCGGCGCCCGGCGGGCTCGGCCACCTCGATCACGTCGAACGCGCGCCCCACCGGCAGCATCACCGACGCACCCGGCAACTCGGCCCAGGTCTCGGTCACTTCGTCGAGGGTCGCACCGGCCCGCACCTCCGGCGCGAAGGTCAGCGGATGCGCGCCCGGCGCGGGGCACGTGGTGTCGCCGCAGGAACAGGCGCCGCCCGCGGCCCGTGCGCCCGCGACCACGTCCCAGCCCCACAGCCCGGTGAACTCGGCCACAGCCGTGCACTCCGAGGTGCGGCCGCGGCGGCGCGTGCCGGACCGGATGTCGCGGATACCCCGGCTGCTGCCGATCGTGAAGCCCATGCCCCCTCCAACGGGTCCGACGCACCGGTGGTTACGAGACGGATGCAGGCCGTTACTCTGCGTCCACACCTGCCCTGTGCCACCCGGTCCAGGCGGCGCTCGGAGGCGCCCCGGGTGGTGTGCTCGATGGCGCGCGCCCCTGCGTGCACCACTGCGCCCACTCCCGGCCGTCCTATGTCAAGTGAATCGTGCGCGGGCAACCGGGAGTTCATTCGAAGGGGTGGCGAATGGTGGCGTTTCCGGGATCGCCGTGGCTGGAGCAGTGATCGTAGGATTACTTTGAGTGCACAAGCCCCCGGGGCACATGCGCTCGTGGGTATGCCGGAGGCAACTCGGCATCTCGTTCGAAGGGTGACAAGTAGCGGACGGGAGGCCGTATTTACCGGCATTCTGATAGGGCTTGGCGCACAGCGGCGACAAGTGGTTCCAGGGATGGGGGCGTTCCAGTGGGCGGCAACGGCGGAAGCGGGACAACCGCGGCCAGTACGGACAAGCGCCCCAATGAGCTGCTCGGCTCGTGGTTCGTGCGCAGCGGCTGGTCCAAGGGTGAGCTGGCGCGTCAAGTGAACCGCAGGGCGCGGCAGTTGGGGGCCAACCACATCTCGACGGACACCTCGCGCGTGCGCCGCTGGCTGGACGGCGAGAATCCGCGCGAGCCGATCCCGAGGATCCTCTCGGAGCTGTTCTCCGAGCGCTTCGGCTGTGTCGTCTCCGTCGAGGACCTGGGCCTGCGCGCGGCCCGCCAGGCACCGTCCGTGTCCGGTGTCGACCTGCCCTGGACGGCCCCGCAGACGGTGGCCCTGCTCAGCGAGTTCTCGCGCAGCGACCTCATGCTGGCGCGGCGCGGCTTCCTCGGGACCTCGCTGGCCCTGTCCGCGGGGCCGTCCCTCATCGAGCCGATGCAGCGCTGGCTCGTCCCCGGCCCCTCGGTCCTCCAGCAGGAGCCCGAGCCGGCCGCGTCCTCCCGGCACATGGGGCGGCTCTCCCGGCCCGAGCTGGAGCTGCTGGAGTCCACCACGGCGATGTTCCGCAAGTGGGACGCCCAGTGCGGCGGCGGCCTGCGCCGCAAGGCGGTCGTAGGACAGCTGCACGAGGTGACCGACCTCCTTCAGGAGCCCCAACCCGAGGCCACCAACCGCAAGTTGTTCAAGGTCGCCGCCGAACTCGCCGAGCTGGCGGGCTGGATGTCGTACGACGTGGGGCTCCAGCCCACCGCCCAGAAGTACTTCGTCCTCGCCCTGCACGCCGCCAAGGAGGCGGGCGACAAGCCGCTCGGGTCGTACGTCCTGTCCAGCATGAGCCGCCAGATGATCCACCTCGGCCGGCCCGACGACGCGCTGGAGCTGATCCATCTCGCGCAGTACGGCAGCCGGGACTGCGCGGGTCCGCGCACCCAGTCGATGCTGTATGCGATGGAGGCCCGCGCCTACGCCAACATGGGGCAGCCCGGCAAGTGCAAGCGGGCGGTCCGGATGGCCGAGGACACCTTCGCGGACGTGCACGACTGGGACGACCCGGACCCGGACTGGATCCGTTTCTTCTCCGAGGCCGAGCTGTACGGCGAGAACTCGCACTCCTATCGCGACCTGGCCTACGTCGCCGGCCGCAGCCCCGCCTACGCCTCGCTCGCCGAGCCCGTCATGCAGCGGGCGGTGGACCTCTTCGCCAAGGACGACGTGCACCAGCGGTCGTACGCGCTCAACCTCATCGGAATGGCCACCGTGCACCTGCTGCAGCGGGAGCCCGAGCAGAGCGCGGTGCTGGCGACGGAGGCCATGACGATCGCCAAGAAGGTGCGCTCCGAGCGCGTCAACACTCGTATCCGAAAGACCGTCGACACGGCGGTCCGTGACTTCGGCGATCTCGCCGTGGTAGTCGACCTCACCGACCGGCTCGCGATCGAGCTGCCGGAGACCGCCGAGGCGGTCTGACCCCCCGAGCCCCGGCCGCGGCCGGCCTTCCCGAACCGCCCGACTCGGCTCCCCCATGCCAGGTCATCGGAAGGCCGACCGCGGCCGGTTCCACGCGGTGCCGATGAACACGGGAGCCAAGTCCGTGCTGTCCGCATTCGCGACAGGACTCGCCGCCCTGCTGCTCGCGCTCGGCAGCCGTAGGTCACGCACCAGAACTTCACCCCCCGGCCCTTGGTGACTCGTATTCGAAAGGCCGTCCCCGCGGTGGTCCGTGGTGCCGGTCCTCCGGCCGGAATGGTCGACCGCGTCGCGAGGCTCGTGGCCGAGCCGCGGGAGAGCCCCGAAGCGGTCCGAACCCCATGCCCCGGGGGCGACCGCCCCTCCCGGACCGGTGGACCCGGCTCCCCGCGCCAGGCCCTCGGAAGGCCGGGCGCGGCCGGTTTCGTACCGTCGGGGAAGGTTGCGCCACGATAACGATCGCGCGGTCGGAGATCCGGCAGTTCATCGACGCGTAACACGCGCGGCGCCTTCGTCACTCCGGCGAAACAACGTGGGGCGTCGACGGAAACCGCGCTGCGCCAATCTCATGGCGCATAACCGGACCCCCCCGCCTTGACCGGACCGCATCCAGGCTTCGCCCGCACGGGGCCGTACAACCGACGAGGAGACGCCGATGGCATCAGCCGCCATCACGCTTGCCGC
Source organism: Streptomyces sp. NPDC088350 (assembly GCF_044753545.1). Classification (NCBI taxonomy): domain Bacteria; kingdom Bacillati; phylum Actinomycetota; class Actinomycetes; order Kitasatosporales; family Streptomycetaceae; genus Streptomyces; species Streptomyces sp. NPDC088350. Next base: position 121,933 of record NZ_JBIVNL010000011.1, on the reverse strand, counting down.
TGAGGCACCCAAACTGTCCTCCGCGAACACAGGCTTCATGCTGATCTGTTCTGCCCTGGTGCTGCTCATGACACCGGGACTCGCCTTCTTCTACGGAGGCATGGTCCGCGTCAAGAGCACCCTGAACATGCTGATGATGAGCTTCATCAGCATCGGGATCGTCACCATCCTGTGGGTTCTGTACGGCTTCTCGCTCGCCTTCGGTTCGAGTAACGGCTTCATCGGCTACGACTCCGACTGGCTCGGCATGAGCAAGGTCGGCCTGACGGACCTCTGGCCCGGCTACACCATCCCGATCTTCGTCTTCATGGTCTTCCAGATGATGTTCGCGGTCATCACGCCGGCCCTGATAAGCGGTGCCATCGCCGACCGCGTGAAGTTCTCGGCCTGGTCGCTCTTCGTCGCCCTGTGGCTGACCGTCGTCTACGTCCCGGTCGCCCACTGGGTGTGGGGCGCCGACGGCTGGGCCTTCAAGCTCGGCGTGATCGACTTCGCCGGTGGTACCGCCGTCCACATCAACGCCGGTGCCGGCGCCCTCGGCGTCATCCTGGTCATCGGCAAGCGCGTCGGCTTCAAGCGTGACCCCATGCGTCCGCACAGCCTTCCGCTGGTCATGCTCGGCGCCGGTCTCCTGTGGTTCGGCTGGTTCGGCTTCAACGCCGGTTCGTGGCTCGGCAACGACGACGGCGTCGGCGCGCTGATGTTCGTCAACACGCAGGTCGCCACCGCCGCCGCCATGCTCGCCTGGCTCGCCTACGAGAAGATCCGCCACGGCGCGTTCACCACGCTGGGCGCGGCCTCGGGTGCCGTCGCCGGTCTGGTCGCGATCACCCCGTCCGGTGGTGCGGTCTCCCCGCTGGGCGCGATCGCCGTCGGCGCCATCGCCGGTGTCGGCTGTGCCGCGGCCGTCGGCCTGAAGTACAAGTTCAACATCGACGACTCCCTCGACGTCGTCGGCGTCCACATGGTCGGCGGTATCCTCGGCTCCCTGCTGATCGGCTTCTTCGCCACCGGCAAGGGCCAGTCCGCCGCGACCGGCGTCTTCTACGGCGACCACTCCTTCACCCAGCTGTGGAAGCAGTTCGCCGGTGTCGGCGCGGTCCTCGGCTACTCCCTGGTCGCCTCCGCGGTCCTCGCCTTCCTCATCGACAAGACCATCGGTATGCGGGTCACCGAGGACGAAGAGGTCGCGGGCATCGACCAGGCCGAGCACGCCGAGACGGCATACGACTTCAGCGGCGCCGGCGGTGGCATCGGCAGCTCCGCCCTGGCCGCTCCGGAGACGAAGAAGGTGGACGCATGAAGCTCATCACCGCCGTCGTGAAGCCCCACCGGCTCGACGAGATCAAGGAAGCCCTCCAGGCCTTCGGGGTCCACGGTCTGACGGTCACCGAGGCGAGCGGCTACGGTCGTCAGCGGGGACACACCGAGGTCTACCGGGGCGCCGAGTACACGGTCGACCTGGTCCCCAAGATCCGCATCGAGGTGCTGGCCGAGGACGACGACTCCGAGCAGCTGATCGACGTCATCGTCAAGGCCGCCCGCACCGGCAAGATCGGTGACGGCAAGGTCTGGTCCCTCCCGGTCGAGACCGCCGTCCGGGTCAGGACCGGCGAGCGCGGACCGGACGCGCTCTAAAAGGAAACAGAACAGGAGTCGCTGGGTGACGAGTACGGACGTGCGCAAGGATGCAGAGGACTCCGGACCCAGCGGCTACGCGGCGGCCCGGCTGCGCCTCCTCACTGAGGGGGCGCGGTCCGGGCCGCCGCGCCGTGCCGCCCTCGCCGAACTGACCGACGAGTGGCTGTCCGGCCTCTTCACCGCCGGCTCCGAGGCACTCAAGGGCGTCTCCCTGGTCGCCGTCGGCGGCTACGGCAGGGGCGAACTCTCCCCGCGCAGCGACCTCGACCTGCTCCTCCTGCACGACGGCGGCGACTCCGGCGCCGTCGCCGCGCTCGCGGACCGCATCTGGTACCCGGTCTGGGACCTGGGCCTCGCCCTCGACCACTCCGTGCGCACCCCGTCCGAGGCCCGCAAGACGGCCGGCGAGGACCTCAAGGTCCAGCTCGGCCTCCTCGACGCCCGCCACCTCGCGGGCGACCTCGGCCTGACCGCCGGATTGCGTACGGCCGTCCTCGCCGACTGGCGCAACCAGGCGCCCAAGCGCCTCCCCGAACTCCAAGAGCTGTGTGCCGAACGCGCCGAGCGCCAGGGCGAGTTGCAGTACCTCCTGGAACCCGACCTCAAGGAGGCCCGCGGCGGCCTGCGCGACGCCACCGCGCTGCGCGCCGTAGCGGCCTCCTGGCTCGCCGACGCCCCGCGCGAGGGCCTCGCCGACGCCCGCCGCCGGCTCCTCGACGTGCGCGACGCCCTGCACCTCACCACCGGCCGCGCGACCGACCGGCTCGCGCTCCAGGAGCAGGACCAGGTCGCCGCCGAACTCGGCCTGCTCGACGCGGACACCCTGCTGCGGCAGGTCTACGAGGCGGCACGCGTCGTGTCGTACGCCAGTGATGTCACCTGGCGTGAAGTGGGGCGCGTGCTGCGGTCGCGGGCCGTGCGGCCCCGGCTGCGCGCCATGCTCGGCGGGGGCGCCAAACCCGCCGCCGAGCGTTCCCCGCTGGCCGAGGGCGTCGTGGAGCAGGACGGCGAGGTCGTGCTCGCCCGCGCCGCACGCCCCGAGCGCGACCCCGTGCTGCCGCTGCGCGCCGCCGCCGCTGCCGCCCAGGCAGGACTTCCGCTCTCCCTGCACGCCGTACGACGCATGGCGACCGCCGTGCGCCCGCTGCCCACGCCCTGGCCCGCCGAGGCGCGCGAACAGCTCGTGACACTGCTCGGTTCCGGGCAGCCCACGGTGAACGTGTGGGAGGCGTTGGAGGCGGAGGGGCTCATCACGCGGCTCCTGCCCGACTGGGAGCGGGTGCGCTGCCGTCCGCAGCGCAACGCCGTGCACATCTGGACCGTCGACCGGCACCTCATCGAAACCGCCGTCCGCGCCTCGGAGTTCGCCCGCCGCGTCAGCCGCCCCGACCTGCTGCTGGTCGCCGCGCTGCTGCACGACATCGGCAAGGGCTGGCCCGGCGACCACTCCGTGGCCGGCGAGATCATCGCCAAGGACGTGGCCGCCCGCATCGGCTTCGACCGCGCGGAAGTCGCCGTGCTCGCCACCCTCGTACGCCATCATCTGCTGCTCATCGAGACCGCCACCCGGCGCGACCTGGAGGACCCGGCGACGGTCCGTTCGGTCGCCGAGGCGGTCGGTACGACGGGCACCCTGGAGCTGCTGCACGCGCTGACCGAGGCGGACGCGCTGGCCACCGGACCGGCCGCCTGGTCCTCCTGGCGGGCCTCGCTCGTCAACGACCTGGTGAAGCGGGTCGCCGCCGTCCTCTCCGGGGACGCCCCCGAGGAGCCCGAGGCCGGCGCGGCCACCGCCGAACAGGAACGCCTCGCGATCGAAGCGGTGGCAACGGGTGGCCCGGTCCTCGCGCTCCGCGCCCAGACCGAACCCCCGTCCGAGGACGAGCCCGCCGGCGACCCCGAACCGCTCGGTGTGGAGCTGCTGATCGCCGTACCGGACCAGCCGGGCGTGCTGCCCGCGGTGGCCGGCGTCCTGGCGATGCACCGCCTCACCGTCCGCACGGCGGAGTTGCGCGCGCTCGACCTGCCGGACGGCGTCGAGGGCTCGGTGCTGCTGCTGAACTGGCGGGTCGCCGCCGAGTACGGCTCCCTGCCCCAGGCCGCCCGGCTGCGCGCCGATCTCGTACGGGCCCTGGACGGGTCCTTGGACATCGCGGGCCGCCTCGCCGAGCGCGACGCCGCGTATCCGCGCCGCCGGGGTGTCGTGGCCCCGCCGGCCCGGGTGACGGTCGCCCCCGCCGCCTCCCGGCACGCGACGGTCATCGAGGTGCGCGCGCACGACGCCCCCGGTCTGCTGCACCGGATCGGGCGGGCGCTGGACGAGGCGAAGGTCCGGGTGCGCAGCATGCACGTCAGCACGCTGGGCTCGAACGCGGTGGACGCCTTCTACGTCACCGGCGCCGAGGGCCTGCCGCTGCCGGCCGAGGAGGCCACGGCGATCGCGCGGAAACTGGAGGACACGTTGCGGGCGTGATCCCGCCCGGGGTTTCCGGCCGTGCGGGCGGGGACGATTCGCTTGCGCGGCCGGATACCCTGGAAGACGCTCACACTGCCCCCGACTCCGAGGACCGACGCCGCCGTGTTCGATACTCTCTCCGACCGCCTCTCAGCGACCTTCAAGAATCTGCGTGGCAAGGGGCGTCTGAGCGAGGCGGACATCGACGCCACCGCGCGCGAGATCCGGATCGCCCTCCTCGAAGCGGACGTGGCGCTGCCGGTCGTCCGGACGTTCATCAAGAACGTCAAGGACCGTGCCCTCGGCGCCGAGGTCAACAAGGCGCTGAACCCGGCCCAGCAGGTCCTGAAGATCGTCAACGAGGAACTCGTCACGATCCTCGGCGGCGAGACCCGGCGGCTGCGGTTCGCCAAGAACCCGCCGACCGTGATCATGCTCGCGGGTCTGCAGGGTGCCGGTAAGACGACCCTCGCGGGCAAGCTCGGCAAGTGGCTCAAGGACCAGGGGCACTCGCCGCTGCTCGTCGCCGCCGACCTCCAGCGCCCGAACGCGGTGAACCAGCTGAGCGTCGTCGCCGAGCGCGCCGGTGTCGCGGTCTACGCGCCCGAGCCGGGCAACGGGGTCGGGGATCCGGTCAAGGTCGCCAAGGACTCCATGGAGTTCGCGAAGTCCAAGGTCCACGACATCGTGATCGTGGACACCGCCGGCCGCCTGGGCATCGACCAGGAGCTGATGCGGCAGGCCGCGGACATCCGCGACGCGGTCTCGCCGGACGAGATCCTGTTCGTCGTCGACGCGATGATCGGCCAGGACGCGGTCAACACCGCCGAGTCCTTCCGCGACGGCGTCGGCTTCGACGGCGTGGTGCTCTCCAAGCTCGACGGCGACGCCCGCGGTGGTGCGGCCCTGTCGATCGCCTCGGTCACCGGCAAGCCGATCATGTTCGCGTCGAACGGTGAGAAGCTCGACGACTTCGACGCCTTCCACCCGGACCGGATGGCCTCCCGCATCCTCGACATGGGTGACCTGCTCACCCTGATCGAGCAGGCGGAGAAGACGTTCAGCCAAGAAGAGGCCGAGAAGATGGCCTCCAAGCTGGCGTCCAAGAAGGGCCAGGACTTCACCCTCGACGACTTCCTGTCCCAGATGGAACAGGTCAGGAAGATGGGCTCCATCTCCAAGCTGCTCGGCATGCTGCCCGGCATGGGGCAGATCAAGGACCAGATCAACAACCTCGACGAGCGCGATGTCGACCGTACGGCGGCCATCATCAAGTCGATGACCCCGGCCGAGCGTGCCGAGCCGACCATCATCAACGGCTCGCGCCGCGCCCGTATCGCCAAGGGCTCCGGCGTCGAGGTCAGCGCCGTGAAGGGCCTGGTCGAGCGGTTCTTCGAGGCCCGCAAGATGATGTCCCGCATGGCGCAGGGCGGCGGGATGCCCGGCATGCCGGGGATGCCGGGCATGGGCGGCGGCCCCGGCCGCACCAAGAAGCAGCCCAAGCAGGCCAAGGGCAAGCAGCGTTCCGGCAACCCGATGAAGCGTAAGCAGCAGGAGCTGGAGGAGGCGCAGCGCCGCGAGGCCGGTGCGGCTCAGGGCGGCAACGCGTTCGGGCTGCCCCAGCAGGGCGCCCAGGACTTCGAGCTGCCGGACGAGTTCAAGAAGTTCATGGGTTGAGTTCACCGGGTGCACATGCCGAGGGTTGGTTCGTGTCGTAACGTCCCGATATGACCAACCCCGCGCCGCCGCGCAAGTCCCCCGATCAGCCTTGGCGTACCGAAGGCACCCCGGACGAGCCCCCGAAGCCGTCGCCGGGCGGGAAGAAGATGCGCGGCGGCTGGTGGAGCCTCGTCCTCACCGCCCTGGTCGTGTACCTGATCGCGAACCTGATCCTGTCCTTCTTCAACGAGGGCAACGAACCGACGATCTCGTACACGGAGTTCAGCAAACAGGTCGACGCGGGCAACGTCACCAAGATCTACGCCAAGGGCAACGCGATCCAGGGCCAGCTCAAGAAGAGCCAGGACAAGCCGGACGGCGACGGCAAGTACACCAAGTTCGACACCGAGCGGCCGACCTTCGCGGACGACAAGCTCTGGGAGGACCTGACCAAGCACAACGTCACCGTCACGGCGGAACCCGTCGTCCAGCACCGCAGTTTTCTGGCCAATCTGCTGATCTCGCTGGCCCCGATGCTGCTCCTGGTCGTCCTGTGGATCTTCATCGCGCGGCGGATGAGTTCGGGGCTCGGCGGCGCGGGCGGCATGCTCGGCCGCAAGGCCCCGCCGAAACCGGTCGAACTGGAGCCGGGCAAGCAGCGCACGACCTTCGAGGACGTCGCCGGCATCGACGAGGTCGAGGGCGAGCTGAACGACGTCGTCGACTTCCTCAAGAACCCCGACGAGTACCGCAGGATGGGCGCCAAGATGCCTCGCGGTGTGCTGCTCGCGGGTCCGCCCGGCACCGGAAAGACGCTGCTCGCGCGGGCCGTCGCGGGGGAGGCGGGGGTGCCGTTCTTCTCGGCCTCGGCCTCCGAGTTCATCGAGATGATCGTCGGTGTCGGTGCCTCACGCGTGCGTGAACTGTTCGCGGAGGCCCGCAAGGTGGCCCCCTCCATCATCTTCATCGACGAGATCGACACCATCGGCCGGGCCCGCGGCGGCGGCAGCGGCATGGGCGGTCACGACGAGCGCGAGCAGACCCTGAACCAGATCCTCACCGAGATGGACGGCTTCTCCGGCTCCGAGGGCGTCATCGTCATCGCGGCGACCAACCGCGCCGACGTCCTGGACCCGGCGCTGACCCGCCCCGGCCGCTTCGACCGGGTGGTCATGGTCTCGCCGCCCGACCGGGGTGGCCGCGAGGCGATCCTGGAGATCCACACCCGCCAGATCCCGCTCGCGCAGGACGTGAACCTCGCCCAGGTCGCCCGTACGACCCCGGGCATGACCGGCGCCGAACTCGCCAACCTCGCCAACGAGGCCGCCCTCCTCGCCGTCAAGCGCAAGCAGGACCAGGTCACCCAGGCCGACCTCTCGGAAGCCCTGGAGAAGGTCCAACTGGGCGCCGAACGCCCGCTGGTGATGCCCGAGGAGGAACGCCGGCGCACCGCCTACCACGAGAGCGGCCACGCCCTCCTCGGCATGCTCCAGCCCGGCGCCGACCCGGTCCGCAAGATCACCATCGTCCCGCGCGGGAGGGCCCTCGGCGTCACCCTCTCGACGCCGGACGCGGACAAGTACGCGTACACCGAGGAGTACCTGCGCGGCCGGATCATCGGCGCCCTCGGCGGCATGGCCGCGGAACAGGTCGTCTACGGCGTGATCACCACCGGCGCCGAGAGCGACCTCGAACAGGTCACCAACATCGCGCGCGGGATGGTCGCCCGCTGGGGCATGAGCGAGCGCGTCGGCCGCCTCTCCGCCCTCCCGAACGACGCCCAGCAGGCCTACGGCCTCTCGGCGGCACCGCAGACCCTGGACGTGATCGACCACGAGATGCGCCGCATCGTCGACGAGTGCTACGACGAGGCCATCCGCAAACTCCGCGACCACCGCGGCCAGTTGGACGCGCTCGCCGAAGCCCTCCTGGAGAACGAGACCCTGGAGGAGACGGACGCGTACCGCATCGCGGGCGTCACGCGCCTCTTCAAGGAAGAGCCGTAGTCATCCTCAGGTCGTACGCGCGATCACATATCGGAAGACGTTCGGCATCCACACGGTGCCGTCCTGCCGCCGATACGGATGCAGCGCTTCCGCCAACTCCTTCTCCACCTGCACCTGATCCGTGGCGAGGATCGCCGCGTCGAAGAGCCCCGTCGACAGCAGCCCTCGTACGGCGCTGTCCACGTCGGCGTACCCGAAGGGGCAGGCCACCCGTCCCGAGCCGTCCGGCCTGAGTCCCGCGTGGTGGGCGACCTCCTCCAGGTCGTCGCGCAGGACCGGGCGCGGGCTCCCCGTGCCGCGCAGCGGGTCCGCCAGCCTGGTGGCCACCCGCAGCACGGACGAGGTCGCGCAGCGCTCCGGCGGCCCCCAGCCGGCCAGTACCACGGGTGTCCCGCGCGCGGCGAGCGGCGTCGCGGACGCGAGCAGCCGGCCGAGCCCCTCCGAGTCGCCGGCGAGGCACCCGATGGGCTCGAAAGCGGTCACCAGGGTGTACGCGGGCGTCTCCGCGTCGGCCGCGTCCCTGGGGGAGCCGTAGACGAGTCGGGTGTGCGCACGCGCGCGTGGCGACCAGGCGTCCGGCAGGAGCCGTTCCCGGGCGAGGGCCAGTCGTTCGGGGGAGGAGCCTTCGACACCGGTGACCGCCGCGCCTCTGGAGGCCGCCATCAGCAGGGCGAGCCCGGAGCCGCAGCCGAGGCCGAGCAGCCGGGTGCCGGGCCCCACTTCGAGTCGCTCGTAGACGGCTTCGTAGAGCGGCACCAGCATCCGCTCCTGGATCTCGGACCAGTCACGCGCGCGTGCACCCAGGTCCACGCGGGGCGCGGGCCCCGCATGAGGCAGGTAGTGCCGCACGAGCGTAGGTGTCATCGAAAGCGCCCCAATCCGCCGAGAGTTGTGGCCGTGCCCGTTTCCGAGGCCCCCGTGATGTGCGCCCGCACTTCCCCCGTATGCCAGCAAACTCCGCACTCGCTACCGCGTCCAGGGGTTGTGGGGCCCTGCTTGTGGCTTCTCTGTGGGAGTGGCGAGAATTCACATGACGGCAACGTGGGGCCGTACGATCTCGCCATGGCCAAGGCACCCGTACTCACCCCGCGGGCGGACGACTTCCCCCGCTGGTACCAGGATCTGATCAGCAAGGCCGAGCTGGCCGACAACGGCCCAGTGCGCGGCTCCATGGTGATCCGACCGTACGGGTACGGCATCTGGGAGCGGATGCAGGCCGAGATGGACGCCCGCATCAAGGACACGGGCACCGAGAACGCGTACTTCCCGCTGCTGATCCCGCAGTCCTACCTCGCCCGCGAGGCCGACCATGTCGAGGGCTTCGCGCCCGAGTTGGCCGTGGTCACGCACGGCGGCGGCAAGGAGCTGGAGGAGCCCGCGGTCGTCCGGCCCACCTCCGAGATGATCGTCAACGAGTACTTCTCGAAGTGGGTGCAGAGCTACCGGGACCTGCCCCTGCTGATCAACCAGTGGGCGAACGTGGTCCGCTGGGAGCTGCGGCCCCGGCTCTTCCTCCGTACGAGTGAGTTCCTCTGGCAGGAGGGCCACACCGCGCACGCGACCTACGAGGAGGCGCGCGACTTCGCCGCGCACATCCATCGCGAGGTCTACGAGGACTTCATGGTCAACGTCCTCGCGATGGACGTCGTACCGGGTCGCAAGACCGTCAAGGAACGGTTCGCGGGCGCGATCAACACCCTCACCCTCGAAGGGATGATGGGCGACGGCAAGGCGTTGCAGATGGCGACCAGCCACGAGCTGGGCCAGAACTTCGCCAAGGCCTTCCACACCCAGTACCTGTCCAAGGAGGGCAAGCAGGAACTGGTCTGGCAGACCTCCTGGGGCTCCACCACGCGCATGATCGGCGCGCTGGTGATGATGCACGGCGACGACGACGGACTCCGGGTGCCGCCGCGGCTCGCCCACATCCAGGCCGTCGTCCTCGCGATCAAGGGCGACGAGGCGGTTCTGGCCAAGGTCCGCGAGATCGGGGCCCGGCTGAAGGCGGCGGGCGTACGCGTCCGTGTCGACGTCCGCACGGACATCCCCTTCGGGCGCCGGGCCGTCGACTGGGAGCTGAAGGGCGTGCCCGTACGGATCGAGGTCGGCCCCCGTGACCTGGAGAACGGCACCGCGATGCTGGCCCGCCGCATCCCGGGCGGGAAGGAGCCGGTGGCGATCGACTCTCTTGTAGAGCTGCTTCCCGTCCTCCTTGAGGAGGACCAGGCGCTGCTGCTGAGGCAGTCCCGCGAGCGGCGCGAGTCCCGCACCTCCGAGGTGTCCACGATCGCGGAGGCCGTCGAGGCAGCCACCGCCGGCGGCTGGGCGCGCATCCCCTGGGCGACACTCGGCGAGGAGGGCGAGGCCGAGCTGGCCGAGCACGCGGTGACCGTACGGTGTCTGGTCGCCGAGGACGGGTCGGTACCGGACGCCGACCAGGCACCCGGTAACGTCGCGGTCGTCGCGCGCGCTTACTGAGGTAGCGCCCCCCCGGCGGCAGAGCGACCGAAACGCCCCTTGCACAACGGCGGACAACAGCTCCCCCGGCGCGCGGACACCGTCTACGCGCCGGGTCGTACGTGGGCCTACGCACCAGCTTGGTATGAGCTGTGAGGCTTCTCCGCAGATCAGCGCACCCGCCCTCCTCCGGACGCATCAGCGGCAACTGACGGGTACGTGCAAATTATTTGGGATGGCCCGGAATCGGAACACAGGGGCACTCCGGCTCGTTGTCATTACGTGAGCACGACACAGACACCACCTGTTCTCGCCGCAGAGCTGGCAGAGGCGTGGGCCGACATTCAGCGGTACCACCCCGAACTGCCCGATCTGGCCGCGCCCGAGTCCCTGATCGGAGAGTCGTCGTCCGCCTGCGGACACGAGCTCTCCTTCGAGCGACTGCTTCATGAGGCAGTCCATGGCATCGCCGCCGCGCGCGGCGTGCGCGACACGTCCCGTGCCGGCCGCTACCACAACCGCAGATTCCTCGCGATCGCCGAGGAGCTGGGCCTGGACCACCCCGACGAACCGCATCCCAGCAGCGGTTTCTCGCTGGTCCAGCTCAACCCCGAGGCCAAGCGGCGGTACCGGCCGACGATCGAGCGCCTCCAGCGCGCGCTCAAGGCCCACACCGTCGCCACCTCGGCGGACACGTCCCGCACCTTCCGCGGCCCGGCCGCCCGTCACGGTTCCTCCGGTGGCGGCGTCCGCGTCAAGGCGGTGTGCGACTGCGGTCGTAACGTACGGGTCGTCCCGTCCGTACTGGCCCAGGCGCCGATCGTGTGCGGGGGCTGCGGCAAGCCCTTCCGTATCCCGGAGGTCGTGGGCGCGGCCTGAGGGCGCGGCTGCTCGTGGCAGCCGCATCCCGCAGGTCCGGGTTGCGCACACCCGCGCCGGTCACCTCCCGGCGCCGGGTGTCGCTTCCGCGTGGGCGGGAGCATGTGGGGGCATGCTCCCCGGTCGGGCGGACCGCCAGGGTGTGGCACAATGGCTAGCTGTACTCGACAGCCGCACAGGAACCCTCTCGCCTCCGGCTGACGCGTCCATCGGGCACTCGGGTACCGCAACCCCACGCGGCAATCTCGCCGTGCCCAACCACGTCAAAACCAGGAGAACCCACTCCCGTGGCAGTCAAGATCAAGCTGAAGCGTCTGGGCAAGATCCGTTCGCCTCACTACCGCATCGTCGTCGCCGACTCCCGTACCCGCCGTGACGGCCGGGCCATCGAGGAGATCGGTCTGTACCACCCGGTGCAGAACCCCTCGCGCATCGAGGTCGACACGGACCGCGCGCAGTACTGGCTGGGTGTCGGCGCACAGCCGACCGAGCCCGTACTCGCCATCCTGAAGCTCACCGGCGACTGGCAGAAGTTCAAGGGCCTGCCGGCCCCGGCTCCGCTACTCGTGGCCGAGCCGAAGGCCGCGCGCCCGGTGTTCGACGCCCTTGGTGGCGACGACTCCGGCAAGGGTGAGGCCATCACCCAGAAGAAGAAGGCTGAGAAGAAGGACGAGGCTTCGGCCGAGTCCGAGTCGACCGAGGCCTGAGCATGCTCGAGGAGGCTCTCGAGCACCTCGTGAAGGGCATCGTCGACAACCCTGACGATGTGCAGGTCGCCTCGCGCGACCTGCGTCGCGGGCGCGTGCTGGAGGTCCGGGTGCACCCCGACGACCTCGGCAAGGTGATCGGCCGCAACGGCCGCACCGCTCGCGCTCTGCGCACCGTCGTGGGCGCCATCGGCGGCCGAGGCGTCCGCGTCGACCTTGTCGACGTGGACCACGTCCGCTGACGCCAATAGCAAGCCGGCTCGGGCCGGGGAGGGCCTGCGGGCCGTCCCCGGCCCGTCGTCGTACCGCCGGTCGTATGAGGTGTGACAGGTGAGTTGTATGACAGGAGATCAAGCACAGTGCAGCTGGTAGTCGCTCGCATCGGCCGTGCCCACGGCATCAAGGGCGAGGTCACCGTCGAGGTACGCACCGACGAGCCGGAACTCAGGCTCGCCCCCGGAGCCGTCCTGGCCACCGAACCCGCCTCCACCGGCCCCTTGACCATCGAGACCGGCCGTGTCCACAGCGGCCGGCTCCTCCTGCGCTTCGAGGGCGTGAGCGACCGCACCGGCGCCGAGGCCCTGCGCAACACCCTCCTGATCGCCGAGATCGACCCGGAGGAGCTGCCGGAGGAAGAGGACGAGTACTACGACCACCAGCTCATGGATCTGGACGTGGTCACCAAGGACGGCACCGAGGTCGGCCGGATCACCGAGATCTCGCACCTGCCCTCCCAGGACCTCTTCATCGTGGAGCGGCCCGACGGCAGCGAGGTGATGATCCCGTTCGTCGAGTCGATCGTCACCGAGATCGACCTGGAGGAGCAGCGCGCGGTCATCGACCCGCCGCCCGGGCTGATCGACGACCAGGCAGAGGTCGTGTCGAACCGAGAAGAGTCCTGATGCGGCTCGACGTCGTCACGATCTTCCCCGAGTACCTCGAACCGCTGAACGTCTCCCTCGTCGGCAAGGCACGCGCGCGTGGACAGCTGAATGTGCACGTGCATGATCTGCGTTCCTGGACGTACGACCGCCACAACACGGTCGACGACACCCCCTACGGCGGCGGGCCCGGCATGGTCATGAAGACCGAGCCCTGGGGCGACGCCCTGGACACCGTCCTGGCCGACGGCTACGAGACGGGCTCCGGCGCGCCCGCGCTCATCGTGCCCACGCCCAGCGGCCGGCCGTTCACCCAGGAACTCGCCGTGGAACTCTCCGAGCGCCCCTGGCTGGTCTTCACGCCCGCCCGCTACGAGGGCATCGACCGGCGGGTCGTCGACGAGTACGCGACCCGGATGCCCGTCTACGAGGTGTCCATCGGCGACTACGTGCTCGCCGGCGGCGAGGCGGCCGTCCTGGTCGTCACCGAGGCCGTGGCACGGCTGCTGCCGGGTGTCCTGGGCAACGCCGAGTCCCACCGCGACGACTCCTTCGCACCCGGGGCCATGGCCAACCTCCTGGAGGGGCCGATCTACACCAAGCCGCCCCAGTGGCGCGGCCGGGAGATCCCGGACGTGCTGACCAGCGGCCACCACGGCAGGATCGCCCGCTGGCGGCGCGACGAGGCGCTGAAGCGCACGTCCGCCCACCGGCCCGACCTGATCGAGCGCTGCGAGCCCAAGGCATTCGACAAGAAGGACCGCGAGATGCTCTCGATCCTGGGCTGGGCCCCGGACCCGGCGGGGGAGCCGTACGGCCGATTTTGGCGCAGGCTCGAAGGCGTGGAACAATAGGTCGCTGTTGTGCGTCGTCCGGCGTGCGCCCCTGCCACAGGGGGACACGACGCCCGCCCCGACATGGACAGCATCCTTCTGAAAACCCAGCTCCCGTTGGTGACCTGTGGCATCAACGAAGAAAGCAGACGAAATGTCCCACCTGCTCGACACCGTCGACAGCGCCTCGCTGCGCACCGACATCCCGGCCTTCCGCCCGGGTGACACCGTCAACGTCCACGTCCGCGTCATCGAGGGCAACCGCTCCCGTGTGCAGCAGTTCAAGGGCGTAGTCATCCGTCGCCAGGGCGCCGGTGTCCGCGAGACCTTCACGGTCCGCAAGGTCTCGTTCTCCGTCGGCGTCGAGCGCACCTTCCCGGTGCACACCCCGATCGTCGAGAAGATCGAGCTCGTGACCCGTGGTGACGTCCGTCGCGCGAAGCTGTACTACCTCCGTGAGCTGCGCGGCAAGGCCGCGAAGATCAAGGAGAAGCGCGACAACTGATCGCGCTCGGGAAGTTCACATCTCGGCCGGATAACATCTGGCCCCGATGGACACCGAAGCACAGCAGACGGAGCGCGACCGCTCCTCCCGCCCCTCCGACTCCGAGGACACCTCGGACGACACAGGAGGCCAGGAGGAACGGTCGCGTTTCGCGTTGGTGTCGCGGGTCGCCGAGTGGCTGCCCGGCGGCCGGATCACCCTGACCGCCCTGGTCTGTCTGGTGTTCGTGCTGCTGCTCAACACCTTCCTGCTCCAGCCATTCCAGATTCCTAGCGGATCCATGGAATCCGGATTGAGGATCGGCGACCGCGTTCTCGTAAATAAGTTGGCGTACCGTTTCGGTGCCCATCCGCGGCGCGGCGACATCGTCGTGTTCGACGGCACCGGCTATTTCGGGGACGCCGACTACATCAAGCGCGTTGTGGGTGTGGGGGGAGACCACGTGGTCTGCTGCGACGAGGAGGGGAGACTCCAGGTGAACGGGCGGTCGGTCGACGAGACGGCGTTCCTGTACCCCGGTGACACTCCGTCCACCGTTCCTTTCGACGTGGTCGTGCCCGCGGGCACGCTCTTCGTCCTCGGCGACCACCGCAGCGACTCGAGCGACTCCCGGGACCACCTGGGCGACCCGGGCGGAGGCATGATCCCTGTTGGTGACGTCATCGGACGGGCCGACTGGATCGTCTGGCCCGCCGGGCACTGGACCCACCTCGTCCGACCCGGCGCCTACGCGCGCGTACCCGCCGCGGACGGCGCCCATGGGTAACCGCGGCAAACCGCGCGGCGCGGCGCCGGGCGGCAACTTCGGGAACGAGAACCTGCTGCCCACCGGCTTCCGGCGCGCGGGCGCGCTCGCCCCTGCGGGGGGCGCCGGCCGCAGCAGGGCCGAGCGGCGCAAGCTCCAGCGCAAGGTCAAGCGGCGGCGCAGGCGTGGCGCGGTCCGGGAAATACCCCTCCTGGTCGGTGTCGCCGTCCTCATAGCCCTTGTCCTGAAGACCTTCCTCGTCCAGGCGTTCGTGATCCCGTCGGGCTCCATGGAGCAGACGATCCGCATCGGCGACCGTGTCCTGGTGGACAAGTTCACGCCGTGGTTCGGCTCCGAGCCCAAGCGCGGCGACGTCGTCGTCTTCCACGACCCGGGCGGCTGGCTGGGGGACGAGGAGACCACCAAGAAGAACGACCCCGTCGTGATCAAGCAGGTCAAGGAAGGCCTCCAGTTCATCGGCCTGCTGCCGTCCGACAACGAGAAGGACCTCATCAAGCGGGTCATCGGCGTCGGCGGCGACCACGTCAAGTGCTGTGACGCGCAAGGGCGGGTGACCGTCAACGGCGTTCCCCTGACCGAGGGCGACTACCTGTATCCCGGGAACGCACCGTCCGAAACTGCGTTCGACATCACCGTCCCCAAGGGCCGGTTGTGGGTGATGGGCGACCACCGCGGCAACTCGGCGGACTCCCGCGCCCACCAGAACACCAGCTACGGAGGCACGGTCCCGCTCAGTCTGGTGGTGGGGAGGGCCAAGATGATCGCCTGGCCCATGGGCCACTGGACCAGCCTCGATGAACCTAAAACCTTCGCATCGGTTTCCAACTCCGTGTCGGGGACGACCGCCGCCCCCGAACTGTCGCATAGGGTTGCCCCGGTCGATCCGAACGGATCGGTCCAACTCCCGAGCCCTGCGGAACTCCCGCTCGTTATGGGAGTGGTGGGTCTGCGCCGAGGATGGGGCAGGCGGCGGCACAGAGTAAGGAGTTGGCGTGGGGGATGTGGCGGTTGGCGCACGGTCCGGACACGACGGCGAGGAGCAGCACGGACAGCCCGTGGAAGCACCCGTCCCGGCCGCGGACAGCGCCGTGACCTCCGGGAGTGACGCCGGAGCGGACGAGGACGGTACGGCGCCGGGTGACGCTCTCCGGGTAGAGGAACAGGGGCCGGGCGAACCGACCTCGCAGGCGAGGAAGCCGCGCTCCTTCTGGAAGGAGCTGCCGATCCTCATCGTCATCGCGCTCGTCCTCGCGCTGCTGATCAAGACGTTCCTGGTGCAGGCGTTCTCGATCCCCTCCGACTCGATGCAGAACACCCTCCAGCAGGGTGACCGCGTCCTGGTGGACAAGCTCACCCCGTGGTTCGGCTCCGAGCCCGAGCGCGGCGAGGTCGTCGTCTTCCACGACCCGGACGACTGGCTGGCGGGCGAGCCCACGGCCAACCCCAACGCCCTGCAGACGGTGCTCAGCTGGATCGGTCTGATGCCGTCGGCCCAGGAGAAGGACCTCATCAAGCGGGTCATCGGCGTCGGCGGCGACACCGTCTCCTGCAGCGGCACCGGCCCGCTGATGGTCAACGGCAAGGCGCTGAACGAGCCGTACGTCTACCCGGGCAACACCCCGTGCACCAACGACGACCAGGGCGGCCAGTTCACCGTCAAGGTCCCCAAGGGTGACATCTGGGTGATGGGCGACCACCGGCAGAACTCGCGGGACTCGCGCTACAACCAGTCCGACAAGCACCACGGCATGGTCCCGGTGAAGGAGGTCGTCGGCCGCGCCATCGTCAAGGCCTGGCCCATCAACCGCTGGGGCACGCTGCCGATCCCGGACACCTTCGACCAGACGGGCATCAACACCCAGGCCTCGGCCTCCCGCCTGCTGACGGCCGCTCCGGAGGGCCTCGCCCTCGTCGGTGTGCTGCCGCTGGCCCTGTGGCGCCGCAAGCGGTCCGCCAAGGTCGGGTAAAGGCCGTGTAGAGCTTGTGACCTTGGACCCGGAGGAAGGGCTGACCACCCTCGGTACCGCCGGGTAGGGTGCGGACCCATGGGTGGCGAGAGCGCAACACGTACGGCCCCGCGTACCGGCGGCGGCACAGGCAAGGGCCCGGTGGGCAGCCGGACCGGACAGCGGTTGTCCGGACTGGCCGTCGCACTGGGCCTTGTGCTGTTCCTCGGCGGATTCGGCTGGGGAGCGGTGGTCTACCGGCCGTACACGGTGCCCACCAGCTCGATGACGCCGACCATCGACATGGGCGACCGGGTGCTGGCGCAGCGCATCGACGGCGGCGAGGTGCGCCGGGGCGACGTCGTCGTCTTCACCGACAAGACCTGGGTGACGAACGCCCCCGTGGTCAAGCGCGTCGTCGCCGTCGGCGGGGACACCGTCTCCTGCTGCACGAACGGCAAGCTGGTCGTCAACGGCAAGCAGATCGCCGAGGGCTACCTCAAGGGCGGCGCCGTCGAGGACAAGACGATCCCGACGGTGAAGGTCCCCAAGGGCCGACTGTTCCTCCTCGGCGACGAACGCCAGGGCTCCCTGGACTCCAGCACCCACCTCACGGACGTCGCCAGCGGCACCGTCGCGAGCAGCGCCGTGAACGCCCGCGTGGACGCCGTCGTCTGGCCGATGAAGGGCATGCTGGAGCGCCCCACCGGCTTCGAGGAACTCGGCGGCCTCTCGCATCCCGGCCCCCTGAGTGTGATCGTCGCCCTGATCGTCGCGGGCGCGGTGCTCGTCCTCGGCGGCGGCGCCTACGGCCCCGTCGCCAAGCTGTTGGCCGGCCGCCGCTCCCGCACCCGTACGGAGCCCGCCGGTGCCCACTGAGGCCACCGAGGAGGGCGCGCACGGCGACTCGTACGAGGGCGGGCTGCGCAAGGTCGCGCGGGTGGTCCTCCTCGACCCCCAGGACCGCATCCTGCTGCTGCACGGCCACGAACCGGACGATCCGGCCGACGACTGGTGGTTCACGCCCGGCGGCGGCCTGGAGGGCGACGAGACCCGCGAGGAGGCCGCCCTTCGGGAACTCGCGGAGGAGACCGGCATCACACAGGTGGAGCTGGGTCCGGTGCTGTGGACCCGGACGTGCTCCTTCCCGTTCGCGGGCCGCCGCTGGGACCAGGACGAGTGGTACTACCTGGCCAGGACGGCTGCTGCGGCCGAGGGCGTGCCCGGCGCCACGGCCCTCACCGAGCTGGAGCGACGCAGCGTCTCCGGAGCACGTTGGTGGACGTGCCGGGAACTGGACCGGGCGCATGAGACGGTGTATCCGACCAGACTCGCCGAGCTGCTCCGTAGGCTGCTCGACGAAGGTCCCCCGGCCGGGCCCGTGACCCTTGACACCGAAATCGTCTAGGGGCTCAGGGGACTGGCGCACAATGGTGGGATCGCACGGCTGAAGGGGAACATGCCATGAGCGCCGAGGACCTCGAAAAGTACGAGACCGAGATGGAGCTGAAGCTCTACCGGGAGTACCGCGATGTCGTCGGTCTGTTCAAATACGTGATCGAGACCGAGCGGCGCTTCTACCTCACCAACGACTACGAGATGCAGGTGCACTCGGTCCAGGGCGAGGTGTTCTTCGAGGTGTCCATGGCGGATGCCTGGGTGTGGGACATGTATCGACCGGCTCGCTTCGTGAAGCAGGTCCGCGTGCTCACCTTCAAGGACGTGAACATCGAGGAGCTGAACAAGAGCGATCTGGAGCTGCCGGGCGGCTGACGGCGGGTCTTTGTCAGGTCTCCGCGGGATGACCGTCGCTCGTGCGGGTGACGGAGTTCTCCACAACCACTGAACGGTCCACCAAGATCCACTTGGTGGACCGTTCCGCGTCACGGTTGGCGCGGAGGTGGTGCGAGATGAACGCACGCAGTGCACTCGGCAAGTACGGTGAGACGCTGGCCGCACGACGGCTGGTCGAGGCCGGGATGACCGTCCTGGAGCGCAACTGGCGCTGTGGCAGGACGGGCGAGATCGACATCGTGGCGCGGGACGGCGACGTCCTGGTCGTCTGCGAGGTCAAGACACGACGGGCCGGTGCCTTCGAGCACCCGATGGCCGCGGTGACCCCCGAGAAGGCGGAGCGCCTGCGCGGCCTCGCCGCGCGGTGGATCCACGCGCACGGCGGAGCCCCGCCGGGAGGGGTCCGTATCGACCTGGTGGGCGTCGTCCTGCCCCGGCGCGGCGGGCCCGTGGTCGAGCACGCGCGAGGGGTGGCCTGAGATGGGGTTCGCTCGTACGTGTTCGGTGGCGCTGGTGGGCGTCGAGGGCGTGGTGGTCGAGGTCCAGGCCGACCTCGAACCGGGCGTCGCCGCGTTCACCCTGGTGGGACTGCCCGACAAGAGCCTGACGGAGAGCAAGGACCGGGTGCGGGCCGCTGTGGTCAACTCGGGCGCCGCCTGGCCGCAGAAGAAACTCACGGTGGGCCTGAGCCCGGCGTCCGTACCGAAGAGCGGCAGCGGCTTCGACCTGGCCGTCGCCGCGGCGGTACTCGGCGCGGCCGAACGGATCGATCCCCGGGTGCTCGCCGACATCGTGATGATCGGCGAACTGGGCCTCGACGGAAGGGTCCGCCCGGTCCGGGGGATCCTGCCGGCGGTGCTGGCCGCTGCGGACTCCGGATACGAGCAGGTCGTCGTGCCGGAGTGCGCCGCCGCCGAGGCGTCCCTCGTGCCCGGGGTGTCCGTGCTGGGCGTCCGCAGCCTGCGTCAGCTGATCGCCGTACTCGCGGACGAGCCCGTACCTGACGAGGAACCGGACGAGCTGGGACGCCCGGACCCGCTTCTCGCCGGACTGCGCATGCCCGGCACGGGCGCCGCCACGGGGATGCACAGCATGGGCGCGGCCCAGCACGACGCGGGGCATGATCTCTCGGATGTCGTCGGCCAGTTCTCGGCGCGGACGGCGGTGGAGGTCTCGGCGGCCGGCGGCCATCATCTGTTTCTAGAGGGCCCGCCGGGAGCCGGGAAGACGATGCTCGCGGAACGGTTGCCCGCCGTCCTGCCCCGGCTCAGTAGGCAGGAGTCGCTGGAAGTCACGGCGGTGCACTCGGTGGCGGGCCTGCTGCCGCCGGGCAAACCCCTGATCGACACCGCTCCCTACTGCGCCCCGCACCACTCGGCCACGATGCAGGCCCTCGTCGGGGGAGGGCAGGGGATCGCGCGGCCCGGTGCGGTGTCGCTTTCGCATAGAGGTGTGCTTTTTCTGGATGAAACACCCGAATTCAGGAGTCAAGCCCTCGATGCGCTGCGGCAGCCCCTGGAGGCAGGGCATGTGGTGATCGCGCGCAGTGCGGGCGTCGTCCGGTTCCCGGCGAGGTTTCTGATGGTGCTCGCGGCCAACCCTTGTCCGTGTGGCCGTTTCTCGCAGACCGACGATCTGTGCGAGTGCGCGCCGATGTCGATCCGGCGGTACCAGGCCCGGCTCTCCGGGCCGCTGCTCGACCGGGTGGACCTGCGGGTGGAGGTGGACCGCGTCACGCGGGACCAGCTCACCGGACTCGGTACGCGGGGCGAGTCCACGGCCGCGGTCGCGGACCGGGTGCGGGCGGCCAGGGAGCGGACGACGGCACGCCTCGCGGACACTCCGTGGCGCACCAACAGCGAGGTACCCGGCCGTGAACTGCGCAGCCGCTGGCACGCCGTGCGCGGGGCGATGGACGAGGCCGAGCGCGGTCTGGAACGGGGTGCGCTGACCGCGCGCGGGATCGACCGGGTCCTGCGGGTGGCCTGGACGGTCGCGGATCTCAAGGGTCACGACCGGCCCGATGACACGGACGTGCTCCTCGCCCTGCAACTGCGCACAGGTATTTCACGAGGCGTGACGATGTCCCTCGGGGCACTGGCATGACCGCGCACGAGAACCCGGGCGACGAGTTCCACGCCCGGGTCCACCTCGCCCGGGTGATCGAACCCGGCGACGAAGTGGCCGGTCGCTGGATTCGTGAGCTGGGGGCCGTGGAAGTGGCCCGGCGCCTGCGGGACGTTGGGCCGCAGCTCGTCGGGGTGACCGACAAGCGGTGGGCCGGGCTGTGCGCACGGGCCGGACTGGTCGATTCCGGGCGGGACCTGGCCGTCGCGCAGGATGCCGGTGTCCGGTTCGTGTGTCCCGGGGACATCGAGTGGCCCGCCCAGCTCGAC
Source organism: Streptomyces sp. NPDC088350 (assembly GCF_044753545.1). Classification (NCBI taxonomy): domain Bacteria; kingdom Bacillati; phylum Actinomycetota; class Actinomycetes; order Kitasatosporales; family Streptomycetaceae; genus Streptomyces; species Streptomyces sp. NPDC088350. Next base: position 101,008 of record NZ_JBIVNL010000011.1, on the reverse strand, counting down.
GATCTCGGAGACGCGCGGCCCATCGGACTGTGGGTGCGGGGGCGGCCCAGCCTGCGGGTCTGGGCGCTCAAGTCCGTCGCGGTCGTCGGCGCCCGCGCCTGCACCGAGTACGGCGCGCACATGGCGGCCACCCTCGCCGCCGACCTCGCCGAGGAGGGCTGGATCGTCGTGTCCGGCGGCGCCTACGGAGTCGACGGTGCCGCACATCGCGGCGCCCTCGGCGCGGGCGGCGCCACCGTCGCCGTACTCGCCTGCGGCGTCGACCGGCCCTACCCGCGCGGCCACACCGAGTTGATCACCAGGATCGCCGAACAGGGGCTCGTGGTGGGCGAGTTGCCGCCCGGCGAGCATCCGACGCCGAGCAGGTTCATCCTCCGGAACAGGGTGATCGCGGCGCTCACCAGGGGCACGGTGGTCGTCGAGGCCGCGTATCGGAGCGGGTCCCTCGTCACGGCTCGGGCGGCGCAGCGGCTGGGGCGCCACACGATGGGCGTGCCCGGCCCCGCCACCAGCGGACTCTCCGCCGGTGTGCACGAACTCCTGCGCGGGGACGCGGTGCTGGTCACCGACGCCGCGGAAGTCGTCGAACTGGTCGGTGACATGGGCGAACTGGCCCCGGACCGACGCGGGCCGGTGCTCCCGCGCGACCTGTTGGAACCGGCGGCCCGGCGCATCCTCGCCGCACTGCCCGGCAACAGGGCGGCGCCACCGGGGGAGATCGCGCGCGGTGCGCAGACCACGGAGGACGACGCGATCGCGAGACTGTACGAACTCCGAGCACTTGGTTACGTCGAACGACACGGCGACGGCTGGAAGTTGACACGCCAGGCGATGATCTCGGTCCGGGCTGATCGGGGGCGCCGCTGACCGAGCGTGTTCGGCCGTCCGGGGGAACCCCGACACCCTTGGGAATTCCCGCAGTTGGCGCATTCCGATGATCACGCAGAGCAATCGGAGTGACCTGTTCCGGCACCCCTTCGAACGCGTCCGTGCCCGGTCCGGGCCTTGCCCTTCGCACACCGCGACACTCCAGTCACGCTACGCTCACGGGGATTCCGGCACAGACCGGCAAACAGAGCGGTAACTCCACATCAGTCCGACAGCTCACCCAGGCAACCCCACTTCACGGCAGAACGGCACAAGGCGACGAATGCCCCAGCACACCTCCGGGTCCGACCGGGCGGCGATCCCCCCAGCCGCCCGTGACGGTGGCAGCGTCCGGCCGCCCGCTCCCTCGACGCTCGACGAGCTGTGGCGGTCGTACAAGACGACGGGCGACGAGCGGCTGCGCGAGCAGCTGATCCTGCACTACTCGCCGCTCGTGAAGTACGTCGCGGGACGGGTGAGCGTCGGGCTGCCGCCCAATGTGGAACAGGCCGACTTCGTGTCGTCCGGGGTGTTCGGACTGATCGACGCGATCGAGAAGTTCGACATCGAGCGGGAGATCAAGTTCGAGACGTACGCGATCACCCGCATCCGGGGCGCGATGATCGACGAGTTGCGCGCGCTGGACTGGATCCCGCGCTCGGTGCGGCAGAAGGCGCGGAACGTGGAGCGGGCGTACGCCACGCTGGAGGCGCGGCTCAGGCGCACCCCCAGCGAAGGTGAGGTGGCCGCCGAGATGGGCATCGCGGTGGAGGAACTCCACGCCGTCTTCAGCCAGTTGTCGCTGGCCAACGTGGTCGCCCTGGAGGAGTTGCTGCACGCCGGCGGCGAGGGCGGCGACCGGCTCAGCCTGATGGACACCCTGGAGGACACCGCCGCCGACAACCCGGTGGAGGTGGCCGAGGGGCGGGAGCTGCGACGGTTCCTGGCGCGGGCGATCAACACGTTGCCCGAGCGCGAGAAGACCGTCGTCACGCTGTACTACTACGAAGGTCTCACTCTCGCCGAGATCGGCAACGTGCTCGGGGTGACCGAGAGCCGGGTGAGCCAGATCCACACCAAGTCCGTGCTGCAACTGCGCGCCAAGCTGGCGAGTTTCGGCCGTTGAGCGCAAGCCGTACGGCGTTCTCGACCTCGCAGAATCGTGCCTGCGGGGCCCCGGTCACTCCCGCCGGGGGTGGACCGTCCGTAGAGTGGTTGACGTGCCAAGGATTCGAGCGGCCTCCGTGGCCGAGCACCGGTCGATGCAGCGAGCCGCCCTGCTGGACGCGGCTCGTTCCCTGCTGTCCGAGGGCGGGACGGAGGCGCTGACCTTTCCGGCCCTGGCCGAGCGGACGGGGCTCGCGCGGTCGTCCGTGTACGAGTACTTCCGCTCCCGGGCCGCCGTGGTCGAGGAGTTGTGCGAGGTCGACTTTCCCGTCTGGGCGGCGGATGTGTCGGCGGCGATGGAGCGGGCCGGCTCCGCCGAGGGCAAGGTCGAAGCGTACGTGCGGCAGCAGCTTGCGTTGGTCGGGGATCGGCGGCATCGGGCTGTTGTCGCCATCTCCGCGAGCGAACTCGATGCGGGGGCTCGGGAGAAGATTCGGGCCGCGCATGGGGGGTTGGTCGCGATGATCGTCGAGGCGTTGGCGGAGATGGGGCAGGGGGAGCCTCGGCTGGCGGCGATGTTGCTGCAAGGGGTTGTCGATGCGGCTGTGCGGAGGATTGAGCTGGGGGCTGCGGAGGATCCCTCGGTGATTACTGAGGCTGCGGTGAGTATGGCTTTGCGGGGCCTTCAGGGTTGAGTGTTGGCTGCCGGTTCGGTGGGGGCTGGTCGCGCCCCGCGGCGGAGCCGCAAATTGATACAGCCCCGCGCCCCTAAGAAGCTCCCAGCACCGGCAACAAGCGGGATGGGCCCCGATTCAGCAGCCATGGGGGCAGCAACGCCAGCGGGTCCAAATACACCTCCCCTCTCAGCAAGCCCCAGTGCACGCACGTCGTCGTGCAATGCGAGCCGGTGATCTCCACCGTTCCCACCGCCTCGCCCGCCTCCACCTCGGCGCCCTTCTTCACGGTCGCGCTCACCGGCTCGTACGTCGTGCGTAGATCCGTTCCCGTCAGCTCGACCGCCACCACGCCCCTCCCCGCCACCCGGCCCGCGAAGGACACCCGGCCCGGGGCCACCGCTCGTACCGGAGCGCCGGGCGGGGTCGCCAGGTCCACGCCTCGGTGGCCCGGGGCGTAGAGCGTCGCCGGGGGTTCCCAGCCTCGTAGGACCAAGGGGTGGGAACCTACGGGCCAGGTGCGGGCCAGGGCCGGTACGGGAGGGGGCGGGACTCCCGGTGGCGGAGGGGCGTCGTCCGCCCGGGCCGCGCAGGTCAGCAGGGTGAGGAAGAGGGTCAGCGCCAAGGCCAGGGCCATGTGCGGATGTCGTGGATGCCGTCGTGTTCGCATGGTGCAAACCGTGCCGTATCCGAGGCGATCATGGCCGGGAGCTGTGGACCGGCCGGCGGTTGTGGACATCGGCGTCACCCGGTACCTCGCGGGTCCCGTACACTTCCTTTGGCGATCCGGGTCACCGGGTCGACTTCGCACGCCCCGACATCCGGTCCTCCGTCGAGAGACGAAATCCGGTGTCAGCGCTCCTCGGTCCTCTGGGCACGCGCATGTGGGCGTCAGGCGCGAGTGCCGTCCCGGTGCTCGCGGCACAACCGAGAAAATCAAGGAGAACGGCCATGGCCGTCGTCACGATGCGGGAGCTGCTGGAAAGCGGCGTCCACTTCGGTCACCAGACCCGTCGTTGGAACCCGAAGATGAAGCGCTTCATCTTCACGGAGCGCAACGGCATCTACATCATCGACCTGCTCCAGTCGCTGTCGTACATCGACCGCGCCTACGAGTTCGTCAAGGAGACCGTCGCCCACGGCGGCACGGTCATGTTCGTCGGCACGAAGAAGCAGGCGCAGGAGGCCATCGCCGAGCAGGCCACCCGCGTCGGCATGCCCTACGTCAACCAGCGCTGGCTGGGCGGCATGCTCACCAACTTCTCCACCGTCTACAAGCGTCTGCAGCGCCTCAAGGAGCTTGAGCAGATCGACTTCGAGGACGTCGCCGCGTCCGGTCTCACCAAGAAGGAGCTTCTCGTGCTCTCGCGCGAGAAGGCCAAGCTGGAGAAGACCCTCGGTGGTATCCGCGAGATGTCCAAGGTTCCCAGCGCCGTCTGGATCGTGGACACCAAGAAGGAGCACATCGCGGTTGGTGAGGCCCGGAAGCTCAACATCCCGGTCGTCGCCATCCTCGACACGAACTGCGACCCCGACGAGGTCGACTACAAGATCCCGGGCAACGACGACGCGATCCGCTCCGTCACCCTGCTCACCCGCGTGATCGCCGACGCCGTCGCCGAGGGCCTCATCAGCCGCTCCGGTGTCGCCGCCGAGGCCAAGGGTGACAAGGCCGCCGGCGAGCCGCTCGCCGCGTGGGAGCGCGACCTGCTCGAGGGCGAGAAGAAGGCCGACGAGGCTCCCGCCGCCGAGGCCGAGGTCCAGACCTCCGCCGAGACGGAGAAGGTCGCCGACGCCGAGCAGGCCGACGAGGCTCCGGTTGCCGCTGAGGCCGCTGCCGAGGTCGTCGAGGCCCCCGCCGCCGAGGCTGAGGCCGCTCCGGTCGCCGACGCCGAGCAGGCCTGACCCTCCCGGCCAACGGCCTGACCTTCCGGGCCAAAGGGCTGAGCTGAAGTGACGGCGGGTGGTGCCGACCGCGCCACCCGCCGTTCACTCACAGCCCCTAGATCTTCGTAGCCCGTAGATCTTTGGCGGAAGCCCGCTCACCACGCGGCCGCCGCCGACTTCGAGACTTCGAACTCCGAGAAGAGATTTTCAGATCATGGCGAACTACACCGCCGCCGACGTCAAGAAGCTCCGCGAGCTCACCGGCGCCGGCATGATGGACTGCAAGAAGGCGCTGGACGAGGCCGACGGCAACGTCGAGAAGGCCGTCGAGGCGCTCCGTATCAAGGGCCAGAAGGGTGTCGCCAAGCGCGAGGGCCGCTCCGCCGAGAACGGCGCCGTGGTCTCCGTCATCGCCGACGACAACACCTCCGGTGTCCTGGTCGAGCTGAAGTGCGAGACGGACTTCGTCGCCAAGGGCGAGAAGTTCCAGGCCGTCGCGGGCCAGATCGCCCAGCACGTCGCCGCCACCTCCCCGGCCGACATCGCGGCGCTCCTCGCGTCCGAGATCGAGCCCGGCAAGACGGTTCAGGCGTTCGTCGACGAGGCCAACGCGAACCTGGGCGAGAAGATCGTCCTGGACCGCTTCGCCCAGTACACCGACGGCTACGTCTCCGCGTACATGCACCGCACGATGCCCGACCTGCCGCCGCAGATCGGTGTCCTCGTCGAGCTGGACAAGCCGAACGCCGAGGTCGCCCGCGGTGTCGCCCAGCACATCGCCGCCTTCGCGCCGAAGTACCTGGCCAAGGAGGACGTGCCGGCCGAGGTCGTCGAGTCCGAGCGTCGCATCGCCGAGGAGACCACCCGCGCCGAGGGCAAGCCCGAGGCCGCGATCGCCAAGATCGTCGAGGGTCGCGTCAACGGCTTCTTCAAGGACGCGACGGTGCTCGGTCAGCCGTACGCGCTCGACCCCAAGAAGTCCGTCCAGAAGGTTCTGGACGAGGCGGGTGTCACCCTGAAGCGCTTCACGCGCATCAAGGTCGGCATCTGAGTCCGTACCGCGATCGACGCGCGGCGCCCGGCGGAATCCCGCTAGGGTCGTCAGCAGTCGGCTGTATTGCTGGCGTATCCCGCCGCACACACGCGCGTGGCGGACGACAGCAGATCTGACGAGGAGGCCATTGCCGAGCATGGGATGCGAACGACACCCCACCGGCAGTGGCCTTCTTCGTATGTGCGACCACGTAAAAGAGGCGAGAACGTCATGACCACCAAGGCCCAGAAGAGCGACGACGGCAAGGTACGCGGCAGGTTCATGTTGAAGCTGTCCGGAGAGGCCTTCTCCGGCGGCGGGGGCCTGGGCGTCGACCCCGATGTGGTGCACAAGATCGCCCGTGAGATCGCGGCCGTCGTACGGGACGGCGCGGAGGTCGCCGTCGTCATCGGCGGCGGCAACTTCTTCCGCGGCGCCGAACTCCAGCAGCGCGGCATGGACCGGGCCCGCTCCGACTACATGGGCATGCTCGGCACCGTGATGAACTGCCTCGCCCTCCAGGACTTCCTGGAGAAGGAGGGCATCGACAGCCGCGTCCAGACCGCCATCACCATGGGCCAGGTCGCCGAGCCGTACATCCCGCTGCGCGCCGTGCGCCACCTGGAGAAGGGCCGCGTGGTCATCTTCGGCGCCGGTATGGGCATGCCGTACTTCTCCACCGACACCACCGCCGCCCAGCGCGCCCTGGAGATCAACGCCGAGGCGCTGCTGATGGGCAAGAACGGCGTGGACGGCGTCTACGACTCCGACCCGAAGACGAACTCGGCGGCCGTCAAGTTCGACTCGCTCAGCTACGGCGAGGTCATCACCCAGGACCTCAAGGTCGCGGACATGACCGCCATCACCCTGTGCCGCGACAACAAGCTTCCGATCCTGGTCTTCGAGCTTCTGGCGGAGGGCAATATCGCCCGCGCCGTCAAGGGTGAGAAGATCGGCACGCTTGTGGGTGACCAAGGCAGCCAGGGCTGATGACCCTGACCGGGGGATGGACAATGTCCTGCCGGTCGGGAACCGTGCAGAAAGAAGACGCGACGCAGCCGGCCGCCGACGCCGACACAGCACAGCAGCCGGGCCTACTCAAGACACGCAGGAGCAAGTGGTGATCGAAGAGACCCTCCTCGAGGCCGAGGAGAAGATGGAGAAGGCCGTCGTGGTCGCCAAGGAGGACTTCGCCGCGATCCGCACCGGCCGTGCGCACCCGGCGATGTTCAACAAGATCGTGGCGGACTACTACGGAGCGCTGACGCCGATCAACCAGCTGGCTTCGTTCTCCGTGCCGGAGCCGCGCATGGCCGTGGTGACCCCGTTCGACAAGACCGCGCTGCGGAACATCGAACAGGCGATCCGTGACTCGGACCTGGGCGTCAATCCCAGCAACGACGGCAACATCATCCGAGTGACGTTCCCCGAGCTGACCGAGGAGCGCCGCAGGGACTACATCAAGGTCGCCCGGACCAAGGCCGAGGACTCCAAGGTGTCCATCCGCGCCGTCCGCCGCAAGGCCAAGGACGCCCTGGACAAGCTCGTCAAGGACAAGGAGTCCGGCGAGGACGAGGTCCGTCGCGCGGAGAAGGAGCTCGACGACACCACGGCGAAGTACGTCGCCCAGGTGGACGAGCTCCTCAAGCACAAGGAAGCGGAGCTGCTCGAGGTCTGATGAACGACTCTTCCTGGGGGGCACCGCCACAAGCCGGGTACTGGGGGCCGTCCGACCAGGGGCCTGTCCAGGGGGCTGCCCCGGCGGGTCCCACGTACGATGCGCCTGAGGCGCAGCAGACTCGCCCCATGCCCATCGTGCCCGACGAGCCCGCATACGGCGGACACCAGGATGACGACCGGGGGGCCGCTCGGCTGAGCGGCCCCTTGTTCCGCGACGAGACACAGCAGCCGCCGTACGACGTACGGCAGTCGCCGCCGTACGACCCGCGGACGCAGCCCTCTGACACGCCGCACGCGCTGCCCTACGAGGCGGTGCCGCAGAATCCGGAGCCCATGCCCGACGCCCCGCCACCGGCGCCCGCCCCGCAGAAGAAGAGCGCGGGCCGGGACCTGGGTGCGGCCATAGGGGTCGGTGTCGGACTCGGCGCGGTGATCATCGCGTCCCTGTTCGTCGTCAAGGCCGTGTTCGTCGGCGTGATAGCGGTCGCCGTCGTCGTGGGCCTGTGGGAGCTGACCTCGCGGCTGGAGGAGCGCAAGGGCATCAAGGCGCCCCTCGTGCCCCTCGCGGTCGGCGGCGCGGCGATGGTCGTCGCCGGATACGTCCGGGGCGCCGAGGGCGCCTGGGTCGCCATGGCGCTCACGGCGCTCGCCGTCCTCGTCTGGCGGATGACGGAACCGCCCGAGGGCTACCTCAAGGACGTCACGGCGGGCGTCTTCGCGGCGTTCTACGTGCCGTTCCTGGCCACGTTCGTCGCCCTGATGCTCACCGCGGACGACGGCGCCTGGCGGGTCATGACGTTCCTGCTGCTGACCGTGGTCAGCGACACGGGCGCCTACGCCGTCGGCTGGCGCTTCGGCACGCACAAGCTCGCTCCGCGCATCAGCCCCGGCAAGACCCGCGAGGGCCTGTTCGGGGCGGTGTCCTTCGCGATGGTGGCGGGCGCGCTGTGCATGGAGTTCCTGATCGACGACGGCAGCTGGTGGCAGGGCCTCCTCCTGGGCCTCGCGGTCGCGGCCAGCGCCACGCTGGGCGACCTCGGCGAGTCCATGATCAAGCGGGACCTCGGCATCAAGGACATGGGCACGCTGCTGCCGGGGCACGGCGGCATCATGGACCGTTTGGACTCCTTGCTGCCGACGGCTCCGGTGGTGTGGCTGATGTTCGTGCTCTTCGTCGGGTCCGGCTGAAAGGCCGCCACAAAACCAGCTGACCTGCTGTTTTGCGTACGAGGGGCTCGTTGTCCACAGGGCGGCGAGTCCCTCTTCGTATGTCTGCGACACTGGTAGGGCCATGCCTAAGCCCGGAGAACTCACATTCGTCGCCCCCCGCGGAGCCAAGAAGCCCCCGCGGCACCTTGCCGATCTCACGCCCGCCGAGCGCAAGGAAGCCGTCGCCGCGATCGGGGAGAAGCCGTTTCGCGCCAAGCAGCTCTCGCAGCACTACTTCGCGCGGTTCGCGCACGACCCGGAGCAGTGGACCGACATCCCCGCCGGTTCGCGCGCCAAGCTCCAGGAGGCGCTGCTTCCTGAGCTGATGACGGTCGTGCGGCATCTGTCGACCGACCAGGACACCACCCGTAAGACGCTGTGGCGGCTGTTCGACGGGACGCTCGTCGAGTCCGTGCTGATGCGGTACCCGGACCGGGTGACCATGTGCATCAGTTCGCAGGCGGGCTGCGGGATGAACTGCCCGTTCTGCGCGACCGGACAGGCCGGACTCGACCGGAATCTCTCCACCGCCGAGATCGTGCACCAGATCGTCGACGGTATGCGGGCGTTGCGCGACGGCGAGATTCCCGGCGGACCCGCCCGCCTCTCCAACATCGTCTTCATGGGCATGGGCGAGCCCCTCGCCAACTACAAGCGGGTCGTCCAGTCCATCCGCGCCCTGACCGACCCGGAGCCGGACGGCCTCGGCCTCTCGCAGCGCGGGATCACCGTCTCGACGGTCGGACTGGTCCCGGCGATCCACCGCTTCTCCGACGAGGGCTTCAAGTGCCGGCTCGCGATCTCGCTGCACGCGCCCGACGACGAGCTGCGCGACACCCTGGTCCCCGTGAACACGCGGTGGAAGGTGCGCGAGGTCCTCGACGCCGGCTGGGAGTACGCGGCGAAGTCGGGCCGCCGCCTGTCCATCGAGTACGCGCTGATCCGCGACATCAACGACCAGGCGTGGCGCGGTGACCGCCTCGGCCGCCTCCTCAAGGGCAAGCCCGTGCACGTCAATCTCATCCCGCTGAACCCGACGCCTGGCTCGAAGTGGACCGCCTCCCGTCCCGAGGACGAGAAGGCGTTCGTCGAGGCCATCGCGGCCCACGGGGTGCCGGTCACCGTCCGGGACACCCGGGGCCAGGAGATCGACGGAGCGTGTGGCCAGCTCGCGGCCACCGAGAGGTAACCTTCACTCGTACGACCTGTACGTACATCTTCATATCCGACAGGGGAGCGCGCAGCGCTGAGAGTGCGGCAATCGGGCCGCAGACCCTCTGAACCTCGCCCAGGTCATTCTGGGTAGGAAGTTCGGTCATCACCGTGAACACCAAGAAGTACTGTGCTGTCCTCGTCGGCCTCGGCCTGGTCACGCTCTCCGCGTGCGGGTCGGGGTCGGACCAGGGCGGCGGCTCCGGATCCGACAAGACCGTCACCCTCGTCAGCCACGACTCGTGGGCCGTCTCGAAGAGCGTCCTCAAGGACTTCGAGAAGCAGTCCGGCTACACCGTCAAGGTCCTCAAGGACGGCGACGCCGGACAGGCCGTCAACAAGGCGATCCTCACCAAGGACAACCCCCAGGGCGACGTCTTCTTCGGCGTCGACAACACCCTGCTCTCCCGTGCGCTCGACAACGGTCTCTTCCAGTCCTACGACGCGAAGGGCTCGGCCACCGTCAAGCCCGCGTACCGCGTCGACGAGACCAAGCACCGGGTCACCCCGATCGACACCGGCGACATCTGCGTCAACTACGACACGGCCTGGTTCAGCAAGCACAAGCTGACCCCGCCGACCTCGTTCGCGGACCTGGTCAAGCCCGAGTACAAGAACCTCCTCGTCACCGAGAACGCCGCCACCTCCTCACCCGGCCTCGGCTTCCTGCTCGGCAGCGCCGCACAGTACGGCGACGACGGCTGGCAGGCGTACTGGACGAAGCTCAAGGCCAACGGCGTGAAGGTCGTCGACGGCTGGGAGCAGGCCTACGACCAGGAGTTCTCCGGCTCCGCAGGCGGCAAGAAGGCGGGCGGCGACCGGCCCCTCGTCGTCTCGTACGCCTCCTCGCCGCCCGCCGAGGTCATCTACGGCGACCCGAAGCCGACCACCGCGCCCACCGGGGTGTCGTACGGCACCTGCTTCCGGCAGACCGAGTACGCGGGACTGCTCAGCAACGCCCAGAACACCAAGGGGGGCAAGGCCTTCATCGACTTCCTGCTCACCAAGGAGTTTCAGGAGGACATGCCGCTCAACATGTTCGTCTACCCGGTGATCGAAGGCGCCCAGGTGCCGCAGGAGTTCGTGAAGTACGGCCGCCAGGCCCCGGACCCCGCGACCATGGCGCCCGCGAAGATCGCCGCCGACCGCGACCAGTGGGTCAAGTCGTGGACCTCGCTCGTACTGAAGTAGCTGAAGCAGCCCCGCGGAGGTCCTCCCGTAAGGGCAGCGCGACGCGGCTCGGCCTCATGGCCCTGCCCGTCGCGTTCTTCGCGGTGTTCTTCGCCTACCCGGTCGCCGCGATCGTCGCGCGCGGTCTCAAGGTCGACGGCGCCTGGCAGTGGGGCCGGATCGGGGACGTGCTCGCGCAGTCCGACATCCGGCACGTCCTGTGGTTCACCACCTGGCAGGCGCTCGCGTCCACCGCGCTCACGCTGCTGATCGCGCTCCCCGGCGCGTATGTCTTCGCGCGCTTCGACTTCCCGGGCCGGCAGGTGCTGCGGGCCGTCGTGACGGTCCCCTTCGTGCTGCCGACGGTCGTCGTCGGTACGGCGTTCCTCGCGCTCGTCGGCCGGGGCGGACTCCTCGACGACCTGTGGGGCGTACGGCTGGACACCACCGTGTGGGCCATCCTGCTCGCGCACGTCTTCTTCAACTACGCGGTTGTCGTACGGACGGTGGGCGGCCTCTGGGCCCAGCTCGACCCGCGTCAGGAGGAGGCCGCGCGGATGCTCGGCGCTTCCCGGCTCCGGGCCTGGCGGAAGGTGACGCTGCCCGCGCTCGCGCCCGCCGTGGCCGCCGCCGCGCTGATGGTCTTCCTCTTCACCTTCACGTCCTTCGGCGTGGTGCAGATCCTCGGCGGCCCGACCTTCTCGACCCTCGAAGTGGAGATCTACCGCCAGACCTCCGAGATCTTCGACCTGTCCACGGCGGCCGTGCTGACGATCGTCCAGTTCGTCGCGGTGGGCGCGATCCTCGGCGTCCACTCCTGGACGGTACGACGCCGGGAGACGGCCCTACGGCTCGTGGACCCGTCGGTGACCGCACGGCGCCCGCGCGGGGCCGGCCAGTGGGCCCTGCTCGCCGGGGTCCTCGTCTCCGTCCTCGTACTGCTCGTGCTGCCGCTCGCCGTGCTGGTGCAACGGTCCCTGGACTCACCGGACTTCGGCTACTACCGGGCGCTGACCCACGACGACGGCGGCACGTTCCTGGTCCCGCCGATCGCCGCGATCGGCAACTCGCTGGAGTACGCCGTCGCCGCCACCGCCATCGCGGTGGTGATCGGCGGTCTCGCCGCCGCGGCTCTGACCCGGCGCGACGCGGGCCGCCTGGTGCGGGGCTTCGACGCGCTGCTGATGCTGCCGCTCGGGGTGTCGGCGGTCACGGTCGGCTTCGGCTTCCTGATCTCGCTCGACACACCCCCGCTGGATCTGCGGAGTTCATGGATCCTGGTGCCGCTCGCGCAGGCGCTGGTCGGCGTCCCCTTCGTCGTACGGACGATGCTGACCGTACTGCGGGCGGTGGACGGGCGGCTGAGGGAGGCGGCGGCCGTGCTCGGGGCATCGCCGTGGCGGGTGTGGCGCGAGGTCGATCTGCCGTTGGTGCGGCGGGCGTTGCTGATCGCCGCCGGGTTCGCGTTCGCGGTGTCGCTGGGGGAGTTCGGGGCGACCGTGTTCATCGCGCGGCCCGACAACCCGACCCTGCCGGTCGCGGTGGCCCGGCTGCTGTCCCGGCCCGGTGATCTCAACTACGGCCAGGCGATGGCCCTTTCGACGATTCTGATGGTGGTGTGCGCGGTGGCTCTGCTGGTGCTTGAGCGGCTGCGCACCGACCGGACCGGGGAGTTCTGATGCTGCTCAGTCTCGCGGGTGCGACCGTACGGTTCGGTGGGCGGCCCGTGCTGGACACCGTCGACCTGGGTGTCGCCGAGCACGAGATCGTGTGTGTGCTCGGGCCCAGCGGCAGCGGCAAGTCGACGCTGCTGCGGGTGGTGGCCGGGCTGCAACCACTCGACTCCGGGCGGGTGTTGCTCGACGGACGCGACCAGACCGGAGTGCCCGCGCACAAGCGCGGGGTGGGTCTGATGTTCCAGGACCATCAGCTGTTCCCGCAGCGGGACGTGGCCGGCAACGTCGCCTTCGGGCTGCGGATGCACGGGGCGTCGAAGAAACAACAGGACGCCCGGGTGGGCGAGTTGCTCGACCTCGTCGGACTGCCGGGTGCCGCCCGCCGTGCCGTCGCCGGGCTGTCCGGGGGCGAGCAACAACGGGTCGCGCTCGCCCGCGCCCTCGCGCCCCGCCCCCGTCTCCTCATGCTCGACGAACCGCTCGGCCAGCTCGACCGGTCACTGCGGGAGCGGCTGGTCGTCGAACTCCGGGAACTGTTCGGGGTGTTGGGCACGACCGTGCTCGCGGTCACGCACGACCAGGGCGAGGCGTTCGCGCTCGCGGACCGGGTCGTGGTGATGCGGGACGGGCGGATCGCCCAGTCCGGTACGCCACTTGAGGTCTGGCAGCGCCCCGCCGACGAGTTCGTCGCCCGTTTCCTCGGCTTCGACAACGTGGTGGAGGCGACAGTCGCGGGAGAGGCCGCCGACACCCCCTGGGGCAAGGTGCCGGTCCCCGAGGGCGCCCCCCAGGGCACCCACCCGCTCCTCGTACGCCCCGCGGGCGTACGACTGTTGCCCGCCGACGAGGGCCTGCGCTGCACGGTCGCCGCCCGCACCTTCAAGGGCACCCATGTCGCCGTACAACTGCAGCCGGAGGGCGCGCCGAGGCTGGAGGCGGCCTGCGCGCTGCGGGAGGCGCCGGAGGTCGGGGGCACGGTCGGGGTGGAGTTCGACGCGGCCGAGATCGTCGTACTCGGCGACGCCTAGGGCCTGTCCGGCGGATCCTGTCGCAGACGCGGACATGCGTGTGGCCCGCCCCCACGAACCGGACGGGCCACAACAAGAGCAACAGCGGGTGGATCAGCGGCCGTTGGCCGCGCCGCGGCGACGCATGCCGAAGTAGACGGCTCCGCCGCCCACGACGACGAACGCGCCCGCGATACCGGCGATCATGCCGGTGTTGGAGTTGGCACCGGTCTCGGCGAGGTTCGAGCTGCCGGCCGCGGGAGACGGCGCGTTGTCCGTCGTCGCGGGGGCGGTGCTGCTGCTCTCCGAGGCCGACGGGGTCGGGGTGTCGGACTCGGCCGGGGTGGAGGCGGTCTCCGACGGCGTCGGAGAGGCCTCCGTCGGGGTGGGGCTGGGGGACTCCGTCGCGCATGCCTTGGACGGGGTGGTCAGGAGTTCCGTGAGGTCCTTGTCGAGGCCGTTGGCGGCCGAGACGTGGACGCGGTAGACAGCGTTCGGCTGCCAGTCCTCGGCGAAGGAGATGGTGACACCCTCGGCCGAGCCCTTGACCGTCTGCTCGCCCACCTTGCGGACATCGGCGCTGTTGTTCTCCAGGAACACCGTAACGGTGGCCTCGGTGCCGCCGGCGTCCTTGTCGGTGACGTGGATGACACCCTTGGAGCCGTCACAGGTGGCCTCGGCGGAGAACTCTTTGATGTTGCAGGCGAGCGCGTTGCCCGCGAATCCGAGCGCGAGTGCGGCCGAGGCGGACGCGACACCGAGGATGCGTACGGAACGTCGAGATATGGACACGTTTGCCCTTCACGGGATGTGCAACTGCGGGGGGTGTAAGGGGGAGATGAGGCAGCGGGTGAGGCATCACCACCCCCAGGAGTCTCACTGGTCTATAAGTGCTGCGTAAGCAGTGTCAATGCATATGCGGTGTGCGGCAGTTGCCTTTACCTGTGTTTTACACAGTGAGGCGTTTCAATGCCTCCGGAGCCTCCTCGATCCGGTCAACGAGGGCGATACGGGCCTCCATTGACCGTTCCCGGGCAAGTGCACGCAGGAGCGGCCACGCGGGCAGCCGCTCCGTCCAGTGCTCCCGGTCCACGAGCACCATCGGCGTGGGCTCGCCCCGCGACTCGTAGTAGTTCGGCGTCGCGTTGTCGAAGATCTCCTGTACGGTCCCGGCCGCGCCCGGCAGAAACACCACACCCGCGTTCGAGCGGGCCAACAGGCCGTCCTCGCGGGTGGCGTTGGCGAAGTACTTGGCGATGTGCGAGGCGAAGGCGTTCGGCGGCTCATGGCCGTAGAACCAGGTCGGGATGCCGATCGAGTGGTTGCCCTTCGGCCAGCGGGTGCGGACCTCGAAGGCGCGCTGCGCCCAGTCGGTGATCGAGGGGCTGAACGAAGGGGATTCGGCGAGGAGTTCGCACGCCTCCTCCAGCATCGCGTCCTCGTAGGGTGCCGCGTATGCGCCCAGGTTCGCCGCTTCCATCGCGCCCGGTCCGCCGCCGGTCGCCACCGTGAACCCGGCGCGGCTCAGCTCACGGCCGAGGCGCGCGGCACCGCCGTAGGCCGCCGTCCCGCGCGCCATCGCGTGGCCGCCCATGACCCCCACCACCCGCGCCCCGCGCAGGAGTTCGTCGAGGGCGTCGGAGATGGAGTCGTCGTGGACGGAGCGCAGCATGGACGCGTAGACGTCGCCGTCGGCCTTGGTCCGCTGGAACCAGGTGTACGCGAGCGCGTCCGGGGTCTGCTCGTACCCCTTGTCGAGCGAGGCGAACAGCTCGGTGGGCGTGTAGAGATGGCCGCGGTAGGGGTCGAAGGGGAGGTGTGGGACCGGCGGGAAGACCAGGGCGCCGTCGGCCCGGATCTTCGCCGCCGCCTCGTCGCGCATCGGGCAGCCGAGGAAGACGGCGCCCGTGGTGTCCGTGGTGAGCAACTCCCTTGTGCGGTCCGTCAGATCGACGGCCTGCACGCGGTATCCGGCGAGGGTGCCGCGGGCCGAGACGGTCGCGTCGAAGTCCTCGACCGTCTCGATCTCGCGTTCGTCGTGGTGGGCCGCATGGGCCGGGCTCGTCTGCACGCGCCCATGCTAGGCACCGAGTTGGTCAGCCCTGAACGGCCGCCGGGTCCATCCACACGACCTCCCAGGAGTGGCTGTCGAGGTCCTCGAAGGAGCGGCCGTACATGAATCCCTGGTCCTGGACGTCGTCGTTGGCGGTGCCGCCGGCCGCGACCGCCTTGTTGATCAGCTCGTCGACCTTCTCGCGGCTCTCGGCGCTCAGACACAGCAGTACCTCGCTGGTCTTGGCCGAGTCGGCGATCTCCTTCTTCGTGAAGTCGCTGTAGCGCTTCTTCTCCAGGAGCATCGCGATGATCGTCTCGCTGATCACGACACAGGTGGTGTCGTCGCTGCTGAACTGCGGGTTGATCGAGAAACCGAGCTCGGTGAAGAACTTCTTCGACGCGGCGGCGTCGTTCACGGCCAGGTTCACGAAGATCATCTGCTGGTACATGCGGGGCCTCTCCCATCGGGCGTGCGTGCTGTTCGGTGGGTAGACCGGCGGCCGACGCGAAACTCATCGGCCGGCCAGCGGCAGAGCCGCCAGCTCGGCCACGAACAGGGTCAGCGGGAGGAACAGGGCGAGCAGCGCGCCCGCGCGCAGGGCTGCCGCGCTGCGCAGCATGGTGGCGGGGGCGCCGAGGCGGAGCAGCGCGGCCGTGGTGTCGGCGCGGGCGTGCTTGGCCTCCAGGGCGGCGGTGAGCAGGGTCGCCACCGTGCAGCCCGTCACCAGGAGCCCGCCGAGGGTGGTCAGCGGGCCGAAGGCCGGGGCGTGCGGGTCGTAGAGCGCGGTCATCGCGAAGGCGCCGGACGCCACCGCGCAGACCACGCCCAGCGGACGCCCGATCCGCGTCGCCTCCTCCATCAGCACCCGCCCGGCCAGCAGCCGCAGCGCGCCCGGGGCGACGGACTGGAGCAGCCGGCCGCAGAGGTGGGTGAGGCCCGGTCCGGCCAGCGCCAGCCCGATCGCGGTCAGCACCCAGCCGACCAGCACACTCGCGGGCCCGTCCGCGAGCCCGCCGGGCAGCGACAGCCCGCCGCCGTCCTTCGCCCGGCTCGCGTACGCCTCCCCGGCGAGTCCGGCGGCCAGCACCGCGATGCCCCAGGGGAGCCCGCGGGGGGCCTCACGGGGGGCCGAGGGGCGGGAGGGGTCCGGGTCGGGGGTGGGCTCGGGCTGTTCGGTGGTTCCGTTCTCCGCCGCGCTACGAGGGCCACCGCCCCGCAGGCGCGCCCCGAAGCGGCCGTACGCCCCGAAGGTCTCCCGTGAGTCCGGGCGTCCCTGTACGCCGAAGCGGCCGTACGACCGCGCCGGGCCCTTCTCGGAGGCCGGGCGGATGTCCCGGGGCCGTAGGACGAGGGCCACCGCGACGGAGGCGGTCACCGGGACGAGTGCGAGGAGGGTCAACGCGGCCGGGAGGGGCAGGGGTTGGTCCGAGGCCAGGAACTCCGCCGCCGCTCCGTCGAAGGGCATGCCCGTGAGGTCGCCCCGGAGGTGGAGGAAGAAGAGGAGCGCCAGCATCGAGCCGAGGGTGCAGGCGAGGGCGGTCGTGGTCGCCGAGATCGCCATCAGGCGGCCCGGGCCGAGGCCGATCGCGGAGAGGCCGGGGCGGGGTTTCGTCGCCGGGTCGGTGCGGGCGACCGCCACCGCGAAGTACACGGTGGCGGCCAGCGGGGTCGCACACCAGCCGAGGCGCAGCGCCGAGGCGGCGGGGGAGTCGGGGTGGCCCATCGCGTAGCCCAGGGTGCACAGCAGCAGGAAGCCCGTGCCCGCCGAGGCCACCGAGACCAGCAGGCGGCGAAGTTGGACGGCGGGGCGCGAGCCGCGGGTCAGACGGAGAGCGAGCACTCGGCCCGGCCTTCCGCTTCGGTGACCGGGGGAAGGTGGACCGTGTTCACCCGGCGTCCGTCCAGCAGCGACACCGTACGGTCCGCGAGGGCCGCGGTCTCCGCCTCGTGGGTCGCGAGGACGACCGTGATGCCGTGCGAGCGGGCGGCTGTCGTGAGCGTGCGCAGGACGTGGGCGCGGTCCGCGCGGTGCAGCGGGGCCGTCGGCTCGTCGGCGAACAGGACCGTGGGCGCCGGGGCCAGCGCGCGGGCGATCGACACGCGCTGGCGCTCCGCCTGGCGCAGTTCGTGCGGGCGTTTGCGGGCGTGGTCGCCGATGTCGAGGCGGTCCAGCCACTCCAGGGCGGCGGTCTTGGCGCGCCGGCGGCTGGTGCCGCGCAGCATCAGGGGGAGGGCCGCGTTCTCCCAGACGTTCAGCTCCGGGACGAGCACGGGCGCCGGGTCGATCCAGCCGAAGCGGTCGCGGCGCAGCCGTTCGCGGGTCATCGGGCCCATGGTGTGCACGGGCACGCTGTTGAACCAGACCTCGCCCTGTCCGGGCCGCTCAAGACCGGAGAGGCAGCGCAGCAGGGTCGTCTTGCCGCTGCCGCGCGGGCCGTTGACGGCGAGGATCTCGCCCTCCCGGACACCGAGCGAGACACCGCTGAGCGCGGGCGTTCCGTCGTGGTGCTGGAAGTGCAGGGCACGTGCCCAGAGCACGTCGTTGTCCGGCGGGGCCACCATGCGCGTACACCTCGTTCAGATCCGTTTTCCGTACTGCGTCCCCCGAGCGGGGGAACGAGGACGGGGCCGATCGGTTACCAGGCACGCTAAGGAGCGGGGGGCGTGACCCCGGACAGCACACGGCCAGGGGTGCGCCCTTCTCACTCGTGCGGGTGCACCCCTGGCCGTATAAACCGCTGAATCGCCGAAGGCTAGAGCTTCGTCCAGGCCTCCGTCAGCACCTGGCGGACGATGCCCTCGATCTCGTCGAAGGTCGACTGGTCGGAGATCAGCGGCGGCGACAGCTGGATGACCGGGTCACCGCGGTCGTCGGCGCGGCAGTAGAGGCCGTACTCGAAGAGCTTCTTGGAGACGAAGCCGTAGAGCACGCGCTCCGACTCCTCGTCCGTGAAGGTCTCCTTGGTGGCCTTGTCCTTGACGAGCTCGATGCCGTAGAAGAAGCCGTTGCCGCGGACGTCGCCGACGATCGGGAGGTCGTGCAGCTTCTGGAGGGTCTGGAGGAAGTTGGCCTCGTTGTCGAGGACGTGCTGGTTGAGGCCCTCGCGCTCGAAGATGTCGAGGTTGGCGAGGCCGACCGCCGCGGAGACCGGGTGGCCGCCGAAGGTGTAGCCGTGCAGGAAGGTGTTGTCGCCCTTGTAGAACGGCTCGGCCAGGCGGTCGGAGATGATGCAGGCGCCGATCGGGGAGTAGCCCGAGGTCATGCCCTTGGCGCAGGTGATCATGTCCGGGACGTAGTCGAACTTGTCGCAGGCGAACATCGTGCCGAGGCGGCCGAAGGCGCAGATGACCTCGTCGGAGACCAGGAGCACGTCGTACTGGTCGCAGATCTCGCGGACGCGCTGGAAGTAGCCCGGCGGGGGCGGGAAGCAGCCGCCCGCGTTCTGCACCGGCTCCAGGAAGACCGCGGCGACCGTCTCCGGGCCCTCGAACAGGATCTGCTGCTCGATCTGGTCGGCGGCCCAGCGGCCGAAGGCCTCCGGGTCGTCGCCGAACAGCGGGGCGCGGTAGATGTTGGTGTTCGGGACCTTGTGCGCGCCGGGTACGAGGGGCTCGAAGGGAGCCTTCAGCGCCGGCAGGCCGGTGATGGACAGGGCGCCCTGCGGGGTGCCGTGGTAGGCGACCGCGCGGGAGATGACCTTGTACTTGGTGTGCTTGCCCTGGAGCTTGAAGTACTGCTTGGCGAGCTTCCAGGCGGTCTCGACCGCCTCGCCGCCGCCGGTGGTGAAGAAGACCTTGTTCAGGTCGCCGGGCGCGTAGTGGGCGAGACGCTCCGCCAGCTCGACGGCCTTCGGGTGGGCGTACGACCAGATGGGGAAGAACGCCAGCTCCTGCGCCTGCTTGGCCGCCGTCTCGGCCAGCTCGGCGCGGCCGTGACCGGCCTGGACCACGAACAGACCCGCGAGACCGTCGAGGTAGCGCTTGCCCTTGTCGTCGTAGATGTAGGTGCCCTCACCACGGACGATCGTGGGAACGGGCGCGTTCTCGTACGAGGACATGCGGGTGAAGTGCATCCACAGGTGGTCGTACGCGGTGCGGCTGAGGTCCTTGCTCACGGTTATCGGGTTCCCCACATGTAGGTCTGCTTCTTGAGCTTCAGATAAACGAAGCTCTCGGTGGAGCGCACGCCGGGCAGCGCCCGAATGCGTTTGTTGATGACGTCCAGCAGGTGGTCGTCGTCCTCGCAGACGATCTCGGCGAGGAGGTCGTACGAGCCCGCGGTCATCACCACGTACTCCACTTCCGGCATGGCCGTCAGCGCGTCCGCCACGTTCTCGACGTCGCCCTCGACGTTGACGCCGACCATCGCCTGTCTGCGGAAGCCCACGGTGAGCGGGTCCGTGACGGCGACGATCTGCATGACGCCCTGGTCGAGCAGCTTCTGGACGCGCTGGCGCACGGCCGCCTCGGAGAGGCCGACGGCCTTGCCGATCGCGGCGTACGGCCGGCGGCCGTCCTCCTGGAGCTGTTCGATGATGGCGAGGGAGACGGAATCCAGGTGCGGAGTTCCGCTCCTGGACTCGCGGGAGTCCCTGTGTTCTGCGCTGCGACTGGCCACGGCTTCACTGTGCACGACGTCTCGACAGTTCCGCAAGGCCGCTTCAATGAAATTCGTTGTTTACGCGGTCAAGACTTGCGGATTTCGCAGCCTTGGCGCGATCGGGGGTGTTGAAAACGTGGGCCGGGCGATTAGGGTGGGTGTCTCAGTGATTGGACACCTGAACTTGGAGGGCCGGCAGTGAGCACCGAGCTGCGTCGTCTGCGCAATTACATCGACGGTGAGTTCCGGGACGCCGCCGACGGACGGACCACCGAAGTGGTCAACCCGGCGACCGGCGAGGCGTACGCGACCGCGCCGCTGTCCGGGGCGGCGGACGTGGACGCCGCGATGGCCGCCGCCGCGGCGGCCTTCCCGGCCTGGCGGGACGAGACCCCGGCCAAGCGGCAGAAGTTCCTGCTCGACATCGCCACCGCGTTCGAGGAGCGGGCCGAGGAGCTGATCGCGGCCGAGGTGGAGAACACCGGCAAGCCGATCGGGCTCACCCGCTCCGAGGAAATCCCGCCGATGGTCGACCAGATCCGCTTCTTCGCGGGCGCCGCCCGGATGCTGGAGGGGCGCAGCGCGGGCGAGTACATGGAGGGGATGACCTCCATCATCCGGCGCGAGCCGATCGGCGTCTGCGCGCAGGTCGCGCCCTGGAACTACCCGATGATGATGGCGGTGTGGAAGTTCGCGCCGGCGCTCGCCGCGGGCAACACGGTCGTGCTGAAGCCGTCGGACACCACCCCGGCCTCCACCGTCCTGATCGCCGAGATCCTCGGCTCGATCCTCCCCAAGGGTGTCTTCAACGTCGTCACCGGCGACCGCGACACCGGCCGCCTGATGGTCGAGCACCACACCCCGGCGATGGCCTCCATCACCGGTTCGGTGCGGGCCGGCATGTCGGTCGCCGAGTCCGCGTCCAAGGACCTCAAGCGGGTCCACCTGGAGCTGGGCGGCAAGGCGCCGGTCGTCGTCTTCGAGGACCTCGACAGTGCGGCCATCGCCAAGGCCGTCGAGGACATCTCGGTCGCGGGGTTCTTCAACGCCGGGCAGGACTGTACGGCGGCGACGCGCGTGCTCGTGCAGGAGGGCATCCACGACGAGTTCGTGGCCGCGCTCGCCAAGGCCGCGGCCGAGACGAAGACCGGGCAGCCGGACGACGAGGACGTGCTGTACGGGCCGTTGAACAACGCGAACCAGCTGAAGCAGGTCACCGGCTTCATCGAGCGGCTGCCCGCGCACGCGAAGGTGGAGTCGGGCGGCCACCGGGTCGGTGAGGTCGGATACTTCTACGCGCCGACCGTCGTCTCCGGTCTCCAGCAGGACGACGAGATCATCCAGAACGAGGTCTTCGGACCGGTCATCACCGTCCAGTCCTTCACGGACGAGGCGCAGGCCGTCGAGTGGGCCAACGGCGTCGACTACGCCCTCGCGTCCTCGGTGTGGACGAAGGACCACGCGCGGGCGATGCGGATGTCGAAGGCGCTGGACTTCGGCTGCGTGTGGATCAACACGCACATCCCGCTGGTCGCGGAGATGCCGCACGGCGGGTTCAAGAAGTCGGGCTACGGCAAGGACCTCTCGGCGTACGGGTTCGAGGACTACACGCGGATCAAGCACGTGATGACGTCGCTGGAGGCGTAGGCCTCCGGCGGTCGGGCGGACATCTGCGCGGCCCCGGACGGGATCAACTCCCGTCCGGGGCCGCGGTGTTCCCCCTCCGGATGGTCAGGCTCGCTCGAAGGCTCGGGTGAGCGAGGGGAGTTCGGAGGTGCCCTTGCCGGGCTCGCCCGGCTTGCCGGGGGTCGGCAGCGGGGGCGGGCCGGCCGGGTTCGGGAAGGTGACGCCGGCCTTGCGCAGGATGGGCCCGCACGCCTCGACGGCCTTCTTGTAGCCGCCCGAAGTCGGGTCGAAGTCCCCTTTGCCGACCTTCACTTGAAGGCTGATGTGGCCCTTGGCGTCCTTGGCCGCGTGGAAGCCGGGGAAGACGGCCTGCCCCTGCTCCCGCATGCACGCGGCGAAGTCGCCGTTCGCGGTGTTGAGATCGCCCGGGGCGTTCGCGGTCGGGTGGTAGGCGACCGCGAAGGCCACCTGCCGGGGAGACGCGAAGTGTTCGCCACCCGTGCCCTTCGCGGTGGTCACGCCGGAGCCGGAGACAACGGTCGTACGGGGCTCCGCGGTTGTCGTGCCGTACGCCTGCGCCGCCGTCGTGCCGAGCGCGGCGGCCGACAGGACGGCGATCCCGAGGGCGAGCCGCTGGGGCCTGGTCGCGAGTGGACGCATCTGTTCCTCCTGCTGTGTGCGGGTGTCGCTGGACGGGATCCACACAACCGCCCGGACGGTTACAGCGACGGAACGGCCGCCCTTATACCCGTGTAACCGCCCGCCCGTCACACTGACGGCCATGCGTGTGCTGGTGGTCGAGGACCACGAAGAACTCGCCGAGACCGTGGCGGCGGGACTGCGCCGCGAGGGCATGGCGGTCGACCTCGCGTTCGACGGCCCTACGGCCCTGGAGCGCGCGGAGATCAACGGCTACGACGTCGTCGTGCTCGACCGTGATCTGCCCGGTGTCCACGGCGACCAGGTGTGCCGGACGCTCGCCGCCGGGGGAAGCCGGGCGCGGGTGCTGATGCTCACCGCGTCCGGGACGGTCGCCGACCGGGTCGCGGGGCTCGGGCTCGGCGCCGACGACTATCTGCCCAAGCCGTTCGCGTTCACCGAACTCGTCGCCCGCATCAGGGCGTTGGCGCGTCGTACGCAGCCCGCGCTGCCGCCGGTCCTGGTGCGCGGCGAACTCCGGCTCGACCCGGCCCGCCGGGAAGCCACCCGGGCCGGCTGCCAACTGCCGCTCAGCCCCAAGGAGTTCGCCGTACTCGAACTCCTTCTCGGCGCGCAGGGGACGGTCGTGTCCACCGAGGAACTCCTGGAGCGGGCATGGGACGAGGCCGCCGATCCCTTCAGCCAGACAGTGAAGGTCACCGTCAGCAGACTGCGCCGCAAGCTGGGGGAACCGCCGTTGGTCGAGACGGTGGACCGGGCCGGGTACCGCATCCGATGAGGGCATGGGTCCTGCGACGGCTGCACGGGCCGCGCACCGTCCGTTGGCGCCTCACCCTTCTCTACGGCGCGCTGTTCGTGGGGGCCGGCGCGCTCCTGCTGACCTTCGTCTACCTGCTCGCGCAGACCACCGGGGGTGTGTCCGCCAGGTCCGGGGCGAGCACCCGACTGGTCGGCGGCGTGCCCGCCGTGAGCGCGCCGACGCTCACCGCCGTCGCCGAGGCCGCCCGCAGCGACCAGTTGCACCAACTGGTCGTCTACGCCGTCATCGCGCTCGCCGTGATGACCGTGGCCTCGCTCGCGCTGGGCTGGCTGATGGCCGGCCGGGTGCTGTCGCCGCTGCGCACGATGACCGCCTCGGCCCGTCGGATCTCCGCCGACAATCTGCACGCACGGCTCGCGGTGCCCGGTCCCGACGACGAGCTGAAGGCGATGGCGGACACCTTCGACGCCGTACTGGCGCGGCTGGAGGGCGCGTTCGAGGCACAGAAGCAGTTCGTCGCGAACGCCTCGCACGAACTGCGCACCCCGCTCACCCTCCAGCAGACCATCGTGGACGTCGCTCTCGCCGATCCGGACGCCTCCGTGCGGGCGCTGCGTGCGGCGCTGGCGCGGGTGCGGGTGCGGGCGGCCGGGCAGGAGCAGGAGCGGCTGATCGAGGCGCTGTTGACGTTGGCGCGCAGCCAACGGGGGCTGAAGGTGCGGGAGTCCGTCGATCTCGCGGCGGTCGTGCGGGACCGGCTGCCCGCCGCGGATCTCCTTGAGGCGGACCTGCGTGTCGAGGCCCGGCTCGAATCCGCTCCCGTGCACGGTGATCCGCAGCTCATCGAGCGGCTGGTGGTCAACCTGACCGACAACGCCGTACGGCACAACCTCCCGTCGGGGGAGGGGAGTTGGGTGAGTGTGTGGACGGGGCTCGACGCGCTGGGCCGGCCCGGGTTGCGGATCGAGAACAGTGGGCCGGTGATTCCGGCGGACCAGGCGGCGGGACTCTTCGAGCCGTTCCGGCGGCTGGGCGCGGAGCGGGTCCGTAGCCGGGAGGGGCTCGGCCTCGGCATGTCCGTCGTGGCGGCGGTCGTAGCGGCGCACGGGGGTCGGGTGCGGGCGCGGACACGTCCCCGGGGCGGGCTGGTGGTGGAGGTGAGCCTGCCGGGGTATGTGCCGGTGACCGTTCCGGTGCCGACGCCCGCGGCGACCGGGGTCTCGCATCGCGCACCCGCCGTGTGAACAGGCGGTTACCTCACAGCCGACCGATCGACAAGGTGTCTGGTCCGCAGGAACCCGCTCGACGCAGCGTCCATTGATCGGACAGGGGCGGGCGGGTCATGCTGCGCGGGTGCCCCGGACTCCGAAGTCGTTCCCGCCCTCCCGCCGTTCCCTGCTGCGCGCACTCGGCTCCGCCGCCGCGCTCGGCGCGCTCGCCGGGTGCGGTGTGCCCGCCGCGTATGTGAAGGCGGGGGACCGGTCCGGTGCCGATCTGTCCGCCACGGACAAGCGGCTGACCTGGGCGAACTGGCCGTTGTACATCGACACCGATGACAATGACCAGACGAAGCGGCCCACGCTGGACGCCTTCGGGAAGCGCACCGGGATCTCCGTCGACTACATCGAGGAGATCAACGACAACGACGAGTTCTTCGGCAAGATCAGCCCGGCCCTCATGAACCACCAGCAGACCGGCCGCGACCTGATCGTCATGAGTGACTGGATGTGCGCGCGGTTCGTCCGCCTCGGCTGGGTCCAGCGGATGGACCGGGCCAAGCAGCCCAACGTGGCGAAGTACCTCGACCCGCAGCTCGGCTCGCCCGCGTTCGACCCGGGCCGCCGGTACACGGTGCCGTGGCAGTCGGGCATCACCGGTATCGCGTACAACCGCCGCAAGCTCGGCCGCGAGATCCGCCGGGTCTCCGACCTGTGGGCCAGTGACCTCAAGGGCCGGGTGACCCTGCTCTCCGGGCTGGACGAGTCGTTTGCGCTGCTGATGCAGGGCAACGGCGTCGACATCACCCAGTGGACCGCTGCGGACTTCCACAAGGTGTGCGACCAGGTGCGGACGCAGCTCGGCAGAAAGCAGATCCGCCGCTTCACCGGCAACGACTACACCAAGGACCTGGTCAGCGGCGACGTCCTGGCCTGCCAGGCCTACTCCGGCGACGTCATCCAGCTCCAGGCCGACAACCCGGACATCCGCTTCGTCGTCCCCGAGGAGGGCGCCGAACTCTGGGCGGACTCCCTGATGATCCCCGACCTGGCCCGCCACAAGACCAACGCGGAACGCCTGATCGACTACTACTACGACCCCGAGGTCGCCGCCGAACTCGCCGCCTGGGTCAACTACGTCTGCCCCGTCCCCGCCGCCCAGGCCGTCCTCGCGTCCGCCAAGGACAAGGACACCGCGGCCCTCGCCGAGAACCCCCTGATCTTCCCGGACACGACGATGCGCAAGCGTCTCGCGATCGCGCGGGACATCACGTCGACGGAGCGGGTGGAGTTCGCGAAGGAGTGGAACAAGATCGTGGGGTTGTAGGGGGACGACGCGCGATCCTCGGACTTCGGCGCCGGCGTGTGCCCGAGCCGCCGGAGGGAACGAGAGACTTCAGCTGTGACTGTGGTGGGTCCGCCACCCGCTAGCCTTAATCGAACGTCTACCGAGCGGTGACATGCGCCGGGTCCTGACGAATGACTCCCAGCAGCTGAGGCGGAACAAGACACATGCCCATCAAGGTGAGCGTGGTGATCCCGGTCTACAACCCGGGCGAGTACATCGAGGACTGCATCGCCTCTCTTCTGCGTCAGAGCCTGCCGGACCACGAGTACGAAGCGATCTTCGTGAACGACGGTTCCACCGACGGCACTCCCGCGCGCCTGGACCGGCTGGCCGCCGAGCACGCGAACATGCACGTCATCCATCAGGAGGCGTCCGGCTGGTCCGGCAAGCCCCGCAACGCGGGCATCGCGGCAGCCAAGGGGGAGTTCATCCAGTTCGTGGACAACGACGACTGGCTGGGCGACGAAGCTCTCGAACGCATGTACAACTACGGCGTGGAGAACAGGGCCGACGTCATCGTGGGCAAGATGGTCGGCAAGGGCCGTGGCGTCCCCCGCGAACTGTTCCGCAAGAACCGTCCGCACGCCAATGTCGACAACGCCCCGCTGATCGACAGCCTCACCCCCCACAAGATGTTCCGCAAGGAGTTCCTCGACCGGCACAACCTCCGCTACATGGAGGGGCGCCGGCGTCTTGAGGACCACGTCTTCGTCACCGAGGCGTACCTGCGGGCCGAGAACGTCGCGGTGCTCAGCGACTACCTGTGCTACTACCACATCAAGCGGGACGACGCCTCCAACGCGGGTTTCCAGCGCTTCGACCCGGTCGGCTACTTCAAGAACCTCCGCGAGGCCCTGGACGTCGTCGAGGAACTCACCGAGCCCGGCCCGCTGCGGGACAAGCTCTTCCGGCGCTGGCTGCGCAACGAGATGGTCGAGCGCATGCGCGGACAGCGCCTGCTGAAGCTGCCGGAGGACTACCGCCGGGAGCTGTTCGACGAGATCCACAAGGTGGTCGTCGAGCGCTTCGGCCCGGGAGTCGCCGCAGGTCTTCCGCCCGCGCAGCAGATCGTCGCCGCGCTGATCACCGCCGGCCGGTTCGCCGACATCGAGGAATTCGCCCGCTGGGAGTCCGGGATCAAGGCCTCCGGCACCCTGGACAGCCTCACCTGGGACACGGGCGTGCTGACCGTGGGCTTCACCGCCACCCTCACCTCCGGCGGCGAGCCGCTCACCTTCCGCAACGACGGCAAGAAGGACCTGCTGGTCCCGCCGTTGTCGCAGGACAGCATGGAGGCCGTCGCGAAGCTGGGCGCGGACACCTCCGCACCGCTGGGCAAGTCGAGGGCGGATCTCGTCCTGCGTGAGCGCACCTCCGGCGCGGAGTTCTTCCAGCCGGTCGAGCTCACCCGGGAGAAGGTCGCCGTGAAGGGGCAGGAGGGACACTTCCGGCAGGTGCTGCGGGCCGGCTCGCGGGTGGACCCGTCGTCGGCGGCCAACGGCGCCGGACTCGACGCCGGTATCTGGGACGTCCTTGTCCGCATCAGCTCCTGCGGGTGGTCCAAGGAGACCCGCCTCGGCGCCGTCCGCGGCGAGGCGGCCGGGCGCGGGCGCGGCGGCGCGGTTGTCGGCTCCCCGGCCCACCTGGTCCTGCCGTACTGGACCGACCCGCACGGCAACCTCTCACTCGACGTCGACCAGCGGACCGACCGGCTCCCGTACGAGTTCGCCCGTCTCGTCCCCGCCGACGTCACCGTGACGACGGACCCCGGCCGCCTCGTCGTCGTCCTGCCGTTCCACGTCCAGGACGGGAGTTCGGCAGCTCTGAAGCTGACGGACGTCGCGAGCGGTCGTGAGGTCGCCCTCCCCGCCACGCTGACCGCCCGCGTGACCGGCGACGCCGACCTGAGTGCCGACCTCCCGCTCGACGAGTTGACGGACGGCCAGTGGCGACTGGAGCTGACTCCGCCCTCGGCCGGAGCCGGCAAGCCGGTGGCCCTCCCGCTGGCCCTCGATGTCGCCGCGAGCGGAGGTGTCGTCGTCAAACGTCTCACTGCCGTTGCGGCCGACCTGGCAGCCAAGGATCCCGGACGGCGCCGCCCTGCCTCCCGCCCCACGGCGTCGACGATCCTGCGCCGAGCCGCGGGCAAGGTCCGTCGGGCCCTGAAGAAGTGACCGAACCCCGCGAGCAAGGACCAACA
The DNA here is from genome assembly GCF_044753545.1 of Streptomyces sp. NPDC088350. Lineage (NCBI taxonomy): Bacteria > Bacillati > Actinomycetota > Actinomycetes > Kitasatosporales > Streptomycetaceae > Streptomyces > Streptomyces sp. NPDC088350. The sequence continues at coordinate 73,019 of NZ_JBIVNL010000011.1, read as the reverse complement.
CGTGTGACCACTGGGCATTGAGGGCGCTTGGGTGCTGGAGCCCAAGGTCTTCCCGGACGACCGCGGCGGTTTCCACGAGTGGTTCCGCGGCGCCGGGTTCCGCGAGGCGACCGGCCAGGACCTCAACCTCGCGCAGGCCAACTGCTCCGTCTCCAAGCGGGGCACCCTGCGCGGCATCCACTTCGCCGATGTTCCGCCGAGCCAGGCCAAGTACGTCAAGTGTGTACGCGGTGCGGTCATCGACGTCATCGTCGACATCCGCGTCGGCTCTCCGACGTACAAGCAGTGGGAGGCAGTCCGGCTCGACGACCTGACCCACCACGCCGTCTACCTGTCGGAGGGCCTCGGCCACGCCTTCTTCGCCCTGACGGACGACGCGACGGTGGTCTACCTCTGTTCCGAGGGATACGCGCCCGGGCGCGAGCACGGTATCCACCCGCTGGACCCGGACCTCGCCATCGCGTGGCCGGCCGGCGTCGAACCGCTGCTGTCCCCGAAGGACGAGCAGGCGCCGACGCTCGCCGACGCGGAAGCCCGGGGCCTGCTCCCCGCGTACGAGGATTGCGTCGCCTACCGCAGGACGCTCCGCGGCGAGTGACTGCCGGACATGTCCAGGACGGGCCCTTCCGTGGAAACACGCACGATGTCCGAGCGGCTGAGCCGTCCTCGTGTGCCGATCGAGGGCCGGTGAATGACCTGTTCCGGTTCCTGTGGCGGATGCTACCTGGGCTGTTCGTTGCCCCGCTATCTGCTAATTGCGTAATTCTGCAATAATCTTGCGCATATTTGCGTGAATCATTGCCCCGCTCTGCGAAGGGGCATCAGATGCCGTCCCGTCCTTCGTGGCCGACGTGCTGCACCTGTCGGGCGCTTCCGGCACGCATCTCGCCGACGCCGTCCTGTGTGCGGTTCCCGGGATCTTGCAGGTGTCATTTTTATTTGTTGCAAAGCTCTGTCTAGTTATTGCGTGATCATGCCGCCGATATTACGGTCCCCCTTGCATCGCTACCTTTCCGGTGTTTGGTTACGTAAGGAGTGGTCAATGTTCCATTCCGTCCGAGAACTGAGACGAGCCCTCGTCTGGGCGGTCAGCGCCGCGCTGCTGGCCGTCGTAGGCGTCTTCGCTCTGGCCGCCGCACCCGCCTGGGCGGCGTCCACCGCCACCGGCGGCAGCGGCGCGAGCCTGCCGTACGTCGAGGTGCAGGCGGAGAACTCCGCCACCAACGGCACGAACATCGGCCCGAGTTACACCCAGGGCCAGCTCGCCGACGAGGCGTCGTACCGCAAGGCGACGACACTTCAGGGCACCGGTCAGTACGTCACGTTCACCACGCCGGTGGCGACCAACTCGATCGACTTCCGGTACAGCATCCCCGACACCTCGGGCGGCTCGGTCTACACCGCCGCGCTGTCGCTGTACGTGAACGGCGTCAAGCAGCCCGACTTCACCCTGACCAACGCCTACAGCTGGTACTACGGCAGCTACCCCTTCACCAACACGCCCGGCAGCAACCCGCACCACTTCTACGACGAGGCCCACCGTCTGTTCTCCACCACCTATCCGGCGGGAACGACCTTCAAGTTGCAGGTCGATTCGGGCGACACCGCGTCCTCGTACACGATCGACTTCGCCGACTTCGAGCAGGTCGGCGCCGCCCTGACCGCCCCCTCGGGCTCCGTGTCGGTGACCGGCAAGGGCGCCGACGCCACGGGCGTGGCCGACGCGACCAGCGCGTTCAACGCCGCGATCAGCTCGGCGGGCCCCGGCGGCATCGTGTGGATCCCGCCGGGCACCTTCAACATCCCCGGCCACATCAGCGTCAACAACGTCACGATCGCCGGCGCCGGCATGTGGTACTCGACCGTCACCGGCACGGCCCCCGGCTTCTACGGCAACTCCGCGCCCAACGCGAGCACCGGCGTCCGCCTCCAGAACTTCGCGGTCTTCGGCAATGTGCAGGACCGCGACGACAGCGCCCAGGTCAACGGCATCGGCGGCGCGCTGAGCGACTCGACCGTCGCCAACCTGTGGATCGACCACCTGAAGGTCGGCGCCTGGATGGACGGGCCGATGGACGGCCTGACGTTCACCGGCATGCGCATCCGTGACACCACCGCCGACGGCGTCAACTTCCACGGCGGCGTCACCCACTCGAAGGTGACCGACAGCGACATCCGCAACACCGGCGACGACGGCGTCGCCACCTGGGCGGACTCCGCCATCGGAGCCGACGCCAACGACACGATCTCCAACAACACCGTGTCGCTACAGATCCTGGCCAACGGCATCGCGATCTACGGCGGCCACGACAACACCGTCAGCGGCAACCGCGTGGTGGACACCGGGCTCGCCCAGGGCGGCGGCATCCACGTGGGGCAGCGCTTCACGTCGACGCCGGTCGGCACCACCACGATCTCCGGCAACACCATGATCCGGGACGGCAGCCTCGACCCCAACTGGCAGTTCGGGGTGGGCGCGTTGTGGTTCGACGGCAGCCAGGGCGCGATCACCGGCCCCATCGACGTGACCAACGCGCTGATCCAGCAGAGTCCCTACGAAGCCGTCCAGTGGGTCGAGGGCACCATCAGCGGCGTCAACCTCAGCAACGTGACCATCGCCGGCACCGGCACCTTCGCCCTCCAGGAACAGACCGGCGGCGCCGCCACGTTCACCGACGTCACGGCCACCGGCGTCGGTTACTCGTCCCCGGTGTACAACTGCTCGGGCGGCAACTTCGTCGTCACCGACGGCGGCGGCAACTCCGGCATCAACGGCACGCCGTACTGCGGTGGTTGGCCTGCTCCGGTCTACCCGCCCTACCCGCCGGAGGGCGTGACGGCCACCCCCGGCGCGCTCAACTTCGGTTCCGTGGCGACCGGTTCGACGAGCGCCGCGCAGACCGTGACGGTCTCCAACCCGACCGGCAGCGCCGTGTCCGTCTCGTCGGTCTCCACCAGCGGCGACTACTCGCAGACCAACACGTGCGGTTCGTCGATCGCGGCGAACGGCTCCTGCACCGTCAGCGTGAGGTTCGCGCCGACGGCGACCGGCAGCCGTAGCGGATCCCTGACTGTCAACGCGGGCGGGATCACCAACACGGTCAGCCTCTCCGGGACCGGCACCGCGCCGGGACCGGTGCTGAACACCGATCCGGGGAGCCTGTCCTTCCCTGCCACGGTGGTCGGCTCGTCGGCCACCGCGCAGACGGTGACGGTGACCAACTCCGGTACCACGTCGGCGAACATCTCGGGCGTCGCGGCGACCGGTGACTTCAGCCAGACCAACAACTGCTCCACCCTCGCGGTCGGCGCGTCCTGCACGGTGAACGTCGGGTTCAAGCCCACGGCGGGCGGATCCCGCACCGGCAGCCTGACCGTCACCGGCAACGCCAACAACAGCCCGACCACCGTCTCCCTGACCGGCACCGGTATCGACAGCACCACGAACATCGCCGCCGGGCGTCCCGCGTCGGCGAGTTCGAGCACCAGCCCGTACGTCGCCTCGAACCTCACCGACACGGACGCGTCGACGTACTGGGAGGGCACGGACGGTTCGTTCCCGCAGTGGGCCCAGGTCGACCTCGGCCAGAACTACGGCGTCGGCAGGGTCGTGCTCAGACTCCCGCCGGCGACGGCGTGGTCGACCCGCACACAGACCCTGTCGGTGCAGGGCTCCACGGACGGCTCCAGCTTCTCCACGATCAAGGCGTCGGCCGGGTACACCTTCGACCCGAGCGCCAACAACAACACGGTGACCATCACGTTCAGTTCCGCCACGGCGCGATACGTGCGGGTGAACATCACCGCCAACACCGGCTGGGACGCTGCCCAGTTGTCGGACTTCGAGGTGTTCCCCGGTGACGGCGGCTCCTCACCGGCGACCCTGTCGGCGAGCCCGACCTCGCTGACGTATCCCACCCAGGCGCTCAACACCGCCGGCAGCGCGCAGACGGTCACGGTGACCAACACCGGGACCGCCGCCGCGACCGTCTCCGGCATCACCGTCACGGGCGACTTCGCGCAGACCAACACGTGCGGTTCGTCGATCGCGGCGAACGCCTCCTGCACGGTGGCCGTCACCTTCACACCCACCGCGTCCGGCACCCGCACCGGTGATCTCAGCATCGCCGGCAACGCGTCGAACGGCACGACCACGGTCGCGCTGACCGGCACCGGCGCCGGCACGGTGAGCAGGAACCTGGTGGCGGGCGCGGCCACCACCGAGTCCAGCCACACCGACGTCTACCCGTCGTCCAACGTGACGGACGGCAACCAGGGCACCTACTGGGAGAGCGCCAACAACGCCCTCCCGCAGTGGGTCCAGGTCGACCTCGGTTCCGCGCAGAGCGCGAGCCGCGTCGTCCTCCAACTCCCCGCCACCTGGGGCGCCCGCGACCAGACGCTGACCCTCTCGGGCAGTACCGACGGCGCGAGCTTCACCACCCTCAAGTCGTCGGCGACGTACACCTTCGACCCCACCACCAACAACACGGTCACCCTCACGTTCACCGCGACCACCCAGCGGTACCTCCGGGTGAACATCACCGCGAACACCGGCTGGCCCGCCGGCCAGATCTCCGAGTTCCAGGTCTGGAGCACCTGAACCGACCTGACCCGACGGTGCCGCCGGGCGCGGGCGCGTTCGGCGGCACCGGCCACCGAGACTCTCAGGGCTTGTCGCCGCCCTCCACGGCCGAGGGGTTCAGCGACACCAGCAGCTTCAGCAGCAGCGCGTGCGTCTGCTCCTGTTCCGCCGGTGTCAGTGCCTGGAGTGCCTCGGCGTGGGCGGCGTCCACCGTCTCCGCGGCCTCGGCCGCGAGCCGTACGCCGGCCTCCGTGGCGTGCAGGCGTTGGGTGCGGCGGTCGCCGGGGGTGGTACGGCGCTCCAGCATCCCGCGCTCGACCAGTCCGTTGACCGCGGTGCCCATGGACTGCGGGGTGATCGCCGCCCGGCGTGCGGCGGTCGCGCTGGAGACCCCCGGGTCGAGGACGGCCTGCATCAGGGCCCGGTGCTGGGCGAGGGTCAGCCGGAGCGGGCGCAGGGCGCGCTCCATCCGGGCCGCCATGATCTGGCCGATCTGCCAGGCCACATAGCCGGTACGGCGGTCGGGGTGGTTCACGGAGTGGACCTCTTCTGCGGAGAGCTTTTTGTAAGGCAGCTGATTGTGATGTACAAATAATATCAGTTGCCTTCTAATCTAGGACCGCGCCCGATGTCCGAACAAGTCACCACCGAAGCCACCCAAGCCGCCGAAGCCACGCACGCTCCCCGACAGCCGCACCAGCACGCCCTGGACGTGGCCCATCCGCCGCCCGGCCCCGGAAACCTGCGTGCCGTCCTGCTCCCCGTGGCGGTCGTCCTGCTGATCGGCGCCATGTTCGTCAGCGTCTACCTCGCCGCCTTCCACGCCCCGCGCCCGCACCAGCTCCGCGTCGGCACCACGGAGACAGGCACGACACAGATCCACCTGACCCAGGACCTGGAGCGGATCGTCCCCGGCGGCTTCACCGTGGAGACCTACCCCGACGAGTCCGCCGCCCGGGACGCCGTACAGGACAGGACCGTCTACGCGGCCTACCTCGGCGACGGAAAACTGCTCTACGGCAGCGCCAACGGAGCCGCCGTCACCGCGACCGTGACCACCGCCTTCGGTACCGTGGCCCACGCGGAGCGGCACGAACTCGCCGTCGAGGACGTGGCCCCGGCGGCGGCGGGGGACACCCGAGGTCTCTCCGTCTTCTACGCCGCCTTCGGCCTGGTCCTCGCCGGTTACCTCTTCGGCATGACGACCTACCAGCTCGCGCCCCGGCTCCAGTACCGCTGGCGGATGGCCAGCCTGGCCCTGTTCGGAGCCGTCGGCGGTCTCCTGATCGCCACCATCGCCGGCAGTACGGGCTTCGGCGCGCTGCCCGGCTCCTTCGTACCCCTCGTCGTGGTGATCGCGCTGATGGGCGCCGCCGTCGGCGGCACGACCATGGTGCTGCTCCGGCTGTTCGGCTCGGCCGGTGTCATCCTCGCCTCCATCCTCATGCTGATCCTCGGCAACAGCAGCAGCGGCGGCATCATGCCGGCCGCCTATCTGCCCGGCTGGCTGCGCCCGCTCTCCGAGATCCTGCCGGTCGGCGTCGGCGTCCGCGCGATGCAGGGCCTGTCCCGGTTCCAGGACGACGGCCTCGTCCGCGCCCTGGTGATCCTCCCGGTGTGGGTGCTCGGCGCGGCCCTGGTGCTCTACCTCAAGGACGTGTACCGGCGCGGGGCGGCGCCGTCCGCCACGGACGAGAGGTTCGCCTGATCGTCGACGGGCGCGGCATCCTGGACACCGAAGAGGATCTCCACGAGACCATGGGCCTCCCCGTGGGAAAGGATCTTTCGATGGACCAGCAGGACGCGCGGGACACGCAGGACTCACAGGGCGAGCGGTTCGATGTCGTCGTACTCGGCGCGGGCCCCGGCGGCTATGTCGCCGCCATCCGCGCCGCCCAACTCGGCAAGCGGGTCGCGGTCGTCGAGGAGAAGTACTGGGGCGGCGTCTGTCTCAACGTGGGCTGCATCCCGACCAAGGCCCTGTTGCGGAACGCCGAGTTGGCGCACATCTTCACCCGCGAGGCGAAGACCTTCGGCATCAGGGTCGAGGGGGAGGTCTCCTTCGACTACGGCGAGGCGTTCCGCCGTAGCCGCCGGGTCGCGGACGGCCGGGTCAAGGGCGTCCACTATCTGATGAAGAAGAACAGGATCACGGAGATCGACGGCCGAGGCACGTTCCTCGACCCGCACACGCTCCAAGTGGCGGGCTACGAGGGCGAGTCGCGCACGATCCGCTTCGACGACTGCATCATCGCGACCGGCGCCACCCCCAGGCTGCTGCCCGGCACCAAGCGCAGCGCGCGCGTCGTGACGTACGAGGAGCAGATCCTCGCCGACGACCTGCCGCGGTCGATCGTGATCGCGGGCGCCGGCGCCATCGGCATCGAGTTCGCGTATGTGCTGCACAACTACGGTGTGAAGGTCACGATCGTCGAGTTCCTGGACCGTGTGGCCCCCCTTGAGGACGCCGAGGTCTCCGCCGAACTCGCCAAGCAGTACCGCAAGTTGGGCATCGACGTCCTCACCTCCACCCGCGTCGAGTCGATCGACGAGTCCGGCCCGCAGGTCCGCGTCACCGTCACCGGCAAGGACGGCACCCAGCAAGTGCTGGAGGCCGACAAGGTGTTGCAGGCGATCGGCTTCGCCCCGAACGTCACCGGTTTCGGCCTGGAGAACACGGGCGTACGGGTCACCGAGCGCGGCGCGATCGACGTCGACGGCCGCTGCCGCACCTCCGTCCCGCACCTGTACGCCATCGGCGACGTCACCGCCAAGCTGATGCTCGCGCACGCCGCCGAGGCGATGGGTGTGATCGCCGCCGAGACCCTCGCGGACGCGGAGACCATGGAGCTGGACTACGCGATGATCCCGCGCGCCACGTACTGCCAGCCGCAGATCGCCAGCTTCGGCTACACCGAGGCGCAGGCACGGGAGTTGGGCCACGACATCAAGGTGGCGAAGTTCCCGTTCACCGCGAACGGCAAGTCGCACGGCCTCGGCGACACCACCGGTTTCGTGAAGCTGATCAGCGACACCAAGTACGGCGAACTGCTCGGCGGCCACCTCATCGGCCCCGACGTCACCGAACTCCTCCCCGAACTCACCCTCGCCCAGCAGTGGGACCTCACCGTCCACGAGGTCGCCCGCAACGTGCACGCCCACCCGACCCTGGGCGAGGCGGTGAAGGAGGCGGTGCACGGCCTGGCCGGACACATGATCAACATGTGAACCGGCGCCCGACGCGCGACCCGACCCGCGGCCCAACCCACCGTCGAACTCACCGCCCGAAAACTTTGCCTGCTCTTTACAACCCGCCCTCCCGCTGCCTCGTCTCTCCGCTCGATCCGTAACCCGCCCCGCCGCCGGACCCGTCCAATGGACACGGACCGGCGGGGCGGCCGACGAGAGAGAGCGATTCATGCGCCGAACTGTCCTCAGCGCCATGGCACTTGCGTGCGGCGCCGTCCTGGCGAGCACCGTGCCCGCGTTCGCGACGGGGGCCTCCGCGTCCCCGACCCGCGCCCCCTCCGCCTCGCCTTCCGCGGCGCCGACCGCCACCAGGGCCCCGAGCCCGGTCCCCAGCGCCACCGCCGACACCCGGGGCGCGAGCGCCGCGCCCTCCGCCGAACCGACCGTGGCGCCGAGCCAGGTCGGCACCGTCCCCAGCGGCGCCCCGGACACCGGTGTCGTGCCGGTGTCGAAGTCGTCGAACGACCTGACGACCGGGCTGGCCGGCGGGGGAGCCGCCGCGCTGCTCGTCGGCGGCGGCGCCTTCGTCGTCGTACGGCGTCGGAGGGCGACCGGGGCATGACCTCGCTCTCCAGGCGCGCCTTCGTCACCGCGGCGACGGCGACACTGCTCGCCGGCTGCGGCGGCGGCAACGGGACCACCCCGGCCGCGAACACGGCTTCCCAGCAAGGGAGTTCGACACCTTCCGGGCAGCCTTCCACGCAGACCGGCGCCAAGAAGGCGCACGCCCTCGCGCGTTCCGTCCCGGTCACCCTGCGCGTCCCGGCCATCGGGGTCGACACCCCGGTCATGAAGCTCGGGCTGGCCGCGGACGGCACCGTGCAGGTGCCGCCGATCACGGCGCACGACCGGGCGGGCTGGTACCGGCACTCGCCGACACCCGGCCAGACCGGGCCGTCGGTGATCCTCGGGCATGTGACCGTGGGCGCGTACGGGGACGGGGTCTTCCGCCACCTCGCGCGGCTGCGCAAGGGGGACCGGATCGAGGCGGGCCTGGAGAACGGCACGACGGCCACGTTCACCGTCACCGCCGTACGGACGGTCGCCAAGGCCGACTTCCCGACGGACGAGGTGTACGGGAACGTGAACCGGCCCGAACTGCGGCTCATCACCTGCGGCGGAACCCGTACCGGTACGGGCTACCTCGACAACGTGATCGTCTTCGCGGCGCTCACCGCGGCGATCTCCTGAGCCGGTCCTGAGCACCGCCTGAGTACCTTCTGAGTCCGGGCCGAGGGAACGTACGCCGTCGGCCCGGACTCTTCCCCCACGAGCGCCGCACCGGCGCACGCACCACGTCACGACCATGGAGAGCGTTGAAACGGTCCCGCGAGAGGGCAGCGTCCGAACTGTTCGCCGCCGTCTACCCGCGCCTCGCCGGCTGGTGCCGCCGTCTCGTCGACGACGACGAGACGGCCCACGAGATCGCCTCCGAGGCGTTCACCCGGCTCTGGGCCCGCTGGACGAAGGTGGCGGAACCCCGCGGTTTCCTCTACGTCACCGCGGCCAACCTCGTCCGGGACCACTGGCGCAAACTGGAGCGCGAACGCCGGGCCGTGCGCCGCGTCACCACCGAGGAGGCGCTGCGCCCGCCGACCGAACAGACCGACCCGTCCGTACGGCTCCTCGTGCAGTCGCTGCCCGAACGGCTGCGCGTCCCAATCCTCCTGCACTACTACGCTGACATGCCGATCCACGAGGTGTCCGTGCTGACCGGGCGCAAGGAAGGAACCGTCAAGGCCGACCTCCACGCGGCCCGCGAACTGCTCCGCGCCCATCTGAGGAGAAGCCTTGACCACACACTTTGACGAGGGGGAGGAGAGCCCGTACATGGACCCCGACGACCCCCTCACGGTCATCCTGCGCCCCTCCTCCGCCGAGTACCTCGGCCCGCCCCCCGGCCGCTACGAGTCGATCCGCCGCGGCGCGAACCGCCGCCGCCTGCTCCGCGCGGCGGCCGGCGCCGGCGCGACCTGCGCGGTACTCGTCCTCGCCGCCCTCCCGTCCCGCCTGGCCCACCACGATTCCCCTACGACCCCCACGGTCCCGCTGGCCCCACCCCCGGCGAGCAGCAGCCCTACGCCCCCGCCCAGCCGGTCGGCGTCCACGGCACCGAGCCCCAGCCCGAGCTCCCCCGAAGGCTCCCGGGACCCGAGCGCCACGGCCGTCCCCACCATGGAACCCTCCAGGCCCCCGTCGGCATCGGCATCGGCATCGAGATCGGCGTCGACGTCGTCAACAGGCTCACTCTCCGCCTCCACCCCTTCCTCGCCGACCGCCCGCTCCATCGCTCCGTCGCCGGTACAGACACGCGTGCAGTAAGAGCCGCCCTCTTGAAGGGCATCCGCGCCTGGCTGGTCCTGTTCGTCGTCTGCCTGGTGCTCAGCGGTGCCACGGCGTTCCCGCTGGTCCACGAACTCCGCTGGACCGAGGACGTGTTGAGGTCCCTCGACACGGCCGACACCGACTACCCCTTCCTCCTCCACGGCACGGACCGGCCGGCCTTCGCGCACCTCGTCATCGCGGTCGCCTTCTACGGCCCCTGCCGCGACCCGGTCCGCAACATCTGGGTCGTCGAGTTCGGGATGATCCGCGGGATCCCCTTCTGGTGGACGGTGATCGACATGTCGTTCGGGGTCATCGGAATCGTGCCGCTGTACGTCGTCCGGAAAAAGATCAAGCGCCTGGAAGCGGCACTGGCGCTCGCGTCGACTCCGGTCCCTTCGCCACCGTCGACGCCACGACCTGCCGAGGCCTGAGCAACTGCCGTACGGAGACGGGCTCGAAGGCCTCGCGAACGCGGGTGCGGCCAGCGGGCCGGCCGCGAGTGCGAGGACGAGGGAGGTGGTGAGGGTGGTGGTGCGGCGGCGGGGGCGCATCGGCTGTTCCTGGGATCTCCGGTGGCTGTCGGTGATCGGCCTCGTCCTCCGCGGCCGTAGGCGGATCGTCGGCGAGGAGGGCACCCACCCCTGGTGCGGACCGGGCCAACTGCCCTGCGGTGCAAGGGGTTTGCCGGGGATACCCTCTATGGGATCCAACCCGGCGACGCACCAGGTGTCGCACTCGGCGCAGCACTTGGCGCAGCACTTGGCGTCGCAAAAACTGTTATCGCGGAAGTCTTCACTCCGTCTCCCTCTGCGTCCCCAGTCTCCTCACGCACCGGAGCCACCCACATGGCCACCAGCGCACGCCGGCCCACCAACAGGCACCGCCTCACCCGCCGGGGCCTCTTCACCCTCGGCGGCGGAGTCGTGGCGGCGGGAGTAGTGGGCGGCGGGATCGCCGCGTTCTCCGGCGGAGGGGCCGACGCCGCGCAGACCGGCACAGCCACAGGCACAGCCATAGGCACCGCGACCGCGAGGCCGAAGGCCCTGGCACACCCGGGCATGCTGCACAACGCCGGCGACCTGCACCGCGCCAAGGTCCGTGTCGCCGCGCGCAAGGACCCCTGGCTGAAGGGCTGGACGCGGCTCACCGGCAACCCCCACTCGTCCAGCACGTGGCAGCCCCGCCCGCAGGCCGTGGTCGTCCGTGGCGGCGGTGACAACTACCGCACCCTCTACAACGACATCCACGCCGCCTACCAGAACGCCCTGCGCTGGAAGATCGCCGGCACGAAGGCCAACGGCGACACCGCCGTCGCCATCCTCAACGCCTGGTCGGCCACCCTCACTTCGGTCAACGGCAACGCCGACCGCTTCCTGGCCGCGGGCATCTACGGCTACCAGTTCGCGAACGCCGCCGAACTCGTCCGCGACCACCCGCACTTCGAGTCCGCCCGCTTCAAGAAGATGCTGCGCACCGTCTTCAAGCCGATGAACATCGACTTCCTCACCCGCCACAACACCGCCAACATCACCAATTACTGGGCGAACTGGGACCTGTGCAACGTCGCCTCCCTCATGGCGACCGGCATCCTGTGCGACGACCGCGCCACCTTCCAGCGCGCGGTCACCTACATGAAGTCCGGCGCGGGAAACGGTTCGTTCCGGCACGCCATCCCCTTCGTCTACGGCGGCCAGGAACTCGCCCAGTGGCAGGAGAGCGGCCGGGACCAGGGCCACACCATGATGGGCATCGGCCTCATGGGCGCGATCTGCGAGATGGCCTGGAACCAGGGCGTCGACCTCTACGGCTACCTCGACAACCGGTTCATGAAGGCCGCCGAGTACGTCGCCAAGTACAACCTCGGCGCGGCCGTGCCCTTCACGACGTACGCCTGGCGCAGCGGCCAGGGCAACGGCCGGTACATGGAACAGCCTGTGATCTCCGACATAGCCAGGGGTGCCGTTCGCCCGGTCTGGGAGATTCTGCACAATCATTACGCCCGCCGCCGACGCCTGAACACGCCGTTCATCACCCTCATGGCTGAGAAGGTGCGTGCGGAGGGCGGTGGCGGCGACTACGGGCCGAACAGCGGCGGCTACGACCAACTGGGCTTCGGGACGCTGCTGTACAGCAAGTGACGTCGGGCGACAGCGGATGATGCCCGGGAGGGCGGGGAGCGACATGGACGGACGACAGTGGCGCCCCACCATCGCGGCGGCGCAGGCCGGTGACCGGCGGGCGCTGGACGAACTGGTCGCGGGCTGGCTGCCGTTGGTCTACAACGTGGTCGGCCGGGCGCTCAACGGCCATGCGGATGTGGACGACGTGGTCCAGGAGACGATGCTGCGAGCCGTCGACCACCTTGCCTCACTCCGCGACCCCGACAGCTTCCGTTCCTGGCTGGTCGCGATCGCCATGCGCCAGATCCGGGACCGGGCGCGCCGCCGCAAGTCCCCCGACCAACTCCCGGACGGGCTAGCGGGAGACGCGGCCGACTTCGCCGAACTCACGGTCCTGCGGCTCCAGTTGGAGGGCCAACGGCGCGAGGTCGCGGAGGCGGTGCGCTGGCTCGACGACGAGGACCGCCAACTCCTCTCCCTGTGGTGGCTGGAGGTCGCCGGCGAACTCACCCGCCGCGAACTGGCGTCGGCGGTAGGCATCAGCCGCCAGCACGCGGCGGTACGCGTCCAGCGGATGAAGGAACGCCTGGAGACCGCCCGAGGCGTCGTCCGCGCCCTCGACGGCGCCTGCCCCGACCTCCGCGACGTCACCGCCCGCTGGGACGGCCGCCGCGACTCGGTCTGGCGCAAACGCCTCGCCCGCCACCTACGAGGCTGCACCTACTGCGGCGACCCCCGCGAGTCCGTCGTACCAGCGGAACGCCTCCTCGTCGGCATCGCCCTCGTGCCCCTCCCCCTCGGCTTCACACTGTCGTTGGCGTTCGGGGCGAAGACGGCGGCGGCTGCGGTGGGGGTGGCGGGTGCGGCGTTTGTGGCGGGGGCGAGTGGGGCGGTAGGGGCGGCGGGGGGAACTGGGTTGGCGGGTGCGGCGGGCGCTGCGGGCGCCGCCGGTTTCGCGGGTGCGGCAGGGTTTGTGGGCTCGGCAGGGGCCGCTGGATTCGTGGGGTCCGCGGGGGCAGTTGGTGCGGCGGGTTCCGTGGGGGCGGCGGGTGCGGCCGGGGCCGCGGGCGCGGCAGGCGCTGCGGGTTCCGTCGGGGCCACTGGCGTAGCGGGCGCTGCGGGCTTCGCCGGGGGCGCGGGTGCCGCAGGGTTCGCGGGTTTGGCTGGGGCTTCTGGCATTGCGGGTGCTGCGGGTTCCGTCGGCGGCGCAGGGTTCGCCGGCTTGGCGGGCGCTTCTGGCATTGCGGGTGCCGGGGGCGTCGCGGGCTCCGCAGGTGCGGTCGGCTCGGTGGGTGCGGCTGGGGCTTCTGGTGCTGCGGGCGTCGCCGGTTCCGCAGGTGCGGTCGGCTCTGCCGGGGCCGTAGGCGCGGCGGGTTCCGTGGGCTCGGTGGGTGCGGCAGGGAGCGTAGGTTCCGCCGGCTCGGCAGGGGCCGTAGGTGCTTCGGGCGTCGGAGGTGCGGCCGGGGCCGCGGGCGTTTCCGGCGCCGGAGGTTCGGTAGGCGCTGCGGGCTTCGGCGGCTCAGCCGGGGCTGCAGGCGCTTCCGGTGCTTCCGGCGTCGTCGGTTCCGCCGGAGCCTCCGGGGCGGTAGGTTCCGCCGGGGGCGCCGGTTCGGGCGGTGCGTCCGCCGGCTGGTCGGCCAAGGTGCTCGGGGTGTTGACGAAGCCCGCCGTCGCCGTTGCGGCGGGGGCGACGATCGCCGCGGGTGGTGTCTACGTCGTCACCCAGTCCCCGAACGACCCACCCCCGAAGGCCCTGGCCCCCACGGCGACAGCGGGCACCCTTCAGCCCTCGTCCACCACCCCGACCACCGCGTCCCCCTCACCGTCCGCATCCCCGTCTTCATCCCCTTCCCCTTCCTCCTCCTCGTCTTCTTCCCCCTCGAAGACGACCACCGCCGCCGGCCCCTACGGCTCGGTCGTCGACGCCGTGGACCGGGCCCCGGACCCGAACACCCCGCCCGCCGTGCTCCCGCACCGCCCCGCGTCCGGCATCACCAGCACCGGCGGCGCGCACGCCACCATGAACCATCGCGGGGACAACGTGACGCTCAGCGGCCAGGGTTACGTCCTCGTCCGCTGGCAGATCTCGCCGCAGTACCGCTCCGGCGCCCTGGTCATGCCCAGTTGGACCGGCCTGAAGGGCAAGCTCTTCCACGTGGCGTCGGGCGGCGGACGTCGTATGGACGACCCCGTCAGCACCACCGACACCACCGCCACCGGCATGGGCAACTCGACCACCGGCTACGACGTCGTGCCCACCGGCACCCAACAGATGTGGCAGAACGAGTACTTCTACGTCGACGGCAGCGTCACCCTCACCGTCAACGAACGCGGCGCCGACTACGGCCTCAACGTCTTCCCCACCACCTGGGACGCCGTGGAGCAGGACATCTCCACCGGCCCCGCCCAGGGCGCGACCCGCTACGGCCTGACCCGCGACACCGGCAAGGACGACACCCCGATCCCCCAGTACGCCACCCGCACCACCCCGGCCGACCCGGCGACCGCGGCTCAGGCATCCCGCGTGTAGTCGTCCCGCGCGGCCATGACCTCGTCACCGTGCGCGAAGGCCCGGGCCTCGGCGGCATGGCGGACGCGCTGGGCACACAGTGGATCGTGGCCGGACACGAAGTGCTGTTCGGTGGACGGGACTTGGGCCGGGCGGCGGCGCCGGCGCGGCGGCGACGAGGCGTATCCGGCAGCCTCCGCGAGGCCGCCGACTTCGGCACCGGCGCCGTACTGATGACGTCGCCCTGGGAGGCGGTGGTCGACGTGGCCCGGCAACTCCCCCTGGAAGGACGGGTGTTGGTCGACTGCACGAACCCGGTCGGCGACGGCTTCCGTCTGCTCACCGCAGGCGGCCCCTCCGCCGCCGAACAACTCGCCGCCGCCCCCTCGGCGTTCCCCTGAGCGGGGACGACGACGAAGCCCTGGCCGTCGTAAGGCGGTTGGTGCGGGACATGGGCTGCGAGCCGTTCGCGGCGGGGGAGTGCCCAATCCATCGCCCCGCCACGGGAGTTGGGGGGCGGCGATGAGCGAACAGACTTGACCAATTCATTGATCTCTCGCTGATTTTCCGTTCATCCACCCGGGGAAGGCTCAGCGGGTCACCGAAAAACGGACACCAGTTCCCGTGTGGAGAGGGGGTGCAGTGATGAAGCTTCTCTTCGCCATCCGTAACAAGGTCTCGGCACGACAGAGCCTGAAGTCGAAGGCCTGGTACCTCTGGTACTGACCGGCAGCTCACCCCCGCCGCGATGTCGACAACGATGTCGCGGCGGGGCCACACCGGGAGATCCCCATGTCCCTGTCGTCACCGCCGCGTGCCGCCCGCACCACCGTGTTGGCCCCCCGGCTGGCCGCACTCCTCCGCGATCACCTCGGCCAGGACGTCTTCCGGCTCGAACCCGACACGATCGGCGTCGCCGGAACCGAGGTCACCGACCGGATCCTGGCCGCCCGCCGCGCCACGGACGCCGAACGGCCCACCTTCAAGCCGCTGCACGGGCGTTCCATCTCCCGCAACGAGGGCGCGTCGGTGATCCGGACCGTCGGCGCCGACGTACGGGAGGCGTTGAAGCGCCCCTTGCCCGAGGACGTTGACCTGACCGGCCCCTGGCCGCTCACCGGGCATCTCTTCCTCCGTGACCTGATGCTCGGTCAGGACCCCTACCGGCTGCGGATGTTGATGAGCCGCAACCTCGAACTGACCACCAAACTCACCTGGTCGGTGATCGCGGTGGGCGCGGCCCTGCCCGGCTGGCCCCGCCCGAGCGAGCGGCTGACCGGCCTCGCCTCCCGGGCCGCCGAGGCCACCGGCTACCACGACCGCCGCCACGCGATGGGCATCTACCGCAGGGCCGCCGCCCCGGTCTGCTTCACCATCTCGACGCTGGTGGCCAACGCCCTCTGGCTGGGCGCCCCCTTCGACGACGCCACGCCGAACCGGAACATCATCCACGAGTCCCTGCGCCTGTTGCCGCCGTCGTGGAACATCCTGCGCAACGCCTCACCCGAGTACCCGGCCGTCGACAGCCGCATCGGCGCGCGGGACGACGTGCTCCTTCTTCCGCTCCTCTCCCACCGTGACCCGGCCCTGTGGGAGGCCCCCGAGGAGTTCCGCCCCGAGCGCTGGGACGGTCTCGACCCCGACACGACTCCCGGCTACCTTCCCTTCGGACACTCCTCCGAGCGCTGCTGGGGCCGCCACATGGTCATGCCGCTCGCCGAACTCCTCCTCGACCGCATCCGGGCCGCAGGACTGGTGGTCGACCCGAAGCAGCGGGTCGGCAGGGTGCCGCTCCTCGGCCTGCTCGGGGTGGAGGAAGTACGGCTGACGAAGCCGGCCCTCAGCCCTTCCTGAGCCCGCACAGCACGTCGACGCGGTTGGTGGTGATCGAGTCGACGCCCATGTCGAGGAGGCGCCGCATCGAACGCCGGGTGTCCGGGGTCCAGACCGAGAGGAGGTAGCCGTCCCGGTGGACGCGTGCGGTGAGGTCCCGGTCGACCAGGGTGAAGCGGTAGTTGAGCCAGCGCGGCCGTACCGCGTCGAGCACCGCGGGACGCGGCGGCGCGAGCGAGGTCCAGGTGAGGGCGATCTCGGCGGCCGGGTCGGCCGCGCGGACGGCGAGCATCGCGTCGGCGCCCGCGCAGTAGTACGCCCGGTCGTCCGCCCCGCACTCCCGGATCACGTCCACGACCCGCCGCACGGCCCGCGCGTCGGCGGGCCCGGGCAGGTCGACCATCACCCGGCCGCCCTCGGTCGCGGCCAGCGCCTCCTCCAGCGTCGGCACCCCGCCGTCGGTGAGCCCGCGCACCTCGTCCACCGACAGCGACTTCAGCGGCCGGTCCACTTCCCACAGCCGCTTCAGCGTCTCGTCGTGCAGCAGCACGGGTACGTCGTCACGGGTCAGCCGTACGTCGAACTCGACGGCGTCCGCGCCCTGTTCGAGCGCGGAACGCAGTGAGTCGGTGGTGTTCTCACGGACGCGGTAGGGGTCGCCGCGATGGGCCACGGCGGTCACGTTCTGCATGAGCTCATTGTGCTGGTTGCTCGGGGAACGCCGGTGGTCAGGGGGCGAGCCACGCCGAGGTGTACGTGTCGATCTCCTCGTTGATACGGGCCTTGCCGGCCGGGTCAAGGAAGGAGGCCGTCACGGCGTTCTTCGCCAGGTCCGCGACACCGCGCTCGTCCAGGTCGAGGAGGCGGGCGGCGACCGCGTACTCGTTGTTGAGGTCGGTGCCGAACATCGGCGGGTCGTCGGAGTTGACCGTGACGAGGACCCCGGCGCGTACGAACTCCCTGATCGGGTGCTCGTCGAGGGTGCGGACGGCGCGGGTGGCGATGTTGGAGGTCGGGCAGACCTCCAACGCGATGCCGCGCTCGGCGAGATGGGCGAGCAGCTTGGGGTCCTGGGCGGAACTCGTGCCGTGCCCGATGCGCTCGGCACGCAGGTCGTTCAGGGCGTCCCAGACCGTCTCGGGTCCGGTCGTCTCACCGGCGTGCGGCACCGAGCGCAGGCCGGCGGCGATGGCCCGGTCGAAGTACGGCTTGAACTGCGGCCGGGGCACCCCGATCTCCGGCCCGCCGAGCCCGAACGACACCAGCCCCTCGGGCCGCAGCCGGTCGTCGGTGGCCATCCGCACGGTCTCCTCGGCGGACACGAGCCCGGCCTCACCGGGAATGTCGAAGCACCACCGCAGTACGGTCCCGAACTCCGCCTCGGCCGCCTTGCGGGCGTCCTCGATCGCGTCCATGAACGCCCGCTCGTCGATCCCGCGCCGCGTCGACGAGAACGGCGTGATGGTCAACTCCGCGTACCGCACCTGCTGCCGGGCCATGTCTCGGGCGACTTCGTACGTCAGCAGCCGCACGTCTTCCGGCGTCCGAATGAGGTCGACCACGGACAGATAGACATCGATGAAATGCGCGAAGTCCGTGAAGCTGAAGTAGTCGACCAAGGCCTCGGGGTCGGTGGGCACCTGGGAGTCGGGGTGACGGGCGGCCAGCTCCGACACGATCCGCGGGGAGGCGGAGCCGACATGGTGGACATGCAACTCGGCCTTCGGCAGCCCGGCGATGAAGGCATGCAGCTCGCGGGCCTGACCGGCGACGGGTACGGCGCTGTGGTCGGACAAGGTTCCTCCCCGGAACGGCGCCCCGGGCTGTGCCGAGCGGGACGCGGGTGATCGGCTGATCGATGACTCGGGATCATCGTAGGCCGGGACGGGCGGGGGCGCGCCGGGGTGGTGGGTCGGGGCCGGTGGGCAGCGGCCGGCTGGGAGTGGTGGTGCCGTCCGTGGTGTCCGGTGGGGCGGACGGCTCCCGTGGCCGCCCCACGTGGCGGCACCGCCGGCGGAACGCTCTAGCATGGTCGGTCTGACGATCGACCGACGGGGACGGGGACGAGACGTGGGGGACCAGACACAGCCGGACGACGGCACGGGAGCGAACCGCGACCCGTGGGCGCCGCCGGAGAGCAGGCCGTCGCTGGAGAAGAACGTGCCGCAGCAGCCGGCGCCCGGACAGCAGCCCGCGCCCGGGCAGTGGTCCGCTCCGCAGGACCGGCAGCCTCCGCCGCAGTCGCCGTCCGTGCACAACCAGGCCACGGTGACCTCCCTGCCGTCCGACGGCTTCGCCCCGCCCGCACCCGGCGCGCCTCCCCAGGCCCCCGGCTACGGTCAGCCCGGCACACCGCCCGGCCTCCCCAGTTACGGCGCTCCCGGCTACGGCCAGCCCAACGCCCCCGGCGGTCCAGGAATGCCGGGCGGCCCCGGAATGCAGGGCGCCCCGGGAATGCCCGGCGGCTACGGCTACCCCGGCTACCCCGGCTACCCCGGCTACCCCGGCTACCCGCAGGGCTACGGCTGGCCCGGTATGCCGATGGCGCCGCAGAACAACATGGGCACCGCTGCGATGGTGCTGGGCATCCTGTCCTGCTGCCTGTTCTGCATCTACGGCGTCGTGTCCCTGGCTCTCGGTGTCACCGCGATCATCCTCGGCGTCAAGGGCAAGAAGCGGGCGGACCGGGGCGAGGCCACGAACCGAGGTCAGGCCCAGGCGGGTTTCATCACGGGCATCGTCGGGACCTTTCTCGGCGTCGCCACGATCGCCTTGATGATCATCTTCATCGCGTTCGCCGTCAAACACGGCAACGACACCGACACCACGAACTCCGACCCGTCCTTCAACTCGGCCCCCAGCCTGACGGCACCGCTCCAGCCCCAGGTCTGATCCGAGTGAGTCCGTGCCGGAGGTCCTGGATGCTCTCGCCGCAAACGTGACACTTCCTACCGTGAGTGTCACATTCGCGAAATCGGCACCCGGCCGCCCGTGGATTCGCCAACAGCGTCCGGTATCCCGGTGGCCGGGGGCTGCGCACCCAAGCCACCGAGCTCCCCCGCTCCAGCGGCCCGGGCTACTCAGACCACCGGCCCCCTTCCCACAGCCGCCGAGCCCCCGCTGCCCCCCCCTCAAGCCGCCGGCCCCGGAGCCGCACACTCCGCCCCCGTCACCCCTCCCGCAACCGCCCCCGCGCCTCCATCAACGCGAACCCCAGCAGATTCGGCCCCCGCCACCGCTCGGGATCCTCCGCCGCCGGATCGTCCGCCGCGAGGCCTATGCCCCACACCCGGTCCACCGGACTAGCCTCCACCAGCACACGCTCGCCCGTGCCCAGCAGATACGCCCGCAGTTCCGCGTCCGCCGCGAACTTGTGGACGCTCCCCTCGACGACGATCCCGAACCGCTCCCGCGTCCACGTCTCCTCGTCGAAGCCGCGCACCAGCCGCCCCGCCTTCTTGGCCAGGGACGGATGACCCGCCGCCAGCACCCGCGCGAGGGCGTCCTCGTCGCCGAACAGCCGTGCCTTGCCCGCCATCATCCAGTGCTCGGCGGTCGCATACGTCACCCCGGCCACGGAAAACGGCGACGGCCACCACTGGCTCAGACAGCTCGCGCCCACGCGGCCGTCCGGATGCGGCCGGTGGCCCCAGAAGCGCAGGTATTTGACCCTGGTCCCGGCGCGCACTTCCCTGATCAGGGCTTCCTGCGAATCGATCTTTCGCGCGACCTCTCCCGCGAGCTTCCCCGTGATCTTTTCCATACACGCGAGTCTTGCAGGCACCACTGACACTCCGTCCCCCCTTTTCCACCCGGACTCGACACCTGGTCGACAGATTCCGTCGCGTAACCAAAAGGCAACAACGGAATCACTTGTTGGAGTCCCTTTGCTCTGTCAGGATCAGCACTCAAATCGAGCTGGAGCTACGCCACCCGCCAGCGGACGAAGCGGGGCGAAGGCGGAGGAGAGCGACATGCACAACCCGGGCAGCGTCACCCCGGAACGATTCCCCGCACAGGAGTACTTCGCGGACGGCGCGCAGTTCATCGCGGGCCGCCCGGCTAAGGGCACCTCGGGCCGTACCCACACGGTCGTCGACCCGGCCACCGGCGAGGACGTCTACACGTACGAGCTGGCCGGCACCGCCGACGTGGACGCGGCTGTGGCCGCCGCCCGCGCCGCCTTCCCGGGCTGGTCGGGCGCCACGCCCGGCGAGCGGTCCGACGCGCTGCACCGCTTCGCCGCCGTGCTCGCCGAACGCGCGGACGACTTCGCCCGCGCCGAGTCCCTCCAGTGCGGCAAGCCCCTGAAGCTGACCCGCGAGTTCGACGTCCCCGGGACGATCGACAACACCGCCTTCTTCGCGGGTGCCGCACGGCATCTGCAGGGGCAGTCGGCCGGTGAGTACTCCGGCGACCACACCTCGTACGTACGCCGTGAACCCATCGGTGTCGTCGGCTCCATCGCGCCCTGGAACTATCCCCTCCAGATGGCCGCCTGGAAGATCCTCCCGGCGATCGCCGCGGGCAACACGATCGTGCTGAAGCCCGCCGAGCTGACCCCGCTCACCTCGCTGATGTTCGCGCAGGCCGCCACCGACGCGGGCATCCCGGACGGTGTCATCAACATCGTCACCGGCACCGGGAAGGTCGCCGGTGAGCATCTCGTCGGGCACCCGGATGTCGCCATGACCTCCTTCACCGGGTCCACCGCCGTCGGCAAGCGCGTCGCCGAGATCGCCACCGCCACCGTCAAGCGCCTCCACCTGGAGCTGGGCGGCAAGGCACCCTTCGTGGTCTTCGACGACGCCGACCTCGACGCCGCCGTCAACGGAGCCGTCGCCGGTTCGCTCATCAACACCGGGCAGGACTGCACGGCCGCCACGCGCGCGTACGTGCAACGGCCCCTCTACGACGCGTTCGTCCAGAAGACCGCCGCCCTCATGGCGTCCGTACGGGTCGGCGACCCCTTCGCCCCCGGTACCGACCTCGGCCCGCTGATCTCGCACGTCCAGCGCGACCGCGTCGCCGGGTTCGTCGACCGGGCGCGTGCCTACGCGCGCGTGGTGACCGGTGGTGAGGCTCCTCAGGGAGATCTCAAGAACGGTGCCTACTATCGCCCCACTCTGGTCGCGGACGCCGCCCAGGACAGCGAGATCGTGCAGTCGGAGCTCTTCGGCCCCGTGCTCGTCGTGCTGCCCTTCGACACCGACGACGAGGGCATCGCGCTCGCCAACGACACCCCGTACGGGCTCGCCGCCTCCGCGTGGAGCCGCGACGTCTACCGGGCCAACCGCGCGACCCGCGAGATCAAGGCGGGCTGCGTGTGGATCAACGACCACATCCCGATCATCAGCGAGATGCCCCACGGCGGTTACAAGGCGTCCGGCTTCGGCAGGGACATGTCCGCCTACTCGTTCGAGGAGTACACCCAGATCAAGCACGTCATGTTCGACAACACCGCGGTCGCCAGGAAGGACTGGCACCGCACGATCTTCGGGGACCGACAGCAGAACTGACGGCCGCGTCGACCGCAGCCGTCTCCTCCCGAAAGGGCAGCACGCGCATGAAGCAGTACGAGCCCGACCGCCTGACCCCGGCCGAAGTGGCCGCCGTGCGGCGCAGCTTCCGCAAGAGCAGGTCCGCGATGACCCGCCGATCGGTGCTGCGCGCCTCCGCGGGCGGCGCGCTCGCGGTCGGCGGACTCGGGGCCCTGAGCGGCTGCGGGATCCCCGCGGCGGGCAAGACGCAGGGCGGGGTGTCCGCCGACGACCACTCGGCCAAGGAGAAGGAGATCGACTTCTCCAACTGGCCCGAGTACATCGACGTCGACGACAGCGGCAAGCACCGTCCGACGCTGGACGCGTTCACCAAGCGGACCGGCATCAAGGTCAAGTACACCGAGGACATCAACGACAACGACGAGTTCTTCGGCAAGATCCAGCCGCAGCTCGCCGCCGGCCAGGACACCGGCCGCGACCTCATCGTCCTCACCGACTGGCTGGCCGCCCGCATGATCCGCCTGGGCTACGTCCAGAAACTGGACGCCTCGAACCTGCCGCACGCCTTCGCCAACCTGTCGGACCAGTTCCGCAGCCCCGACTGGGACCCGGGCCGGGCGTACTCGTACGTGTGGCAGGGCATCTCGACCGTCATCGCCTACAACAAGAAGGCGCTCGACGGCGTCGAGGTGAAGTCGATCTCCGACCTGCTCGACAACCCCAAGCTCAAGGGCCGCGTCGGCTTCCTCACCGAGATGCGCGACTCCGTCGGCATGACCATGCTCGACATGGGCAAGGACCCGGCGAAGTTCACCACCGACGACTACGACGCGGTCATCGCCCGCCTCCAGAAGGCCGTCGACAAGGGCCAGATCCGCCGCTTCACCGGCAACGACTACACGTCCGACCTCACCAAGGGCGACTTCGCGGCCTGTGTCGCCTGGGGCGGCGACATCGTGCAGCTCCAGTCGGACAACCCGGACGTCGGCTATGTGATTCCGGAAGCCGGCTACATGACGTCGACCGACAACATGCTGATCCCCAACAAGGCGCGCCACAAGACGAACGCCGAGCGGCTGATCGACTACTACTACGAGCCCGAACCGGCCGCCGAACTCGCCGCCTACATCAACTACGTGAGCCCGGTCGCGGACGTGAAGCCCTACCTCGCCAAGATCGACAAGTCGGCCGCGGACAACCCGCTGATCCTCCCCGACAAGGCCATGCAGGCCAAGTCCCACGCCTTCCGCTCCCTGAGCTCGAAGGAAGAGACGGCCTACCAGCAGAAGTTCGCAAAGCTCACAGGGGCGTGACGACGATGAACACCAAGGACACCAGCGGCGACGTCCGCCTCTCCGGCATCAGCAAGACCTACGACAACGGCTTCACCGCAGTCCAGCCGCTCGACCTGACCGTCCCCCAGGGCTCCTTCTTCGCCCTGCTCGGCGCCTCCGGCTGCGGCAAGACCACCACCCTGCGCATGATCGCGGGCCTGGAGGAACCTTCCTCCGGCACCGTCCACCTCGGCGACCAGGAAGTCACCCACCTCCCGCCCTACAAGCGGCCGGTGAACACCGTCTTCCAGTCCTACGCTCTCTTCCCGCACCTCGACATCTTCGAGAACGTCGCCTTCGGTCTGCGCCGGCGCGGCATCAAGTCGGTGAAGCAGCAGGTCGTCGACATGCTCGACCTGGTCCAACTCGGCGAGCAGGCCCGCAAGAAGCCGCACCAACTGTCGGGTGGCCAGCAGCAGCGTGTCGCCGTCGCCCGCGCGCTCATCAACCACCCCAAGGTGCTGCTCCTCGACGAACCCCTCGGCGCCCTCGACCTCAAGCTGCGCCGCCAGATGCAGCTGGAGCTCAAGCGCATCCAGACCGAGGTCGGCATCACGTTCATCCACGTCACGCACGACCAGGAGGAGGCCATGACCATGGCCGACACGGTCGCCGTGATGAACGCGGGCCGCGTCGAGCAACTCGGCTCGCCCAGCGACCTCTACGAGAACCCGAACACCACCTTCGTCGCCAACTTCCTCGGCACCTCCAACCTCATCGAGGCCGAGGTCGACTCCAAGAGCGGCGACGAGATCATCCTCAAGGCGGGCGGCGGCAAGCTCGTCCTGCCCGAGGCGCGCTGTTCGGCGCCCACGACGACCGGCGGCAAGGTCCTGGTCGGCGTACGCCCCGAGAAGATCACCCTCACGCACGCCGACGACGCGGGCGAGATCCCGGCCGGCCGCAACCGCATCACCGGCAAGATCGCCGACTCCAGCTTCATCGGCGTCTCCACCCAGTACGTCATCGACAGCCCCGTCTGCCCCGAGTTCGAGGTCTACGCCCAGAACATCGACCGCGACACCCGGCTGGTGCCCGGCGCCGACGTCGTCCTGCACTGGAACCCGGCCCACACCTTCGGCCTCGACGCGGCCCAGGACATCGACGCCGGCGTCGACATCGAGGAGGAGGCCGCCTGATGGCCGCTGTCACCGAGGCGCCGCCCCTGGCGCCCGCGCCGGAGGAGAAGCCTCCGCGCAAGAGGAGGGGCCGCTGGACGCCGTACTGGCTGCTCCTGCCCGGCATCCTCTGGCTGATCGTCTTCTTCGCGCTGCCGATGATCTACCAGGGCTCCACGTCGATCCAGACGGGCTCCCTGGAGGACGGCTACAAGGTCACCTGGCACCTCGCGACCTACTGGGACGCGCTGTCCGAGTACTGGCCGCAGTTCCTGCGCTCGGTCTTCTACGCCGCCGCCGCGACCATCCTCTGTCTGCTGCTGGGGTACCCGCTGGCGTACCTCATCGCCTTCCGCGCGGGACGCTGGCGCAACCTGATCATGATCCTGGTGATCGCGCCGTTCTTCACCAGCTTCCTGATCCGCACGCTCGCCTGGAAGACGATCCTCGCGGACAGCGGCCCGGTCGTCAGCGTCCTCAACACGCTGCACGTCCTGGACGTCACCAACTGGCTCGGCTGGACCTCGGGCGACCGCGTCCTCGCCACCCCGCTCGCGGTGGTGTGCGGACTGACGTACAACTTCCTGCCGTTCATGATCCTGCCGCTCTACACCTCGCTGGAGCGCATCGACGGACGGCTGCACGAGGCGGCCGGCGACCTGTACGCCAAGCCGTTCACCACCTTCCGCAAGGTCACCTTCCCGCTGTCGATGCCCGGCGTCGTCTCCGGCACCCTGCTGACCTTCATCCCGGCGGCCGGTGACTACGTCAACGCCGAACTCCTCGGCTCCACCGACACCCGCATGATCGGAAACGTGATCCAGACGCAGTTCCTGCGCATTCTGGACTACCCGACAGCGGCGGCACTCTCCTTCATCCTCATGGCCGCCATCCTCGCCATGGTGACCGTCTACATTCGCAAGTCCGGGACGGAGGATCTGGTCTAAATGGCCGTCGTACGCTGGTTCAAGCGCCATTTCGTCGTCATCGCCGGGCTGTTGACGCTCGGATATCTCCTTCTCCCGAACGTCATCGTCACGGTGTTCTCCTTCAACAAGCCGAAGGGGCGCTTCAATTACGAGTGGCAGCAGTTCTCGCTGGACGCCTGGAAGCAGCCGTGCGGTGTCGCCGACATGTGCGGCTCGCTGAGCATCAGCCTCCAGATCGCCGTCTGGGCGACGATCGGCGCCACCCTCCTCGGCACGATGATCGCCTTCGCGCTGGTCCGCTACCGCTTCCGCGCACGTGGCGCGATCAACTCGCTGATCTTCCTGCCGATGGCGATGCCCGAGGTCGTCATGGCGGCCTCGCTGCTCACCTTGTTTCTCAACATGGGCGCCCAACTGGGCTTCTACACCATCCTGATCGCCCACATCATGTTCTGCCTCAGCTTCGTCGTCACCGCCGTCAAGGCCCGCGTGATGTCGATGGACCCGCGCCTGGAACAGGCCGCCCAGGACCTCTACGCCGGCCCGGCGCAGACCTTCCTGCGCGTCACCCTGCCCATCGCGGCCCCCGGAATCGCGGCGGGCGCGCTGCTCTCCTTCGCGCTCTCCTTCGACGATTTCATCATCACCAATTTCAACGCGGGTTCGACCGTCACCTTCCCCATGTTCGTCTGGGGTTCGGCACAGCGCGGCACACCCGTTCAGATCAATGTCATCGGTACGGCCATGTTCCTCGTCGCCGTATTGTTGGTGCTCTTCTCGATGGCGATCACCAACCGCCGCAACAAGGTAAAGGCGTAACCGTACTATCCCTGTAGGGAGTTGAAATCATGGCCCCGAGCGCCATGAGCCGTACCAACAACTGGACCAAATCCCTTTCCGAAGCCCGGCCGGTCCCGTACTGGCTGGACGACCCCGGCAAACCCCACCCCGAACCCGCGCTCACCGGCGGCGAGACCTGCGATCTGCTGGTCGTCGGCGGCGGTTACAGCGGACTGTGGACCGCGCTCCTCGCGAAGGAGCGCGACCCGCAGCGGGACGTGGTGCTGCTGGAGGGCCGCGAGGTGGGCTGGGCCGCCTCAGGCCGCAACGGCGGCTTCTGTGCCGCCTCGCTCACCCACGGCCTGTCCAACGGCCTCACCCGCTGGCCCGACGAGATCCACCAACTGGAGGAGCTGGGCGCCCGCAACCTCGACGAGATCGAGAGCGCGGTCGTCCGCTACTCCCTGGACTGCGAGTTCGAGCGCACCGGCGAGATCGACGTCGCCACCGAACCGCACCAGGCCGAGGAACTCCACCACTGGTACGGCGAGTTGGAGCGCAAGGGCCTCGCCGACGGCACCGAGTTCCTCGACGCCGAAGCGGTCAGGGAACAGGTCGCCTCGCCGACCTTCCTTGCCGGTCTGTACGACAGCCGGGGCGTCGCGATGCTCAACCCGGCCAAGCTGGCCTGGGGGTTGAAGCGCGCCTGCCTCCAACTCGGCGTCCGCGTCTACGAACACACCCCCGCCCTCGCCCTCAAGCCGTACGGCGCCGGCATGGCCGTACGCACCCCCTACGGCTCGGTCCGCGCCCGCCGGGTCGCGCTCGGCACCAACATCTTCCCGAACCTGGTCAAGCGGGTCCGCTCGTACACCGTCCCGGTCTACGACTACGCGCTGATGACCGAGCCGCTCTCCGCCGACCAGTTGGCGTCGATCGGCTGGAAGAACCGCCAGGGCCTCGGGGATTCGGCGAACCAGTTCCACTACTTCCGGCTGTCCGCCGACAACCGCATCCTGTGGGGCGGTTACGACGCGATCTATCCGTACGGCGGCCGGGTGCGCGCCGAGTACGACGACCGGCCGGAGACGTACGCGAAGCTCGCCGAGCACTTCTTCACCTGCTTCCCGCAGCTGGAGGGCCTCAACTTCTCGCACGCGTGGGGCGGCGCGATCGACACCTGCTCGCGCTTCTCGGCGTTCTTCGGCACCGCCCACCAGGGCAAGGTGGCCTACGCGGCGGGCTTCACCGGACTCGGTGTCGGCGCCACCCGCTTCGGCGCGGACGTGATGCTGGACCTGCTCGCGGGGGAGCGTACCGAGCGCACGGAACTCGAGATGGTCCGCAAAAAGCCGCTGCCCTTCCCGCCCGAGCCCTTCGCCTGGACCGGCATCGCGCTCACCAAGTGGTCGCTGGCCCGCGCGGACGACCACGGCGGCCGGCGCAACCTGTGGCTGAAGACGATGGACAAGCTGGGCCTCGGCTTCGACAGTTGAGCCGCGCGGCTTCCTGCGGGTGTGATCCGGTTCACTCCAACGAGGAGCCGGAACCCGCGTAATGCCCGCCGGGTACCTCCCTCTCTCCTGTGACGCGACCAGCGTCGACATGAGAAAGGGAGGTCTCCTCATGACTGGGGCGAAGACGGCCGTCGAGTGGCTGGCATCCGTGGCTCCGGATCCCGAGGCCTGCCGCTGGGAATGGGAGCGCAACCCCCTCGGGGTCGCGCTGCTGCCCGCCGGCAAGGCCTGGGACGTACTCATCCTGCCGGGTGAACTCGGCTATCCCACGCTCGATGTGCTGACCCGGGTCATCGATCAACTGGGCCCGGTACTCGTCGACTTCGGCGACGCGCGCATGGGCTTCCTCGTGCCGCCCGGCACCGCGGCCCGCTGGCTCGGCACCGGAATCCGTACGGCCGGACTCGGCACCTGGATCGTCGTGCCGTACCCCGGCCGGTCGACCGGCGGGGTCCGCTGGCTGGTACCGCCGGACGGCTCCGGCACCCTCACCGATCCGGCGCTCCTCGAACTCGCCATGCACGAGGCGGCGGCGGGGCTGGCCACGGAGGGGGAGGACGGTTAACAGATCAGGGTCTTGACAACCTAATTGGTCTGGACCAAATTGGGCGCGCTCCACCCCTCCAATTCCCCCATGCCCGGAGGCACTTGTGGACCGCACCAGACCCGTCCTCACCATGCTCACGGTCGCGGCCCTGGCCGTGTCTGGCATCACCGCGCTCTCGTCGGCCGCCCGTGCGGCCGACGCGGACCTGGCGAAGAACGGAGGCTTCGAGTCCGGCCTCGACAGCTGGTCCTGTACCGCGAGCAGCGGTACGACGGTCAAGTCGCCCGTGCACGGCGGCGGTTCGGCGTTGCAGGCGACCCCGGCCGGCAACGACTACGCCCAGTGCGCGCAGACGGTGACCGTGAAACCGGACTCCCCGTACACGCTCGCCGGTTACGTCCGCGGCAGCTACGTCTACCTCGGCGCGAGCGGCACCGGCACCACGGACGTCTCCACCTGGACCCCATCGGCCCCGGACTGGCAGCGGTTGACGACGAGCTTCCGCACCGGCCCGTCCACCACCAAGGTCACGATCTACACCCACGGCTGGTACGCCACCGGCGCCTACTACGCCGACGACCTCTCCCTCACCGGCCCCGCGGTGGACGTAGGCCAACCGCCAACCACCCCGACGGGCCTCGCCGTTGGCACCGTCACCTCCTCCTCCGTCGCTCTCTCCTGGTCGGCCGTCACCGGCGCGACGGGCTACGCGGTCTACCGTGACGGGGTGAAAGTCCAGACGGCGAGCGGGACTTCGGCCACCGTGAGCGGACTGTCGGCCGCGACGGCGTACAGCTTCCAGGTCACGGCCGTCAACGACGCGGGCGAGTCCGCGAAGTCCACGGCGGTCACCGCGACGACGTCCACCGGCTCGGGCCCCACCTCCGGCCTGCCGACCCACGCCCTGGTCGGCTACCTGCACGCGAGCTTCGCCAACGGCTCCGGCTATACGCGCCTGGCCGACGTCCCGGACAGCTGGGACGTCATCGACCTGGCCTTCGGCGAACCCACCTCCGCCACTTCGGGCGACATCCGTTTCAACCGCTGCCCGGTCAGCGAATGCGCCAACGTGGAGAGCGACGCCGACTTCAAGGCGGCGATCAAGGCCAAACAGGCGGCGGGGAAAAAGGTGTTGATCTCCATCGGCGGCGCCAACGGCCAGGTCCAACTCACCACGACGGCGGCCAGGGACACCTTCGTCTCCTCGGTCTCGAACATCATCGACACCTACGGACTCGACGGCCTGGACATCGACTTCGAGGGCCACTCCCTCTCGCTCGACGCGAGCGACACGAACTTCAAGAGCCCCACAACTCCCGTGGTGGTCAACCTGATCGCGGCCCTGAAGACCCTGAAGGCCAAGTACGGCGCGAAGTTCGTGCTGAGCATGGCGCCCGAGACCTTCTTCGTGCAGATGGGCCACCAGTTCTACGGCACCGGCAAGTGGGGCGGCCAGGACCCGAGGTGCGGGGCGTATCTGCCCGTCGTCTACGCGCTGCGCGACGACCTGACCCTGCTCCACGTCCAGGACTACAACTCGGGCCCGATCATGGGTCTCGACGGTCAGTACCACACCATGGGCGGCGCCGACTTCCACATCGCGATGACCGACATGCTGCTCACCGGCTTCCCGGTCGCGGGCGACACGAACAACGTCTTCCCTGCCCTGCGCCCCGACCAGATCGCCATCGGCATGCCGGCGTCGGTCAACGCGGGCAACGGCTATGTCGCCCCGGCCGAGGTCACCAAGACCCTGGACTGCCTGACGAAGAAGGTGAGTTGCGGCTCGTACGCGACCCACGGCACCTGGCCCGCGCTGCGCGGACTGATGACCTGGTCGATCAACTGGGACCGCTACGCGAACGGGGAGTTCCAGAAGACGTTCGACGGCTACTTCGGCTGACATCCCGGGTCAGGAACAACCAGAACGAGGCGAGCAGCACCGTACACAGGCACCAGCTGGCCACGACGTCCAGTGGCCAGTGGTAGCCGTGCCGGACCAGACCGAACGGGACGCCGACGTTGACGAGGGCGCAGGCGATGACCAACCCCCGGCGGGCGTACGCCGCCCGGAGCCAGGGGAGGAGGAGCAGGGTCGCGGAGCCGTAGGCGATCATCGCGGTGGCCGTGTGGCCGGAGGGGTAGTAGCCGGTGCCGGGCGGGACCGCCGGGGTGCCGCCGCGGGCGATCACTTCCTTGAGGGGGACGACCAGCGCCGGCACCAGGGCCATCAGCACCGCCGCCGAGAGGGGTGGCCGCCACCAGCGGTCCGTACCTGCGGCACGGGCGCGCCACGCGACGTAGCCGAGGACCGCGGCGAGGACGGGGAGCGCGACCCGGACGTCGCCGAGGTCGGCGAGGAGTTTGGAGAAGAGGTCCGGGTGGACGAGCGCGCGGCTGAGGCGGGCGTCCAGGCGGAGGAGCGGGCCCTTGGCGGCGACCTGCCAGGTGATCAGCGCGAAGAGCAGCGCGGGAAGGGCGATAAACAGCCAGAAGAAGGAGGTCGGCCGACCCGGAACAGGGGGGGTGGTTCCGGGCCGGCCGACCGGATCGGCGGGTCGCGCGCCCCGGGGGGTTTGGGGCGGGCGACTGTCCGATCGGTGAGGAGATTCGGAGCCAGAGGCTCCTGTTGTGTGCGCGAGGGCACGACCAGGGCGAAGCTGGGGAGGCCTCGTCCTGTAATCACCCACAGTCCCCTGCGGGCGGGGTGTATCTCTCATCTGGGTAGAACCTACGGCAGGGGCGGCGGGTACGACAGGCGGATTCGCGTCCCGTCATGCACCCCGCACACCTTCTTCACACGGCCTGACGCCCGCCGCCCCAGCCTGTGAATCCCTGTGGAGGAAAGGGCTGGGGCGGGTGGGGCGCATGGGGTGCGGCTCCGGTGCGGGAGCCACGGGTTCCCTGGGACCGGAGCACACGGGAGTGGATGGCTCAGATACGTGCGAACGCCTGCTCGATGATGTCGAGCCCCTCGCTCAGCAGTTCGTCCCCGATGACCAGCGGCGGCAGGAAGCGGAGGACGTTGCCGTAGGTGCCACAGGTCAGGACCAGCAGCCCCTCCTGGTGGCACGCCTTGGCGAGCGCGGCGGTCGCCTCCGGGTTCGGCTCCTTGGTCGTACGGTCCTTGACCAGCTCGATGGCGATCATCGCGCCGCGCCCGCGGACATCGCCGATGATGTCGAACTTCTCCGCCATGGCACCGAGGCGGGTCTTCATCACGGCCTCGATGTTCTTGGCCCTGGCGTTGAGGTCCAGCTCCTTCATGGTCTCGATGGAGCCGAGCGCACCGGCGCAGGCGACCGGGTTGCCGCCGTAGGTACCCCCGAGGCCACCGGCGTGCGCGGCGTCCATGATCGCGGCGCGCCCGGTGACGGCGGCGAGCGGCAGACCGCCCGCGATCCCCTTCGCGGTGGTGATCAGATCCGGGACGACACCCTCGTCCTCACACGCGAACCACTGACCCGTACGGCAGAACCCGGACTGGATCTCGTCCGCGACGAACACGATCCCGTTGGCCTTGGCGAACGCGCTGAGCGCGGGGAGGAAGCCCTTCGCCGGCTCGATGAAACCGCCCTCGCCGAGGACCGGCTCGATGATGATCGCGGCGACGTTGTCGGCGCCGATCTGCTTGTTGATCATGTCGATGGCCTGCGCGGAGGCCTCGGCACCGGCGTTCTCCGCACCGGTCGGCCAGCGGTAGCCGTAGGCCACAGGCACGCGGTACACCTCGGGCGCGAACGGACCGAAGCCGTTCTTGTACGGCATGTTCTTCGAGGTCAGCGCCATGGTGAGGTTGGTCCGGCCGTGGTACCCGTGGTCGAACACGACGACGGCCTGCCGCTTGGTGTACGCCCGCGCGATCTTCACGGCGTTCTCGACGGCTTCGGCGCCGGAGTTGAACAGCGCGGACTTCTTGGCGTGGTCGCCGGGGGTCAGCTCGGCGAGCGCCTCCGCGACCTCGACGTACCCCTCGTAGGGCGTGACCATGAAACAGGTGTGGGTGAAGTCGGCGAGCTGCGCGGTGGCACGCCGTACGACGGCCTCGGCGGACGCGCCGACGCTCGTCACCGCGATACCGGACCCGAAGTCGATGAACCGGTTCCCGTCGACGTCCTCGAGGATCCCGCCGCCCGCACGCGCGGTGAACACGGGCAGCACGGAGCCCACACCGGCCGCGACCGCGGCGGTACGGCGGGCCTGCAGCTCCTGCGACTTGGGGCCGGGGATGGCGGTGAGGACGCGGCGCTCCTGCGGAAGTGCGGTCATGAGGGGCTCCTGGGGTGGTGCGGACGCTTTCGCGCTTTCCTTTTCCTTCTTTTCTCGCAGGCTAGGGCGGGGGGCGGGGGGTGGGCATGCTCCATGTGGGCGGTGTCGGCGGGGCGGCTTGTCCGTGGTGGACATGGCGGCCCGTTCGGGGGAGTGCGGCTGTCAGGCCGTGTAAGCGGTGAACTCCCCTTGTGGGCGCGTTAGATTGACTCGCTGACGGTGTACGGAACGGCTGGTCAAGGGGCGAGGACGATGGACAGCGACGGGACGCGGGACGCGCGGGGCACGCATGCGAACCCTGTGCCGCGTCCGGCGGGGCCGGCGGATGTGCCCGGGAAGGGTGCCGTACCGCCGAGGCCGACGCACGCACCGGGCGCGGTCGGCCCCGCCGTGGCCGACTGGCTCAACGAGCCCCGGCCTGCCGCAGGACCCGGTATCTGGCGGCTCGGGTACCGCAAGCCCAAGCCGGAACAGAACCCGGAGCGGCTGTCACCGATCACCATCGTCGGCGTCGTCGTTCCACTCGTCGTGGGCATGCTGCTGTGGTCGCTGTGGCGGCACGGCAGCATCCCTTACCAATGGGCGCTGCTGAGGGTGCTCACCCCCGGCGACTGGTGGTGGGCCGGCACCACCACGCCCAAGGGCAAGGGTGTCGAGGCCGTGATTGTCGCCGACGGCGTATTTTTCGGCATCCTGGCCTATGGCATGGGGCGCTTGGGGAGCTGGCCGGACATCATCAGGCACCTCGTCACCCGCCGCCCGCAGCCGACGCGGGCGCTGCTCGCCCTGCTGGGCGCCGTGATCGCCCTGAACCTGGTCGTGGTCCCGAGAATCTTCCCCGCCGTCGGCTGGAACGCGCTTCCGGTAGCCCGTCCCGTGTACCACCTCATCGCCCTTCTCCCGGGCGGCTACGAATTCATCTCCACACCGCTGATGGGCAACCTGCTCTACGTGGTCATCGGCGTGCTCGTCGTCTGGCCGTTCGCCCGTATCGGCGGCTGGCTGCCACTCGTCCGGGAGCGGTACGCCGCGCCCGGCACCGCGGCTCAGACGGCTGTCGCCGAGCAGGCGCCGGCCGTCGGGTCACGGGCGCACTGGCCCGAGCTGCGGGAAGCGGGGCAGTTCGAGGCCGCGGACATCCTCACCGCCGAGGTACTGGCGGGGCGGATGAACGACGTGGACTGCGCGCGCGTCGAGCACGCCTGGCGGCGGGCTCGGCGGACCGGTGACCTCGCCTCCTTCACCCAGACCGTGCTGCGGGCCGCGGGCGGCGCCTGGATCCACCCCTCCGGCTCCCGTGACCTCCCCGGCCGCGTCGCGCGGCACGACCTGCTCGCCGGGCAGGTGCGGATCGGGACCTGGGTGGCGGGTGAGCGCATCCCGCTCGCCTATCGTGGCGCCGGCACCGCGCTCGGCCCGGACACGCTGGGGACTTCGCTGCTCGTCGTCGGACCTTCGGGTTCGGGAAAGACGCGGCACGTGGTGCGGCCGGTGGTCGAGAATCTCACCCTGCAGGCTCTCACCGGCCGGTGTGCCGTTGTCGTGGTGTCCGCGACCGGTGCGCCTCTCGGCCCGGACGACGGGTTCGACGTGATCGTCCGTGTGGGGGACCCGGCGTCCGTCCATGACCTGGACCCGTACGCCGAGGCCGTTGACCCCGACGAAGCCGCCGCCCTGCTCGCGGAGGCTCTTGTCGGCGACCTCGACACCGTGGACACCCAGCGTGCCGCCGGCGCCCTGGCCCAGCTCCTCGGGCCCTACCGGGCCGTGTACGGCAGGTTCCCCACACTGCCTGTGCTGCGCGAACTCCTCGAGAGCGAGCCGAGGGCGCTGGCGGAGCTGAGCGCGGCACTCACTGACGACCAACACGGCGTGATGCGCCGTGAACTCGACTCCCGCATGCGCCATGCCGGCGGTGGCAACGACCCCGGCCAGGCCCTCGCCGACCGGCTCGCCCTGCTCGATCGTCCGGTGTTCGCCGAGTTCTTCGGAGCGGGGGGCGGGACCGTACGGCCGTTCTCGCTGCGTGCCGTCGCCCACCATCCGCTGCGTGTCCGTATCGACCTGCCCGAGCATGGGCACGATGAGGCGGCCCGGCTGCTCACCCGGCTGGTCCTCGCGCAGTTCGCCGCGGTGGTGCGCGGCCGTGAGCGTGGGCACTTCGCGTGTCTCGTCCTCGATGACGCCACCGGCACGGTGACCACCGAGTCGCTGCGCCGGATCCAGCGGCTGCGGTCCGAGGACGCGGGTGTCGTCCTTGCCCTGCGAACAGTCGGTGACGTGCCCGAGGCCCTGCACGGCCCGCTGTACGGCGCCGTCGGCTGCCGAATGGCGCTGGCAGGCGTCACCACCTGGGACGGCAGCCGCTTCGCACACGCGTGGGGTACCGAGTGGGTGGAGACCAGGGACGTCGCCAAGCACACCGTCTTCGCCGATCAGCCCATGACCCGCGCCATCCATGCCCTCCGCAAGCTGATCACCGGCAAGGCCGTGACCACGGAGGCCGTGACCGTCCGCCAGGTGGAACGGGAACGCTGGTCCGCGTCCGAGCTGGCGCACGGAGTGCCGGCCGGCCACGCCGTGCTTTCCCTGACCAGCGTGAAGGGAGAGCACGCGCCCCCGTCACTCGTGGACCTGCGCGAACCAGCCCCCTGAACCGGACAAACAGGTACGGCCCGACCGTACGGTGAGGCAGAATCGGCACAGGCCGTTCATACGCGACGGCCAAAAGATCGCCATGATCGCCCGTGCTCGATGTCCTTCGATGTCTTCCGATGTCTTCCGATGTGCTCGATGTCCTCCGATCTGAAGGCCCCATGCCCCCCACGCTCGCCTCCCTCGTCCACCACTCCGCGCTCAAGCTCACCGTGCGCGCCGGCGAGGACCGTCTGGACGTGCCCGTCCGCTGGGCGCATGTCAGTGAGCTGGCGGACCCGGTGCCGTACATGGAGGGCGGGGAGCTGTTGCTGATCACCGCGTTGAAGCTGGACGCGGAGGATCCCAAGGCCATGCGGCGGTACGTGAAGCGGCTGGTGGGGGCCGGGGTCGTCGGGCTCGGGTTCGCCGTCGGGGTCAACTACGACGAGATTCCGAAAGCGCTGGTCGACACGGCCAGGGAAGAAGGGCTGCCGCTGCTCGAAGTGCCCCGCCGGACCCCCTTCCTCGCGATCAGCAAGGCCGTCTCCGCCGCGATCGCCGCCGACCAGTACCGGGCCGTGACCGCCGGCTTCGCCGCGCAGCGCGAGCTCACCAAGCAGGCCCTCACCGAGGGCCCGGAGGGGCTCCTCGGCGCGCTCGCCGCGCAGGTCGACGGATGGGCCGCGCTCTACGACGCGTCCGGCGCCGTCGTCGCCACCGCACCGGAGTGGGCCGGCCGCCGCGCCGCCCGGCTCACGGCGGACGTGGAGCGGTTGCGGGACCGGCCCGCGCCCGCCTCGTCCGTGGTGGGCGGGCCGGACAACGAGGACCGCGTCGAACTGCACACCCTGGGCACCGGACGCCGCCCGCGCGCCGCGCTCGCCGTGGGGACCGAGTCCGCGCTGGGGACGGCCGAGCGGTACGCCGTACACTCCGCGATCGCGCTCCTGACCCTCACCACGGAACGCTCCCGGTCGCTCCAGGCCGCCGAGCAGCGGATCGGGGCGGCGGTGCTGCGACTGCTGCTCGCCGGGCACCCGGATCACGCGCGGGCGGTCGCCGGGGAACTCTACGGCGGGCTCCTCGACGCGCCGTTCCGGGTGGTCGTGGGGGAGTCCGCCGCGGCGGACCGCGACCCGCTGGGCGGGCTCGCCGAGGTCGTGGAGTCGGCGGCGGCGAGGTCGGGGGAGGCCGTGCTCGTCGTACCGGAAGGGCCGGAACGGCTGGTGGTGCTGGCCGTGGACGGGGGCGCTGCGGTCGAGGCGTGCGGGGAGTACGCGGCGGTACGGGAGGCCGGGCGCGCCTCTTCGGACGGGCGGGAGCAGGGCGAGAACGACGACCTGGTCGTGGGGCTCTCGGCACCGGCGGGACCCATCGCCGCGGCGACCGCCTACAAGCAGGCCGAGCAGGCGCTGTCCGTGGCCCGGCGACGCGGGCGGGTGCTCGTCGAGCACGAGCAACTGGCCGCCGGTTCCGTGCTGCCGCTGCTCGCCGACGACGCGGTGCGGGCCTTCGCGGACGGGTTGCTACGACCGCTCTCCGAGCACGACGCGACCGGGCGGGGCGATCTGGTCGCTTCGCTGCGGGCGTGGCTGTCCCGGCACGGCCAGTGGGACGCGGCGGCGGCGGACCTCGGGGTGCACCGGCACACGCTGCGGTACCGGATGCGGCGGGTCGAGGAGATCCTCGGGCGGTCGCTGGACGATCCGGACGTACGGATGGAGTTGTGGCTGGCGCTCAAGGCGACGGCCGCGGCGGAGTGATGGCCGCCGCGGTGCAGTGGTCGCTGTGGACTGATGGCCGTCGCGGAGTGGCGGGCCCTGCCGAACTGTAGTGTTCCCGTCCGGTACCACTACGACTCGGCTAAACGCACCGCAGTCCTCCCGCCCCTACGGTGGACCGAGAAGCCCCAAGACCACCCCCAACGCGGAAGGGCCGGACATGACTTCCACCCACGCCTTCTGGCTCGCCGGCCGCCAGGCCACCGGCGAGGACACCTTCGACGTCACCTCCCCGTGGGACGGACGACTCGTCGGCAAGGTCACCGTGCCGACCGACGCCCAGGTCGAGGAGGCGGTGGCCGCCGCGTACGCCGTACGGGACGAGTTCGCCGCGACCCCCGCCCATGTCCGCGCCGCCGCCCTCGACCACGTCAGCAGGCGTCTCGTCGAGCGCACCGAGGAGATCGCGCAGCTCATCTCCGCCGAGAACGGCAAGCCGATCAAGTGGGCGCGCGGCGAGGTCGGCCGGGCGGTGTCCGTGTTCCGGTTCGCCGCGGAGGAGGCCCGGCGGTTCAACGGCGGCGAGGCCCAGCGCCTCGACACCGACGCCGGCGGCCAGGGCCGGCTCGCCCTCACCCGGCGCTTCCCGAAGGGCGTTGTCCTCGGCATCGCGCCCTTCAACTTCCCGCTGAACCTGTGCGCCCACAAGATCGCCCCCGCGATCGCGGCCGGCGTGCCGATCATCCTCAAGCCGGCCCCGGCCACTCCGCTCTCCGGCCTGGTCATCGGCGACCTGCTCGCCGAGACCGAGCTGCCCGCCGGGTCCTGGAGCATCCTCCCGGTCGCCAACGACCACATGCCCGCCCTCGTCCAGGACGAGCGGCTGCCGGTGATCTCCTTCACCGGTTCGGAGAAGGTCGGCTACGCGATCATGGACTCGGTGCCGCGCAAGCACTGCACCCTGGAGCTGGGCGGCAACGGCGCGGCCGTGGTCCTCGGGGACTACTCCTCCGACGCCGACCTCGACTGGGCCGCGACCCGCATCGCCACCTTCTCGAACTACCAGGGCGGCCAGTCCTGCATCTCCGTGCAGCGGGTCATCGTGGACGCGGCCGTCTACGACCGCCTCCTCCCGCGCATCGTCGCCGCCGTCGAGGCCCAGGTCACCGGTGACCCGTCCGACGCCGAGACCGACGTCGGGCCACTGGTCAGCGAGGCCGCCGCGCAGCGCGTCGAGTCGTGGGTCCAGGAGGCCGTCGAGGCGGGCGCCACCCTCCTCACCGGCGGCAAGCGGGACGGCGCCTCGTACGCGCCGACCGTGCTGACGGACGTACCGGCCGACACGACGATCTCCTGCGAGGAGGTCTTCGGACCGGTCCTGACCGTGACGAAGGTGGACGGTGAGGCCGCCGCCTTCGCCGCCGCCAACGACTCCAAGTACGGCCTCCAGGCAGGGGTGTTCACCCACGACGTGCAGGTCGCCTTCCGCGCCCACCGCGCCCTTGAGGTCGGCGGAGTCGTGATCGGCGACGTCCCGTCCTACCGCGCCGACCAGATGCCGTACGGCGGCGCCAAGCAGTCCGGTTTCGGCCGCGAGGGCGTGAAGTTCGCGATGGACGACTACACCTACGAGCGGGTGCTGGTGCTGACCGGGCTCGCGCTCTAGTGAACCGACTCTAGTAAACGGTAACCATTTTCATATAGGCTCTCCGGAGGGGCCCGGCACCGATGCCTTCCGGTGCCGGGCCCCTCCTTTCCGTCGGCCTGCTTCCGGACCCTCAGCCGGAGAAGCCGACGTGCGCGAGCCGCAGCGGGCCGCGCAGTCCGATGCGCACGTCGTGCACGCCCTCGGCGACGATCCCGGCGCCGAGCGTGGTGTAGTCGTACGGGCCCGACGCGGGTGCGGGCAGGGCGAGTTCGGCGAGTGCCGGGCCGCCGTCCAGGGACAGTTCCACGACCCCCTCGCCCGCCACCTCCACGGTCACCTCCGTGACACCGGCGCCGAAGTCGCAGTGCCGGTAGACCAGTTCCGCCGTACCGCCCCGCACCGGCGTCACCGCGCCGCCCGCCGCCTTTGTCCGGTCGACGATCTCGCCGCCCGACTGCTCGTCGAAGTCGGCCGCGTCCAGGCCGTGTTGGAGGACGGCACGGGGTGCGGCGGGCTCGCCGTCGAGCGCCACCGCCGTCCGCAGGCGGATGTCCTCGCTGGAGGCGCCGACGAGGAGGTCGTACCGGCCGGGTTCCAGACGCGGGCCGCCCCGCGCCACATCCCAGAACTCGAAGGCGGACAGCGGGAGTTCGAAGGAGAGTTCCGCCTGCTCGCCCGGGGCGAGGGTCACGCGGCGGTGGGCGGTCAGCTCGCGGCGCGGGCGCGGGACCGACGGGTCGGCGGCGCGCGTGTACAGCTGCGCGACCTCGTCGGCCGTCACGTCGCCCGTGTTGGTGACCGTGAACCGCACGTGCACCGCGCCGAGTTCGGCCCGAGCGGTCAGGTCGCCGTAGGAGAAGGACGCGTACGACAGACCGTGGCCGAACGGGAACAGCGGGGCGCCCTCGAAGTAGAGGTAGGTCTGACGGCCGCCGATCACGTCGTAGTCGAGGAGGCCGGGCAGGTCGGTGTCGTCGGCGTACCAGGTCTGGGGGAGGCGGCCGGCGGGGGAGACGTCGCCGGCGAGGACGCGGGCCAGGGCCGTGCCCGCCGCCTGGCCGCCGTGGGCGGACCACAGGATCGCGGGGAGGGCGGCGGGGTCGACCGTGTACGGGTACGCGGAGGCCAGCGCCAGCGCCGTCCTGGGGTTCGCGGCGCGGGCCGCGCGCAGCAGGCGTTCCTGGTGGGCGGGGAGGCGCAGCGTCGTACGGTCCTCGGTCTCGCGGCCGTTGATGTGCGGGTCGTTGCCCGCGACGACGAGCACCACGTCCGCCGCGACCGCGACCCGGGTCACCGCGTCCTCGCCGCGCTCGACGACCACCAACTCGAAGGTTTCCGCGCCCTCTTCGGCAACCTTCACGCCGTCGGCGGCGACAGAGACGTGCCGACCCGTACCGATGTGCAGCAGGAGGTGGCCGTTCCCGTGGGGTTCCAGGCGGAATGTCTCCTGGACGACCCAGCCTCCGGGCTGGTCGGCGGAGGCGCGGACGTAACCGTCCTCGGCGACCGAGAGGTAACGGCCGTCCGGGGCGCGGAGCGTGAGGACACCCTCGCCCCAGTCGACGAGCGCGAGTTCGGTGCCGGTGGAGTCGGTGGTGAGCGGCGGGAGGTCGGTGCGGCCCGCGAGGAGAGCTGGGTCCAACGCGCCCTCCGCGCCGCGCACTTCGTCGGCCACCTCCGTCAACGGGACGTGCAGGAAGGTGCCTTGGGAGGTCCGCAGCCTGACCCGGTCCACGCCCTCCGCGAACTCGACGCGCTCGGCGCCGAACCGCTCGTACAGGCCCTCCAGCGGAGTGGAGCGGTGGATCAACGTGCCGCTGTACCAGTCGAGTTTGCACTCGTCGGCGAGCAGACCGACGACGGCGAGCCGGGTGTCGTGGGCGAGGGGCAGCAGGTCGTCGTCGTTCTTGAGGAGGACGACCGCCTGTTCGGCGGCTTCTTGGGCGAGCGCCCGGTGCGCCGGGGTGTCGAAGTCCTCGATGCCGGCGTGCGGGTCGTGCGCCGGGTCGAACTCACCGAGCCGGAACCGGACCGAGAGCTGACGGCGGACCGCCGCGTCGATGTCCGCCTCCGTCAACAGGCCCTGCTCCAGGGCGCCTTGGATCCGCGCCACGATCGTCGAGCTGTCCGTGCCGTGATCGGTGAAGCTGTCCACACCGGCCAGCAGCGAGGCCGCCGTCGCCTCCTCGTGGGTGTCGAAGTAGTGCTCGGAGTCGACCAGGTTGGAGGGCGCGCCCGCGTCCGAGCAGACCAGCAGATCCTCGTCGGTCCAGGTGCGCAGGTGCTCGCGCAGATACGGCGAGACGTGGTTGGGGCGCCCGTTGACCAGGTTGTAGGCAGGCATCACCCCGGCCACCGCGCCCGCCTCGACCGTCTCGCGGAAGGCGCGCAGGTCGTACTCGTGCAGCACGCGCGGGCGGACGGAGGACGACGAGACGTCGCGGCCCGTCTCGTTGTTGTGCGCCAGCCAGTGCTTGAGGACGGGCGCGGTGCGCCAGTACGTCGGATGGTCGCCGCGCAGCCCGCGGGTGTACGCCGTGGCGATCGCCGAGGTCAGCTTCGGGTCCTCCGAGTAGCCCTCCTCGTTACGGCCCCACAGCGGGTGGCGCAGCAGATTCACCGTGGGGGACCAGACGTTGAGGCCGACGCGGTCGTCCCGGGCGCGCATCGCGCGGGCCTCCTTGGACACCGCCTCGCCGACCCGTCGTACGAGCTCCTCGTTCCAGGTCGCGCCCAGGCCCACCGCCTGCGGGAAGACCGTCGCCGGGCCCATCCACGCCACGCCGTGCAGGGCCTCCTGGCCGGTGCGGAACGCGGCGACGCCCAGGCGCTCCACGGCGGGCGCGTACTGGTGCAGGAACCCGACCTTCTCGTCGAGGGTGAGTCGCGCCAGCAGATCGTCGATGCGCTTCGCGAACGGCAGCTGCGGGTCGCGGAAAGGCGGCGTGGGCGGCGTTTGTGCGGTCACGTGGGGGTCCCCTTGCGATGGAGCGGCGCGGCGCTTTCGAAGCGCTTCGATGCTGATTCGATGAGCGGCGGGTGTCAAGAGACCTTCACCGTTATTTCAAGCAGCGCATACGAACAGGTCATCCCCTACACCTCGGAGGAATCTTGGGAGCGACCCTTGTGCACCCCTGGGTGTTCACTTAACCTCGCAGCAACATCGAAGCGCTTCGACTAAGTGCTCTGTTCCACTCAAGACACCGCAGCCGACGGCTCCACCGCCGGGTGTCCTGGTGCGCCATGAAGGGTTGACGCAATGACGCCGAACGCCTCCGCCGCCTCCGCTCCCAGCCGGAGAAGCTTCCTCGCCTCCACGGCGGTCGTCGCCGCAGCGGTGGCGGGAGGTGTCCCGCTGCTCTCCGCCTGCGGCGCCTCGGACAGCGGTTCGGGCGGGGGCAGTTCGGCGGGCAAGGGCGTCAAGAAGCTGCTGCCGGCGTTCGTGGCCGGCAACGTGGTGACCCCGGATCTCCCCTCCAAGAACGGCTCCGCGATCGGCTTCTCCAGCAAGCTGGACCTCGCCACGCTGAAGACCTCGGTCCCGAAGAAGCTCGGCAAGGGCGGCAAGGTCTCCGTCATGTCGCCGTTCTGGGGCTCCCCGCCGAAGAGCGACAACGCCTACTACAAGGCGATGAACGCCCTCATCGGCGTCGACGTGACCTGGCAGAACCAGGACGGCAACACCTACGACCAGAAGCTCGGCGCGGTCCTCGCCTCCAGCGACATCCCGGACGTCGTGGTCGTCCCCGGCTGGAACATGGGCGGCAAGATACCCAGCGCCATCATCGGCAAGTTCGCCGACCTCGGCCCCTACCTGGCCGGCGACAAGGTCAAGGACTACCCGAACCTCGCGGCGATCCCGTCCGACGCCTGGCAGCGCTGCGTCTTCGGCGGCAAGCTGCGCGGACTGCCGATGCCGTCCTCGTACGTCCCCAACATCGTGCCGCTCTACCGCAAGGACATCTTCGACAAGGAGGGGTACCAAGTCCCCACCTCCGCCGACGAGTTCATGGCCCTGGCCAAGGAGATCACCAACGCCAGGGCCAAGCGCTGGGCCTGCCTGGACATGAAGTGGACCGCGTTCAACGCCTGGGGAGTGCTCTCCGGCAGCGAGAAGTCGCTCGGCTGGAACCTCGTCGACGGCAAGCTGGTCAACCGCATCGAGACCCAGGAGTACCTGGAGGCGCTGGAGTGGACCCGCAAGCTGTTCGCCGCCGGATATGTGCACCCCGACGCCAAGTTGGGCAAGAGCGCGGCCACCGACCCGGGCCCCAAGTTCGCGGCGGGCGAGTTCCTCATCTACGCCCAGGACATCTCGCAGTGGTGGAGCCGCACCGCCGAACAGGCCACCCAGAACCCGGACTACAAGATCTGGGGCATGGACATCTTCGGCCACGACGGCGGCGCCCCGACCCTCTGGGCCGGCGAACCGGCCGGCATCTTCGCCTTCATCAGCAAGAAGGCCTCCGAGTCCGTCGTCCGTGACGCGCTGGCCGTCGCCAACGTCACCGCCGCGCCGTACGGCACCAAGGAGTACATGCTCACCAACTACGGTGTGGAGGGCACCCATTACACCGTCAAGAACGGTGTGCCCACCAAGACCGACCAGGGCAACAACGAGGTCATCAACGCCTACGTCATGGTCGCCAGCCCCGCCGCGACGATCGCCCACCCCGACTTCCCCGAGGTCGCCAAGGCGCAGGTGGAGTGGCAGCAGCGGATGGGCGCCTTCACAAAGAAGTCGAGCTTCTACGGCCAGCAGATCACCGAGCCGAGCCGCTACACCAACCTCTCCAACGACTTCGAGCAGTTGGAGGACGACATCACCCGCGGCCGGAAGAAGATCAGCGACATGCAGCAGGCCGTATCGGACTGGAAGAGCAAGGGCGGCGACCAACTCCGCGCCTGGTACCAGAAGTTGCTCGACGACAACGGCACCGCGACGAGCTGACCGGGTACCGAGGCGAGGAGAACGGCCGTGTCCCACAGCACGGTGCCTCGGAGCAGGACCGAGGCCGACACGACGGACAGGACCCCGGTGGCGTCCGGCACAGCCACCGGCACCCGGCGGAAACGTCCCGGCGGGAAGGTGAGCCTGCGGCTCAGGTTCAGACGCGACCGCGTCCTGCTCCTGATGACCCTGCCGGCCGTCCTGCTCATCCTGGTCTTCAACTACCTGCCGATCCTCGGCAACATCGTCGCCTTCGAGGACTACGACCCCTACGTCAGCGACAACGGCATCGTCTCGATGCTGCACAGCCCCTGGGTCGGCCTGGAGAACTTCCAGCAGATCTTCGCGGACTCGGCGTTCTGGAGCGCCGTACAGAACACGCTCGTCCTGTTCTCGCTCCAACTGGTCCTGTTCTTCCCGATCCCCATCCTGCTCGCGCTGCTCATCAACAGCGTGGTCAGGCCCCGGGTCCGGGCCCTGTCCCAGGCCATCCTCTACCTCCCGCACTTCTTCTCCTGGGTGCTGGTCATCGCCGTCTTCCAGCAACTCCTCGGCGGGGCGGGCCTGTTCTCGCAGCTCCTGCGGCAACACGGCTACGACGGCCTCGACATCATGACCGACCCGCACACGTTCAAGTTCCTGATCACCGCGCAGAGCGTGTGGAAGGACGCCGGCTGGGGGATCATCGTCTTCCTCGCCGCGCTGTCCTCGGTCAGCCCCGATCTGTACGAGGCCGCCGCGATGGACGGCGCCGGACGCTGGCGCCGCATGTGGCACGTCACCCTGCCCGCGCTGCGACCGGTGATCGCACTGCTGCTGGTGCTGCGCGTCGGTGACGCCCTGACCGTCGGCTTCGAACAGATCCTGCTCCAACGCGACGCCGTGGGACCGGGAGCGGCGGAGGTCCTCGACACCTTCGTCTGGTGGAACGGCGTCCGCAACCAGGACTTCGGCTACGCGGCCGCCGCCGGACTCGTCAAGGGCGTGATCAGCCTCGGCCTGGTCCTCGCCGCGAACAAAGTGGCCCACCTCATGGGCGAGCAGGGGGTGTACAAGAAATGACCGCCGTCGTCGACAAACCCGTCAAGCCAGTCAAGTCCCCACGGCAGCCCGGCCGTTGGGCCGCGCCGCCCCGCCCGACCTGGGAGGAGGAACCCAGCAGGGCCGGTCTCGCGGGCAAGGGCCTCGTCCTCACCCTCGCCTGCCTCGGCATCCTCTTCCCGCTCTGGATCGTCCTCGTCACCAGCCTCTCCTCACGCAAGACCATCGACGAGGCCGGCGGTCTGGTCATGGTCCCCAAGGGCA
Organism: Streptomyces sp. NPDC088350; assembly: GCF_044753545.1. Lineage (NCBI taxonomy): Bacteria > Bacillati > Actinomycetota > Actinomycetes > Kitasatosporales > Streptomycetaceae > Streptomyces > Streptomyces sp. NPDC088350. The sequence continues at coordinate 28,138 of NZ_JBIVNL010000011.1, read as the reverse complement.
TCACCCTCATCGCCTACAAGGAACTCCTCAGCGGCGGCCAGGTCACCCGCGCGGCGGTCATCAGTGTCCTCATCACCGTCGTCGGCACGGCGTTCTCGATGACGGTCTCCGTGCTGTGCGCCTACGGCCTCTCGCGTATCGGGTCGGTCGGGCACCGGTGGATCCTGATGATGATGCTGGCGACGATGTTCTTCAGCGCCGGGCTCATCCCCACGTATCTGCTGGTTCAGTCGCTCGGCCTGACCGACAGCTATCTCGCGTTGATCCTGCCGAGTGCGCTCAGCGTCTTCAACATCCTTGTGCTGCGCGGGTTCTTCATGGGCATCTCGCAGGAACTCACCGACAGCGCGCGGATCGACGGCGCCGGTGACTTCCGGATTCTGTGGGTGATTGTCATGCCGTTGTCGCGTGCGGTGCTGGCTGTCATCACGCTGTTCTACGCCGTGGGGTACTGGAGTGCCTGGTTCAACGCGTCTCTGTATCTGAACGACCAGGACATGATGCCGTTGCAGAACGTCATGATCCAGTTGGTGCAGAAGCAGGAGGCTCCGGTGGGGCTCGGGCAGGCGATCAAGACGGGGGAGTTGTCGGGGTTGGCCGTGCAGATGGCGGTCATGGTGATGGCGTTGCTGCCGGTGGCTGTGCTTTCGCCGTTTGTGCAGCGGCATTTCAAGAAGGGGATGTTGACGGGCGCCGTCAAGGGCTGAGCTTGTCGGTTGGCTGCGGGTGCGTTGTGGCTGGTCGCGCCCACGCGGCGGAGCCGCACATTGATACAGCCCCGCGCCCCTTAGGAAACTCCCCTGACCGTTTCTCTGTAGAACGAGGTGTGTCATGCGCGCGTCCGAAATGACCCGGCGTGCCGTTCTCGCGGGCACCGCAGCCGTCGCCGCGCTCAGCAGCGTGCCGCTCCTCACAACGAGGGCGCAGGCGGCGGAAGCCACCACAGTCACCCCCTCCTACCGCTGGCGCAACGCCGCCATCGGCGGTACCGGATTCGTCACCGGTGTCCTCTTCCACCCCTCCGTCCGGGGTCTCGCCTACGCCCGTACCGACATCGGCGGTGCCTACCGCTGGGACGAGCGAACCGCCCGCTGGATTCCCCTCACCGACCAACTCGGCTGGGACGACTGGAATCTCCTCGGGGTGGAGGCCCTCGCCGTCGACCCCGCGCATCCGGACCGGCTGTACCTCGCCGTCGGTACGTACGCCCAGTCCTGGGCGGGCAACGGCGCGATCCTGCGCTCCGAGGACCGTGGCGCCACCTGGACCCGCACCGACCTCACCGTGAAGCTCGGCGGCAACGAGGACGGGCGCGGTGCCGGCGAGCGGCTGCTCGTCGATCCGCGTGACAGTGACACCCTGTGGCTCGGCACCCGGCACGACGGACTGCTCAAGTCGACCGACCGGGGCGCCACTTGGGCAGCGGTAACCGGCTTCCCGGCGACCGCCGGCCCGAGCGGCCAGGGCGTCACCTTCCTCGTCGCCGTCGGCCGTGCCGTCTACGCCGGGTGGGGTGACGGCGACGGGAGCGCGACCGCCGTCAACCTCTACCGCAGCACTGACGGCACCGCCTGGACGGCCGTCCCCGGGCAGCCCACCGGAACCTCCGCCAAGGTCCCGATCCGGGCCGCGTACGACGCCCGCAGCCGCGAGTTGTACGTGACCTACGCCGACGCCCCCGGGCCCAACGGCCAGTCCACCGGCAGTGTGCACAAGTTGGCACCCGCCAGCGATCGTTGGACGGACGCCACCCCCGTCCAACCCGGCGGCAGCGACACCTTCGGCTACGGCGGGGTCGCCGTCGACGCCTGTCGCGCCGGGACCGTCGTCGTCTCCACCAACAACCGCTGGGCGGCCGTCGACACCCTGTACCGGACCACCGACGGCGGCCGTACCTGGACGTCCCTCAAGGACGTTGCTGTCTTCGACGTGTCCGAGACTCCTTTCCTCAAGTGGGGTGCGGACCAGCCGAAGTTCGGCTGGTGGATCCAGGCCGTGGCCGTCGACCCGTACGACTCGCAGCACGTCGTCTACGGCACCGGCGCCACCCTCTACGGCACCCGTGACCTCACCCACTGGGCGCCGCGGACACGTGGCCTGGAGGAGACGTCCGTGATCCAGCTGATCTCGCCCCCGGTCGGGGAGGCGCACCTGATCAGCGCCTCGCGGGACATCGGCGTGATGTACCACGAGCGGCTCACGGCGTCTCCGTCGCGCGGCATGGCGACGAACCCCGTGTTCGGGTCGGCGACGGGCATCGCGCAGGCCGCGGACAGGCCGACCTACGTCGTCCGCACGGGCTGGGGCGACAACGGCAACGGCGCGTACTCGGGCGACGGCGGCCGGACCTGGGCGCCCTTCGCTGCCCAGCCCTCCCTCGCCCACGACGCACCGGGGCCGATCGCCACCAGCGCCGACGGCGGTACGCTGCTGTGGTCCTTCGTGCACTGGGACGGCACGAAGTACGCGGCTCACCGCTCGGCGGACAACGGCGCGACCTGGTCCGAGATCTCCTCCTTCCCGAAGGGCGCCACGCCGGTCGCCGACCCGGCCGACCCGACGCTCTTCTACGCATACGACACCGACACAGGAACGCTATACGCCAGCACTGACAGCGGCCTCTCGTTCACTGCGCGTGCGAGTGGGCTGCCCGCCGGAGACAGTCAGTTCCAGCTGGTCGCCGCGCCCGGCAGGTCCGGTGACCTGTGGCTGAGCGTCAAATGGAATGGGTTGTACCGGTCCGTAGACGGGGGAGTGAGCTTCGCCAAGGTCGCCAGCTGCTGGGCCTCCTACACCCTCGGCTTCGGCAGACCCGCCCCCGGCGCCGACTACCCCGCGATCTATCAGGTCGGTTCGACCGAGACCATCACCGCCGTCTACCGCTCCGACGACGAGGCGAAGACCTGGACGCGGATCAACGACGACCAGCACCAGTGGGGTTGGACCGGTCAGTCCATCACCGGTGACCCGCGCGTGTACGGCCGCGTGTACCTCGCCACCAACGGGCGCGGCATCCAGTACGGGGAGCGGATCTGATGCCTCACCTCAGCGACGCCACCCGTGGCCGCATCCTCTTCGGCGGTGACTACAACCCCGAGCAGTGGCCCGAGGAGACCTGGCACGAGGACGTCCGGCTGATGAAGGACGCCGGCGTCAACTCCGTCACCCTCGGCGTCTTCTCCTGGGCCACACTCGAACCCGAGCCGGGGGCAAGGGAGTTCGGCTGGCTGGACCGGCTGATGGATCTGATGCACGGCAGTGGGATCGGGGTCGTCCTCGCCACGCCCACCTCCTCGCCGCCCCCGTGGCTCGGCCGGCTCCACCCGGAGACGCTGCCCCGCGACGCGGACGGCCGGATCGAATGGTGGGGCGGACGGCAGCACTTCTCCCACTCCAGCGCCGTCTACCGCCGCCACGCCGCCGCCATCACCGAGGACCTGGCCGCCCGTTACGCCGGCCACCCCGCCCTCACGATGTGGCACATCAACAACGAGTACTGCACCTTCGACTACGGCGACGAGGCCGCCGTCGCCTTCCGCGGCTGGCTGCGCGCGCGATACGGCGCGCTGGATGCCCTCAACTCGGCCTGGGGCACGGCATTCTGGAGCCAGGGCTACGACACCTGGGACGGCATCCTGCCCCCGCGCCACGCCCACTACCTCAACAACCCCACCCACGTGCTCGACTTCCGGCGCTTCACCTCCGACATGCTCCTGGAGTGCTACACCGCCGAACGGGACATCGTCCGCCGGCACACCCCGCACCTCCCGGTCACCACCAACTTCATGCCGTTGTGGGTGGGCCAGGACGGCTGGCGCTGGTCCGAGGAGGAGGACGTCGTCTCGGTCGACCTCTACCCCGATCCGCGTGACCCGCTGGGCGCCCAAAGTGCCGCCCTGGTACAGGACTTGACCCGCTCGCAGGCGCACGGCCCCTGGATGCTCATGGAGCAGGCGGCCGGACCCGTCAACTGGCGCGGTGTGAACCACCCCAAGCCCCGCGGCCTCAACCGCCTCTGGTCCCTCCAGGCCGTGGCCCGCGGCGCCGACGCCGTCTGCTACTTCCAGTGGCGCCAGTCCCGGCAGGGCGCCGAGAAGTTCCACTCCGGGATGCTCAGCCACGCGGGGGAGCGAGGACGCACGTTCCAGGAGGTCAAGCAGCTGGGCGCCGAACTCGCCTGCATAGGCGGTGAAGTGACGGATGGTCACATTACCTCGGACATCGCGATCCTGCACGACTGGCACGCGTGGTGGGCCGGCGCGCAGGACGGCCGGCTTTCCACCGAGGTCGATCACCCCGGGATCGTCCGCGCCTGGCACCGCGCCCTCTGGGAGTCCCACCTCACCACCGACTTCGCCCACCCCGAACACGACCTCTCCGCCTACAAGTTGGTGGTCGTCCCCCAGCTCTACCTCCTCACGGACACGGCCATCGACAACCTCCTCGCGTACGTCCGCGCCGGCGGCACCCTCGTCTCCGGCTTCCTCACCGGCATCGCCGACGAGGACGACCGCGTACGGCCCGGCGGCATGGACGCCCGCCTCCGCGCCCTGTTCGGCATCCGCACCCTGCACGAGTGGTGGCCCCTGGACGCGGGGGAGACCGCCGAGTGCGAGGGCTTCCGTGGCACACTCTGGTCCGAGGAGATCGAGCCCGAGGCCGGTGCCGTCGACGAGACGATCCCTTACAAGGGCGGCGAGTTGGACGGCCTCCCCGCCGTCCTGCGCAAGGGCCGTTCCTGGTACGTCTCTACGCTCCCGGAACCCCACGCGCTGCGCGCCCTGCTCGCCCGCATCGCCACCGACGCGGGCGCCCGTCCGGTGCTCGCCGCACTCCCGCCGGGCGTCGAGGCCGTACGGCGCGGGGAGTTGCTGTTCCTCCTCAACCACGGCCGCGATCCGGTCACGGTCGAACTACCGGGCGCCCACCACGACTTGCTCACCGACGAGACCGCCGAGGACGAGGTCACCCTCGGCCGGTACGGAGCGGCGGTGCTGCGACCATGACCGGCCACCCCGCCCACACCACCTGGGAACCCCTCCCCGCCCCCCGCTGGGAGGACGCCTTCCTCAGCGGCAACGGTCACCACGGCACGCTCGTCTTCGGCGATCCGCACGACGACCGCGTCATCGTCACCCACCACACCCTCGTCCGCCCGAACGGCGCAGAGCACGCCCGGTCCCCGCAACTGGCCGCGGAACTCCCTTCCCTCCAGGACCGGTTGCTCGCCGGTGATCTCGCCGCCGCCGAGGACTTCACGGACGGCCGCCCGCTCCAGTGGGTGCAGCCCTTCCACCCGGCCTTCCAGATCCGGCTGCGCAGGCCGCCCGGCGCAGCACGCGACTACCGCCGGTCCGTCGACTTCACCACCGGCGAGGTCGGCGCCCGCTGCGACGGCTGGCGCAGCCGGGTCTTCGTCTCCCGGGCGGACGATGTGATCGTCCAGCACGTCACGGCCCCCGACCTCACCCTCGACCTCGCGCAGGACCATCAACTCCCGGGAGCACCTGAGGGGTTGAGTGTCGGCCAGGGCACCCTCCTGACCTCCGACGGCGCCCTGCTCACGCTCCGCGTCCGCTACCCCGACAGCGAGCGCGCGTACACCGGTGTGACCCTGGTCGTGGTCACCGGCGGAGCGACCCGACTCGCACCGCACGGAGTTCATCTCACCGGGGCCACCGAGGTCCTCCTCCTCACCCGCGTCCGACGCCACACCGGCGAGCTGGACGTCGTGGCGGAAACACGCGCCCTGCGAGAACTGATCGACGAGCGGCAGTCGTACGACGCTCTCCTCGACCGGCACCTTCCCCTCCACCGCACGGCCTACGACCGCGTCACCCTCGATCTCCATGCCGATGACGCCGAACGGGCCCTGCCCGGAAGCGAGTTGCTGAAGCGGACCCGCAGCCCCGCCCTGCTGGAGCGGCTCTTCGCCGCCGGCCGGTATCACCTCCTCTCCGCCAGCGGGCTGCTCCCGCCCCGCCTCACGGGGCTGTGGACCGGCGACTGGAACACGGCCTGGTCAGGGGCGTTCACCAACGACGCGAACCTCAACCTCCAGACCGCCTCCGCCGCGAGCGCCGCCCTCCCCGAAGTCACCGACGCCCTCGCCTCCTTGATCCACCGTCAGTTCGACGACTGGCGGGAGAACGCCCGTGCCGTCTTCGGTGCCCGGGGTGTCGTCGCGCCCGCGCACACCGACGGGGAGTCCGGGCTGTCGTACCACTTCAGCCGTGAGTACCCGCTGCACCTGTGGACCGCGGGGGCGGACTGGCTGCTCAAGCCGCTCGTCGATCACGACGAGACCCGTGGCGCACGCGATCCGCGCACCGCCGCCGCACTCGCCGAAGTCGCCCTGTTCTACGAGGACTTCCTCAGTCGGACCGACGCGCACGGTCAACTCGTCGTCGTGCCCTCCTACTCGCCCGAGAACCGGCCCGCGAACGCCAGTTGGGGTGCGATCAACGCGGCGATGGACCTCTCCGCCGCCCGGCACGCCCTCGAAACGGCCGCCAGTTATCACCCGGACACTCCGGAAGCCCTTCGCTGGAGTGCCCTCGCCGAACGGCTTCCGCCGCACCGTGTCAACGCCGACGGCGCCCTCGCCGAATGGGCGCGGCCGGGGCTGGACGACGCCTACGACCACCGGCACCTCAGTCACCTCTACGGTGTCTGGCCGCTCGACGAGATCAACCCGTACGACACCCCGCAGCTCGCCGCAGCCGCGCACCGGGCGCTCCAACTCCGCGGCGCCGAGAACGATTCCGCGCACGGGTACCTCCACCACGCGCTCGTCGCCGCGCGCCTCCGGGACGCCGAGCGGGTCGCGCACACCCTCGGGCAGGTGCTGGACGGTGACTTCTTCCACGCCTCCCTCATGAGCGCGCACTACCCGAACCGTGACGTCTACAACGCGGACGCCGCGCACACCCTGCCCGGCGTACTCGTCGAGGCGCTCGTGCAGTCGACCCCGGACCGGCTGGTCCTGCTGCCCGCGCTGCCGGCGGCGTATCCGCACGGTCAACTCACCGGCGTACGCACGAGGTTCGGGGCGGAGGTCGACCTGAGCTGGACACCCCACTCCGCCACGGCGGTCGTCCGGCCCTCCCGTACCCACCGCGTCGAACTCCGGACTTCCTCCGGCGCGGAGCCGCTCGACCTCGTCGCCGGAGAAGACCGCGTCCTCACCCTGGGGGCGCGGTAGCCACTCGCACTCTGCCCCCACCCATGGAAGGGACACCATGGCAACACGCAAGCTGGGCCGCGCTCTTACGGCCGTTCTCGCCCCCGCCCTCGCGCTCGGTGCCACCGTCGGCCTCGCCTCGGCCCCCGCCTCCGCCGCCGTCTGGAGCTCCTGCGACCAGTGGGGCACCACGACCCTGAACGGCTACACGCTCTACAACGACATCTGGGGCTCCGGCGCCGGCAGCCAGTGCATCTGGGCCAACTCCGGTACCAACTGGGGCGTCAACGCCAACCACCCCAACACCGGCGGCATCAAGTCCTACCCCAACGCCAAGAAGGTGATCAACAAGTCGATCACCTCGCTCGGTTCGCTCAAGAGCAGCTACAACGTCACGGTGCCGTCGTCCGGCGCGTACAACACGTCGTACGACATCTGGGACACCAACTACGCCTACGAGATCATGCTCTGGGTCAACAAGACCGGAGCGGTCGGCCCGCTCGGCACCTCGCAGGGCAGTCTGACGCTGGGCGGTTCCACCTGGACCGTCTACAAGGGCAACAACGGCAGCAACGACGTGTTCTCGTTCGTGCGCAGCTCCAACTCGACGTCCGGGACGGTCGACATCCTGCCGATCCTCAAGTGGATCAAGGACACCAAGGGCTGGTTCGGCAACGTGACCATCGGAGACCTCCAGTTCGGCTTCGAGATCACGTCCTCCTCCGGCGGCCTGGACTTCACCACCAACAGCGAGAGCGTCACCAGTAGTTGACCCACCCGGCAGTTCGGTAGGTCGCTCAGCCGCCCGGTCCTCGTACTCCGCGAGGGCCGGGCGGCTCCGCCATGACGAGTCCGGCGACCCAGCAGCCGAGGGCGGCCAGGGTGAGGCCGCCCACCGCTGGGTTGAGGTAACCGGGGACCGTGTCGGCGACGTAGCTGCCGCCGCCCGACGTCTCGCAGACGAACCGGAGCGGGACGAAGTCGACCGAGTAGTCCGTGACGCTCAGGACCTTCTTGTCGTACTGCCAGCCGTTCGTGCGGCAGGGCCGCAGGGGTGACGAGTCGGTGCCACCGTCCTCCGCCTGCAGCACCGCGCCGACGACAAGGAGCAGACCCCAGAGATAGAGGGCGAACGCGGCGAGGCCCGCAGCGGTGGCCAGCTTGCGTAACACCATCGGAGGAGTTCAGCAGAACAAGATCGGCACGGCTGTGACGGAGGCCACAGTTCCGCGCAAAGGAAGCGTCACGGCAGGGAGGGGAGGCCGCTCTCGTCGCCGAACTCCCCTCCCCGCACCGCTACTCCGCCACAGGCAACGCCGCCCCGTCCCGCAGGAACAGCGGGATGCGGTCCAGCGGGGCGTCGACCGTCACGGCCGTACCGCCCTCGTACGGCTCGCCCGTCCACGCGTCCGTCCACCACGCGCCCGCAGGGAGATACGCCGTACGGACCGTGGCGCCCGCCGTCAGCACCGGCGCGACCAGCAGGTCCGGGCCGAAGAGGTACGCGTCGTCGACCGACCAGGACGCCGGGTCGTCGGGGAACTCCAGGAACAGCGGCCGCATCACCGGCAGCCCCTCCTCGTGCGCGGCCCGCATCACATCGAGGACATACGGCTTCAGGCGCTCGCGCAGCCGCAGGTACTTCTCCAGGATCGGCAGGGCCCGATCGCCGTACGACCAGACCTCGTTGGGGCCGCCGGTCATGTCGGGTCCCAGCGGCATGCCCGGGTCGCGGAAGCCGTGCAGACGCATCAGCGGGGACAGCGCGCCGAACTGGAACCAGCGGACCATGACCTCCTGGTACGCCGGGTCGTCCGGGTCGCCGCCGTGGAAGCCGCCGATGTCCGTGTTCCACCAAGGGATGCCGGACAGTGCGGTGTTGAGACCCGCGGCGATCTGGCGGCGCAGGGTCGGGAAGTCGGTGCCGATGTCACCCGACCAGAGCGCGGCGCCGTAGCGCTGACTGCCCGCCCACGCCGAGCGGTTGAGGGTGATGATCTCGTCGTCGCCCGAGCCCGAGGCCCGCAACCCCTCATAGAACGTACGGGAGTTCTCGGCCGGGTAGAGGTTGCCGACCTCCAGGCCCGGTCCCGCCCAGTAGCGCAGGTTCTCCTGGAAGCCCGGCTTCAGCTCGGGCTCGCAGGCGTCCAGCCAGAAGGCCGTGATGCCGTACGGCACAAGGTAGTTGTCGCGGATCCTCGACCACAGGAACGCGCGGGCCTCGGGGTTCGTGGCGTCGTAGAAGGCGACCTGGACGGTCGAGGCGACCCCCTTGTCCGGCCAGTCGGCGTGGGCCATCGGCCCGTACTGGGTGCCGATGAGGTATCCGCGTTGTTCCAGTACCGAGTGGTTCTCGCTGAGGGGCGACACCGACGGCCAGACGCTCACCACCAACTTCACGCCCATGTCGGCGAGTTCGGCGACCATCGCCGCCGGGTCGGGCCACTCGGCCGGGTCGAACTTCCAGTCGCCCAGGTGCGTCCAGTGGAAGAAGTCGCAGACGATCGCCGAGAGGGGCAGCTCCCGGCGCTTGTACTCCCGTGCCACGGCGAGGAGTTCGGCCTGCGTGCGGTAGCGCAGCTTGCACTGCCAGAAGCCCGCCGCCCACTTCGGCAGCATCGGCGTACGGCCCGTCACCGCGCTGTAGCGGCGCTGGCCGTCGGCCGGGTCGCCCGCGGTGATCCAGTAGTCGATCTGCCGGGCCGAATCGGCCACCCAGCGCGTGCCGTTGCCGGCCAGCTCCACGCGGCCGATCGCCGGGTTGTTCCACAGCAGGGTGTAGCCGCGGCTGGAGACGAGCACCGGGATGCCCACCTCGGCGTTGCGCTGGACCAGGTCGAGGACCAGCCCCTTCTGGTCCAACCGCCCGTGCTGGTGCTGGCCGAGGCCGTACAGCTTCTCGTCCTCGTACGCGGCGAACCGCTGCTCCAGGCGGTGATGGCCGTTGCCGACCGCCGTGTAGAGGCGCGAGCCGGGCCACCAGAAGTGGGCGCGGGCCTCCGCGAGGAGTTCGGCGGAGTCGTCGGTGCGCAGGAAGCGGACCAGGCCCTCGGCGTCGACGTGGACGGTCAACGCGCCCACGGTCAGGGTCCCTTGACCGTCCTCGATCTTGACCGTCGCCCCGGTGGGCGGTGCCTCGTCCAGGAGTGCGCCGGGCAGCCCGTCGAGCAGCGGACCGCCGAGCCGGGCCCTGACCCGGACCGCGTCGGGCCCCCACGGCTCGATCCGCAATGTCTCCTGACGCCCGCTCCACTCCAGGGCGCCGTCCCGCTCGCGGAACGTTCCGACGGTGGGGGAGGACTGCGCGAGACTGACCTCGGACTGGATTACGGCAGGCTGATTCACGAGGAGCGCTCCTGGAGGACGTCAGAAGGGGGTAACCGCACAAACACGGGGAGCGTGGCTGGTCAAGAAGCCGACGGTGCCGGTCCCGTACTCGCCCGCACCGTCAACTCGGGAGAGATCAGCACGACTTCGTCGCTGCCGCGCCCGTCCAGCTTGGCCACCAGGTGCTCCACGGCGTAACGGCCCATCTCCTGCGCGGGGATGGCGACGGACGTCAGTCGCACCGAGGCCTGGGTGGCGACCTGGTCGGGGCAGACCGCGACCACCGACACGTCCTCCGGCACGGCCCGGCCCTGCTGGCGCAGCAGGGCGAGCAGCGGCTCGACCGCCGACTCGTTCTGCACGACGAAGCCCGTGGTGCCGGGGCGCTCGTCGAAGATCCGGGCCAGGGTCGTCGTCATCGCGTCGTACCCGCCCTCGCACGGCCTGTGCAGCACCCGCAGGCCCAACTCCCTCGCCCTGGACCGGAGTCCGTCGAGGGTGCGTTCGGCGAAACCGGTGTGCCGTTCGTAGACCGCGGGTGCCTCGCCGATGACAGCGATGTCGTGGTGACCGAGCTTGGCGAGGTGTTCGACGCACAGCGCGCCGGTCGCCCCGAAGTCCAGGTCGACGCAGGTCAGTCCGGTGGTGTCGGCGGGGAGGCCGATCAGCACGGACGGCTGGTCGGTGCCGCGCAGCAACGGCAGCCGCTCGTCGGCGAGTTCGACGTCCATCAGGATCATCGCGTCGGCGAGTCCGCTGCCGGTGACCCGGCGGACCGCGTCGGGACCCTCCTCGCCGGTGAGCAGCAGCACGTCGTAGCCGTGCAGGCGGGCGGTGGTCGCCACGGCGATGGCGATCTCCATCATCACCGGCACGTACATGTCCGTGCGCAGCGGCACCATCAGCGCGATGATGTTCGACTTGCTGCTGGCGAGGGCGCGGGCCCCCGCGTTCGGGTGGTAGCCCAGCTCGCGGATGCTCTGCTCGACCCGCTGCCGGGTGGCTCCGGAGATGGACCGCTTGCCGCTGAGGACATAGCTCACCGTGCTCGCCGAGACTCCGGCGTGCTGGGCGACCTCGGCGAGGGTGACCATCCAGCTCTCCAAGCTTTGTGAAGCGCTTCGACAGTGCGCGTTGCTGACAAGGGCGAGTGAGGGTGGTTCGACATTAGCTTCAGGCGGTGTGGGTGTCCATAGGTTGTCGAAGCGCTTCGACACTTTCTCCGGACATCGAACAGAACGACATTCTCCGCACAGGAAGGCAACCTCGGGGCGGGTCGGCGACCACTGAGAGGTCGTAACGGCCGCTGACGGGCCGTAGACGAACCGTCCCCCGGAAGGACCCCCGATGCAACACCGCAGACCCCGCCTCTCGAAGAAGGCGAAGGTGCTCGCCGCCGCCGCGGTCGCCCTTACGGCCGTCGCCGGTGTCACCGTCGCCCAGGCGGGTGAGTCGGGCAAGAAGTGCACGGCCGACGACACGGTCACGCTCGGCAAGTACTACGTCAACAACAACCAGTGGGGCCGGGACAAGGCCACTGGCAGCCAGTGTGTGTGGGACAACTCCCAGTCGGGGTCGACCATTTCGTGGGGCACGTCCTTCAGCTGGGCCAACAGCGGCAAGGGCACGGACGCGGACGTGAAGACGTTCGCCAGTACCGTCCTCGGCTGGCACTGGGGCTGGAAGGTCGACAAGGCGACCACCGGACTGCCGGTCCGGGTCGGCGACCGCAAGCCCGTGAGGACGACCTGGGACTTCGCGCTCAGCGGCAACCCCGGCACGCTCGACGTCGCCTACGACCTGTGGCTGCACTCCAAGAACACCGCCGACTGGGCGGACCAGCCCACCGACGAGATCATGATCTGGCTCAACCGGCAGGGCGGCGCGGGCCCGCTCGGCACCAAGTACGGCAGCGTCAGCCTCGACGGCGCCATGTGGGACATCTACCAGGGCAACATCGGCTGGAACGTGTACTCCTTCGTCCGCCGGGCCAACACCACCAAGGCCACGCTCGACATCGACGACTTCACGCAGGCACTGGTCCGCCGCAAGCTGCTCAGCAACGACAAGTACGTCTCCGGCATCGAGTCCGGCACCGAGGTCTTCAAGGGCTCGGGGCGCCTTGACACGAAGGCGTACTCCGTCGACATCGGCTGAACGGCTGCGCGAAGGGTGGCCGCTTCGCGGCGGATCGGGTACATACGAACGGGTAGCACCCATCGGTAACCACAAGGGACCGAGGTCCCGATTCGCGGCGAGGTGAGCCTCATGTCCGCTCCACCCAGCAAACCGACCGTCTCCGAACGCGAGGCCCGCCAGGTGGCGGAGGCCGCCCGGGAACAGGACTGGCGCAAGCCCAGCTTCGCCAAGGAACTGTTCCTCGGCCGCTTCCGGCTCGACCTCATCCACCCCCACCCGCTCCCGCCGGACGACGACGTCCGGCGCGGCGAGGAGTTCCTCGCGAAGCTGCGCGCCTTCTGCGAGACGCAGATCGACTCCGCCCGCATCGAACGCGAGGCCCGCATCCCCGACGAGGTCATCGCAGGTCTCAAGGAACTCGGCGCCCTCGGCATGAAGATCGACACCAAGTACGGCGGTCTCGGTCTCACCCAGGTGTACTACAACAAGGCGCTGGCCCTCGCGGGCTCGGCCAGCCCGGCGGTCGGCGTGCTGCTCTCCGCGCACCAGTCGATCGGCGTACCGCAGCCGCTGAAGCTGTTCGGCACGGACGAGCAGAAGGCGGAGTTCCTGCCCCGCTGCGCCCGCACCGACATCAGCGCCTTCCTGCTCACCGAACCGGACGTCGGCTCCGACCCGGCGCGCCTCGCGACCAGCGCGGTGCCCGACGGGGACTCCTACGTCCTCGACGGGGTGAAGCTCTGGACCACCAACGGCGTGATCGCCGACCTCCTGGTCGTGATGGCCCGGGTGCCGAAGAGCGAGGGCCACAAGGGCGGCATCACGGCCTTCGTCGTGGAGACCGACTCGCCCGGCATCACCGTCGAGAACCGCAACGCCTTCATGGGCCTGCGGGGCATCGAGAACGGCGTCACCCGCTTCCACCAGGTCCGGGTCCCGGCGGCCCACCGCATCGGCCCCGAGGGCGCGGGCCTGAAGATCGCCCTCACCACCCTCAACACGGGCCGCCTCTCGCTCCCCGCGTCCTGCGTCGCCGCCGGCAAGTGGTGCCTGAAGATCGCCCGCGAGTGGTCGGCGGCCCGTGAGCAGTGGGGCAGGCCGATCGCCGAGCACGAGGCGGTGGGCGCGAAGATCTCCTTCATCGCGGCGACGACCTTCGCCCTGGAGGCCGTACTCGACCTGTCCTCGCAGATGGCCGACGAGGACCGCAACGACATCCGTATCGAGGGCGCGCTGGCCAAGCTCTTCTCCTCCGAGATGGGCTGGCTCATGGCCGACGAGTTGGTCCAGATCCGCGGCGGCCGGGGCTTCGAGACCGCCGAATCCCTCGCGGCCCGCGGCGAGAAGGCGGTCCCCGCCGAACAGGTCCTGCGCGACCTCCGTATCAACCGCATCTTCGAGGGCTCGACGGAGATCATGCAGCTCCTCATCGCCCGCGAGGCCGTCGACGCCCACCTCAAGGTCGCCGGGGACCTCATCGACCCGGACAAGTCCCTGTCCGACAAGGCGAAGGCGGGCGCCAACGCGGGCGTGTTCTACGCCAAGTGGCTCCCGAAGCTGGTCGCGGGCAACGGTCAACTCCCGCGCACCTACGGTGAGTTCCGCCACGAAGTCGACCTCTCCCGGCACCTTCGCTACGTCGAGCGGGGCGCCCGCAAGCTGGCCCGCTCCACCTTCTACGCCATGTCCCGCTGGCAGGGCCGCATGGAGACCAAGCAGGGCTTCCTGGGCCGGATCGTCGACATCGGGGCGGAGTTGTTCGCGATGAGCGCGGTCTGCGTACGGGCCGAACTCCTGCGCACCCAGGGCGAACACGGCCGCGAGGCCTACCAACTCGCCGACGCCTTCTGCGCCCAGTCCCGCATCCGCGTCGAGGAACTCTTCGGCCGCCTGTGGACCAACACCGACGACCTCGACCGCAAGGTGGTCAAGGGCGTCATGGGCGGCGCGTACACCTGGCTGGAGGAGGGCATCGTCGACCCGTCGGGCGAGGGCCCGTGGATCGCCGACGCGACCCCCGGACCCAGCAAGCTGGACAACGTGCACCGACCCGTCAACTGACCCCGGATCAGCAGTACTTGTCGCTCGGATCCCGCGTCGTCCAGGAGCAGGTGTCGACCTTGCTGCCGCTCGCTCTGGTCAGCGTCGCCGTGTCGCTGGTGTTGTTCCAGACGTAGGCGGCGCGGTTCTGGAACGTGTTCGACGCGGTGTCCGTGCCCTTGCCGGTGTGCACCTTGATGTACTTGCCGGCGCCGATCTTGATGTTCTTGAAGGCGTACCGGTGGTTCGAGACGTCCTTGAGGATCCACCCCTTGAGGGAGATCGCCGACCGGCTGGTGTTCTTGATCTGCACCCACTCGCCGTTCAGGCTCGTGTTGGACCGGTTGTCCGAGCCCGGGCTGTCGAACCAGACGTGGTAGATCGTGACCCCGCCGGCGGCCTCGGCCGGGGTGCTCAGGAGTGTGCCGGTGAGTATCGCGGCGCCCGCGAGCGCGGGCAGGGCAGTGCGTATCCGCATGGAGAATCCCCCCAGGATGTCGTCCACGCGCCGGTCGTCCACCGGCGCAGGACTGAAGTGTTATCACACGACCTTCACGCCGTATTCACAAAGGGGGATTTCCCTTCAATCACCGACGAGAGCCGATAAGCCACCCGAGCGAGGGAACCGCTGTCCCCCCGGCCACCCGATGCGGCAACAATGGAGGGATGAGCGACAGTCCAGCACCCCTCGCCGACCCACATCTCGTCTACGACCCCGTCGTGGGCGACGGTCCCAGGGCCCTGGTGATCCTGGGGTCCACCGGGTCCATCGGCACCCAGGCCATCGACCTCGTGCGGCGCAACCCGGACCGCTTCCGGGTCACCGCCCTCTCCGCCAACGGCGGCCGGGTCGGGCTGCTGGCCGAGCAGGCGTACCAGCTCAGGGTGCGGACCGTCGCGGTCGCCCGCGAGGACGTCGTACCGGCACTGAGGGAGGCCCTTTCGGCGCGGTACGGCGCGGGGGAGCCGCTGCCCGAGATCCTGGCCGGTCCCGACGCGGCCACGCAGCTCGCGGGCTCCCCGGACTGCCACACCGTGCTGAACGGCATCACCGGGTCCATCGGCCTCGCGCCCACCCTCGCCGCCCTGGAGGCGGGCCGCGTCCTCGCGCTCGCCAACAAGGAGTCGCTCATCGTCGGCGGCCCGCTGGTGAAGGCGCTCGCCAAGCCCGGCCAGATCATCCCGGTGGACTCCGAGCACGCGGCGCTCTTCCAGGCGCTCGCCGCCGGTACCCGCGCCGATGTCCGCAAGCTCGTCGTCACCGCGTCCGGCGGCCCCTTCAGGGGTCGTACGAAGGCGGACCTGGCGCGGGTGACCGTGGAAGAGGCCCTCGCGCACCCCACCTGGGCCATGGGCCCGGTGATCACGATCAATTCCGCGACCCTGGTGAACAAGGGGCTCGAAGTGATCGAGGCGCACCTGTTGTACGACATTCCCTTCGATCGCATTGAGGTGGTCGTGCACCCGCAGTCGTATATCCACTCGATGGTGGAATTCACGGACGGTTCGACACTCGCCCAGGCGACGCCCCCCGACATGCGCGGGCCGATCGCCATCGGGCTCGGCTGGCCCGAGCGGGTCCCGGACGCGGCGCCCGCGTTCGACTGGAGCAAGGCGTCGACGTGGGAGTTCTTCCCGCTCGACACCGAGGCGTTCCCCTCGGTCGGCCTCGCCCGGCACGTGGGACAGCTCGCGGGCACCGCCCCGGCGGTGTTCAATGCGGCCAACGAGGAGTGCGTGGAGGCGTTCCGCGCGGGCGCGCTGCCGTTCAACGGAATCATGGAGACGGTGACACGGGTGGTCGAGGAACACGGGACACCGGCCGCGGGAACTTCGCTGACCGTGTCCGACGTCCTTGAAGCGGAGACCTGGGCACGCGCCCGGGCCCGCGAACTGACAGCGCAGACGACCACGGCGAACGCGGAGGCCCGCGCATGACAGCCCTGATGATGATCCTCGGCATAGTCGTCTTCGCGGTCGGCCTGCTGGTCTCGATCGCCTGGCACGAGCTGGGGCATCTGTCCACGGCGAAGCTCTTCGGCATCCGGGTGCCCCAGTACATGGTCGGCTTCGGCCCGACCGTCTGGTCCCGGAAGAAGGGCGACACCGAGTACGGGTTCAAGGCCATCCCGTTCGGCGGTTACATCCGCATGATCGGCATGTTCCCGCCAGGCCCCGACGGCAGGATCGAGGTCCGCTCCACCTCGCCCTGGCGCAGCATGATCGAGGACGCCCGTTCGGCGGCCTTCGAGGAGCTGGAGCCCGGCGACGAGTCCCGCCTGTTCTACACACGCAAGCCCTGGAAACGGGTCATCGTGATGTTCGCGGGCCCGTTCATGAACCTGATCCTGGCGGTGGCGCTCTTCCTCACCGTCCTGATGGGCTTCGGCATCTCGCAGCAGACCAACACGGTCAGCTCGGTCTCCCAGTGCGTCATCGCGCAGAGCCAGAACCGCGACACCTGCAAGAAGTCCGACCCGGCCTCCCCGGCGGCGGCGGCGGGCCTCAAGGCCGGCGACAAGATCCTCAGCTTCAACGGCGTCAAGACCACGGACTGGAACAAACTCTCCGACCTGATCCGCGCCGCCCCCGGCAAGACGGTCCCGATCGTCGTCGACCGCAAGGGCCAGGACGTCACCCTGCACGCGAAGATCGCCTCCAACCAGGTCGCCAAGAAGGACTCCAGCGGCCAGATCGTGCAGGGCCAGTACGTCACCGCCGGCTTCCTCGGCTTCAGCGCGGCCACCGGCATCGTCCGCCAGGACCTCGGCGACTCGGTCACCTGGATGACCGACCGCATGGGCGAGGCCGTCGACTCCATCGCGGCCCTCCCCGGCAAGATCCCGGCCCTGTGGAACGCGGCCTTCGACGGCGCCCCCCGCCAGGCCGACTCCCCGATGGGCGTGGTCGGCGCGGCCCGCGTAGGCGGCGAGATCTTCACCCTGGACATCCCGCCGACCCAGCAACTGGCCATGGCCCTGATGCTGGTAGCCGGCTTCAACCTCTCACTCTTCCTCTTCAACATGCTCCCGCTGCTCCCGCTCGACGGCGGGCATGTCGCGGGCGCCCTGTGGGAGTCGCTGCGGCGGAACCTGGCGAAGGTGCTCAAGCGCCCGGACCCGGGCCCGTTCGACGTGGCGAAGCTGATGCCGGTCGCCTATGTGGTGGCGGGGCTCTTCGTCTGCTTCACGTTGCTCGTCCTCGTGGCGGACGTGGTCAACCCGGTGAAAATCTCCTAGTAACCCCTGGTTCATGGCGGCCTCGCATTCCTTGTGCGGGGCCGCCCTCCAATGGGTGGGTTTACCGGCGGGATGTGCTCGGGCCCGCACAGGTGACGTAATCTCGAAGCCTGGAGCCCGTTGTTCCGGGACCGGGGCCTTGATCCACGACTTGGGGTTGCACAGCAGATGACTGCGATTTCTCTCGGCATTCCGTCCGTTCCGACCAGGCTCGCCGAGCGCCGCAAGAGCCGGCAGATCCAGGTCGGGTCCGTGGCGGTCGGCGGTGACGCGCCGGTGTCCGTGCAGTCCATGACGACCACCCGTACGTCGGACATCGGCGCCACGCTCCAGCAGATCGCCGAGCTGACCGCGTCCGGCTGCCAGATCGTCCGCGTGGCCTGCCCCACGCAGGACGACGCCGACGCGCTCTCCACCATCGCCCGCAAGTCGCAGATCCCGGTCATCGCGGACATCCACTTCCAGCCGAAGTATGTGTTCGCCGCGATCGAGGCCGGCTGCGCGGCGGTCCGCGTCAACCCGGGCAACATCAAGCAGTTCGACGACAAGGTCAAGGAGATCGCGCGCGCCGCGAAGGACCACGGCACCCCGATCCGCATCGGCGTGAACGCGGGCTCGCTGGACAGCCGGCTGCTGAAGAAGTACGGCAAGGCGACCCCCGAGGCGCTGGCCGAGTCCGCCCTCTGGGAAGCGTCCCTCTTCGAGGAGCACGGCTTCCAGGACATCAAGATCTCGGTGAAGCACAACGACCCGGTCGTGATGGTCGAGGCGTACCGCCAGCTTGCCGCCCAGTGCGACTACCCGCTGCACCTCGGCGTGACGGAGGCGGGCCCGGCGTTCCAGGGCACGATCAAGTCGGCCGTGGCCTTCGGCGCCCTCCTCTCCCAGGGCATCGGCGACACCATCCGCGTCTCGCTCTCCGCGCCCCCGGTCGAGGAGGTCAAGGTCGGCAACCAGATCCTGGAGTCGCTGAACCTCAAGCCCCGCCGCCTGGAGATCGTGTCGTGCCCGTCCTGTGGTCGCGCCCAGGTCGACGTGTACAAGCTGGCCGAGGAGGTCACGGCGGGCCTTGAGGGCATGGAGGTCCCGCTGCGGGTCGCGGTCATGGGCTGTGTCGTCAACGGTCCCGGCGAGGCCCGCGAGGCCGACCTCGGCGTCGCTTCCGGCAACGGCAAGGGCCAGATCTTCGTGAAGGGCGAGGTCATCAAGACCGTGCCCGAGTCGAAGATCGTGGAGACGCTGATCGAGGAGGCGATGAAGATCGCCGAGCAGATGGAGGCGGACGGCGTCGCCTCCGGCGAGCCCTCGGTGTCGATCGCGGGCTGAGGCCTTTTCCCGGGTCTTCGCCGTGGGGCGGTGTACGGGGATGCCCGGTGCCGGGGGGTGGGGCACGGAAATGTGACACTCGGGGCTGAAGTGTCACATTTCTGCGGGGAGGGTCTGCTCTGGATGGCAGCGGCAAGGGGCCGTACCGCTCAAGTTCGAAGCCCGCTTCCCCCTCTTCCGTGGACTGTGCCCCGGCATCCCCTCAGGTGGTGCCGGGGCACAGGTGTACGTCCGCCCAGACCGATTTCCCGGGAGCACGCGTCACAACGCCCCAACGAGTGGCGAGTGCCTCGACCAACACCAGCCCGCGCCCCGATTCGCCGTCCCCCGGGTCCTGGCGCTGCGGTTCGGGCAGCCGTTCACCACGGGTGTCGGTGACCTCCAGACGGAGGACGTACGGCGTTCCGGGCGACGACGGCACTTCGATGAGGCGCAGGTGGAAGTCCCGCCCGGGGACGTGCCCGTGCCGCACGGCGTTCGCGACCAGCTCGGCGGCGATCAGCGTGACCGTTTCGTTGGCGGGACCGTCGTAGGGGTGACCCCAGTCGTGCAGCCGGTGGGAGACAAGCCGCCTGGCGAGTCGTGCGCCGCGCGGGGTGGACGTGAACCGCATCGCGAACTCGTGCAGGGGCGCCGGGAGTTGTGGCATATGCCGGTCCAGGGGAGTCGGTGACTTCATGCCACCACGCTCCCGCCTCGTGCGTAGCGTTGAACAGCGGCGACGCCGTGACCGTCACGCGTTGTACGCGTACGGCGGCCAGTTGTACGCGTGTGAGCCGTGACCGGCGGTGGGGTGAGGGCAATGAGGTGTGCATGAGCGAAGAAGAAGCAGCAGCTGAGGGGGAAGCGCCGGAGGCGGAGGCGGGTTCGGGGGTACTGCATGTCTTCGGGCGGCAGTTGAAGCGGTTCCGGGTGCGGGCGGGGATGGAGCGTGCGCAACTCGGGGCGCTCACCGGGTACTCGGCGTCGACGATTGCCTCGTACGAGCAGGGGAGGCGGATTCCATCCGGGAGGTTTATCGCGCAGGCTGATGAAGTGCTGGGCGCGGAGGGGGTGTTGAGCGAGTTCATCGAGGATATGGAGAGGGCGCAGTATCCGGCGTTCTTCCAGGATGCGGCGGCGCTGGAGAAGAAGGCGGTCGCGCTGCACTTCTTCGCCGTGCAGGGAGTTCCCGGTCTGTTGCAGACGGAGGAGTACGCGCGGGCGGTGTTCACCATGCGGCGGCCCCTGCTGGACGAGGTGACCATCGAGCAGCGGGTGGAGGCGCGGTTGGCGCGGCAGAAGGTATTCGCCCAGAAACCGGAGCCCACCATGTCCTTCGTGATGGAGGAGTCCGTCGTGCGCAAGCGCCTGGGCGGATCGGCCGTCTGGCGGGGGCAGTTGGAGCAGATCCTGCTCGTCGGTGAGCGCCGCCATGTACAGATCCAGATCATGCCGGACGCCCGCGAGGAGCATGCCGCGCTGGCTGGTCCGTTCAGCTTGATCGAGACGGAGAAAGGGCGCAGGATCGCCTACGTGGAGGCGCACCGGCACAGCCGCCTCTTCACCGACCGCACGACGGTCAGGGAGTTGGAGGAGCAGTACAGCCTCCTGCGGGCCCAGGCCCTGACCCCGCGCGAATCGCTGGCCCTCGTAGAGAAGTTGCTGGGAGAGACATGAACGTCGAAGAGTCGTCCAGGCTGTTGTGGTTCAAGAGCAGCTACAGCAGCGGCGACGGCGGCGAATGCGTCGAGGTCGCGCTCGCCTGGCACAAATCCAGCTACAGCAGTGGCGAGGGCGGCGAATGCGTAGAGATCGCCCCCTGCCCCACCACCATCCACGTACGAGACTCCAAGCGGCTCCCCGAAGACGGCGGACCCGTCCTCGCCCTCGCCCCCACCACCTGGCAGGCGTTCCTGGGGCTCGCGTCCCGGGGATGACATGGCCGGGGCCCCCGTCGGGCGGCGAGTCTTGACTTCGCCGGGTAAAGTGCGGAGATCAGCAGTCCCCAGGGTGAGGCTCCCGTACGTGTTGACCCAGACCACCTCTCGGGTGCTCGAACCGAGCGACCTGGACGCCGCGCTCGCCGTACTGGACCGCGAGCCGGTCACGAACGCCTTCGTGACCTCGCGGGTGCAGGTCGCGGGCCTGGACCCGTGGCGGCTCGGCGGCGAGATGTGGGGCTGGTACGAGGACGGCATGCTGACGTCCCTCTGCTACGCGGGCGCCAACCTCGTCCCGATCTGCGCGACCCCCAGGGCCGTCCGCGCCTTCGCCGACCGCGCCCGCCGGGCCGGCCGCCGCTGCTCCTCCATCGTCGGCCCCGCCGAGGCCACCGCCCAGCTGTGGCGGCTCCTCGAACCCAGCTGGGGTCCGGCCCGCGAGGTCCGCGCCCACCAGCCCCTCATGGTCGCCGACCGCATGCCCGCCGACATCGCCCCCGACCCGTATGTCCGCCGCATCCGCAAGGACGAGATGGACACGATCATGCCGGCGTGCGTGGCGATGTTCACCGAGGAGGTGGGCGTCTCCCCACTGGCCGGCGACGGCGGCCTCCTCTACCAGGCCCGAGTCGCCGAACTCGTGGGCTCCGGCCGCTCGTTCGCCCGTCTCGACGAGTACGGCAAGGTCGTCTTCAAGGCGGAGATCGGCGCCGCGACACCCAAGGCCTGCCAGATCCAGGGCGTCTGGGTGGCCCCCCAGTACCGGGGCATGGGCGTGGCGGCCCCCGCGATGGCAGCGGTACTGCGCTACGCGCTGGCGGACGTGGCCCCGGTGGTCAGCCTCTACGTCAACGACTTCAACACACCGGCGAGAAGGGCGTACCTGAGGGTGGGCTTCCAAGAGGTCGGCGCCTTCATGAGCGTCCTCTTCTGAAACACGCTGAGGGGCGACCCCCAAGGGGCGCGGGGAACTGCGCGAGCAACCACAACCGGCCCGCACCCGAAAGACAACCGTCACACCCCTGTACTCTCCCCACATGCGATTTCCCGGTCACGGTCACCGCCACCCCCAAGACGTCGTGATCGGCCCCCTGGACCTCTCGGCCCACGTAGACGAAGCCCTAGCCGTTCAGGCCCTCGCATTCGGCCTAGGCGCAGACGAGGTAGCCGTACGTAGGCAAATCGTCCTGCGCCACATGACCTACCCAGGTGCAAGAGCCCTTGGTGCCACCTCAGCGGAGCGCCTCGTCGGTTTCGTCTACGGCATGCCCAACAACCGCACCCACTGGTGGTCCACGGTCGTAGAGCCGTACCTCCGCACCGGCGGCCACGACACCTGGCTCGACGACTCCTTCGTGATCACCGAGCTGCACGTCCACCCGCACTACCAGAACCGC
Organism: Streptomyces sp. NPDC088350; assembly: GCF_044753545.1. NCBI lineage: Bacteria > Bacillati > Actinomycetota > Actinomycetes > Kitasatosporales > Streptomycetaceae > Streptomyces > Streptomyces sp. NPDC088350. The sequence continues at coordinate 5,565 of NZ_JBIVNL010000011.1, read as the reverse complement.
GGCGTCGGCCGTTCCCTGATCACCACCATCACGGACGCCGCCACCGAACCCCGCTCGATCCTCTCCGCGATCGACACCGACAGCCCGGCCCGCGGCCTCTACCGTTCCCTCGGCTACGAGGACCTCGCCCGCCAGGTCCTGTTCCCCAGCGCCCCGAAGCCGTACGCCGTGATGGGCGCCCCCCTGCCGCTCCGCCGCCGCTAACCGATTTCCACCGGCACAGCGAGCCCGGCTAACCTCCTAGCCATCACCCTTTCCCGGCAGGAGTACAGGAACCATGGCGAACGCACCGGTCCAGCGCATGTCCCAGTTGATGGCGAAGACGCTGCGCGACGACCCGGCGGACGCCGAGGTCCTGAGTCACAAGCTGCTCGTGCGGGCCGGTTACGTCCGCCGTACGGCGGCCGGTATCTGGTCCTGGCTGCCCCTCGGCAAGAAGGTCCTCTCGAACGTCGAGCGGATCGTGCGCGAGGAGATGGACGCGATCGGCGCCCAGGAGGTGCTGCTTCCCGCGATCCTGCCCCGGGAGCCGTACGAGGCGACCGGCCGCTGGGAGGAGTACGGCCCCGAACTGTTCCGCCTCCAGGACCGCAAGGGCGGTGACTACCTCCTCGGCCCCACCCACGAGGAGATCTTCACGCTGATCGTGAAGGACCAGGCGTCCTCCTACAAGGACCTGCCCGTCATCCTCTACCAGATCCAGAACAAGTACCGCGACGAGGCCCGCCCCCGCGCCGGCATCCTGCGTGGCCGCGAGTTCCTGATGAAGGACTCGTACTCCTTCGACACGGAGGACGAGGGCCTCGCCAAGTCGTACGCCCTGCACCGCGAGGCCTACCAGAAGGTGTTCGCGCGCCTGGGCCTCGACTACCGCATCTGCGCCGCCACCGCGGGCGCGATGGGCGGCTCCAAGTCGGAGGAGTTCCTCGCCCCCGCCGAGGCCGGCGAGGACACCTTCGCGGACTGCCCGAACTGCGACTTCGCCGCCAACACCGAAGCGATCACCTACGAGTTGAAGCCCGCGGACGCCACCGGCGTGCCCGCGCTCGAAGAGATCCCCACCCCGGACACCCCCACCATCGAGACCCTCGCCGCCCACCTCGGCGTAGAGGCCTCCGCCACCCTGAAGAACCTCCTGGTGAAGGTCGACGGCGAGATCGTGGCCGTCGGCGTCCCCGGTGACCGCGAGGTCGACCTCGGTAAGGTCGAGGCCCATTTCGCCCCCGCCGCAGTCGAGTTGGTGACGGCGGAGGACTTCACCGGCCGCCCCGACCTGGTGCGCGGGTACGTAGGTCCGCAGGGCCTCGGCGAGAAGGTCACGTACATCGCCGACCCGCGTGTGGCCCCCGGCACGGCATGGATCACCGGCGCCAACAAGGAGGGCACGCACGCCAAGAACGTCGTCGTGGGCCGTGACTTCGAGGTCGGCGAGTACGTCGACGTCGTGGTCGTGCAGGAGGGCGACCCCTGCCCCAAGTGCGGCACCGGCCTCAAGCTCGACCGCGCGATCGAGATCGGCCACATCTTCCAGCTGGGCCGCAAGTACGCCGACGCCCTCAAGCTCGACGTCCTCGGCCAGCACGGCAAGCCGGTCCGCGTGACCATGGGCTCCTACGGCATCGGCGTCTCCCGCGCGGTCGCCGCCCTCGCCGAGCAGACCGCCGACGACAAGGGCCTGTGCTGGCCCGCCGAGGTCGCCCCGGCCGACGTCCACGTCGTCGCCGCCGGCAAGGCCCTGCAGACCGAACTCGCCCTCGACGTCTCGGAGAAGCTGCGCGCGGCCGGCCTGCGCGTCCTGGTCGACGACCGGGCCGGGGTCTCCCCGGGCGTGAAGTTCACCGACTCGGAGCTGATCGGCGTACCGAAGATCCTGGTCGCGGGCCGCCGCTCCGCCGAGGGCGTCCTGGAGCTCAAGGACCGCAGGAGCGGCGAGCGCGAGGAACTGACCGTCGACGAGGCGATCGCCCGCCTCACCGCGTAAGGCTTGTTGAAGCCTCAAGCAATTTAAGATTCCTCTCAGAGAGTTCTCGGGAGGCGTATGGGCGCCTCACAGACTTCTCTCAGGCTGTTCCCCGACCGTAGTGAGTGACAGAGAGTCACTGCGGAGGGGAACGGTCATGACAGTCAAGGAGCGTGGGGCCGCTGCGGCGGTCCGCAGAGGCAAGCGGCGCATCGCGGCGGCCACGGCAGCGGTCACGCTGGCCGCGGCGGCCGGGGTGTTCGCCCTGGTCGGCACGATGCAGTCGGCCGCGGAGGCGGACACGACGGCGAGCAGCACGGGCACGACCAGCTCGTCGTCGTCCTCGACACCGTCGCCGTCCGCCTCTGCTTCCACCTCGTCCACGTCGGACAGCTCGACCTCTTCATCGACTTCATCCTCCTCATCTTCTTCGCCGTCGTCTTCTTCGTCCTCGTCCTCGTCCTCGTCCTCGTCGGACCTCCAGTCGTCCTCGTCCGGTGTGACGTCGTCCTCCGGCAGCTCCACCGACTCCACGTCGGGAGCGTCGTGATGACCACAGCGATCCCGCGCACAGCGCCCCCGCGCACGACGGCCGCCGCCGACTGGCACGCCCTGGGGACCAGCGTCCGGCTGGTCGTCACCGACCCGGCCCTGCTGGACTCCTGCAACCTGCTCCTCGCCCGGCACCTCGCCGAGGTCGACGCGGCCTGCAGCCGGTTCCGTTCCGACTCCGAACTGGCCGCGCTCGACGCCTCGTCGGGCCGCCCGGTCACCGTGAGCCCGCTGCTCGCCGAGGCCCTGGCGGTCGCCCTGCGCGCCGCCGAGGCGACGGACGGAGCGGTGGACCCCACGGTCGGCTCGGCGATGAACGCGATCGGCTACGACCGCGACTTCACCCTCGTCCGCGAGGACGACCGCCCGATCCGGCTCACCGTGAAGCGGGCCCCGGGCTGGCGCATGATCGACCTGGACCGTACGACGGGCACGGTGACCGTCCCGGCCGGCATCCGTCTGGACCTCGGTGCCACGGCGAAGGCCTGGGCCGCCGACAGGGCCGTCGCGATGCTCGCGGAGGTGGCCGGCTGCGGAGTGCTGGTGAGCCTCGGCGGCGACACGGCGATCGCGGGGGAGCCCCCGGCCGGCGGCTGGAACATCCGGGTCCAGGACATCACCGGCTCTGTCGACGAGACCCCCTCCCACGGCACCTACGCCACGGTCGCCCTGCGCTCCGGCGGCCTCGCCACCTCGGGCACCGCCGCCCGCAACTGGCGCCGGGGCGGCCACGAGCTGCACCACATCGTCGACCCGCGCACCGGCCTCCCCGTCCGCAGCCCCTGGCGCACGGTCTCGGTCGCCGCCGCGACGAGCGCCGACGCCAACGCGGCGAGCACGGCGTCCCTGGTCAAGGGCGCGGGCGCCGAACGCTGGCTGACCCGCCTCGGCCTCCCTGCCCGCCTGGTCGCGCAGGACGGCACGGTCGTCACGACCCCGGGCTGGCCCACACACTCGGTGGCCGCCGCATGAGTTCCGAGACCCTCTGGTACGCCAACCGCGCCACCGGCGCCGTCTGCCTCGTCCTGTTCACGGTCGTGGTCCTGCTCGGCATCGCGGTCCGCCTGCGCACCCGGCTCCCCGGCCTGCCCCGCTTCGGCACGGTGAACCTGCACCGCACCCTCTCCCTCTCCGCGACCGCCTTCCTGGCCCTGCACATCGCGATGGCGGTGATCGACGGCTACGTGAACATCACCGTCGTGGACGCGGTCGTCCCCTTCGTCTCCGACTACGAACCCTTCTGGCTCGGCCTCGGCACGGTCGCCCTCGACCTGATGCTCGCGGTCCTGGTCACCAGCCTCCTCCGGGAACGCATCGGACACCGAGCCTGGCGCACCGTCCACTGGCTGGCCTACGCCTCCTGGCCGGTCGCCCTGATCCACGGCATCGGCATCGGCACGGACACCGGCACCGACTGGATGACCTGGCTGACCGTGTCCTGCGTGGCCGCCGTGGTCGCCGCCTTCGGCATCCGCCTGGCCCACTCCGCCCGCGCCGCCCGCCGCACCCCCGCAGCCCTGCTCCGCACAGCCGAAGGAGCCCGCTCATGACCACCACGACCTTCACCGACGTCTACATGTCCCCCCGCCTCCTCGCCCCCGGCGGCAGCGCGGCCGACCTCGCCACCCACGAACAGCGCTACGGCCGACTGTCCTACGGCGATCCCGACGCCCTCCTCAGAACCGTCGCCGAATCCGGCCTCACCGGCCGCGGAGGCGCCGCGTTCCCGATGTACCGCAAGCTGGTCGCGGTCGCCGACGCGAGCCGCCGCACCGGCCGCGCAGCCGTGGTCGTAGCGAACGGCGCGGAAGGCGAACCGGCCAGCCGCAAGGACAAGACACTCCTGCGCCTCTCTCCCCATCTGGTCCTGGACGGCCTGCAGTTGGCGGCGCGGGCAGTGGGCGCGGGGGAGGTCCACCTGGCGGTGGAGGACGGCGCGTCCTACCTGGAGGCGGCCCTGACCCAACGCAACGACCCCCTGCCCGTACGGGTCCTCCGCCTGCCCAAACGCTTCTTGTCCGGCCAGGCCTCGGCCCTCGCGCAATACGTCTCCGGGAACGCCCCGTTGCCCCGCCACCAGCGCCCGCCGGTCCGCGAACGCGGAGTGCACAAGGCCCCCACCCTCGTCCAGAACGTGGAGACCCTGGCCCACCTGGCCCTGGTGGCCCGCTACGGCGCCGACTGGTTCCGCACCGCCGGCACCCCCGCCCAGCCGGGCAGCACACTGTGCACCCTGCACGTGCCGGGCCGCGAAGTCCGCGTGGTGGAAGCCCCGTTCGGCCTGCCACTGAACAGACTGCTGCCTCTCCAAGGAACATCCGCAGTACTGGTCGGCGGTTACCACGGCACCTGGATTCCATCCACCGAGGCGGCCCAACGCACCCTGAACGCGGCCGACTTGGGGGCAGGCGTCCTGGCAGCCCTCCCAGCAGACCGCTGCGGAGTGGCCGAAACCGCCCGCGTCCTGCGCTACTTGGCCCTCCAGTCGGCCGGCCAGTGCGGCCCCTGCCTCAACGGCCTCCCGCGCATCGCCTCCGCCTTCCAGACCCTCGCCACGCCCGGCCCCCAGGGCAACACCCGCCAGGACGTGGCCCGTTGGTCGGGCCTGGTCGAGGGCCGGGGCGCCTGCCACCACCCCGACGGCACGGTCCGCCTGGTCCGCAGCGCCCTGACCACGTTCGCGGCCGAACTCGACGCCCACGCAAGGGGATTGTGCACGGCGACCAGCACCACACCCCTGCTCCCGATCCCGAACGAGGCCCACTGACCATGGACCAACAACAGATCGACATCGACTGGACGTCCTGCCAGGCCCATGGCCTGTGCGCCGAACTCCTCCCCGACCACATCACGTTGGACGAGTGGGGCTACCCGCTGGTGGATGGTTCCCCAATACCGCCCCGCACCCTGAAACGGGCCCGCAGAGCAGCATCAGACTGCCCAGTCCTAGCCTTGAAACTAGGGCGCGTATTGAGTCGTGATCAATGGGTGGTTCGGGTGAGGTCCTTGAGCCAGATCATCGAGGCGCGCAGGTGTAGGCCGGCGAGGTAGCT
>NZ_JBIVNL010000010.1:0-391660 GCF_044753545.1 Streptomyces sp. NPDC088350 | reverse complement strand
TTATCATACTTTCCGGCGGCGTTTTTGGGGGGGGGGGGCCCCGCGCGGGGGGGGGGGGGGGGGGCGCCGCCCCCCCCCCCCCCCCCCGCCACCGATCAGGCTCCGTTGATTACCGGTGCCAGAGGTACGCGAAGATGGGCCGCCACCCTACGCGATGATAACTGAACGTGGACCAGGACCACTTCCACTTGGCGCGGAAGTCCACTTCAATTCTCACCCCCTTGTTGTGCCCCATCCAGTCGATGGCGGCAATCGCAGCCCCCGTAATACCGGAAACCACTCCGGCCGCCTCGCACACCGCTGCCGCCGGCGTACCGATGACGGAAACGACACCGGCAAGGGCGCAGGCATTGCCCAACGCCCAGCCCAGGCCGAGCGCGACGATGATCCCCTGGGTCGCGTGCTCACTCAGGTAGATTTCACACCACCTGAAATAGGTGTTGTTGCCGCAGTAACCCCAGGTGCTGGTGCCCGTCAGGTCGTAACCCGTGGTGGGATTCTGATTGACGTAGTCGTAGGCGGTGGCAGATCCCTGGAAGACCGGGTCGGTCTGGAGGAAGCGGCCGAGTGACGGGTTGTACATGCGGGCGCCCATGAGAAGGTCGCCCGAGGGCGTCTCGCTGGAGCGCTGCTTGCCGCCCAGCCAGCCATAGCGCGAGGTGCTGGTACCGGTGAGCGGTGTGCCGTACTCGTCGGCCGCCATCACCAGGACCGGGGTCGCGCTGTCGTTGATGGGAAGCACCATGTTGACGTCACCGTGCAGATTGGTGAGTTCCAGCAGGATGTCGCCCTTCGTCGACGAGTAGACGGCGCTGAGGTCTCCGGTGATGTCGTTGACGTTGCGCGTGTACGCGCTCGTGCTTTCGCGGGTCCAGGAAGGCGAGTCCGAGGTGCCGTCGTAGTGGTTGGTGCGGACTGCGGTCTGGGTCCAGCTTCCGGATGTGTTGGTTTCCGACGTGTAGGACCGGCTGCGGCCCAGGGGGTCCAGCTGCCAGGTGACGCGGCTGGTGCCGGAGGTCTGCTGGTAGGCCAGGTCGTTGGCGTAGTACGCGGTCGTCGTCCCACTCGGCTCAGCGGTCGTGCGACCGAGGGCGTCGTAGGTGTAGCCGCTGTCGACCACACGGTCGGCACTGTCGTAACTGTGGCTGACCGTGGTTCCACCGCTGGTGGGGCAGGCCGCCTTGGCGGCACCGACGGCCGTGGTCAGACCCGTGCGGTTGGAGTCCTTGTCGAAGGCGTAGTGCCGCGTGGTGCAGGTACTGGTCGCGCCAGTGGTGGCGCTGGTGCTGAGGACGGTCTGGCTGACGTCCGAGAGGCGATTCGCAGCGTCGTAGGCGTACGTGTTATTGACGCCGAGGCCTCCGGTGGTCGACTGGGCCCGGCTGACTTCCAGCCCGGTTCCGGAGTACCCCGCCTGGTCGGAGAGCAGCACGTTCCCGTTCGCGTCGGTGTAGACACGGGAGGTGGCCTGTCCGGTCTCGTCCGTGGTGATCTTGAGGGTGATCGATCCCGGCAGGGACTCAGTACTCACATTGCCGTCGGCGTCGTAGGTGGCGCTGAAGGCACCGGTGTTGGAGTCGGTCTGCGTCGTCGGCACACCGCGCGGGTCCTTGCTGGTGTCGTAGGTGAAGGTGGTGGTCGACGGCGCCGTGTCGCCAGTCTGCGTGGGCCGGTCCAGGGCGTCGTACTGAACGGTGGCGGTGTTCCCGTCCGCGTCGGTCGAGGACATCCCACGGCCGAGTTGGTCGTAACTCCAGGTGGTCGAGGCGCCGTCCGGTGTGGAGACCTTGGCCTGCTGACCGTTGCTCGTGTTGTAGGTCGTGGTCGTCGTCTGCACAGCCTGGCCGACACCGCCGGAGACCGCGACCGTGCTCTTACGGCCCGCCGCGTCGTAGGTCATGGTGCTGATGCGGGTGACGCCGTTGGCGGTCTGGGTCACCGTGCTCGGCGAGCCGTAGAGGTTGTACGTGGTCGTTGTGGTGGCCCGCTGGCTCGGGTTGGAGCCACCACCGGTGATGGCGCCGGCGGGGGCGGTCTGGCAGACCAGGTCGGCCCACTCGGGGTGGCTTCCGCAGGGGCTGCTTCCGGTAGCGGTGTAGTAGGTGGTCGTGGTGGCGCCCGCGTCGGAGCCGGTGGAGGAGGGCTGGGAGTTGGAGGTCACCTTGCCGGCGGAGTTGTAGCCCGTCGCGGTGGCGATCGCCAGGCCCGTCGGGTCGACCGTGGTCCTGGTCGCCTGTCCCAGCGTCCAGTCGTAGGTGGTCCGGGTGGTCCGGGTGTCCGCGTCCGTGGCGTAGCCCGCGACGGCGCTGCCGGTGACGGCGGTGGTCACCAGGCCGGACGCATCCGCGGAGCCGTCGGTGGGGCGGCCTTCGTCATAGGTGTTGTGGGTGTGTGTCCGGGCGGCGACGACGGAGCCGGCCGCACGGGCGGCGCTGGTACCCGAGGCGGCCAACGCGTGCTCCAGAGTGACCTGGTGCAGCGGGCCGTACATGTCGGTCAGGAGCTGGCCGCTGCTGTCGCGGACGTTCACCGAGGACAGCAGTGCGGCACGCTGCGCGGTGGTCATCGCCGCCAGTCCGAGCACGTTCAGCTCGGTGTTGGTGCTCGCGGCCAGGGCGAGTTCGCGGTTGGCGGCGCTGAGCTGGCGAGCGGGGTTCCCGAGAGCGTCGAAGTCGGTGGTGGTGATGTGCCCACCAGGGGAGGCCGTGTTGGACTCGCGCCCGTTGACATCCAGGTAGTGGATCTCGGCGCGCGTGTAGGAGCTGGAGGTGAGGTGCCCGGATCCGGTGCTGGAAGTGGGCACCTGATCGGCGGGGAAGATCGCCGTGGCGTCGGTCGGTGCATCGGCCTGGGCCAGCGCGGCCACGTCCGAAGCGCCCATCGCGTAGGGGCCGCCCGCCGCGGTGGTGAGGGGCACGTCGTAGACGACGGTGGTGGTTGCCGTGCCGTTGGTCGACGACGCGGAACCCGGGGTGAGGGTCGGGCGGGAGACGCTCAGCAGGCGTCCCGCGTTGGTGTCGCCGCTGGTGCCCGCGGTGCCGTAGGTGAACGTCCAGGGGAGCTGGCCCGGAGGCGTGAGTGTGGCCACCCGGCCGGCCGAGGTGTAGGTGTACGCGGTCACGAGGTTGGGCGTGAGCTGCGGGTTCCACTCCTGGCGGAGGGCGCCGGTGGAGTCGTACGCGTACTGGGCGATGGTCTTGGACGTCTCCGTACCCGTGGCCGGGTCGGTGGCCCACATGACGATCATGCCGACCTGGCCGGCGTAGTCGCCGAACGTACCGCTGGTCGTGCCCGTCGCGGTGGTCGCGGTGGCATAGCTCAGTTGCAGGACTCGGCAGCCCACCGCCGGCGTCGTCGGGGTGAGGCAGGACGCGTTGGTGTCGGAGATCGCGGACGTGGGTGCGGCCATCCGGGCCAGGCGCATCGTGGTGGTACTGCCGCTGGTCACGGCGTCGAAGCGGTAGCGCACCGAGGTGCCGCTGCCCGCCGGGCTCGTCGAAGCGACAGCCCACACACCCGCCGTGGTGGAGGACTTGGCGAAGACCGTCGTCGTTCCCGAGGTGTCGGTCAGCGTGTAGGTGTCCGCGGAGCTGCTGTAGCTGAGCGTGTACGCCTCAGCGCCGGGCTCCGGAGTCCAGGACCCGCTGCTGTTCTTGGTGAACGAGACCTGTGAGCCGGCCGAGCCGACGAGTTGCACGGCGGTGGAGGTGACCGGACGGATCTCGGTGTAGTCCGTCATCGCCGTCGCGGCAGCGCCCGCCAGTTGCCAGCCGGGGCCGAAGGGCGCGACCTGACCGGCCGGCGGGGTCCCCTGGGGGGTGCGGGAATCGAGTGACTGGCCGACCGACATTCCGAATGCGGAGACTTCCGGGCCGGTCAGGGTGTAGTTGCCGGTCGACAGGTTGAGCGTGCCCGGACCGACCGAGTCGCTCGCGGTCTGGGTGGCTCCGCGGTCCAGGGTGGCGGTGACGGCGGAGGTGTCGTGGCTCGCCGAAGACGTGTCCGTGAACTCGGCACGGACCTGGACCGCGCCGTCGTCGCCCAAGGTGCTGGAAACGTCCCAGACGAGCGGGGAGTTGGCACCGCTGGTGACGGCCACCGGCCAGCTGCTCACCGCGTTGCCGCCGGACGTCACGTCGGCGACCGGGATGGTGGTCCAGCTGTCCGTGGCGGATCGCCGGTACTGGAACTTCACCGACTGCCACGTCGACGACGCCGCGGCGGCGGTCAGCGTGACACGCCGCGCGGTCCTGGTGCCGTCGGTCGGCGAGGTGACGGCGCCGTTGCCCGCGTTGAAGCTGTAGACCGTCGACGCGGACAGGTTGCCGGCATTGTCGCGGGTGGAGACGGTCAGGGTGTGCGGGCCGTCCGCGGACGGGGTGACGCTCACGCTCACGGCACTGCCGGTGGTCGCCACGGAGTTCTGGGCCCCGGAGTCGAGCTGCCAGACGACGCCGGAGGTGTCCGTGCCGCCGGAGGGCGGGGTGATGGTGAACGCGCCGCTCTGTCCGGCGCCCTTGCCCCAGCCGCCGGAGGGGTAGTCCGTGGAGGCGACCGTCGGCGCGCCGGGCTTGGTGGTGTCGATCGTGAAGACCAGTCCGTTCGGGACGGTCTGACGAGACCACAGGGAGCCGTCGTACCCGTAGGGCCACGCGGTGTAGGTGTGGCCGTTCACCAGTGTTCCGGCCGCGACGGACGCGCTGGAGATACCTCCGGAGGCGGTCCAGCTGCCGTTGAGGTTGGAGATGACCTTGGTGTTGGCGCCACCGGTGGTGTCGTAGACGTTCCACTGGGCCATGACGTTGCCGCCGTCGGCGTCGGTGACGGTCGACTGGAGCTGCGGGGTGGTCGTGTTGGTGTAGAGAGTCGTGGTGGAGCCGGAGACCGAGGAGACACCGGGAGCCACTGTGGGGGCGGAAGGCATCGGGTACGAGTTGTAGGTCACCGACAGGTAGGGCACGTTGGCCGAGGCGTTGGCGGAGTAGAAACGCTTCCAGCTGTTGCTGTCCGTCTCGTCGGACGCCCTCAGGCCCATGTAGGCGACGTCGTAGCCGTTGTCACCGGCGTACTGGAGGAAGGTCGAGGGGTCGATGGAGACCCAGCCCTCCGCGCTGGAGGTGGTGCAGTCGCTGGAGTAGCCCTTGGTCTGGGAGGTCGTGGCGTACTTCGCCTTCCAGACCGGCTGGTTCGACCAGACCGTGTCCGTGGAGGACTCTCCGGACTCCCACAGTTCCCACGGCGACTGGACGCAGCCACCGGCCCAGTACTCGTACAGGTTGAGCGACGAGGACAGGATCTGCGTGTTGTCGAGCGGGAGGACCGGGAACTCCAGGAACGAGCGGGCTACGTCGGTGCCGCTGTCGTAGGTGCCGAGCTTCAGGTCGGTGGACGTGTACTCCGGGGCCGTGTCGGTGTTCTCCACCCACGTGTCCAGCAGGGGAGAAAGACTCGTGGAGGGGTCCACCGTGACCGGGTACTGCGTGTTGGGGTCGGCCAGGAACTTCGCGTCCGGGGTCAGGGTGAGATTCACCGTGTCACCGGACTGGGACATCGTCATCTTCACCCGGGCACGGTGCGGGTGCTCCAGGGACTTGGCGTCGACCTGCGCGTCCCACATCACCGGCGCCGGTATGGTGCCGACGACCTTGTGGTGGGCATCGGTGAAGGTGATCGAGCCGTTCTTGCGCTGCTTGGCCGTCAGCCCCTTCGCGGAGACGGGAATGGTCACCGTGTAACCGGCCTTGGGGCGCGACTTGAGGACCACGTTCTCCTCGAAGCCGGTCCGGGTCGCCTGTACGGTCACATCCGCGCCCGGGGTGACGTTCGCGTAGGTGGCGGTGGTGCCCTTGAGGGACGGCTTGGGAAGCGTTCCCTTCCAGCCGACCGCTACCCGATGCTTGCCCGATCCCATGCCGGCAAGCACGGCGTTCTTGCCACCAGGCGCGAGAATCAGGCCGTTTTGCTGGGCCTTGGGCGTCACAGTGCCATCGGCATTCATATGCAGGGTTGTATCGACATCAACCCATTTCCCGGCCCGCTTGAAACGGATCGGCGCCGCATACGACCGGGTGGTCACCGTGCCATTCGGATTTGCCCAAGTGGTGGTCTTGGCCGTGATCTGGTCGAGAATCTCGACCTTGTGTTTACGCAGTCGGGCCGTGGCGAATGCCGACGCCGCGTCAGGAGCCGAGAGCGGCCCGGTGGAGGCGGAGCGGGACTTCGCCACCGAGGGGGTGCGCGCCTTGTGCGCGGAGACGGCGAAGGCCTGTCCAGTGGTCGAGAGCGTTACGGCGGCTTCGGTGACGAGCAACAGCACCAGTGCCGTTGCCGTTGCCACCTGCCGAGGTGAGACGGACAGGGGTCCGCTGTTCGGTCTTCTTCGGAAATGGCTTGCGCTTCTTCGGAAATGGCCTGTGCGACTGGTCCTCACGGGACTCCTCTGGTATGTCAGGACGCAAGCGGCGCCCATGATCACACAAGAGATACCGGCCGAGATCTTCACGGTCTAGACACATTTCAGGCCGTCAAAGCTGATCAATCATGACGAAAACTGAGCGCTAAACCCATATGCACGCTCGGGTGAAAACAAAACCCAAAGCGTTCGGTCGCACAGGGTCAAGAAAACATACCCAACACCAAGGACGTATCACCGTCAGGCCATGTTCGGGCAAATACGGCTCCGCCCCCTTGACGGATCGCCCGCAATTTGCCCCTGGCGAGCGGCCGCACGCCGTGCCCATCACTCCCGTTAGCCTGTCCTCATGCCTCGCTACGAGTACCGCTGCCGCACCTGCGGAGACACGTTCGAACTCAGCCGGCCGATGGCGGAGTCCTCCGCTCCGGCGGCGTGCCCCTCCGGGCATGACGACACGGTGAAGCTGCTGTCTGCCGTGGCGGTAGGGGGTACGTCCGCCGCCCCCGCGGCCGGAGGTGGCGGCGGGGGCGGTTGTTGTGGTGGCGGGTGCTGCGGCTAGGCAGAGTCCGTGCGTTGTTGCCTGCGGGACTGGGTCAAGAACTCCCGCAGGATGCGCTCCCCCGCCAGTACTCCCCGGTCCGGCAGGGCCGTGATCTGAGGTGCCGTCCAGGCCGCGTCCGCCAGTTCGCCGTGGCCCGGGCGCCAGCCCTTGTCGGCGGCTAGCAGTAGGTCGGCGTCCAGGAGGGAGTCTCCCGCAGCCAGGGTCAGGGTGGCTCCGGTGCGGCGGGCGACCTCGCGCATGGCCGCGCTCTTCGTCAGCGGCTTCGGTACGGCGTAGATCTTGCGGCCCTGCAACGACACCGTCCAGCCGCGGTTCTCCGCCCACACCGCGAGCTCCTTCACCCACTCCTCGGGGAGCAGTTCGCGCTCGACGACGAGGTAGGCGAAGAGGTCCTCGGCGATGCGGTGCTTGCGCACCCAGGCCGGGTCGGCGGAGGTTTCGAGGTGCTCCCGGACCTCCTCCAGCGGGGCGCACTCGGCGGCCAGCCTCGCCTGTACCCCGGCGTGCCAGTCCGCGTCGGTCACGCCGTCCACGAGGAGGTGGCCGCCGTTGGCGCAGATCGCGTACTTCGGTTCCGGGCCGGGCAGGCTGATGCGCTGGTACTGCTTGCGGGTGCGGGTGGTCGTCGGCACGAACACGGCCGCGTCGCCGAGTTCGGTGAGCAGCCCGGCCGCCGTCTCCGTCATGAAGGACAGCGGCCTGCTCTCGTGCACCTCGACACAGAGCAGCCGGGGCGCCCGCGCGTCCGGCATGGTCAGGGCGAGGGCGGCCGAGGAGTAGATGAGCGTACGGTCGAGGTCGCTCGCGACGAGTACCGGCATCAGACCGCCACCGCCCTGCCATCGGCACCGGTCGCACCGCGCGTGTACTTGGGGTGGATCAACCCCACGCAGGTGTACGGCAGTTCGGCGACCTCCTCGACGGGTACGCCTCGCTGTTCGGCGAGCAGTCTGACGTGGTCGAGGTCGGCACCCGCACCGGCCCGCGCGAGGATCTTCCAGGGCACCCGGCGCAGCAGCACCCGGGTGGTCTCGCCGACGCCGGGCTTGACGAGGTTCACGTCGTGGATGCCGTACTCCTCGCTGATCCGCTCAACTGCCGCCCAGCCCTCCCAGGTTGGGGTGCGGTCGGCGGCCAGCAGTTCCTTGGCGAGGGTCGCCACGGCGTCCGTGACGTCCGGGAAGCGTGCGGCCACGGCGTCCAGGAAGTCCACCGAGACGTCCGCGCCGACGAGTTCGCGGTAGAACTTCGCGCCGTGGAAGTCGTGCGGACCGACCAGGTCGGAGCGCAGCACCGTGCGCGAAATCAGCCCCGAGACGGTCGAGTTGAGGCAGGCGGAGGGGATGAGGAAGTCCTCCCGGGTGCCGTACGTCTTCACGCAGGATCCGGGGTCGGCCAGTACCGCGATCTCCGGGTCGAAGCCGGTGATGCCGTCGGACTCCTCGAACTCCCTGATGGCGTCGGCGAGTTCGCGGGTGATGGCGCCCTTGCCGGTCCAGCCGTCGACGAACACGACGTCGGCGGGGTCGTGATGGGCGGCGAGATAGCGCAGCGCGTTGGCGTCGATCCCGCGACCGCGCACGATCGACACGGCGTAGTGCGGCAGGTCGAGACCGTGCCGGTGCTGGGCCCAGCGGCGCATCAGGACACCGACGGGGGTACCGGCGCGGGCGAGGGACACCAGGACCGGGTGGGGCGAGCGCTCGGCGAGGACCAGTTCGGTCACGGCTCCGACCGCCAGCGCGAGCCGGTCCGCGGCCTCGTCCAGCGCGGTGTGGAACAGCTCCTGGTACTGCTCGCTCGGCTGGTACTCCACCGGCAGCGACTCCGCGTAGTGCGCTCCGCCGCTCTGGATGGCCTCCTCGCGCTCCTCGGTCGGCGCCTCCAGCGTCACGTCCGACAGGTCCTGGAGCAGCCAGCCGACCTCTTCCGGCGCGTACGAGGAGAAGGCGGGGCCGCGGAGGGGCTCGGGGAGCATGGGGGGCCTTTCGGGGACGTACGAGGGAACGACCGCGAGCAGTACGTGCGGGGTGTGATCGGCCAACTGGTCCAGCAGGCCGTCCAGTTCGGGGGTGTCCGCGACGGAGTCCACTACCGCGACCACGGCGTCGAAGCCGGCGCCGGCGATGTTGTAGGCGTAGCGGTCGCCGGGGCCGTCGGCGGGGGTGTCGTGGGCGGGGAAGGTGAGGCGGGTGCGGATCGCGTAGCCCGGGTCGTCCACGGCGAGGACGGGTGAGCGGGTGGTGGTGGAGTAGGTGACGTCGGCGTCGGCCACCTGCTCCAGTTCACGGGCGAGTCTCAGGGGGGCGTACATCAGCTCTTCGAAGCCGAGGATGTGCACGCGGTGCGCGTCCTCCGGGAGGGCTTCGGCGAGGCGGGCCGCCATGGCCGGAAGGGCGGCTTCCAGGCGTATTCGGTGCTGGGGGGTGAAGCCGTGGCGTCCGCCGTCGGGGAGGTTGTGGGGCCAGCGGAGTTCGACTCGGGTGATGCGGTGGTGGGCCGGGTGCGGGCCGGTGGGGGCTGGTCGCGCCCCGCGGCGGAGCCGCATATCGACACTGCCCCGCGCCCCTGGGGAGTTGGCGTCCAGGTTCGTTTTCAGGGGCGCGGGGAACTGCGCGACCAGCCCCGACGGCGCTGCAGACGAATCACGACCTGTCTCGTACCGCGCCACCAACTCCTGCCCCTTCTCCAGCACCCCCTCCGGCAACCTCACCGTGCCCGATGCCGCTGCCACCAGGTCCACCCTCGCGCCCATCTCCGCCGCGAACTCGTCCAGACGGCCCGCGTCGACAGGGGAACGCATGTCCACCAGGGCGACCACCACATACCGCCGCCGCGGATACCGCTCGTGCAGGTCGCGGATGGTGTTGAGGACCGTGTTGCCGGTGGAGAACTCGTCGTCGACCAGGACCAACGGGCCCTCACCGGCGAGGAGTTCGGGGTTCTCCGGCAGGAGGAGGTGCGACGTCGCGTGGGAGTGGGACTCCTCGAAACCGCCCGCCGCGGCCACGCCGGGGACCGGGCGGCGGGTCGAGTGGAGGTAGGGGGCGAGGGCGATGCCGTCGGCGACCGCGTGGCCGAGGCCCGTCGCGGTCTCCGCGTAGCCGAGGACCACCGCTCGGGCGGACTCGTCGGGGCCGAGGAGGTCGCGGACTCTGCGGCCCAGGGTGAAGCCGTAGCCGTAGACGATCGACGGGGACTGGGGGACGTGCTTGCCGAGCACGTGCGACACCAGGAGGTGGGCCCGTTTGGGGTTGCGGCGGAGTGCCAGGCCCAGGAGGTCGGTCAGTTCGGGGTCGCCGACCAGCTCGACGCCGAGCCGCTCCGCGACCCAACTGCCCGACCAGACCCCGTCGTTCACTGCCTTGTTCATACGTCCCTTGCGATTCAGCCGGGGATTCCGGCGGCGAGCAGCTCCACGAAGCCGACGTCCTCGCGTGCGACGCCGAAGATCTCGGCGCGCAGCATGGTCCGCTCGGCCCAGGCGCGGTGCGGCTTCACCTCGTTCATCTTGTTCGTGTACGCCGAGCGCAGCACGCCCCCGCCGCCCCGCTCCGGCCGCAGGATGTCCTGCGCGTCGCAGAACTCCTCGTGGCTGACCACGGACAGCGCGTGCACGGGCAGCACGTGCGTGGGGTGGATGCAGGTCTTGCCCAGCAGCCCGTTGGCCTGGTCGAGGGCGATCTCGCGCAGCAGCCCGTCCATGGCGTGTTCGATCAGCGCCTCGCGCAGCTCCTCTGCCTGTCCCTCCAGGAAGGGGCTGCGGCGCAGCTGCGGCTTGAACATGCGCTCCTGGACCCGGAAGTACTCCCACACCGGGCCGGTCACCGTGAAGCCGGTGCCGTCGGCGCGGCCCAGCATGTTCACCACGTCGGCGATCACGCTGGCGACGATCTGGACGTCGTAGGCCGTCATGTCGGAGGCGCGGCGCAGGCCGTAGGAGGAGCAGAAGTCGGTCACGCCGAGGCGCAGGGCGAGGACGCGGTCGCGGTACTTGTCGACCGCGCGGGAGATGCCCTCCAGGGTCTCGACGCGCGACTCGCGGTAGAGCAGCTCGGGCGACTCCAGGACCGGCATGCCGAACAGCCGGTGGCCGCTCGCCGCCTCCGCGGCGGACAGCGCCTCCAGGAACGGCGTGCCGCGCTCCTCGGTGAACTTCGGCATCACGAACCCGGAGAGCAGCCGTACGGCCGGGCCCATGCGGCGTACCAGGTCGGGGATCTGTTCGGGCACGCGGACCCGGACGAACAGCAGTGGGACTTCCGCGTCGGGGCGGGCGGCCAGCTCGGTGAACTGCTGGACCAGGTTCTCCTCGGCGGCCGGGACGTCCTCGTCGCCGATCGAGTCCTCCAGGCACAGCACCATCGACACGACGCCGCGCGCCGCCAGCTTGACGATGTCGTCGGCGAGCCGGGGCCGGGTGGCCGGGCTGTACAGCGTGGCGCCCAGGGCCGCGGAGAGCAGCCTGGCCGGTGAGTCCGCGTCGAACTCGCACGGCTCCTGGAAGAAGAGACGCTGCCGTACCTCAGGGGCAATGTGCCCGAAATGACGCATAAAGCTCCCCCGTGGTGACGATGTGGTCCGTGAGTATTTTCGATAGGTGGCCGGTAATAGTACGTACAAATCCATGTCAGGAGTTCCCGCCGGGCATGAACTTCAGGTAACTCGGCCGTGTCGGTGTCCGAACCCCCCACGTTGTCGTGACCAGGACCGAGAGGGCAGGATGACCGCATGACGCACGCGATGCTGAAGGGGTCGAACGTCCCGCTGGAGGCCACCACGGTACGTGCCGTGCTGCGCTGGACGCCCGGGCAGGGGGTCCCGGACGTGGATGCCTCGGCTCTGCTCCTCGGCCCCGCCGGTCAGGTGCGTTCCGACGAGGACTTCGTCTTCTACAACCAGCCCCGGCACCCCTCCGGGAAGGTCTGGTGGCTCGGCAAGAAGCGTGTCACGGAGGGCCCCACGGACACGATCCAGACAGATCTCGCCGGTGTCGAGTCCGAAGTCGGCCGGATTCTCGTGGTCGCTTCGGCGGAGGACGTCACCTTCGACCACGTACAGGGACTGCGCATCCTGCTGTACGACGCGGCCGTCGCCGAGGGTGAGCCGCTGCTGTATTTCGACATCAAGCCGGAGACCGGTGAGGAGACCGCGCTGATCTGCGGCGAGCTGTACCGGCGCGGGGAGGGCTGGAAGTTCCGGGCGCTCGGCGAGGGGTATTCGAACGGGTTGCGCGGGCTGGCCATGGACTTCGGCATCACGGTCGACGAGTCGGAGACGGCCGCGCCCGCGACCTCCGAGGTTGCCCGGGCGTTGCCTCCGGCGGTTCCAGCGGTTCCGGTACAGCCGGCGTACGGGTATCCGCAGGAGCCGGTGACGCAGCCGGCGTACGGGTATCCGCAGGCGGCTGCCGCCGGGACGTATGGGTATCCGCAGCCGGTGCCTTCGGCGATTGCGCCGGATCCCGACTTCCGTTTGCCGCCACAGGGGCCGCAGTTCATCTGACGTCGGGCCGGTAGTTCGTTCGGTGCGAGCCGGTGGGGGCTTGTCGCGCCCACGCGGCGGAGCCGCAAATCGACACAGCCCCGCGCCCCTAAAAGCTATCGCTCGACCTTCGTTTTGTAGCCCCTGCCCCACTGCAGTCCCCACCCATACAGCCTGTCCAGCTCCGCCTGGAAGCCGTAGACGAACTTCACCTCTCGGCGGACCACCAGCTCGCCCTTGACGTTCTCGATCATGACGACCGCGCAGGAGCGGGCCTGGGGGTGGCGTTCGTCGAGGCCTATCTCGATGCGGGGGCCGTTGCTGGGGTAGAGGGTGACAATCGCGTGGGTACGGTCGAAGGCCGGGGTCTGGTCGTAGATGTAGACGAAGACCAGGAGCCGCTTGATCTGGTCGCGGTGGTCGAGGTTGACGTACATCGTCTCGCCGGACGCGGAGCCGAAGCGGTCGTCGCCGCTGAGTTTCACGTACGGCGGTGAGTTGACGTCGCCGAGGAGGCCGCCGAGGGGCTGGACGACGCCCTTGGTGCCGTCCATGAGTTCGTAGAGGCAGCCCAGGTCGAGGTCGACGTTGACCATGCTCTGGCTGTGGCCCATGACCTCGGGGGGCTTCAGGGCCTTGAAGGGGTGGCGCAGCAGGCTGTCCCGCTGGAGGCCCCCGATGTCGGAGGTCCGCATCCGCCAGGTCAGGTTGACGCGCAGGTTGCCGGTGGCCGCGCCCTGTTTGGTGAGCGAGACCTGGTGGTGCCGTTTGGTCAGTTCGATCGCGTTGCTGGCCGCGCTGCCCGAGTCGAAGTCGATCTCGCGCCGCCAGATTCCGTCGAAGAAGCCCATTCCCGCCCCCAGGTCCACATCCACGTACCGCATGCCGCATGACAAAGCCGTCGGGGCGGCGGACCGAGGGCATGTCCTCTGTCTGCCGCCCCGAACAGAGCGTTCCCTTACCAGGGAGCTTGTCACACCCCGGACGGGACCTCAGTCTTCTCGTCCGAGCCCGCTTTTCCCTCGGCTTCCGCGAGGGCACGGTTGCGCCGGACCGAGGACCAGAAGGACCAGCCGATCAGGATCACGCCGACCAGGCCCGTGATGACCTCGTGGATCTGGTACTGGATGGTGACCATGAGGATCACTGCCAGGGCGCCGATCGCGTAGTGGGCGCCGTGCTCCAGGTAGACGTAGTCGTCGAGGGTGCCCTGGCGGACCAGATAGACCGTCAGCGAGCGGACGTACATCGCGCCGATGCCCAGGCCCAGCGCCATGAGGACGATGTCGTTGGTGATGGCGAACGCGCCGATCACGCCGTCGAAGGAGAAGGACGCGTCCAGGACCTCCAGGTACAGGAACATGAAGAACGCGGCCTGGCCTGCCAGGACCACCGCCGAGCGCTGCTTGCCGGTGCGCGCGGCCTCTTCCTCCTCCTCGTGCTCCCGCTCCTCCTCTTCCTCGAGCTTGTCCTCGAAGTAGCCGGAGAGTCCGCCGACGATCATGTACGTGATCAGACCGGAGATACCGGCGATCAGGACCGTCTGCGCCTTGTCCGCGTGCGCGCCGCCGTGCTGGTGGGCGTGGGCCGCGAAGGTGAAGGAGGTGATCAGCAGGACGACCAGCGCGATGCAGACCGACAGCATGTCGACCTTGCCGAGCTTGGCGAGCGGGCGCTCGATCCAGCGCAGCCACTGGATGTCCCGGTCCTCGAAGATGAAGTCGAGGAAGATCATCAGCAGGAACATGCCGCCGAAGGCCGCGATCGCCGGGTGGGCGTCGGTGACCAGCTGCTGGTAGTGGTCCTTGTTGTTGAGCGCGAGGTCGACCGCGTCGATCGGGCCGATCTTGGCGGTGACGGCGACGATGACGACGGGGAAGACCAGCCGCATGCCGAAGACGGCGATCAGGACACCGATCGTGAGGAAGATCTTCTGCCAGAAGGCGGACATCTTCTTCAGGATCCCGGCGTTGACCACCGCGTTGTCGAAGGACAGCGAGATCTCCAGGACGGCCAGGATCGCCACGACTCCGAAGGCTTCCCACCCCCCGTAGAACGCCGCTGCGACCAGGCCGAGCGCGGTGACCGCGAACGACCAGCCGAAGGTTTTCAGAAGCACTGGCTACCCCATCGTTGTGTACGGGTCTCCCCCGCGCCGTACTCGGCTTTACTTAAAATTTGACGTCGAGCACAGAGTCTAGAGGGAGACTCCTCCGGCCGGGACAGCCGGGCGGGACCCACGCTCTTTACGAGACGTTGACCCCGAAGTCCATCGCGATGCCCCGCAGTCCCGACGCGTACCCCTGACCGACCGCCCTGAACTTCCACTCGCCCTGGTAGCGGTAGAGCTCGCCGAAGATCATGGCCGTTTCGGTGGAGGCGTCCTCGGAGAGGTCGTAGCGGGCCAGTTCCTGGCCGTCCGCCTGGTTGACGACGCGGATGAAGGCGTTGCTGACCTGGCCGAAGGTCTGGCCGCGCTCGTCGGCCATGTGGATGGAGACCGGGAAGATGATCTTGTCGCAGGTGGCCGGCACCTTCGGGAGGTCGACCAGGATGGACTCGTCGTCGCCCTCGCCCTCACCGGTGAGGTTGTCGCCGGTGTGCTCCACCGAGCCGTCCGGGCTCGTGAGCTGGTTGTAGAACACGAACCACTCGTCCCCGAGCACCCGCCCGCCGCTGCACAGCAGTGCGCTGGCATCGAGGTCGAAGTCGGCTCCGGTGGTGGAGCGCGCGTCCCAGCCGAGCCCGATCAGTACGTTCGTGAGGTTCGGTGCGGCCTTGGACAGGGAGACATTGCCCCCCTTGGCGAGCGTGACGCCCATAGTGCTGGTCCTCCCCGAGGTGATGCTTCTTTGGTTGTCGTGCGCTCCCCCAGCGGGGGACCCCCGGGCGCCGCACGCGAACCGTGCGACGCCGGGCGGTGAGACCCCTCGGGCGTCAGACGTTGACGCCGAAGTCCTGGGCGATGCCGCGCAGGCCCGAGGCGTAGCCCTGGCCGATGGCGCGGAACTTCCACTCCGCGCCGTTGCGGTACAGCTCGCCGAAGACCATCGCCGTCTCGGTCGAGGCGTCCTCGGAGAGGTCGTAGCGGGCGATCTCGGCGCCGCCGGCCTGGTTCACCACGCGGATGAACGCGTTGCGGACCTGGCCGAAGGACTGCTGGCGGTTCTCGGCGTCGTAGATCGAGACCGGGAAGGTGATCTTGTCGACGTCGGCCGGGACCGCCGCCAGGTTCACCTTGATCGCCTCGTCGTCGCCCTCGCCCTCACCGGTGGTGTTGTCACCGGTGTGCTCGACGGAGCCGTCGGGGCTCTTGAGGTTGTTGAAGAAGACGAAGTTGGCGTCGCTGGCGACCTTGCCCGCGCTGTTCAGCAGCAGTGCGCTGGCGTCGAGGTCGAAGTCGGTACCGGTGGTGGTGCGGACGTCCCACCCCAGACCGACGATGACCGCGGTCAGGCCCGGGGCCTCCTTGGTCAGTGAAACGTTGCCGCCCTTGCTGAGGCTGACTCCCACGAGTCCTCCATTGGTGTCCAGGGGCGGGGATGCCCCGTAGTGCGTCGGTATCGGATCAACGTCTCGATCCTAGTGACGGGTTCCCGGCCCTCGCAGGCCCTGGAACCTAACAATCAGAGGGTGTCGAGCGCCTTCACGTACTCGCCCAGATCGCGCGCGTCCGGCAGGCCGTTGACGACCGTCCAGCGCACGACGCCCTCCTTGTCGATGATGAAGGTTCCGCGCACGGCGCAACCCTTGTCCTCGTCGAAGACGCCGTACGCGCGCGAAGTGTTGCCGTGCGGCCAGAAGTCGGAGAGCAGCGGGTACTCCAGGCCCTCCTGCTCGGCGAAGACGCGCAGGGTGTGGATGGAGTCGTTGGAGACCGCGAGGAGCTGGGTGTCGCGGTCGGTGAACTGCGGCAGGTTGTCGCGCAGGGAGCACAGCTCGCCGGTGCAGACGCCGGTGAAGGCGAAGGGGTAGAAGAGCAGCACCACGTTCTTCTCGCCCCGGAAGTCCGAGAGCCTCACGGTGGCGCCGTGGTTGTCCTTGAGCTCGAAATCGGGGGCCTTTTCGCCTACCTGGATCGCCATGTCGTTCTGCATCCCTTCGGTGGGGCTGTTCGGGTGAGATCACCCTGGGCTCACCACCCTACGCAGCGATCACCGCATGCGGACGGACGGGCTGGCGTGGCCAGCCCGTCCGGGGTTCGACGATCGAGGTACCTCTCGGGGACTACCTCTTGGACTTGGCTGCCTTGGGCGTCACCAGCCGGCTGCCACTCCAGTCCTTGCCCACGCTGACGCTCTTGGCCGCGGAAAGACCCGCGGTCGTGGCGGCTTCCGAGATGTCGCTGGGCTCGACGTAGCCGTCACGGCCGGTCTTCGGCGTCAGCAGCAGGATCGAGCCGCCCTCCTCGACGTACGAGATGGCGTCCACCAGCACGTCGGTCAGGTCGCCGTCCTCGTCGCGGAACCACAGCACCACGGCATCGGCGACGTCGTCGTAGTCCTCGTCCACCAGGTCGCTGCCGATGACTTCTTCAATGGCCTCGCGGAGTTCCTGGTCTACGTCGTCGTCGTAGCCGATCTCCTGGACCACCTGCTCGGGCTGGAACCCCAGCCTGACGGCAGGGTTCGTCCGCTCCTCCGCGTGGTCCGCGGTCGCGCTCACGGGTTGCCTCCTGATCATGTCTTGATGAATGTCCAGCCACGCGCGTGCGCGAAGCATTGGCCGTAGTCCACACGGACGGGCCGGATCGCGCAAGTACCCGGCGATTCGGAACGCCGAAACGGTGACGATCCTGGCCGTGTCGCCGCAACTCCAGGCACGCTATCGCGGCCACCGGTGACGTACACCACAGCGTTCTGCCCGGTTTGCACGTTTGAGAACCCTCCGAGGGTACGCGACTCGAATGACTTTGCTAAACGAGTCTCGATTACCTCACGGTAGAGATGACGATTGCCGTCCCGCGGTAGACGATGGGGAAGGGTGCGCAACCATAGGAAATCCAGCGCCTATAAGCACCCATCAGCCTCAGACAGTCCCCGAAGACAGCCCCTCTGACAGGTAAGGAACAGCGTGGCTTCCGGATCCGATCGCAATCCGATCATCATTGGCGGCCTTCCGAGTCAGGTTCCTGACTTCGATCCCGAAGAGACCCAGGAGTGGCTCGACTCGCTCGACGCCGCCGTGGACCAGCGCGGCCGTGAGCGGGCCCGCTACCTGATGCTCCGGCTGATCGAGCGGGCCCGCGAGAAGCGCGTGGCCGTGCCCGAGATGCGCAGCACCGACTACGTCAACACCATCGCCACCAAGGACGAGCCGTTCTTCCCCGGCAACGAGGAGATCGAGCGCCGGATCCTGAACGCCACCCGCTGGAACGCCGCGGTGATGGTCTCCAGGGCCCAGCGGCCCGGCATCGGCGTCGGCGGCCACATCGCGACCTTCGCGTCCTCCGCCTCGCTCTACGACGTGGGCTTCAACCACTTCTTCCGGGGCAAGGACCAGGGCGACGGCGGCGACCAGATCTTCTTCCAGGGGCACGCCTCGCCGGGCATCTACGCCCGCGCGTTCCTCCTGGACCGGCTCAGCGAGCAGCAGCTGGACGCGTTCCGCCAGGAGAAGTCCAAGGCGCCGTACGGGCTGTCCTCGTACCCGCACCCGCGGTCGATGCCGGACTTCTGGGAGTTCCCGACCGTGTCCATGGGCCTCGGCCCGCTCGGCGCGATCTTCCAGGCGCGGATGAACCGCTACATGGAGGCGCGCGGGATCGCGGACACCTCCACGTCACACGTGTGGGCGTTCCTCGGCGACGGCGAGATGGACGAGCCGGAGTCGCTCGGCCAGCTGTCGATCGCGGCACGCGAGGGCCTGGACAACCTGACCTTCGTCGTCAACTGCAACCTCCAGCGGCTCGACGGCCCGGTGCGCGGCAACGGCAAGATCATCCAGGAGCTGGAGTCCCAGTTCCGGGGCGCCGGCTGGAACGTCGTCAAGCTGGTCTGGGACCGCACCTGGGACCCGCTGCTGGCCCAGGACCGCGACGGTGTGCTGGTCAACCAGCTGAACACCACGCCGGACGGCCAGTTCCAGACGTACGCCACGGAGACCGGCGCGTACATCCGCGAGCACTTCTTCGGGCACGACCACCGGCTGCGCGCGATGGTCGAGAACATGACCGACGACCAGATCCTGCACCTGGGACGCGGCGGGCACGACCACAAGAAGGTCTACGCGGCCTTCGCGGCGGCCAAGGCGCACAAGGGCCAGCCGACCGTGGTGCTGGCCCAGACGGTCAAGGGCTGGACGCTGGGCCCCAACTTCGAGGGCCGCAACGCCACGCACCAGATGAAGAAGCTGACGGTCGCCGACCTCAAGGGCTTCCGCGACCGGCTGCACCTGCCGATCACCGACCAGGAGCTGGAGTCCGGCGCGCCGCCGTACTTCCACCCGGGCCGGAACTCGGAGGAGATCCAGTACATGCACGACCGGCGCAACTCGCTGGGCGGCTACGTCCCGACGCGCGTCGTCCGCTCGAAGCCCCTGGTCCTGCCCGAGGACAAGACGTACGCGAGCGTGAAGAAAGGTTCGGGCCAGCAGTCGATCGCCACGACCATGGCGTTCGTACGGCTGCTCAAGGACCTCATGCGGGACAAGGAGATCGGCAAGCGGTTCGTGCTGATCGCGCCGGACGAGTACCGCACGTTCGGCATGGACTCGTTCTTCCCGAGCGCGAAGATCTACAACCCGCTGGGCCAGCAGTACGAGTCGGTGGACCGTGAACTGCTGCTCGCGTACAAGGAGTCGCCGACCGGGCAGATGCTGCACGACGGCATCTCCGAGGCGGGCTGCACCGCTTCGCTGATCGCGGCCGGTTCGGCGTACGCGACGCACGGCGAGCCGCTCATCCCGGTCTACGTCTTCTACTCGATGTTCGGTTTCCAGCGCACCGGTGACCAGTTCTGGCAGATGGCCGACCAGTTGGCGCGCGGTTTCGTGCTGGGGGCGACCGCGGGTCGTACGACTCTGACCGGTGAGGGTCTGCAACACGCGGACGGGCACTCGCAGTTGCTGGCGTCGACCAACCCGGGCTGTGTCGCCTACGACCCGGCGTACTCGTACGAGATCGCGTACATCGTGCAGGACGGGCTGCGGCGGATGTACGGCTCGGACGCGGAACACCCGCACGGCGAGGACGTCTTCTACTACCTCACCGTCTACAACGAGCCGATCCAGCACCCGGCCGAGCCGGCGGACGTCGACGTGGAAGGCATCCTCAAGGGCGTCCACCGCGTCAGTCGGGGCTCGGCGGGGACGGTTCCGGCGCAGATCATGGCGTCGGGTGTCGCGGTGCCGTGGGCGATCGAGGCGCAGCGGATCCTCGCCGAGGAGTGGAACGTGCGGGCCGATGTCTGGTCGGCGACCTCCTGGAACGAACTGCGGCGCGAGGCGGTCGAGGTGGAGCGGCACAACTTGCTGCATCCCGAGGAGGAGCAGCAGGTTCCTTATGTCACGCGGAAGTTGAGCGGGGCGGAGGGGCCGTTCGTGGCAGTTTCCGACTGGATGCGGTCGGTTCCTGACCAGATTTCTCGGTGGGTGCCCGGGACTTATCAGTCGTTGGGGGCCGACGGGTTCGGGTTCGCGGACACTCGGGGGGCTGCTCGGCGGTTCTTCCACATTGACGCGGAGTCGATCGTGGTGGCTGTGCTGACGGAGTTGGCCCGGGAGGGGAAGGTTGATCGGTCTGTGTTGAAGCAGGCGATCGATCGGTATCAGTTGCTGGATGTGGCTTCGGCTGACCCCGGGGCTGCTGGAGGAGATGCGTAGTTCGTCGGCTGCGGGTGCGTGGGGGCTGGTCGCGCAGTTCCCCGCGCCCCTGATGGGCGCCCCTTCGGGGCAGCCCATCCCCCCTAACATGCGGGCATGAAGGAACTGTCGGCGCAAGCCCGTTGGGAGCAGCTCACTCAGCGGCCGTTGCTGGCGCTCGCGGTGGGGTTTGCCGTTGCCTATGCCGTGCCGATCGTGGACACCACCGCCGGGCATTCACTGACGGCGGTGTGCACGGCGGTCGAGTGGGTGGTGTGGGGGGCGTTCGCCGTCGACTATCTGATGCGGCTCGCGATGTCGCGGGACCGGCGGCGGTTCGTGCGGACGCACTGGATGGATCTGTGCGCGGTGGTGGTACCGATACTCCAGCCGCTGCGGCTGCTGCGCATGGTGTCGACGCTGATACTCGTCGGGCGGCGCGCCCGGATGGCCTCGCAGATCCAGCTGACGACGTATGTCGCCGGCGCGGTGATCGGGCTGCTGATGTTCGGCTCGCTCGCGGTGCTCTCCGTGGAACGGGACTCGCCCAACGGGAACATCCGGACGCTGGGTGACGCCGTGTGGTGGTCGTTCACCACGATGACGACGGTGGGGTACGGGGACCACGCGCCGACCACCGGTCTTGGGCGGATGATCGCGGTCGGGCTGATGCTGTCCGGGATCGCGCTGCTCGGTGTCGTGACCGCGAACATCGCCACGTGGT
The DNA here is from genome assembly GCF_044753545.1 of Streptomyces sp. NPDC088350. Lineage (NCBI taxonomy): Bacteria > Bacillati > Actinomycetota > Actinomycetes > Kitasatosporales > Streptomycetaceae > Streptomyces > Streptomyces sp. NPDC088350. The sequence continues at coordinate 370,675 of NZ_JBIVNL010000010.1, read as the reverse complement.
TCATCGCCCGGTTCGAGAAGGACGACGTGGAGGAGCGGCGCCAGACTCAGGCGATCGAGGCGCTGACGGCGGAGGTGCGGGCACTGCGGGCGGAGGTGGCCACCCTGTCGGGAGCGCGGGCCGCCCAGCCGGTCGGGGACGAGGTGTCCCGCTAGCCGCAGTGCCGACAGCGGCTCCGGCTCCGGCTCAGAAGAACGTCCACAGGACCGCCGCCAGCGTGTCGATCGCGCCCAGGACCAGGGCCACCAGTGCCATCGCCCGGCGTGCGCCCGTCCACTTGCGTCCCATGGCCAGCCAGCCGCACACCACGGCGACCGGGCCGAGGACCAACCCCAGGGTGAAGAAGCCCGCGACCGCGCAGACCAGTCCGACGATGCCGAGCGTCGCGCGATCCGGCCCGGTCCCTGACCTCGTCCGGCCACGTGAGCGGGGGTCCTTGCGCGTTCCGTTGCCGAAGCCCGTCATCGTCAACTCCCTGGGCGTCCATGCCGGTTCGGTCGTTTCTCCTACGGTGACCGGATACCCCCGTACGCGCGAAAAACGCCTGCTTGCGCGCTGCCCCCCTCCGGCAGCGCGCCGCAGACAACCCGTCCCCCCTGCCCTGCGGAGGACTTGACTTACTGTGACCTGCGGCGCGTACCGAACGCCAGGAATCTTTAGCGGAGTCACCCTGATAGGCGAACTCGGCCTGGAACAGGGTTAGATGTGGGCCGCGCCCGCGCCCGCCTCCGCGTTCTCGCCGCGCTTGGTCAACAGCGCGACGAACACCGCGACCACCGCGACGCCTGCGGCGACGAGGCAGGCGAGGCTCATGCCGGAGATGAACGTGTCGTGGGCGACCTGCGTGATCTTCGCGGCGACCGCCTCCGGGGTGCCCTTGGCGATCGGGGCGACGCCGACCTGGACCGCTTCGGAGGTCGCGTCCAGTTGGGGCCGGGTGAGCTTGGGCAGGCCCGCGTCCGTCCAGTTGCCGGGCAGGTCGCTGTCGACGCGGGACGCCATGACGGCGCCGAGGACCGCCGTACCGAGGCTGCCGCCGATCTGCATCGCGGCCTGCTGGAGACCGCCGGCGACACCGGACAGCTCCATGGGCGCGTTGCCCACGATGACCTCGGTGGCGCCGACCATCACCGGGGCGAGGCCGAAGCCCAGCAGGGCGAACCAGATCGACATGACGGCGCTGCCGGTGTCCGACTCCAGGGTGGACATGCCGTACATGGCGATCGCGGTGGCCGCCATGCCGCCGGCCAGCGGGATGCGCGGGCCGAGCCTGGTGATCGCGGCGCCGGCGAGCGGGGAGCCGACGATCATCATCCCGGTGAGCGGGAGGAGGTGGAGACCGGCGTCGATGGGGCTCATACCGTGCACGTTCTGCAGGTAGAACGTCACGAAGAACAGGCCGCCCATGAAGGCGATCGCCATCAGGACCATGAGGACCACACCGGCGGACAGCGGGACCGAGCGGAACAGGCCCAGCGGGATCAGGGGTTCCTTGACGCGCTGCTCCCAGAAGGCGAACAGGGCGAAGCCCAGCACCGACACGGCGAGGAACGTCCAGGTGGTGGCGGAGCCCCAGCCCCAGGCGGGCGCCTTGATGAGGGCCCAGACGAGGCAGAACATCGCGCCGGAGAGCAGCACGATGCCGAGGACGTCGAAGGAGCGCGGGGCGCTGTATCCGTTTTCCGGGCTCCGCCCGAGGGCCGCCCGGTGGTCGCGCAGGATCAGCAGGCCGAGGACGAGCGCGACGGCGCCGACCGGCACGTTGATGAAGAACACCGACTGCCAGTTGACGTGTTCGACGAGGACGCCGCCGAGGATCGGGCCGCCCGCGGTGGAGGCGCCGATGACCATGCCCCACAGGCCGATGGCCATGTTGAGCTTCTCGGCCGGGAAGGTGGCCCGCAGCAGGCCGAGCGCGGCCGGCATCAGCAGCGCGCCGAACAGGCCCTGCAGGACGCGGAAGGTGACGACGAAGGCGATGCTGTGGGACAGCCCGATGGCGCCGGACGCGAGGGCGAAGCCGGTCACGCCGATCAGGAAGGTCTGGCGGTGGCCGAAGCGGTCACCGAGCTTGCCGGCGGTGATGAGGGAGACCGCGAGGGCGAGGAAGTAGCCGTTGGTGATCCACTGGACGTCGGCGAAGCTGGCGCCGAGGTCCTTCTGGATGGCCGGGTTGGCGATGGCGACGATGGTGCCGTCGAGGGCCACCATCATGACGCCGACGGCGACGGTTATGAGGGTGAACCACGGGTGGCCGCGCAGCCCCTGGGGCGGCGTCGGTTCGGACGGGGCGGCTGCTGCCTTGTCCCCCGGCCCCGTCGCGCTGATGGTGGTCTGACTAGTCATGCGTTCGAGGCTAGTGTCAGCCGCTGACAGTTGACAAACAGGTTCAGATGTCGGCGACTGTCAACAAGGGCGAGGAGAACACCATGGAGACGTTGCGCGAGCGCAAGAAGGCCCGTACGCGGGACGCGCTGCTGCGCGCCGCCCTGGAGCTGTTCACGACCAAGGGGTACGAACAGACCACGGTCGACGAGATCGCCGAGGTCGTCGACGTCTCGCAGCGCACCTTCTTCCGCTACTTCGCGAGCAAGGAGGAGGCCGCGTTCTTCGTGCCCCGGCTCACCGAGACGCACTTCGTCGCGGCCGTCCGCGCCCGCCCGCCGCACGAGGCCCCGCTGGAGGCGCTGCGCCGGGCCGTGCTGGAGAGCTGGGACACCATCAACGAGGCGATCCAGCAGGTCGTACCGCTGGAGCTGCACATGCGCACCTACCGGGTGATCGAGTCGACGCCCGCGCTGCTCGCCGCGCATCTGCGGCGCTCGATGGAGCTGGAGCAGGAGCTGGCGCGGATCGTCGCCGAGCGCGAGGGGCTCGACGTGGACACGGACCGTCGGCCGCGGCTGGTCGTGGCCGTGTTCGGCGGGGTGATGCGGGTGGTGGAGCGGATGTGGATCGCGGGGGACGACCTCAGCATCGAGGCGATGCGGGAGCTGACCGCCGCCCACCTGGACGGGGTCGGACCGGCGCTCGCCGGGAACTGGCGCGCGAGCCGGTCGTACTGAGTTCCTCATCACCTCCCACTGAAACGTGATCCCCGTCACTCGGTTAACGCGAGACCCTCTTGTTCTCCTAGTGTGTCCTCCCAGTGACTTCCTTCGACTCCTCCCCCACGCTGAACGCCTGGCGCGCGCTGCTCGCGCTGGCCGTGGTGTTCGTGATGCTGGCGACCACCGGCTGGACGGCGGTCCGCAGCCACCCGGGGAAAACGGCACTCCAGGCCTCCCTGTCCGCATGGGAGCACGGCCACATAGACGGGCGCGAGCTGCCCGACCCGGACGCCTCCGCCGGCCGGCTCGCCCGTTTCTTCGCCTCGCTCACCGCGCAGCAGCGCACGCGTCTCGCCCACCGCTATCCCCTCGCGGTCGGCAACATGAACGGCGCCCCGGTCCAGCTGCGCTACCGCGCCAACCACCTCGCCCTCGACCACGCCCGCAAGGTCGAGAAGAAGCGCACGCACGACAGCCGTCTCACGCCCCTCGGCAAGCAGGAAGCGGGCCGCCTGATGCACCGCTTCGAGGCGCTGATGAGCGGGGACCGCCACATCCTGGCCTTCGACCCCGAGGGTTCGGGCCGCATCGCCGAGGTCTTCGGCGACCTGGACACCGCGCAGCGCGTGTCGATCATCGTCCCCGGTGTCGACACCGACCTGCTGACCTTCCAGAAGACGTACAAGGAGTACTCGGCGCCGGTCGGCATGGCCCAGAACCTGTACGCGGCCGAGAACACGGCGAAGTCCGCGACGGACACGACCGGCACACGGACGGCCGTCATCGCCTGGGCCGACTACACCGCGCCCGGCGGCCTCGGCCTCGACTCGGCGACCGCACGGCGCGCCGAGGCCGGCGCCGTACGACTGAACGCGCTGGTGCGGGCGCTGCCCGGCAGCTCGCGGGTCGCCCTGTTCTGCCACAGCTACGGCTCGGTGGTGTGCGGCGTCGCCGCGCACGAACTGCCGACGCGGGTGAGCGACATCGCGGTGGCCGGCAGCCCCGGTATGCGCGCCTCGAAGGCCTCCCACCTGCACACCACCGCCCGGGTGTGGGCCATGCGGGACGCCAACGACTGGATCCAGGACGTGCCGTACATGGAGGTCGGCGGCCTCGGCCACGGCGAGGACCCGGTGTCGAACGCGTTCGGCGCGCGGGTGCTGTCCGCGAAGGACGCCCAGGGCCACACCGGGTATTTCGCACAGGGCACGGACAGCCTCACCAACTTCGCCGACATCGGGGTTGGCGCGTACCGCTCGGTGACGTGCGCGCACGAGGGTGACACCTGCCGAGAGGGTTTGTCCGGCGCCTAGGAGCCGGACGCGCGTAGAAACAGCAGGAAGTGCGGTCTGCGCGGGGATGGGACGGAGGAGCGTGTGCCGCCTACGATGAGCCGCATGGGTGACGTACTGGCCGGATTTCATGCCGCCTGGGAGTTCGAGTCCGACTCCGTGCTCATCCGCTACGAACGGGGCATTCGAACACCCAAGCTGTTCCAGGCGCTCGGCGAACGCCGGATCCCCTTCGAGGCGATCGAGACGGTGACGCTCGCCCCCGGCAAGCGCGGCACGGTCGTGCTCCGCGTGGCACCCCGGGCGGGGGCCGATCCGCTGATGGAGGCCGCCGCCGGCCAGCTGAAGGAGGGCTGCGACCCGTATCGCCTGGTGCTGCCCGCCGAGCGCGAGACGCTCGCCGAGTACTACGCCGACGAGTTGCGTGCGCGGCTGAAGCGGGCCGACGGGCCTGCCGAGCGGTTCCTGGTGGCCGCGCCCGAGGTGCCGCTGCGGTTCAAGGCGTACGACGGGAAGGCGTCCTTCGACGGGAAGACGGTGTCCTTCCGCTGGTTCTGGACGGGCGCGTCGTCCGCGAAGTGGAAGGCCGGCGACCAGAGCTTTCCGGTCGCCGGCCTGAACGGGGTCGAGTGGCGGTCCCCCGAGGTCTTCGAGGGGCATCTACGGCTGTTGCGGGGGGCCGAGTCGCTGCTGCCGGTGGATCAGGATCCGGCGGCTGTGGTGTTCGGGTTGGGGTACGGGCCTGTGCATGAGTCCCTGCCGTTCGCGGCGGCGGTGCTTTCCGCCGTTCGCTCGGCGCGTCCTGCCGCTGTGATCCCGGCTGCGCGGCGCGACCCTGCGGATATCGCTGAGCGGATTCGGCATCTTGGGGAGTTGCATGCGGCGGGGTTGGTGACGGACGAGGAGTTCTCGGTGAAGAAAGCGGAGCTGCTGGCAGAGCTTTGACCGCGGGCCGGTGGGGGTTGCTCGCGCCCACGCGGCGGAGCCGCACATGTCACAGCCCCGCGCCCCTTACGGGGCACTGCAGTCCACGGAGTTATTACTCCCGGCTCGTTGACGCGAACGTCATGTCCGCGTAGCGGTCGCCCGCCACCTTGCCCGCGATCGGCTCCAGGAGGGTCAGTTCGTCGTCCGTGAGGATGATCCTGGTCGCCGCCGTGTTCTCCTCCACGCGGGTGGGCTTGGTGGTGCCCGGGATGGGGATCACCGGGAGGCCGTGGACCTGGGCGCGTTGTTGGACCCAGGCGAGGGCGATCTGGCCGAGGGAGGCGCCGTGGGCTTCGGCTACCGTGCGGATCGGTTCGAGGAGTGTGCCGTTGGCCGCCGCGTTCTCGCCGGTGAAGCGGGGCTGGTTGCGGCGGAAGTCGCCCTCTGTCAGGTCCTGTTCGGCATTGGCGAAGGAGCCGGTGAGGAAGCCCCGGCCGAGCGGTGAGTACGGTACGACCGCCACGCCCAGGTCGACGGCCGCGCCGACCAGGCTGATCTCGACGTCACGGCTGAACAGCGACCACTCCGACTGCACGGCGGTGATCGGGTGCACGGCGTGCGCGGCGCGCAGCTCCGCGCCGGTGACCTCGCTCAGCCCGAGGTGCTTGACCTTGCCCTCGCGCACCAGCTCCGCCATCGCGCCGACGGTGTCCTCGATGGGGACGTCCGGGTCACGGCGGTGCATGTAGTAGAGGTCGATGACGTCGATGCCGAGCCGGTCGAGACTGGCCTCGACCGCCTGGCGGAGGTACGGGCGGTCGTTGCGGATGACGCGCCGGGTGGGCTCGCCGGGCGGGACGGACATGGCGAACTTGGTGGCGATGACGAGCTCGTCGCGGTGCGCCTTGAAGAACGGTGAGAGGAACCGCTCGTTCTCCCCCACGCCGTACACGTCCGCCGTGTCGTAGAAGGTCACACCGAGCTCCAGCGCCCGGTCCAGGGTGGCCCGCGACGCCTTCGCGTCCGTGGGGCCGTAGGCGAAGCTCATGCCCATGCAGCCGAGCCCCTGTACGCCGACCTCGGGGCCTTCGGTGCCCAGGCGGTCCGTCGGGATCGTGCTGTCGGTCATCCGGCTTTCTCCTTCTCGTATGCGTGTGCGTCGCCGTAGAAGGCGATCTTCCGGTCGAGTACGGCGAGGGTGTCGTGCAGTTCGGCGATTCTGGCCAGGACGTCCCGTCGGGTCGCTTCCAGGAGTTCGAAGCGGTCACCGTAGGTGTGGTCGCCCTCGCGCACCAGCTCGGCGTAGCGGACCATGTCGGCGACCGGCATGCCGGTGAGGCGGAGCTTGCCGACGAGGTCGAGCCAGTCGAGGTCGCGGTTGCTGTAGCGGCGCTGGCCGGTGTGCGAGCGGTCGATGTGCGGCATCAGCCCGATGCGCTCGTACCAGCGCAGGGTGTGTGCCGTCAGGCCGGTGAAGGCGACGACCTCGCTGATGGTGTAGCTGTCCGCGCCGTCCGGACGCCGCTCGGCCTGTGCCGGGCCCGCGCAGCTGTCGGTCCTGGTACCCGTGGTCTCCATCACCGTCATGACCACCACGCTATGGCCTTGGAGTGCACTCGAAGCAAGCGGAACCGGTAAGAAATCGGCGGGACGCGTCGGGGGCGCGGTGGATAGCGTGCGGGTCATGAGTCTCGTACGACGGGCAACTCCCGATGACGCCGCCGAACTGCTGCGACTGCGCCAGGTGATGATCGACGCGTTGCCGGGTTCGGACTTCTCCACCGACTGGCACGCCGCGTCCCTGCCGACGCTACGGGACCGGCTCGACGCGGACGACGACTTCGGGGCGTTCGTCGTCGACCGTCCGGAGCGGCCGGGGGCGCTGGCGGCCCTGGTGGTCGGGACGGTCGACTACCGCATCGGCAAGGCGGAGAACCCGCACGGGAAGGCCGGGTTCGTCTTCAGCGTGGCCACCGACCCGGACGCGCGGCGCCGGGGGTACGCGCGCGCGTGCATGGAGGAGCTGCTCCAGTGGTTCCGCGAGCGCGGCGCGGGCCAGGTCCTCCTCACCGCCTCCCCCGACGCCGAGCCTCTCTACGCCGCCCTCGGCTTCACCCGCACGCCCGACCCCATGATGGGGCTCACCCTCTGAACCGCTTAGGCTCGACGGCATGTCCTTGCAGAGCCTCGCGCTGATCGAGAACTGGCCGGTACCGACCGCGGCGGCGGGTGTCGTACGTGCCGACGGAACCGTCCTCGGGACCCACGGCCCGGCCGGCCACCGCTTCCCGCTCGCCTCGGTCACCAAGCCGCTCACGGCGTACGCGGCCCTCGTCGCGTACGAGGAGGGCGCGATCGAGCTGGACGAACCGGCGGGCCCGCCCGGCGCCACGGTCCGCCATCTGCTCGCCCACACCTCGGGGTTGGCGTTCGACGAACACCGCGTGACGGCCCCGCCCGGACAGCGGCGCCTGTACTCGAACGCGGGCTTCGAGCAACTCGGCGACCACATCGCGAAGGCGACGGAGATCCCGTTCGCGGAGTACCTGCACCAGGCGGTCCTCGACCCCCTGGGCATGACCTCGACGACGCTCGACGCCACCGGCTCCCCGGCGAAGGACGGCGTCTCGACCGTCGAGGACCTCCTCCGCTTCGCCGCCGAACTCCAGGCCCCCCGCCTCCTCGACCCCCGCACGGTCGCCGAGGCGATGACGGTCCAGTACCCCGGCACCAAGGGCGTCCTCCCGGGCTACGGCCACCAGAGCCCCAACGACTGGGGCCTCGGCTTCGAGATCCGCGACTCCAAGTCCCCCCACTGGACGGGCGGTTCGTCCTCCCCGCGCACTTTCGGCCACTTCGGCCAGGCCGGTACGTTCCTGTGGGTCGACCCGGTCGCGGGGGTGGGCTGCGTGGCGCTGACGGACCGGGCGTTCGGGGAGTGGGCGGTGGGGGTCTGGCCGGTGTTCACGGACGCGGTGCTCGCGGAGCTCTAGAGCATCTCCCACATCAACACCTCGGCCCCGGTGGCCGCCTGAGCCTCCAGATCCCGCGCGTCCGTGATCCGAGCAGCGTCCCCCGGCCCCAACTTCTCGCCGCCCAGGCTCACTTCACCGCGCACCACATGGACGTACACATGCACCGCGTCCGGTACGGCGGTGCGCTCGCCCGGGGTGAGCCGCCGCACGTGCAGCATCGCGCCGGCCTCCGGTACCGCGTACGGCGTGGAGTCGGCGATGCCGTGGACGATCTCGTAGGACGGGTCCCCGCCGGGTTCCAGCGGGGCGAGCCACATCTGGACGAAGGTCAGGGGCGCGTCGGTGTCGTTGCGCTCGACGTGGCGGACACCGGCCGCCGAGCTGAGGCGCTGGACGTCACCGGGGCGGACCCGGGTCAGGTGGCCGGTGGAGTCGCGGTGGCTCAACTCCCCTTCGACGACCCAGGTGATGATCTCGGTGTGGCTGTGCGGGTGTTCGCCGAAACCGGCGCCGGGGGCGAGCCGTTCCTCGTTGCAGGCGATGACCGCGCCGAACCGGAGGTTGTCGGGGTCGTAGTGCGGCCCGAAGGAGAAGGCGTGCCATGACTGGATCCCGGCCTGCGGGTCACCCCCTGGGTAGCGCTCGGCGGAGCGCCGTACGTCCATCACGGGGACCACGGTAGCCCTCGGCCGTGACCCGGCACCGCAAACCGTCGTCCTGATAAGGCAGTCTTGTCCCGTGCCCGAACCCGAAACCACCAGACCCGCAGCCCCCCGGCCCCGTGCCCACTCGCACCCGGCGACTCTGAAGCGGCTGGAGCAGTCGTCCGGGAGTCTCGCCGCGCAGGCCATCGCGCGCATGGACGAGACGCTGCCGTGGTACCGGGCGATGCCCCCGGAGAACCGTTCCTGGATCGGGCTGGTCGCGCAGGCCGGTATCGCCGCGTTCACGGAGTGGTTCCGGCATCCCGACGCGCCGCAGGCCATCTCGACCGATGTGTTCGGCACCGCTCCTCGTGAGCTGACCAGGGCTATCACCCTCCGGCAGACCGTGGAGATGGTGCGGACGACCATCGAGGTCATGGAGTCCGCCATCGACGAGGTGGCCGCGCCCGGTGACGAGTCCGTGCTGCGTGAGGCGCTGCTCGTGTACGCCCGTGAGATCGCCTTCGCGACCGCCCAGGTGTACGCGCAGGCCGCCGAGGCACGGGGGGCGTGGGACGCCCGGCTCGAATCGCTCGTCGTGAACGCCGTGCTGAGCGGGGAGGCCGACGAGGGGGCCGTCTCCCGGGCCGCGGCACTCGGGTGGAACTCGCCCGAGCATGTGTGCGTGGTGCTCGGTACCGCGCCCGACGGTGACAGCGAACTGACCGTGGAGGCGATCCGGCGGGCCGCCCGGCACGCCAAGCTCCAGGTGCTGACCGGGGTGCTCGGGGACCGGCTCGTCGTCATCGCCGGCGGGGACGACAATCCGCTCGCCGTCGCCAAGTCGCTGATCGGCCCTTATGCGGCCGGGCCCGTCGTCGCGGGGCCGATCGTGCCCGATCTGCTCGCCGCCACCCGGTCCGCGCAGGCCGCCGCCGCCGGGCTGAAGGCGTGCTCCGCCTGGCAGGACGCCCCGCGCCCGGTGCTGGCGGACGACCTGCTTCCGGAACGCGCGATGGCCGGTGACCCCGGCGCGCGGGACCAGTTGGTGGAGGAGATCTACAGACCACTGGAGGAGGCCGGGTCCGCGCTCCTGGAGACGCTCAGTGTCTATCTGGAGCAGGCGAGTAGCCTCGAAGGTGCGGCGCGGATGCTGTTCGTGCATCCCAACACCGTGCGCTACCGGCTTCGACGTGTGACTGACGTCACCGGCTGGTCGCCGTCCGACGTACGTTCCGCGTTCACTCTGCGGATCGCGCTGATCCTGGGGCGTCTGGCCGATGGAGATCCCCAGAACTAGCCTTTTGTCGGGGCCCCACAAAACCCCTTCCCGTTCTTCGTCCCTGTCCCCACGGGCGGCCGTGCCCGTCCCCAAGAGAGAGTGTGAGAGTGCTCGTACTCGTCGCTCCCGGCCAGGGCGCCCAGACGCCCGGCTTCCTGACCCCCTGGCTCGACCTCCCCGGTGTCGAGGACCGTCTGCGTGCCCTCTCGGCCGCCGTCGACCTCGACCTGGTGCACTACGGCACGGACGCCGACGCGGACGAGATCCGTGACACCGCCGTCGCCCAGCCGCTGCTCGTCGCCGCCGGACTGGTCTCCGCCGCGGCACTCGGTGACGTAGCGCCGGGCGCGGTCGCCGGTCACAGCGTCGGTGAGATCACGGCCGCCGTCCTCGCGGGTGTCCTGGACGACACGGCCGCCCTGACCCTCGTACGCAAGCGGGGTCTGGCGATGGCCGAGGCCGCCGCGATCAGCCCGACCGGGATGTCGGCGCTGCTCGGCGGCGACCCGGACACCACGGTCGCGCACCTGGAGAAGCTGGGGCTGACCCCGGCGAACGTGAACGGCGCGGGCCAGATCGTGGCCGCCGGCACGCTGGAGCAGCTGGCCGCCCTGGAGGCCGACAAGCCCGAGGGTGTGCGCCGGGTCGTGGCGCTGAAGGTGGCCGGCGCGTTCCACACGCGGCACATGGCCCCTGCGGTCGACACGCTGGCCAAGGCCGCGCAGGAGCTGACGCCCGCCGACCCTAGGATCACCTACGTCTCGAACAAGGACGGGCAGGCCGTCGCCACCGGTGCCGAGGTGCTGGAGCGGCTGGTCGGCCAGGTCGCCAACCCGGTCCGCTGGGACCTGTGCATGGAGACCTTCAAGGAGCTCGGCGTCACCGCGCTCCTGGAGGTGTGCCCCGGCGGCACCCTGACCGGCCTCGCCAAGCGTGCCCTGCCCGGCGTCAAGACGCTGGCCCTGAAGACCCCCGACGACCTCGACGCGGCCCGCGAGCTCATCTCCGAGCACGCCAACGCCTGAAGAAGGAGCCGTAGGAAATGTCGACGAAGATCAAGCCGAGCAAGGGCGCACCCTACGCGCGCATCCTCGGTGTGGGCGGTTACCGTCCGGTCCGGGTCGTCCCGAACGAGGTGATCCTGGAGACGATCGACTCGTCCGACGAGTGGATCCGCTCGCGCTCGGGCATCGAGACGCGGCACTGGGCGAACGACGAGGAGACCGTCGCCGCGATGTCCATCGAGGCGTCCGGCAAGGCGATCGCGGACGCGGGCATCTCCGCCGAGCAGATCGGCGGCGTGATCGTCTCCACGGTCTCGCACTTCAAGCAGACCCCGGCCGTGGCGACGGAGATCGCCGACAAGCTGGGCACGAACAAGGCCGCCGCGTTCGACATCTCGGCGGGCTGCGCGGGCTTCGGCTACGGCCTGACCCTCGCCAAGGGCATGGTCGTCGAGGGCAGCGCGGAGTACGTCCTCGTCATCGGTGTGGAGCGGCTGTCCGACCTGACCGACCTGGAGGACCGCGCGACGGCCTTCCTGTTCGGTGACGGCGCGGGCGCGGTCGTCGTGGGCCCCGCGAAGGAGCCGCACATCGGCCCGACCGTGTGGGGTTCGGAGGGCGACAAGTCCGACACCATCAAGCAGACCGTGCCGTGGACCGAGTACGACAGCACGGGCAAGTTCCCTGCGATCACGCAGGAGGGCCAGGCGGTGTTCCGCTGGGCCGTGTTCGAGATGGCGAAGGTCGCCCAGCAGGCGCTGGACGCGGCCGGGATCACCCCGGACGACCTGGATGTCTTCATTCCCCACCAGGCCAACGAGCGGATCATCGACTCGATGGTGAAGACGCTGAAACTGCCGGAGCACGTCACGGTCGCGCGTGACGTACGCACCACCGGCAACACCTCGGCCGCCTCGATTCCGCTCGCTATGGAGCGGCTTCTGGCGACCGGCGAGGCGAAGAGCGGCGACACCGCGCTCGTCATCGGCTTCGGGGCGGGTCTCGTGTACGCCGCGACGGTCGTTACCCTCCCCTAGGCACTCCGTGCCGGATCGTCATCGGATCCGGCACGGGAAGCACTGCCACACCCTCTGGATCACAAAGAAGGAGCGCCTGACATGGCCGCCACTCAGGAAGAGATCGTCGCCGGTCTCGCCGACATCGTGAACGAGATCGCCGGCATCCCGGTTGAGGACGTCCAGCTGGACAAGTCCTTCACCGACGACCTGGACGTCGACTCGCTGTCCATGGTCGAGGTCGTCGTCGCCGCCGAAGAGCGCTTCGACGTCAAGATCCCCGACGAGGACGTCAAGAACCTCAAGACGGTCGGCGACGCGACCGACTACATCCTCAAGCACCAGGCCTGAGCCACCTCTCAGGCCCGGACCACCAGGCCTGAGCCAGCTCAAAGGCCCGGCTGCATGGCCCCGCCACCCGGCGGTGGCGCCGCTTAATCCTCGTACCGTTGGAGAAAGAATTCCCGTGAGCCCGACCAATCGCACCGTGGTCGTCACCGGTATCGGCGCAACCACACCGCTGGGTGGCGACGCAGCCTCGACCTGGGAGGGTCTGATCGCCGGCCGGTCCGGCGTCAAGCCCCTGGAGCAGGAGTGGGCCGCCGAACAGGCGGTCCGTATCGCCGCGCCGGCCGCCGTGGACCCCTCCGAGGTCATCCCGCGTCCGCAGGCCCGCCGCCTGGACCGCTCGGCGCAGTTCGCGCTGATCGCGGCCAAGGAGGCCTGGGCGGACGCCGGTTTCACCGACAAGGCCGGCGAGGACGCGTCCGTCGACCCCGACCGGCTCGGCACCGTCATCGCCTCCGGCATCGGCGGGGTGACGACCCTGCTCGACCAGTACGACGTGCTGAAGGAGAAGGGCGTCCGCCGCGTCTCCCCGCACACCGTCCCCATGCTGATGCCGAACGGCCCGTCCGCCAACGTGGGTCTGCTCGTGGGCGCCCGCGCGGGTGTGCACACGCCGGTCTCCGCGTGCGCGTCCGGCGCCGAGGCCATCGGCTACGCCATCGAGATGATCCGCACCGGCCGCGCCGACGTCGTCGTCGCCGGTGGCACGGAGGCGGCGATCCACCCGCTGCCCATCGCCGCGTTCGGCAACATGATGGCGATGTCCAAGAACAACGACGACCCGCAGGGCGCCTCGCGGCCCTACGACACCGCCCGCGACGGCTTCGTCCTCGGCGAGGGCGCGGGCGTTCTCGTCCTGGAGTCCGCCGAGCACGCCGCGCAGCGCGGTGCCCGCGTGTACGCCGAGGCGGTCGGGCAGGGCATCTCCGCCGACGGCCACGACATCGTGCAGCCGGAGCCGGAGGGGCGTGGCATCTCCCACGCCCTGCAGAACCTGATGGACAACACCGACCTCGACGCGGCGGAGATCGTGCACGTGAACGCGCACGCGACGTCCACGCCTGCCGGTGACGTGGCCGAACTGAAGGCTCTGCGCAAGGTGTTCGGTGACGACGCCGACCACATGGCGGTCTCGGCGACGAAGTCGATGACCGGTCACCTGTTGGGTGGTGCGGGTGGGGTCGAGTCGGTCGCGACCGTGCTCGCGCTGTACAACCGGATCGCGCCGCCGACCATCAATGTCGAGAACCTCGACCCTGAGGCGGAGGCCAACGCGGATGTTGTTCGCGGGGAGGCTCGGAAGCTGCCGGTCGAGGGGCGGATCGCTGCGCTGAACGACTCGTTCGGGTTTGGTGGGCACAACGTGGTGTTGGCGTTCCGGACCGTCTGAGAACTGTCGTTAACGGTGTGTGGCCCGCTCCCCGGGTTTTGGGGGCGGGCCACATGTTGTTTGTCGGCTGCAGGCCGGTGGGGGCTGGTCGCGCCCACGCGGCGGAGCCGCAAATCGATACAGCCCCGCGCCCCTAGAAGAGCGCCCCTGGCCGGTGTTTCTAGACCACCTGGTGCAGCCAGCGCACCGGTGCGCCCTCGCCCGCGTACCTGAATGGCTCCAGCTCGTCGTCCCAGGGCTTGCCCAAGAGCTTGGCGATGTCCGCTTCCAGGTTGGTCTCGCCCTGCTGAGACCTCGTCAGGGCCGCGCGGAGGCGGTCCTCCGGGATCAGGATGTCGCCGTGGATGCCGGTGACGGCGTGGAAGATGCCGAGGTCGGGGGTGCAGCTGTAGCGCTCGCCCTCGGCGGTGGGGCAGGGCTCGGCGGTGACCTCGAAGCGGAGGAGGTGCCAGCCGCGGAGGGCCGAGGCCAGCTTGGACGCCGTGCCCACCTCGGCCTGCCAGGAGAATTCGGAGCGCCATGTTCCGGGGGCGGCGGGCTGGCGGATCCAGTCGAGGCTGACGCGTGTGCCGAGCACCCCGGCGACGGCCCACTCGACGTGCGGGCACAGCGCGCGCGGCGCGGAGTGCACGTACAGAACTCCACGTGTCGTCACCGGGACCTCCGGACAGAGCGGGGCATCTTGCAGACTGGCAAACGGCGGCGGCAGGGCAGCCACGTTGAGGGCGAGGCTACCGTGCGGCGGCGCGAGGAGTGCGACGTACCGTCCGTCCCGGTGCCAGGAAACCCCGCCATTCACCCATGGGGACGCTTGTACGGGGGTGTGCCGTTGCATCGCGCGCGTGCGGGAACTCCCGCGCGTTGTCATGGGTTGAGATGTGACACGACACCAAGGGGCTGGACCAGGGCATGCGAAACCGACGCGACCGTACTCGGGCCGTGCTCGCCGTCGTGGCGGCGGCCGTCCTGGGCGCCGCCGGCTGCGACGCGAGTGGGGGTGACGCCGCCGGGGCACGCGACGAGAGCGGTACGGCGGCCAAGGCGAAGCCGTCGCCCACGCCGGTCTGGGACCGCAGCCCGTCCTCGGTCGCGGCGGTGGGCGACTCCATCACGCGCGGCTTCGACGCCTGTACGGTCCTGTCGGACTGCCCGGAGGTGTCCTGGGCGACCGGCACCGAGGCCTCCGTCGACAGTCTCGCCGTACGGCTGCTGGGCGAGACGGGCGCGGCGGAGCGCGGCTGGAACTACGCGGTGACCGGGGCGCGGATGGCCGACCTGCCCGCGCAGATCAGTCAGGCGGCGGCGCGCAAGCCGCAGTTGGTGACGGTGATGGTGGGGGCCAATGACGCCTGCCGGGCCTCGACCGCGGCGATGACCTCCGTGGCCGACTTCCGCGCCGACTTCGAGGACTCGCTCAGGACCCTGCGCCGGGCGCTGCCGAAGACGCAGGTCTACGTCGCGAGCGTGCCGAATCTCAAGCGGCTCTGGTCGCAGGGGCGGACGAACCCGATGGGCAAGGCGGTGTGGAAGCTGGGCATCTGCCCCTCGATGCTGGCCGACGCGGACTCCCTGGACTCGGCGGCGACCGCGCGGCGGGACACGGTGCAGGGCCGGGTGGAGGCGTACAACAAGGTCCTTGAGCAGGTGTGCGCGACGGACGAGCGGTGCCGTTTCGACGGGGGCGCGGTCTACGACTACCGCTTCGGCACGGACCAGTTGAGCCACTGGGACTGGTTCCACCCGAGCAAGGACGGGCAGGCGCAGCTCGCGGCGATCGCGTACCGGCGGATCACGGCACGCGAACCCGTGACCTAGGGTTTCCCTCATGAGCGAACTTTTCGGCACACTTCCCGACGGCCCGCCCGTGCACCGCTGGACCTTGGAGCGGGCGGGCGTCCGGGTGCGGGTGCTGTCGTACGGCGGGATCGTGCAGTCGGTGGAGGTGCCGGACCGGGAGGGCCACGCGGCGGACGTGGTGCTGGGGTTCGCGGATCTGGACGGGTATCTGACCCACCCGGAGCCGTATCTCGGGGCTCTGGTCGGGCGGTACGCGAACCGGATCGCGGGCGGCCGTTTCCCGCTGGACGGTGTGACCTACTCCCTCGCGCAGAACAACGGGCCCAACTCCCTGCACGGCGGCGAGCGGGGCTTCGACAAGCGCGTGTGGGACGTCGAGCCGGTCGAGCACGGGCTGCGGCTCAGCCGGGTCGGCGCGCACGGCGAGGAGGGCTTCCCGGGGCGCCTGGAGGTCTCGGCGACGTACACGCTGGACGAGTCGGGAGCCCTGCGGTTCGTCTACGAGGCGACGACGGACGCGCCGACCGTCGTCAACCTGACCAATCACAGCTACTTCGACCTGAGCGGCACCGGGAACGCGGGCGGCCATGAACTCCGGCTCGCCGCCTCGCGGTTCACGCCGGTCGACGCGGAGCTGATCCCGACCGGTGCCCTCGACGACGTGGCGGGCACGCGCTTCGACTTCCGTGAGGCGCGGAAGGTCGGCGCCGGTTACGACCACAACTTCGTGCTCGACAAGGGCGTCACCCCGGCCCCGGTCGAGATCGCCGAGCTGCACGACCCGGCGTCCGGGCGGGTGCTGACGGTGGCGACGACCGAGCCCGGCATCCAGCTGTACACCGGCGACTACTTGAGCGAACCGTTCACCCCGGGGGCCGGAATCGCCCTGGAGACCCAGCACTTCCCGGACTCCCCCAACCGCCCCGGCTTCCCGAGCACGGAGCTGCGCCCGGGGGAGGTCTACCGGTCGGAGACGGTGTACGGCTTCTCGGCCCGCTGAACGCGGGGGCGCAGGCATGAATGAGCCCCGGTCCAGGGGTCAGGTCCCGGACCGGGGCTGTCTGAGGGGAGAACTGCCCCGGATCAGACGTTAATAGTCGTCGCGACCCTGCGGTCGGTGATCGAGCGCCCCGCCTGGATCTCGTACGAACCCTTTACAAATGCCCACCCGTTCGCCGTCTCATCCCAGATCTCGAAAGCCCGGCGCGGGAGTTCGACGATCACGTCCACGCTCTCGCCGGGTCCGGCCTCGACACCGGCGAATCCGGCCAGCCACCGGGCCGGACGCTCCGGGTCGGCCTGGGCCGGGGCGAGATAGACCTGCACGACCTCACGGCCGTGCCGGGCACCGGAGTTGGTGACCCGGACGGTGACGGACACCCCGTCCGCTTCGATCGCGTCGTAGGTCCAGTCGGTGTAGCCGAGGCCGTGCCCGAAGGCGTACGACGGGCGGCGGCCCTCCTTCTCCCAGGCGCGGTAGCCGATGAACACGCCCTCGGTGTACGGGAGTTCGCCGTCCTCCGGGACGACCTGGGTGACCGGGGCGTCGGTCAGGGAGCCCCAGGTGGTGGGGAGTCGGCCGCCGGGTTCGTGGGCGCCGGTGAGGACGTCGGCGAGGGCCGCGCCGCCCTCCTGGCCGGGGAACCAGCCGAGCAGGATCGCGGCGACCTCGTCGCGCCAGGGCAGTTCGACCGGGGAGCCGGAGTTGACGATCACGACGGTGTTCGGGTTGGCGGCGGCGACGGCGCGCACCAAGTCGTCCTGGCGGCCCGGGAGTCGGAGGTCCTTGCGGTCGTAGCCCTCGGACTCGACCCGCTCGGTGGTGGCGACCACGACGACGGCGGTGTCGGCGGCGTGGGCCGCCGCGACGGCCTCGGCGATGAGTTCGTCGGGGTCGCGCTGCGGCTCCTGGTGGACGAGCGTGAAGCCGACGGCCTTGAGGGGGAGGTCCTTGGGGCGGGCGACGACGTAGGTCAGGGACACCTCGACCGGTGCGCCGGCGGTGAGTTCGACGCGGGCGCGGGGTTCGGGGGCGCCGAAGAAGGAGATGAACGGGTCGCCCTTCAGCGGGCGTTGGACGTCGTCGTAGTACGTCGTGCCGTCGACGGTGAGGGTGAAGGCGCCGACTCCCTTGATGCCGAAGGTGTGGTGTCCGGTGTCGCGCGGGGTGAAGGTACCGGTGAGTTCGACGGTGTGGAGGGTGTCGTGGGTGACGCCCGCGGGGAGGTCCGAACCCATCCACTGGATCTGCCCGTTGGGCACGGAGGCGGTGCCGATGACGGCGCCCTCGGTGTCCCGGCAGACCGCGCGCAGCGCGAACCCCTTGGCGGCGGTGGCGAGTTCGGTGTTGGGGTCGGCGCCGACGGCGTAGGTCAGGGTGCCTTCGGGGAGGGCGGCGGTGAGGCCGTCGAGCGGGGAGACGGTCCGGGCCGGGAAGACGGTGGCGGAGCCGCCGCCGAGGACGCGGGCGTCACGGGCGGCGGCACCGAGGAGCGCGACGGTGGTGTTCGGCTTCAGCGGGAGGGTGGTGTTCTCGTTGCGGACGAGGACGAAGGAGCGGCGGGCGATCTCGCGGGCGAGGGCCTCGCCGTCGACGGCGGACGGGAGTTGAGCCTCCGCGACGACGGGTTCGGCGCCGTCCAGGATGCCCACACGGGCGGCGAGCCGCAGCACGTTCCGTACGGCGGCGTCGACGGTGGCCTCCTCGACCTCGCCGTCGCGCACGGCCTGCGCGAGGGCCGGGCCGTAGACGGTCTGCGGGCCGGGCATGGCGACGTCGAGGCCGCCCTCGATGGCGCCGGTGGTGGAGCGGGCGGCGGTCCAGTCGGAGACGTTGAAGCCGTCGAAGCCCCATTCGCCGCGCAGGATCTCGTTGACCAGGTAGCGGTGTTCGGTCATCGTCGTGCCGTTGACCGTGTTGTAGGCGGTCATGATGCCCCAGGGGCGGGCGTTCTCGACGATGTGCTCGAAGGGGGCCAAGTACAGCTCGCGCAGGGCGCGTTGGGAGATGAGGTTGTCGACGGTGAAGCGGTCGGTCTCGGCGTCGTTGGCGACGAAGTGCTTGACGGTGGTGCCGACGCCGCCTTCCTGTACGCCGGTCACGTATCCGGCGCCGATCCGTCCGGTGAGGCAGGGGTCCTCGCTGTAGGCCTCGAAGTGCCGCCCGCCGAGCGGGGAGCGGTGCAGGTTGACCGTGGGCGCGAGGAGGACGTGGACGCCCTTGCGGCGGGCCTCCTGGGCGAGCAACACGCCCGCGCGGCGGGCGAGTTCGGGGTCCCAGGCGGCGGCGAGAGCGGTGGGGGACGGCAGCGCGACGGACGGATCGTCGGCGGTCCAGCGCACGCCCCGGACGCCGATCGGGCCGTCGGACATCACGAGGGACGTCAGGCCGATCTCCGGGAGGGCGGGCAGGGACCACATGTCCTGACCGGCGAGCAGCCGGGCCTTGGCGTCGAGGTCGAGCTTGCCGAGGGCCGCCTCCGCGGCTGCCTCGCGGGCCTCGTCGGCCGGGATGCGGGTACCTGCCATCGCTGTGCCTCCTCGTTGAGTCCGTGCCGTGCGGTGCCTCCATCGTGCATCGTTTACCTGTAGAGCGGTAGGTTTCGTAATGCTGCCGTTATATTCACGGTCGGGGGATGTCGTACGGTGACGCCATGAACGGCAGGACCAGGAGTGCGGAGCGGCGCGGCGAGATCGTGCGGGCGGCTCTGGAAGTGATCGCCGAGCGCGGCTACCGGGGTGCGAGCCTGGCGGCGGTGGCGGAGCGGGTCGGGCTGACCCAGCAGGGGCTGCTGCACTACTTCCCGACGAAGGACGCGCTGCTCGTCGCGGTCCTTGAGGAACGGGACCAGTGGGACGCCGTACCGGACAGCCGATGGCGGGTCGATCTGCTCGCCTCGCTGGTCGAGTACAACGCGATGCGGCCCGCGATCATCCAGACCTTCTCCGCGCTGCTCGGCGAGAGCGTGACGGAGGGGCATCCGGCGCGGGAGTACTTCACCGAGCGGTATGTGCGGGTGCGGGCGAGCATGGCGGGGGTGCTGCGCGCCGAGTACGGCGACCGGCTGCCGAACGGGCTCACGCCCGAGCGCACGGCTCCGCTGCTGGTCGCGGTGATGGACGGGTTGCAGTACCAGTGGCTGCTCGACCCGGAGTCGGTGGACATGCCGGGGGCGTTCCGGGACTTCCTGGCGCTGCTGGGCGAGGCGTGAAGCTCGGTCGGCCATGACGTGCGAGAAGGGCGCCCGCCGGAGCGGGCGCCCTCTACCGGCTCGTTCAGGACGAGGTGGCCGGCACCTCACCCGTCTTGTCGGTGACGCCAACTCCCATGAGGGCGGCGCCGGTTGTGCCGAGGTAGACAAGGCTGGACGAGTCGAAGACCCAGGCGTAACCCTTCGGGGCGCCCTTGAACGTGAGGCCGACGCCCTCGCGCCCGGCGGCGTCCTTGACGTGGTCCACGACGCGTACACCCGGGAGTTCGGCCATGGCACGGTAGATCGCGGCGCTGAGGTCGGGAAGCAGGGTGGCGTCGTCGATGATGGCGCCGAGGTTCTCGACGACAACTTCCGTGCGGCGGGCGGGGTTTACGTCCTTGGCGTCGCCGGAGAGCTTCTTCAGCAGCGCACCGGGGTCGGTGGGCAGGGCCTGGAGCTGCCGGAAGGTCAGGTATCCGGCTCCCTTCATGTCCATGGTCATCTTCTTGGAGGGGTCGTCGAGCGCGACGCCCTTGCGCAGACCGTCCCGCCTGCCGTCCACGGAGTCCCATTGCTCCTGCCGGACGGCTCCCTTGTACGCCTTCGCCGTGAACGTCCCCTTGTGCTGGGCGAGTTCTTCGGGGCTGCTGAAGTCGACGCCCAACTCGGCGGCCGAACCTTGGGACTTGGTGTAGACGTACTGGTTGTCGCGGACGGTGACCGCCGGGCGGGAGGCCGCCGCCAGGGCGATCCGGTCCAGCAGTCGGGTGGCCTTGTAGTGGTCATCGGCGGTGACGCCTGCGGCGGTTGTGCCCTGCTTGCCGTCCTGCGCGCTGTCGACCGCCACCACGCCCAGGCCCACGACTGCGGCGAGGGCCAGTGGCGCGGCGACGAGCACGAGACGTCGGGTGGGGCGTCGGCGGATGGTGGACGGAGGTGAGGCGGTCGCCGCACCGGACTGCTCGTGGGTGATGTGTTCCATCAGGTGTTCCCTCAGTACGCGGTGGCGGTCCTGAGCGAGCACCGGACGGCCCGGTGCGGGCAGCAACTCGGCCAGATCGTGGTGGTCGACCGGCTGATCGCGTCGTCGCGGGGTGGTGTTCATCGCTTCTTCTCCTGCGTGGACCGAGCCGCCTGATGGCGGCTACCCGGTGACTGTCCGACCGCGGCCGGGCGTTGCACTTCGTTGTTCCCCGTGCCGCTCTTGCGTCGGGGTTCGAGTTCAAGTTCGCGTTCGGTGAGCTTGCGCAGGCGTTTCCTCGCACGCGAGAGCCGGGCCCGTACGGTGCCGACGGCGACGCCCAGGGCCTCGGCCGCCGTGGCCGCGTCCAGGCCCTCCCACACGCAGAGCGTGAACACCTCGCGCTCCCCGCGGCGCATCGTGCGCAACGCCCGCTGCGCGGCGGCCAGTTCCTCGCTGTCGGCCAGGCGCCGGGTCACCTCGTCGGCGAAGTCCGGCACGGGGTCGGGGGGCGGGATCCGGGAGAGCGCGGCCTGGTGTCTTCGCGCCGCCCGGGCGGTGTTGCGCGAGACGTTCGTCGCGATCCCCAGCAGCCAGGGCCGCAGGCTGTCCTCGCCCGGCAGCACGCGCTCGCGCAGCCGCCATGCCTCCAGGAAGGTCAGGGACACGATGTCGTCGGCGACGACCCAGTTGCCGGTCGTCCGGACGGCGTGCCGGTGCACCACGGAAGCGTGCTCGTCGAAGAGGTGCCTGAACGCGTCCGGGTCACCGGCTCGCACGCGGGCGCGCAGTGAGTTCTCCACACACCTCTCTGTCCTCCGCACGGGCGGCGCTGCGGTGATCCGCGTCACACCACGGCCGTCCCTGCGCGCGAACCGGCCCGGCGCTATTGCCGCCAGACGACGGCGAGCGTCTTGCTCGCGACGCACACGAGGGCGAAGACAAGGGCCCAGTCGTTGGCCCCGGCGAGGGCCAGCGCGACGACACCGGCGCCGAACCACAGCACCTCGAACCCGACACGGCCGGCGCCCCGCACCTTGTACTTGGCCTTCGGCGAACCGCACAGCCCCCACAGCACCGCGAGCACGACGGGCGCACCGAGCCCGAGCAGCCAGGTCAGCGGGGTCGCGATGTCCCTCGTGAACCCCCCATAGCCGACGGCGACAAGGGCGCCGAGCTCGATGGCGAAGAGGACGCCCAGGTTCGCTGCCTTCGCTGTCTTCATGGGCGGCAGTATCACCCGGAAGGGATCACTCCGTCGCGGGGACGGCGGCCACGACTTCGACCTCGATCAGCGCCTCCGCCCGGAACAGCCGCGCCACCTCGAAGGTCATGCTGGTGGGCGGGGTCCCGGTGAGGAACTCCCTTCGTACGGCGCCGTATTCGCCGAGCCCGGTGATGTCGGTCAGGTAGGTGCGGATGTTGATGACGTCCGCGAGGGTCGCGCCGTGTGCCTCCAGGAGAGCCGCGATGGTTTCGAAGACGCCTCGGCTCTGCTCGGCGAGGGTGGCACCCTCCGCGATCTGGCCGGAGAGGTACAACAGGGCGCTGCCGTCGGCGTGTTCGACACGGGCGACCTGGGAGTAGTAGGGGCTCAGGGGCTGGGGTGCGGAGGCGGGGCTGTCCAGGGTGATGCGCATGGCGTCGACGCTAGGTCCGGCCCCGCGGTGCGACAAGCGAATGTCTAGCATGGCTGACATGCCCACCCCGCATGGCAGTTCGGCGCGCGACCAGGTTCCCGACCTCTCCACGGTCTGGTTGCGGGTGTTCCTGGAGGTCGCCCGACACGGGTCGTTCACGGTGGCGGCGCGGGTGTTGGGGTGGACGCAGTCGGCGGTGTCCCGGCAGATCTCCTCGTTGGAGGCGGCGCTCGGCGGGACGCCGTTGTTCGACCGGCTGCCACGTGGGGTGCGGCTCACGGAGGCGGGGCAGGTGCTCGTGCCGTACGCGGAGACGGTGGCCGAGTCGCTGCACGGTGCGGTGCGCGAGCTGACGGCGCTGCGTGAAGTGGCCGGGGGCCGGCTGCGGTTCGGGGCGTTCGCGACGGCCGACGCGGCGCTGGTGCCGCAGACGCTGGCCGCGTTCCGCACCCGGCATCCCCGCGTCCGGGTCTCCCGGGAGGAGGGCCTCACGCCCGCCCTCCTGAACCGGCTGGCCTCCGGCCACCTCGACCTCGCGATCGTCTCGACGACGGGCGGGACCCCGCTGGAGCCGTACGCACTCCACCACCTCCTCGACGAGTCGCTGTACGTCGCCGTCCCCGCCGATCACCCCCTCGCGGGCCGGGGCACCGTCCGTCTCGCCCAACTCGCCGACGCCGACTGGATATCCGGCACCCCCCACCCCGAAGGCACCCTCCTCGACGCGGCCCTGCGCCAGGGCTTCCGCCCCCGTGTCGCGCACGTCGTCGGCGAATGGACCGCCAAGCAGGGCTACGTCGCCGCAGGCCTCGGCGTCGCCCTGGTCCCGGCGCTCGCCGCGGACTCCGTACGACCGGACATCGCGCTGTTGCCGGTGCTGGACGAGGGGGCACCGGCGCGGGCGGTGTACGCGGCGACGGTGCGGGGGCGGTCGCTGTCGGCGGCGGTGGAGGCCTTCCTCGGGGTGTTGGAGGAAGCCGCGAAACGGATCGGTTCGTCCGACCCACCCGTGGCGTAGACCACTCCTGTCACGCGATACTGCAGCCGTCCGGCACCGCACCGCACCCCACTGCGATGGAAGGCCTCAACCACCTTGAACGTCATACGAGTTCGGACCAGCGTCCTCGGACTGGCCCTGCTGGCCGGTTTCTCCGCCCCCGGCACCGGCGCGGTGGCGGCCGACACCGCGCTGTCCCCGACCGTCGAGGAGCAACGGCTCGACAAGGCGGTCCCCCAGGAGATCCTCGAACACTCCGGATTCGACACCGTGGCCCCGGAGTTCACCCACGCACTCGAAGCGGCGCACAGCTACGCGCAGGCCCGCCGCATCGTCGTACGCGAAGGAACCGCGCTGTGGCGGCGGGCAGTCGACCGGGCGCAGGGGCGAGGGCCCGCGGGCGGGGATCTCAGCCGGGACGACGATCGGCCCCTGTACTGGGCGCGGTTGGGGATGACTCGGGAAGTGCGGGCCTGGGAGCCCGAGTTCGGAGTCACCAGCGGTCAACGGGTCGCTCTGCTCGCCGAGTTGGAGAGGACCTCGCGAGGGCAGAGCGGTATCCGGTATCCGCACGAGAAGGGGATCAAGCGGATTCTGGTGACCGGGTTCGATCCGTTCACGCTGGACCGGGACATCCGGATCTCCAATCCTTCGGGGGCGATCGCGCTCGCGCTCGACGGCACGGTGATCCGGACGGCGCACGGGCCGGCGCGGATCGAGACGGCCATGTTCCCGGTGCGGTGGGCGGACTTCGCGGAGGGGACGGTGGAGCGGGCGTTGCGGCCGTATCTGCCGAAGGTGGATCTGTTCACGACGGTGAGTCAGGGGCGGGTGGGCCGGTTCGACGTCGAGCGGACCAACGGGGCCTGGCGGGGCGGGTTTCCGGACAACGAGAACGTGTCGCGCACGGAGACGATCCCGGTCACCGATCCGGCCTCGCAGCCCCAGTGGACGTCGACGACCCTGCCGTACAAGGACATTGTGGCCGCGAACACCGGGCGTTTCCCCGTCTACGACCACACCGAGGTGACCGAGATCCCGGCGGGCGGGACCGATCCCGTCGTGCGGGCGGACGGGCCGACCGCGGGATCCACGGCCCGTTCCGGCGGCGGCGGCAACTATCTCTCCAACGAGATCGCCTATCGGGTGACGCTGTTGCGGGACCGGCTCGGGTTGCACGACTCGCTGCCGGGTGGGCATATCCACACGCCTGTGCTGCAGTTCGGGGCCGGGAACACGGATCCGGCTACGGGGACGATCACCGATCCGGAGTTCGTGCGGAACCGGGTGGACATCATCGCGCAGGTGAAGGCGATGGTGACGGTGGCGATGGACGCTTCACCGGTCCGCTGACTCCGGGTCGGGTTCCGGGCCGGCGTCCGTGTCGTCCCCCTCGGTCTCCTCCCCCAGCAGCTCCCGCGCCATCATCGTCGCCCCCGCCACCGCCCCCGGCATCAGGAACACGGCGACGAACGGGACGAGGAAGGAGATGCCGAGGGGGGTGCCGAAGCCCCAGACGAGGGCTCTGCGGGAGCGGAGGAGGGCGAGGCGGGCACGGAGGTCGATGCCTCGGCGTTGGAGGGCGACCGCCGTCAGCTCCTCCGTCAGGAAGAAGCCCGTGACGAAGAAGCCGATCACCGGGACGACCGTCTGGCCGATGAACGGGACGAAGCCGAGGCCGAAGAGGAGGACGCCCCACAGGAGGGCGCGGACCAGGATGCGGAGGCTGTCGCGGGCCGAGATCCACAGTTCGCGCCAGAGGGGGAGGCCCGATGCGGGGGCCGTGCCGTCCGGGGAGACGTCCCGGTCGACCTTCTCGGAGAGGGTCTCGTAGAAGGGCTGCCCCATGAGGAGGGTGACCGCCGTGAAGGTCAACACCGAGAGCAGCAGGGCGAGTACGAACAGGACCGCCGTGAGGAAACCGCGGAACAGGCCCTGCCACGGGCTCGACCAGTCGTCCGCGAAGGGCGTGGCCCAGCTGACGAAGTCCTCGCCCCACAGCGCCAGCGCGACCAGGGCCGCCACATACAGGACCAGCGTGATCAGCCCTGGGATCAGCCCGAAACCGTAGTGCCGTCCGTGCCGGGCCATCCAGCGATGGCCCTTCAGGAGATAGCCGAATCCCGCCCCAAGATCATGCATGGGGTGAACCTTACTCAGCGTCGGCGCCGTGTCGGCACTACGCGGTCGACACCGCCACCACGACCCCCTGGTCCGCCGCCGGTGACACCGCCGCCGTCACCCGTACCGCAGTCGCCCGGGCCACCCGTCCCGCCCGGAAGGCCGCCGCGAGGAGGAGCGGCTGGATCCGCTCCAGGGCCGAGACGAAGAGCTCCTCGCCGGCGATCAGCATCGGCCGGGCCGCCTTCGTGGTCGCCGCCGCGGCCTCCGTGAGGTCGGCGAGGGGCGGGAGAGCGGTCCGGACCACGCTCGCGCCCGCCACCGCCACCCGTTGGGCCAACGACACCTGGAGTGGCAGGAGTGGCGCCAGGGCGGCCGTCAACGCCTCGGCGATGCGCCGGAGTTCGGGGGACGCGTCGGCCAATGTGTCGGCCAGTGCCCTGATCAGCGGGGTCAGGGCGAGCAGGGCGCCCGCGGCGACGCCCGCCGCAGCGGGCAGGAGCGGGGTGGCCGCCTCGATCAGGTCGCCGAGTGCCGTGGCGAATTCCTCGACCGCCGGTTCCACCGCGTCCAGGACGGGCAGCAGGCTGTCACCGAGGACCGTGAGGAGCGCCTGCGCCGGTGCGCTCACCGGGTGCACGGCCAGCGGGGCGCCGGTCGTGCCGAGCCGGGTCAGGGTGTCGACGATGCGGTAGAACGCCTCCTGGGCCTGCGGCGACGCGCTCGCCTCGGCCAGTTCGGCGGTGGTCTCGCGCAGGACCCGGAGCGCCTCCGCGCCCGAACCGTCCCGTGGATCAAGGGTGTTGATCGCGATCCTGGTGATGTTCCCGGCCGTGTCCAGGAGTTGGCCGGTGATGTCGGTCGTGCTGCGTGCCATGCGCAGCATCTCGTCCCTGCTGGGGAGCGAAGGAATCGTTGCCATGGGAACTCCTCGCCGTGCGTGGACGTGCGCGGCCGTAAGCGGACGTCCGCGGCCGTGCACCGCCGACCGCACCCGCTGCCCGGTACCTGTGCTCAGCATGCCCGCTCCCCGGCCCCGCGAATGCGCCATCCGGGGCATCGACGACACCAACACCTTCTTGTTCACCGTTGAGTCGAACAGGTGCGGCTCGCCGTACCGATCTCTGGAACCAAAGAGGAGGTACGCGTGCGCACCATTGCCAGAGCCGTCCCCCCGCGACCCGTTCTGCTCACCGCCGTCGCCCTGACCACCGCCGCCGGTTCGCTCCTGCTCCAGCCCCGCACCGCGGACGCCACGCCCCGGCCCGCCCCCCGCCGGGGCAGCACGCCCGACCCGCGCCCCGCCATCCGCGAGGGCTCCGCACCGGACCGGCGGGCCGCCCTCGCCCCCGCCGTCGCCGCCCGCCGCGCCCTCACGGCCACCGAGCCGCACACCGACCCCGGCCTCGCCTACCCGCGCCGCCAGGTCCTCTCCCCCGACCCGACGAACACCGCCGACAAGTCCCTGAAGCTCGGCCTGACCCCGTACCACGCCCTCGCCCCGCGCCTGAACTCCCTCCAGCGGCTGGGCGATCGCGTGAGTGCCGAGGTCGCGGGCGTCTCGGCCGGCGGGCACCGGCTCTACCTCGTCACGGTCACCGCCCCGGAGACCGCCCGCGAGGCCGCCGACCAGGAGCGGATGCGCGCACTCATCGAGAACGCGCCCGCCACCGCCGCCAAGTCCCCGCAGATCAAGAGCAGTTACAAGATCCCGGTCTTCTTCGACAACAACATCCACGGCAACGAGTGGGAGGGCACGGACGCCTCCCTCACCCTCATCGAGCGGCTCGCCACCGCCAAGGACCCGAAAACCGAAGACCTCTTGGCGCACAGCCGCCTGTACTTCAACATCACGGCCAACCCGGACGGCCGTATCGCCGGCACCCGCGCCAACGCCAACGGCTTCGATCTGAACCGGGACTTGGTCACCGCCTCGCAGCCGGAGACCCGCGTGATCCGCGCGATCACTGTCGACAAGCAGCCCGCTGTCATGCTCGACCTGCATGGTTACGTAAACGGCACCCTCATCGAGCCGACCACTCCCCCGCACGGCGAGAACTACGAGTACGACCTCTTCCTCAAGAACACCTACGCCAACGCCCTGGGCATGGAGGCCGCCGTCAACGGCCTCGGGTACACCCCGGCCAAGGACGGCGTCGAGCCCGCCCAGATCCCCTTCCGCGACCGGGCGGAGGGCTGGGACGTCTGGCCCCCGGTCTTCACCCCGCAGTACGCGGCCTTCCAGGGCGCGGTCGCCGCCCACACCGTCGAGATCCCGCTGACGGTCGACAACTCCGCCTACGACACCCTCCCCACCGCCGAACTCCGCCGCCGCGCCGCGATCAACGTGGCCGTCGCGGGTGCGGCCATGCGCGCCACCCTCGACTTCGCCCAGTCGCACCGCGCTTCCCTCGTCGCCGACCAGATCGAGATGTTCCGGCGGGGTGCGGCGGGCGCGGGGCAAGTGCCGGTGTCGGCGCGGACCGTCCCGGGGGTCCCGGGAATCGGACCGGAGGACGTCTCCACAACCGAATTCCCCCGCGCCTACACCATTGCGGCCGACACCCCGGGCGCCCGTCTCGTCGCCCATCTCCTCGCCAATGACATCCGTGTCCTGCGCGCGGCGGACGGCTCGTACGTCGTCGACATGCACCAGCCCAAACGCGGCCTGGCGAACGCCCTGTTGGCCGACGGCCGTGACATCAGCGACAAGGTGACGGCCATGTACGACATCTCGGGCTGGAGCCTGGGACGCCTGTGGGGCGCGACGGTCCGAACGGCAACTACCCTCCCCGGCACACCACTTCACGCCGTCTCCGCCCCCTCCCCCGTGGCCTACGTCGCCCCGCACGGCGACCTCCGCCTCCGCCTCACCGACCCGGCGGAGTTCGCGGCCCTGAACTCCCTTCTCCGGCAAGGGGTTCCGGTACGGCGGGCGGCGGACGGCACTGCGATCGTTCCGGAGTCGGCGCGGGCGAGGGCAGCCGAGGCCGCCGCCAGATACGACGTGGCCTTCGAAGCAACCCCCCTCACCGGCACCCCCACCCCCACCACCCCCCTCCACCCCGTCCGGGTCGCCGCCGCCGTCACCGCGGGTGAGTTGTTCGCGCTGCGGGAGATGGACTTCGACGTCACGCCCGTGTCGACGGAGGTCCTGAACGCCGGGTTCGACTGGTCGAAGACGGACGTGCTGTTCGTGTCGGCCGGGCTGGAGTACGGGGATCTGACCCCGGCCGCCCGCAAGGCCCTCGACGTCTTCCTCGCCACCGGCCACGGGCTCGTCGGCCGGGGTGTCACCGGCGCGGCTCTCGGCTCGGCGGCCGGGCTGCTGACCGCGAGGGCGGTCGAGGGCGACGAGGACGCCAACGGCGTGGTGCGGGTGGTGAATTCGGGTCCGGTCACGGCCGGCGCACCACCGTACGGCTTTGTCTACGCGCCGGTGTGGTTCACCGGTCTCGGGCCCGGGGTGCGCGTCGAGCAGTCGTACGCGACCGGAAATCCACTGGTCGCCGGGCACTGGCGGGCGCAGGCCGACGGTTCCGGCGGTCCTGCCGCCGCGTCGGGGCGGCCCTCGGTCGTCAGTGGCCCGCGAGCTGTCCTGTTCGGCACGGAGCCCCTCTTCCGGGATCACCCGAAGGGGGAACTCCCGCAGGTCGGACGGGCGTTGTTCACCATGGCACACGCGAGCAGTGGCACACGCGGCAGCGGATCAGTTGAGGAGAGCGGATGACCCAGGAGATCCACGGCACCGTAGCCGACGGCTTCGAAGCGGTGCGGGACGAGTTCGCCGCGTTCGTGGCGACCGAACGCGCGGACTACGAAGGCCAGTTGTGTGCATACGTACACGGACGGCGGGTCGTCGACCTCTGGGCGGGACCGCCCGGCGCCGACGGCGACTCCCTGTACGGCGTGTTCTCCTCCACCAAGGGCGCCGCGCACCTCGTGGTCGCGCTGCTCGTGCAGGACGGCACGCTGGAGCTGGACCGCAAAGTGACCTACTACTGGCCGGAGTTCGCGGCGGAGGGCAAAGGCGCGCTGACTCTGCGCGAGTTGCTCGCGCACCGGGCGGGCCTGGTCGGCACGGACACGGGCTTCACGCTGGACGAACTCGCCGACGACCGGGCGGTCGCCGAACGCCTCGCCGACCAGCGGCCGTTCTGGCGCCCGGGCACGGCGTTCGGCTATCACGCCCTGGTGATCGGCGCGTTGACCGGCGAGATCGTCCGGCGGGCGACGGGCCGTTCGCTCCAGGAGGTGCACGAGGAGAGAGTGCGGGCGCCGTACGGCCTGGACTTCTTCCTCGGTCTGCCGATGGTGCACGAACCCCGGTTCCGCACCACCCAGCCCGTGTTGCCGACCCCGGACCAGCGGGCCGCGCGCGCCGCGGCGCCGCCCGCGCCGCACAGCCTCGGTGCGATCGCCTTCAACGAGCACGCGCCGGAGCCGACCGAACTGGCGGCGCTGCCGAACGAGCGGGTGATCCGGGCGAAGGGGCCCGCGTCGGTCGGCGGGGTGGCGTCGGCGCGCGGTCTCGCCGGGCTGTACGCGGCGGCGATCAGCTCGGTCGAGGACCGGGCGCCGCTGCTGAAGCCGGACACGGTGGCGGAGTTCGGGCAGTTGCACTCCGTCGGGTACGACGTGGTGGCCGGCACGCACAAGGCGTACGGCCTGGGTTTCCAGGCCACGGCGGAGGCCTGGTACCCGTTCCTGGGCGCCGGCACGATCGGCCACAGCGGCGCGGCGGGCTCCCAGGCCTTCGCGGACCCCCGCAGCGGGCTCGCCTACGGCTACACCCGCCGCCGCTTCGCGTTCCCGGGCGGCGCGGCACCGGAGAACGTGGGGCTGGTGCGAGCGGTGCACGGCGCGGCGCTGGCGAACTGAGATCGACGGCGTGGGCCCTCACCAGGGGCGAGGGCCCACCAAGCCCGACTCTCTCCCGGTCAGAGCTTGACGATCATCTTCCCGGTGTTCTCCCCGCGCAGCTGCCCGAGGAACGCCTCCAGGTTGTTCTCGATGCCCTCGACGACGGTCTCGCGGTACTTCAGCTCGCCGGACGCGACCCACGCGCCGACCTCCTGGACGAACTGCGGCTGGAGGTCGTAGTGGTCGCCGACGAGGAAGCCCTCGATGCGGCCACGGGTCTGGATGAGGCGGGCGAGGTTCTTCGGGCCGGGGACGGGCTCGGTGCTGTTGTAGACCGAGATCATGCCGCAGATCACGATGCGGCCGCGCTCGTTCAGGGAGCCGATCGCCGCTTCCAGGTGCTCGCCGCCGACGTTGTCGAAGTAGACGTCGAAGCCGTCCGGGGCGGCCTCGCGCAGCTGTGCGGCGACCGGGCCGTTCTTGTAGTTGAAGGCCGCGTCGAAGCCGTACTCCTCGACGAGGAGCTTGACCTTCTCGTCCGAGCCGGCGGAGCCGATGACCCGGGAGGCGCCCTTGAGCTTGGCGATCTGGCCGACCTCGCTGCCCACGGCACCAGCGGCGCCGGAGACGAACACCGAGTCGCCCTCCTTGAAGGCGGCGGTGCGCAGCAGGCCCGCGTAGGCGGTGAGGCCGGTCATGCCGACGACGCCGAGGTAGGTGGAGAGCGGGGCGAGGTCCGGGTCGACCTTGACGGCGCCCTTGGCGTCGATGGTCGCGTACTCGCGCCAGCCGCCGAAGTGCAGGACGTGGTCGCCGGCCGCGAAGCCCTCTGCGTTCGACTCGACGACCTCGCCGACCGCGCCGCCCTGCATGACCTTGCCCAGCTCGAAGGGGGCGACGTACGACTTGGCCGCCGACATCCTTCCGCGCATGTACGGGTCGACGGACAGGTACTTGTTCCGCACCAGCACCTGGCCCTCGCCCGGGGTCCGGGTCTCGGTCTCCACCAGGGCGAAGTCCTCGGGCTTCGGCCAGCCGACCGGGCGGCTGAGCAGGTGCCATTCGCGGTTGATCATCACAAGCGCCTTTCCTCAATGCGTGGCGTTCAAATACTTCAGTACCTGAAACAACCATGCCTCTGAATATTTCATGATGTCAAGTAACGGGGTACGCTCGAGTCCATGGCCACACCCGAAAAGACGCGCCGCCCCGACCCGCTGACCATGGAGGTCGTCGAGCTGATCGGCGACGTCGTGGCGCGGTTCTACGAGGACTACGAGGAGGCGGCGGGCGACCACGCGCTGACCGGCGCGCAGGCCCGGCTGCTGAGCCTGCTGTCCCTGGAGCCGCTGCCGATGCGCAAGCTGGCGCAGAAGCTGAAGTGCGAGCCGTCGAACGTCACGGGGATCGTGGACCGGCTGGAGACGCGCGGCCTGGTGGAGCGCCGCCCCGACCCCGCCGACCGGCGCGTGAAGCTGGCGGCGGCCACGGACGAGGGGCGCCGGGTGGCCCGCAGCCTGCGGGAGTCGCTACGGTTCGCCCGCGCACCGCTCGCGGGACTGTCGGACGAGGAGCGGCTGGCGTTGCGGGGGCTGCTGCGGCGGATGCTGGAGGCCTGAGCCGGGCAGCTGGCGTTGCGGGGATTGTTGCTGCGGACGCCCGCGTCGTAGCGGGACTCGGTGTGATGGAGAGACGGCGAACAACACGGTCCTCCTTCCCTGCCGGGAGAAAGTGCGAAATCGTGGTCATGTGACGCGACACGGACTCCGGTGGAAGGTGGCGGTCGCTGTCCTGGTCGGCTGCTGTCTGATCATTGCCGCCGCGTGGTTCTCCGGGGGACACCTGCCCGGACCGGGTTGGGTGACGGCGGGCGTGGGGGCGTTGATCGCGGCAGCAACCGTTCCGGGCAAGCGAGTCGTCGAGGCACTCGGAACCCGGTGGGCCGATCCTCTGGAACGGATGACCAGGCGCTCCGCCGTGCATCGTGCGGTTTTCGACGAAGCCCGGCGCGTCTCCGATTCCGGCCGGCGGATGGCCCTCAGTATCCATACGGCGATCCCGCTGCCCGCCGACGCCGACCCGAGCCTGTCCGGCACGCTCCCCCACTACATCCCCCGTGGAATCGACGCCGACGTCCGAGCATGGATCAGGGGCCACACGGAGACCGGCGGACTGCTCGTGCTGGTCGGCGACGCCGCGGCGGGCAAGACCCGTTGTCTGTATGAGGCATTGCGCGCGGAGGTACCGGACTGGCGGATACCTGAAGTGGAGACGGGCGCACAGCTCAACACGCTGGTCCGTGAAGGGGTGGCCCTGTCCCGTTCGGTCATCTGGCTCGACGAGCTGCAGAACTTCTTCGCCGACGAGATGCTCACAGCCGCTTCCGTACGCCAGTTGCTCCTTGGCCGGTACGGGCCCGTGCTCCTCGCCGCAACCATCCGGACCGAAGAACTGGACCGGCTCGCGTTCTCTGCGTCCCCAACTGTCGGCGGTTCAGCGACTCTTGCGTACAACCACGCGCAGCAGGTGATCAAAATGGTGGCCCGCTGGTCACCCCGCGGAGGCGTGGCCGAACGTGCCATCCGGTTCCATGTCGCCGGCCAGTTGACACCGGACGAGTTGGCACGAGCGCGTGTCCTCGCGGAGAGCGATCCACGCATTCGGATCGCCCTTCGGGGGGCCGAGGACGGCCAGATCACCGCGACCTTGGCCGGCGCACCGGAACTGATCGATCGTTGGACGCTGGACACCGCAGGAAACCCGAGCGGGCAAGCCGTGATCACGGCGGCCGTTGTCGCCCGCCGCTGCGGTCACCCGGAACCGATTCCCCTGACGGTGCTGGAGACCCTGGCCCTTCTCCACCTGGCCGGGCAGGAGGCCGTCCCGCCGACGGCCGAGTGGCTGACGACCGCCGTCGCGTGGGCCGAGAACCCCGTCACCGGAAGGATCAGGGCACTGCGCAGGTCCGCGACCGTCCCGGGCACGGCGGACGGTTATCGGGTGTCCGACGTCCTCCTTCAGCACTCCTACGTGTCCACCCAGAACCCTGTTGATTCCCTGCTGGTCCGTGACGACGTGTGGACCGCCCTGCTGGAACACGCGGCGCCGTTCGTCCTGACCGACATCGGGCTCGCCGCCGATGCGGCGGGAAAGGTCGAGTTGGCGGTCCGGGCCTGGCGCGGCGCCGCTCACGACGAGGATCGACGGGCCATGTCCTGCCTGGGACGGTTCCACGCCGACCTCGGGGAAATTCGAGAAGGAGCGTCATGGTTCCGGCGTGCGATCGACCTGGGGTACCGCCCCGCGATGGTGGGACTGGCCGGGTGTTTGAGGGAGTTGGGCGAACGGGCC
Source organism: Streptomyces sp. NPDC088350 (assembly GCF_044753545.1). Lineage (NCBI taxonomy): Bacteria > Bacillati > Actinomycetota > Actinomycetes > Kitasatosporales > Streptomycetaceae > Streptomyces > Streptomyces sp. NPDC088350. The sequence goes on along the minus strand of NZ_JBIVNL010000010.1, from coordinate 336,824 downwards.
GAAGCCGAGACCTGGGTGCGCCGAGCCGCCGAACTCGGCTCCACCGGGGCCATGGTGTACCTGGGCATGATGCTCTTCGCCGAGGGCAACGCGGTCGAAGGTGAAGCCTGGTACCGACGCGCGGCCGAGCTCGGTGAGGTCGTAGTGATGGCGAACCTCGGATACCAGCTCAAAGGGCGGGGAGATCTCGCCGGAGCCGAGGAGTGGAATCGTCGCGGAGCCGTTCTCGGCGTTCCGGGCGCCATGGAAAATCTGGCCGTCATTCTCAACGAACGCGGAGACCACGAACAGGCCCTGGAGTGGTACCGCCGAGCCGCCGAACGATCCCTCGCCTTCATGGAGGAATCCCCGTCCTTCTTCCGCCCCTGGCCCGGGGAATCACGCGACCAAGGCGTCTCCGAATCCATTCTCGGTCTCGTCCGTATGCTCCTCGCTCAGGTCGGGACGGACCAGGCGCGGGAAGAGGCCGAATACTGGCTGCGAGTGATCGCCGAACGAGGTGACGCCCGAGCAGCAGCAGCGCTCTCCGAGCTTGCGGCCGAACGAGGGGACACGGCGGGCGCCCGAGCATGGAGGCGTACCGCTGCCGAGGCCTCCGACAGCCTGCTCACCCGCAGCTGGTCATCACTGCTCGACGCGTACGGCGAGCCCGGTGTGCGGTGTCACGTGGACATTCTCCTGACGCACGCAACTCGCCTGGCCCAGGAGGGAGATGCCACGGGAGCCGAGGAATGGCACACAAAGGCCGCGCACCATGCCACACGGCTGACCTGACAACCAGGACGCCCCTGCCGAGTGCATTCCGCCCGCTCCCTCAGCCACGTCACCCGGTCCCGAACTCGTACTGCAATTCGTAGAGATGCCCCGCCTTGATCATGACCGTCACCTCGACAAGACGATCGTGATTGCTGCGGACAACACGCAGAGTGCGGAGGACCGGCATGCTGCTGGTAAGGCGCAGCGCCTGATACTGATCCTGGGTAGGGATCCTGGCGGAGACCCGGTCCGAGCTCAGGAGGGGCGGATAGCCAAGTTCGGCCAGGAGGGCGGGAGTTCCTCCTTTGATCCTGCGGCGGTCCATCAGAGCCGTGCCCCGGGCGATGTCCAGCGGATAGTAGGAATGGACGAGTTCCGCCGGCTCATCGTCGACGAGGAGGATCTGACTCCGAAGCAGAGCCGTGCCATTCTCCGAAAGGCCGAAGACCGCACGCACGTCGGCGGGCGGGCGGCTCTCACTCACATCCAGGATCGCGCTGCGGGCGTGCTCGCCATGTTTGGCCGCCTCGGTGAGCCATCGGTACGTCTCTCCGGGGGCAGTCGGCCCCATCAGCGCCGCAGGTCGCACGGTCCGTTGGCGGTGCTCACGGACCGTGACCGCCGCGCCGGCCCGACCGACCACCAGGCCTTCCTCCTTGAGGAGTTGGACGGCCTTCTGCACCGTGGCATTGGAAGAGTCGAAGCGGTCCTTCAGCTGCGCGGTGGAGGGCAGGTGGGACCCGGGCGCCAGTTCGCCAGTCATGATGTCATCACGCAGATCGGCCGCGATCCGTTCGTGGAGCGAGCGGCGGTCGGCGGCATCCGATTCGGCCTTGGGCACGGTTATCCGATCCTGATCTGGTAGCGCAGTCTCTGCCGTAGGGCAGGCATCACCATACGGTCGACCTGGATCGGCCGGTCGTCGCGGTCCACCGTGAGCCTCGTCAGCCGTAGAACCGGCTCATGCGGTGCGGTCCGCAGAACCTCCCGCTCCTCCTCGTCCGGCATCGCAGCCGTCACGTCCTCATTCGCGAGCACACCGACGTACCCCAGTTCGGCGAGCAGCGTGACGGCGCCGCCGCGGATCTTGGCTGTTCTGGCGAGCGCGGTGCCCCGGGCGATGCCGACCGGATAGTAGGTGTCCGTGAGTTCGTTGGGCTGCTCGTCGAGAAGAATCAGCCGCCTCCGTACAACGACCGTTTCGCCTTCTTGGATGCCGAGCAACTCCGCGACAAAAGCCGGCGCCGACGCCTCTCCCGCGTGCACGATCCGCTGGGTGCCGCGCCTACCCTGGGCCGCCGCTTCGGCACCCCAGGCGTCGCGTTGCATGCCGCGCCTCGGCGTCAGATATGGCAACGAAGCGCTGACCCAGCTGTTCTCGCTCATGACGCCCTCCCGCGACGGCCTGCATTCGGACCTTGCCGCCTTACACGTTAAGCGACCCGCCCAGGCCGCGCGTCACTCTCGCGACACATATTGCCGCTTTTCGCGAATAGCAGTAAGGTAGTCGCCGTCGAACACCTCAGGTATGCGGAGGTCCACACCGTGCCCCTGCCACGGCAACGTCGCTTTCCTCGGTCGCGCGCATCGGTGCGCGACGCTCGTGACTTCGTCCATCAGGCACTGACCGACTGGGGATGCTCCGACCGGTTGGACGACATCCGGCTCTGCGCTTCGGAACTCGCCACCAACGCCTTGCTGCACGGAGCACCGCCCGGCAGGGAGTACTGCGTGACTCTTTCGCTCGACAGCGGGGTAATTCGTCTCGGCGTCCGGGACAGCGGCGATCAGTGCACCCCGCCCCGCATTCCGGACAGCGATGCCTGCTCCGGCCGGGGCCTGCTGTTGGTGCGGGAGTTGGCCGACGACCTGGGCGTGACGGAGCACATCGTCGGCAAGACCGTTTGGGCGGCCTTCAAGACGGCCTGTCAGCCGGAGCGTGCCGACTGGACCCGGACATGACCACGGCTGCCGAGACGTCTCCGGCTCGCAGCGCGGCACAGCACCGGTAGCACCGAGATGGTCGCGAGGCCAGGCGCGCCCCAGCTCCGGACCGGGAGCACCCGAACTTGACCCCCGAGACGGGCTGTCGCTGCCTCGCGGCTCAGGAGCACCACCACAGGACCTGCTTGCACGTCTCCGAGGGCGACGGTGTCGGGCTCGGGTCCGAGGACGACGGCGACGAGGACGGGGTGGTCGACGGGTCCGCCGTGGACGTCGACGCGGGGGACGTGCCGGCGCCGCCCGTCGTGGGCGTGTCCGACTCGGCGGGGCCCTTCGTGCCCGTCGCGGACGCCGACGGCGACGCGGACCGGGATGCCGAGGCGTCCGGGGACGCCGTGCCGGTGGCTGTTCCGCCGGTCTTCGTGTCGTTCACGGGCTCGGCCGTCCCGCTCGCCTCCGAGGACGCCCCGCCCTCCGCCGACGCGTCGCTCGACGCCGCCGACCTCGGGGTCGAGAACGGCGCGTCCGTGCCCAGCTCGGCCAGGCTCAGGCCGCCGGCCGCCAGGACGAAGCCGGCCGTGACGAGCAGCACCCGGCGCCGCCGTCTGCGGTGTGCCGCGGCCTTGCGATCGCGACGGCTCGTGTCCGCCGCGCCCGGACCCTCGGTGTCGCCGTCGCCCCGGCCGCGCCCTCGGTTCCTACGGCGCGCGGCGCGCCCCGCGCGTTCGCCGTCCGCGTCGCCCTCGCCGGGCGCGTCGTCGTGCGCGCCCCCGCTCTCGCGCGAGGCGCCGTCCGTTTGCGAACGCGCGTCAACTCCCGGCGCGTGGGCGTGAGTCGGCTCGGCTGTCGCTTCGGCTGATGCGCCGCACCCCGGGCACGCGAGGGCGCCGTTCAGGTGCCGGCCGCAGGGGTGGCAGTAGTCCATGACGCCGGAAGACTAAGTTCCCCCCAGGTAACGTTCATAGCCGCCGCTGTGAAAATTGTGCAAGGAACCGCGCGCCTGACCGAAACGTCGGGCGAAACCCTTGCCGAACCGTTACGCGTTCGACCCATTGACACCCCAGCCCCGGCGTCCTTACTGTCTGCCCAGCATTTCGAACGCGAGCCGAAATTTCGAACAGCACCGAAGAGCACAGGGGGCATCTGCCGTGCGCATCACGGGAATCAGCACGCACGTGGTCGGGACGCCATGGCGCAACCTGACGTACGTCCAAGTGCACACCGACGAGGGCGTCACCGGTGTCGGCGAGACCCGGATGCTGGGCCACACCGACGCGCTGATCGGTTACCTGCGCGAGGCCGAGGCAAACCACATTCTCGGTTCCGACCCGTTCGCCGTGGAAGACCTCGTACGCCGGATGAAGTACGGCGACTACGGGCGCGCGGGTGAAATCGTCATGTCCGGCATCGCCGTGATCGAGATGGCGTGCTGGGACATCAAGGGCAAGGCCCTCGGCGTCCCGGTGTGGCAGCTGCTCGGCGGCAAGGTCACCGACAAGGTGAAGGCGTACGCCAACGGCTGGTACACCACCGAGCGGACCCCGGAGGCCTATCACAAGGCCGCCCAGGGAGTCGTGGAGCGCGGCTACAAGGCGCTGAAGATCGACCCGTTTGGGACCGGGCACTTCGAACTCGACCACGCGCAGACCCTGTACGCGGTCTCCCTCATCGAGGCCGTGCGGGACGCCATCGGTCCGGACGCCGAGCTGATGCTGGAGATGCACGGCCGGTTCTCGCCGTCCACCGCCGTACGGCTGGCGCACGAACTCGCACCCTTCAAGCCGGCGTGGCTGGAGGAACCCTGCCCGCCGGAGAACCTGAAGGCGCTGGAGAAGGTCGCCGCCAAGGTGGACATCCCCATCGCCACGGGTGAGCGCATCCACGACCGGATCGAGTTCCGCGAGCTGTTCGAGAGCCAGGCCGTCGACATCATCCAGCCCGACGTCGGTCACATCGGCGGCATCTGGGAGACCCGCAAGCTCGCCGCGACCGCCGAGGCGCACTACGTCCTCGTCGCCCCGCACAACGTCGGCGGGCCGGTCCTGACCGCCGCCTCGCTCCAAGTCGGCTTCTCCTCCCCGAACTTCAAGATCCTGGAGCACTTCAACGACTTCGCGGACGCGGAGATCAAGAAGGTCGTCAAGGGCGCGCCCGAGGTGATCGACGGCTACTTCCACCTCTCCGACGCGCCCGGTCTCGGCGTCGAGCTGGACACCGACGCGGCGGCCGAATTCCCGCAGCAGCAGGCGCGGTTCGACCTCTGGGCGGACGGCTGGGAACAACGCAAGCCGAAGGGCTCGAAGTGAGCGCGGCGGTCGTCATCGCGGCACCGGGCGAGCACCGGCTGACCGCGCACGAGCCCCGGCAGCCGGACGCGGGCGAGGCGCTGGTGCGCGTCCACGCGGTCGGCATCTGCGGCAGCGACCGCGAGGTGTACCAGGGCAACAGGCCCGAGGGATACGTCCGTTACCCCCTCACCCCGGGCCACGAGTGGTCCGGCACGGTGGAAGCGGTCGGCGCCGGGGCGCCTTCGACCCTGGTCGGCCGCAAGGTGGTTGGCGAGGGCTTCCGCAACTGCCAGGTCTGCGACCGCTGCCACGCGGGCGAGACAACGTTGTGCACGGCGGGCTACGAGGAGACCGGCTTCACCCAGCCCGGGGCGATGGCCACCACCCTCACCCTCCCCGCCCGTCTCCTCCATGTCCTCCCGGACGAGGCCGACTTGACGGCCGCGGCGCTTCTTGAGCCCGCCGCCTGCATCGCGGCGGCGGCTCTGAAGGCCAACGCGCGGCCGGGTGAGCGGGTCGCGGTGGTCGGCACCGGCACGCTCGGGATGTTCGCGGTGCAGTTCCTGAAGGCGGGCTCCCCCGCCGAGTTGCTCGTGGTGGGCACCCGGCCCGACCGCGAGAAGCTGTCGATGGACTTCGGCGCGAGCCGATTCCTCACCAGGGACCAGGAGTTGCCCGACGACTTCGACGTCGTGATCGAGACCGCCGGGTCCGCGTCCGCCGCGCGCACCGCCGCCTCCCTGCTCCGGCGCGGCGGACGCCTGGTCCTCACGGGCATCCCCGCGCCGGGCGCCGAGGGTCTCGACCCGACCGGTCTCGTCGTACGGCAGCTGGAGGTGCACACCGTCTTCGGGGCGCCGCCGGACGCCTGGGCGCACACGGTGCGGGTGTTCGGGGCCGGGTTGCTCGATCCGCTTTCTCTCGTCACCCACGAGCTGCCGCTCGCCGAGTTCCCACGGGCCATCGAGCTGGTGGGGTCCGGCGATCCCGAGGTCGGCAAGGTGCTGCTGCGGCCGTAGGAAACCCCAGCCGTACGCCGGCACGGGGTGTCCTGACCACCCCGTGCCGGCGTACCACCAGAGTCTTTTTCTACCCCGAGCCGCGAACCGCGTCCGAAATACCGAACGAGAAGGACAGCTAGTGACCGACACCGCCACGGCAGCCCGCAGGCCCGGGGAGCAGGCGCTCTCCGCGCTCGGCCTGGGCGCGCCCGCCCTCGACCCCGCCGACGCCTCGTCCCACACCTTCCCGGGCGGCGGTCGCTGGCGCACCGAGATCCCCTCGTGCGAGGGTCCCGAGGCGCTGGCGGTCATCCTCAAGGAGTCCTCGCGCCTCGACGTGCCGATCCACCGGATCAGCCAGGGCAGCGGCGTGTGGATGCTGACCGACTCCGAGATCACCGAGATGGTCGAGGCCGCCGGTGAGCGCGACATCGAGCTGTGCCTGTTCACCGGTCCGCGCGGGACGTGGGACATCGGCGGCTCGGTGCGGTCCGACTCGCGTGGCGGCGGGCTGCGCGCCCGGGGTCACGACGCGGTCGCCGGGTGCGTCGAAGACGCCGTCCGGGCAACGGAGTTGGGCGTCAAGTGCCTGCTCGTCGCCGACGAGGGCGTGCTGTGGACGCTGCACCGGGCGCGGGTGGCCGGGATCATCCCGGCCGACACGACGCTCAAGGTCTCGGCGCTGATCGGTCCGGTCAACCCGGCCGCGTACGCGGTGTACGAGCGGCTCGGCGCGGACTCGTTGAACGTGCCGAGCGATCTGACGCTGGATCACCTGACGGAGATCCGCCGGGTTTCCGCTGCCCCCATGGACATGTACATCGAGGCGCCCGACGACCTCGGTGGCTACATCCGGATGTACGAGGTCGCGGAGCTGATCCGCCGAGGTGCCCCCCTGTACCTGAAGTTCGGCCTCTCCAAGGCCCCCGGCATCTACCCGTGGGGCACCCACCTGCGGGACGTCACGCTCGACACGGCGCGGGAGCGGGTCCGTCGGGGCCGGCTGGCCCTCGACCTGCTCGCGCGGCACGGGGCGGACGGGGACATGGCTCCGCTGGGGTCCAGGTTGCCGGGGTCTCTGCACCGTTTCCCGACCGAGAGTGCCATGGGATGACCGCTGGGGGCTGCGGGCCGCCTGTGGCTGGTCGCGCAGTTCCCCGCGCCCCTGAAAAACCCGGACCGGCGCTCAAAGGACGCGGGGAGTTCGGGGCCCTTAAAAACCGGGCCCGCGTTCCTGAGGTCGCGAGGAACTGCCCGACCACACAAAACAACCCGCACCTCTCAAACCCAGGCCCGCTTCCAAGGGGCGCGAGGAACTGCGCGACCAGCCCCCACCGGGCCGCACCACACAACACAACCCGCACCACGCAAGCCCCACACCAACGAACCCGCACAACAACAACCCGCACCACCGCACCGCACCCCACCCCGAACCACCCCGCACGCTCGCTGCACCTCTCAACGACGAGAAGAATGAGGCCAGTTCACATGCGCATCCGCAGAAGCCGCGCCCTCCCCCTCATAGCCGGCGCCGCCACCCTCGCGCTGACCCTGTCCGCTTGCGGACAGAGCGGATCCGGCGGCAGCAAGGAGAAGGCAAGCAGCGCCAAGGGCGGCACAATCGGCATCGCGATGCCGACGAAGTCCTCCGCACGCTGGATCTCCGACGGCGACAACATGGTCAAGGACCTCAAGTCCAAGGGCTACAAGACCAAGCTGGTCTACGGCGAGGACAACCCGGACACCCAGGTCTCCCAGATCGAGAACATGATCACCCAGAACGTCAAGGGCCTGATCATCGCGGCGATCGACAACAAGTCCCTGAACAACGTGCTCCAGGAAGCCGCCGCCGCGAAGATCCCGGTCATCGCCTACGACCGCCTCATCCTCGGCACCAAGAACGTCGACTACTACGCCTCGTTCGACAACACGAAGGTCGGCGTCGAGCAGGGCTCGTACATCATCAAGCAGCTCGGTCTGGACAGCGGCAAGAAGGGCCCGTTCAACATCGAGCTGTTCGCCGGCTCGAACGACGACAACAACACCAAGTACTTCTTCAACGGCGCGATGAGCGTGCTCCAGCCGTACATCGACAAGAAGGAACTGGTCGTCAAGTCCGGGCAGACCGCGCTCAACAAGGTCACCACCCTGCGCTGGGACGGCACCACCGCGCAGAACCGCATGGAGGACATCCTCACCGGCTCCTACAAGACCGGCCGGGTCGACGCGGTGCTCTCGCCCTACGACGGCATCTCCATCGGCATCCTGTCCGCGCTGAAGTCGGACGGCTACGGCTCGGCCGGCAAGCCGCTGCCGGTGATCACCGGCCAGGACGCCGAGCTGGCCTCGGTGAAGTCGATCATCGCCGGTGAGCAGACACAGACCGTCTACAAGGACACCCGCGAACTCGCCAAGGTCGCGGACACCATGATCGACGACGTGCTCAACGGCAAGACGCCGAAGACCAACGACACCAAGACCTACGACAACGGCACCAAGGTCATCCCCGCCTACCTGCTCCAGCCGGTGAGCGTCGACAAGACCAACTACGAGGACGTGCTGGTCAAGGGCGGGTACTACACGGACGCCCAACTCAAGTAAGTACGCGTCCAGTTACCCGACCCCACACTGATTGGTAGGCACGACCATGGCGGGACCCGTCCTGGAAATGCGCTCGATCGTCAAGACCTTTCCCGGTGTCAAAGCGCTGTCGGACGTCACCTTGACGGTCCGTCAGGGCGAGGTCCACGCCATCTGCGGTGAGAACGGCGCCGGGAAGTCCACCTTGATGAAGGTGCTCTCCGGCGTCCATCCGCACGGCAGTTACGAGGGCGACATCCTCTTCGAAGGGGAGGAGTGCCGCTTCCGCGACATCCGGGCGAGCGAGCAGCGCGGCATCGTCATCATCCACCAGGAGCTGGCACTGGTGCCGTTCCTCTCCATCGCGGAGAACATCTTCCTCGGCAACGAGCACGCCACGCGCGGGCTCATCAACTGGAACGAGACGCTGCGGCACGGCACCGAACTGCTGCGCCGGGTGGGCCTCGGCGACCACCCGGAGACCCGCGTGGCCGACATCGGCGTGGGCAAGCAGCAGCTCGTGGAGATCGCGAAGGCGCTGTCGAAGAAGGTGAAACTGCTCATCCTGGATGAGCCGACCGCGGCCCTGAACGACGAGGACAGCGGCAAACTCCTCGACCTCATCCTGGAGTTGAGGAAGCAGGGCATCACCTGCATCATCATCTCCCACAAGCTGAACGAGATCCGCAGGGTCGCCGACTCGGTGACGATCCTGCGCGACGGCCGCTCCATCGAGACCCTCGACGTGAAGGCGCCGGAGACGACCGAGGAGCGGATCATCTCCGGCATGGTCGGCCGCGACCTCGACCACCGCTTCCCCGAGCGCACCCCGTACGCGGGCGAGCCCGAGGCGGCACCCGCCCTGGAGATCCGCGACTGGACGGTGTTCCACCCGATCGACCAGCAGCGCAAGGTAGTTGACGATGTGTCAATAAATGTGCGCAGGGGCGAGATCGTCGGCATCGCCGGACTCATGGGCGCCGGCCGCACCGAACTCGCGATGAGCGTCTTCGGGCGCTCCTACGGCCGCTACGCCGGCGGCACGGTCCTCAAGGACGGCCAGGAGATCCGCACCAAGTCGGTCGCGGAGGCCGTCGGGCACGGCATCGCCTATGTCACGGAGGACCGTAAGCACTACGGCCTCAACCTCATCGACACGATCAACCGGAACATCTCGCTGACCGCCCTGAACAAGGTCGCCCGGCGCGGTGTGGTCGACGAGCAGGAGGAACGGCAGGTCGCCGAGGGCTTCCGCACGTCCATGAACATCAAGGCGCCGACCGTCTTCGAGCCGGTGGGCAAGCTGTCCGGCGGCAACCAGCAGAAGGTCGTCCTCAGCAAGTGGATCTTCGCGGGTCCCGAGGTGCTGATCCTGGACGAGCCCACGCGCGGTATCGACGTGGGCGCCAAGTACGAGATCTACACGGTCATCGACCAACTCGCCGCCGAGGGCAAGGCGGTGGTCTTCATCTCCTCCGAACTGCCGGAGCTGCTCGGCATGTGCGACCGCATCTACACGATGGCGGCGGGCCGCCTGACCGGTGAGGTGCCCCGGGCCGAGGCCACGCAGGAAGTGCTGATGCGCCAGATGACGAAGGACAAAGAGGTAACCCGATGAGCACGGACGTCACCGACAAGATCCCGGCCGCGGCACCGCCGGGCAAGGGCGGATCGGGCACGGGCGGCGGCCTGTTGCAGCTGGTGCTGGACGGTCTGCGGCGCAACATGCGCCAGTACGGCATGCTGATCGCCCTCGGTCTGATCGTGATTCTCTTCGAGATCTGGACCGGCGGCGACCTGCTGCTGCCGCGCAACGTCTCCAACCTGGTGCTGCAGAACAGCTACATCCTGATCCTCGCGATCGGCATGATGCTGGTCATCATCGCCGGGCACATCGACCTGTCGGTCGGTTCGCTGACGGCTTTCGTGGGCGCCTTCGCGGCGGTCCTGATGGTCAATCACCATGTGTCGTGGCCCGTCGCGTTGGTGCTGTGCCTGCTGATGGGCGCCGTCGCGGGCTCCGTGCAAGGCCTGTTGATCGCCTACGCGGGCATACCGTCCTTCATCGTCACCCTCGCCGGAATGCTGCTCTTCCGCGGCCTCACGGAGATCCTCCTCCAGGGCCAGACCCTGGGCCCCTTCCCCAACGGCCTGCAGAAGATCGGCAACGGCTTCCTGCCCGCGGTCGGCCCGAACACCAACTACCACAACATCACGCTGCTGTTGGGCCTCGTGATGATCGCCGCGGTGGTGTGGCAGGAGGTGCGCGACCGGCGTCGGCAGCAGGAGTTCTCGCTCGACGTGCCGCCCGTCAAGCTGTTCCTGCTGAAGCTCGTCGCGATCGTCGCGGCGATCGCCTGGCTCACCCTGCTGCTCGCCAGCTACGACGGTGCGCCGATCATCCTGATCATCCTCGGTGTCCTGGTGGCCGGTTACGGCTACGTGATGCGCAACACCGTCTTCGGCCGCCACATCTACGCGATCGGCGGCAATCTGCCGGCCGCGAAGCTGTCCGGCGTCAAGGACAAGCGCGTCACCTTCCAGGTGTTCCTGAACATGGGCGTGCTCGCGGCCCTGGCGGGTCTGGTGGTCACCTCCCGCCTCAACGCGGCCTCGCCGAAGGCGGGCGACGGCTTCGAACTGGAGGCCATCGCCTCCTCGTTCATCGGTGGCGCGTCCATGAGCGGCGGTGTCGGCACCGTCCTCGGCGCCATCATCGGCGGTCTCGTCCTCGGCGTGCTGAACAACGGCATGAACCTCCTCAGTGTCGGCACCGACTGGCAACAGGTCATCAAGGGGCTCGCCCTGCTGGCCGCGGTCGGCTTCGACGTCTGGAACAAACGCAAGTCCGGTTCGTAACTTCAGCCCGGGCCCCGCACGTCTGTCATTCGCACAGCACGGCGGGGCCCCTTCCATGTGCAGGAGCCGCTCAATGGAACTGAACAGACGCACGGTCATTGCAGGCGCCGCGGCGGCGGGTATCGCCGCGAGCACACTCGGTACGGGTACCGCGGAGGCGGCCTCGGGAGGCAGAAAGCCCGTGAAGGAACTCTTCGGCACCCTCGCCGACGGCAGCAAGGTGTACCGCTGGTCGCTGGAGAACGGCGGCACCCGGCTCAAGGTGCTGTCGTGGGGCGGAGTCGTCCAGTCCCTCGAACTCCCGGACCGGCACGGCAAGTACGCCAACGTGTCACTCGGCTTCGACAACATCGCCGACTACGTGGCGAAGACCCCGTACTTCGGCGCGCTCATCGGCCGCTACGGAAACCGTATCGCCAAGGGCCGGTTCACTCTGGACGGCAAGAGCTACCAGCTCTCCGTCAACGACGGGGTCAACAGCCTGCACGGCGGCACCCAGGGCTTCGACAAGCACATCTGGGACGTGGAGGGCTTCACCTCCGGCTCCGACGTCGGCCTGCACCTGTACTACACCAGCGTCGACGGCGAGATGGGCTACCCCGGCACCCTCAAGGCGAAGGTGACGTACACGCTCGACAGGCACGGCGACTGGCGCATCGACTACGAGGCCACCACCGACAAGGCCACGGTCCTCAACCTGACCAGCCACGTCTACTGGAACCTCGCCGGTGAGGGCAGCGGCACGATCGAGCACCACGAACTCACGATCCCCGCCTCCCGCTACACGCCCACCGACTCGGGGCTGATCCCCACGGGCGAACTGGCCAAGGTCTCCGGCACCCCGTTCGACTTCCGCAAGACCAAGCCGATCGGCCGCGACATCCGGGCCGGCCACGTCCAGCAGGTGCAGGCCAAGGGCTACGACCACAACTGGGCCCTCGACAAGGGCATCACCGCGAAGCCCGAGCACGCCGCGACCCTGCACGACCCGCACTCCGGCCGCACCCTGAAGATCGCCACCGACCAGCCGGGGCTGCAGTTCTACACCGGCAACTTCCTCGACGGCACCCTGACCGGCACCGGCGGCCACACCTACCGCCAGGGCGACGCGCTGTGCCTGGAGACCCAGCACTTCCCGGACTCGCCGAACCACGCCGATTTCCCGTCGACGGTGCTGAGGCCGGGGCAGACGTATCGGACGTCGACGATCCACCGGTTCAGCTCCTGACGCCTCACGGCCGACGCGCGGTTCGGACCCGGGGTTCCCGAACTCACACCATTTTCACATCCGTTGAACAGTGCCACACCTGTCTCCGTACTTAAGGGCGGCCCGTGCTCCCCCGCGCGGGCCACCCAAGACGACGGGCCCGGTCGTCCCCGCCGGGCCCGCCTTCATACGGAGGTTCCATTGGCCGACTCCAACGTCACCTCGCTGTTCCGCAGTACGGCGGCGCACAGCCCGTCGATGGCAGCGCTGGCGCGTGAGAGCGACGGCACCGGCCCGGTGGACTTCTGTATCCCGTGCAACCCGTACTTCCCCACCCCCGCCATGTTCGACGCGATGGCGGCCCGGCTGCGCGAGATCATCACGTACTACCCGAGCAGCGCCGACACCATCACGGCCGAGCTCTGCAACCTGCTCCAACTCCCGCCGAGCTGCGTCGCGATGGGCAACGGTTCCACCGAACTGATCACCTGGATCGACCACTTGATGGTCCGCGAGTCCCTCGCCATCCCCGTCCCCACGTTCGGCCGCTGGACCGACCAGCCCATGGAGACCGGCAAGCGGGTCGACATGTTCCCGCTCCAGGAGTCCAGCGGCTTCGCCCTCGACCTCACGCAGTACGCCGAGTTCATCCGCAAGCGCAACACCAAGGTCGCGGTCATCTGCAACCCGAACAACCCCGACGGCGGCTTCATCCACAAGCAGGCCCTCGTCCAGTTCATGGACGCGATGGCCGACCTCGACCTCGTCATCATCGACGAGTCCTTCCTGGAGTTCGCGGACGCCGAGGTCGAACCGAGCGTCGTACAGGAGGCGATGCTCCGCCCCAACGTGGTCGTGCTGCGCAGCCTCGGCAAGAACTTCGGCCTGCACGGCATACGGTTCGGCTACCTCGTCGCCAACCCGGCCCTCGCCGGCCGCATCCGCTCGATGCTCCCGAAGTGGAACCTCAACGCCTTCGCGGAACACGTGGTGTTCATCCTCAAGGAGCACGGCGCGGAGTACGCGCAGAGCCTCCAGCAGGTGCGCCGCGACCGACTCGACATGGCGAGCCATCTCTCCGCGCTGCCCGGCCTCACGGTCTATCCGTCGCAGGGCAACTTCCTCTTCGTGCGCCTCCCCGTGGGCGCCGAAGGCACCGTGGTCCGGGACCGGATGCTCACCGAGCACCGCATCCTGGTCCGTGAGTGCGGCAACAAGATCGGTTCGTCCAGCCGCTTCCTGCGGCTCGTGGTGCGCCCCCAGACGGACGTGCGTCGCCTGGTGTCCGGCATGGAACAGGTGCTCTACGGGACCAGGAGGGGTGCCGCCGTGCCCGAGCTGGGTACAGGGACCAACTACAGCTCGGGTACGGCGGCCGTGGATCGCCTCGTCGGGGCGACGAACGGGGCGGGGATGCAGAACCTCGCGGCGCAGGCCCTCGGTATGGGCACGTCGGGGGTCGGCATGCAGATGCCGATGCCCGCGGTGGCCCAGATGCAGCCCCAGCCGGTGCCGGTGCCCGCGCAGATGCCGATGCAGGTACCGATGCCCGCGCAGCCCCAGCCGCAGATGCAGCCGATGGTGGCCGCCGCGCAGGTTCAGCAGATGCCGATGACCGCGATGGCCAACCAGTCCAACGGGATGGGGATGCCCATGCAGGCCGTCGCGCAGATGCCCCAGCAGCAGATGGCTCAGGTGCCGCAGCAGCCCCAGGCTCAGCAGCCGTACGGCACGCCCGCCCCCGCGCCCGCACCTCAGGGGCCGACGCCGACCGGTGTCCCCGCGCGCAACGGGCTCACTGCCGCGCAGGTGCGGGGGGCCACCAGTCCCAACGGGATGCAGAACCTCGCGCCGGCACCCGCCACCGGGTGGCCCAACGCGCAGAGTTGGCCCAACGCGGCGGGGATGGGGCAGGCGGGCTAGGGGTTCGTTGCCGGGTGCGGGTGCGTGGGGGCTGGTCGCGCCCACGCGGCGGAGCCGCACAATGTCACAGCCCCGCGCCCCTAAGTTCGTACGGCGTTGATCAGTGACGCCCCCAGCGGTAGCGCGTCGCAGCCCTGTACCTCGAAGCCTGCCTTCTCCAGTAGTTGCCGGTAATGGTCCTCGTCGCGTTCCTGGCCGCCCACGTTGCACAGCATGTGGACATCCCAGGCGACTGCCGTCGGTGTGGGCAACAGGCGCTCTACGACCAGGAGTTGGGCGCCCGGGCGCATTGCCTCCGCGCACCTGTGGAGGATCGTCAGGCAGCGGTCGTCGTCCCAGTCGTGGAGGACTCGGGACAGGAGGTAGACGTCGCCGCCCTCCGGTACGGACTGGGTGAAGTCGCCGGGGACGAAGGTGCATCGTTCGGGCAACTCCGTGCGCGCCGCCTCCAGGGCCTCCGGGCGTTCCAGGAGGACGCCCTCCAAGTGGGTGTGGGTCCTTAGGAGTCGGGCGAGGAGGGCGCCGTTTCCGCCGCCCACGTCGACCACGCGGCGTGCGGCCGAGAAGTCGACCAGGGTGGGGACCGGTGTGAACATCTCGGCGCTGGCCGCCATCGCGCGGTGGAACAGGGGGCCCAGTTCGGGGTGTTCGGCGAAATACGTGAAGTGGTGTTGGCCGTAGCGGTGGGCGAAGGCTTCCTGGCCGGTGCGTACGGAGTGGGTCAGGCCGGCGAAGGAGTCGTAGAACGGGCCGGCGTAGAGCTGGGCGAGCGGGTGGAGGGAGAACTCGGTTCCTGTGCGCAGGGGTTGGCCGGCGGCGGTGAGGTGGTAGGTGTCGCCGGCCGAGGTCAGCAGGCCGAGGGTGGTGAGGTAGCGGAGGAGGCGTCGTAGCGCGTCCGGGTTGGTCGAGGTCAGGTGGGCCAGGGTGTCGGCCGGCATGCCGGGGTGGTCGGCCAGGTGGTCGGCGATGCGCAACTCGGCCATCGTGGCGACCGCTTGGGTGGCCCAGGCGCCGGTCATGACGTTCAGGAGGGTGGCCGTCGGGTCGGGCAGCGGGTCGTGGCGGCCGGGGAGGCGGAGTTCGAAGCGGCGGTGGGTGCGGGTGCGGTGGTAGAGGACGGTGACGTTCTCGTGGCCGTTGTAGCCGCCGCCGTCGGGGACCGCGCCGCCGCGTTCCTTGAGGAGCGTTCGTAGGCCTGCGGGGACGACCGGGCCGGGGGCGGTGACCGCGAAGGCGTGGTGCGACTCGTGTTCGGCCTCGCGTTCGTCCGCGGCTACGGCCTCCAGCGCGGAGTCGGGGGGTACCGGGAGCGCGAAGATCTCCACGCTGCGCGCGGCGACCGCCACATGGACGATGCCCACCGGAATGTCGGCGAGGGCGGAGCCGTAGCGGCGGGTGAGGCGGTCGCGGACGACCACGCTCGGGGTGACGGGGCCCGGTTCGAGGCCGAGGCGGCGGAGTTCCTCGCAGAGGCCGTCGAGGGAGTCGGGGAAGACGAGGACAGCGGTGTGGTCGAAGACCAAGTGGCGGGAGACGTCCGCCCGTTCGGCGGGGGTGAGGTCCGGGAGCAGTTCGGCCAGGACGTCGTCCGTGTCGTGGGCTTCGACGTAGGCCGCCGCCCGCTGGATGCGTGCCGCGTCGGCGTCGGCGAGGCGCGCCTGTACGACGGGGAGGTTCATGTGAGGGGTCCCTCGGTTCAGATGCCGGTGTAGTTCTCGGCGAAGAAGTCCTGGTGCGTGCGGGAGGTGCGCAGGCTTTCGAGGCGGGCGTACTGGAGCGCGCGGCCGTAGCGGGCCTCGGCGTCGCCGGTGTCCTCGGCGGACGGGCCGTGCAGCAGCGTGCTCATCCAGTGGGAGAACTCGTGGGCCCGCCAGACCCGGGGCAGGCAGTCGGCGGCGTAGCGGGCGAGACCGCTGTCGTCGTCGTGGTTGAGGACGCGCGCGAACGCCTCGGCGAGACGTTCCGCCTGGAGTACGGCGAGGTTGGCGCCCTTGGCGGCGGAGGGGCTGATGAGCCCGGCGGCGTCGCCCGCCAGCCAGAGTCGTCCGGTGCCCGGCCGGTCCAGTACGTCGGAGCGCAGGTCGACGACCGCCGTCTCCAGCACGGGACCGTCCTTGAGCGGGCCGAACTCGGCGGTCCTGAGCCGGGTCGCCAGCTCGGTCCAGATCCGGTCCTCGCTCCAGTCGGCGGGATCGTTTCCCCGCGGGCACTGGAGGTAGTAGCGGGTGACGGTGTCCGTGCGGGCCATGTGCCCGGCGAACCCCCGTTCGTGCAGGGCGTATCCGACGGCCGCGAGGCTGGGCGGGGCGGCGACCAGGACCGCCAGCCAGCTCACCCCGTGGTCCCGGCGGGCCGTCCGGGTGCCCAGTGCGGCGAGGGCGGCGCGGCCCACTCCCCGGTGTCCGTCGCAGCCGGCGACGTAGCGCCCGGTCACGTCGGCGCCGTCGCGTACCCGTACCCGGCCCTCGGAGATCTCCTCGACCTCGGTGTCGAAGCGGATCTCGCCGCCGCGCCGGAGGTACTCGGCCAGCAGGTCCCGTACCAACTCCTGCTGGGGGTAGACCGTGTGGACCTCGCCGCGCCCCAACTCGCCGTAGTCGAGGGTGAATTCGCCCCGCTCGCTGCGGAAGAGGCAGGTCCGGTGGGACCGGCCGCGAGTCAAGAGCCCTTCCGCCAGGCCGTGTTGGGTCAGTACGCGGACGGAGTGGGCGGCGAGGAAGCCTGCTCTGGCCCGTCCCTCCACCGCCTTGCGTTCGCGCCGTTCCAGGATCACGCAGTCGATGCCGTGGTCCAGGAGCAGGTTCCCCAGGACCAGCCCCGCCGGGCCCGCCCCGACGATCACCACCCCGGTCCGCGCCCCGGAGTCGAATCGTTTCCCCACATCCACCCCTGATCTTGCTTTTTCGGCCAAGGGGTTTCATATCAGCAAGATCGCGGTGATGAGGAATTCATAATGACTAAATAGCGCTTAAGGCCTAATTAGGCATATGTCAGTGGTCGTTGTCCGGGTACAGCTTCAGCAGGTCCACGCCGTAGTCGCCGCCGGGAGGGCCGCCGGCGAGCAGCGCCTTGTTCATGAACCAGCGGCGGCTGCGCTCGGATGCGGGGCTGTGGGGTCGGTGTCCATGCAGGGTGATCAGGGTCCCCGCCGCACCTGAAGCGTTCTTGTCAGCAACCTGCGACCAGGGACAACCAGCGCGGCACGTCGACCTCCGCGCGCACGGTCTTCCCCAGCGGCTCCCGGTCCACCACCTCCCACCGGTCCGCGACCGCGTCGACGAGCACGAGCCCGCGCCCGGACTCCGCCAGCGGCAATGGCTCCCGTACGGCCCCGGGTCCCGGGGGACGCGGCCCACTGCGGGTGTCGGTGACCTCGACCCTGACACTCCCGGTGACGAGAGAGAGCCGCAGCTCGAAGTCCCGTCCCGGTACGCGCCCGTGCGTCACGGCGTTGGCGGCGAGTTCGGCGACGATCAGGGCGACGGCGTCGGAGGCGTCAGTGCCGTGCGGGATGCCCCAGGCGTGGAGCTGGTTCAGGGCGAGGTGGCGGGCGAGGCGGGCGCCGCGGGGAGTTGGGCTGAGGCGCTGGGTGAATGTACGTACGGTGACGGGGGGTTGGGTGGTCATGGGCCCAATGTGGCGGTTCGGGAGGGCGGTTCACCAGGTCCGCACCGCGTACGCTGCGGCAGCGTACGGGGTCACACACTGGACAGTACGCGCTACGTTCCGTAACCATGTGCGCGGGAGGTGGGTGACCATGGTCGACGGCAGCGGCGAACCCGAAGCGTCGGACAGCCTGCGAACGTTCGGGGCGATGTTGCAGGCATTGCGGGAGCATGCAGGGCTGAGCCGGGAGGAGTTCGGGCGGCAGATCGGGTACTCCAAACACACGGTGGAATCCGTGGAGTTGGGGAGGCGGATGCCGGACGCGGCGTTCGTGGACCGGTCCGAGCCGGTGCTGGGCAACACGGGGGCAGTACGGAAGTCTGCGGAGCATCTGGAGCGGCGACCTGGGTTGGCGTCTTGGTTCCGACAGTGGGCGCTGAAGGAAAAGTCGGCGATCACGCTGTACACGTACGAATGCCGGTTGATTCCCGGGCTGTTGCAGACGGAGGCGTACGCGCGGACTCTGTTCACCGAGCAGCTGCCACCGATGGACGACGCGCAGATCGAGGCGCAGTGGGTGGAACGGGAGAAGCGGCAACGGCTGTTGTGGGAGCGGCCGAACACGGCGTTCAGCTTCATCCTGGAAGAGGGACTGTTTCTGCGCCGCACAGGCGGAGTTGAGGTGACGCGGGGGCTCATCGACCACGTACTGGAGATCGCCGCGCTGCGGAACGTCGAGGTCCAGGTCATGCCGCAGATCCGGCAAAGCCATGCAGGGCTGGACGGCCCTATGCAGTTGCTCGAAGAGCCCAACAACCGGTGGTACGCATACTGCGAGGGGCAGGAGAGCGGACTGCTCATCACTGATCGAAAAGTGGTGAGCATGCTCCAGATGCGATATGCCAGAATGCGTTCGCAGGCTCTCACCATCCAGGACTCCTTGAGCCTGTTGCAGCGCATGCGAGGAGACCTATGAGCACCACTGAGCTGGCCTGGTTCAAGAGCAGCTACAGCAGCGGCGGTTCCGGTGACTGCGTGGAAGTCGCCCTCTCCTGGCACAAGTCGAGCTACAGCAGCAGCGCTTCCGGCGACTGCGTCGAGATCGCCACCTGCCCCTCCACCATCCACATCCGCGACTCCAAGGCCAAGCAGGGCCCCCAGTTCGCCCTCTCCCCCACCGCCTGGACGGAGTTCATCCGCGCCCTCTGAGCCCCAGGGTCGCCCGCTGTGAACGCGGGCCGCACGGACGGAAGTTCACGGTCCGGTCCCCCCGGTCTGCTCGGTCCGCAGGACGAAGGCGATGCCCCAGACCTGTTGGAGGAGCTGGGCAGGGGATTCAGCGAGCGGCCTGCTCCCGGCGCAGGGGGCACGCGGTACCGGACCGGTCCGTCAACTCGGCGCGCAGGGCGGCCAGTTCGGCCATGCGGGTGTCTATGACGCTGATCTTGTCGGCGAACAGGGCCGACAGCGCCTCCGCCTGGTCCGGCGCCTCGCTCAACTCCTGCCCGTGGTGCGCGATTTCGGCCAGCGAGAACCCGAGGCGCTGCGCCGTACGGACGTACTGGAGCCAGGGCACCGCCTCGGGCGGGTAGTCACGGTAGCCATTCGGCCGCCGCTCGCTGGTGAGGATGCCCACCTCCTCGTAGAACCGCAGGGCGTCCCTGCTCAGACCCACCCGTGCCGCCAACTCCCCGATACGCATGCCCACATGATGACTTGACCTTGGACCGCACTCCACTGTTTAGCGTCGGCGGCATGAAGATCGCTTCCTATCTCCGGGTCGTGCGGGCCAGCGCCTGGTACGACCTCGTCGTGACGGCCGGCTTCGCGACCCCGTGGACGTACGCGCTGGTGCACGACGCGCTGTCGTCGCTGGGCCGGGCCTGGGGGCTGGGCGTGCTGCCCGGACTCGACCCGGTCCAGACCCTGTACGCGAACTTGATGGGCTCGGTGGTGGTCGTGTGGGCCGTGCTGCGACTCGTCCGGCCGCTGGCTCTGCACGGCCTGCTCGACGGCGCCGCACGCATCCTCTTCACGACCTGGCAGGCCTACGCCCTCGTCCAGGGCGCCCCACGGTTCCTGTGGCTGTTCCTGGGTGTGGAGGCGGTGTTCGCGGTCCTCCAGCTGGTGCCCTGGGTGTCGGTCGGGAACCGGTCACGAATGCGATGATGCGGCCCCGGCACAGTCATCGAACGATCGCCGGCCGCGTGCCCGTGGGGCCGTCTACGACGCGCGCTTCGTGCCCAGGGGGCAGCTCGCGAAGTGGACGACCGCCGCCCCGCTCCTCGCCGAGTCCGAGGCGGTCGTCCGCTTCTCGAACGGCTCGGGGCGGTTCGACGCCGACGACCGGGTGCGTGGCGTACGCGGGATGGCGGTGAAGTTCCTCGATGCCGACAAGGGCGTCCGGGATCTGGTGGCGGCGACCTTCCGGGTCTTCCCGAGTCACGATCCCGAGGGATTCATCGACCTCGTCGAGGCGTTGGGCAAGGCGGGCACCGGCGAGTTTCGCCACCGCCCGCTACGACGACCTGCATGCCTTCGTCCTCGTCGACGAGTCGGGTGGACCCCCGATCCCTCCCAGGCGTGGCCGGCTCGCTCCCTGACGTGAGCTTGGAGCGGTGCGGCCCCTTGCCGATGCCCGCCGAAGGAGACCCTCTCCACGAAATTGTGACACTTCAGCGCCGAGTGTCACATTTTCGCGCCTCACCCTCCGGGCGCAGAGTGCCCCTTCCCCCCGCCCCGCCTCCGCTCCCTGCGCCGTATCTCCCGCCGCTGCTTCCCGGGCAGGACACCGGCTGGTTCCCCGACCGGCGCGAGGTCGTGGCAGTCGGCGCCGTGACGGCCCCGGCACCACCACACCACGCGACCGCTCCCGCGTTCCTCCCCCTTCCAGTCGGCCGTCGTCCCCTCGGGACGAGGATGCGTGCCGCCGCGTCCGCTACGGCGCCGAGGGGGTCGGGGGCGTCGCCGGGCCGTTCCGCGAGGCCGTTGCCCTGCCAGGTGCCGTCGGACAGGGCGACGTGGACCCGCTCGTCGATCTCCTCGTCCCAGCCCCAGACCATGATCCTCTCCCGAGCCATCGCGCCGACCGGAGGCAGGTATCGGCAACAACCATGCGCCCTGTCTCGCAAGGAACTTGACGGCTCGTCACTTTGCCGCCCTCACAGCCTCCGGACAGACTCCGCCCCTAAGGTGCCGTGTTCATGACAGACACTTCTGGAGCAGGAACCAACCCGATCGGGCGCCGCACCGTACTGATCGCCACCGGCACCACGGCCGCCGTACTGGCCGTCGGCGCCGCCGCGCCCGAAGCCCCCACGACCGTCACGACAGCGGACTCGGCGGGTACGACTCCCGCTGCCGCGGCGGCAGTCTGCACCCTCACGGAGGAGATGACCGAAGGCCCCTACTACCTCGACGGCGCCCTCGTCCGCGCCAACGTCACCGAAGGCAAGGCCGGCATCCCGCTCAAGCTGGCCCTCACCGTCGTGAACAGCAGCTGTACCGTGATCCCCAACGCGCTCGTCGAGATCTGGCACTGCGACGCGCTCGGCGAGTACTCCGGCTACGTCGGCAACAACGGCCACAGCGAGGCGGACGACGGCACCTTCCTGCGCGGCGGTGTCCTCACCAACTCCAGCGGCGTCGCCAACATCACCACGATCTACCCCGGTTGGTACCGCGGGCGCTGCGTGCACATCCACGTCAAGGTGCACACCGGCGTCACGCTCACCTCGGACGGCTCGTTCACCGGCGGCAGCGAACTCCACACGGGTCAGCTGTTCATCAGCGAGACCATCACCACCGCCGTCGCCGCGATCTCCCCCTACTCGACCAACACGGTCACCCGCACGACCCTCGCCCAGGACTCGATCTACGACGGCGGAGGCGCCGCGTCCGGCCTCATGACCCTGACCGCGCTGGGCAGTTCGACCTCCTCCGGCTACACGGGCACGCTGACGCTGGGCGTGAGCCAGAGCTGACGCGACCCGAACATCCCCCCACGAGAACAGGGGTGGCCCGCGGTGCGATACGGGCCACCCCTCCCTCATGTCACGTCACGGAACCCGGAACCTCGGGTCAGGAGGTCGGGCACTCCTTCCACGCCATGTGGTACACCGTGCTGATGTCGCCGTCCGTCGAGTCCATGGTCATGAAGCTGACCGCACTGGACGACGAGGAACCGGCGGCGACCCGCAGCTCCGTGTTGATGTTGAAGTTGCGCTGAACTCCACAGGGCGCCCACACCAGTTGGGCCCAGTCGGTGCTGTCGGTCGCCTGCCAGTCGTCGTCGTAGGGGCCGCTGAACGGGTGGTTCTTGGACGCGGTGCTCGACGAGCCCTGGAAGTAGTACGAGGCCTTCTGCGCGCCGCTCGCGCCGCGCTGGAGCGAGGCGAAACCGCGGTAGTCCACGCTCGCGATGGCGTACGTGAAGCCCTGCGGGACGTGGACGACCAGGTTGAGCTGGCAGTTCTTGCGGAACGCCGTGGGGTCGGAGTTGCCGCCGACCTGGGCGAGATAGGCGCTGTAGGTCACCGTGAACGCGGTGTTGTCCTCGGAGACGGCGACCGCCGTCGTGCCCTGCGGGCAGCCCGAGCCGTTCACCGTGGCGACGTTGATGACGATCTTGTCCGGGGGCGGGTCGTCGAACACGGGCGACGACGAGTGCTGCGCGGACGGCAGCGCGGTGGCGAGCAGTGCGGCGACCGCACCACTCAGGAGGAGCCCACCAGGCATGGTTTTCTCCTTGGGTTGGGGGGTGGCTGCGCCCCAAGTCTTTGCGGAAACAATGGATTTCCTGTGAAGACCGACGGCGCGCTCGCATCGTAGGGAGCCGCACAGGCAGTGGTCAGGGTGAACTCAAGCCATTCACAGACGCGCCTTTCACACTCTCTCCACAGTGTGTGAACTCTGTTGAAATAAGGGGGCGTTGACCGTTCCGTCCCCAGGGCCTTCACAGCCGCACATTAAGGAATCCTTCAGGTGCGGCCCTAACTTCCCTGCCATGACGGGAAAACGAGAGCACCACGAGCAGCACGACCAACAACCCGCCCGGCACCGCCGGGACAAGGGCCTCCAGCGTCGCCGCGTCCTGATCGGCGGCGGCACCGTGGCCGTGGCGGGCGGTCTCGCAGCGGCCGGTTTCGCCTCGGCGGACACCACCGACTCCACGTCCACCACGGCGACTTCGGCGGCGGAGGCGACGTCCACCGTCTCTGCGGACGCGTCCGCGAGCGCCGGCGTCTGCACCCTCACCGCCGAGGTCACCGAGGGTCCGTACTCGCTCGACGGCGCCCTGATCCGCGAGGACATCAGAGAGGAGAAGGAGGGCGTCGAGGTCCAGTACACCTTCACGGTCGTCGACCAGGACAACGACTGCGCGGCGCTCGCCGACGCCCTCGTCGAGCTGTGGCACTGCGACGCGCTCGGCGAGTACTCCGGCTACGTCGGCAAGAACGGCCACACCGAGGACGACGACGGCACCTTCCTGCGCGGCGGTGTCCTCACCGACTCCAGCGGCCAGGCGAGCATCGTCTCCATCTGGCCGGGGCACTACGTCTCCCGCGCCGTCCACGTCCATATGCGGGTGCACACGGACGTGACCGTCGCCGACGGCACCTACACCGGCGGCACGGTCGTCCACACCGGCCAGCTCTTCTTCGACGCCGACCTCAACGAGGCGGTGCAGGCGACCTCGCCGTACTCGGACAACACCACCGCCGAGACCACCCTCGCCGACGACACGATCTACGACGACGGAGGCGCCGCGTCCGGTCTGCTCACGCTGACCGCGCTCGGCTCCGCCGTGTCCGACGGCTACACGGCCACCCTGACCGTGGGCGTCAGCACGAGTTGACCAGGAGGCAGATGACCAGGAAGCACTGATCGGACACCGCCGATCACACCCCTACCGGCTGCCGCCCCTCGGCGGACTCGGACTCGGTCCCCGCCTGCCCCGCCCTCTCCCGGCGCCAGGCGCGGACCGAGTACGCCGGGGCGGCAGCCCGCATCCCGCATCCCGCATCCCGCATCCCGCACAGAACGAGGACTACTTCGGCAGCAGCGGCTCGACGACCTTCGCGAGCTGGTTCCGGGTCACCGCCCCCATCCGCGTCGCCGCCGCCCTCCCCTCCGTGTCGATGACGATCGTGTACGGCATCACCTGCGTGTTCACCAGGCCGCGCGGCAGCCGCAGGGCCTGTTTCCCCGAGGGGTCGTGCAGGGACGGGTAGGCCAGGCGGTGGCTCTTCTGGAACGCGAGACCGGCGGCACGGCTGCTGTCGTTGTCGAGGCCCAGAATCTGAAGCCCACGGCCACTCCACGTCTCCTGGATCAGCCTCAGCTCGGGCGCCTCCGCCCGGCAGGGACCGCACCAGGAGGCCCAGGCGTTGATCAGGACGACCTTGCCCCGGTAGTCCGACAGCCGGATCCGGTCGCCGTCCAGCGAGGTCCCGGCGAGGTCCGCGACGGCGGGACGCCGGCCGTCCTCGAACGTCCTGGTGAGCGGATCCCCGGGGCTGGCGTCACCGCTCGCCACCGGGGACGAGCACCCCGCGAGGACCACACAGGCAGCCGCAACGGCCGCGTACGCGCGTCGAGTTGTCATCGTCATCGTCGTCGTCATCACGGCCATTGTCCTCACCGCGCCACGACGACGGGACTGCGGGACCACGACTACGGGACTACGGGACCACGGGACCACGGGACCACGGGACTACGGGACTACGGGTTCTCCCAGGCCGCCGGTTCCGCCGCCAGCGCCCGAACCGGCTCCGGCAGCGCGTCCGCCGCGATGTCCGCGAGGGTGACGCCCTCCAGGATCTTGCGGACGTTGGCGCGCAGGGCGATCCACAGGGGGAGGAGGGGTTCGGCGGTGCCGGTGTAGGTGAGACCGGTGGGGCGTTCGCCGCGGACGGAGACGATCGGGCCGTCCACCGCGCGGATGACGTCCGCGACGGTGATCGCGCCGGCCGCGCGTGCCAGCCGGTACCCGCCGCCCCCGCCACGCCGGCTGTCGACGATCCCGGCGCGCCGGAGGTCGCCGAGAATTCCCTCCAGAAATTTGTGCGGGATGTCCTGCGTCGTGGCGATGGTCTCGGCCTTCAGCGGGCCGTCGTCACCCCGTACGGCGAGTTCCAATACCGCCCGTACCGCGTAATCCGCCCGTGCCGAGATCCTCATGCGTCCATTGTGGGCCGTTCCGGCATAGAGAATGACCCCGCACGACGGCCTCCTGGGATCACCACGGAAAATGGCTTCGCACGTGCCGCCGACGATCCGGACCCGGGAGGAGCTTCCAGTGGAGCTGAGCAGGCGTACCTTCAGCACCCTCGCGGGCACGGCCGCGCTCGGATTCGCGCTGGGCGGTGGCAGCGGCGGCAGCGGTGACGCGTACGCCGCGCACATCGTGCCGACCGGCCCGGCCCCCGCCCCGCCGGGCGCGGACGGGCTGCCGCACACGATCGGCTACGACCGCTACTCCCTGATCGTCGACGGAAAACGCCTGGTCCTGTGGTCGGGCGAGATGCACCCCTTCCGGCTGCCGAGCCCGTCCCTGTGGCTCGACGTCCTGCAGAAGATGCGCGCCTTCGGCTACAACGCGGTCAGCATCTACGTCTCGTGGAACTACCACTCCCCCGCCCAGGGCAGCTACGACTTCACGGGCGTCCGCGACCTCGACCTGTTCCTGCGCATGGCCGCCGAGACGGGCCTCTACGTCATCCTGCGCCCGGGCCCGTACATCAACGCGGAGATCGACGCGGGCGGCTTCCCCGGCTGGCTGACGGCCACCAGGGGCACCGCGAGAACCTCCGACCCGACCTACCTCTCGCACGTCGACGAGTGGCTGACCCAGGTCGACGCGATCGTCTCCCGCCACCTGTTCACCCGGGGCACGGGCACGGTGCTGCTCTACCAGATCGAGAACGAGTACGACGCCCAGACCACCCAGCCGACCGGCACCGCCTACATGTCCCACCTGTACAAGAAGGTGCGCGCCGACGGCATCGACGTCCCCCTGTTCCACAACGACAAGGGCCGCAACGGCTATTGGACCCCCGGGTCGTTCGACACCGGCGGCGACAAGGGCGGTTGGCTGTACGGCTTCGACGGGTATCCATCACCGTCCCAACTGCCGCCGGACTGGGGGCACTTCGGGATCGGCGGGGCGAAGGGCGGGGCCACCGCCAGCCCCAAGACCCCTGGTTTCGTGCCCGAGTTCGGGGGCGGCTGGTTCGACCCGTGGGGCGGGTCCTGGTTCGAGGGCAAGGGGTACGCGGAGTCGCGCCGGACGCGTGACGCGGCGTACGAGCGGCGCTTCTACCTCACCAACCTCGCCAACGGACTCACCCTGCACAGCGTCTACATGACCTTCGGCGGCACCTCGTGGGGCTGGCTGCCCGCGCCGGTCGTCTACACGTCGTACGACTACGGCGCCGCCTTCGACGAGGGCCGCAACCCGACCGCGAAGCTCGTCCCGATGCACCAGCTCGGGCATCTGCTGCGCACCGTGCCCGACTTCGCCAAGCTGGACAAGGCGGCGGACGTCAAGGCCGACGGCCTGAAGGTCTACCACCTCACCAACGCCGACACCGGCTCCCACGTCTACGTCCTGCGCAACGACGGCACGGCGGACGTCACCTCGACACTGCCGACCGCGACCGACGACATCGAGGTCACCGTCCCGGCCCAGGACGCGCTTCTCCTGGTCACCCACCTCTCGCTCAACGGACGCACGTTGAGGTACTCGACGGTCACGCCGATGATGTCCCTCACCACCGGCCGGCAGGACTTCGCCGTGTTCGCCGGGAAGCGCGGCGAGATGGCCCACGTCGTGGTCGAGTGCCCGGAGGAGCCGGTGGTGACCCGGCTCGACGCGCAGGCCGCCTGGGTGTGGAACAGCGGCCTCCTGCACGTCAACGTCCCGCTCGGCATCGGCGGCCTCACCCGGGTCCTCGTCCAGGGCGGCGGCGTCGACAACCCCCTCCTGCTGCTCTTCGCCGACGAGGCCACCTCCGTACGCCTGTGGCCCTACGAGACCGGTTCGGGCACCGCGCTGGTCTACGGCCCGGCACTGCTGCGCGAGGCCGCCGTCACCGGCACGACCGCCCACCTCACCGGCGACACCATCGGCGAGACCGGCCTGGAGGTGTGGGGCCCGCGCGGCATCACCGAGGTCACCTGGAACGGGCAGGCCGTGCCCGCGACCGTCACCAACGCGGGCAGCCTGCGCTCGAACCCGGACGCGCTGCTGCCCGGGGTGCCCGCCGTACCGCTGCCCGCGCTCGACGGCTGGCGCCGGAAGGTGGAGAACCAGGAAGCCGCGGTCGCCTTCGACGACTCCAAGTGGACGGCGGCGAACAGGACTTCGACGTTCAGCACGACGCCCGTCCCCTCCGGCCAGCCCGTGCTCTTCGCGGACGACTACGGCTTCCACTACGGCGACGTCTGGTACCGGGGCCGCTTCACGACGACCGCCACCGACGCCCTGGAGTCGGTGACCCTCGCCTACAGCACCGGCACCCAGGGCCTGCTGATGGCCTGGCTCGACGGGGAACCGCTGGGCACGCACCGGATGCCGGTCCCGACCACGAGCAGTGTGCGGCAGGGCAGTTGGACCGCCAAGCCGACCCTCTCCGTCCCGGAGAAGCTGCGCACGCCCGGTCCGCACGTCCTGTCCGTCCTCGTCCGGCGCATGCAGCACGACCAGGACGGCAAGGCCCTCGACACCCACAAGGTGGCCCGCGGCCTGACCGCGGCGACCTTCAAGGGCGCCTCCCCGAAGGTGAGTTGGCGACTCCAGGGCGAGACGACCCCCGACCCGGTGCGCGGGCCGCAGAACAACGGCGGCCTGTACGGCGAACGCGAGGGCTGGCATCTGCCGGACCACGCGGACGCGGGCTGGGACGCGGTGACCCTCCCCCGCGCCGACCAGCGGCAGGGCGTGGCCTGGTACCGGACCACCTTCAAGCTCGCCGTGGACACCGGCATCGACGCCTCGATCGGCCTGGTCCTCGACGACGACCCGGCACGCGCCTACCGCGTCCAGATCTTCCTGAACGGCTGGAACATGGGCCAGTACATCAACGATGTGGGCCCGCAGCACACCTTCGCCCTGCCGAACGGGATCCTCCGCACACGTGGCACCAACACACTCGCGCTGGCCGTCCTGTCCGACGGCACCACACCGGCGGGCCCGAAGGACGTACGGCTGACCCTGCTGGGCAGCGCGGCCGGAGGAGTACCGGTGTCCCCGGTGGCCTCCCCCGGCCGCTAGCCCCTTCTTGCGATCTACGCGAGCCTGATCACGTTCCAGGACAGCGGCTCCAGTACGGCGGTCAGGGTGCCGTCCTGGAGGGCGGTGCCCTCGACCTGGTGCGGGGCCACCCGCTCCGGGTCGGCCAGGGTGTTGCGGGCGTCCGGGTCGGCGTCCGCGAGCGCGCTGTGCTCGACGACCGACGTCAAGTCCAGCCCGTTCAGGCCCACTTGGAGCGGGAGCGACTCGGTACGGCTCCGGTTCACGGCGAACACCGTGACCGAACCGTCCTCGCCGCGCACCGCCGTGGCGTGCAGCAGGTCGGCCTCGCCGTACTTCTTCGTCTCGTGCGTCGGGGAGTCGACGCGGACGTCGAGCACCTGGCCCCGGCCGTACTTCGACGCCTGCGCGAACGGGAAGAACGTCGTCTGCCGCCAGGCCGGGCCGCCCGGCTCGGTCATGATCGGCGCGATGACGTTGACGAGCTGGGCGAGGCAGGCGACGGTGACACGGTCGGCGTGCCGGAGCAGGGCGATCAGGAGCGATCCGAAGACCACCGCGTCCATGACGCTGTAGTTGTCCTCCAGGAGGCGCGGGGCCTCCGGCCAGTCGGCGGGGTCCGCGTTCTTCGCCTGCTCCTCCCAGTCCGACGTGTACCAGACGTTCCACTCGTCGAAGGAGAGGTTGATCTTCTTCTTCGACTTGAGGCGGGCGCCCACGTGGTCGGCGGTCGCGACCACGTTCTCGATGAAGGACTCCATGTCGACGGCGGAGGCGATGAAGGAGTCGAGGTCGCCGTCGGTCGGCTGGTAGTAGGCGTGCAGCGAGATGTAGTCGACCAGGTCGTACGTCTCCTGGAGGACCGTCGCCTCCCAGGCGGCGAAGGTCGGCATGGCCTGGGAGGAGGAGCCGCAGGCGACGAGTTCGACACCGGTGTCGATCTGGCGCATCGCACGGGCCGTCTCGGCGGCGAGCCGGCCGTACTCCTCGGCGGTCTTGTGGCCCGTCTGCCAGGGGCCGTCCATCTCGTTGCCGAGACACCAGAGGCTGATGCCGAAGGGTTCCTTGTCGCCGTGGGCGACACGCTGCTCGGAGAGGGCCGTGCCGGAGGGGTGGTTGGCGTACTCCTGGAGTTCCAGGGCCTCGGCGACTCCCCGGGTGCCGAGGTTGACCGCCATCATCGGTTCCGCCTGGGGGCCGACCTTCTTCAGGAACGCGATGTACTCGGAGAGGCCGAAGCGGTTGGACTCCGTCGAGCGCCAGGCCAGGTCGAGGCGGCGGGGTCGGTTCTCCGCGGGGCCTACCGAGTCCTCCCACTTGTAGCCGGAGACGAAGTTGCCGCCGGGGTAGCGGATGGCGGTGACGCCGAGTTCGCGGACGAGGTCGAGGACGTCCTGGCGCAGGCCCTCCGCGTCTGCCGTGGGGTGGTCCGGTTCGAAGATGCCGGTGTAGACGCAGCGGCCGAGGTGTTCCACGAAGGAGCCGAAGAGGCGGGGGTTGACTTCGCCGACGGTGAAGGCGGGGTCGAGGGTGAAGCGGGCGGTGCGCGTACTCATGGGGTCCTTTCGGAGGGGTGCCTACTTGAGAAGAAGCCAGCCGTCTCTTGTCCAGCTCAGGGTGTTGAGCCCCAGCTTCGGGGTGCCTGCATCCTCTCCGTCGTAGTAGTGGTATGCCAAGACATCCTTACCTTTGTCTTGGAAGATGGATTCGCCGCCCGGTCCTATGTAGCGGCCGTGGGTTGCCAGGAGCAGGTCGCCGCCGCCGTCCAGCATTGGCTTACCGGTGCTGTCCACGTACGGGCCTGTCACCGTCGTCGCCCTGCCCACCCGGATCTTGTACGTGGAATTCACACCCGCGCAGCACGCGTCGTACGACGCGAAGAGGTAGTAGTAGGCGCCGTGCTTCAGCACATACGCGCCCTCCACCGCGTACGGCGCGTCCGGGCGGGTCGCCAGGTGTTCCACGGGGGCGTTGGCGAGCGCCTTGCCCGTCCCGGGGTCGAGTTGGACCATGCGGATGCCCGTCCAGTACGAGCCGAACGCCATCCAGAGTCTGCCGTCGGCCTGCACGACGGCCGGGTCTATGGCGTTCCAGGCGTCCGTGGTCTCCGAGGTGAACGCCTCGCCATGGTCGGTCCAGGTGCCGGGGAGGCCGGTCGGGGAGGTGGCTACGCCGATCGCGGAGTGGTTGGTGCCCCAGGAGGAGACCGCGTAGTAGAGCCAGTAGCGGCCGGCGCGGTAGGAGAGGTCGGGGGCCCAGGGGTCGCCGGTCACGTTGTAGTCGTACCACCAACTCGGGGGCGCGGCGAAGGCGTTGCCCGCGTCGTCCCACTGGACCCGGTCCTTCGACGTGCGGGCGCCGATGACGCCGCCGGTCGAATAGGCCACGTAGCCACCGGACTTGAGGTGGATGACGGTGGGGTCGTGGATGATCTGCTGGCCGGTGACGGGCTGGGGGTCGGGGTAGGTGACGTCGGCCCTGGCCGTGGTGGGGAGCAGCGCGAACATCGCCGCGGTGATCAGGGTCGTAAGTCTCAGGCTCTTCAACTCAGTACCTCCGTCGGTGAGTTACTGGCCTGCCAGACCGGTGTGGGCTACGCCCCGCACGATCTGGCTCTGGACGAAGACGAACACGACGATCAGCGGGAGGCCGGCGATGAGGCCGCCGGCCATGAGCTGGGGCCAGACGATGCCGAAGGCGTTCTGCACGGTGGCGATGCCGTTGGGCATGGTCATCAGGTCGGGGTTGTTGGTGACCATGTAGGGCCAGATGAAGTTGTTCCAGGAGGCGATGAAGGTGAAGATGCCGACCGCCGAGAGGGACGGTTTGGACAGGGGCAGGACGATGGTGAAGAAGATCCGCCAGCGGCCCGCGCCGTCGATGAACGCGGCCTCCTCCAGCTCCTTCGGCAGTGACTGGAAGAACTTGTAGAGGATGTAGACCATCGCGGCCGGGGCGCACTGCGGGAGGATCATGCCCCAGTACGTGTCGACCATCCCGAGCGACTGGACCGTCGTGAACAGCGGTACGCCCAGGATCGCCGGGGAGAACATCAGGCCCGCCATCGTGAGCGCCATCAGGGCGTTCCTGCCGCGGAACTCGGTGCGGGCGAAGCCGTAGGCCGCGAGCGAGGCGACCAGGAGCACGAGCACGGTGACGCAGACCGACACGACGACCGAGTTGACGAACCAGTTGGGGATGTTGCCCGCGTCGAGGACGCCCCTCCAGGACTCCAGGGTGAGGTGGTTCGGGATCCAGTGGGGGGACTCGACCGACTCCGCCGGGGTCTTGAGGGAGGTGGACAGGGCCCAGACCAGCGGGGAGAGCCAGATCAGGGAGAGGGCGGCGGCGACCGTCGTCAGGGCGATCTGGGCCGGGCTCCAGGCGCCACGGCGCTTGCGTCGTACGGGAGTTGGTGTGGTCGTGGTCATCGGGCGTCCTCCTCGCGTCGGCGGAGCAGCCACATCCGGCCGAGGGCCACGGCCGCGATGACGAGGAACAGGATGAAGGAGATCGCGGAGGCGTAGCCCACGCGGTAGCTGGTGAAGCCCTGTTCGAGGGTGTACTGGACGAAGGTGCGGGTCGATTCCTCCGGTCCTGGGCCGAACTGGTACATGACGACGGCCTGGTCGAAGACCTGGAGCGAGGCGAGGATCTGGAGGGCGAGGACCAGGCCGGTGATGTTGCGGAGGTTGGGCACGGTGATGTGGAGAAGGCGCTGGAAGGGGCCCGCTCCGTCCAACTCGGCCGCCTCGTAGAGGTGTTGGGGGATGTTCTGGAGGGCGGCCAGGTAGAGGAGGAAGCTGAAGCCGACCGTCCACCAGAGGGTGGCGATGACGACCGCCAGCATGGCCGTGGACTTCTGGGCGAGCCAGGGGGTCTGGAGGCCCAGGACGTGGTTGACCATGCCGTTGGTGGGCTGGAACAGCCACCACCACAGGTTGCCGACGACCGCCGAGGGCAGCAGGAACGGGGCGAAGAAGCACAGCCGCCACAGCCACTTGAAGTGGACGGTGTGGTGGGCGAGCAGTGCCATCAGCAACGCCACCACGACGATCATCGGAACGACCCACAGCGTGAACTTGACGCTGTGCCACAGCGAGGACCACACGAGGTCGTCCTGGAGGGCCTCGCGGTAGTTGGCGAGGCCGATGAAGCTGGTGTGGTCGCCGGAGATGTTGGCGTCGGTGAAGCTGAGGTAGAGGCCGCGGACGACCGGTACGACGACGAAGAGGCCGTAGAGGACGAAGAACGGGGCGACGAACCAGCCGCCGTGCTGGAAGCGGCGGCCCCAGCGGAGGCGGGCGGAGTCGGCGGCGGTGGTCGTGCGGGGGCGCGGGGTGGTGGCGGTGGCCACGGTGGCGGTCATGTGCCGGCTCCCGTCAGCTCCTGGGCGGCGGTGCGGCCGTCCATGGGGTTCTTCATCGCGAGGAGTTGTTCCAGGGCGGACTTCATCCTGCGGGCCGCCGCTTCCGGCTTGGTGGAGCCGAGGTTGGAGGCGGCGATGACCGGGCCCAGGCGCTGGGCGAGGATGCCGGTGGAGCCGGCGAACCAGATGTGGGGTTCGGTGGCGGGGTGTTCCATGGCGGGTCTGGAGTACTCGTCCTGCGGGGTGAGCTCGAGGTACGCCGGGTCCTTGAAGGTGGGGAGGTAGGCGGGGACGTGGCCGCCGCCCGCCCAGGCGGTGGCGTGGGTGACCAGGTAGGCGGCGAGCCGGTGGGCGCCCTCGTTGGCGGCGCCGCCGCGGTCGGACTGGTGGGGCAGGACGAAGGAGTGCGACTCGGCGTGGGTGGCCGGGGTGCCGAAGACGGGCGGAAGCGGCTGGGCGCCGTAGGCGACCTTCGCCCCGCTGTAGTACGGCACCGACCAGTCGCCCTCCCAGGTGAAGGGTGATCCGGCGAGGAACGCCTCGGCGTCGGCCTCGCCGACGACCGCGTAGCCGTCGGTGACGTGCTGGCGGAAGAACTCCAGTACCCGGGTGGCCTTCTGGGTGTCGAAGGTGACGTCGGTGCGGGCGTCGTCGAAGTAGGTTCCGGCCAGTTGCTGGTAGAAGGCGACGAAGAACCACCAGGAGAAGTTCTGGTCGTTGGCGTGCAGGCCGAGGGTCTGGACGCCCGGCTTCAGTTGTTTCCTGGCCGACTTGAGGATGCGGAACCAGTCGTCGGTGGAGGTGGCGGAGGGCAACTTGCCGTCGGCGTCGAGGAGTCCGGCCTTCTCGCAGACGTCCGTGCGGTAGAAGTTCAGCTGGACGTGGATGTCGAGGGGCAGGGCGTAGAGCTTGCCGTCGACGATGCCGCGCTGCCACAGCACGGGGTTGAAGTCGGCTTCTTTCACGCCGTACTTGGTGAGGAGGTCCATGTCCCATGGATCAAGGAGACGGCCGGGTGCGAAGCCGGGTACGCGGCCCTGGTGCATGACCGCGAGGTCGGGTGCGCGGCTGCCTGCGGCGGCCATGGCGAGCTTCGTGTAGTAGGGGCCGCCCCAGGTGAGTGTCGAGGCCTTCACCGCGACGTCCGGGGTGGCCTTCTGGAAGGCGTCGACCATCGCGACCATGTTGCCGCCGTCGCCTCCGCTGAAGAGGTTCCAGTACGTCACACGGGTGCGGGCGCCCGCCGCGAGTGCGTCGGCGCCGGTGCCGAGGGCCGCGAAACCGAAGCTGCCGGCGACCGCGAGGCCGCCCGCCGCGGCCAGTAGTTGCCTGCGGTTGAGGTCAGGTAGTCCCATTCCCTGCCCTTACAGTAGGAGTCCTATCGTGTTCGAAATGTCGTATGGCGCTCGTAACTTCGAACGGGACCGTAAAATCGAAGCGCTTCCGCGTCAATGGGTTGAGCACAGTGCAACGTTCATTCACGGGGGCGATTTCCGGACACAGCGGTCGTTCCCGGTCCCACAACGGCCATCGAATGACATGACGTCGGCAGTTGTGGGCGCGTAATCTCGGACCGGCTGTGCAACGGTGAGGTGGCTGAGTCGGCGTATGTCCTGGCATATTGCAGCGGTGCGCACGAAGAAGGAGATGCGGCGGTTCGCCGGCACCCTCATCGACCCCATGCGCGTTCCGGTCCCCGCCGATCCCGAGGCCCTGTTCGACGCGCTGGTCGACTCCGTCATCCGCTGGCGGGGGCGTGAAGTCGTGGTGCGCCGCGAGGTGTTCCCGCCGCACACCGCCAGCGGCCTGTGGCTGGAGGGCGACACGCAGGACATCATCGTCATCGACAGGCGCGCCGCCGCCTGGCACCAGATCGTGATCTTCTGCCACGAGGTGTGGCACATGCACCAGGGGACCGCCCGGCCCACTCCCGCGCCGACCGCCGACGGCAGCCCCCGACCCGTCGCCGCCCGTACCGACTTCAGCCTCGCCGACGAACAAGAGGCCGACCGCTTCGGCATGTTGATGAGCGGACGGCTGCGGCCCTGGCTGGAGTCCGCGGCGGCCGGGAACTCCGCGCACGGCCCCGGCGCAGCCGACGACGGAACGCAGCAGGGGGTCGCCGGGCGCATCGGGGCCGCCCTGAACTACCGCGGAACCAGAAAATGAGCGGCCTGATCGACTACCTCAGCTGCGGCCTGCTGTGGCTGGGCCTGCTGGTGAAGGCCCCGGACCTGATACGCCACTGGCGCGACCCCTATCTCCGCGTCATCTGCGTGTTCCTCGGCCTGGCCGGCGCCTGCTTCCTCCTCGGGGCACCGCCCACCGTCGGCGCGATCAACCACCTCAGCGGCGTCCCGAACCTCGCCGCACCGCTCACCTACGCGTCGGTCACCGCCTACGGCGCCTCCTCGCAGGTCCTGATCGTCTACTGGCGGGGCGGCCCGCACGTCCACCGCACCGCCCGCCGCTGGATCATGGCCTACGCCCTCGTCCTCGTCGGCATCGCCGTGATGTTCGCGCTCGGCGACACCCCCGTGGAGCGCCGCACCGACTTCGACACCTACTACGCGACGACCCCGTTCATCGCCGAGATGATCGTGCTGTACCTGGCCGGGCATCTCGCCGCCGTCAGTGTCACCGCGGTGTCGGCGCTGCGCTGGGCCCGGCAGGTGCGCGGCTGGCTCCGGGCCGGCCTGATCACCCTGGGCGTCGGCTCGCTGTGCGGCGCCGGGTACAGCCTGACCAAGTTCGCGGCGGTGATCGCGCGGTGGAGCGGGCGCGACTGGACGAAGCTCGGTACGACCGTCTCGCCGGTCGCCGCCGGACTGGGCGCCGTCCTGACCGTCATCGGCGTCCTGATCCCGCTGGCCGGCCCCCGGCTGACCCAACGGCGGCGGGAGCGGCGGACGTACGCCCGTCTCGGGCCGCTGGAACACGAGCTGGACGAACTCCTCACCCGCCGCGCGCTGCGCCTGCCGAGGCCGCGCTGGTCCTCCCCCGCCACCCGGCTGGTGTGGCGCCAGACGAGCATCCACAACGCGCTCGGCCACCTGGACGCGTTCTTCGACCGGGCCCTGTACGAACGGACGTGGGAGGCCGCGGCGCGCACCACGGGCGACCCGGAGCAGGCCGAGGCGACCGCGTGGGCGGCGGTCGTCGCCGCGGCCGTGGCCGAGGAGCGGACCCACGACGACCCGCGCCCCGCGCCCGCCGGCGACCCGGACCGGCTCCCCGACCGGGCCCCCGGCACGGCCCTTCTCCCGCACATCGCCGACGAGTTGACCCGGTCCCCGCTCGTCGCCGCCGCCCGGGTCCGCACCGGCACGACGGAAGGGAGCACCCGGGCATGAGCCTCATGGTGTACGTCGCCGCCGCCGTCTTCGGACTGTCCTGCACCGTCCTGCTGCGCCGCCCCCTGAGCTTCCCGCGCGACCCGCTGACCGTGTCCACCTGCGCGGCGATCGTCCTCGGCTCCCTGGCCCTGGTCTGCTCCGCGCCGCCGACCCTGAGCGCGGTCAACGGCCTCACCGGCATCACGAACTTCGGCGCCCCGCTCACCTACGGCATGCTCTCCGCGTACAGCTGCTCCCTGCTCGTCCTGCTGATCCAGTGGCGGGGCGGCTCCCCCGCCCGGATCCGCCGCATGGTGCTGCGCAGCATGGCCGCCTACGGCGCGCTGATCGTCGCCATCGTCGTCCTCTTCATGCTCGCGAACCCGAACACCGAACGGCTCACCGACCTGGACACGTACTACGCCAACACCCCGTACATGCGCGAGATGATCGTGCTGTACCTCCTCGGGCACAGCGCGGCCACGCTCGTGATGTGCACCGTGTGCGTCACCTGGGTCCGCAAGGTCACCGGTCTGCTCAAAACGGGACTGCAACTGATCCTCATCGGCACCCTGTTGGACGTGGTCGGCTTCCAGTTCGTCAAGTACACGGCGGTGGTGGCCCGTTGGACCGGTCACGACCTGGACTTCCTCTCCACCGGCATCGCCCCGCCGATGGCCTCGCTGGCCGCCCTGACCTGTTCCGCGGGCTTCGCCCTGCCGAGGCTGCTGCCCATGGCCCGCGCGCACTGGCGCGACCTGGGCGACCTGCGCGGCCTGGGCCCGCTGTGGTCGGAGGTCCGCTTCGCGTCCATCGCCCCGAAGCCGCCCAGCGGACTGTGGCAGCTCCCCCGGATGCGGCTGCACTGGCGCGAAGTGTCCATCCACGACGGCCTGTTGGCCCTCGCCCCGTACTTCGACGACCGCGTCCGCGAACAAACCCGCGACGCCGCCCTCCACGCGGGCCACTCCGCCCACGAGGCCCGCGTCACGGCCGAGGCCGCCATGGTCGCCGACGCCGCCCGCCGCGCCGCCGCCCGAGAGGAACCTTTCCTCACCCCGAGCACATACCGCCTCTACGCCACGGAGGTCTCCGACACGGACGGCCTGGTCGAGCTGGCCCGCGCCCTGGCCCACTCCCGCCTCACGACAGCGATACCGGAGAACACGATGAAGGCAACGCCGCGGTGATGTTTTTAGGGGCGCGGGGGGCTGGGCTTTTTGGACGCGCGGGGGCCGAGCCTTTCAGGGCGCAGGGGGCTGGGCCTTTTAGACGTGCGGGGCCGAGTCTTTAGGGGTGCAGGGGGCCGGGCCCTTCAGACACGCAGGGGTCAAGCCTTTAGGGGCGCGGAGGGCTGGACCCTTCAGACACGCGAGGGCCGAGTCCTTAAGGGCACAGGAGGCTGGACCCTTCAGACACGCCGGGGCCAAGTCTTCAGGGGCGCGGGGAACTGCGCGACCAGCCACAACGCGCCCGCGCCCGAAACTCAACGCTCACCCCCCAAATGCAGGCTGCGCCAACCCCTTCCCCGCCCCCGGCACAACAAGCAGCGACCCAGCAACAGGATGCGGCGCCTCCAACCCCACCCGAGCCGTCGTCACGTACAAGTCAGTCAACCCCGCCCCCCCGAACGCACACGCGGTCACCAACGGCACCGGCAACGAAACCACCCGCTCCAACTCCCCGTCCGGCGTATACCTCCGCACCGCACCCCCACCCCACAACGCCACCCACACACACCCCTCGGCATCAACGGTCAACCCGTCAGGGAACCCCGCACCGACCTCGACCTCAGCGAAGCGCCGCCGCTTGGTCACCCGCCCGTCCGCGTACTCGAACACATCGACCCGACGCGTGGGCGAGTCGATGTAGTACATGAGCCGCCCGTCCGGACTCCACCCCGTCCCGTTGCTCACCGCGACATCGTCAAGAACCAGCCGCACGGAACCGTCCCCGGTGACCCGGGACAACGTGCCACCACAGGCCGCCTCGTCGTACCGCATCGTGCCCACCCACAACGCCCCGTCGGGCGCGACGGCCGCGTCGTTGGCGCGCCGCCCGGGAACCGGCTCCCGGTGCAGCCACCGGAACCCGCCGTCCTCGTCGAGGAGCCCGACCCCGTCCCGGAGATTGAGGACCAGCCCCCCGCCGACCCGCGGCTTCGCCGCGCCCACGTGCTGCTCGGTCACCCGGACCGTGCGCGCGCCGGACGCGGGGTCGTACGTATGCACCCGGGAGCCGAGGATGTCGATCCAGATCAGCCGCCCGGCCGCCGCGTCCCACGTCGGCCCCTCGCCGAGGGTGGCCTCGGCCCGTACCGCCACCTCGTACGTCATGCCACGCTCCGGTACCCGAGACGCTCCGACAGTTCGGCCGCGCCCTTCACGGCGAGCTGCTCCAGCTCGACCCGGCGTTCGTCGCTCCAGCGGATCATGGGGACGGAGATGGAGAGCGCGGCGACGACCTGTCCGGTGCGGTCCCGGACCGGAGCGGCCACACAGGACACATCCGGATTCGACTCACGACTCTCGACCGCGACCCCGCGCGAGCGGATCTCGGCGAGGGCCTCCCGCAGGGCGGCCGGCTGCACGATGCTGTTGGGCGTCATCGCGACCAGCGAGGCGTCGGCGGGGATGCGGGCGGTCAGCTCCGGGTCGGGGAGGGACGCCAGCAGCATCTTGCCCACGGAGGTGCAGTGGGCGGGCAGCCGCCGGCCGGCCGCCGACACCATGCGCACGGCGTGCGTGGAGTCGACCTTGGCGATGTAGATGACGTCGGTGCCTTCGAGGATCGCCACGTGCACGGTCTCGTCGCAGGTCTCGGCGACGGACCGGGCGACCTGCTGGCCCTCGGCGGCGAGGTCGAGCTGCTCGGCGTACCGGCTCCCGAGCTGGTACGGGCGGACCCCGAGCCGGTACCGTCCGGGTTGTCCGGGCACGGGCACGATGTACGAGCGGGCGGAGAGAGTGGTGACCAGTTCGTGCACGGTGGTGCGCGGCAGCTGCAGCTTGCGCACGATGTCGGGGGCGGAGAGCGTCCCGTCCCCGTCGAGGAAGAGCTCGAGAATGTCGAGAGCCCGGGTCACGGCAGGTACGAGGCGTCCCACAACCGGCCCCCTTCTAGGTGTCTGTGAGTGGCTGGACCAAGTGTTGTATCGCGTGCTGCACCGCCTGCCGAATCTCGCGCGTGTTCGAGATTTCAACTGACGATCGGGATAACGAACACAGGCTAGCCATACCGCGGTGCCCGGGCAATGGTCGGGTGACCGCTCGACTACCGACCGCCCCTCGGATCACCCAGTTCACCGCGCAACCGCTGTGCCCGCAGGACCAGTTCGAGCTCGAACCGGCGGTCCGGGTGGTCGATCTCGTCGCCCCACAGTTCGCGGATCTGCCGGAGGCGATAGCGCACGGTCTGCGGATGCACACCGAGCCGCGCGGCCACCTCCGGCGCCCCGCCGCGCGTCTCCAGCCACGCCAGCAACGTCTCGGCGAGCCGCCGCCGGTGCGTCGGCCCGCAGTGCCGCAACGGCGCAAGACACCGCAGCGCGAGATCGTCGATCAGCTCCTCGGGCTGGAGCAGCACCAGCGCCTCGGTGTGCTCGGTGCAGTACAGCACCCCTCCCGCCGGCAGCAGCCCCCGCTCCATCAGCCCTACGGCGGCCTCGGCCCAGCGCGCCGACTTCACCGCGTCGGCCAGCGGCACCGGGGGCCCGATCGCGCCCGCCCAGCCGGTCAGGGCCCGGTGCAGCAGGTCGGGGCGGCCGGCGGCGTCCGGTTCGGGGACGACCATGCGGGGCTGCTCGTACTCCATGTCGAGCAGGACCTCCTGGCCCACGGCGGGGGCGACGGCCTCGCGGGCCGGGCGCAGCAGGACACCGACGGCGACCTTGTCGGGCAGCGGCCAGCCGATCCGGGCGGCGCGTTCGGCGAGGGCCTCGGCCGGGTCGCCGCGGTGGTGCTCGGCGAGGAGGAGTTCCATGAGCCGGCGCTGGAGCCGCAGCCGTTCCCCCGCCTGTCTCGCGGCGGCCTCCGCGTACCCCCGCACGGACTGGTCGACCAGTCCGTCGAGGTACTCGTAGCCCGCGTCGACGAGTTCGTACATCGCGGGCGGCGGGATCTCCACGCGCTGGCCGATCTCGGCGAAGCGGCGCCAGGCGAGCCGTACGCCCATGCGGTAGATCGCCTGGAGCGAGTCGAGGCTGCGGCCGTGCAGGCCCTCGCCGCGCCCGAACTCCTGGAAGACGCCCGGCGGTACGGTCGGGCGGCCCTCGGCGGTCTCCAGGTGCTGGACGAAGACCTCGATGGCGCGGCGGATGCCGATCATGGCCATGGGTTCGCCCGACTCGTCGAGAACCAGGGGCAGTTGGGGGTACTCGCGGCGGATCTCGCGCAGGATCTCCTCGGCGAGCGCGGGCGCCTCGGCCAGGGCGATCGCGGCGAACTCGCGCACCTGGTGGCGCGGCACGTCGAGCCACGCCGAGCGCGCGGTCACGGTCGCCGGGCGGACGGTCGCCGGTGGTGCGGTCGCCGGTCGAGCGGCCATGGGGTCAACTCCCCTGGCCCGCTTGCTCGTACGTGATCAACGGTGTGTTCGGCTGGTCGGGCCTGGCGTCGAGCAGCGCGACGATGCCGAGCGCGGCACCCACGGCGAGGGCGGCGGCCAGGGCCATGGTGAGCGCGACGGCGAGCAGTCTGGACATCGCAGGGTCGGCCTCTCTGTTCCGAGGTTGTGTCCCGAGTTCCCGGGGGTTGTGTCCCCAGGTCGTCCCACCCCTGCCCGTCGGCCCCAGTGTCGGCAGACATTGACACTCCGTCAAGGGGCGGTCTACGGTTCCCGGCCCATAGAGCGGCCCGAACTCCGTAACCAAACTTCACTGGAGTGCCCGGATGCGCCGTACAGCCTCTCCACTTTCCCTGATCCTGCTGGGACTTGGCACGTTTCTGCTGGTCCTGGCGCCGATGCTGGCGTGGTACGTCGAACCGCGGGCCGCCGTGACCCCGATCAACATCGACACCACCGCCGTCTACCAGGGCACCGGCAGCTACTTCGACACCGGCGAGCTGCGGACCGTGGACGACAAGCGGATCACCGTGACCCAGCAGGTCCGCGGCGATGTCGCGGACAGCGAGAAGAGCGGGGACGCGGTGTGGGACGTCACCACGACCGTCGACACCGACAAGTCGCTGCCGGCCGCCGATCCGCACGACGCGCTGGAGTTCTTCCCCAGCCGCTGGGTCACGGACCGTAAGACCAACAAGCCCGTGCACTGCTGCCACGAGAACCCCTACTTCGAGGGCGACGCCTTCCTGAAGTTCCCGTTCGACGTGCGGAAACACGCCTACCAGTGGTGGGACAACTCCCTCAATTCCACGGTGACTTTGCGTTACTCCGGCACCAAGAAGGTGCAGGGCTACTCGGGTTACGTCTTCAAGGGCACGGTCCCGCCCACGAAGATCGGCACCCGGCTGGTACCGGGCAGCCTCGTCGACCAGCCGGGCTCCCCCCAGGTGCTGGCCGAGGAGTGGTACTCCAACCACGGCATCGAGCTGGTCGTCGACCAGCGCACGGGCCGCGTGATCTACGCCCAGGTCGGCCCCCGCCGCACCCTCCGCGCCCCCGGCCACGCCTACGACGCGGTACTGCTCCTGGACGCCGACAAGCTCTCCTTCACCACCGCCACCCAGAAGGAACAGGTGAAACTGGCGAAGAAGGAGAGCGGCCAACTGCGCCTGGTGGGCCAGTCGTTGCCGATCGGTACCGCTGTGGCCGGATTCGTCCTCGCCGTGATCGGTGGCGTTTTGGCGCTACGAGGGCGTCGGCGACCGGAATCACCCGACTCGGCCCGTTCCGAGCCCACGATGTGACGTGACGTCAGTTCTAATAACCCCGGAAATTGTCACCTCGGTGAGTAGCAGAGTCGGACGGCGGGGCGAAAACTGTCCAATCCCACCCGAGCACAGCCCGTCCACAACCTGTCCGTAACCACAGCTCAGACCCCCCACAGAACTCCGCACCGCGCCCCGCCCTCACCCTGCAGAGTTCCGCACCCTGAGACGAGTTGGAGCGCCCATGCCCCAGCACGTGCCCTACCCTCCCCCACCCTCGAATTCACTCGGGTGGGGGGACCCCCACCGCACCCCGTTTCCTCCGGTCGCGCAGCACCCGCCGGCACCCGTGCCGCAACCGCGCCGCATCGTTTTCCTCGCGCACCGCGATCTCGACAACCCCTCGGCCGGCGGCTCCGAACTCCTCGTCGACCGACTGGCCGACGGCCTGACCCGACTCGGCCACCAGGTCACCCTGTTGTGCGGCGGCCCCGCCGCCTACCGCGACTACAGAGTCGTGTCGGCGGGCGGTGCCTACGGCCACTACCTGCGCGCCCGTACCGCGTTCACCCGGCAGGTCGGTGACTGCGATCTGCTGGTCGAGGTGTGCAACGGCATGCCCTACTTCGCTCCCGTGTGGCACCACGGTCCGACCCTGTGCCTGGTCAACCACGTCCACACCGACCTGTGGAAGATGCGGTTCGGCGGGCCGATGGCACCGGCGGCGAGAATCGGCCGGAGACTCGAACACTGGGCGCTGACCGGGGCGCAGCACCACGGCCTGCTGGTCGCGGTCTCCCCCTCGACCGCGCACGCGCTGCGCGGGATCGGGGTCGAGCGGGACCGGATTCGGGTCGTCCACAACGGGGTCGAGGAGCCAGGGCCCCGTGCCGAGCGCTCGCCGGAACCGCTGTTCGTGGCGGTGGGGCGGCTCGTCGAGTACAAGCGGATCGATCTGCTGCTGCGGCTGTGGGAGCGGGTACGTCCCGTGGTCGGCGGGCGTCTTGTGATCGTGGGTGATGGTCCTGAGCGTGCGTCTTTGGAGCGGCTCGCGGGGCCCGGGGTGGAGTTCACGGGGCATGTCTCGGAGTCTCGGAAACACGAACTGCTCTGTGCGGCCTGGTTGTTGCTGCATCCGTCCGCGCTGGAGGGGTGGGGCTTGGTCGTGACGGAGGCGGCGGCCCGCGAGACGCCCGCGATCGCCTTCGACGTGCCGGGGTTGCGTGACTCCGTTGTCGATGGCGAGACGGGTGTACTGGCGCGGGGGGAGTCCTCGTTCGCGGCGGCCTGGTGCACGTTGGCGTTGTCCGGGCGTCGGCGTGAGGTGATGGGCAAGGCGGCTCGTGATCGTGCGGGACGCTATCGCTGGGATCGAACGGTGAGACAGTTCCGCCTGGTGGCCAGCGAGGCGGTGAGGGGCTGGACGCCGTGACGCCCATACGCCGTGCCGGTGAGGCTGTCACGCGACTGCGGAATCGTCGTGGCTGGTCGCGCAGTTCCCCGCGCCCCTATCGGGACGCCCCAGTCGACCGGCATTTGAAGGATCCCTCTCTTCGTCGGTCCCTCGCCCTCTTTCGTGCCTTCCTGCGTGAACAGGAGGACCCCGACTTCTGCTACTCGTTGCTCGCCCGCGACGCCGTTGATCAAGTCGAGGCCCACTACGGGCCTGTTGCCGGACGCACTGTCGTGGACGTCGGTGGCGGCAGCGGGTACTTCACCGAGGAGTTCCGGCGGCGTGGCGCCCACGCCTACCTCTTCGAGCCTGACGTACGGGAGTTGGGGGAGAAGCCGCCCGACGGGACGGTGATCGCCGACGGGTATCTCCTGCCCCTCTCCGACGGAATCGCGGATGTGACGTTCACGTCCAACGTCCTTGAGCACGTGGCCGATCCGGAGACGTTTCTCAGTGAGCTGGCTCGGGTGACGCGGCCCGGTGGGCTGATCTATGTGTCGTTCACCAACTGGCTGTCCCCGTGGGGCGGTCACGAGTGGGCGCCCTGGCACTACCTCGGCGCCGAACGGGCCCGCGCCCGCTACCGGCGCCGAACCGGCAAGGACGCCAAGCACACCCTCGGCGAGAACCTGTTCGCCGTGCACATCGGCACCACCCTGCGGCAGGTGCGCGCCCGCGACGACGTCATGGTCGTCGCGGCGCGCTCCCGCTACTGGCCCTTCCTCGACCGAGCCGTCGTAAAAGTGCCCGGGATAAGGGAGTTGGCCACCTGGAACCTCCTCCTCATCCTCCGGCGGTGTCCACCATGACGGCGACCACGGTCCAGGCACCGCCCCCGGCGGCCGACCCCACCACCACGACACTGGCGGGCCCCCCGGAGGGCCCGAGGTCGCGGCGCTGGCTGCTGGGGTTCTGGGCCGTGGTG
Organism: Streptomyces sp. NPDC088350; assembly: GCF_044753545.1. NCBI lineage: Bacteria > Bacillati > Actinomycetota > Actinomycetes > Kitasatosporales > Streptomycetaceae > Streptomyces > Streptomyces sp. NPDC088350. The sequence goes on along the minus strand of NZ_JBIVNL010000010.1, from coordinate 292,495 downwards.
TTCGTGCTGTTCCTCGCCGTGCACCCGGGACGCCAGACCTTCGACACCAAGCTCGGCGTCACCGTGGACCCGGGTCAATTCCTGTCCGACCTGGGCCAGTTGTGGCACGACCGGGGTTCCTTCGGCGGCATCCAGGACCAGTACGTCGGCTACCTGTGGCCGATGCTGCCGTTCTACTGGCTGGCCCACGCCGTGCACCTGCCGGTGTGGCTCGCGGAACGGCTGTGGCTGTCGCTGGTCGTGTCGGTCGCCTTCTGGGGCGCGCTGCGGCTTGCCGAACGCCTGCGCATCGGGAGTCCCGCGTCCCGGCTGCTCGCCGCCGTGACGTACGCGCTGTGGCCGGTGTTCACGATCGTCGTGGGCTCGACCTCGGCCGCCGCGCTCCCCGGAGCCTTCCTCCCCTGGGTCCTGCTGCCGCTGACCGACGAGCGCTGTACGGCCCGTATCGCGGCCCTCCGCTCGGCACTGATCGTCCCGTTCATGGGCGGTGTCAACGCGGCGGCGACCCTCGCGTCCCTGCTGCCGGTGGGCCTGTATCTGCTGTCCCGGCCGCCGGGACCGAGACAGCGCAAGCTGATCGCCTGGTGGGTGCCGGGAGTGGTCCTGGCGACGGCGTGGTGGTGGATCCCGCTCCTCATGCTCGGCGTCTACGGCGAGAACTTCCTTCCCTACGTGGAGACTTCGCAGACCACGACGGACACCATGTCGGCGACGGAGGGCCTGCGCGGAGCCGGGAACTGGGTCGCCTATCTGCACCTGGGCGAGGCCTGGATACCGGCCGGCTGGACGGTCGCCTCCTCGGTGATCGTGATCGTCTGCTCGGCACTCGCGGCGGGCCTCGGCCTCGCGGGACTGGCCAGACGGGACATGCCCGAGCGGCGCTGGCTGGTGCTGATCGGGGTGTCGGTGGCACTGGTCCTGTTCGCCGGGTACGGCGGCTCGTTCGGGGCACCCTTCCACGGGCTGGTGCAGGACTGGCTGAACGGCCCGCTCGTGCCCTTCAGGAACATCTACAAGTTCCAGGCGGGGCTCGCTCTCGCACTCGTCCTGGGTCTGGCCCACCTGGTGGGCGTGGCGGCCGAGACCCGCGGCGCCCGTCCGATCAGGGGCCGCCGCCTCGCCCCGCTGATCGCGCTGGTCCTCGTCCTGCCCGGTCTGGCCTGGCCGTATCTCAACGGGTCGATCCTGAACCCGGGTTCGTTCCAGCAGCTCCCCAAGTACTGGCAGGCCACGGCGGACTGGCTGGAGAAGTACTCCCCGGACTCCCGGGCCCTGGTCGTCCCGGCGACCGCGCACGGCCTCTACACCTGGGGCTCCCCCATCGACGAGCCGTTGGACGTGCTGGCCAACTCCCGCTGGGCGGAACGGGATTACGTCCCGATGGGCACCCCCGGCAACCGGCGCGCGATGGACGCGGTCGAACAGGCACTGGCGAGCGGGAGTGAAGTCCCGGGCCTGGCCGACTACTTGAGCCGGGCGGGCGTCTACTACGTCGTCGTCCGCAACGACCTGGACCCCGACCAGATCGGCTACGTCCCGACGACCACCGTCAAACGCACCCTGGAACAGTCCGGCTACCAGCGGGTCACCGGCCTGGGCCCGGTGATGACCGGCGGCCGGATAGCGAACGACACCCCGCTCCAGGTCGAGGGCCTCTACCCGCGCCAACGGGCGGTCGAGATCTACGAGCCGACGAGCAAGGACGTGATCCGCCCCGGCCAGGCGGGCCTGATGCCGGTGGCCGACACGGCGGTGGTCTCCGGCGGCCCGGAGTCGATCCTCCCCCTGGCCACCGAACTCCGGGGCAGGGCAACGGTGTTGACGGGCGACAACCACCCCGGGCTGGGCTCCCCCACGCTCCAGGTGGTGGGCGACGGACTGCGCCGGGCGGACACCCGGTTCGGCCTCGTCGACGCCAACACCTCGTACACGTACACCCCCGACGAACGCAACGCCCCGGACGCCGTCCAGGACGCGGGCAAGAAGCCGAAACAGATCCTGCCGACGAAGGGCATCGCCCACCAGACGGTGGCGGAACTGCGCGGCGCCCGCTCGGTGACGGCGTCCTCCAGCGGCAACTGGCTGTTCTACCTGCCCCAGTACGACCCGGTGAACGCCTTCGACGGCAACCCCGACACCGCGTGGGCGGAGGGCGCGGCGGGCTCCCCGAACGGGCAGTGGCTGCGGATCGGCTTCACGGGCGGGTCGTACGACATGCCGGGTTCGTTCAAGGTCACCCCTCTCCCCCAGGAGAGCGTGCGGGCGGCGGCGACGGAGGTGCGGGTGGAGACGGCGAAGGGATCGGTGACCAGCTACCTCCAGCCGAACGGCATGACCCAGACCATCAAAGCCCCTTCAGGCACGACGAGTTGGATGAAGCTGACGATCGTCGACTCGGTGGCCCGCCGCACCGGACTCACCGGCGCGGGTTTCTCCGAGATCGCCCTGCCGCACGTCCAGGTCACCCGGCTCCTGAAGCTCCCGACCGACGCCGACTCCTCCGACTCGGCCGCCGAGATCATCTCCCTGCACCGCACGGCCGACCCGACCGGCCTCTCCGCGACGGGCACGGAGGCGGGCCTGCACCGCACGTTCTCGACGCCGACGGCGGGAACGTACGAGATGAAGGCGAGCGCGGTGGCGGTCCCCGGCGAGGAGCTGGACAAGCTGCTCTACGAGGTGGCCCCCGCCCAGCAGCACCGCATCACGGCGACGGCGGACTCCACGGCCGCGCTGGGGGCGGGCCTCTCGGCCCGCAACCTCACGGACGGAGACCTGACGACGGGCTGGATAGCGGGCGCGCGACCGACGATCCATCTCAGCTGGACCGGCAAACAGGCCGTAGGGGAAGTGGTGTTGGCCCCTGCCGGAGGCCTGTCGACGCGCGCCACCGAGGTGGACATCACCTCCCCCGACGGCGCGACGATCGCCGGCGTGGACGAGAACGGCGTGGTCCGCTTCGACCCGATCACCACGGACCGCCTGGACATCACGATCACGAAAACGGCCCCGCTCACCCTGCACAACCCGATAGCGGACGAGAACCTCCAGCTCCCCGTGGGCCTGACCGAGGCCTACATCCCGGCCCTGGACCAGTACCGCACCCCCCAGCCCGACCCCACCCGCACCTTCACGCTGGCCTGCGGAAAGGGGCCGGTGGTGGCGGTGGACGGCGAGCTGTACCAGACGAGCGTGACGGGGACGGTAGGGGACCTGACGGAGCGGCGGGCGGTGGATGTGACGCTCTGTCAACAGGGGCGGAGCGACGGCGGGTTGGAGCTGACGTCGGGCACCCACCGGGTGGAGGCGGGAGACGCCGGCCCCCTGGAACTCACGGACGTGACCCTGACCCGAGGGACGGTGACCGAACCCACCGCCGACACAAGGAAGTCGACGATCCAGGACTGGCTGGGCGACCGCCGCGAGGTGACGGTGGGCGCGGGTGCCGCTTCCTACTTCACGACCTACGAGAACTACAACAACGGTTGGAAAGCCACCCTGAACGGCAAGGAGTTGACCTCGGTCCGCCTGGACGGCTGGCAACAGGGCTGGCGTATCCCCGCAGGCGCGGGCGGCACGGTCAAGCTCTCCTACGAACCCGCGACGACGTACAAGGCCGGCCTCATCGGCAGCGGAGCCGCACTGGTCATCCTCCTGGCCCTGGTGATCTGGCGCCGCGACGAACCGAACTCCGACGAGGTGCAACCACCCCCACCCCTCCCCGGCCTGTGGCTCGGCACGGTGGCACTGACGCTGGTCGGCGTGGTGATAGCGGGCTGGTTCGCCCTGCTGGTACCCGCACTGGCGCTACTGGCATACCGCCGGCACGCGTTGCTGGTCCCGATCGCGTTCGTGGCGCTGGCGGGCTCGGGTGTCGCGGCGGCGACGGGCGCCGGTGCCCCGGTGGGCGCGGGCGAGGGAGCGTTCAGCCACACCGCCCAACTCCTCGCGCTGATCGGCTTGTTCGCGGGTCTGGTGAGCGTGCGGGAGTGGAGAGAGCCGGGCGCTCTGGGCTCCACGCTGGTGCTGCCACCGGCACCCCTGCCGCACAGGGAACGGGGGACGAGCGCGCTGGGCGCGGGGGAGAGGCCAGGACCGGTGGAGTCCAGCTCGACGATCTCCGCACGGGGCCCGGAACACCAGGCCCCCGTTACTCCGATCCCCGGGCCCAGCTCTCAACCAACGGCACCCGAGGGCGCCCCCGAAGGGGCGCGGGGCTCTGACATTTGCGGCTCCGCCGCGTGGGCGCGCCCAGCCCCCACGGACCCGCAGCAAAAGGACGCACCCCAATGACCGCACTGGACCAACCCGCCCGAGCCAACAACCCCGCCCGCCCCCTCCCCCGCATCCCCTTCCCCACAGTCGACGAAATCGCCCGCCACTGCCACCAGTCCACCGAACCGGAAACCGTCCACATCGAGGTACACCTCCCCGGCCCCCTAAACCCGGAACGGCTCCGCACCGCCGTCACCGAAGCCCTGCACCGCCACCCCCGCATCCTCATGCGCGAGGCCCCCGGCCCCTGGTACCGCCGCCGCTACGAATGGGAGCTGACGGATTCCCCGGACGTAGAGGTGGTGACCTTCCCGCCCCCCACCCGCGACGCGCTCCAACACGCCCGCACCCGCGCCCTGGACCGAACCCCACCCCTCACCGCATCCCCACCCATCCGCCTCGAAGCAATCCCCCTCGCCCACAACAGCGGCTCAGCCCCCGGCACGGGCCCCCGCACCGCCCTCGTCCTCACCGTCAACCACACCGCACTGGACGGCCCCGCCTGCCTCCGCGTCCTCGCCACCGCAGCGGAGCTGTACGGCGGAAAGGACAACTCCCCGACCGCCCCACCGACCCGCCCCCCGGACACCCCCGAACCCCCCACGGACACCCCGTCCGTCTGGACCCCGCCCGCCCGAGTCGCCCCCGGCACCCCCGACCCCTCCCCCGGCGGCAACGGCCTCCTCCTCGTCGAACTCCCCGTCCCGCACCGCCCCAAGGGCTCCCCGTACACGGTGAACGACCAACTCATGGTCACGACGGCCCTGATGATCGCCCACTGGAACCGCGAACACGGCGAACACCCCCGCCCGATGCGCATCACGATGCCCGTGGACGACCGCCCCCGGGACACGGACATGCCGATAGGCAACGGCACGCGACTCGTGGAAGTCACCTTCGCCCCAGACGAGTTGACCACCGGAGCAGACCCCGCCCGGATGGGCGAACTGCTCCACCGCACAGCAACCCGGACGCGCGCCCTCAAAGCCCTCCCCCGCCCCCAACTCGGCCACGGCGCGACCCTGTTGACGACCCCCGTCGTCCCCGTCGCCTGGCGCGCCACCCTCACCCGCGGCCTGCGCAGGGCCGCCGCCCCCTGGACCTCGACCACCCTGCTCAGCAACATCGGCCGCATCCCCTACACCCTGGACTTCGGCGACGAGGCGGGCCGTGCGCACGCCGTGTGGTTCTCGGCCCCGGCCCGCATGCCCCGCGGCCTGACCGTGACGACCGCCTCCACCGCGGGCAGGCTGCACGTGGCCCTGCGCTGGTCCCGCACCCTCCTCGGCCCCGGCGACGGCGCCCACCTCCGCGACCTGTTCGAGCACTACCTGCACACGACGGAGGAGCACTCGCGATGACGACCACCACGCCCCCGCACCACCCCACGACACACGACGACCTCCGCGACTTCTACGAGAACCCCGCCGTCCCCGTCGCCTCCGGCCCCTCCCGCACGCTCCGCCAGGCCCGCGTCCTGGCCGCCGCCCTGGGCCCGGCGACGGCCACCCGGCAGGCCCGCACGATCCTCGACATCGGCTGCGGCGACGGCACCGCCGCAGCCACCGCCGCGCCTCTCCTCACCGGCCACCGCGTCGTCGGCGTCGACTGGTCCCAGGACGCCCTCACCCGCGCCCGCACCCATCTGCCGTACACGGTCCGCGGTGAACTCACCGCGTTGCCCCTGCGGACGGCCTCCGCCGACGCCGTGCTGTTCAGCGAGGTGATCGAGCACCTCGTCGACCCGGACACGGCGCTCGCCGAGATCCGCCGTGTCCTGCGCCCGGGAGGCCATCTCATGCTGTCCACACCGAACTTGGCGGCCTGGTACAACCGCGCCCTGCTGCTCGCCGGCGTCCAGCCCGTGTTCTCGGAGGTGAGCCTGCGCGCGATCCACGGCCGCCCCGGCAAGGAGGTCGTAGGGCATCTGCGGCTCTACACCCCGCGTGCGCTGCGGGAGTTCGTGACGGCGGCCGGCTTCGAGGTCGTACGGCTCACGGGCGCTCCCTTCCACGGCGTACCGCGACCGTTGCGCCCGCTCGACCGACTGGCCTGTGCCAGACCGTCGTTGGCGTCGATCCTGCTGTTGCACGCGCGGAAGACATAGGGGCGCGGCCGTGTGGTGGGGGGTGGCCGCGGCCCTGTTGGCGAACGTGCTCTACAGCACCGGCTTCGTCCTGGAGAAACGGGCGCTCGCGGCCCTGCCCGAGGTGACGGTCCGTCAACCGGTGCGGCTGCTGCGGCTGGTGCTCGGAAGTCCGCTGTGGATCGGAGGGTCCCTCGCGCTCGCCTCCGGGTTCGGCGCGCAGCTCGCCGTGTACCGGACGCTGCCGATCGCCGCCGCGCAGGGCATCTTCGTGTCGGGCCTGGTCCTGCTCGTGCTGCTGTCCGCGCGGATGCTCGGCGAGGAGACCAGCGGCCGTGAACGGTACGCGCTGGCGGCGATCCTCGTGGCGCTGCTGATGGTGGTGCTGTCGCTGAAGGAGGGCTCGGACCACGTCAGCCGCAACGCGCCCTATCCGCTGATCCTGTTGGTGTGCGTGCCCTCGCTGGCGGCCGGCGTCTGGCTGTACCGGTCCACCGAGCGCAGCGCCGGCCACCGCCACCGGCTGCCCACCACGGGTGTCGAATACGGCGTGGCGGTGGGCCTGTTGTACGGGGTCAGCTCGCTCGCCATCAAGGGGGTGTCGAGCTATCTGACCACAAGTGACCTGGGAGGGGCGGTGGTTGCCCTGCTCAAGTCCCCGTACCCCTATCTCCTTCTCTTCACGGGCGCGTTCGGCCTGGTCATGTCCCAGGCGGCGCTGCAACGCTGCCGGGCCTCGCTGATCGTGCCGGTCTGTACGACGGTGACGAGCCTGTTCACGGCGGTGCTCGGCACGCTCTCGTTCGGCGAGGCCCTGCCGCACGACCCGCTGCGACTGGCCCTGCGGATCGGGGGCACCGTACTGGCGGTCACGGTTCTGCTGACCATGCCGAAGCACGACAACGCGCCCCAACCCCCGGTTGCGGCCAAGGAGTTGACTCCGCCATGAACCCGGACGACCCCCTGCTGAAGATCCTGGCCTGCCCGCTCGACAAGGGCCCGCTGCATCTGCTGCCCACGGACGCCCTCTACAACCCGCGGCTGCGCCGCCGTTACCCCATCGTCGACGGCATCCCCCAGCTCCTGCCCTCGTCCGGCGAGCAAGTGACCGACGACGGCGAACACGAGGAACTCCTCAAACGGATGATCCCATGACCCGCACCCCTCGCACGCTCACCGCCCGCCTCGCGCCCCTCCTCCCCACCCGCCTGGTCGCCGCCACCGCCCGGGCCGTCTACCCCCGCTTCGAACCCGAACTGGCCCGCCTGACCGACCTGTTGCCGCCCGACTGCGGCACGGCGGTCGACGTCGGCGGCTGGTACGGCCCCTGGACGCACCGCCTCTGCAGACACGCGCGCCGGGTGGTGACCGTGGAACCGGTCCCCCACCTGGCGCGGCTCCTCGCCTCGGCCGCCCCCGCGAACGCCATGGTGATCCCGGCCGCCGCCTCGGACCGCCCCGGCACCGCCCGCCTGTGGCTGCCGCCGCACGACGAGGGCGACCGGGGTGTCTCCTCACTGGTCCGCCGGGACATCCACGCCCGCGCCCTGCACGTCCCCTGCGTCACGCTCGACGGCCTGGCCCTCAAGGACGTCGGCTTCATCAAGATCGACGTCGACGGCAACGAACTGGCGGTCCTGCACGGCGCGACCGGCCTCCTCACCCGCGACCGCCCCGCCCTCTTCGTCGAACTGGAGTCCCGCATCCAGCCGATCGCCCCGGTGGTGACCTACCTGTCGCTGCTCGGCTACGAGGGCTGGGTCCTCCCGGACAGGAACAGGGACTGGGTCCGCCTGTCCGCCTTCCCCCTGGAAGCACACCAGGCCCTGACCTCGTACGTCGTCTCCCAGGGACTGCTGCGCCGCGTCCTGCCCTTCGCGCGCGGCCCCCGTTACGTCAACTCGGTCCTGTTCCTCGCCGACGGCCGCAGCCCCGGTGTCAGTGCCGGTGCGAGCGCCGGTGTCAGTGCCGTGCGCGACGATGGATCGCATGCCCGAAGCGAAACGCCCCGCGAGCCCCTTCAGCCCCCTCGACTTCCAACTGGTCCTGCTGCGCCGCATGGCGGACCACAACCCGGACCTGGTCGAGGACGCCCGTCATGAGCTGGGCGTCTCGATCGCCGACATGCGCGAGGCCAACAGACGCTGGCAGACCATGCTGCACTCCCCGCGCGGCCGGGCCGCGGCCTCCCGCTACCGCCAGATCCTCGGCACCCCGGAGTCGACCGCACACCGCAGGATCGGCGACCTGGACTGCGAGGCCCGGCAGTGGCCCCTCCCCCTCTGGCCCGGCCTCCGCTTCGAGGTGCTGACCGCCCCGAACGGCGCCGTATGGAACGAGTGGCTGGTCCGCGCCCCGGGTACCGAAGGCCCCGCCCTCCACACTCTCGACGACCTGACCCCCTGGTCCTGCACGGTCGAGGAGGCGGCCCGCGCCTTCGCCCCCGCCCGCCCCCTGGAGGGCACGGCCCCCACCCGCTGGGGCCTGGCCTTCACCGCCCCGGACGGGCAGGGCGTACGGCATCGCTGCGCCGCCGAGTTCACCTGGGGCCTGCTCCAGCGAACGGCGATCAATGACCGATGATCAGCGACTGGCGGCAGCCGCCAGCACCGCGTCCACCACCACGGCCGGCGACCCCGGATGCAGATCGAGGAAGAGATTCGGCTCGACGAGTTCCAGTTCCATCACACACGGCTTCCCGTCCGGCCCGTCCACGAGGTCCACGCGCGCGTACAGCAGCTCCGGCGCGTCCGGTACGGCGGCCAACGCCCGCTCGGCGACGGAGAGTTCGGCCTCGGTCGCGGTCCACGGCTCCAGGTCCGGGTGGGACACCTTGTCGTCGTCGTAGGCCGTACCCCGCGCCAGCACGGCCCCCTTCCGCGAGGCGTGCACGAACCGCCCCCCGAAGAACAGCAGCGCCCGCTCCCCGCTGACGTCCACGTTCGTCAGATACGGCTGCACCATCGCGGTGAGCCCCTCCGCGTACATCCGCTCCAGCTGTCGTACGGCCGTCTCGCGCTCGTCGGGCAGGTAGCGGGCGGCGAAGCGGGCGCCCGCGCCGGAGGTCGGCTTGACGACGTACTCGTGGTCGTCGGGGAGGTCGACGGGGTCACCGGCGGCGAGATAGCGGGTCGGCACGACGGGCACGCCGGCCGCCGCGAGCTCACCGAGATACCGCTTGTCGGTGTTCCACCGCACGACCTGCACGGGGTTGGCCAGCCGCGTGACCCTCCCGGTCCGCTCGGCCCAGGCCACGAACTCGGCCGCCCGCCAGGTGTAGTCCCAGGTCGAGCGGATGACCACGAGGTCGTACGCGCCCCAGTCGGTCCCGGCGTCGTCCCACGGCACGGCGACGGCCTCGGCCCCGGCCGCCCGCAACGCCTCCACCAGCACCGGAAGGTCACGGTCCTTGCTGGGTACGGGTCCGGGGTCGTAGGTGGCGAGCGCGATACGGGGCACGGGGTCTCCATCCGGATGCCGACTGTGGACAGATCCGCAGGTTATCCATGGCCCCCGCAACCGCGGCAACCGGATTGACCTTCCCCTTCGGTGAAGCCCCAGCATCAGTGGCGGAACCGAAAGAGGCCGAGGTGCGCATGAACATGCTGACGATCGGGGCCTTCGCACGGGCGTGCAGGCTGTCGCCGAAGGCGTTGCGGCTGTACGACGAGCTGGAGCTGTTGCGGCCGGCGCGCGTGGACCCCGACAGCGGATACCGGTACTACGCGGTGGAGCAGCTGGAGATGGCGCGGCTTGTCGCGTGGCTGCGGCGGCTGGGCATGCCGCTGGCCGGGATCCGTGAGGTGTGCGCCCTCGAACCGGCCGCCGCCGCCCGTGAGATCCGCGCCTTCTGGGCCCGGGTCGAGGCGGAGACGGCCGAGCGGCGGGATCTCGCCGGGTTCCTCGTCGACCACCTCACGGCCGTGGCGGCCGTACCGGGAAAGGACACCACCATGCTCGAACTGCGTTACTCCGCCCACTCGGACCGCGGCCTGGTCCGCCCCTCCAACCAGGACTCGGCGTACGCGGGCGCACGGCTGCTCGCGGTCGCCGACGGGTTCGGCCCGGCGGGCGCGCCCGCGAGCAGTGCGGCGGTGGAGGCGCTCCGCTTCCTGGACACCGAGGAGGTGCCGGCGGGCAACGTCCTCAACCTCCTGGAGGAGGCGGTACGGGGCGCCACCGAGGCGGTCCGTGACGTGGCCGATCCCCTCGAGAACGGCACCACCCTGACCGCGTTGCTGTGGACGGGTTCGAAGCTGGCGCTTGTGCACATCGGGGACTCGCGCGCGTATCTGCTGCGCGGCGGCGGGCTCTTCCGGATCACGCACGACCACTCGGTCGTCCAGTCGCTGATCGACGAGGGCCGGCTGACCCCGGAGGAGGCCGGCTCCCACCCTCAACGCACCTTGCTCCTCAAGGCGTTGACGACCGGTGCCCCCGACCTGAAACTCCACGACGCCCGGCGCGGCGACCGCTACCTCCTGTGCTCGGACGGCCTGACCGGGGTCGTCCCGGAGCACCGGATCCGCGAACTCCTCACCGCGAACCCGGACCCGGACGAGGCGGTACGCGCCCTGATCGACGCGGCGAACGGGGCCGGGGGTCCGGACAACGTCAGCTGTGTGGTGGCGGACGTGGTGTAGGAACGGGGGTGTCCCCGACGTCCGGGGACCCTTGCCCCCGACGACCAAGGAGCGCGCCGCGTGTCCACCCTCTTTCCGGCCCTGGCGAACCCGGGCGGGCAGCCCGCTCTCAGCTTCGGTGACCGGTCCCTGACCTACGCGGAGCTGGGCGCGGCGGCGGACGCCCTCGCGGCCCGGTGCGCGGGCACCGGCCGGGTCGCCGTGTGGGCCACCAACTCGCTGGAGACGGCCGTCGCCGTGGTGGCGGCGCTGCGGGCCGGGGTGGCCGCGGTGCCGCTCAACCCGAAGTCGGGCGAGAGGGAACTCGGCCACATCCTGGCGGACAGCGCGCCGACGCTGATCCTGGCCGCGCCCGGCGATGAACTCCCTTCCGCCGTACGTCACTTGGAGCGCGTCGACGTCGACGTGCGCGCGGTGGGACCGGTCGCCGAGGAGCGCGCGTCCGACGAGGACCCCGCCCTCGTCGTCTACACCTCCGGCACCACCGGCCCGCCCAAGGGTGCCGTCATCCCGCGCCGGGCGATCGCCTCGACGCTGGACGCGCTGGCCGACGCCTGGCAGTGGACCGGCGAGGACGTGCTCGTGCACGGGCTGCCGCTGTTCCATGTGCACGGGCTGGTGCTGGGCATCCTGGGCCCGTTGCGGCGCGGCGGCTCGGTGCGGCACCTGGGACGGTTCAGCACGGAGGGTGTGGCACGGGAGTTGAACGATGGCGCGACCATGCTGTTCGGCGTACCGACGATGTACCACCGCATCGCGGAGACCCTGCCCGACGACCCCGGACTCGCCAAGTCCCTCGGCCGCGCACGGTTGTTGGTATCCGGTTCGGCCGCGCTGCCGGTCCACGACCACGAGCGGATCGCGTCGGCGACCGGGCGCCGGGTGATCGAGCGCTACGGCATGACGGAGACCCTCATGAACACGAGTGTCCGAGCGGACGGCGAGCCGCGCGCGGGGACGGTGGGCATCCCGCTGCCCGGTGTGGAACTGCGCCTGGTCGAGGAGGACGGCACGCCCCTTCCCGTCCACGACGGCGAGAGCGTGGGCGAGATCCAGGTACGCGGGCCGAACCTCTTCACCGAGTACCTCAACCGGCCCGACGCGACGGCCGCCGCCTTCACCGCCGACGGCTGGTTCCGTACCGGCGACATGGCCGTGCGCGACCCCGACGGCTATGTGCGGATCGTCGGCCGCAAGGCCACCGACCTGATCAAGAGCGGGGGTTACAAGATCGGCGCGGGCGAGATCGAGAACGCGCTCCTGGAACACCCCGGGGTGCGCGAGGCCGCCGTCACCGGCGAACCGGACCCCGACCTGGGCGAACGGATCGTCGCCTGGATCGTGCCGTCGGACCCCCAATCCCCGCCGGAACTGGCCGAGTTGGCCGACCATGTGGCGAGCCGCCTCGCCCCGCACAAACGCCCCCGCGTCGTCCACCACCTCTCCGCACTCCCCCGCAACGACATGGGGAAGATCCTGAAGCGCGCCCTGAGCGATGACTGACCGCCGCTCCGCCCGCGAGATCCTCGCCCTCGTCACCGACGAGACCACCTTCACCGAACTCCCGCACCCGGCAAGGGAGTCCGGTCCCGACGGCCCCCTCGGCTGGCAGGGCTACGACGCCTCGCGCGCCCGCGCCGCCGACCGCACCGGCGAGTCGGAGTCGGTGGTGTGCGGCACGGCGACGGTGGCGGGCACGCGGGCGGTGCTGATCGCGTTCGAGTTCGGCTTCCTCGGCGGTTCGCTCGGGGAGCGCACCGGGGACCGTATCGAGGCCGCGTACGTGTACGCCCGTGAACACCGGTTGCCGGTCGTGCCGTTGGTCGCCACGGGCGGCAGCCGGATGCAGGAGGGCATGGTCGCGCTGACCCAACTCCAGCGCGTGGCACGGCAGTCGGCGCTCACCCGGGAGGCCGGCCTGCCGCAGCTCGCGGTACTGCGGGACCCGACCACGGGCGGCGGCTGGGCCACGCTGGGCGCGGGCGCCGATGTGATCCTGGCACTGCCCGGCGCCCAGGTCGGCTTCGCGGGCTCCCGGGTCCGCCCGCCGGACGCGGACCCGGCGGCGTACACGGCCGAGGCCCAGGTCGCGGCGGGCGCGGCCGACGCGATCGTAGAACCGCGTGACCTGAGGGAGACCCTGGGGAGGTGGCTACGACTGCTGACCACACCGTGGCCGGGACAGGCACCGGTGCCGGCGGCACTCGGCACGGAGGGCCTGCCGGCCACCGACCGGAAGGGCGCGTCACCTGACCCCGATGCGACCGACCCACCCCCGACCACCCGAGACACGACACAGGCCTCCGGACCGGCCCGGGACCCCGAAACCGGACAGGGGAACGCGTCACCCGCCCCCGGCACGACCGACCCATCGGTGGCCGCGCCAGACGCTACACGCGGCTGCCGACCGGCCCGGCACCCCGAGACCGGCCTCCCGGGGACCGGACGGGAGAACGCGTCACCCGCCCCCGGCACGACCGACCCATCGGTGGCCGCGCCAGACGCTACACGCGGCTGCCGACCGGCCCGGCACCCCGAGACCGGCCTCCCGGGGACCGGACGGGAGAACGCGTCACCCGCCCCCGGCACGACCGACCCATCGGTGGCCGCGCCAGACGCTACACGCGGCTGCCGACCGGCCCGGCACTCCGAGACCGGACAGGCGAACGCGTCACCCGCCCCCGATGCGACCCACCCGCCCCCGACCACCCGAGACACGGCACAGGACTCCCGACCGGCCCCGCACTCCGAGACCAGCCCCCCGACGACCGGGCGGGAAGCGGAGCGACGCGCCCGGTCGGCGCGCCGCAGCCCGGCCGGGTCGCCCGCGACCGTACAAGCGGGCGGGCGGCACGTCGCGGGCGGTCTCCCGGTCACCGGCTGGGAAGCCGTGCGGCGTGCGCGGTCGGCTCAACGGCCGGGTGCTGAGCGGTACTTGGACAACTACTTCACACACCGGCTCGCGATCAGCGGTGACCGGTGCGGGGGTACCGACGCGGGGATGCTGTGCGGGTTCGGGGAGCGGGAGGGGCGGACGGTCGCGTATGCCGCGCAGGGCGGGACGGCGACCCGCCCGGCCGGGTATCGGACCGCCGCCCGGCTGATCCGGCTCGCGGAACGGCTCGGTATCCCCGTGCTGACGCTGGTGGACACCCCGGGCGCGGCGAACGACGCCGAGGCGGAGCGGGAGGGGGCGGGTGCCGCCATCGCGGATCTGTTCGGCGCGGTGGCTTCCGCCCGGGTCCCGGTCACCACGCTGCTGATCGGCGAGGGCGGCTCCGGCGGGGCGCTGGCGCTGGCCGCGCCGGGCAACACCTGGGCCACTCCGGACAGTTATTTCTCGGTGATCGCCCCGGAGGCCGCCGCCGCGATCCTGAAGCGCACGCCGGCGGAGGTGGAGCGGACGGCGGACCAACTCCGCCTCCGGCCGCAGGACTTGGCGGAGCTGGGGGTGATCCGGACGGGGACGGTATAGGAGCTGGTGCCGGCGCCGACACGACGTCACGAAGACGCCCCCCTTTGCCCCTTACTTATTCTTTAACTCGGGCATAACAGACAAATACCCCCATTTAGCCGCACCCCGCCCGGCCCACCACAAGGCGCGCCCGCTCCCCGGCCCCCGCACGATGCGAAGGAGGCCCGCCACCCGGCGACGCCCCGGTCCGCGTTCTCGGGAGACCCTGCCATGACCGTCAGTCTGGAGCAGTTGCGACGCTGCCATTTCGCCGTCGACCTGGGCGCGGCCCGTACCCGCGTCTACGTCAAGGGCGCCGGGCTCGTCGTCGACCAGCCGTCCGCCGCCGCCGTGAACACGCGGACCGGCGCGCTGATCGCCGTAGGAGAGTTCGCGGAGAAGATGACGGGCCGTACGCCCGACTACATCCGGGTCGTCCGGCCGGTCTCCGGCGGGACCGTGGTCGACATCGAGATGGCGCAGCGCATGCTGCGGCACCTGATCGGCGACAAGGTACGGCGCGCCCTGCGCCGCAAGCCCCGGCTGCGGGCCGCCGCCTGCACCCCGCACGACGCCGATCCGCTGGCCCAGCGGGCCACGATCGAGACACTGGTCGGGCTCGGGGCGCGCCGGGTGGAGCTGGTCGACACGCTGATCGCCGCCGCCGTGGGCTGCGGGCTTCCCGTCGAGCGGCCCGAGGCCACCATGATCATGGTGTGCGGGGCCGCCGCGACCCAGGTCGCCGTGCTCTCCCTCGGCTCCATCGTCACCGCCGAACGCATCCCGGTGGGCGGCGAGGCCGTGGACCACGCGATCGTGCAACACCTGCGCCACGAGCACGAGTTGATGCTCCCCAGCCAGTCCGTACGCCCGCTCCAGCTCGCCCTCTCCGGCAACGGTCTCACCCCGTACGGCCCGGCCCTGACCGAGATCCACGGGCGGGACGTGGCGACCGGCCTCGCCCGTTCCGTGCAGGTCGACACCGCGGCCGTACGGGACGCGATCGAGACGCCGCTGACCGCCGTGCTCGACGGTATCGGCAGGGTGCTGCGCAACTGCCCGCCCGACCTGGTGGCCGACCTCGTGGACCGCGGGATCATGATGGTCGGCGGCAGCGCGCTGCTCCCCGGCCTCGACCAGATGCTGCGCGCGGCGACCGGCATGCCGGTGCACATCGCGGAGCGGCCGGACGTGTGTGCCGTACAGGGCCTGGGCTACATGCTGGAGGGCAAGATCGAGCCGCTGGTCCTGGACCCGCTGGCCACCGCCTGAGCCCGGACCCGGCCGAGGTGCCGGCCGAGGTGAGTGACGGCGCCCCCGGCCTCTCCCGCCTGCTCGAAGCCGTCCTGAGCGTCGGTTCCGAGCTCGAACTGCGCACCACGCTCCAGCACATCGTGGACGGCGCGGCCGAGCTGACCGGCGCGCGGTACGCGGCGCTCGGGACGACGGACCCCGGGCAGGACGGCCTCACCGAGATCCGTACGAGTGCGGTCGCGCCTCCGTCCCCCGGGGCGCTGAGCGTGCCGATCCACGTCCACGACGAGGTGTTCGGCCACCTCCACCTCGCCGGGAAGCGGCACGACGCCCCCTTCACCGCCGGGGACGAGCAGCTCCTGCACGTCCTCGCCGCCCAGGCCGGCATCGCGATCGGCAACGCCCGCCTGTACGAGACGGCCCGGCAGCGCGAACGCTGGATCGAGGGCGCGGCGGCCGTCACCACCGCGCTGCTCACCGGCGAGCGGGCGGCCGACGCGCTGACGACGGTCGCGGAGGGCGCCCGGGCCCTCGCCGACGCCGCCGCGGGCGTGATCCTCCAGCGCACCGAGGCGGGCGGCATGGAGATCGTCACCGCGTCCGCCTACGAGGACCCGGGCGACATCGTCGGCACGACCATCGAGCCCGGCAGCCCCGTCCTCGTCCAACTCCTGGGCGGCGAACCGGTGTTCATCGACGACTCGGCGACCGACCCGCGCATGACGACACATGTACGGCACCGGTTCGGCCCCAGCATGATGCTGCCGCTCCAGGCGGACGGCCGCCTCATCGGCACGCTCGCCCTCCCCCGGCGCCCGGGCGACCGCCCCTACACGGCCGTAGAACGGCTGCTGGCAACGCAGTTCGCTTCCCAGGCCGCGCTCGCCCTGGTGCTCGCCGACGCCCAGCACAGCCGGGAACGCCTCGCGGTCTACGAGGACCGCGACCGCATCGCGCGCGATCTGCACGACCTGGTGGTCCAACGCCTGTTCGCCACCGGCATGTTGCTGGAGTCCACGCAGCGCAGGGGCGGAGCGTCCGGCCCGGTCCACGAACTCCTCGGCCGCGCCGTCGACGAACTCCAGTCGACGATCCAGGAGGTCCGCACGGCGATCTTCGCCCTGCAACAGCCGCCGGCCGAGGCCCCGACGACCTTCCGCGGCAAGGTACTTCGGGAGACGGCCGGCGCGTCGGCCGCGCTCGGCTTCCAGCCCTCCACCCGCTTCAGGGGCCCGGTGGACACCCTCGTCCCCGAGCAGGTGGCGGCCCAACTCCTCACCGCCCTGCGCCGCGCCCTCACCGCCGCGTCACGCCGACCCGGCGTCTCGCGCCTGGAGATCACGATCGACGTGACGAGTCCGCTGCCGGACGGCCGGGACGCCGTACGCCTGACGGTGTACGACGACGGAGGCACTGGCACGACGGTGGGTTGGCGGTCGCCCCTGTGAGAGGGCGTCAGTAGGGCAGGATCCGGCCCGAGGGCGTCCTGCGGTCGATGGTGTCGTCGCGGGGCGCGGCGGGCCGGCGAATCACGCGTACACGGATCTGTCGGTTCATGGCGCCCTCCCGAGGCTCATATCTCCTATGCCCCTCTCCTATGCCCCACACTCTTCCTCGCGACGCTCAAGAACATCGGCCTTGCGGAGGCAGTTGGTCTGCCTCCCCAGAAGGAGCGGAGAGGGGCCGGCTACTCCCGGAGGAGGAGACCGGCCCCTGAGTCGGGCAAGGGGGATCAGCTCAGGCCGAGGTCGGACAGTGCGGTCGTCCAGTCCGTGAGGATCGCGTCCTGGGCGTCGGAGAGCGTGACGGTACCGGCGCAGACGGCCTTCTTGAGCTTGTTCTCGACGGTGTCCTTGTTGGCGGCGGTCTTGGTGCCGTACTGCGGCTCGGGCCAGAGGTTGAGTTCGCTCTTGGGGGCGCCGCCGAGTTCGAGGGGGAGGAAGTGGTCCTCCTCGTAGTCCGAGGTGCTGGTGTCCGTGTAGCCGTACTCGACGATCTGCTTCTTCTTCAGCGCGGTGGTGTAGGAGCTGGAGGGCCGGACGGTCGCGGTCCACCCGGAGACGCAGATGGTGGAGTCGATGGTGGACTGGGTGACGTCCGGGTTGTAGTCGCCGGGCTGGCAACTGGGGTCGGGGAGAGGGAGGTAGGCCTGGCTGCAGCTCTGCGCGTGCGCGGTGCCGGCGGCGACCGTGAGGCCGGCGGCGGCGAGCGCGAGGGAGGAGAGGGCGGTGACCACGGAGCGGGATATTCGGGGCATGGGGGATCTCCCGGAGTGGTGCCCGGCAGGGATTCCGGGCAGACGTGAGCATGACAGCACCGGGATCATCTATGCGGGTAGAGCCCTTTACCGGTCCCGAAGATCCCTTTGTTGAATGTTTTAGTACGCCGGAACCGACGGAGGGCAAGTCATGGGTCGTGCTTGGTAGTCGGCACCGGGCGCCGAGGCCGGGGCCGGCCCCCGCCTACCGTGAGACCCATGACCACGTTGACGCTTCTGCATCCCGGCGCCATGGGCGCCAAAGTCGGCGGCCAGGCGGCCCGTTCGGGCGCCCGGGTGCTGTACGTCCCCACCGGCCGGAGCCCCGCGAGCCTCGAACGCGCCAGGGAGGCCGGCCTGGAGGCGGCCGAGTCCCTCCAATCGGCCCTGACGGCAAGCGACTTCGTCCTCTCGATCTGCCCGCCGCACGCGGCGGAGGACGTGGCCCACGAGGTCCTCGCGCACCCCTTCCGGGGCGTCTACGTGGAGGCCAACGCCATCAGCCCGGACCGTACGAGGCGCATCGCCGCGGCGTGCGCGGAGCGCGGCGTACCGATGCTGGACGGCTCGATCGTCGGCGGCCCGCCGGGACCGGGCAGCGCCCCGCGCCTGTATCTGAGCGGCGACGCGAAGGAAGTCGCCCGCGTGGCAGGGGTGTTCGAGGGCACGCGGGTCGTCGCCCGCGCCCTCGACGCGGAGATCGGTGCCGCGTCGGCGCTGAAGATGGCCTACGCCTCGTACCAGAAGTCGGCCCGCGTGCTGGCCGCCGTGTCGCACGCCCTCGCCACGAGCCACGGCGTGGCCGCCGAACTCGCCCGCGAGGCAGGCTCGTTGACGTCCAACATCCTCGCGGAGACGGAGCAGTTGCCGAGCGTCGCCGCCCGCGCGTGGCGCTGGGCACCGGAGTTGGAGGAGATCGCGGACACCCTGCGCACGGCGGGACTGCCGCCGGCCCTGGCGGAGGGCGCGGCGACGGTGCTGCGCCGGTGGACCGACGACAAGGACCGCTACGACCTGCCGTTGGAGGAGGTGCTGGGTCACCTCCGTACCGAGGGGTGACTCGGGGCACCCGTGCCGAGGGGTGGCTCAGGGCACTCGTACTGAGCGTGACTCAGGGCGCAGTGGTGGGCGCGATGGGACGCAACTCCCGTACGGTCCCGCCGAGTCGGGAGCGGAACCCCTCCAGCAGCTCCGGCCGGGCGCTGACGACCCACCGGGTGCCGACGAGGTACTTGCCGCCGTACATCGCGGCGGTGTCGAGCCAGGTCACCTTGAACCGCTCCTCGGGGAACGTGGTGATCCGGTAGTCGCCCTGCTTCGTACGGCACTGGCCCTCGCGCAGTTCCTCCGCCTCGATCCGGATCTCGGCGGTGCAGCCGGTCAGCCCGGCGATCACCTCGACCTTGGCGGGCGCGACGACGCCGGCCTCGGGAGCGCCGGTCACGACCGCCGACGCCGACGCCTTCTTGCGTTCCGCCGCGCCGTCGTCCTCACCTCCGCCGCACGCCACGGCGAGCGGGAGCAGGGCGAGCGCGGCGCCGCGGCGCAGGCGGGAGGTGTGGGCTCGGGACGATGACTGCTGTGTCTGGTGGGTCACGACAGGGGGTACGGGGGTGCCGCGGCGACCGTTCAAGCCGTCGCGCCGACCACGGGAGACCTTCGCCGGAAACAGCTTCACGGGGGCCAGTACTGGTGATGACGTCGGTCGTCGTAGTCGTCCGCGTCAGGGCGGTCGGGCGGCGCTCTTCCCCGGCGGTAGCGGCACCGCCACAATGGACGGCCGGTGTCGGTGGATCCGAGCCCTGGGAGGTCCCGTATGGCGTGGCGACCTGTGCCCCGGCCGAACTCCGGCGCGGTGGAGCGTCGGTCCGGGCCGCTTCCTGTTCCGGGGCGCGCCGCGCGGGTGGACGCTCCGGTGCACGATGCCGCGACGCTCGGGTTCGTCGACCTGCCCGGCCGCGAGTACTGGTGGCGTCAGCTGAGCGCGGCGGTCCGCGACCGGATGGTCACCCGGGTCGGTCCGATCGTCGACTGGTGGGCGTACTGCCACCCCACGGACACCGGACGTCCGTACGCGGTGGTGTTCGGTGAGCGGGGTCTCGCCGTGGCCACACCGACCGTCAACGACCGGGGCGGGCCCGCGCAGTCGCTCACGGTCGTGCCGTTCGTACCGTCGTCGTTGCGGCACGCGGTGGTGGTGCGGAAGCCGAGACGGTCGCGCTCCCGTCTCCCCGCGCTGCCGGGCGGCGACGCGACGCCGGAGTACGGCGAGGAACTGCCGCTGCCGGCGCGCCTGCGCGGATTCCTCGGCAACCTGCCCGCGGAGGCGCAGGCACGGTCGCAGTCGCCGTTCGTCAACGGTGACGTGTTCCTCCGGGGGGACCACTTCTACTTCGGGAACGACGACGAGCTGGACGTCTGGTGCTATCTGGCCGGACGCCGGTGGGTGACCTTCGTGTCCGGGCACGGCTCGGGTCTGTCCGGTCCCGCGCCCCGCGCGTCGTGGCGGCTGATCTGCCGGCAGGCCGAGGTCGCGGTCCGGTGACCGTCGCGGACGAACCGGACTTCTACGCGGTGCTCGGTGTCCCGGCCGACGCCACCAGGGCCGAGATCGTGCGCGCGTTCCGCCGAAGGGCACTGACCCGGCACCCCGACCGGGGCGGCGACGCGGAGGCCTTCCAGGGCTTGCACCGGGCCTACGAGACGCTGTCCGACCCGGTGCGGCGCAGGGCGTACGACCGCCGCCGCACGGCGCCGCCGCCGCGCGGTACGCCCGGAACCTCCGCCGAACCGGCGCCGCCGGCCGACCCCTTCGCGTGGACCTCCGGTGCCGGCCCACGCGCTGATGCCGGTTCGGGTCCCCTCCGTGACCAGGGGGTGTACGCCGGTTCCTTCCCTGCGCACGACCCGGACTCCTCGTGGCGGCGGGCCGACCGGTTCGCCTGGTGGCGGCCCGTCGACGAACCGCGGCCGAAGCGACGCCGGCGCCGCAACTGACCCGCTCCGGTCACCGGCAGTCCGTCGACTCGATCCCGGAGCCCTGATCCTCCTTCGGCACCCACAGCATCCGGCCCACCGCGAGGTCGGTTCTCTTCCCCATCCTGTTGAGTTTCTGGAGGTCCTCGACGGTGGTGCCGTACACGCAGGCGAGGTGGGACAGAGTGTCACCGGCCACGACGAAATGGATACGGAAGAAGACGTCGGGCGTCGGCCGCAGGATGGGCCGGGTGATGATCGGCACCGGATACTCGACGCTGAACCTCGGCGTCGGCACGAGATCGGTGGAGAGGGGCCACGGCGTGTACCCCGAGGCCGCCGCCGTCGGCAGCCCGGGGCGGTAGGACTGCGGGTAGGGCTGGGAGGAGTCGGAGCCGAGCAGGGCGATCCCCCACACCACCCCCGCGACGATCAGGGCGCCCATGGTCACCTTGGCGACCGTGCGCTGCCGCGCGAGTTCCTGGACGACCAGGTTCGGCGCGCTCCGGGTACGGCGCCGGGGCGTTGTCCGGCCGGCCGGTGCGGCCACGGTACGCAGGGCCAGGGGGACCGGCGCCTCGATGTCCAGGCCGAGGCGCGCGAGTTCGCCGCGCAGGGCCGGCACCGCCGTACGGTCGCGTGCGGCGCCCGCGACGAGTTCGTCCAGGCGTCCGCGCGGGTCCCGGGGGCAGTCCAGGAGGTAGCCCTGGGTCCAGCTGAGCACCCAGCGCGCGCGGCCCGCGCCGGACAGCGCCTGCCCGGTCAGCGCGTACAGGGCCTCGGTGAGCTGCTCCTCGGGTTCGGGTGCGTCGGTGAGACGGCGTGTCAGCGCTGTCTGCTCGCCGCGTTCCAGCAGGCCGAGAACGGTGGCGAGGGTGGCGCGCGCGGTGACCCGGGGGTTGCGTGCCGCGTCGGTGTCGCGTGCCGCGTCGAGCAGGAGGCTCGCGAGTTCGACGGCGAACGCCTCGGCGGCCAGGTCGGCCCACGCCGTCCGGGACAGTGCCGTCGCCGAGAGCCCGGTCTCGCCGAGCATCCTGCGCTGCACCCGGGGCACCGGTGACGGGTCGGCGACCAGCGGGCCCTCCTCGACGACGTCCTTTGGGGGCCCGGCGGGCCGCGCCTCGATCAGGGCCAGCCGTCGGGCCAGCGGGGGATGCGAGTCCAGCGGGGAACGCCCCGTCTCGACCGGGTGCGCGCGCAGTTCGGCCATCCGCTTCCGCACGAGCGGATCGTCCACCATGGCGGCGAACGCCCCGAACACGTCCTCGGGCACGAACCCGAGCCGCTGCACGGGCCGCAGATACCGGCTCTCGAACCCGGCCCAGGTGATGCCGAGCGCATGGACCGCGCGCAGCGCCCGCGCGGTCACCTCGGGACCGACCGCGGCGGCGGCCTCCGCGTCCGCCTCCAGCTCCTGGCGTCGGCGCACCGCGAGCGACAGGCGCAGATACATCCAGGCGTAGACGCCGATCGCCGCCTGGAACAGCCACGCGTACCCGACTCCGGCATCGTCCGCCCGCGCGGTCATCCGCAGCCGGAACAGGGTGGAGCGCAGCGACGCGGCCCCCCCGGTAGGTGATCGCGCCGAACCGGGTGTGCCGGCCCGCGTAGTGGCCGAGTTCATGGCAGAGCACGGCCCGCAGTTCCTCGGGCTTCAGCCACAGGAGCAGCGGCACGCCCAGGTTCATGGTCCGCTCCCCGACCGCGAAGCCGAGCAGCCGCGCGTCCTCCGACACCGACGCGTTGGCCTCCGACGTCAGATGGATCCGGCTGGGCGGCCGGGTGCGCAGCTCTCCGGCCAGCTCCTCGACCAGCCGCCACAGGCCGGGCGCGTCGGCGCGACGCAGCAGAACCGCGTCGGGCGGGGGTTCCTCCGTGCGGCTCACCGTGGCTGTCCCGTACAGCAGGGCGGAGGCCGCCGGGATGCTGCCGCCCAGGACGAGGGACCAACTGCCGGTCTGTGAAGGGTTTTCGACCATCGCCCACAGCGTGAAGACGACGAGTGCCGTGTCGGCCGCGAGGAGAGCGAACGCCACGACGTAGAACCCGGCGAGCATCCCCACGGCGAACAGCCCGCGTAACCACCCCAGGACAGTGGTCACCCGCTCTCCCCCCGTCTGCGGGCCAGCGCCGCCCGCGCCCGGCCGAGCGCCTCCGGGTCCGCTTCCACGGCCGCCCGCAGCCAGGCCTCCGTATGGCGCAGGGCGATGACGACGGGGTCACGGCCGAGGCCGGTCCGGCTCAGGTCCGCTCGGCCCGGACCGGCCGGCTGCGGGCCGGACATGAACGGGTCGTGCCTGCTCGTGTCGTCCGCGGCCATGTCCAACGCCTCCTTCAGCGTCCGGCGCGCCTTGGACACGTTCGCGGCGACACCGCCGCGCGTCATCCGCAGCGTCTTGGCGATCTCGCCCTGGGACCAGCCGTGCAGACAGAACAGGACCATGGTGACCCGCTGCCGCGGCGGCAGTGCGGCCAGCAGCCGCAGCACCTCACGCGCCTCCGCGCTCTGTTCGGGGCTCGCCCGGACCGGCACCGGCACATCCGGCACCCGGCCCTGGCCCGTTCTGCGCCTGCGCTGCGTCTTCCACACGCGCTGGACCGAGACCCGGTACACCCACGCCTCGGGCAGGTCGTACTCGGCGATGCGCTCCCAGGCCCGGTAGGCCTCCAGGAACGCCTCCTGTACGACGTCCTCGGCGTCCTCGCGGCTGCCGCAGAGCATGATCACCTGCGCCAGCACACGTCCGTACGCGGACGCGAAGAAGGTCTCGAAGTCCCTTTGCCCCACGGCCTGTTCCGCGCTCACCGGTGGTCCGCTCCGGCCGTCGCCGCGGCCGTCGCCGACCGCGCCGTCAGCATGACGCCGTCGGCGCGCGTGACCTCGACCGTGCCACCGGGCCCGGCCGCCCGCACGAGAGCGGCCAGCGCGTGCGCCCACGCGCGCTCCCGCGCCGGCTGCGTCCACAGCGCAGCCAGCGCGTACACCAGCCGGGTGCAGGCCAGCACGACGACCACCACCACAGGTTCGACAACCATTTCAGGGTCCCTTCACAGGATCACAGCAGTGACACCCTGATACAGCCGTCAGCGCCCAACTGGTTTACCCAGCACGGGAATTCCGAGGCGGTCAGCGGACCGGGAGCACCGTGGTGTGTTCCTCGCGGACGGCCTGGAGGGAGCGGGGGTCGAGACCGAGCAGGCTCAGGATCGTCGGGGCGATCTGCTTGGTCTGGACACGCGCGGAGTCGCGGACGCCGGCCGGGACGGAGGCGCCGGAGACGACGAGGGGGACGGCGAGGTCGTCGGAGTGGCCGCCGCCGTGCTCGGCGATCTTCTTGGTGCCGCCGGTGTAGACGACGCCGTACTGGGCGACACCGAAGAGGTCCGGGACGCGGGCGTCGCCGGCCTTGACGTGGAAGTAGTCGGCGGCGGCCTCGCCGGCGTAGACCTCGCTGAGTCCGCCGTGGGTGTAGGCCTTGGGCTTGGCGTTGATGTCGGTGCCGGTGCCGTTCTGCGCGAGCAGGTACTTCTTGGCGAAGGCGGTGGCGGCCGGGGAGCGGTCGGAGAGCCACAGCAGCATGGCGTCGTCGTCCACGGCGTGGGTCACCAGGTCTGCGGCTGTCGGGTGGAGCTTCTTCCAGGCGGCGTTGAGGCCGTCCAGCAGCGGGCCGTCGTCGACGCGGGTGAGGGCGGCGGGGTCGGTGGGCGACTGGCCGTGCTTGGCGGAGAGGATGACGGTGGTGCTGCCGGAGAGGTGCCGCTCGCGGATCTCGGCGGTCAGGGCGCCGATCTCGTCGTTGACGAAGCCGAGGTTCTTCACCAACAGCGGGCCCGGGATGTTCTTGGCGGTGTAGCCGCCGGTGAGACCGTCCGAGGCGGGCAGCTTCTGCGCGGTGGAGACCGACTGGAAGTTGAGGCCGAAGATCGCCGGGGTGCCGACCTTGTGGGTGCGGCTGTGGTCGTAGCCGTCGATCTCGTTCAGGACGGCCTTCACCTTGTAGCCGTCGTACTGCTCGGTGGCCTTGTTGTCCTTGGTCCAGTCGTCGCCGGCGGCGTAGCCGAGGGCGACGCTGTTGATCTCCGGGGTGAACAGGTCCTGGACGCCGGTGCCCGAGGGGCCGTTGAGGATCTCGTAGGCGGCGTGCTTGTCCGACCATGCGGTGCGCAGTCCCGCCCGGCGGGCCACCTCGAAGATGGTGTTCACCTTGAGGTAGGAGTGCGGGTAGACCGGCTTGCACGTCTTCGGGTCGACGGGCAGCTTCGAGGCGTTGATGAGGCTCTGCGGGTGGCCGGTCATCGACAGGATGCTGTCCGGCAGGCCCGTGAGGCCCTGGCCGGCGTCGATGGAGGCCTGGTTCTTGTCCAGGTCCTCGGTGAGGTCCACCTCGACCCCGGGCTTGACGCCCTTGCAGCTGGTGGTTCCGGCCGGGAGGAGCGCGGCGTTGTAGGTGTCGTCGTAGTAGACGCCCGTGGTGCCGGGGCCGCCGCCGGTCGCCTGGGCGACCATGCCGGGGAAGGAGTCGGACGGCGTGGTGGTCTTGGCGTGGGTGAACTCCACGCCGGCGCCGACCAGTTGGGCCAGCGCGGACTTCGGGTGCCTGGCGGTGTACCAGGCCAGGTCCGACTGGTGCAGCCCGTCGACGGAGATCAGCAGGACGTGCCGGGTGGCGGCCGGGTGGTGGGAGGCGGCGAACGCGGAGGGCTGGGCGGCGGTCACCCCGGTCAGCACTCCGGTCGCGGCGAGGACGGCTGCGGACCTGACATGGCGTCTGGACATCTGGACTCTCCCGGGTGTTCGGGGCGGGCTGCGGGTGCCGGGCTCATCAGAGTCTCGCCCTGTGTACCGGGAACAGCCCTGGTGTGAACACACCCCGAAGGAGCGGTCGGGTCTTCACCAAGCAGGTCTGGGTTTCCCCAAGAGGAGGGACGCAGGCCTTGTCCTGCCGCAGCACGACAGCCCGGCGCGCGCCCCGGCACAGGCCGCCCCGAACTCCGCCGCGCCGACCGGCCGTACCGCCGTCCTCAGCCGCCATCGCCACCGCCACGGCCACCATCACCGTCCCCTGCCCCACCCCCTGCCCCGCCCTGACGCACCGGTACCAGCAAGGTGAAGGTGGTGGGCCGGTGGCCGGTCAGGGAGAGTCTGCCGCCGAGGGTGACCGTGAGGTCCCGGGCCAGGGCGAGGCCGATGCCCTCGCCTTCTCCGTCACCGGTGTGTCCGCGCTCGAAGGGCCGGGGCGTCCCGATGGCGCCCTCGTCGGCGACGTCGAAGGCGAGGGCGTCGCCCAGGTCGCGGACCGTGAGGCGGACGGTGCCCCGGCCGTGCACGCGCGCGTTGTCCAGCAGGATGCCGAGGATCTCGGCGACCGGGGCACCGGGGACGCGGGCGTCGTCCGGCGTGTCACCCGTCGTGTCACCCGACATCTCACCCGGCGTGCACAGCAGCCGTCTGCCGTCGCGGGCGAACAACCCGTGCCAGTGGTCCTCGGTCTCCCTCAGCAGCCGTGCGACCGGCACGGAAGGGGCCCGGGTGCCGGGCAGGCCGGGGGAACGGGACAGCCGTAGCACCTCCTCCACCGTGCCGTGCAGGCGACGGGTGGTGGCCAGGGCCTCCTCCAGCGCGGGGCGCAGCAGGGTGTCGTCGTCCTGGGCGAGGCCCGCCTCCAGGGTGAGTTGCAGTCCGGTCAGCGGGGTGCGCAGCTGGTGGGAGGCGTTCTCGGTGAAGTCCCGTTCGTGGCGCAGGAGTTCGGTGAGGCTGTGCAGCATCTCGTTGTGGGTGCGGGCGACTTGGTCGATCTCGGCGACGCTGCTGGGCGTGGCGCGTGCGCTCAGGTCGCCGGCGGTGACGGCCCGGCTGTGGCGGGACAGTTCCTCCAACGGGGCTGCCAGCACCCGCGCTTGGCGGCGGGCGACCAGGACCGCCACGGTCAGGGCGAGGGCGCAGGCGCCGGCGAGGACGGCCCACACGGCGAGGACCCGGTCGCGTACGGCGGCGGTGGGCGAGGAGGCGCGGACGACACCGATGACCTGCTCGGCGTGCGAGACCGGCACGGTGACGGTGAGGTCACCGCCCGAGTGACCGCGCGCCACCGTCGCGCCGAGGGCCCGCCGCACCGGCGCGTCACCGGTCCGGGGGCCGCTGCCCGCCCGCAGGCGCAGGCGGGTGTCGTACAGGCCGAGGCGCCCTCCGGCCGGCGGCGCGGGCAGTTCGACGGGATCGCCGGTCGTGTAGTCCGGGCTGACCCGCACGGCACCCGACAGGGCCGCGCGCTCCAGGGTGTCGCGCTGATCGGCGTACAGGGACGACCTGATGGCCAGGGCCAGCGGGACGGCGAGGAGCACCACGGCGACCAGGGCGGCGGTGAGGGCGACGCGCACGACACGCTGTCTCATGCCCTCATCCTGCGGGCCGCCGGCCCGCCCGGCGGTGCTGCGCCACGCGCTTTTGCCGTCGTCTAACCCTCGGCGAGCCGGGCGTTAACCGGCCGCCTCCTAACGTCGGTGCCATGACCGATCTCCGGCCGCAGGCTTCCGGGAGGGCAGTGACCATGACACCTGCACACGCATCCGCCGCCGTAGGACTGGCGCTGGTCGCGGCGCTGACCACCGGCTGTTCGAGTTCCGGCTCGCACACGGGGTCCGGCTCGCACTCGGGGTCCGCTACGTCCGCCGCCCCGGCCGGTGCGGGAAACTCAGGTTCGGGAAACTCAGGTTCGGGAAACGCCGATGCGGGAAACGCCGGTGCGACCCCCGCGCCCACCGAGTCGAATCCGCCCGGCGACATCCCCGACAACCAGGTGTACGTGGCGTACCGGCCCGCCGGCGGTTTCACCGGCTTCACGGTGAAGGTGCCCGAGGGCTGGGCCCGCACCGGGCAGGGCGCCACGACCGTGTTCACGGACAAGCTGAACACCGTCCAGGTCACCGCGGCCACCGCCTCCGCCGCGCCCACGGTCGGGTCCGTGACGAACACCGTCGTGCCCCAACTCAAGGTGCGGGTAACGAAGTTCGCGGCGCCGAAGGTGACCGAGGTGACCCGGCACGCCGGTCGCGTCGTCCGCCTGACCTACCAGGGCGACTCGGCCAAGGACCCGGTCACCGGCAAGGTGGTGCGGGACGCGTTCGAGCGGTACGCCTTCTACCGGCAGGGTCACGAGGTCGACCTGACGTTGTCCGGGCCGGTCAACGCCGACAACGTCGACCCGTGGCGCATCGTCAGCGACTCCTTCGCATGGCGGTGACCGTCATGCCCACCCGGTCGTACGACGCCGCGCTCACCGCCCGCGAGCTGTACCGCTTCTACCGTGCGGGCGAGGAGGAGACCCTGGCCCTGCGCGGGGTGTCGCTGACGGTGCGGCGCGGCGAGACGGTCGCCGTCGTCGGCCCCTCGGGAGCGGGCAAGTCCACCCTGCTGGCATGCCTGGCCGGACTCGACGAGCCCTCCGGCGGCGACGTCCACGTGGACGGTGTCCGTATCAGCCACCGGCCGGAGACCGAGCGGGCCCGGCTGCGCGCCCGCCACATCGGCGTCCTGCTCCAGAGCCGCAACCTGCTGCCGCACCTGACCGTGCGGGACAACATCCGCCTGGCCCAACGGGCCGTACGCGGCCGTCCCTCCGTCTCGGCCGAGGCGCTGCTGGACCAGGTGGGCCTCGGCCGACGCACCCGCGCCCTGCCACGCCAACTGTCCGGCGGCGAACTGGCACGCGCCGGACTGGCCGTGGCCCTCGCGAACTCCCCCGCCGTCCTGCTGGCCGACGAACCGACCGGTGAACTCGACGGCGGTACCGAACAGTTGGTCCTGCGGATGGTGCAAGAGCGAGCCGCGGACGGCTGCGCGGTACTGATCGTCACCCACAGCGCGGAGACCGTCCGCATCGCCGACCGGGTCATCACCCTGACCGACGGACGGGCCAAGGAGACACGGGAGACGAGCGATGTCCGGCACTGACGCAATCGTCGCCCGCGAGAACGCGGCGCTGGCCTTCGGACGCGGCACGGCAACGGTGATCGCCGTCCTCGGGACCGACCAGTGCATCCACCCCGGCGACCGGCCGACCGACGAACTCGACGGCGACACCGAACAGTTGACGCCGCGGACGGCACGGGACCGAGCCGCGGACGGCTGCGCGACACCGATCGTCACCCACAGCGCGGAGACCGTCCACGGGACCGACCGGCACATCACCCTGCCCGACGGGCGAACCCGGAAGACACCGGAGGCAAGCGATGTCCGGCACTGACGCACTCGCCCTCTGCGAAGACGCCGCGCTGACCTTCGGACGCGGCGCGACGGCCGTCGTGGCCGTCCACGGGACCGACCTGAGCATCCGCCCCGGCGACCGGCTGGCGATCGTAGGGCCGTCCGGGTCGGGGAAGTCCTCGCTGCTGCATCTGCTGGCCGGGCTGGAACGGCCCACGAGCGGTGCCGTCTCCTGGCCCGGCCTCGGTGGGGGCGCCGACATCGGGCTGGTGTTCCAGGCCGACAGTCTCGTTCCCGCGCTGGACGTCGCGGAGAACACCGCGCTTCCGCTCGTCCTCGCCGGACGGTCGGAGGAGTGGACGCGCCGTCCGGTCGCCGAGGCGCTCGGGCTGGTCGGGGCGGCCGACCTCGCGGACCGGCTGCCCGAGGAGATCTCCGGCGGGCAGGCCCAGCGGGTCGCCGTGGCCCGGGTCCTCGCCCAGGAACCACGGCTGATCCTCGCCGACGAGCCCACCGGCCGCCTCGACCACGCCACCGGCGCCCGCGTCCTGGACGCCCTGCTGACGGCGGCGGACCGCACGGGCGCCGCGCTCGTCGTCACCACCCACGACCCCGCCGTCGCCGCCCGGCTCACCGTCCGGCGGGCCATGCGCGACGGACGGCTGCTCGCACCGGAGGACACGCCATGATCACCTCGTGGGCACGGAGTCTGGCCCGCCATCGGGCCGGCCGGCTGCTGGCGGCCATGACCGGCATCGCGCTCGCCGTCGCCCTGGTCGCCGCCCTCGGTTCCTTCCTCACCGCCTCGAAGGCGACCATGACCCAGCGCGCCGTCCGTTCGGTCGCCGTGGACTGGCAGGTCGAGGTGCAGCCGGGCGCGGACGCCAACTCCGTGCTGCGGCAGGTCCGCAGCGACCCCGGCACCCGGGCCGCCCTCCCGGTCGGATACGCCCGCACCACCGGCTTCACCGCCCGGGTACAGGGCAGCACCCAGACCACAGGGCCCGGCATGGCCCTCGGCCTGCCGCCCGGCTACCGCCACCTGTTCCCCGACGGGATGCGTACTCTCTCCGGCTCGCCCGACGGCGTGCTGCTCGCCCAGCAGACCGCCTCCAACCTGCACGCCGCCCCCGGCGACACCGTCACGATCCAGCTGCCGGGCACCGGACCGCGCCAGGTGCGCGTGGACGGCGTCGTCGACCTGCCCCAGGCCGACTCCCTGTTCCAGAAGGTCGGCGCCCCCACCCAGTCCCAGCCGACCGCACCGCCCGACAACGTCGTCCTCCTGCCCGCCGCCCAGTTCACCGCCCTCACCCGCGGCGCCACCTCCCTCACCACCCAGATCCACGTCGCCCGCGACGCCAAGCTGCCCGCCGACCCGGCCGCCGCCTTCAGCACCGTGACCGGCGCCGCCCACCACCTCGAAGCCAGGACGGCGGGCGGCGCCCTGGTCGGCGACAATCTCGGCGCCGCCCTCGACTCGGCCCGCCAGGACGCCCTCTACGCCCAGATCCTCTTCCTCTTCCTCGGCGTCCCCGGCGCCGTCCTGGCCGCCGCGCTGACCGCCGCGGTCGCCTCGGCGGGCGGCCAACGACGGCGCCAGGAACAGGGGTTGCTACGGCTGCGCGGGCTGCGTCCCCGCCAGATCACCGCGCTCGCGGGCCTGGAGGCAGCGCTCGTGGGCGGAGTGGGCGGAGCCGCCGGTCTGGGCATCGCCGCACTGACCGGACGCCTCGCCTTCGGCGCCGCCTCCTTCGGCGCGAGCGCGGCCAGCTGGGTCGTCTGGTACGGCATCGCCTTCGTCCTCGGCGCCGCCGTGGCCACCTGCGCCGTCCTCGTCCCCGCACTGCGCGACCTGCGCTCGGTGACCGTCGCCGACACCCGCAAGGAGACCGGCGTCCGCGCCACCCGCTCCCCCTGGTGGCTGCGCTACGGCCTCGACTTCGCGCTCCTCATCGGCTCCTGGCTGGTGTTCCGCGCCTCCTCCGGCAACCAGTACGCCCTCGTCCTCGCCCCCGAGGGCGTGCCCACCCTCTCCGTCTCCTACTGGGCCTTCCTCGGCCCGGCCCTGCTGTGGATCGGCGCCGCGCTGCTGCTGTGGCGGCTGACCCTGCTCGCCCTCGCCCGCGGCCGCCCGGCCCTGGCCCGCCTCGCCCGCCCGCTGACCGCCACCCTCGCCGGCACCACGGCCGCCGTACTGTCCCGGCGCCGCCGCCCGCTGGCCCGCTCCGTGGTGCTGCTCGCCCTCGCGGTGTCCTTCGCCCTCTCCACCGCCGTCTTCAACTCCACCTACCACCAGCAGGCCGAGGCCGACGCCCGGCTGACCAACGGCGCCGACGTCACCGTCACGGAACCCCCCGGCGCCCACGTCCCGCCCGGCGCCGCGAGCACGCTGAAGGTCTCCGGCGTACGGCACGTCGAGCCCGTCCAGCACCGCTTCGCCTACGTCGGCTCCGACCTCCAGGACCTCTACGGCGTCCGCCCCGACACCATCGCCGGTGCCACCTCCCTCCAGGACGCCTACTTCGCCGGCGGCACCGCCCACCAGCTCATGCGGCGCCTGGCCCAACGCCCCGACAACCTCCTGGTCAGCGTCGAGACCGTCCACGACTTCCAGCTCTCCCCCGGCGACACCGTCAACCTCCGCGTCCAGGACGCCCGTTCCAAGGCCCTGCGCACCGTCCCCTTCCACTACGCCGGCATCGTCAAGGAGTTCCCCACCGCCCCCAAGGACAGCTTCTTCGTCGCCAACGCCGCCTACGTGGCGAAGGCGACCGGCAGCGACGCGGTCGGCGCGTTCCTGCTCGACACCGGCGGCAGCCACCAGCAGCGGATCGCCGCCGACCTGCGCAAGCAGCTCGGTACCGGCGCCACCGTCACCGACCTCACCCAGACCCGCGGCACCGTGGGTACCAGCCTCACCTCGGTCGACCTGGCCGGCCTGACCCGCATCGAACTCGCCTTCGCCGTCCTCCTGTCGGCGGGAGCGGGCGGACTGGTCCTCGCCCTCGGCCTGGCCGAACGCCGCCGCACCTTCGCCATCGCCACCGTGCTCGGCGCGAAACCCGGCCAGCTGCGCGGCATGGTCCTCACCGAGGCCCTCCTGCTCACCGCCGGCGGGCTGACGGGCGGCGCGCTCATCGGCTGGGCGCTGTCCGAGATGCTGGTGAAGGTCCTCACCGGAGTCTTCGACCCACCCCCGGCAAGCCTGTCCGTGCCGTCCGGCTACCTGCTCCTGACGGCGGGTGCCGCCGTGGCCGCCGTACTGGCCGCCGCCCTCAACGGCATCCGCAGCGCCGGACGCCCGGCCGTCGAGGAACTACGCGACCTATGACCGCACCGGACCGGACCAGCGGCCCGCCCGCCCCTGGACTGCCACCCACGCACACACCCGCCACCACCAACCACACAACCCCGGACACCCCACCATCAAAGAACCCCGCAACCCATGACCGCGCCAGACCCGACCAGCGGCCCGCCCGCCCCTAGGCTGTCGCCGATGCGCACGCCCGTCACCGGCGACCGCAGCCGACCCCGCATCCCCGTCCCGACCACCTCCCTCAACCACATCCACAGCCCCAGACGCCGAGCCCTCGAAGATCTACGCGGCCTATGACCACGCCAGACCCGACCAGCGGCCCGCCCACTCCTAGGCTGTCGCCCATGCGTACGCCCGTCACCGCCGACCGCAGCCGACCGCGTGTCCTGGTCGTCGAGGACGACGACACCATCGGCCGCCACCTCCAGACCGGCCTGCGCGGCAACGGCTACGCGCCCACCTGGAGCCGGACCGGTTCGGCCGCCCTGGCCGAGGCCGCGCGGGTCTCGTACGACGTCCTGCTGCTGGACCTGGGGCTGCCCGACATGGACGGTCTCGACGTCGCCCGTGCCCTGCGTGCCCGGCAGCCCGATCTGCTGATCGTCGTCCTCACCGCGCGCACCGACGACATCGACGTGATCGCGGGGCTGGACGCCGGAGCCGACGACTACCTCGTCAAACCCTTCAGCCTCTCCGTGCTGCTGGCCCGCCTCCGCGCCCACCTGCGCCGCCGCGTCGTCGCCGCGCCACCGGCGGAACCCGTCCGCCTGGCCGACCTCGTCCTCGACGTCGCCGCCCGCCGCTGCACCCTCCACGACGAGGAAGTCCCGCTCCGGCCCAAGGAGTTCGACCTGCTCGCCGTCCTGGCGGGGCACCCGGGCGAGGCCGTCTCCCGGGAGACCCTGATGGCCGAGGTCTGGGACGAGAACTGGTTCGGCTCGACCAAGACCCTCGACGTCACCATGGCCGGCCTGCGCCGCCGCCTCACCGAGGCCGCCGACACCTCGGCCCGCGCCGGCAACCTGCCCCGCATCACCACCCTGCGCGGGCACGGCTACCGCCTGGAACTCTGAGGCGTGGTCAACGGACCTCGGTGGCCGCCGCCAGGGGTGCCGCTTTCGGAGGGCCGGACCGGCGGTGTCGTGATCCGACCAGCGCGACGACTCCCACCAGGAGAATCCCGAGAACCAGACTGATGGGCCCGGTACCCCATTGGAGCCCGTCCCCATAAGGGGCGGGTACGGAAAGCCAGTCCGCGACGGAGGCGCCCAGGGGGCGGGTGATGGTGTACGCGAACCAGAAAGCCAGGACTTCGTCGACACGGAACCAGCGATATCCGACCGCCGGGATCAGGATGATCCCGAGGAAGACGAAGGACGAGGCCAGGGTGCCGAGCCCCAGGGTCACGGCCGCGAAATCGCCGGCGGCTGTTCCCAGCGCGAAGGTGCACAGGACGGTCAGCCAGTAGAACAGCTCCCGCAGACGGTTGTCGATGCTGTGCACGTCCAGGGTGCGCTGTGTCCCGTACCAGGCGGCGAAGACGGCGGCCTGGACGGCCACCAGCATCAGCGTGGAGGCGTAGAGCGGCATTCCCAGGTCCTTGTTCAGGAAGTCCGCCGACATCGTCCCGAAAACGCTCACCGCCGTCACCGCGAGCCAATAGACCCACGGAATGTATTTCGTCGTGGCGATCTGCACGGTCAGGCACGCGAGAAGCAGGCCGAGGCCCATGAGCATGGCCAGATGCTGCCCTATGTAGTCGTTGAAGAAGACGTAGTCCGAGAAGGACTCACCGAATCCGGTGGTGCACAGTTTCGCGATCCAGAAGATGAGGGCGATCTCCGGGACCTTCATGGTCGTGACCGCTGGTCGTTTTCTCATGCCGCGACGCTAAAAGCGCCACCAGGATCGGCACATCCGACAATGGTGGCCACTTTCCGGCGGATGTAAGACCTTCGATTGACGCCCCCTGAACCGCCCTTCCGTAATGTCGGCGGGGTGAAGCACCTCCAGCCGACGCACCGACTCTCCCGGGACCGCCCGCCGCTCTCCCTCGTCCTGCTCCTCGGGCCGCCCGTGCTGTGCGCGGTCGCCGCGTCGCACGAGTTGCTCTACAACCGGTCCGGAGTGCTGGACTGGCTGCTGGCGATCGCGGTGATCTGCCCCCTCGTGCTGCGCCGCCGGGCTCCACTCGCCGTGTTCTGGTTCTGCTGGGCCGTGGCGACGGCGACCTGGGCGCTCGGTACGGTCTCGTTCTCCGGGTTCGCGGTCCTGGTCGCGCTCTACACGGTCGCCGCCCACCGCGGTCTGCGGCACTCGCTCGGCGCCGCCGCGGCCGTCGAACTCGGTGTCGTCCTGGTGGCGGTGCGGTTCGCCCCGGCCGGGAGCGTCAACGACGCCTTCGTCGTCCTGAGCGGGCTGGCCGCCGCGGCGTTCTTCCTCGGCACCACCGTGCGGGCCCAGCGCCGCTACCTCGCCTCCATCGAGGACCGCGCGGAGCGCCTGGAACAGGAGCGCGCCCAGCAGGCGCAGCTCGCCGCGGCGGCCGAACGCACCCGGATCGCACGGGAGATGCACGACATCGTCGCCCACGGTCTGGTGGTCGTCGTAGCCCTCTCCGAGGCCGCGGCGGCGACCACGGCGACCGATCCGGAGGGCGCCCGCGGGAAGATGCTCCAGGCCGCGTCGACCGGCCGGCAGTCCCTCACCGGGATGCGCCGGCTCCTCGGTGTCCTGCGGGCCGACGACGGCGGCGACCGGGCCCCGCAGCCCGACCTCGGCTCGCTCAAGGCCTTGGTGGACGAGACCCGCGGCACCGGCCTGGACGTCCGGCTGACCGAGACCGGCGGCTGTACGACCCTGAGCGCGGCGGCGCAGACGACGGTCTACCGGATCCTCCAGGAGTCGCTCACGAACGTCGTCAAGCACGCGCGGGACGCCTCGCGGGTGGATGTCGTCCTGCACTGCGGCGACGACCTGGTCGGCTTCAGCGTCAGCGACGACGGCGGGCCGGCCCCCGGAACCGAGAGGCACACCGGCAACGGGCTGACCGGGATGCGGGAACGGGTCGCCATGTTCGACGGTGACCTCCGGGCGGGCCCCACCGCGTCCGGATGGGCCGTGTCCGGCGAGCTGAGGCTGGGGGAACCGCGATGACGATCTCGGTCCTCCTCGCCGACGACCAGGCACTCGTCCGCATGGCCTTCCGCAGCCTTCTCGACACGATGCCGGACATCACCGTCGTCGGCGAGGCCGCCAACGGGGAGGAGGCGGTCGACCTCGCGCGGCGCACCCTGCCGGACGTGGTGCTCATGGACGTACGCATGCCGGTCATGGACGGCATCGAGGCGACCCGGCGCATTACCTCCAGTACCGCCTCACGCGTGCTCATCCTCACCACCTTCGACCTCGACGAATACGCCTTCGAAGGCCTCCGCGCGGGAGCCTGCGGATTCCTCCTCAAGGATGTCGTCCCGGCCGTGCTGCGGGCGGCGATCCGGTCCGTGGCCACCGGCGACGCCGTCCTCACCCCGCGCATCACCCGCGGCCTCGTCGACCGCTTCGCCCGGATCGCGCCGTGGCCGCACGCGGACGACGCGGGCGCGCTCTTCGCCCAACTGACGCCCCGCGAAAGGGAGGTGTTCCACCTCATCGCCGCCGGCCTTTCGAACGCCGAGATCGCGGAACGCCTCTTCCTCACCGAGGCCACCGTCAAGACCCACATCACCCGCGTCCTCACCAAACTGAGGCTCCGCGACCGGGTACAGGTCGTGATCTTCGCGTACGAGCATCAGCTGCGGACGCATGGCGACTAGCGGGTGATCCGAGCATGCTGGTTCCGGTACCGGCGGGCGGGAGGTTCCGGCATGGGAGCGTGGGCCAAGGTGTGGATGGTCGCCGGGGTGTTCGCCCTGGCGTCCTGTACCTCTTCGGCAGCCGGCGGACACGGGGGAACGCCGTCCGGAAGCCGGCCGGCGCAGCCGTCGCGCCATACGTCGACGCCCACACCCACCTCGGCGCCGTCCTCAAGGAGTGCCACCACGCCCCCGGCCTCGTCGGGCAGCTGTGCCGCCGGGCACGCCGAGGTCACGGTCGGCCCCGGTGACGCGGTCGAACGGCGTCTCTGCGTGCGGCCCGGCACAGTGGTGACCCTCGTCCTGAAGCCCCGTACGGACGACAGGCGGTGGACGGCCCTGCACAGCGCCGCTCCCGTCTTCGTCGTGGTGTCCGGGTGGCAGCCGGCGTCCGACGGCTCGGCCCGCGCCTCACTGCGCTGCGCGGGCACCCGGGCCGGTACCGCGAGGATCACGGCGACCGCGAAGGCACCGGACGTGGCGGGCGCGGCGCGCGTCGCCTTCACACTCGACGTGAACGTGGTGCCGTACACGACACAGGGGTGACCCCGGAAACCGGAACCACCCCTGCGACCTTGCTACGTCACTTGCAGTCGCTCACCTTGACCGTGTAGATGCCGCGTCCGTGGGTGGCCGCGTACAGCGTCCGGCCGTCCGGGCTCAGCTTCAACTGGAGTACGGCGACGGCCGGGAGGTTCCCGACGCGCTGCCAGGTCGTACGGCCCGGCGCGCGGTAGACGACGCCGAGGTCGGTGGCGACGGCGAGGCCGCCGTTCGGTGTGACGACCGCCGAGTTCGTCGGCACGTCGGGCAGGTTCTTCGAGATGTCCTTCCAGGTGGTGCCGCCGTCGGTGGACTCGAAGACATGGCCGATCCCGGCGCCGGGGCCTTCGGTCCAGTGCCGGGAGAAGCCGTTGACCGCGAGGTAGACGTGGTCGGCGTTCTTCGGGTCGACGGCGAAGCCGCTGAGGTACCGGTTGGGTACGGTCGCGTCCACCGGCAGCGTCACGTCGTGCCAGCCGGTCCCGTCCGCGTTGCCGACGGAGATGCCGCGGGCGAAGCCCTGGTTGTTGCAGGGGCCGCACCAGGCCGCGTACACCTTGCCGCCCGAGGCCGCTACGGCGGTGGCGGCGCGGCCGGCGCCGAGGTCGTAGACGCTCTTCCACTCCGAACCGCTGCGGATGGCGTAGCCGTGCGTCTGCACCCAGATGTGCCGACCGCCCGCGATCCAGGTCGCCGGGTTCTTCGCGTCGGCCGTGATCGGGGCGATGAAGCGGGCCTCACTGGTGGCGTTGTCGGCGGGAGCCACGTTGTACGACGTGATCTTGCTCGGGTCGGTGACCCAACTCCCGTCGTTCACGGCGCAGTTCTGGGTCACCTGGATGGCGAGGTAGACGTACTCCTCGGCGATGTTGCACCCGTTGGCCGGGTCGGTCAGTGTGTCGCCGCCGTCGCCGCCGAAGTTGGAGCCCATGACGGTGTCGTTGCTGCGCAGGACGGACTGGCCGTTGTCCTGGAGGCCGCCGGTGACGGAGACGCCGCCGTAGGTGAGGTCCTTGCCGACGCCCACCGAGTAGTACTGGAGGGTGTCGATGGTGCCGTCGTTGAGCGAGGTCCAGTCGGTGGCGTGCCCGGAGGAGTCCTGGGAGCCGTTGAGCGGGCGCTTGTAGACGCCGCCGTCGTTGCCGACGTAGACGAAGCTCTTGCCGTGGTAGCTGCCGATCGCGACGCCGTGCTGGTCGGAGTGGGTGGTCGGGTTGCAGTCGCCGGTCTGCTTGGCCGGGTCGATGCTCCAGCAGGGGAAGCCGAAGTTCCAGTACGGGCCCACGGTCGACCAGTTGGTGCCGCCGTCCTTCGTCTCGTAGACCTCCTCCAGGCCCGCGTACACGTGCTCCGCGTTGGCCGGGTCGACGGTCAGGAACTGGTTGTACCAGGCCTGCACGCCGGGCATGTAGCCGCTGGAGGTGAGCGCCGAACCGTCGGCTGCCAGGCCCTTGTAGTCGGCGATCTTCGTCCAAGGGCCGGTGGGGGAACCGGACTTGGAGACGTAGATGCCCTCTAGGCCGCTGTCCGGGTTGGTGGCGAGTTGCTCCGGGGACTGGTCGATCGCGTAGTAGCGCGAGCCGCCGGCGGAGCGGGCGAAGGTGACG
This sequence comes from Streptomyces sp. NPDC088350, assembly GCF_044753545.1. Taxonomy (NCBI): domain Bacteria; kingdom Bacillati; phylum Actinomycetota; class Actinomycetes; order Kitasatosporales; family Streptomycetaceae; genus Streptomyces; species Streptomyces sp. NPDC088350. Next base: position 254,024 of record NZ_JBIVNL010000010.1, on the reverse strand, counting down.
TTGCCTACGTTGTCCGCGTCGGCGGGCAGGTCGCCGAGGCCGCTGGTGATCCGGGTCCAGGTGCCGTCGGAACCCTTGGTGTAGAAGCCGTTGTAGTCGTCGCCGCTGCGCCAGCCGACCGCGAGGACCACCTTGGAGGGGTCCTTGGGGTCGATCGCGATGTCGTTGGCGATGTTCTTGTACGCGGCCGAGGCGTCGCTCGCGAGTGAACCGCCGGGCAGATAGGCGGGGTTGGGCGCGAACTCCAGCTTCCAGGCGCCGCTCAGCGTCTTCGTGGAGTGGCTCCACACGCCCCTGCTGGTCGCCGCCCACACCTTGCCGCCGCCGAAGCGCAGTTCGTGGACGGTGGTGGACTCCAGTTCGTCGCCGCCGACCCGGCTGCGCGCGGAGAACGTGCCGTGGCGGGGGTTCGACAGGACGTAGACGCCGCTGCCGAGGTAGGCGTCCGCGTTGGTCGTCGCCTCGCCGGTGCCCAGCCACAGCCGTCCGGCGCCGTCCAGCGCGAGCGCGCCGGTGGACTGCGCGGACAGCTTGTCGCTGATGGGCCGCCAACGGCCGCCCCCGGTACGGGAGCGCCACACTCCGCCGCCCGCGCTGCCCGCGTACACGTACCCGTCGTCGTCGGCGGCCATCGCGGCCATCCGGCCGGTCACATTGCCCGAGCCGCCACTGGAGTTGGAGTCGTAGTCGCGGTAGCGCGGGTCGTCGGAGTTGTACGGCAGGTCGGTGATGTTGCGCCAACTCCCGCCGGTGCTCGGCAGGTTGGCCAGACTCGTCCAGGCGGCTCCGTAGGCGCCCGGTGCGACGATGCCGGGCGAGGTGCGGGCCTCGGCGTACTGGTCGGCACCCTCGGCTATCTCGTCGGCCTCGTTGCCGTCGTCACCGCCGCCGTCGTCCTCGGCCTTGGCTTTCGGGCTGACCGCACCCACCGACTGCCCTCGTTCGGCGGCCAGTTGAGCCAGCGCGCGAACCCCGAAGGGGCTGCCGTCCGCGCCGGGCGCGGCACCGGCGGGTATCGCCACGAGTGCGGCGGATGCGGTGATGGCACAGATCGTGAACCAACGTCTCTTGCGGGTCGGTTGTGACACCAGGTCCTCCCGAACGGGAACGGGTACAGCCGTCAGGGACGACCCGACCACCGGTGGCAGGAGTCGTCCTGGACTTGGACAGCCCTTGACCAGAACCTGTCACTACCCATGGCCGGAAGCCGACCGGTGCGGCACGCCTCCGCCGGGGACCTGAGGTCAGTGGGCCGCCGTCCGCGCGCGGGCGACGACCGGCAGCACACCCGCCAGGGCCAGCGCGATACCGCCGGAGACCAGCAGCGGAAGGTGGCCGTCGGTGCCCCAGGCGAGCCCGGCCCACACGCCCGCGAGGAGCACGGCGGCGCCGGTGGCACCCTGGAAGAGGCCCTGCGCGGTGCCCTGTTGGTGGTCGGGGACGAGCGTGGAGATCCAGGCCTTGCCGACACCGTCGGTGCAGGCCGCGAAACCGCCGTAGAGCGGCAGTACCACGAAGACCAGCCACGGGCTGTGGATCAGGCCGAGGCCCAGGTAACCGATCGCGAAGAAGACCAGGCCCGCGGCGAAGACCAGCGGGCGCGGCAGTCGGTCGGACAGTGCCCCGGCGGGGTAGGACAGGGCGGCGTAGACGAGGTTGTAGACCGCGTAGGCGCCGACCACCCCGGCCGTGGACAGACCCAGGTCGTGGGCGCGCAACAGCAGCAGCGCGTCGGGGAAGTTGACGAGGTTGAAGGCGAGCAGCACGCCGAGGACCCGCCAGTACGGACGTGGCAGGGATCGCCACGGCGTCCGGACCGCCGTGGCCGGTGTGCCGTCGGCCGCCTTGCGGGAGGAGCGGGGGTCGCGGACGGCGGCGACCAGCGCGACCGACGCGACGGCGGGGATCACGGCCACCCAGAACAGGGGGCGCAGCCGGTGGTCGAGCGCCTCGTACAGGACCAGTCCCATGAGCGGGCCGACCACCGCGCCGGCGGTGTCGGCGGCCCGGTGCAGACCGAACACCCTGCCGCGCTGCCCCTTCGGGACGCCCTCGACGAGCAGGGCGTCGCGAGGCGCCCCGCGCATGCCCTTGCCGAGCCGGTCGGTGACCCTGGCCAGGAGCACCAGCGGCCAGACGGTCGCGAGCGCGATCAGCAGCTTGCCGACCGCGGCCAGCCCGTATCCCACACCGATCAGGGGCCGCCGGTCGAACCGGTCCGCGAGACGCCCGGCGGCCACCTTGGTGATCGAGGCGGCCCCCTCGGCCGCTCCCTCGATGGCGCCGACGGCGGCGGGCGGCGCACCGAGCACCACGGTCAGGAAGATCGGCAGGATCGGGTAGAGCAGCTCGCTGGCCGCGTCCTGCAGGAAGGACACCCCGCACAGCACCTTCACGTTGCGGGTCAGCCACACGGAGCGTCGCCCTGCCGGCGGCGGTGGGGTGGTGGGCTCGGTCATGGGTACGGCACCTCCAGGAAGCGGCCGAGCGGGACGCCGGCGGCGACGGCGCCCGGGGCACGACCGGGCACCACACGCGCGTCGGACATCGCGTTCGGCGGCGAGTCGGTGGCCCGCCCAGACGTAGCTTCCGGGAAGCGGGGCGTGATGGCCACGATTCGGGGGGCGTCGCGTGCGTCGAGGACGGCCTCGGGAACCGGGAGAGAACTCGGACGCCGTCGGCGTATGCCTTCACCACTGCGCCCCACCGGGTTGATCCGGTGGGGCGCACCCGCACGCCGCAGCGCGACCGGGTTCGGCTTCAACGAGGTACCGGGCGCGGTCTCAGCGGCTGAAGACGAGTTCGGCCCGGTCGCGCTGGGTGGTGTGGAGGTCCCAGTAGACGGGGGAGATTTCCTCGGGCCGGGCCGTCGGGAATCCGGGGACGACCGACATGCCGATCGACACGTCGATGCCGACATGGGCGGCCTGAACGCCGGTGCCGTCCAGTTCCTTGTGCAGGTTGAGCGCCCAGTTGCGCAGCGCCGCGGCGGCGGCGTTGACGTTGCCGACCTGCGGGACGGGGTCGATCGAGCCCGCACCGGTGGTGTACAGCAGGGTTCCGGCGCCGGCCTCGCGCATCGCGGGCAGGACGGCGTTGGTGGCGGCGATGGCGCCGTAGAGCTGGAATTCGATCTCGTGTTGCACATGGGCGGGTTCGGTCTCGACCGGCGTGGTCAGAACGGTGGAGGCCATGGTGCCCACAGGGGAGTACTCGAGGACGTCGATCCCGCCGAACCGTGCCGCCGCGTCCTTGAGGGCCTGGGCGAGGGCGTCGCGGTCGAGTACGTCCGCGGGGAACGCGGCAGCGGTGACGCCCTCGGCGGTGAGGGTGCGGACGAGCTCATCGAGCTTGGTGCGGTTCCGGGAGATCAGGGCGACGTCGAAACCCTGCGAGCCGAAGGTACGAGCGATGGCCAGACCCAGCTGAGGGCCGGCTCCGACAATGGCGATGCTGTTCACAGCGATCCTTTCGTGGGACGCCGTCCGAGGAGACGGACGGCGCCGAGAAGACGGGAAGTAACGGAAAGGGCTATCCGTTTCGCGATCCGGATTGCCCTTTCCGGTTCACTGCGACCACCGTAGCACGAGAAATGGATAGGCCTTTCCGATTGCTAGACTGCCCGCCATGAACCCCGGCGACCAGCACCCCGACGCCTCCGCCGCCCAGCCTGTGCGCAGTGACGTCGAGCGCAACCGCGGCAGGATCCTCGCTGCCGCGCGCACCCTGTTCGGACGCGACGGTCTTGGCGCCTCCATGGCCTCCGTGGCGCGCGAGACGGGCGTCGGGATCGCCACGGTCTTCCGGCACTTCCCCACGAAGGAGGCGCTGGTCGCAGCCGTCTTCTCCGACCGCATGGACGCCTACGCCGACGCGGTCGCCACCGCCCTCGACGACCCCGACCCCTGGCACGGTTTCACCGGCTACATCGAGACCGCCTGCGCGATGCAGGCCGCCGACAACGGCTTCGCCGACGTACTGACCATGACCTTCCCCACCGCCAAGGCCATGGAGAAGCGCCGCAACGAGGCGTACGAGGGCATGGTGGAGCTCATCGGCCGCGCCAAGGCCACGGGCCGGCTGCGCGAGGACTTCGATCCCTCGGACCTGGTGCTGCTGCACATGGCGAACCTCGGCGTCGTCAGCGCCTGCGGCGATGCCGCTCCCCATGCCTGGCGACGCGTCGTCGCGCTGATGATCCAGTCCTTCGAGGCCCCGGCCCGGGCCCCCCTGCCCGCCTCGCCCGAGCACGACGCCCTCTACCGGGCCATGCTCCGCACCGCCCCGGCGAGCAACACCGCGCGGAAGCCCGACCGGAACAGCTGACTCCCGCGCACCTCCGCCAGCCGACGGAGGGTGCTGCCGGCAGGTTCTGGCCGGGGCCAGTTGCCGGCGTTCAAGACGTCCCGCTCCGGGACCGGCTCACCAACCACCGGATGGCTGAGCGCCTTCATGCCCTCGGTGCGGCCGGCGACGCATGGAATCCGTCAGGCCCCCCCCCGGCGGGGGCAGCGCGACGGTCACGTCATCACCGTCTCCTCCATCGCCGGACCGGTCGGCCAGGAGTTCTGTGTCGCCTACGCCGCCGCCAAGTTCGGCGTCGAGGGCTGGATGGAGTCCCTGCGCTTCGACGTGGAGCCGTTCGGTATCCGTACCACGATCGTGGAGCCCGGCTTCTTCCGCACCGAGCTGCTGGTGGACGCCTCCACCACCTGGGCCGAGCTGTCCATCGGCGACTACGCCGAGCGCACCGCCACGACGAAGGCCGCCTGGCAGAGTATGAACGGCCGGCAGGCCGGCGACCCGGCCAAGCTCGCGCGCGCCCTGCCGGTCGTAGCCGAGCAGCAGCCGTCGCCGCGGTTCGTCGCCGGCTCCGACGCCATCCCGACCGCGGCAGCCAAGGCCAAAGAACCGCTGGCGCGGGCGGAGGCCTCCCGCGAGCCGGGCATGGACCTGGCCCCACGCCGCCGCCTGAACCACCCGAACCGCCCGAACACAGCAGCACCGTCAGGAGAGAACCGATGGAGATCCTCAAGAAGCAGCCCACCAGCAAGGCCCCGGCCGACTGGTTCACCGGTGACGTCTGGTGGGACGTCGTCTACGCCGGTCAGGAACCGTCCCGCGCCCGCCTGAACCTCGTACGCTTCGCGCCCTGCGCCCGTACCGACTGGCATTCCCACGCCCTCGGCCAGACCCTGCACATCGTCTCCGGGATCGCCCTGATCGGCGGCCGGGACGGCACCGTCATCGAGGCCCGCCCCGGCGACACCGTCCACACCCCGCCCGGCGAGGAGCACTGGCACGGCGCCGCCCCCGACGCCTTCATGGAACACCTCGCGCTGTGGGAGGGACGCGGCGACGGCAGCCCGGAGACGACCTGGCTGGAGAAGGTCACCGACGAGCAGTACAACGGCCCGCGCACCACCACCCACTGACGAGGCGAAGGCCCGGCACCGCGGCTCACCAGGTCGTGGCGACCGCGCGGAGGGCGGTCCAGGTACCGCCTTCGTGGGCGTAGTCGACGGCCAGTCGCAGACGCCAGTCCGCGTGCGTGCCGTAGACCGTCGCGTCCGTGACGATCCGGCCGACAAGACGGGCCGTGTCTCCCTCGACCGCGACGGTCACGTCCTTCTCCATGACCCCGTGGTAGACGAACCGGCCGACGCCCATCTGCGACAGCCACTCGGTCTTCGACTGCTGGTACCCGGTGATGTGGGTGAGGGTGAAACCGTCGTCGAGCAGGTCGTCGAGGGCGTCGGTGTCGCCGTCGGTCATCGCGTGCAGGTAGGCGCGGTAGGCCTTGATGACCTCCTCGCGAGTGCTTGCGCCGGGTGAGGTGTTCATACGGCTCCTGTCGTCGGGGGTCCGGCCGGCCGCCGGATCAACGGTCGGACAGTCCCATCGCCGCCTCGTCCAGGCGCTCGCCGGCGGCCGGAGTGAGGCTGTTCAGCTTCTCCAGCGCCTCGGTGCTCAGTTCGACGCCGTCGGCGGCAGCGTTGTCCTCCAGGTGGAGGACGCGCTTGGTACCGGGGATCGGGGCGATGTCGTCACCCTGCGCCAGCAGCCAGGCGAGGGCGACCTGAGCGGGCGTGGCACCGGCCTCATCGGCGACGGCCTTGACCTCGTCGGCGATCCGGAGGTTCTGCTCGAAGTCGCCGGGGAGGAACCGCGGGTTGTTCACGCGGAAGTCGTCGGCGTCCATCCAGTCGGTGGAGCGGATCGCGCCGGTCAGGAAGCCGTGGCCGAGCGGCGACCAGGGTACGAAGCCGATGCCCAGTTCCCGCGTGGTCGGGAGGATCTCCGCCTCCGGCTCGCGGGACCACAGTGAGTACTCCGTCTGGAGTGCCGTGATCGGGTGCACGGCGTGGGCCCGGCGGATGGTGGCCGGCGCGGCCCCCGTGCAGGCCGATGTGGCGGATCTTGCCCTCGGCGACCAGTTCGGCCAGGGCCCCGACGGTGTCCTCGATGGGGGTGTCCGGGTCGACACGGTGCTGGTAGTACAGGTCGATGCAGTCCGTGTTCAGCCGCTTCAGCGAGCCCTCGACCGCGATGCGTACGCCGGCCGGACCGCTGTCCAGGGATCCCTCCGATCGGCCGGTGTGCGAGATGAACCCGAACTTGGCCGCCGGCACCACTTGGTCCCGGCGGCCCGTGAGCGCCTTGGCGAGGAACTCCTCGTTGGTGAAGGGACCGTAGACCTCGGCGGTGTCGATGTGGGTGATGCCAAGGTCGAGGGCACGGTGAACGGTGCGAATGCCCTCGGCCTCGTCGGTGTCGCGCCCGGTGTAGAAGGCGTTCACCGGCATCGCGCCCAGACCGATTCGGGAGACCTCCAGGTCGCCCAGCTCGATGTGCTTCACGGCGCCGCTCCGTGAGTGTCCGTCCCGTGCTGTCCACGCGCGGGGAACCTGACCTTCTGCCGATCGTCAGCCTGCTGGACGGGTTCGCGGGGTGGCAGGCCGTGCTGTGCCGGGGAGCGGCGTTCCGGGGTGCGCCAGGGCCCCTCACCGGCCTTCCGCGCGGGTCACGGGACTCCCTCCCTCGGTGTCCGCCCCGGGATGCCCCGGGATGCCCCGCGAACGCCCTTGGTGCCGACGGCCTCGATCACGTAGGCGTCAACTCCCTTGGCAGCGGCGGGACTCAGCCGTCGGTGGACGCCCCCGGTCCAGTCGTGGCGTACCGGGCGGCGATGGTGCGGACGGCCTCGTCGACCACCTGGGCGACGCGTTCGGCGCTCACCTCCCAGCCCGGCACCAGGAGCGTCGGCCAGAAGACGTAGTTGGAGATCATGCCCAGGAACTGGGTGGCCGCGAGGTCCACGTCCTCGACCCGCACCGTTCCCGCCTCGCGCTCAGCCAGGAGGTAGCCGCGTACGGCCTCGAAATAGGGCAACTTCCCGTGCGAGAACTGCGCGTGGGCCAGCTCGGGGAACCGCGGCAGCTCGGCGATGACGATCCTGAACAGATCGGTCATCTGGGCACGGCCCAGCAGCTCGGCGTAACGGCGACCGATGATGCCGAGGCCGTCGACGACGTTGCCCGCCGGCGGAGGGTCCTCCTCGTCGGCGGTCGACCAGGCCTCGGTCACGATGGCGTCGAACAGGGCGGCTTTGCTCGGAAACTGCTTGAACAAGGTGGCCCGCGAAACGCCCGAGCACTCCGCGATCCGCGCCAGCGACGTCCGGTCGTAGCCCAACTCGAGAAACAGTCCGGTCGCGGCCGTCACGATCAGCGCGCGCTTCTCCTGGGCGACGCGCTGGTGATACGTCGTCACGACTCTGCTCATGGGCCGAGCATACGAGGTGAGTGGCTTGACTCGCCACTGCCCCCGGCCTACCGTCAAAGGGATGGCGAGTCACTCGGCTCACCACTGGCCGCCGTTCATCACTGGTGATCCCGGTCATTTCACCCACGTACCGAGGGAACAAAGGAACATCTGATGCCCCGCTTCGACAACCAGACCGTGCTCGTGACCGGTGGGACCGGCGGCCAGGGTTCGAGCCACGTGCGCGCCTTTCACGCGGAGGGCGCGAACGTGGTGATCGGCGGCATCGACGCGGAACGCGGCGCCGCTCTCGCCGACGAGCTCGGGACCCGCGCTCGCTTCGCCCGCCTCGACGTTACCGACGAGAGCTCGTGGTCCGCCGCTGTGCTGGCCGCCGAGAGCGCCTTCGGCGCCCTGAACGTGCTCGTCAACAACGCGGGCGTGCAGAATCCGCCCGCGACGATCGAAAACACGGAGCAGGCCACGTGGTCGCGCATCCTCGACATCAACCTCACCGGGACCTTCCTCGGCATCAAGGCCGCAGCCCCCGCTCTGCGCCGCGCGGCAGGAGGAGCCATCGTCAACGTCGCCTCGACCATGAGCCTGGGCGGCACGGCTCACTACGCGCCGTACGTCGCCGGCAAGTGGGCCGTGCGAGGCCTCACCCGAACGGCGGCACTCGAGCTCGGCCGCGACCGCATCCGGGTCAACACCATCCACCCCGGCGTGATCTCGACCTCCTTCATCCACGAACCAGCAGCCGGCGCGGTCGCGGCAATCGCCGACTTCTACTCACCCGAGCCGTTCGCCATCCCCCGGCTCGGGGAGCCGGCCGACGTCAGCCGTCTTCTCCTGTTCCTCACGTCGTCGGACGCGTCGTTCATCACGGGGTCGGAGTACGTCATCGACGGTGGACTCCTCCTCGGCCCCGCGCTTCAGGCCGGGGCCGCATGAGCACTCCGGACACGACCGGGTCGAACGACTCCGCACGGGACGCGTCCTTGTCCCACCTGCCCGACCACGTCCGACGAGCCGTCGAGATCACCCCCGCCGCGGGCACCGGGGAACGGATCATCGACATCACGACGCTGGGGCGCCGCACCGGCCGAGCACGCCGCATCGAGATCTTCTTCTACCGAGCTGCGGGCACCACCTACCTGTGCAGCGGCGCCGGCGGTGCCGCCACCGACTGGCACGCGAACCTTCTCGCCGATCCCCACTTCACCTTTCACCTCAAGAACGGGATCCGTGCGGATCTGCCCGCACGGGCCACACCGGTCACCGACCCGGCTGAACGTCAGGCCGTACTGGCGGAGATCGTGGCGGATCTCAATCAGCCCCACGACCCCGGCACCATCCGGCCGACTCGGCTCGAAGACTGGGCCGACAGTCGGCTGATGCGCGTCAGCTTCCGCCGTCGGCCGTGATCGCGGATCCCCCGACAGATGACCTGCTCCCAGGGACTGGGGTGCGGTCGCGGCCAGAGCGGCTCTTCGCCAGATGAGGGTGCAGCCGGCGCGGCGGTCCCAGATGGATGTCGAGGCTTCTGCCGAGGCTTCCAGAGGGAAAGGCCCCTGCACACCATCGAGCGGCCGCCTTGGACCGAGACGCAGAACGGGTCGTTCAACGGCTGGTCCGTCCGCACCGACGTCACTCCCCCGGCGGGACGGAAGCCGATCTGGGAGTACCCGAACGCCCACGTGGACGGTTTCCCCCGCTTCATGGCCGACCGCGCCGCGGTCGAACGCTGGAAGCAGACCTTCGCCCTGTACTTCGGCGAGGTCAAGGGCGACCCGACGCCCGGCCGGCTGGGACTGCACCCGGGGGCATAGCCGTGGAGCGGGCGCGCCGGCCGGTGCCCCCGCGACCGCGCCCGCCGGACCTGACACCCTGACACCCTGCCGCCCCGGGCATGATCGGTACGGTGATACCCGGGACGGCAGAAGGGGCGGCGAGCCACGTGAGCGAGCAGGCGGGCATCGGCACGGCGAAGGAGGCCGCCGACCACGAACTGATCCTCGCGTTCGGGCGGCTCCAAGGGGCGGCCAACCGGCTGGAGTACATCCTCGGGCGGGCCCTGGAGGAGGAGTGCGGGATCAGTCATCTCATGTTCGAGGTGCTGCTGATCCTCGGACGGGCGGGCGCACCGGGCATGTCGATGCGGGCCATCGCCCAGGAACAGGTCCTGACGACGGGCGGCGCCACCCGGCTGGTGGACCGCATGGTGGCGGCGGGACTCGTGGCACGCACCGACTCCCCCGAGGACCGGCGCGCGAAGCTGGTGCGACTCACTCCGCTGGGTGAGGAGACGGTGGTGCACGCGTCTCGGGTGCACGTGGCGAACATCAAGCGGTACTTCGTGGCACCGCTCCCCGCCGAGGACCGCGAGCGGTTCGCGGAGGACCTCCGCATCCTCAGCCACACCGCCCGGGACATGCTGCCCCGACTGCCCTGACCTGCGGACGGGCGACCGCCCTGATGTAATGACCACAGCTCCACTCATGTGTCCCACCTCACACCCACCAAGAAATATCTGACACGTCAGTTACTGTTTCGTCAGACGAATGCTCACACCAGGTGGGCAGGACACGCCTCCGAGGTCACCCATGAAGCTCGTCTACGTCTTCGACGCCTACTGCGGCTGGTCGCACGGATTCTCCGGAACGCTGAGCGAGGTCGCCTCCCGCCATCCCGAACTGCCGGTCGAGGTCGTCTCCGGTGGCCTGTTCACCGGGTCGCGCCGGGTGCCGATCCGCGAGTTCGGCCACGTCCAGGGCGCGAACGCCAAGATCGCCGAGCTGACCGGCGCCGAGTTCGGCGAGGGCTACGAGCAGCTGATCGCCGACGGCTCGTTCGTCATGGACTCCGAAGCCGCCGCCCGCGGTGTCGCCGCCCTGCGCCAGGTCGCCCCCGATCGCGCGGCGGAGCTGGCCACGGCCCTCCAGCGCGTCTTCTACGTCGACGGCCTGAGCCTCTCCGACCCCGCCACCTACCGGACGGTGGCCGAGACGGCCGGGCTGGACGCCGACGCCGTACTCGCCGCGTTCGCCGCACCCGGGACGCGGGCCGATGCCGACTTCCGCCGCGCCGCCGCGCTGGGCGTCACCGGCTTCCCCACCCTGCTGGCCGTCGACGGCGACTCCGTCACTCCCCTGGCCTACGGCCACGCCACCGCCGACGAGGTCGACGTACGCCTCGCGGCCGTGGCCGCCTGACCTCCCACCCCCTCCCCTCCCCCTCAAGGAGCCCCGCATGACCACGCTCGCCTTCAAGATCCTGGACCTCGACTTCCCCGCCGGCAGCAGGAACAAGACCGCCACGCTCGTCACCGGCGAGCAGGAGGCGCTGCTGGTCGACGCCGCCTTCACCCGCGCCGACGGCCACCGCCTCGCCGCCGAGATCCTCGACTCCGGCAAGAAGCTGACCACCGTGTTCGTCAGCCACGCCGACCCGGACTTCTACTTCGGCGCCGAAGTGATCGCCGACGCCTTCCCCGACGCGACGTTCGTCGCCACCCCGCTCGTCATCGAGCACATCCGGCACTCCTACGAGGGCAAGCTCAAGGCGTGGGAGGCCCTCGGCCCCAACCTCCCCACCCGCCTGGTCGACCTGACCCCGCTGACCGGCGACCTCACCCTCGAAGGCCACCTCTTCCAGCTCAAGGGCGGCCCGGCCGGCCTGCCCGACCGCCACTACCTCTGGCAGGCCGAGCACCGCGCGCTCCTCGGCGGCGTCCTGCTCTTCCAGCAGGAGCACGTCTGGGTCGCCGACACCCCCACCCCGGGCGACCGCGCGTCCTGGGTCGACCTGCTGGACGAAATGGCCGCCCTGAAGCCGGAGTTGGTCGTCCCCGGCCACCGCCTGCCCGGCACCGCCGCCGACGCCTCCGCCATCACCGCCACCCGCGACTACCTGCTCGCCTTCGAGGAGGAACTCGGCAAGGCGGCCGACGGCGCCGCGCTGACCGAGGCGCTGGTCAGCCGCTACCCGGACAACGGGATGCTGATCGCCGCCCAGATCGGTGCGAAGGTCGCCAAGGGCGAGATGAAGTGGGGCTGACCATGACCGAGTTCGACACATCCACCGCGCCCGCCGACGTCGTTCGCCGCCAGTACCTGGCCTCCGCCGCCGGTGACCTCGAAGCCCTCCGCGCCACCCTCGCCCCCGACGTGGAGTGGACGGAGATGGCCGGCTTCCCCCTCGCCGGCACCTACCGCACCCCCGACGGCGTCACGTCCCACGTGATGGAGAAGCTCGGCCGGGACTGGGACGGCTGGACCGCCCACGACGACACCTACGTCGTCGACGGCGAGAACGTCGTCGTCCTGGCCCGCTACACCGCCGTCAACAAGGCCACCGCCAAGCCGATCGACGTCCGCGTCGCCCACCACTTCGTCGTACGCGGCGGGCTCATCGTGCGCTTCGAACAGTTCGTCGACACCGCCCTTGTGCGCGACGCCATGACCCGCTGAGCAGACGGGAGTTCTTCCGGTAAGCCGGGTCCTCGCCGCTCAGTCGGCGGCCCGGCGCCGGGACAGCCGTGTCTCCTCGATGTCGAGCCGGATCAGCTTGTCGTGGTCGGAGGTGCCCGGCTCGGCGAAGAACACCACGAACCGCTGCCTCTGGCTGTGCTCCAGCGGCATCGACTCGTAGCCGAGGTGGAGATCGCCGACCTCGGGGTGGTGGAAGGTCTTGGGGTCCGGGGCGTGCGGTCTGACGTCGAAGCGGTTCCACTGGTCGGCGAAGTCCGGGCTCTTCGCCAGGAGTTCGCCGACCAGGTCGGCCAGGTCCGGGGCGTCCGGTTCGGTGCCGGCCAGGGCGCGGAGCCGGCCGACGCAGGCACGGGCCTGCTCCTCCCAGTCGTCGAGTACGTCGCGGGCGAGGGGGTGGAGGAAGGCGTAGCGGGCGAAGTTCCGCCGCGGCGGCGGCCAGTCGGCCAGGCCGGCGAAGAGCCGGAGCGCGCCGGGGTTGGAGGCGAGCAGATCCAGGGTGCGGCTGACGACGTAGGCCGCGTTCGGGCGCACGGATTCAAGGAGCGCCAACAGCTGCGGTCTCACGGTGTGGCCGGGTGCGGGCGGCGCTTCGGGGGCGTAGGCGGCGCGGGAAGCGAGCTCGCGCAGGTGCCGGTGCTCGGACGCGTCCAGGAGCAGGGCGCGGGCGAGGGCGTCGACGACCGTGGGACCGGGGTGGGTCTCCTTGCCGCGTTCCAGGCGTACGTAGTAGTCGATGCTGATCCCGGCGAGCGTGGCCAGCTCCTCGCGGCGGAGACCCGGTGTGCGGCGCGGGCCGGGGGCCGCGGTCAGCCCGGCCTGCTCGGGGGTGACCTGTGCGCGGCGGGCGCGCAGATAGGCGCCGAGGTCGCTCGTGGCACCCGTCGCGTGGCCCTTCGCCTTCTCCGCTGCGCGCTCCATGCGACCATTTTGCCCGCCTTCTTGGGCGCGTGTATCAGTGCGGGGTCCCGCTGCCGGATCAGGGCGATGCGCGCGGCTGCGGCACGTCGTTCATGGCCTGTCGCCTGCTGGGAGCGGGAGCGGTCATGTCGAGCAGGAGCAGGGCATCGTGGTCGGGGGTGCCGGGTTCGGCGGCGTAGGCGACGAGGCGCCGGCCCGGTGTGCCGTCCAGTTCCATGGACTGGGCGGCCAGGGTGACTTCGCCGACCTGTGGGTGGTGGAACGTCTTGTGGATGGCCTTGCGGCCCGTGACGTCGTAGCGGTCCCACAGCCTGGCGAAGTCGGGGCTCTTGAGGACGAGTTCGCCGACGAGGGTGGTCAGGTCGGGGGCGTCGGGGGCGGTGCCGGCCAGGGCACGCAGCCGGGCGATGCAGGCGCGTATCTGGATGTCCCAGTCGGGGAACAGCTCGCGGGCCACGGGGTGCAGGAAGAGGTAGCGGGCGAGGTTGCGCTGGGTGGCGGGCCAGTCTTCCAGGCCCGCATAGAGGGCGAGGCCGCCGGGGTTGGAGGCGAGCAGGTCCATGCTGCGGCTGACGATGTACGCCGGGTTCGGACGCATCGCGTCGAGCAGCAGCTTCAGGTGCGGGCGCACGGTCCGGCTCGGGGCGGGCGGTGTCTCGGGGGCGTACCGCGCGGCGCGGACGGCCAGTTCGCGCAGGTGCTGGTGTTCGGCGTCGTCCAGTTGCAGGGCGCGGGCGAGGGCGTCGACGACGGAGGGACTGGGCCGGGTCTCCTTGCCGCGTTCCAGGCGTACGTAGTAGTCGATGCTGATGCCGGCGAGCGTGGCCAGTTCCTCGCGGCGCAGGCCGGGGGTGCGGCGAAGGCCGGCGCCGGCCTTGAGGCCGACCTGTTCGGGTGCGGTCTGGGTGCGGCGGGCACGCAGGAACCGGCCCAGCTCGGCGCCGCCGTCACTGCTCTGCTCGGATGCCATGCCCTTCAGTGTCACACCGCTCTGACCTGCGCGGCAGAGAGGTGAGGGGCCCTGTCACTACCCGGCTCGCCACCCCCTGGCACGGCTCGGCCTGCCACCGGTGGCGAAAGAGCGCGAAGGTGGATTCCGGCGGGCTTCACACCGGTCGTGTACGGATCTCCCGCCCGTGTTCGAGCGGCGCCCGGCATCCGGCCCGTGCTTGCTCCACACCCGCGTCCCGCTCGAAAGGCAACCCTCATGCAGAGCGTCACCCTGAACAACGGTGTCGACATGCCGATCCTCGGCTTCGGCGTCTTCCAGATCCCGGCGGAGCAGACCGAACAGGCCGTCACCGAGGCCCTCGCGGCCGGCTACCGGCTGCTCGACACGGCCGCTTCCTACGGGAACGAGGAGGCCGTCGGCCGCGCCATCAAGAACAGCGGGGTACCGCGCGAGGACCTGTTCGTCACCACCAAGCTGTACGTCCAGGACGCACCCGCCGAGGAGAACACCAGGCGCGCGTTCGAGACGTCGCTGGCCAAGCTCGGCCTGGACCACGTCGACCTGTACCTGATGCACCAGCCCTACGGCGATGTGTACGGCCAGTGGCGTGCCATGGAGGCGCTGAACCGGGAGGGCCGGACCAAGGCCATCGGCGTCGCCAACTTCTACCCCGACCGGCTCCTCGACCTGATCATCAACAACGAGATCACCCCGGCGGTCAACCAGATCGAGACCCACCCGTTCTTCCAGCGCGCCGACTACCAGGACCTGATGCGCGAGCACGGGGTACAGATCCAGTCCTGGGGTGGGTTCGCCGAGGGCAAGAACGACCTGTTCACCAACCCTCTCCTGAGCGAGATCGGCGAGAAGCACGGCAGGTCCGTGGCCCAGGTGGTGCTGCGCTGGCTGGTCCAGCGGGGCGTTGTCGCGATCCCGAAGTCGGTCCGGCCCGAGCGCATGGCGGAGAACCTCGACGTCTTCGGCTTCGAGCTCACCGACGACCAGATGTCGGCCGTCGCCACCCTGGACACCGGCGGCTCGCTGTTCTTCGACCACCGCGACCCGGCGATGGTCCAGTGGCTCAGCGCGCGACGCGTAGACGGCTGAGCGAGCACCAGCGATGAGTCGTACCCCTCGCCGCACGGTGCTCCGCGGCCTGCTCACAGGAGGAACCGTCATGACGGCCGGTGCCGCGATCGGCGCTTGTTCCGCCTCACCCGCCTCACCCCGCCCGGACGAATCCGAGTCCGAGTCCGCCGAGCGGTCCGGCACACCCGCCCCGGGGACCCGCACCGTCCTGCTGGCCTACTTCTCCCGGCCGGGCGAGAACTACTACAACGGCGGACGCCGGAACATCGAGGTCGGCAACACCGAGGTCCTGGCCCGCATGATCGCGGACCGGACCGACTGCGACGTCCACCGCATCCGGGCCGCGGACCCCTACCCGTCCGGCTACGACGCGACCGTCCGGCGCAACGTCCGGGAGCAGGACACCGAGGCACGTCCGGCCGTCGCCGACCCGCTGGTCTCCCTCGGCCGTTACGACACGATCCTGCTAGGCAGCCCTGTCTGGAACGTCCGCGCTCCCATGATCATGACGACGTTCACCGAAACCCTCGACTTCCGCGGCAGGACCGTCGTCCCGTTCACCACCCACGCCATGAGCGGCCTGGGCACCACCGCACGCGACTACGCCGCCTCCTGCCCCGGCGCGACGATCGCCGAGGGCCTCGCGGTACGCGGCGAGGAAGTCCGGGACGCCGGTGCCGCCGTCGACGCCTGGCTGCGGCGCATCGGACTGCCCGCCTCGTGACCGGGCACAGGACCTTCGCCGGGCCGCCGGTCACCGCTGCTGACGGGTCGGGCGGAACAGGATCTCGTTGACGTCGACTTCCTGGGGCTGGCTCATGGCGAACTCCACGCAGCGCGCGAAGCCGTCCGCGGGGATGGCGTACTCCTGGTAGAGGCCGGCGACCGCGTCCGCGACGCCTTCGGCCTTGACCGAGGCGGGCAGTTCGGTGTCCACCGCGCCGGGAGAGATGACCGCCACTCGTCGAACCGCTCCATCTCCAGCGGGGACAGCGGCATGAGGCCGGCGTTGTTGAGCATGACGTCGATACGGCCGTGCTGGTCGACGGCCCGCTGGACCAGCGCCTTCACCTGCTCGCGGTCGCTCACGTCGGTCCGTCGACCGCCTTGCGGCCGAGACCGAGTTCGTCGGCGAGTTCCTCCAGCCGCTCCAGCCGGCGGGCGCCGAGCACGACCTTGGCACCGCGCGCGGTCAGGTGCCGGGCGGTCGCCGCGCCGAGTCCGCTGCTGGCGCCGGTGATGACGACGACTTTGCCGCTGGTGTTCTCCACCATGGGGGTTCCTAGGAGTGGTTGGCGTGCCGGACGGCTTCCAAGTCCTGCCGTACGGCTGCGGGTTCGGCGTCGAGCGGCAGGTTGGCGCTGTCCAGGGCGGCGTCGAGGGAGCCGGGCACATCGGCGGTGAGGCCGGCGAACAGCGGGTCGAGGCCGGCGGGGGCAGGCCCGTGCTCGGCGACGAGTTCGAGGGTCTTGTGGTCGGCCTCGGGCGAGGTGAGCGCGGAGACGAGGACCTGGGCGATCTGCCGGCGGGCGATAACGCCGTCGCTGGGGCTGCCGGCGTGCCGGGTGTCGCCCTGAAGCATCGTCAGGGCGAGCTGGCCGGGAGCGTTGTAGTCGAACCAGCCGGGGCGGACGATCGTGTACGGGCGCCCACTGGCGCGGACCAGGCGTTCCCCGCGGCGCTTCCACGCGTGGGCGTCGGTGATCATGTCGTCGCGGACCGTGCCGTCGGCGTTCCTGGGACGGCCCGTGACGCCGATCGCGGTCATCAGCGAGATCCGGGCCGGCTGGTCGCCCAGTGCCGCCAGGGTGTTGCGGACGGCTCCGTAGTCGATGCGTTCCGCCTGGCCGGGCCCGCCGTGGGAGCCGTGGGTGAACACCACGGCGTCGATTCCGTCGACGGCCTCCTTGAGGGTGTCGGCATCGGCGAGGTCCCCGGCGACGAGCCCAGCGGCCTCAGGCAGCACGGTCCTGGCGCGCCCGGGATCACGGACGAGGGCCTTCACCTGGTGGCCCTGCCGGAGGGCTTCGGCGACGACGAGGGTGCCGACGCTGCCGGTGGCACCGACGACCAGGACGGTCAGAGGGGTGGTGCGGGTCATGGCGAGGGCTCTTCCGTGACGTGAGGGCAAGGGTCAGCGGTACGTCGGTGTGCTGAGTCGGTGTGCCGAGTCGGTGTGCCGAGGTGAGGCGTCGGCGAACTGCACCATCGGCAGGGCGACTTCACGCCTCGGGGATCTCGATGCCGTAGGCCTCAAGCGTGATGGCGTCCGGCTCCGGTCCGCCGCGTACGCCGGTGTCGAGCGCGTCGATCGCGGCGAGCTGCTCGGTGGTCAGCTCGAAGTCGAAGACGTCGAAGTTCTCGGCGATGCGGGCGGGCTTGACCGACTTCGGGATCGCGGAGCGGCCCTCCTGGAGATGCCAGCGCAGCATGACCTGCGCGGCCGACCTGCCGTGCTGCCCGGCGATCTCCAGCAGGACCGGGTCGTCGAAGGTCCGCTTCTCGCCGCCGCGGTAGGAGGTGATGCCGCCGATGGGCGACCACGCCTGGGTCAGGATGCCGTGCTGAACGTGCAGGCGCCGCAACGCGGTCTGCTGGAAGTACGGGTGGACCTCGATCTGGTTGACCGCGGGCACGGCGGACGTCTCGGCCAGCAGCCGCTCCAGGTGCTCGGGCATGAAGTTGCTGACGCCGATGGCCCGTACCCGGCCGTCGGCGAGCAGCTTCTCCAGCGCCCGGTAGGCGTCGAGGGTGCGGTCGAAGGCGGAGGGCAGGGCCTGGTGGAGCAGCAGCAGGTCGATCTGGTCGACGCCGAGCTTGCCCGCGCTCTTGTCGAAGGCGTGCAGCGCGCTGTCGTAACCGTAGTCGCTGATCCACAGCTTCGTCTCGACGAACACCTCGTCGCGCGCGAGGCCGGAGCGGCGGATGCCGTCGCCGACCTCCCGCTCGTTGCCGTAGGCGGCGGCCGTGTCGATGTGGCGGTAGCCGACGCGCAGGGCCTCCTCGACCGAGGCGGTCGTGACATCGGGCGGGGTCTGGAAGACGCCGAGTCCGAGGGCGGGCATCTCCACACCGTTGCTGAGAGTGATCGTGAGGGGGGACATGTTTCGACGATAGGCAGGCGTCCGACGCCCCCGCATCTCCTCTGAGGGGCCCTGTCACTACCCCGCATCCCACACCCCCGCACAACCCGGCCTGGAACGCCCGAGGGGCCGGTCCCACGCTGAGAACGCGAAGGATCACGTCACCAGGAGAGTTCGATGACCAGCACGCAGGCGCCCACCCCGGGCAGCACCGCCACCACTCCGGCCGGCCGGGGCAGGACAACCGCCTCCGCGTTCGCGCTCGGTGCCGCGCTGCTCGGCTTCTTCGTCATCACCCTGGACGCGCTGATCGTCAGCGTGGCCCTGCCCACCGTCGGCGCCGACCTCGGCGGCGGTATGACCGGGCTCCAGTGGGTCGTCGACGGCTACACCCTGGTGCTCGCCGCGCTGCTGCTGTCCGCCGGGTCCGTCTCGGACCGGATCGGCGCCCGGCAGGCGTTCGGCGTGGGCATGGGGCTGTTCCTGATCGCCTCGGCGGCCTGCGGCCTGGCGCCCACGCTGCCCGTCCTGGTCGCGGCCCGCCTGGTGCAGGGCGCGGGCGCGGCGGTCATGATGCCCGCCACCCTCGCCCTGATCCGCGAGGCGTACCCGGACGCCGCCCATCGCGCCCGTGCCCTCGGGTTCTGGGCGCTGGGCGGCTCGGTCGGCTCGGCGGCGGGACCGCTGCTCGGCGGTGCGCTGAGCGCCGTGGACTGGCGGTGGATCTTCTTCATCAACCTGCCGGTCGGCGCGGTCGCCCTGGGGCTGCTCACCCGCGTGGCCCGCTCCCCGCGGCGGCCGGTGCCCTTCGACTGGACCGGCCAGTTCAGCGCGGTCCTGGCGATGGGCGGTGTGACGTACGCGCTGATCGAGGGCGGCGAGTACGGCTTCAGCGACACCCCGGTGATCGCCGCCCTCGCGGTGGCGGTGTTGGCGCTCGCGGTGTTCCTGCGGTCGCAAGCCCAGGGCCGCCACCCGATGCTGCCGCTCACCTTCTTCCGCTCCCGCCCGGTGACCGTCACCCTGCTGGCCGGGTTCACCCTCAACATCGGCTTCTACGGCCTGACGTTCCTGCTCAGCCTCTACTTCCAGCAGCTGCGCGGCCTGTCCGCGCTCGCCACCGGCGTCGCGTTCCTGCCGATGACGCTGCTGACCGGCGTCGTGGCCCTCCAAACCGCCCGACTGGTACGGAAGTTCGGCGCCCGGATCGTCATGACCGCCGGAATGTGGATCATGGCGGCGGGCCTGCTGCTCCTGTTCTTCCTGCCCGGCAGCACGCCCATCTGGCTGGTCGCGATCCTGATGATCCCGGTCTCCCTCGGCGGTGCCCTCGCCGTACCCGCGATGACCGGACTGATGCTGGAGAGCGTGCGACCGGAGCAGGCGGGCCTGGCCAGCGGAGTCCTCAACACCTCCCGCCAGTTCGGCGGTGCCCTCGCCGTCGCCGTCTTCGGCGCCCTCATCGCCGACCGGGCGAACTTCCTGCACGGCATGCGCGTCAGCCTGCTCATCGGCGCGGCACTGCTGGCGGCGACCGCCATGGCCGGCGGGGTGCTGCTCAGGCCGAGGGCGAGCCGGTGAGCCGGTGAGCCGGTGAGTCGGTGAGTCGGTGAGCTGGCGGATCAGAGCAGGGACTCGGCAGTGATCGGCAGCTCCGGCACTCACCGACCGGTGGCGTGGAAGACGAGGTTGGCGACCGGTCAGAAGTACGTGGGCAGGCGCGGGGTGTAGGGGTCTTCCAGCGCGGCGATCTCGTCCTCGGTGAGCGTGAGGTCGAGCGCGGCGACGGCGTCGGTGAGGTGGTGGGTCCTGGTGGCGCCGACGATGGGCGCGGACACGACGGGGTTCTTCAGTACCCAGGCCAGCGCGACCTGGGCCATCGGGACACCGTGCGCGTCGGCGATCTTCTGGACGGCGTCGACGATGGCTTCGTCGGTGTCGACGAACAGGGGGCGTCCGGCGTAGTCGGTGTCGGGGGCCGTCTTGGCCCGCGCGGTGCCGTCCTGGCCCCAGGGGCGGGCGACCCGGCCGCCGGCCAGGGGGCTCCAGGGGATGGAGCCGACGCCGGTGTGGGCGAGCAGGCCGAACATCTCCCGCTCCTCCTCCCGTGCCAGCAGGCTGTACTGGTCCTGCATCGACACGAAGGGCGTCCAGCCGTGGCTCCGGGCCGCGTGCTGCATGGTGGCGAACTGCCAGGCCCACATCGAGGAGGCGCCGAGGTAGCGGACCTTGCCGGCCTTGACGAGGTCGTGCAGAGCTTCCATGGTCTCCTCGACCGGGGTCTGCGGGTCGAAGCGGTGGATCTGGTAGAGGTCGACGTAGTCGGTGCCCAGCCGGGTCAGAGAGGCGTCGATCTGCTCCATCACGGCCTTGCGCGACAGGCCCGACCCACCGGGTCCGTCGTGCATGGGGTTGAACAGCTTGGTGGCCAGGACGACGTCGTCGCGCTTCGTGTACTTCTTGATCGCGCGGCCCACGATCTCCTCGGATGTGCCGTAGGCGTAGATGTTGGCGGTGTCCCAGAAGGTGATCCCGGACTCGACGGCCTGGCGGAAGACCGGCTCGGCGCCGTCGTCGTCCAGCGCCCACGGCATCTGCGAGGTGTCGCCGAAGCTCATGCATCCGAGCGCGATGCGGCTGATCTTCAGTCCGGAGGTGCCCAGACGGGTGTACTGCATGACGCGCTCCTCATCGTCGGTGCGGCCGGCCGACACCGGCTGCCTCGTCATCGACGCTAGGTAGCCGACGGTCGCGGTGGGAGATGCTGACAGCACCCCCTACGTCGCATCCCCGGCGGCCCGTATCTCGACGGCAGGCATGTCGGCGAGGTGCCGCCGAGGGGGGTACTGGCAGCATCTCCCACCGTCGCGGTGGGGCTCGTAGCGTGAAGGGCATGAACAACCGCAGCGAGGTACGGGACTTTCTGATCTCCCGCCGCGGCAAGGTCACCCCCGAGCAGGTGGGCCTCGTCGACCACGGCGGCACCCGCCGTGTGCCCGGTCTGCGACGCGGCGAGGTGGCCGACCTGGCCGGGGTGTCCGTGGAGTACTACACCCAGCTGGAGCGCGGCAACGTGCGCGGTGCCTCCGAGAGTGTCCTGGACGCCGTGGCCCGTGCGCTGCTGCTGGACGAGGCCGAGCGGGCACACTTGTTCGACCTGGCGCGTGCGGCCAACAGCGGCACTGCGGTACGCCGGCGCCCGGCGGTACAGCGAGTACGTCCGGCCATCCAGGCGATCCTGGACAGCCAGCTGTCCCCTGCCTACGTCACCAACGGCCTCGGGGACGTCATGGCCACCAACCCGCTGGGCAGAGCCCTTCTGTCCCCGCTGTACGAGGACCCCGCCCGCCCGGTCAACGCCGCACGGTTCCGCTTCCTGAACCCCCGCGCGGCCGGTTACTACCTCGACTGGGAGGCCACCGGCCGCGACAGCGTCGCCGGGCTGCGCCTCATGGCCGGCAAGAACCCCTACGACAAGGCACTCACCGATCTGATCGGCGAACTGTGCACCCGCAGCGAGGAGTTCCGCACCCGGTGGGCCGCACAGGACGTCCGGCTGCACCGCACCGGAGTCAAGCGGCTGCACCACCCGGTCGTCGGTGACCTCGACCTCTCCTACGAAGCCCTGGAAATGCCTGCCGACGCCGGTCTCGTGCTGATCATCTGCACCGCGGAACCCGGCTCGCCCAGCCGCCAGGCCCTCGACCTGCTCGCCAGCTGGGCAGCCGCGCCGGACCCCGTCGAGCCCGCTCGGGAAGAGCGGAGCGACCCCGGCCAGTAGCCCCTGGCCCACATTTCCCAAACCATCGCGGACCACACCGAAAGGTTCACCATGTCCAAAATCCCCCATGTCACCCTGAACAACGGCGTCCAGATGCCGATCCTCGGCTTCGGCGTCTTCCAGGTCCCCGCCGAGGAGACCGAGCGGGTCGTCACCGACGCCCTCGCCGCTGGCTACCGCCACCTCGACACCGCCGCCGCCTACGGCAACGAAGAGGCCGTGGGCAACGCGATCAGGGCCAGTGGCATCGCCCGCGACGAGCTGTTCATCACCACCAAGATGTGGGTCAACGAAAAGGGCGAAGAGGGCGCCAAGGCGGCCTTCGACACGTCCCTGCGCCTCCTCGGACTGGACTACCTGGACCTGTACCTGATCCACCAGCCCTTCGGTGACTACTACAGCTCCTGGCGCGCCATGCAGGACCTGCACGGCCAGGGCCTGGTCAAGGCGATCGGCGTGTCGAACTTCTACGCCGACCGCCTGGTCGACCTCATCGACCACAACGAGACCGTCCCGGCGGTCAACCAGATCGAGACCCACCCGTACTTCCAGCGCGCCGACGACCAGGCCCTCATGGCCGAGCGCGGCGTGCAGATCGAGTCGTGGGGCCCGCTGGCCGAGGGCCGCAACAACATCTTCGGCGACCCGACGCTGAGCGCCATCGGTGAAGCGCACGGCAAGTCCGTCGCCCAGGTGGTGCTGCGCTGGCTGACCCAGCGCGGTGTCGTGGTGATCCCCAAGTCCTCGCGACCGGAGCGCATGGCCGAGAACATCGCGGTCTTCGACTTCGAGCTGACCGCCGACGAGATGGACCGCATCGCCGCGCTGGACACCGGCGCCAGCATCGTCTTCGACCACCGCGACCCGCAGACGGTCAGCGCCGTCGGCGGATACCGCCTCGGCTGAGAACGCCCTGCATCTCAAAGGACGGGCTGCGCGAGGTCGTGATCGCCTTGTGCGCGCTCGTCAGTGCCGTCCCGCCGGCACTGTTCGGCGCACTCCCGGCTTCGACAAGGCCCTCGGCGACCACGACCGCTCCCGCGCGGCCGTCCTCCTCGCCCACCAGCCCGTCGTCATCCGGGACGCCGTCCGCACGGCGTCGACCTGCCGCTCTCCGGCCACACCCACGGAGGTCGGCTCCGGCCCGGCAGCCTCCTCGCCGAACTGGCCAACCCCGCCGTCGCGGGCCTGGAACGCCACGGCGACACCCAGCTGTACGTCAGCCGCGGCGCCGGCGCCTGGGGCCCACCCGTCCGTGTGGGCGCACCGTCCGAGATCACCGTCGCCGAACTCGCCCCACGGCAGGCGTAGTCCGGCCACCCGACAGGGCAACCAAGCCCGCTTCTTCGTCGCCCACGGTGCCCAGCCGAGGGTGCCCCCCACAGACGACCACGAAGGTCGTAACCCGTGCACGAACAGGACAGCACGCCGGACAACAGCCCGGCGGACCGCGGCCGTCGCGGCTTCCTGGGCGCGGCCGCACTCGCAGCGACCTCGCCGATGGCCGTCACGGGAGCCGCACCGGCCCAGGCACACGCGCCACCGCCGGGCAACGGCACCGGGTCCCCCACCCGCCCTCGTCACCAGGTGACCGCGGCGATCACGCAGACCGGTCACCGCAGGCTCGGGTCCTTGAAGGTTTCGAGCATCGGCCTCGGCACCCAGACCATGCCGGGCAACCTCTACGGCCCCGTCACCAGCCGCAAGGACATGGTCACCCTCATCCGCACAGCCGTCGAGCAAGGGTGACGTTCTTCGACACGGCCGAGGCGTACGGGCCGTTCGAGTCGGAACGGATCGTCGGGGACGCCCTCCGGCCCGTCCGCGACAACGTGGTGATCGCGTCCAAGTTCGGCTGGAACATCGATCCGGACACGGGGGCCGTGACCGGCCTGAACAGCCGCCCGGACCACATCCGCCGAGTCGTCGACGGCATGTTGAAGCGCCTCAGGACCGACCACATCGACCTGCTCTACCAGCACCGCGTCGATCCCACCGTCCCGATCGAGGACGTCGCGGACACGGTGAAGGACCTCATGGCCCAGGGCAAGGTGCTGCACTGGGGCCTCTCCGAGCCAGGCCTTCAGACCATCCGCCGGGCCCACGCCGTCCAGCCGCTCACCGCGATCCAGAACGAGTACTCCACGCTCTGGCGCGGACCGGAGGACAAGGTCCTGCCGCTCTGTGCGGAACTCGGGATCGGCTTCGTCTGCTGGGCTCCGCTGGGCATGGGCTTCACGACCGGCACGATGAGTCCGTACTTCCGGTTCACGGAGGATGACCGCCGGACCGTGTTCCCCCGCAACAGCCAGGACAACCTGGCCGCCAACATGCCCCTGGTACAGCTGCTCCAGGACCGGGCCGTACGCAAGGGCGCCACACCCGCCCAGATCGACCTCGCCTGGCCGCTCGCCCAGAAGCCCTGGATCGTGCCGATACCCAGCACCACCAGGCTGTCCCACCTCCTGGAGAACATCGGCGCGGAAGAAGTCAGGTTCAGCCCCGACGAACTCCAGGAGCTGACCG
The DNA here is from genome assembly GCF_044753545.1 of Streptomyces sp. NPDC088350. NCBI lineage: Bacteria > Bacillati > Actinomycetota > Actinomycetes > Kitasatosporales > Streptomycetaceae > Streptomyces > Streptomyces sp. NPDC088350. The sequence goes on along the minus strand of NZ_JBIVNL010000010.1, from coordinate 229,418 downwards.
CCGCCGTCGCCGGCATCACCATCCACGGTGACCGCCTCCCGCCGGCGGCCCTCGCCATGACGGGCGTCGAAGCACCGACCCGCTGACCGACCCCGGCAGTATTCGAGAGGTGTGGGCCGTCCGGAAATCCCGGACGGCCCACACCGTTGCCGCCTTCTCCGTGATGCAGAACAGCCTCATCGGTCCGACCGGCGTACGACCCGCACCCTGCCGCCCCGGTCTTATGCCGCGGCGCGGGCCTCCGGCCATACCGGCACACCGGGTGCCCGTCCGACCTGGCGAACCTCTGTTCCGTCGTGGGCGATCAGCTTCGGCTCCCTCTCGTGGAGTTCCGCGAGCAGAGCGGTCACATGTTCCTCCAGGCGTGGTCCGGTGGTGTCCCTGGGCACGGTCACCCAGACCGGGCCGCCCTGCCGGGTGTCACCGACCGCGTGCCCGTAGAACCCCTTCGGGGCCGACTCGCACTCGACCACCCGCACCCCGCAGTAGTCGATCAGCTCCTGCACGGAGGCAACCGCCTCCGGCTGTGCGTACTCGTGCCCGGCCGCGATGAACTCGTTCAGCCTGGCCCGCAGTTCGTCCGCCTCTTCGAGGGTGAGCGCGACGTACTTCCAGCGTTCGGCGCCGCTGACCGTGAGGTCGATCTGAGGCTGCCGAGCGTGCCCCATGTGCGCCAGGCCGAGTTCGAGGAGCTCGGGCTCCAGGCCGTCCTTGGTCCGCGTCACGGGCTGGAGTGTCAGCTCCATCTCGTGCACACGGGCAGCGTGGAAGTGCTCGGCCAGGAGCCCGCTCGGGGTGTGCTCCTTCTCGTCCCGGTACTGGCACCAGGGCGGGCAGGGAGCGACGAGTTCAAGCGGGTGCGTGGCCGACGGGTAATGATCGATGGCCTCGGTGACACCGCCCCGGATGACGGTGTCGTACCGGTGCCGCAGACCGCGCAGGCTCAGCGCGAAGTGCTCCAAGCCGTCGATGAGCGAGCCCAGAGCGGGGCTGTCGAGTTCGGCGGTGCCGTCGACGGCCGACAGCCACAGCCGGGACGGTTCACCGCGTGCCTCCTCGTCGTGCCCGAGCCCGATCTGCACGGACAACAGCGGCACTTCGACACCGGGGCTCGCTCCTTCCGGAGCCGCGAGCAGGATTGGGGCGCTGACGTGGCTGCCGGTCGCCTCGGCGTGCGGGTCTTTCGCGCACCATCCGGGGCAGTTGCGCTCGGGAGCCGGGAGGGTCAGGACTGTTGCGCTGGACATGATGTCTCCTCGGGATAGGAGTGGCTTCTTGTCCAGCAGTTTTGACCTGCTCACAGAATGTGCGGGTCTAAACTCACGTACCGGGCATTGAGCCCATTGATCAGCATCAGGCTGGGGCCCCGCACGTCACCGTGCGCCGCACGGCTCCGCCAGGGCGTCGTCGAGGGTACCGACGTGACGCCGGAGGGCATCCTTCACCGCCCGCCCCGTGGCACCGGGGGCCGGCCCGAGCACGGCCAAGCGTTTGGCTCCGCGGGTGATCACGATACTTCTTCGACGAGGACGAGCCATCGCGCGGACCAGGGGCGGACCACCCTGGCCAAGGGACAATCGACAGCCTTGCACAGGGGTGGAGCCGAAGGTGGACTCCGGCGACGAGCTTGTTCTGCGTTGCCCCGGAACCGTCACCCAGAGCCGCTGAAGTGACGTTTCCGTCGGTCAAACGGCACGAATGGTGGGGCGGGTGGGACTCGAACCCACGGCCGACGGATTATGAGTCCTTTGAGGATCTTCCGAACACTTCCCGATCTTGCCGTGATCTCCCTGTTTTCGCAGGTCAGGGACGTAGAGCGGTTCGGGTCTTGCTTTAGTCTTCCCGGTCTTTCCAGATCCTTCTGTCCCCTGCGTTTCCCCTAGAGGTCCCCTCGCGAGGTTTCCCTGGCGCAACCGCGGCCGAGTTCTCACGCGTCACGGCAGGTCAACCCAAGGGGAGAATCACACGGTGGAACTCTCGCGCAGCGGAGTGCCTTACCGGCGGAGCGGGCTCCCGCCCCCTGTGCCCGAGGGTGGAGCCGAGCGGCTTTTCGCAGGTCAGCCGCCGTTCTCCAGCGTATCGCGCAGCTCCCCGTTCACGCTGCTTCCCCGCCGCCCGCGCTGCTCCGGGCCTGTGCCGCTTCTCGATTCCGGTTCGGACGGTTCGCCGGGAGGCGTAGGCATGAGATGTCTCCGGGTTGAGGGCGGCCCCGGCGAACTGCCGGGGCCGCCGTGGGGATCAGAGGTTGTCGAGGTCGGCGCGGCCCTCGGTGAACCGCTGTGCTGCCTCGCGGTAGACCGCCAAGAACGCGGCCGGGTCGTGCTCGGCGCGGATGCCGTCGAGCATGTGCTTGGCGAGCCTGTAGTCGGGATCGATGTCGAGGGCGTCCGAGAAGGCGTGGCCGGCGGCGACGGTGTCGTTCTGCCTCCAGGCGACCCAGCCGAGGAGGGTCAGGAGCGGCGGAGCCTTGTCGGTGTGCGGGGGCACGCAGCGCCGGGCGAGGTGGCCCCACAGTTGCCGTTCGGCGGGGAGTTCGCTCTCGTCGCCGGTGGACAGTGCGGCATCCCGGGTCTCGGGGTCTTGGACGCCGAGGATGATGCGGGCGGCGATCTCGTCCATGAGCTGCGGTGGGCCGTTGCGGAAGTCGGTCAGGGCTCCGCGGATGATGTCGATCGTCCCGTAGCGGGCGAGGAGCTGCCCGCGGTAGGTGCTGGCCTGCGCGGTGTAGTGGTCGGTGGCGGCGTCGAGGGCTTCGCGGTGGCGGTCCGCCGTGCTGTCGGTGACGGGTCGGTACTCGCTGGCCACCTGGACGGCGTGCTGGACGTGCGCCATACGGCGGTCGCGGCTCTCGCGGGCGGAAGCGAGGAAGTCCCGGGGGTCCTCGCCGTCGATGGTGCCGAGGTGTATGCCGACGGCTACCTCGTAGTCGGGGTCTGCGGTGAGCGCGTCTCGGAGGGCTAGCCGGGCGGCAATGAGGTCGCCTTGCCGCCAGGCGACGAAGGCATACAGAGTCAGCACGGGAGCGGCCGCCTGTGTGAACGGGTCGGGGCAGTGCCGAGCGAGGTAGGCCCACAGGCGTCGGGCGTGGGGAAGGTCGTCGTCCTCCGCGTGGGCCATGCCGGCCTCCAGTGCGCCGTCGTCGTGCAGGCCGACGATGAGCTGCGTGATCAAGGCGCGGTTGAGGGCGGTCGCTCCGGCCTGGAACTGGCTCAAGGCCGCGTCGATCTGAGCGCACGTCGAGGTGAGCGTGGCGTCGCGTCCGACGCTGGTCTCGCACCGGACATTGAACTGGTCGATGGCGGCGTCCAGTTCCTTGAGGAAGTCGGTGTCGGTCGGGGCTGCCGCCCGAAACTCCTTGACGATGTCGCGAGTGCGGGGGCCGGGGGTGCGGCCGAGGCGCGTCATCTGTGCCGCAACACTGGTGGGGTCATCGGCAGTTGGAAGCGGCTGGCCCTCGCAGCACCCTTCGGTGGTGCACTCGAACGCCCACCACCGGTTCGCGACGAGACCGATGGTCTGGAGTACTTCGGCGCGCTGCCGGCCGAGGGCTGTCGTGAGCCAGTCGGCGACGGGGGCGAGGAGCGCGGCGGTGTCCCACGGGGTCTCGTCGGCGCGCGGCTCGCGGCAAAGGTAGACGACGACGCCCTCTCCGGGATCGTGCCTCATGTCGTGGGCGTACGCCACGAACTGCCGGGCGGTGAGTTCGGCGGCGGCCTGCCATTCGGCGGGGTCGTCGGGCAGAGGGCACGTCATGGTCGGGCCGTCGATGAAGTTGGGGCCGGGGGCGTGGAGCGCGATGCTGTCGTCGGGGTAGTGCCCGAGGAGGTACGGCAGGATCTCGGCGAGGTTGGGCAGGCTGGTGACCTGCACGGTGTTGTCGGGGCTCACTTCTGGTCTCCCTCAGGGGTCGGGGTGGGGTCGGACTGCCCGATGCGGGCGGGCGGGGGCGGCGCCGGGATGCCGCGCGGCTTGTTCGTCAGGGCGGGGAGCAGGTGGTCGCGGACGAGTGCGCCAAGGTCGGCGGCCAGGGCCTTACTGGTGCGCGTGTTGAGGACGGCGTGCCAGTTGCGGCCGGGCTGGAGCCGGGCGTCGCGGGCCGCCTGTGCCTCGGCCTGCTCGGTGGGGGTCGCGCCGTCGGGGATCGGCGGCAGGTCGGGGCCCGCGGTGATCCACGTCTGGATGGCGAGGCCGCGGGATTGGATGCGCAGACCGACGCTGTGGCCGTCGGGATGGCGGTAGAGGGCCTTGCGGTCGGGAGTGTCGGTGTCCTCCTTCCACCAGGGCGGGTCGAAAGGCGGGGCGATCTGATCGAGGGGCGGTACGTCGATCTCGTCGCGCGGAGCGGCGAAGACCAGGCGTCGGCGGCGGACGACGGGCGTAACGCCTGGGCGGTCGAAGGTGCCGGTCACGCGACGGGCTCTTTGCTGGGCATCAGCTCGTCGACCAGGTCGAAGGCGCGGCGGAAAGCGACGAGGGAGTGGGCGGTGCCCAGGTACTGGTCGCGCTCCTCGAAGGCTTCGAGGGCTTCGGCGCGGGTCTTGGCGTAGTCGTCGTCCGGGGCGAGGGAGTCGGCGCAGCCGATGAGGCAGCGGGGGCCGAGGTCCCAGATGATCGCGTTGACGGCGGCGCATCCGGCCGACAGCGAGTCGATGTCGTTGCCGTACCAATGGAAGTCGTGCGGATCGAGGCCGAGGTCGCGCAGGCGGACGGCGACGGAGCGGAACATCGTCCCTGAACCGACGGCGGGTTCACGGAAGGACATGCCCGGCTCCGCGAAGTCCTTGTCGATGGTGATGTTCGCCATGAGGTCCGTGATGCACGCCGGCGTGTGGTACTCGCCGCGCCATTTCTTGTCGCTCTTGTGCCGGAGGCCGGTGAGAAGGGGGCTGAGGACGTCGGCCTCGGAGCGTCGCCAGACGTCGTCGTGGCCGGTGAGGTCCATCAGGCCGGTGTTGATAGCGGCGCGGGTGACGGCGTGGACGGCGCGGAGCTGCTGTTTGTCGGGATCGGGGTTCCAGGCCCAGTCGTGCAGGCGTATCGCGCGGTTGATGAGGTCGGGGCGGTTGATCCAGTGGCCGAAGTAGATCTCCTTGAAGAGCTGGGGCAGTTCGTGCGGCTGGCGGCCCAAGACCCAGTCGGCGAGACCGGTGCCGGTGTCCGGCGGCTGGCGCAGGAGCGCGAGCGCGGCGACGGTGCCGAGGGGGACGTCGATGCTGCTCCCGCCGTGGCTCTGGTACCAGGCGTCCATGACGTTCTCGGCGATCTTGCGGGCGTGGTCGTGGGGGTTGCGCGGGGCGAGGGCCTTGCGCCAGGTGGTCTTGGCGGGGCGTACAGCGGCCTTCGATTTGGGCGGGGCCTTCTTCTTCGCCCAGCTGGGTGCGGTCCGGGCGGCGGCGGGCGCGGCGGCCCGCGGCAGGAATATGTCGTCGTCAGGCATGGGGTTCCTCTGGATGCGCGCATGAGGCCGCCCCGGTGCGCGGGGCGCGGCCGGGGCGGCAGTGGGACTGTGGCGTCGGGATTCAGTCGGCCTCGCGACAGACCTGGAGTTGGGCCACGGCGGCTCGTACCTCGACGGCTTCGGCCGCTTCGGGGTGTCCGGTCTGGCGCAGGCCGGTGACCAGGAACATCAGGGCCAGCTCGTCGACGCCCATGTCGGCGACCAGCTCCTCGAAGCTGAAGTCCTCAAGCGCCGCGGGGCGGTGGTCATAGCCGACGTGCAGGGTCTTCTCGATCTCCGTGAGGGTGCTGACCCTCTGTTCTTCGGTGAGGCCCAGGAGGGAGGACCACGCGGCGAGGGTGTCGTCGTCTACCGGGAACTTCACGTGCAGTTGGCCTTTCTGGGGCGGCCGCTCCCGATCCGCGTACGCCGACCGGGAGCGGGTCGGGAGCGGTCAGGAGGAGAAGGGGTCGTTGCGGTGGTCGGGGTGGACGACCGCCCACAGTCCGGAGGGCATGGGTTCGGTGATGACGCCCCATCCGGCCCAGCGCATGACGGCGAGGTAGCCGAACGGTCCGCCGGCGAAGCCGGTGCGGTCGCCGCAGTCCGGGTCGGGCGCGATGAAGATCCATCCGGGCAACGCGTCGCAGGCAGGCAAGACCTGGAAGCCGGGGCGCAGTTCGTGTGTGCCGTCGGTGACGATGGGCGGCAGTCCGGCGGCGTCGAGGATGCGGATGGCCTGCTGGATGTGGGGGTGGTCGTGGTGCTCGGGGAGCGTTCCGACGCCCTTGCGGATGACCTGCCGGGGCGGCTTTGCGCCTTGGCTGGCGTGGTAGATGTCCATGAGGAGCAGCGCGTCCTCGATGCGCCCGGCGAAGCGCAGGGCGAGGTTGGCGACGACGGCGACGACATGGCGGTCGCTGCCCATGAGGCGCCGGAATTGCTCGTCGGTCATGTGCTGGAACTGGTTGGCGCGTACGACGGCGTGGGCGCGGGATGCCGTGCGCAGGGCGCGAGCGACGTATTCGGGTTCGGTGCCGATGTGGTTGGCGAGGGTCTGAATTCCTCGGGTGTAGGTCATGCGGTGGTCTCCAAGAGGACGCTTGCGCGTATGGGTGCGCCCCCGGCCGTTGGCCGGGGGCGCTGCGCGGTGAGGGGTGTTGGTTACGGGGCGCCGTGGTGAAGGAGGACCGTGGCCATGACCTGCTGCTCCTTGAGGGTGAGGGGGCGGCCGATGATGCGGGTGATGCGGGGGCCGCCGCTGTTCTCCCGCGCGGTCACGGTGGAAAGGAGGTTGGTGTTGACCACGGTCCAGGTGACGTTGTGGTGGGTGAAGAGGGAGAACCGCTCGTCGCTGGCCAGGTCCCATTCGACGCTGCCTTCGGTGAAGGCGGTGAGGAGGGTTTGCTCCTCGACCTGGGCCCTGCCGTTGGGGAGTTCCGTGTAAGGAAGGTTCATTTCTTCACCTTTCTTTCTGGTTCGGCTTTTCCGAACTTCTTACTTATATCTTAATGGCAAATATCCTAGAAGCAAGTTCCAGGCATTTTTATGCGCATTTAATTTCCGCAATTCAATTCCTAATTCGCTGATGCGGGAATGAGGTCGGGCCAACGGACTGCCTCCAGCGCGCGGCGGTGGGAGTCGGGTACCGGCACGGTGGGATAGCCGAGCCAGTCGAGCCCCATCGCGGCGAGGATCGTGGCGTCCGCTTGGTCGTAGCGGCCGGGCCCGTCGCACTCGACGCCGTACCGCTCGACGGCCACCGCGCGCACCATGCCCTTCGCGACCCGGGCGCGGTCCTTGCGCGGGTAGTCCAGGGCGGGGTTGGCGCGGCCGGTCGCGTAGATCGTGCGGCCGTGCGGGGTCACGACGGCGTACGGGATGCGGCACCGCCACAGGTATTGGGTGACCAGCCACCAGAGGCCGGCCAGCTCGTGATGGCCGGCCTGCCCGCCCTGGGCGTACGCGGCCCCCTCGACCACCACCAGGTCCGCGCGGTCCATGCCGACCTTCACGTTGAGCGCGACCGCCGCCAGCAGCCAGTCCAGCCGTTCGTGGCTGCGGCGGCGCCCGGGCCGGAACGCACGCGCCCAATCGCTTCCGGCGATGCCCGTCGAGGTCAGCGACAGGTCAAGACCGACGACGCACGGCTGCCACTCCCCCGTCGCCTGGACGCTGGGCAGGGTCACCGGGGCGCTCTGGAGTTCGGCGGTCACCGGGCGCCCTCACCGGTCGCCGCACGGTGCTTGGTGATCAGCCGCTCGGCCTCGGCGATCGCAGGCTCCCTGCGCCGGTCGGTCCACTCGCCCTCGTAGCTGCCGACCGGACCCCACAGGTACCAACCGGTGTCGTGGTAGCCGTCGTTCGGGTTCCTGCGGCGGCGGCCCAGCTCCCACCAGCCGTCGCGCCAGCGCCACAGGCGATTCGCGTCCGCGTCGCGCACCCAACCGGCGCGCTCGGCCAGGGCCTGGAAGCGGGCCAACTCGGTGCGCAGCATGGCCGCTTCGGCCGCAGCGTCCAGGTCTCGCGGGGCGGCGCGTTCGGCATGGCCGGTCCGGTGCACTGGTGATGCGGGGTGCAGGCCGAGTTGCTGCACGGCGTCGTCCCTCTGGCGGGCGACGCGGAGCAGCAGGCGGGCAGCGCCGTGCATGCCTCGTTCTTCGAGCCACCTTGCGGTGGCGTCGATCTCGACCCCCACGGATCGGTCGTTCATCGGTCGGACTCCTTCGCGGGGCCGCCCCGGCACAGGCCCGGGCGGCCCCGATGCACGGTGGTTACGGGCGGGCGGGATTGGGGGTTTTCGGGTCCTTCCGGATGCAGATGCCGGAGTCGGGCATCACCCGGCCGCCCGCGACGAGTTGCTTGAAGCGCGCACCGGGGCGGAACCTCACGACCCGGCGGGCGGTGAGCTCCACCGGCTGCCCGGTCTGCGGGTTTCGGGCGGTACGGGCGGGGCGCATCTCGGGGGTGAGGCTGCCGAAGCCGGTGACGGAGACGGTTTCACCGGCGACGACGGCGCGGACCATGGCGTCGAGGACGGCCTCGACGGCGAGGGTCGCGTGGGCGCGATCGCCGGTGGCCTGCGTGACCGCGTCGACGAGTTGGGCCTTGTTCACTTCGGGTTCCTTTCGATTCAGGAGCTGGAGCGCGGTAGTCGAGGGGCGGGCGCGCCACGCGGAGGGAAGAGGCCTCAGCCCGAGGCCGGGGTCCGCGTCGTCGCACGCACTCCCACAGATGTCCGAGAAATGATTCATAAATGTCATCTATCTCTTGTCAGTCGGGAAGACGGATCAGGAACTTTCCGATCGCGAGTACCTGGGAGATCGGCAGGACCACAGCGTCGGCGGAGACCAGATACGGCTCCTCGCCGGCACCGGGGCGTGCAGGCACCGTCCACACCGTTCCCGTGAGGTCCGCGTACCGGGCCCCCACTTCGAGGAGGCGTCCTGCGAAGAGGAACCTGCGGGTGCGCAGTGACGGGGACCATCCCTCGCCGGGCACCGGACCGTCCTCGGTGCGCGGCACCTGGAGGCCGAGGAAGTCGGGTCCGGCCGTCACCAGGGTGCCGACGGCCCCCAGGGAATGGAACTCGATGGCCTCGCCATGCTGGCCTGCCTTCAGCCACCTGGAGAGGTCGTCCGCACTGAGCTGGACAGGCCGCCCGGACGCCGAGTCGTCATCACGGGCTCCGAGCATGACGCGCAGCAGCGAGCGCCACGGCAGGAGGCTGGCGTAGGAAGCAGCCGGGACCGTGACCTGGGCAGACCCTTCGGTGAACCTCAGCCGGTGGTGACCGTCAGCCGTGACGTGCTCGACGGTGACGGTGTCCGACGACTCCAACCAGCCGCGCAGAGCAGCGACGTCCTGGTAGGCGATCGGTGCCGTCCACACATCGCCCGCGACCTTGGTCCGGGCGACCGCAAGGGCTCGGTCACTGCACGCAGCCGCGTGAAGGTAGCCGGGGGTGGAGTCGAGAACCAGGACATCGTGGTCATGGGCGTCGTCGTCCACGGGGAAGCGGTGTGGGGCGACCTGGTCGAGGATGGCCGCCAGGGTGTCGGCCCGAAGGGTGAACATGATGGGTCTCCGCAGGAGTTGTAGGAGTCGGTGTTCAGGTCGTTGAAGCGCGTTTGCGGGCTCGGCGCGCTCGTTGGGCGAGCCGTCCGGCCTCTCTGCACAGGGAACAGGCGCGCTCCCCGCGTCGGTTGTGAGCACGAGCTCCGGCTTCGGTGCCGTGCCGTATCGGGCGCCGCACGCGCTCGTGCAGCTCGTCTGGGCTCGCGCCTCCGCAGGTGGCAAGGACCTGCCCGCTGCGCCAGTACCGGCCGCCGCACACACCGTCGAACAGGCTTGCTTTCGGCAGGACCAGTTCGACGCAGCGTGCTCGGAACGGACAGCTCTGGCAGACGGAGAGGAGCGAGAGGACCAGCGGCTCGGTCGGGGCTGCGTCCGCCGTCTCGTCGAACGTGAAGCGGTCGTCCCCGACACAGGGGGTCGCGGCGACCCACCCATTGCCGCTCATCTGGTCGGCCTGCCGTGGGCTAGGCGGTTGGCGGCAACGGCATCAGGTGCGTCTGATCGCTGGTACTGATGCCGTGCGGGTGGACGTAGTCGCTGGGCAGGGGCATCAGGTGTCGGTCGGCGAGCGCAGGGATGGAGAGCACCTGGGCGAGGATCCGGGTGAGGAGGGTGTCGCAGGACGGCGTCCACCGCGGACGCGGGGCACGGATCTGCGTGCCGTCGTCGGCGACACCTTCGAGGACCTCGATGATCCGGCCCCCTGACCTGCGGCCGTCGACGATGACTGCGGTTGCCTCCGGGTGGCGCTCACGCACCAGCTCGGCCACCCGCGCTACCCGGTCGACCGGAGGCAGCTCCAGCAGCCACGAGTTTCCCTCGGAAGCCGAGTTGCGGTGGACCGAAGCCCATGCCGGAGAGAGGTAGGGCGCGAGCGCGGTCTGTACGTCGGACTCGATCTCGTCCGCGATGTAGTCGAGCGGATGCTCCTGGGTGCCTTCGCGGTTGTTCCACAGTTCGGGGCACGTTCGCAATGCGCTGGTCTGGGCGCCCAACACGGCGTGCATGTCGAGGGTCCGCGTGCTGTAGAAGGCGAACGCCACGTAGACCGCCTCGGGGTAGGCGGCACGGATCTTCGCGCTGACGTGGTCGAGCACCGCGAGGCAGTAGGCCTGTGCGATGCGCTTGCCCTGGGCGTCGAGTTGACTGCGCTGCTCGGCGAGGAGTGTCAGGTCTTCGTGCGTGGTGGATGTCATGGCAGGGGTGTCTCTTTCTTGTAGGGGTGGGTCAGGCGAGGACGGGCATGAGGCGTTCGCCGATCCAGCGGGCGACGTTGACGGACACGGCATTGCCGGCCTGTTGCGTCTGGGCGGCCTTGCTGCCGACGACCTGGTAGGTCTCGGGGAACCGCTGGGCCGACAGGTGCTCGCGGGGTTGGAGCATGCGGAAGCGGCAGTCCATAACGGCGGGCGCGCTGCGCACGACGGCCGCCGAGGCCCGGGTCGACAGGGTGTGCAACGGTTCAGCCGCCGTCTTCGGGGCCGCTTTGCGGTACGGGATGACCAGGGTGTTGCGGGCCCGGTCACCGGCAACGCCATCGGGTACCACCAAGCCGTGGTGCCGGGCCCCGGCCAGCGTGCTGAGCGGGTTGTCGACGGGCGCCACGTCGCAGTTGTTGCGGAACTCCACGATGAACGGGTCGACGGTGACCAGGGCTTCGCTCTCGCGGGTCATGCGGGTACGCATCGGTTCGGCCACCGAGGAGGCCGTGTCGTTCCACGAGCCGCCGACCGGCACCAGGAGTGCTTCGCCCACCTTGACCGTGCGGACAGGCAGCGGCCTGGTGTCCGGAGCAAACGCGCGGTCGCTTCCGTCCTTGCCGTGCGTGAGGGTGACGACGGACGGCTGGTGGGGGAACTTGGCCAGTCCCGCCTCGATACGCCGCATGGTGTTCGGCACCAGCGGCCGGTCGCGGTCCCCGATGCGCTGGCCGATGTCGTCCCACATGATCACATCGGAAGCCGGTCGGACGTACGGCTCCACAAGGGCATGTCCGCAGCTTGTGTTCGGGCACCGGTAGTCGTACTGCTGGCCGTACTTGCCCACCTTGACCTTCGGGTGGCGCCAGCTCTGGCGGGCGCGAACGTCGCGCCCGCAGTGAACGCAGTACGCCCGCGGACGCGGGGCAAGGTCGGGTCGGCGTATCCCGGCGAGAGTGAAAACCAGGTAGACCCGGTCGCGCCACTGCGGGGCGTACGGGTTGGTCTCCGAGCCGATGTGCGCGGAGGACACCGAGACGATCTGGACGCGATAGCCCAACTTCTTCATGCACCGGATCCACTCCGGGAACAGGCCCCAGCCGGTGACGAACTCGACGACGTTCTCCACGACGACGCAGGGGAAGCGTTTCGCCTCGGCGGCACGCAGTACGCACCAAGCAGTGACCCGCGTCAGCTCAAAGGCTTCTGGGGGCAGTTCGCGCCACTGCTCCTCCTCTTCGAACAGGGCGTCTTGTATGGGGTCGGGGCGCTTCCTCCCGCCGGCGGGGCTGAGCTCCCAGCAGATGACCGAGGCCCAGAGCACGAGAGCCTTGGGGAGCCAGCGCATGGGGTAGTTCTGGATGTCGGCGCACCGGGCTGCGGCCTTGGGGTGGTTGAGCGCGAAGGTGTCGACCGAGGTCTGCCAGTGGTTGATGCCGAGGATGGGGTCGAATCCGGCTTCGAGCAGGCCGGTGGCGTCTCCGCCTGCTCCGCAGAGCAGGTGGACGGATCGGGGCACGATGGTGATCTCCCAGAGGTGGTCGCCCGGCCCGGTGGGCCGGGCGACCTTCGGTCAGGACTTGTGACGGGACCGCGTCGCACGGTGGTGGCGGCTGTCCTCGACACCGAGGGCCGTGAACGCCATCAGGCCGATGACGCCCATGAGCAGCAGCCAGGTCACCGGTCCGCGTCCGCGATGGTGGGCGGTACGCGGCCCGGCCGGTCAGTCATCGCTCCGGGTGACACGGACGGTGGTGATGTGTCCGGCGTTCTCGAACAGCGCCAGCGGGTAGGTGCTGGGCTCGGGCCGCTGCCAGACCCGGCGGTAGCCCTCGTGGCCGGTCAGGCGCAGGGACCATTCCGAGAACCGGGCGATGGCGGTGGCCGCTCCCTCGATCCCGGCGCTCTGGTTCTGGCTGGGGCCGTACGGCGCAATGTGCGTGGACGAGACCATCAGCCGGGGCGCGCGGCGGGGAACGTCGAGGCCGTCGATGCGGGCCATCAGCGGTATGAGGCTGTTGTGGTGGTGACGCTGCGGGCCGTTGGGCGTGGAGTCGTACAGGACGGTGTGCCGGTCCGGGTTCTCCACGTCCCGGCGGATGGCGATCCAGCCGTTCACGTCCGCGCAGTCGGCGGGCAGGCTGTGTTCGGAGACGATGATCAGTTCCGTGCCGTCCGTGAGATCGGCACGCACGAAGAACTCGCCGCCGCCGGTCTCGACGTCGGTGACCCAGCGGGCGTAGCGCAGCGGGGTGATGATCCGGTTGTAGCTGAAGAACAGCTGGTTCCACAGCGGGTCGTTGGTGCGGTTGTGGTCGGGCAGCGCGGCGATGACGGTCACGTGGTCTCCAAGAGGGTGTGCTCGGCGGGCACGCAGGAAATGCGCGCACACCTTTGAGAAATGTCACCTATCTCAGGTGAAAGCGAAGAGCTTCAGACGGCAGGCAGTTCACTTCGGGCGAGGATCTGCACCGCCCACATCCGGCCGCCGCGCGTGACGACGCAGCCGATCGCGCGCCCCTGGTAGGGCAATACGAATCCACTGCCACCCTCTTCCCGCTTCAGGGCGTCGACGAGGTCACGGACGCCGTCCTCCGCGCACTCGGGCGAGCAGTACAGGCCGCCACCGAGCCGTGGAGCGAGGTGGGGGCCGTGGACAACTTCGGCGACCACGATGTAGGCGTCGGGGGCCGGGCTGAGCGTGATGGTCACGAGCGATCTCCAAGTGGTGGACGAGTCCGGCAAGTTCCGAACTTCTACTTATATCTTAATGGCATACATCGGGGCGTCAATGTGGGTGATCTTGCGAACTCCCCGATCTCTGAAGGGACTTGGCTGCCGCCTGCCGTCCCCTCTCCCGCCCCATGCGGGCCAGTTCCCGCGTTCGCTGACGGGCCATTTCCAGCGCCTGCGGGTCGCTCCGCGCCACCCGGCGCTCCTGCTCGGCGAAGAACTCCCGTAGCCAGTCCTGCTGGTCGCGGTGCTCGCGGTCAGCTGCCTCCCGGCGTTCCTCTTCCCGCTCGGCGCGCGGATTGGTGCCGCATCCCCGGCAGTTGCCCACTGGCTCGGCGTGCTTGGCACAGCCTGTCCTCTGCTGTCCGCGACGCGTCTCCGTGTCCCGGACAACACCGCCCGTGGGGGTAGGGGGGTCAGGAAGAGAAGAGGAAGAAGGGGGAAGAGAAGGGGTTTCCCCGGGGGAACCCGCCCGGTTGCCCTGCGGCAACCCACTGGGTTTCCCCGGGGCGACCCTGCCCGTGGCCCCGCCAGGGTTCCCCTGGGGCAACCCAGCCCCCCGCGCGGTCTCCTCGGCGGCCCGCACCTCCTGCCGAGCAGTCACGTCCTGCTGGGTGCGGGCCGCCGACGACGGTCTGCGGCGCGGCGTACCGCTGCGCGCCAGCCGGGGGTTGGTCGGTGCCTGCCGCGCTGCACGGCGCCGCTCGGCCAGCTCCTCCGTGGAGGGGATGGGCGGCACGCCGTACGGGAAGACGCGGTACTCGGCACGGCGGCCGACCCGGCCGATCGTGACCCGCTCGACCAGGCCAAGGCCGACGAGCTCCGTGACAAGCGTGCTGACCTGCTTCTCCCCCACGCCGGCCCACGCCATCATCCGCTCCAGGCCGGGCCTGGCCAGCCTGGTCTGGTCGTCGGCCGAGTCCGCGATCTTCATGAGGACCAACTTCTGCGCCTTGTTGAGCACCTCCTTCGGCAAGTAGGCGGCCACCACCATCAGTTGGATGCTCACCGGCACCTCTCCGTGTTGCGTCCCGCCGCCGCGCCGGGGCCGGGGCAGGGCCCGCGCGGGTACCGCCCCGGCCTGGTGCGGTGGTCAGGACTACTTGCTCGCGGTGACGTTGATGCTCACCGCTGTCCGCCGGTCGTGGTCGAGGCGGGTGGGCACGGGGACGCCCACCTCCTTGAGCCTGGCTTTCATGGCCGGCGTATCCGGTGCCATGGGCACCTCCAGGCCCGCGCGGCGGTAGAGGCCGACCATGGCCTCAATGTCGTCGACCTTGGTCGGGTTGCCGCCGCTCCACCCCAGGACGTTGTCTCCGTAGGTGCCCGGCTCGGAGCCGTCGAGCTGGGCCCGCAGGAACTTCTGACGCTCCTTGAGGGGCTTGATCCGCTCGGTGACGGCGACGTACTCGGCCAGTGCTGCAGCGCGTTCCTCGTCGTCGTGGACGAGTCGGCTCTGCACCGAACGTCCTGTTGCGATGGGTCCCCAGCACGCGGTGCGGAAGGGGCAGTGGTCGCAGATCGCGGACAGGCCCGGTCCCTGGAACGTGCGCGGCAGTTCTTCCGGGGAGGAGGCGGCGCGCACCTGCTGGACCCACCAGCGGGCGCGGCGGGCCCGGTCGGCCTCGTAGGCGATCTCCTGTACGTGGTCGTCGCCGTTGTCGCGGTTGATGAACCGGAAGCGGATGCGGGCGACGGGCACGGGGCCGATCCGGGCGAGCTGGCGCTGGCCGTTCACGCGCGCGAATCCCTCGGCGGCGAGGAGGTCGGCGTACAGGTACACCTGCCGCATCTCGGCCTCGCTCGCCCCGTACCGCAGGACGTTGTCCCACTGGTAGGTGCCCTTCGTCTTCACGTCCTCGACGGTCGTTTGTTCGGCCGGGAGCGTGGGGCGCAGCCGCTTCGGGAGCTGTGCGGCAGTCGTGCTGTCGAGTTGGACGGCATCGATGTGCCCCCGGACGGTCTCGTCCTCGACGCGGCGCTCGATGAGCCAGCCGTACTCCTCGCGGGCGGCATCGAGTATCCCGGCGTGCAGCCAGGTGCCGAGGATCGCCTTGCGCTTCTCGCCGGTGTCGGTGGGGGTGCGACCGTGCAGGAGGTATCCGGCTCGGCGTGCGCACACGGTGTCGCTGGCGCCCAGTTTGGTCTGCTGGGAGCGGGGGCGGCGTGCGTCCGCCGCGTGGGCGGCGGGCCAGAGGCTGACGGGCCGCTGGGGCACGAGGGCCACAGTGGTCATGATCTTTCTCCAAGAGGATGCGGGGTGCCTCACCGCCGACGGCGGGCGGCACCCGGTGTCGGCAGGGGTCAGGAGGCGGCGCGGCGGGCGGGGGCGGTCCGCTTGCGCGGGGCGCGCTTGGCCGGAGCCGGGGGCTCGTCGGCGACGGTGGCGGGGTCCTGCTCCGGGTCCGGGGCCTTGGCCGCGTTCTTCGCGGCACGCGGCCGCTTCTTCGGCGCCGGCGTCGCCGCGCTCGTGTTCCGCTCCCCCCTCTCGGGATCACCGCCGGGCTCACCGCTCGACGTGCCGCCCGCGGAGTCGCCCGCTTCGAGTCCGGCCGCCACCCGCAGGCGCAGGGTCGCCTCCTCCGCCTCACGGACGACGGCTTCGGCGTCGGCACGCTCCATCTCCTCGTCGACGTAGACGCCGGAGAGGTCCTGCGGTGCGGCCATGCGCAGCGAGCCGGCCTCGGCGCACTTGCGCAGCATGTGGGCGGGCATCTGCTGCCACATCTTCGCCACGACGTACGCGCTCTGCTTGCGGTCGTAGTAGGTCGGGGCGAACTCGTCCCAGCGGGCGATCATGGGGAAGCGGCTCGTGCCGCGCAGGACGGTGACCTTGACCGCGGCCGGGTACGCCTTCGACAGCCACACGTCGTGGGCGTTGCCCTCGGAGTCGTAGTAGACGGTGTCCTCGTAGGAGATGGACTCCCCGGCCTTTGCCGACGCCCGGTGGGCGACCGTGCGGAAGCCGTCGATCCCGGTCTGGATCGTCCATGTCTTCTCGGGCTCGTCGGGGTTGTCGGCGGCCTTCCAGTTGGTGCGGCCGATCATGTAGATCTGCCGTGCGAACGGATCGAGTCCGGTCCGTACGCAGTAGTGGAAGAACATGGCCAGGTGGCCGCGCGGGGCGGCGGCCAGGCCAGGGCTGATCAGAGCCAGCGTCGAAAGCTGCTTGTGGTCGAACTCGTCCTGGTCGGCGCGCAGGGTGATGGCGCTCGCTGGCACGGGCTGGGGCGCCGTCGCGGTTGGTTCGACCACCGCGCCCTCCACTACGGCGGGTTCGGCGGATGATTCGTCGGTCACGCTCTCTCCAAGAGGTCAGTCGGTCCGCAGGCTGCGGACCTCGAACGCGCGCTCCCATTCGGGATTGCGTTCGATGAGGAGCCGGACGTACCGGCTGCGGAAGTTGTTGTTGAGGCGGAAGTCGTCACCCTCGGTCGCCGTGACGTAGTGCCAGCGCAGGACCTCGAAGAGCATCCCGATGCCGATGCGGCGCGCGCCGCGCTTCAGGTAGTCGGCGGTCAGGGTTTCCAGGGCCCGGAGCACCCAGGGATTGAGCTGGTGGAACGTCTCGAACTGGGCCTGGATCGAGGACGGTTGCCCCTCGGGCTGCCGCACGGTGTGGATGACCAGGCCCGGTATCTCGCCCTGGACGCCTTCCATACCCACCCCCTGGTGACGTGTTCAAAGAATGTCACCTATCTTGAGGGTTGAGGCGCGGATGATCAACCCCCCTAGGGCAGGCCGGACTTCACACCCCGGAGCGGATCAGACGGAGGCCCGCTCGACGTCGCTCTCCATGCGAGCCTCGCGCGCCTCGTTGGCCCGCGCGATGTCACCGAGCGCCCTGACGGCGATATTCGAGTCGGGATGCTTGAGCACGTAGAGCGAGAGAGCCCCTTCGACGACCAGGGCCTCGCGGGCGTCCATGACGGCGACTTCGTCGCCGCCCGGTGTGGCAATGAGCTGCACTGCTGCCTCCTTGGCGAATTGAGATTACATATATCTTATTCGCAATTTGAGGCCATGTACAGTATTTACGCAGGTCAGAGGCCCTTTGATGCGTGACGGCCTCGGGTGAGGATCCGGCTACCCGGCCCGTCGTAAGTGCCGGTCCGCAGGGCGGCCACGACCTCCTCGTCCGCGTCCCACGACACGCTCCGCGCGCTCTGACGCAGTTCCGGCACGGCATCGAGGACGGTCTCCAGGAGCCAGAGCATCGACCCCGACAGCAGCCAGTCGCATCCGGGGAAGCGACCCGTCGCGATGGTCGTGGCGAGGTTCCCCTGCGCGGGCAGGTGGAACATCGCGATGATCTCCTGCTGGCCTACGATCGGGGGAAGTTGGTCTCCCAGGTCCGGCTCCCAGCCCGCGCCCTGCTCCGCGACGATCCGGGCCTTCGCATCCAAGTCGACCTGGCGGAACCGCGTCGTCGTCGTGCCGAACCGAGCCGCGAAGCCGAGCGGCCAGTAGCGGACTCCGCTGACGACCAGGGCGGTCGACGGGTCCAGCACGCCCCGGCTCGGAGCCAGCCACTGCGCGACCATCTTCGGGTCGACGCTGTACAGGGCGGCGAACTCCTGATGCCCGACCAGATACGGCTTGCGCCGGCTCATGCCCTGTCCTCCGTTGTGCGTCCTGGATGCAGCACGTCAGCGTAGCCGTGCGGGTGCGCCGGGGTGCGCGACAGGTCGCTGCTAAGGTGGCGGCGGTCTTTCCAAGAGGACCTAGGAGATGGCCCCACTCCCAAGGGAGTGGGGCCATCTCCATCTACGGCTCTCATCATCGACGGATATGCACAGTTATCGTTGCGCCACTGATACCCGCCCCACCTATCACACCGATTGCGGCAGCCGCGCCCTCATGTCCACTGAACGCCAGGACAAGAACTGCAGCTACGCATATCAAGGTGGAAGCAGTTGACACCCACGCTAGAAAGCCGCGCCTGTCATCTGGAGCTCTTTCCGGGGTGTGCCCACTCGTTGAATCCCTGATAATGGACATCACACCTCACTCTTCGCGGCGAGGACACTTCGAACGTTGATCCATCCATCCCTGAGCGATGGAACGTCTACATAGCCACGAAGGAGCTCGGCAAGGCCGCAGGGAAGTGGAGCCCTCGGATACTGATAGATGGGCCAAGCTGGATTTTCCATCTTGGGTGGAGAGCTCACAATGCGTGCTACCTCAGCCGCGATGGCACTCGGTCGCGGTACTAGGTCACGCCCCCCAAGGGGCCTATGCCATAGGCCCTTACGATGAGCCCGCTGGTCTATGATTTGCCATCCGCCAGCAGCATACGACCGCCAGAACAGAATCCACTCCCCGTTAGCCGCTGAGATATGCGACCAAGGACCGTATGGCATCTGCCCCATGCAGAGGTTTTGACCTACAAGGACGCCCGCTCTCAGTAGCGCCTGCGAAACGGCGCGAGTGTAACCGTGATGTCCTGAGATGCGTTCAGCGCAATCGTGAGCTTCAGTGTACGAAATCACTTGGTCTCCCCACGCCCAGTACTGCAAAGCAGTCTGATATGAGAGGCCGTGAGTCTTCATCAGCGCACGGACCGCGAATTTGCGGTCGAAGTGACGGACCATCAAGCGTTCCTGTTCCGGCGGCCTTCCCACGCTTCCCGTCTGAACGGTGCTTGACACCCTGCGCAATCCCCTAGGGACCTTCGAGCAAGTTGGCTCACCGTGGCGTGGGCACGATGATCGCTCAGGTTGGCGCTGCTACCTGCGGAGACCATAGTAGCAACACCAGACCCATCAGGAGCGATCAACTATGCGCACTGTATGGACAGTTCAGGAAAGCAGGGCTCCGAAGACTCCAAGCGCCAAGCCTGCCACGGCAACGAGCACCGTCAAGGTCGCCAACGGCCATCTCCTCGTCTCCAGGGACGAGACTCGCTGCTCCAAGCCCTCTAGGGCCTTGTCCGTCTGGTCGCTGCGCTGGACGAGCAGCGCCAACTGACCGTCAATACGGGCGAAGCCGACCTCCACCGTCGCCCGCAGCTCGGCCAGGGCGAGAGCAACCTCTCCCTCGGGCACGTCATCCTCCTCTTCTCTCGTCAGCGGCCGGTCAGTTCGCCGGTGTGGCCGGATCGCGCTTCGCGGTGAGCCACGATGCCGTTCCCTGCCTGCCCAGGACCGTGCCGACCGTGGACTTCAGTGCGCTGAGCGCGGCAGGCATCGAGGCGACCGCGGCGGCTTGCCATGCCGTCAGGGACACCAGGTCAGTCGTGCTGGACGCGGCCATCAGGCCCAGCAGCGACTGCACGTAGGTGGCGAGGGTGCGCTCGGCTATGTCGGCGAGGGCCTGCGGCATCGGGTCGTTCTCCTGGGACGGGGTGGTCGCGGTCTGCTCGGTCGTGCCGGCCTGATGGGGGACGTGCAGGGCAGTCCAGGTCTGAGGTCCGGGGATGCCGTCGGCGTCGGCGCCGTGGAAGCCGCGTTTGATCTGGAAGGCGGTGTACGAGCGGCGGTGCGCCTCGTTCCAGACCTGCCCGGGCGACACGTCGTAGGAGTCGCATCCCTCTGCGATCAGGCGCTTCGCCATCGCGGCGATCACCGGTGAGGAACGCCCCACGCGAAAGAACTGGGCGCCCGGGTACGCCGCGTACTTCGGGGTCGGCTTCGGGACCGGCGTGGGCGTCGGCTTAGGAGTGGGCTTGGGCGTCGGCTTGGGCTTGGCTCCGCCCTTGAGGTGGCGGGCCACTCGGGCCCGGAAGTCGCCCATGTCGATGCCGCCGGGATCCGGCTTGCCCGGCTGCCACTCCTTGTGGCCGATGACGCTGCGTTCGTCCCACCCGTGCGCGCGGCAGACCGCCGCCGCCGCGCGCGCCATGGCGTCGAGCTGCGCGGACGGCCACTCCTGGCTACCGGTGTTGATGCACTCGAAGCCGTAGAAGTGCCGGTTCCCGTCGGTGTCGGCCTCGTTGTCGCGCGGGAGGGTCTTCTTCTCCGCGATGACCGCGAGCAGGACGTCGGTGTCGCCCATCCCGGCGTGGTTGCAGCGTCCGTAGCCGACCATGTGCACGGTGCCGGAACGGTCGATCACGCCGTGGCACAGGGGTCCGGGCAGGTCCTGGTAGCCGGTGCGGCACAGCTCCACCATGTCCTTCTCGGAGCTGTACGGACCGGTGTGGTGGATCATGACCCCGTTCACGGGGCCCCAGTTGCCGTGGGTGTTGCGGTTGTGGGTGCGCCATGTGCCGTGCTCGACGACGCCGAGCCCGGCGCTCTTCAGCGCGGACAGGAACTTGTCCGCGCTCAGCGGTGTAGCCACGCGCTTCGTCCTTCTCCCCTGCGCCGGATGGCAGTCGGCCGTGGCCGCTGCGGCGGTCCGGTCCCTCGGGAGTGCGAAGCGGGTGGAGGGTCACCCTGCTGTCAGGATACTCACTGGTCGGCGCGGCGAGCCGGATCGCATCCACCGCAACGCGCGCTCAGGATCTGCTCATGCAGAGTGAACTCCTCATTGCTGTAGTGGGGTTGGCGGGGACGGCCCTTGGCGCCGGGCTGGGCGTGCTCGGTGTGGTCCTTGCGGCCCGGTTAGCCAATCGCGCTCAGTTCGACGGTCAGATGACACAGGCCCGCCGTGAAGCCTTCCACTCCTGCGCTCAGGCGTTAATTGCCCGTCAGACGGCTTTGAAGGAGCACTTGGACCTTCTGTCCGACGTCGCCAATGCAGAGGAAGACGGCCTCGACCCACGCACGCGACATGCGCAGTGGCAGTCCTACTGTCAGCAGAAGGAGAACTTCGCGAGGCTCAACGCTGACGCGCTCCAGGCGCTTGGCGCGGTGGCCGTCGTGGGCACACCCCACGTATGGAGGCAGGCGACCGCCACCTCTGAACGTGCCGAAGTGGTGTACGAGCGCCTGGAGGCATGGTTCAGATCCTTTCGAGGTGAAGAGGACTGGGTTGGCGGCCCGGTACGCCGCAGCACCTACCGGCAGTTCAACCGCATGCTCGACGAACACAACAACGCTCTTCACGCCTTCCTCGACGCGTGCAATGCGACGTTGTCGCCTACGCCGCGACGCCGACTGCGCTCGGTACCGCGCCAACCCGCCATCAGCCCGATACCCTGGAGAGTCGCGAGGCAATGAGCTCTATGAGGCATCGTCGGCCCTGTCTGTACGGCAGGAGGCGCCGTCCAGGCTGATCCAGGTTGCCTGGAGACTGCCGCCGCCCTGAACCCGCAGTCGGACCAGGCCCTTGGGGGTGATGTCGAGTTGGAGGGCGCGACGGGCGGCGTCGGAGGCGACATCGACCGTGCGCGGCGCTTCTGGCCAGTACCCCTCGGGCAGCAGCGCGATCAGCTGGTCGTCGGTGGCCTGCCCGCCGACGAGGCCGATGCGGCCGCAGAACTCCGTGGTGTCCCAGGGATTGGCGCGGAACTGCGGCGGCTGCTCCTCGTCCAGGACCGTGGTGTCGCCGGTCAACGGGAGGTCGTGCCACTCCGGGTAGGGAGCGCGGCGAGCGCGTTCGAGGGTGGTGACCCTCTTCTCCAGCCGGGCCAGTCGGCGGCCGAGGTCGGCGATCGTGTCCGGCATCTACTGCTCCTCCTCGCCCGTGTCGTCCTCGGGCTTGTTGGTGCGTTCCAGCTTCAGCGTGACGCGGTCGGCGGTCTCTCCTTCGCCGGGCTTCACGGTCCAGCCGACGATCCGGCACCAGCCGTCGTAGGCGGTGTGCGGCTCGAACAGCCGGATACGGACGTCGTCTCCGATCCGGAGCGCGTCGATGGGCGCGGCCGGGTGGTCGATGATGTCCAACTCGGTTAGCGAGGGCAGGACTTGACGTGCCAGTCGTTCGCGGCGAGTGCGCTGCTTCAGCTTGGCGGCGTCCTTCTCGCTCGTCTCCAGCCGGTGTTCCAGGCGGAGACGCCCGTTGCGTACGCCGTCGATGACGACCGTGCGCTTCTTGCCCTCGCCCGCGCCGAGTCCAATGGCCCACTGGGCATAGGAGTCGGCGTCCTTGATGACGTGCGGGGTGCCGACGACATTCGCGCCAGTGGTGAAGGTCAGGTCCTCCCGCCGCCGGCCGAGTCGCGGCGCCCCGAGGAGGATGCGTCGCTCGGCGCGCCGCCCGCGCCAGGTCACCGTCTCCGACCACTCCAGGCCGTCGTCGATCTCAGCCATCTCGTCCACCATCTCGCCGAGGTTGCGTGGGTCGGTCTTGGAAGTGGTGTAGGGGTCCTTCGCCGTGCCGGTCTTGGCTGTCGACTTCGTGTCGTCAACGACCACACCGAGGTCGCCGTCGGGCTGTGCCTGGCAGTACGCCCACACGTCGCGGATCACCTGGCACGGGTCGGCTTCGATGTAGGGGCCGCGGCCGTCGAGGTTGCCGTGGAGGTCGAAGCGGCGGTGGAGGTAGCTGCCGAACCCGGAGGCCTCGACGGGCAACGTGCTGCCCTCGGGCTCGGCGCGCCACAGCAGCCCGCCCCAGTCGAGGCGGGCGTCGCGCTCGACCAGGAGCACGGTGTCGCCGGCGTCGAGCAGTTCGGACAGCGCGCGGCGGAACGTGGTCGGCACGGTCGCCTTGAGCGAGCCGGGCCCGGATATCTCCGGGCCGTACTCGACCTCGCCCAGCGGCAGGTTCCAGTGCAGGACGTCACCGGTCGCGGCCCGAACGGCGATGTAACGGAAGTCGGCCATCGTCACGCGGGCCCTTCCGTGAACGCGACGTCGAGCGTGACCGTCGTGCCCTTCGCAACGGCCAACTCCCCGTCGCCGTACTGGTCGTTCTGGTTGATCTCGACGGCCAGGTGCTGGCGGCTGCCCCGGTAGGCAGGGGGTACGGCGACGTCGTCGGCCAGGGTGACGCTGGAGCGGCGGGTGGTCGTGCCGTCGTCGTCCACCACCGTTGCCTTGGCCGCGCGCTCCCCCAGCCGGGTGCGCAACTCGGCGTAGACGGGGCCTGCCTCGGAGCGCAGTCCGGAGAGCGTGACGACGATGGTGGCCCGTGTCGCCCAGGTGGGGATATCGAGGTCCCAAGCGGCTTCCTTGGGCCAAGCCGCCCACTGGCCGTGCTTGCCGGGCACCTTGTCGGTGGTGGTCGGGTGTACGACGCGCAGGAGGCGTTCGGTGCGTGGGTTCGCGATTTGCCGCAGGTCCGTGATCATGTCGGCGGTGATCGCCCCGGTGTTACGGGGCAAGGTAACGCGGGCCAGAGCGATCCCGGTCATACCGTCGGGCACGGCGGAGGCCTCGCCGGTCACTGCCTCGACGACGTGGAAGTAGCCGATCTCCTGCGTGCGGGGGTCGCGTTCGCCTTCCCACTCGGGGTCCTCGATCCGCAGGACGATCAGGTCGGTGCGGGCGACCGGGCCGGTCGGTGAGATGCCGACCTCGGCGTCGCCGATGTTGCTCTGGGTGTAGGCCCCTTGCCAGGGGCGGGCACCGTGGACGAGAGCCGAACCGTCACCGACCCGGACACCGGGGCCGGGTGTGGGAAGCGGCCGGACCTTCAGGTCCTCGCTCTCCGCGATGCCCTGCCGGCCTCGGGCAAGGTCGCGGATCATCAGGCGCATGGCCCGGGCGGAGTGGTCGGCCCCGCGCACCATCATCGGGGGTTGCAGCGTCACGAGTGCTCTCCGTTCACAGGGTGGTGTACGCCGACCGCCACGCCACCTCGAGGCGCGCGGTGGCGGACGGGTCGTTCGCGCTCCAGGCGATCTCGGACCGTCCGGGCGGGAGGGTGAACAGGTCGAGACGGGATGCGGGGCTCAGGTCGTTGGCGACGTTGGTGGTGCCGTTGCGCAGTGCCCAGCGCGTGCCGGGCCGGGTCTCCAGCTCCACCCATTCGCCCTCGCGCAGCGTCACGTCGAGGTCGAGGACGCGGCGGGTGCGCGTGTTCCAGATCCGCGGCCCGGTGACCGGGCCGTGCACGCGCAGGCTGGGATACGTCGGCACGTCACCGCGGTTGGTGATCCAGCCGGGCCGATCGTCGGCCAGTTGGTGCTTCGGGTCTGCGGAACCGGGACACCGAGCGCCAGATCCCAGCGCCTCGTCGAGGGTGCGGTCGGGATGGTCGGCGCGAGCGGCCTGGTCCAAGTCGAGGGTCAGCGCCGACAGCTCGTCGTCGTACCAGCGCGGGTCGTCCAGACCCGCGAACTCGATGTCCAGTGGGATCCATCCGTGTACGGCGGTTGCGGTGCTGGTGGCTTCCATCCGTCGAAGTCGCCCGTACATACGGCGAGTTGTGTGTCCGGGCCACCGGCCGCGCAGGATGTGACGGCCGTCCGGGCTGGTGCGGGCGTCGGGGTCGTCCAGCGCCAGCTCCAGCCGGGCGAGGATGGCGGTGGCCTTCTCCGGGTCGCCGGGGGTCTTGATGCCGGCCTCGAAGCGCAGGGTGCGCGGGCCGTAGAAGTCCCGGCCGGGAGTGGTGCCTTCGCTGTTCGGGTTGTCGGCGTCCTGGGGTCGGGTGGCGGGCGCACCGAGGCCTTCGATGTTCCCGACCGGTACGTAGCTGCCCTTGCCGAGGACGACGCCTCCGATCTCGTACTGCCAGGGGGCCAGTTCGGTGCGGCTACTGGTGTGGGGTGCTGTGGTCATCACACTCTCCCGCCCCGCTGCGCGTTGCGCAGGGTGCGCATCATCTCGTTGCCAATCTGTTCGGGGGTGGCGGCGCTGTCGGTGACGGTGACCGGCATGGAGCCGATCAGTGGCTGCTGTTCGCGTACGACGACGACCTGGACGCGGCCGCCGGCGCGGGCGTCGACCACGCGGGTGCGGGCCTGGTCGCTGCCGGTGCGGATGTCGAAGGAGCGCACGACACCGGCGATCGCCGCCGCGTTGCGGGCCTGCTTGAAGGAGTTGGCGAGCAGCGGGCTGTAGTCGCGGCTGCGGGCACTGCGGATACCTCCGTCGGCGAACCACTCGACCTGCCCGCCGAACCGGTCGACGACGGTCTCCACGACGGCCTTGCTGCGCTCGCGCTTCGAAGTCCCGAGTGGCACATAGGCCTCGCCCCCGGTCTCGGGTTCACCCCAGACACGCCAGCTCCCGGCCGGTGCGATCTGCGCGACGTGCTGTTCACGGCGCGCATCGCCGGTGAGGCCGCCGTCGGCGAAGTAGTCGACCACGGCGCCGTCGGCATGCCGGTCGACGTTCTTGCGCAGGTTCTCGGCTTGCTTCTCGATCGCGTCGGCGGTGCTCCCGGTCTGCTTGGTGAGCTGGTCGAAGACCGTGACGTGCCGGGTGGTGACCGTCAGTTCCTTGCCGCGCAGTGCGTCGATGCGGCGCTGGATCGAGTCCGCCGCCTTGCGCGGCCCGGAGGTGGGGACGGTGACCTTGACGTTCTTCGTGCCGGGAACCTTCTCGACCCGGAAGCCGAGGGCTTCAAGTTCCTTGCGCGCCTGGGCTGTTGGGGCTCGGACGATGACGGACTTGGCGCCCGGTGTGGCGCGGAGCTTCGTCTGGATGGCCTGAAGGTTCTTGATCGCGGCCGCGGTCGGCGCGGACACCGGGATGTTCTTACTGTTCGGGGTCCGGCCGAGCGTCTCGATGAGCGTGTCAAGGTTCTTCTTCGCTCCCTGCGTCGGCGCGGTGATCCTGATCTGCCGCGTACCCGGCACGGTCTTCACGGTGAACCCGAGGTCGCGGAGCTTCTGCTGCGCACCGTCGCTGAGCGAATCCACCTTGATCGTCTTGGAGTTGGGGAGTCGCTGGAACTCCGCCTGGACGGCGATCAGGTTCGCCAGCGTGCTGTCCATGCCCTTCGTCTGGAGCAGCAGCGACACCTTCGACGGCAGCAGGCCGAGGCTGTCGGCAACGCCCTCGGCCTGGGCCTTGGTCAAGCCGTAGCCACGCGCAGCCGCGATCGCCTCCGTACGAGCACGGCTCATCTGCTCGCGTGCCTTCGTGAGCGCGGCCGGCAGCGTCTCGCCGTTGCGCTGCGCGAGATCGAAAGTCGCCACCGAGGCATCGGCCGCCGCGTCGGACAGGGCGGTGAGCTGGGTGTAGAGCTGCTGGCCGTTCCTCGTCGTGGTGTTGAGGGTCTTGTCCTCGTTGACGAGCTGGCGCCCGCCGTAGCCCTGCTGACGGCTGACGCCCTTACTGCCCTCCTGGAGGTCGAGGACCGCGCTGTTGACCTTGGCCTCGGCGGCCTGGAGGGAGATCTGTCCGCCCGACAGCAGGTCGAGAGCCGACTTCAGAGACCGGGTGCGGGTGTCGGCGTCGGCGGTCTGGTCGGCCAGGCCGCCGACGGCCGCCTTCAGACGGTCGTACGCCGACGTGCCATCCCCGGCTCCCTTCGTCGCCGCCGCCAGGTCCCGCGCGTTCTTCACCGACTCGGCCATCTCGCCCTTGACGCTGCCGAGTGCATCGGCGGCGTCCTTGTACTGCTGACCGACGTCGGTGTAATCGAGGACCGACGACTTGCCGCCCGCCACGTCCCGGTACTCCCGGTGGGCGTTCGCGGTCGTGAGGAGCTGCTTCTGCAGCGCGTCCAGGCTCGTGCCCTGTCCGAGGTAGGCGTCGGTGAGGCTGGCCAGCGGCACGCCGGCCTGCTCCATGACCTTGGTCAACTGGCCCTGGTTGGTTTTGGTGTCCAGCAGGGCCTGGGCCGCCTGATTGCGGACGTTGGAGTCGATCTGCCCGCCGGACTCGCGCAACGCGGAGGTGAGGGTGGAGATGCGCTGCTGGTGTTCGGCGGCGGCTTGCGCGGCCTTCTGCTGGCGGGCGGCCAATAGTCCCAGGCCGATCGACACCCCGGCCATGACGACGCCGAACGGGCCGCCGAGCGCGTTGGTCACGCCGCCGAGTGCCGAGCGCAGTCCCGACCCGGCGGCCCGGCCAACGCCGTTGAGCGTGCCGGTGAACGTGGTGCCCGCCCCGTTCGCGCTGCGGAACGCGGCGGTCATGGTGCCGAGGAAGCCGACCCGGGCCTGGAGGGCAGCCCAGGCGGCGCCGTACCGGGACAGGGTGACGCCCGATGCGGCCGCCAAGGACTGCTGGAGGCGCATCTGTTCGTTGGCCGAGGCGAAGCCCGAGCGGACCGGGCCGCTGACGGTGTTCGCTATGCCCGTCAGGGTCGGCTGGACGCGGCGGAACAGGAGCATCGCCAGGGCTGCGGACTGGATCGGCGCGGGCAGCGCGCCGAACGCGCTGACCAGTCCGCCGACGAGGTGGCCAATGGGTACGAGGACAAGGGAGAGCCCGGAGACGGCGTCCAGCGCGACGTTCGCGACAGTGGCGACGATGTCGAGCGTTCCGGCCGCCGCGCCTCCGTCGTCGCCGAGGTCGGCGATGGCCCTCAGGAGGGGTTCCGCGCCGTCGGCGGCGTTGTCCAGGACGTCGCCCAGGGTGCTGGCGGCGTTGATCAGCAGGTTGAGGCCGGTGGCCAGCGCGTGCTCACCGATGTCCTGGAGCGGCCCAATGAGCCGCTGGGCCTCATCGGTGAGCGACCCGATCCCGTTCTTCGTGGACTCCTTCAGGTCCGGGCCGTACAGGGTGGCGATGTCGCGGCCGTACTCAAGAGCAGTGGTCAGGTAGGGCGTGGCCCCGGACATCCCGCGGGTGAGCAGACGGGTTACCCATTCCAGGCCGGGCGCCATCCCCTCGTACAGGGCGATGCCGGTCTGCCTGGCCTGAGTGCGTAGCTGTGTCATCGCACCGGTGAGTCCCTTACCGCGCGAGGCGGTGATGGACGCGGCCGACCCGGTCTGGTCGACCGCCATGGCCAGGGCGTCGAAGCTCTCGGTGCCCTGATGGGCGAGCGCGACGGCGCCGCTGAGCGCGGGCTTGCCGAAGGCGCGGGTGACGGCGGCGGTGAAGTCCTGCTCGGACATGGAGTGTTCGGCCTTCGACAGGCCGTCGATGACCGTGCGCAGCCCGCGGAAACGCCCCTGGGCATCCCAGGCTTCGATCCCGAGGTCCTTCAGGCCCTTCTTCATGGCCGGCGTCGGTGCCGCCAAGTTGGCGAAGATCCCGCGCAGGCTCGTGCCGGCGGTCTGGCCGAGGATGCCGCTCTTGCCGAGCATGCCGACCGCGGCCGCGGTGTCCTGGAGGCTGACGCCGAGCGCGTTCGCGACCGGGCCCGCGTACCGCATCGAGTAGTAGATGTCGGTGATGGAACCGGACGCGTTGTTCGCGGTGGCCGCGAGCGTGTCCGACGCCTTGGACGCCTGATCAGCACCAAGGCCGTACTGATCCATGATGTCGCCCAAGTAGCGGGCGCTGGTGGCGGCGTTGACGTCGGCCGCCGACGCGAGCTGGAGCGAGGCGCGTACGGCGTCGATCGACTGGTCCGCGCGGAAACCCGCCCTGCTCAGTTCGACCATGCCCTCGGCGGCGTCGGCCGACGTCGTTGTGGGCAGGGTCAGGTCGTTGCCGAGTTCCTCGGCGACGGCGGCCGCCCGCTTCATCTGTGCGGCGGTCGCATCGGTCACCGCACCGAAGAGGTTCATCTGCCGCTGGTAGCGGTTGCCCTCCTCGATGATCTCGCCGGTGCCCAGCACGAGGGCGCCGCCGGCGAGCATGTTCGTGGTGGACATGCCGCGCCGACCGGCACCGGCGGTGGCCCGCTGGAGCCGGGACATCGAGCGGGCGCCGTCGTCCCCGGCCGCGCGCAGTGCCGTACGGGCGGCCCCGGCGCGGGCGGTGATCCGGTTCAACTCCCCCACGGCTGCGCGGGAGGAACGATTCAGCGCGGCGAACTGCGTAGCGAGCCGCGCCCCGTTGGCGTCCAGCCGAGCCAGGGAACGGTTCGCCGCGTCGGTCCGGTCAGCGAACGTACGCATCTGTCCGGAGGCAGCACGGGTTCCCGCGATCAGGTCGCGGACCTCGGCGCGCATCGCGACCGTGAGGGTGAACCCGGCCACCGCAGGCGGCCTCCTTACAGGGTGCGGAGGTGGATCAGGGGCGCTGTTCGTACTGCTCGCGCGGAAGGAGCTGGATCTTCACGCCGTAGCCGGACCGGTCCTGGGGGACGTGGTCGCGTTCCTGCTCGATCAGCTCGCAGCCGGGGCAGCGCAGGGTGTCGGTGACGTAGGCGTGCGGGTCGCCGCCGCGCTGGTGGTCCCACTCCTGCAGCCGGGTGCGGCACTCCGGGCACACCGACCGCTGCCAGTGCGCCCACGCCATCGCCTTGGCCCGGTCGAGGTCGGACCAGCGGCCGTCACCACCGAGGAACTGCGAGTGCGGGATGCGGTACTGCTCGCACAGCTCCAACTCGGCGCGCAGATCGGCATCGCGGCTCAGCCTTTTCCCAGCTCGACCCGGCTCTCCTGCTGGACCTTCCAAGCCGCGTCCCACAGCGCGTTCGCGTCCGGCGTCGACCAGCCGTCGAGCAGTTCCTCGGCTTCCTCGCGGCTCATGCCGTCCACGGAGGCAGCCGCCACCAAGGCGGCGGGGAAGGTGTCCGGGTTGAAGATCGACCCGTCCTCCGCCTGCTGTTCGGTCGGCGGATGCTCGGAGATCAGCTCTTCCAGAGCAGGACGAGGCAGGGCCCGGAAGATCAGGAACTCCGAGGCCTCATCAAGGAGTTGACGGATCTCGTCCCGTGCGGTGTCGGCGTCGGCCGACTGCCGGACGGCCGATTCGTCGCCAGGGTTCGCCTCGGCGACGAACCGGGCGCGGCGGGCCCGCTGTTCGGCGTCGTCGTACCGCTGGCGCAGATCCTCGTCATCGCAGATCCGCAGTCGCTTCTGCGGACGGGCCCGTCGGCGAAGGCGGTCCATCTTGGCCGACCACGCCCCCTCCGCCGACGTGGCGGAGGAAGGCGGGCGGTTGTCCGGGGTGCGGCGCGTCACGATCAGCCCTCGTCACTGTCGTGCTCGCGGACCGTCGCGGCGGTCTTCGTGGTGGTGACGCTGGACAGGCTCACCGTGCGCTCATCACCGTCCGGACCGTGACCGTGGTCATGCCCGTGACCATGGTCGTCGCCGTGGTCGTGTGCGGGCTTGGGGTCGCAGTCGTCTTCCGGCAGCGGGTGAGGGTGAGCGGCGGGCGGCACCGGCCGGTCGAGCGACGGTTCGTCGGTAATCGTGTAGTCGACCTTGAACTTGGCGGCCTCGTTGCCGGTGGAGTAGGTCGCGGCGCGCGTGGCGACCTGGACGGGGAACACGTCGACCGAGCGCGAGCCGGGCAGATCGCCCTTGCGCAGCAGGACCACGTACCCCTCGGCCCCCTTGGGCAGTTGCTGCTCGATCGCGTCGGAGAACCTGTCCTCGTAGAAGGTCAGCGAGCTGCTCTCGGCCTTGTCGTTGCCGGGGATCGACGAGTTGAAGGTGCTCCCCATGTCGGGGGTCTCGATCGGCTCGTTCTCCAGCGCCCAGCCCTCGATGTCCGAGACGGCGTCGGTCAGGACGAAGGCGTTCGTGATCTCACGGCGGCTGGGGTACTTCGGGTCGTTGATCTCCGTCGCCCAGAGGATCTTGGAGATACCGCGCCGAAGGAATCGGGTCTGGGTGGACTTCTTCAGGGACACAGGTCCGCTCCCGCTTCCGGGGCAGCGTCCCGTACCGAGGCCCTGCCCCTTGACTTCAAAGGGGGTCGCCTGGCCTGGGGCCTAGCGTCCGCGCGGGCCTCCGCGGTGAGGAACCTGAAGAGTCTTCAGGCTGGCGTCACGGTGATCGTGACGCGTTGTACGTAGGACACGATAGCTCCTGCCGCCGACACCGAAGGCTCCCCTCCGGCGTCATAGGTCAACTCACGGTCGATGACCCGGAGTTGAGGAATGCGCAGGTCATAGGCCCAGCCGTTGTCGTCACGGCCAACGAGGCCGGCACGCACCCGGTCGGCCAGCCACTCGACCTGATCAGCCCGCTCTCCGACGGAGGTGACCTGATACGACCAGGCCGCATCCGCGTGCCAGTCCCACAGGGGCGGACCCGTGAACTCGGCGGGCAGGGAGTCGAGGACCGTGTACGGGACGGTGGCGGGCTCCCAGCCGGACTTGCCCTGGACGCGCGGGAGTTCACCGACACCGCACGGGCGTCCGGTGATCTGCTCGACGAGGGCAGTCAGCGCGCGGGTCACCGGCAGTCGGGCGGTCACGGCAGTACCCCGTCCGCGAGGGCCTGGATGAACTCCGGTTCGGTCTGCCGGAACGCGGGCTCGACGTGAGGGAACGGCGGTTGCCGGTAGTGCCGCCCGATCGAGTCCACGCCCACGAAGCCGTACTCCAGCCGTCGCGCCTGCGGTGCGTCGGAGAACACCTCGGCGCTGACCTCGCCGCCCCCGATACGCATCCGCACGTCCCAGGAGGCCCGGTAGTGCCCGGTGATCACGTTCGGGCCGGGCCTGCCGCTGGCGTTGCGCTGGATGCGGACACGCAGCAGCATCGCGTGATGCCGCGTGATCGTCCGTGTGCGGGCACGGGTGGCCGGGCCCATCCGGGCGAGGGCGGCGGCCAGCGCGATCGGGTCACGGAACGCGGCCGCGTCCGGATGAGCGTTGGGGTGCGGGTTCACCGTGGCCATCAGTCGATCGCCTGGATCCGGACGATGCGCACCACGCTGAAGGTGCCTACCGCCTCGTCGGAGACCCTGAACCGGCGGCCGACCAACTGCGGGTCGCGCGGTCCCTTGGGACGGACGGACCCGGCAACCCGGATCACGTCATCCCTCCGCAACTCAGACGCGCCAACTGGCAACACGGCCTGATACTCGGTAGTCGGCGGCTCGACGGCGACCGCCCCTGCGATCGGCCGCGTGATCGCGGGGCGGCCGTACGGCATCACCGCACCAAGGCCGTCCCACACCAACTCCTCGTCCGGCTCCGGCTGCACCAACTGGCCCGTGGCCTCGTCAAGCACATCGTCGGCGCGGCCCGCGCTGTCGCGCCATGCCTCCAGCTTGTCGTCAAGGATGCGTCCGACGACCCGGCGCACGCCTTCGACGTCAAAGGCCACGGGCCCACTCCCCGAGCTGGGTGAGCATCGCCCTCGTGAGCGAGTACGGCTCGCTGCCGAGGTCGGGGCGCGTGAGCGCGGCGCGCTCCAGCGCCTCCGGGTCGATCGCTTCGAGGAAGACAGCCGCCGCCGGACCGGGGTCTGGCACGTCAGCCACCGTGACACGGGCCATCCCTGACCACTGGGTGTCGCCTCGGTCCGCCACGTGCAGCAGGACCTCCGGCCGTTCCCCGGCGAAGTGGCTGACGGTGTACGCCTTGATGGCGCTCGGGTCGATCGAGGTGCCGTCGATCTCGATGTCGGCCCGACCGCCCTGCGCAGTGATCTCTACGCGCCGGGCGGCGGCCGTGTCGTTCATCCGATCCATTCAGCCGACGCTAGGAGAGCTGTCGGACAACAGGGGCGGGATGAGCGGTCAGGCCGGTTTCCTCGAACAGCTCGCGGCCGGAGGTTCAAAGGCTCGTAGCACCCCGCCTTCAAGCCGGACGAACAGCCCGGTTTGAAAGGCGATCAGCCCTAGAGCCACCCGCCCAAGAGCCCGTTCGGGCAGGTCTGTAAGGCAGCTCGGCACCGGAAGCACGGACGGAACTGCTCGGGGATCCAGCGGGCGAAGCAGAGCGACCTCGGCGCGCGTGAGCAATTCCGTCGCGAAGAGGTGGACGATGACTTTCCTGCGGCGCATCTGGGTCACGTCGATCCCGACCTGGCGACGGATCGCCATGCCGTACTCCACGCCGCTCATGGCGTGACTCGCCGCGCGCTCGGCTTCCCGGTCGTTCTCGATTGCGGCGCCAGGCAGCACGAACATGCCGCGGCCCACGTCGTTGAAGAGTAGGTGGTCCGGTTCGACCCGTACGAGGACCGCGGCCCAGACGATCGGGGGCCTCCAGTTCTCGTAGGGCGCTCGCCGACGTATCAACGGCTGCTCGGCGCACCTCGCTGTTGGGCTGGCCAACATGCTTGCTACGGCTGTTGTCATCAGGCTCCGCCCATCGCAACAGCCACGATCTCTTCGAGGTGGCTCGGCTGACTGGTGCTGGGAATGGGAGCGATGTGGCTGCCGTGGTCGAGGAGCCATTGCAGGGGTGCGGCCGACCCGTTCGTACGGGCGAGGAGGCCGGCGTCGAGCGGCCGGTAAGCCACGTACGGAATGCCGAGTTCGCCACACACCTCTACCGCGTCGTCGTAGCGGTCGGTGGTGTTGAGGACGTTCTGCACCGCGGCGACGGGCAGGTCCTTGCCCACCAGATGGATGGTCTCGGGGGTGACCTTGGACAGGCCGATGTGCCCGATCTTGCCCTCGTCCTGAAGCGCCTGCAGGACGGCGATCTGGTCGTCGAGTGCCACCTCGGGATCGATGCGGTGCAGGTAGCACAGCTCCAGCCGCTCGACTCGCAGGCGGCGCAGGCTCGCTTCCGCACAGGCCCGGAGGTAGTAGGGGCTGCCGAGGGGCATCCACTGGCCTGGTCCGGGGCGCACCATGCCGATCTTCGTGGCGATCAGCACGTGCTCCGGGTACGGGTAGAGCGCGTCACGGATCAACTGCTCGGCGGTGTGGGGGCCGTAGGCGTCGGCGGTGTCGATGTGGCTGATGCCGTACGTGTTCACGGCTTGACGCAGGATGCTGAGCGCGGTCTCACGGTCTGAGGGCTCGCCCCACGTTCCGGGGCCGGTCAGGCTCATGGTGCCGAAGCCGAGTCTCGATACGGTCTTCCCGGCGATGCTGATGGTGCCCCCGGGCAGCGCGGATGTCATACGAGGGCCTCCGTCAGGCAGCTCCGCACGGCTTCGTCGACGATGTGGGCCTGGCTGTCGGGGTCGCTGTGGACCCGAAGGTGTGGGATGTCGTCACGGTCCAGAAGCTCGTGAACGTGATGGTCGACGAGGCGCCGGTAGCGCGGGTCGTAGACATGGCCGGCGTCGACGGGCACGCTCTCGTCGAGGATCGTCGCCAACAGCAGGTGGTATTTGGGGAGTTGGGTGGCAGCGAGCGTGAGGAGACGTTCGCGTTCCGTCCGGGGAGCCGTCTCACCGCGATATTCCAGCGCGGCGTGGAAGTAGGCGACGGCGTCATGAGCGGCACGGTCGAGAAGGACGACTTCGGCGCCCTGCGCCACGGCGGCGATCTCGTCGGCAATGCCCTGCACCATGATCCACTCGGTGGACCGGGCGGTGTGGTGCTGCATCTTGGGCAGGCCGGCCGCCGCGGCCCGCTTTGCGAGACGGCCGGTGCGGCCCACGGTGATTCCTTCAGCGCGCAGTTCCATCTCTATGCGCTTCAAGAGCGTGGTCTTGCCGGTGGAGTGGGTGCCGAGCACGCCGATACGGATGGGCTGGTGGGTGGTCACCACAGGGTGGGTTCCTCTTCTGGTTCGGAGGCGCCGGGCAGGGAGGGCGGCACAGCCGCGGCGATCAACTGGTCCCAGGACTCGTAGTGGCCGGCCATTGCGAGCAGGAGCTGGGCGGTGGCGTACGCGTCGTAGGTGGCGCGGTGCCTTCCGACTCGCGGGGCTTGCGACAGGTCAGGTGCCACGTGCTTGATCAGGGCATCGAGGGTGTAGGAGGACAGGCCCGTGTAGGTCGCCTTGGCGAGGCGCAGGGTGTCGATGACCCCGGCCGGTTTCCATGCGGGGAGGTGCCGGTGCAACTCCCGGTAGTCGACATGGGCGTTGTGGGCGCAGATCCAGTCCTGGCCGAGGAAGGCGCCCACCTCGTCGGCGAGTTGAGCCCAGACGGGCTGGGCGGCGAGGACGTCGTTGGTCAGGCCGTGGATGTCGGCCGCGCGCGGGGTGACCGGCCGTTCGGGGCGGATCAGCCATGCTCCGGCCGTGGTGGTGTCCGGGATGCCGGCGCGGACGGGCAGGGCGGCGATCTCGACGAGGTCGGGCGGGTTGGTGCCGTTGCCCTCGACGTCGACGACCAGCAGCGTGGGCCAGGAGGCGAAGTTCATGGTGTGGTGAGTCCGTTCTCCGCCTCCCAGCCGATGGGGGCCCGGCCGTGCTGGCGGTGGAGGTGGGGCTTAGCGCGGTCGTGGCACTGGTAGCCGAACCCGTGCTGGAGGAAGTAGCGGGGCGGCTCGTCCAGTCCCTCGACGACGATGGCACGATCGTTGATCTCAACGTCGCCGATCGCCCCCAGGGCGCGCGCCTGCCGGGTGACCTCCGCCAGATCCGGCCTGACCCAAGCCCTCTTGCACAAGGCGATCTGCGCGGGCGGGCAGATGCGGCACAGCTCCTTGATTCCGAAGTGGCCGTTGTAGTCGGCCTCACCGTGCGCGTAGGCGACACCACAGCTCGTCTTGAGGAACAAGGTCCCCCACGGCGCGCCACCGGGGTCGTTCCGGGACGCGTACGCCTCCATGATCCGCTGCTCGGCCAACTCCGGCATGATCTTGCGGCGGGCCGTGTCGTCGTACGGCGTCGGCAGGCCGTGCGCCTCGTAGTAGGCCCTGATCTCGTCGCGGAAGAACAGCCCCGTGAACACGGTGGCATGGGCGTGAAGGGAGAGTTCGCGGGCCCGCTCCAGGTGCTCGTCGGAGTCGTTGAGGCCCGGCACGATCGGCCGCCAGTACAGGACGGTCCGGTAGCGGTCGGCGTGCTCGTAGAGCATGCGCAGGCTGTCGGCGGCGTAGGTGGAGTTGACGGGTTCGATGGCCGGGTCGTCGATGCCGGAGTGCGTCACCAGAATGGTGAGGCGCAGGTTCTTGTAGGAGTTGAGGACGGCGCAGTCCTCGGCGCTCACGCGCCACCGGGTGATGACCAGGACGTGGTTGGTCAGGCCGCGGTCGTCGAGGTCACGCAAGACGGCGAACAGGTGTGGCTTGACGACCGGCAGCATCGGGTCCGTGGCCCGGTTGAACACTTGGATCGGTGTCCGGTGGGGCCGGAAGTACGGGTGGCCGACCAAGGACGCGACGGCGGCTTCGTCGCTCATCAGGCGCTTGGGCGTCTTCATGCCGAAGTTGTCGAACAGGTGGCGCACGCAGTAGCCGCACTCCAGCGGGCAGCCGACGATGTGGTTCAGCGATAACCCCGACTTGCGGTACTCGATCACGTCGGCGAGCGCGGGCTTCAACTCACCGATCTGCTCCACGGTCAGCAGCGGAAGCAGACGGCGGCGCGGTACGACGGGGATGGTCATCAGGACCTCCAAGCGCGGGCTGTTCAGCGGTCGGTGGGTGTGGCTGAGCAGGGATGGGGGCGGTGAGCAGGCTGCGGCGGTTGGCGCCGAACCAGGTGCCGAAGTCGCGGCGGGCGGCGTCCGCGTCGTCCGAGGTGTGCACGAGGTTATGGACGAGGCGCTGCTCTTCGAGGGCGCGCTCCAGGCTGTCGTGGCCGAGGTCTCCGCGGATCGTCCCGGGTGCCGCCCGCGGTGGGTCGAAGTGGCCGATCAGCTGACGCAGGCGGTCGTGGATGCCTGGCTCCCCGTGGGCGAGAGCGACCGTCACCGCTTTGCCGGCGTAGGCGTCGTCCAGGCAGACGGGGATGTCCCGGTCGGGGAAGTGGTCCGCGTCGACGAGGAGGTCCCAGTAGTGCACATGGGCCTGCCACGGCTGCACGGTGACGTCGCGACGGCTGGCGACCGTACCGACCGCAGCCTCGATCCGCTCAAGGATGGCGTCTACCAAGTCGCGGTCGACGGCATCCGGCTTGCACAGGATCACCGAGCACCGGTCGAAGTCGGCGATCTGCAGACGGCGCCCAGGCCCGTACCAAGTCCCGTACTCCCGGCGGGCACTGGCCGCATCGTCGCTGGTCTGGACGAGGTTGCGTATGAGACGGTTCTCCGCCTGAGCGGCCGCGAGGCTATCGTCGCCCAGGTCACCGCGGATCGTCCCGGCCAGCGCCCGGGTCGGATCGGTGTGCCCGACGAGCTGGCGCAGCCGGGCATGGAGACCGGGTTCACCGTGCGCGAGCGCCACGGTGACCTTCCGGCCAGCG
Source organism: Streptomyces sp. NPDC088350 (assembly GCF_044753545.1). Lineage (NCBI taxonomy): Bacteria > Bacillati > Actinomycetota > Actinomycetes > Kitasatosporales > Streptomycetaceae > Streptomyces > Streptomyces sp. NPDC088350. Next base: position 192,180 of record NZ_JBIVNL010000010.1, on the reverse strand, counting down.
AACGCGGCATCGATCCGGAACGGCAGATCGGCCAGGTTCCGTCGCCCGGTGTCGGCGAGGAGATCCCGGTAGACGACGTGCGCCTGCCACGGCTCGGCGATCAGGTCCAGACGGTCCGAGACGGCGATACCCGCTGCACAGACCATCCCGAGGATCTGGTCGACCAGACCACGCGCCACGGCGTCGGGTTTGCACAGGATGACCGCCCAGCGGTCGAAGTCGATGCCCTCGACCACCGTGCCGCTCATCGGCCGGCTGCCGCTCACCGGGAACCGCCACCCGAAGTCGCGGCGCAGACCGGCCACTTACGTTCCATGAGCCAGCGCAGGTTGGGATCGAGCGCGGCCAGGACATCCGGGTCGAATGCCGTGGTCCGGTCGTGCTGGATCTGCCGGTACAGCTCGAACAGCAGCACTACTTGCTGCCAATACGGATCCAGGTCCAGGCCCGCAATGTGCTCGGCGCTGTAGCGGCGGCGGTTCGTACGGAGCACGTCTTCGTGGTGCAGGACGTCCGCGATGGTGGAACCCTCGGTGTTCCGCGGCATCGCCGGGAACGGGAAGGACGGCGGCGCCGACCGGGAGTCCGCCTCCTCCAGGACTCGCTCTACACGCTCGGCGTCGCTGTTGTTGACGTGGGCGGACCCGATCGTGTGCGTGTACGTCCCCAGCTCCAGGCCGAGTTGGATCGCGGCGTACTCGTGGATCATCGTGAAGGAGAAGACGTCGGACAGCAGGCCGCAGTCAAGGTCGTTCGCCCGCATGTTGCACACCATGTGCAGCCGCCCATCGCGCAAGAGCAGGTGCAGGCCCGCCAGGCACGCGACGTCGGGGTTGTCGAGGTCGGCGAGTTCCTTCGCCGCGAACACCGGCAGGTAGCCGCGTTTGCTGTCGGTCTCGTTGAGCAGCAGCTTCACCACCTGGTCGAACTGGGACCGGCCGCCGCGGATCGGGCTGAACAGCGTGTGCCCGTAGGCGGACCCGCCGAGGCGGATGCCGTCGGCGCTGCTGGCGTGCATGGACGTCGAGTAGTAGCCGATCATCTCCAGGTCCCGGCGGCCGGCGAGGTACCACAGAGCCTCGGCGAACTGAAACACCGGATTCGCCCGGCGCTCGGCCAGATACGGGAGGCGCTGACGAGGATCCGTGAGTCGGAAACTGACCCCGATCACTTCACGGGCGGCGTTGCCGCGTGCGTCAATTCGGTGCTCTGGCTGCTCGGTTGTGAGTCGCAGCAGGGCGATGTAGGCACCTTCGACGCTGTCGAAGATCGGTGCTGTGAGCAAAGCACTCTCCAGGTCGTGAGAACAGAAATGCGCCAAGTGAGGCTCGGTGAGGGGGAGTTGAACCCGCGCCTGGCAGCGGATAGGAACGGGGCTGCCGTGCATGGGGAGGCAGGAGCCGGGGCTGCCCACGGGGTGCGTAACGCGGCGGCCCGGCCGAGGCCAGCAGCGTCGGCGAACTTGACGGCGCCGGCGTCAGCCCTCTGTTGCACGGTCGTGGTCAGCGGTGGTGCGGCTTCCGACTGCCAGTTACTTGGTAGTTGTTGCGTCGTCGCCGTAGAGGCTGTCGGGTGTGTGACTGCGGACGTGTCGGTCCGAGAGAGCCCCTTGGGTGGTCGTCGACTTCGGATTGGGGTTGTCCTTGGTGTCCCGCTTGATCTGGGCCATCGCGGCCCTGACGGTGGACTTCTTGTTGCTCGTCACGCGGTGCAGCCTCTTTCTGCTCGGTTCTCATCGGAGACCGCTCCGGCCGTCGGCCGGCTCAAGGGGGAAGGGCGGAGCGGGGTTTTGGCGGGCCGTCCCCTGTTGCGGGCCTTCCGCCATGGGCCGGGCATCCGGGTCTGCGCAGACAGGAGACAGAAGTTCATGACGCGTCGGCCGGGACCGGTCGGCCTTCCAGGAGATACGCGGGGTGCAGGGACGGGTCGTCCAGCACGGCGACCGCGGCTCGAATACGCCGCTCGGTGTGCGCCCCAGCCACTTCGCCAAGCTGGTGGAGCGGTACGAACCGGTACCCGATCAGTTCCGGCTGTTCGCCAGGGGTCGCTTCGGGTAGGACGATCTGGGTGTCGCTCGGCACTGTGCCGAGGTCGTAGACGAGGTTCAGTCCCTCTGTCGCCCCGGTCTCCTCGTTGCGTGGAACGTAATCCACCGCGAGGAACCGTCCTGGCGTGATGATCAGACCCGTTTCCTCGCGCACCTCCCGCCCGCAAGCCAGGTGCGGTGCCTCGTCCCCGTTCGCGCAACCGCCGGGCAGTCCAAAGGCTCCGTCCCTGTAGCCCTTCTGCACCATGAGCACCGCCCCGGCCTCGTCCCGGATGATGGCGAGTGCCCCCGTACGACGACGGGGCGGATTCGTGAAGTCAGTGTCTTTATGCATGCCTCTCCTCTGGTCAGCGTTTTCGGAGCCGCTTCTTCTAAGCGGCAGAAACCAGGTCGTCCAGATCGACGACGGTGACGCCTCGTAGCTCGCGCACGAGTTGCGAGGCCAGGAACCACGGGGTCAACTGCCGATGCCTGTACGGCAGCGGGGTTTGTGCCAACTTGCCGTCGAACTCGACGGGCTCGGGGCGTCCGTCGGCACCGGCGCGGTAGAGCGCCCCGATCACTCCGTGCAGCCGCGGCACCCTGGCCCGGAGCGCGACGGTTCCGGCCCGCACGAGGTGTCCGCACTGTTCGACGGCGGCCTTCGCGTGTTCCAGACACAGAGGCGGCTGAGCCGTTAGGCACCCTTCCCAGCCATCCGTGGAGCCGGCCTCGTGCTGCGCGGCCAGGAACAGGTAGCCGAGCTGGGTGTGGCTGGGTTGCTGCACGCAAACCTGGCACCGCAGCCCTTCCATGCACTCCCGCTGTCGCGAAGGGTGCACGTCCCGCCACCGCGGTGTCCCAACGACGTCGTTGCCGTGGCGGGACTGAGAGCAGCGTGCCCAGAGCACGCCCCGCTCGTCCCGATCGCCCGGTCCTTCGTTCAGGTAGAACAGACCCTTGCCGCCGGGCCGCAGTCCTAGGTTCGACAGCGAGTCGGGCTGTTCGCCTTGGCGTGCGGTGATGTACGGCACGAGGCAACTGGTCGGGGCGTGCGTGCTGGTCAGGGAGTTCAGCTCCCTCGACGTGGCGCGCGTCATGAGGCGGTATCTCCCATCAGGTCGAGAAGCGCGAGGATGGCCAGGGCGAACCGCCGGAGATGGCCCGGTGCGTCACCGGGGTGGGGGTGATTGGCGCTCAGGTAGATGAGCCGCCGAACCTCGTCGACCGGATACGGCTGCACGAGGTAGGGAACGATCTCCACGAACGTGGTGGTCGTTTCCCGGAAGCGCGCGGCGATGGCCGCGACCAGATGCAGGTCAGGATGGGCGTGCTCGCCGAGTACGGCCTCAAGGTCCTCGTACAGCTGCTCGCCGATCGCCTCGCCGGCAAGCGAGCGGCGCAGGCCGAAGAGGACCATGCCCAGCGTCTCGTGATCGTTGGAGGTTCGCGGGCGCAGCAGCCGCACGGCGACATCAGCCGTCACTGCGACCATCACGACCTCCCACCGGGGATCGCGAGGGAGCACCACGTCATGGTGCCGTCGGTGCTAACCCCCCACTCTTTGGCGACGGCGGCGACAAGTAGCAGGCCACGGCCGTTCTCGTCGGCCATGCCTGCGGAACGCAGTCGGGCCGGAGTAGAGGTTCCGTCGGTCACTTCGATGCGCAGTTCGTAGGCGGAGTGCAGCACCTTGAGCCGGACCGGTTGTCCCTCACCGTGCTTGACGGCGTTGGTGACCAACTCGGAGACGACGAGCGTGGCGTCGTCGGTCAGCATCACCAGGTCCCAGCTGCGCAGTTGATCCCTGGTGATCCGTCTCACCTGCCCAATCCGGCGTTCAGCCGGATGGAAGTCGACCTTGAAGCCACCCTCGCCCGCTTGATCCCAGGTCTCGATAGCAGCGGCGACAGGCGTACGGGATGTCATCGCTCCGGCAGCGAGCGGCTGGGCTCGCTCCGTCATCACCCCGCCTCCGAAAGCATGGGTGTACGGCCCGAGGTGGGGGCCGGCGCGAACCCTCGGCGCATGGGAAACAGGGGCTGTCCAAGGGCGCGCCAGAAGAGCCGATCTCCGGTGAAGGCGCGTCGCGCGTGAAGCCAGCGTTCGTTGTCGAGCAGGTATCCCTGGCCGGGTGCCAGGGCGAGGCAGACCTGATGACGTCCGGCTGCAGCTCGCAGTTGCGGGAGGTAGGGCTGAACTATCGGGTTCCAGCGCGCCAGCTTGTCGAACCGCAGGCGCACGGACACCCGCCGATCGTCGTGGACGGTGAACACCTGCGTGGCATGGCCGTCTCCGGCCCCGAAGAAGGCGGTGCGCGCTTGTGCCAGCGCGACCCCCGCCTCCTGCTCGCCGGCGAAGAGGTCGGAGTGCATGACCTGTCCGTCGGTGAGCAGGCATTCCCCACCCGTGGCAGCAGCTTGTCCGCACACGAGGAGCATCAGGCGGGGCGGATTGGGGGTGCCGGAGCGTTCGGTGTGCGGATCGAGCGGGCCGTTGCCGAGCCCGGCGAATCCCGTCCGATGCGCATGGCGGCCGGTGTCGCGGATGGTGGTGAGCCCGTCCGAGTCGCTGTCGCGGTGCCGCACCAATTCCATGGTCCGGGTCGCGAAGGCGAGCACGGCGGCGCGCGAATCGAGACCGTCGACAGTGACCAGGCCCGTGTCCCGCAGCAGCCCCGCGATCTTCTTCGCGGCCCCAGGCGCGGCCAGGTCGACACGGTTGCGCATGAAGACATCGGTGTACGGCTGCTGGACTCGGCGCATCACGGATCTCCTTGGCTGCGGCGGATTGGTCCCACTGTTCGGCGCCGCCGGACCGGCGGTAAAGCGACAGATTGTCGACTCGGGCATTTCACCCACGCCCAACTCGCGCCTCAGGCCACGTGCTACGTTCCGATCGCCCCCGGCCGTACGTGCAATCCGAGGAGAGAGATGGCGTACACGCCCCCCACCTGGCCCGTCTCCGTCAAGGGCGTCGCCGTGGACGGTCAGCGACGCGTACTGCTGCTGAAGAACGAACGCGAGGAGTGGGAACTGCCCGGAGGGCGACTCGAACTCTCCGATGCCACACCAGAGTTCGCAGTGGAGAGAGAGATCGAGGAGGAGACCGGCTGGGCGGTCAAGGCCGGCCCTCTCCTGGATGTGTGGATCTACCAGCCCCTGCCCGTGGCCATGCCGGACAGGCGAGTCGTGATCGTCACCTACGGCTGCATCGTCCATACCCCGGACAAGACCCCCGTGGTGAGTCACGAGCACAAGCAGCTCGGCATGTTCACCGCTGACGAAGTGCCCGGCCTGACGATGCCGGACGGATACAAGCAGTCCATCGCCGCCTGGTACGCACGGATGTGACGGAACATGGACAGTTCGATGGTCCTGCGGCGCTCGCAACACACCGTGTGGCACTGGGCGACTCCGCAGGCCGAGGCAGTCCTCGCGTCCCGCGATCTCGGAGCCATCCTGCGCTTCCACCGTGCCGTGCACGGCATGAACCAGTCCGAACTCGGACGGCTCCTCGGCTACGACAAGACGTACATCTCGCTCCTCGAACTCGGCAAACGGAGCCTTGAAGACATCGGCTCCCGTCGGCACATCGCCGAGGCCCTGTGTCTTCCTCCGCACATCGTCGGCGTCACCGATCCAGCCGACACCGACCACCGCGCCATGCTCCAGTTCGGCGAGTCCACGGTCCGCCTCGCCGAGATCGCCCGCCAGTCCGGACATGCCTCCGAAGCCGTCGCCGAGTTGTGGCCTCTGGTCGCCCGGCTGGAGGCCCGCATGGAGGACGGACACGCGGAACGGGATGTCCTGCACCTCCTGGCCCGAGCCCGTGTCGGCCTCGGCGTCGCCCTGGGCAACGTCCTGCCGGAGGAACGGCTGAGCACCGCCGCGCACTGGACCGCGAAGAGCATCGACATCGCCCGCTACTTCGGCGAACCGCCCTTCACCTCCTACGTGTTGCGCATGCACGGCAACGAACTGCGTAAGGCCCGCCTCCACGGAGCCGCCGTCGACCGTCTGCAGCACGCGGCTGCCATCGCACCGGACAACGAGGCGAAAGCAGCCGTACTTCCGCTGCTCGCTCGTGCGGCCGGCGCCCTCCGGAACCAGCCCCTGTTCGACGAGGCGATGCGGGAGACGAACCGACTCCTCGAAGAGACCGACCACACCTCGTTGTTCAACCCCTACGCCCTGCACGAGATCCGCCTGCGAGGGCTGATGGCCACCGAGAGGACCGACATCGCCATACAACTGATCGAGCAGGGCAGTCCTGTACCGACAACTACCGTCGCCCCGCAGTGGCGCGTGATCGAGCTCATCACCGTGGCCCAGGTACGGCTGGCCGCCGACGACCCAGGCAGCGCCGCACAGTCCCTGCACACCGCAGTCGACGAAGCAGTCCGCCAGCGACTTCCCCACCAGTTGCAACGCATCGTGCGCGCGGCGCAGTACCAGCTGCCGGAGATCAGGGAAGTCGCGGGCCATGCCCTGGACCGGATTCGGCAGGAGATGGCCGCCTAACTTGATCTCGTTCCAGAGCAGCACCGGCTGGCCTCGGTCATCCGACTTAAGGAACGTGGTCATGGGCCCATCGCACCGCGCTACGAAGTCGTCTGCCAGGGGAATCCAGAGGGGGAAAAATCTGTCAAGGGGGGAAACTCCGGGGGAATTGAGGCCATGATTGAAATCCGCCCACAACAGAGGTCACACTCATGACGGATCCGTTCGCCGAACTGCTGATCCGGCTCCGCAAGGACGCAGGCCGGACGAAAGAGCAGCAGGCAGACGCGATCAACGCTGCCTCAGGCCGGGAAACCCTGACCCGCCGAGAGATCAGCCGCTACGAGAAGTTCGAGAACATCCCTACGAACCACACCCTCGCCCACATCGCGGTGGCTTCCGGCGTCCCCTTCGAAGAGCTACTGCGGGAGGCCAAAGCCGCCCGCGCCCGACGGAGGATGGGGAACGTCCGTGACGAGGAGGATCAGGACGACGTGAAGCGCCGCACGCTGCTGGGCAGTGCCGCCGTCGGCGTAAGCGCGGCTGCCGAGCCCTGGGGACGCCTCGCCTTCGCCCTCAGCAAGGGCTCGGTCATCGACACGCCCGCCGCGGTCGCGCTCGTCAACCGTGCTGCCGACCTGCACGTCCAGGAGCTCAACCTCAGTGCCCGCCGCCTGCAAGGCACGGTTGAGTCGCACCTTGACGCGATCACCGCGGCCCTGCCTCACGCCGGCGAGCACGAACGGGCTCTCACCGTCGCAGCCGGGGAAACCGCCGCCCTTGCCGGCTGGGTGGCCTGGGACCTGGGCGAGTACGCCAAGGCCGGTTCCTATTACGACGTCACGATCGAGTGCGCGGCGAAGGCCGGGCATCCTCCCCTCAGGGCCTTGGCCCTCACCTACGCCAGCTACGGGGCTCCGACATCGAAGAGGAAGCTGGAACTCCTGTCCCAGGCCTCCCAAGATGTGCGTGGCCACGGCAACGCCACGGCCGCGGCCTGGGTTCTCGGAAGGCACGCGGAGGAGGCCGCCGCGATCGGCGACGAAGCAGGGGCGCTTCGTGCGCTTGACCGAGCACGCTTCGCATACGACTTCGCGGATCACACCAGCGAGCAGGCGTGGGTCCGCTTCGTGACGCCGTACCGGATGGATTCGTTGGCTCTTTCCGTGTACGGGCAGTTGAGGCGATCCGAACTCACCGCCACAGCCGACACGGCGGTCGGTCGCCTCGGGGACGAACTACCGGACGGCGGCGTCGTCGTCCTCGGCGATCTCGCCTCGGCCCTGCTGCGCGGAGGTGACGTCGAGCAAGGCGTCTACGTATCGCGCCAGTTCACGGCCGCGTCACAGGCCAAGCCCAACACGATGGGCAAGGAACGCGCCGCGAAAATCGCCGCATGGCTCCCCGACACCGAGCGGGAACTCGCCCACCACTTGCGGCAGTTCGCGTCCTGAAGCGATCCCCTGGTTCGGAACACGACCGCCGTCGCGCGGTACGTCGTTCCTCAGTCCCGTGTCGTCTCCTCAAGAACCCACGACAGGTACGCCTCGGACCCGCCGGTCACAGGCAGCGTGATCCACTGGGGGACGTCGTACGGGTGCTGCTCGGAGAGCCATGCCTCCAACTGCGGGAGACGGTCTGTCGTCGTCATGTACGAGATACGCCACTCCCGCGCCGTCTCGACCGCGTTCTTCCACCAGTAGACGGCGGTGATCGGCGCGTCGATGTGAACGCCCGCTGCCAACTTGCTCTCAACCGCACCCCGCGCCAGCGCCTTTGCCTGGTCCTCGTCGTCGATGGTCGTCTGCGCGATCACAATCTCGTTGGCCATGCGACTGCCTCTCCAGCTCGGTGTAGCACGACCCTATCCAGCCGTCTCTGGCGCTTGCCCGCCTCTCCCGAGGCGGGGATTGCAGAGTCAACCACCTTGAGCAGAGCCCGAGCTGGCATGATCCACTGCATGGCTGAGGGTGGGGAAGCGGTAACGGAACCAGCGCCGGTGTCGCTCACAAAGACCCCGGAGAAGGGCCGGCGACGCATACCGATGTGGGCCACTGTCGCCGGCATAGCGGCCGTCACAGTCGGCGTCGTGCTTTGGGTCTGGGCGCCGTGGATCGACCGCAGCCCGTTCACCGCCTACACGGTAGGGGTGCAGGACGAGGAACAGACCGTTCCTGGCTCGACACCGGACAGCTGCGTCCGCACGGCCGCATCCGAAGAAGAGACCGTCATCTACGACGAGGACGGCAAGAGACTGGCCTCCGGACGCGCCGAGCGAGAAGGCGAGCGCCTGGGCCCCGAGTTCGGAGATTGGGCCGGGGACTGCCTGATCGTGACTCGAATCGACGACATCTCCGGAGGCATGGGCACATACGTGACCGAGTGGGGCGGAGGCACCCGCAACGAAATCTCGGAAGAGGAGCTGCGCCGCCCCTTGGAACAGAGTCGCGAGCAGTTCAAGACCATGGACAAGCCGGAGTAGCCCGCGAGCGGTCTACCAGTAGCTACGTGCAGGCGTCAGCTACGTCGCCCCCTCGCCAACTCCGCCACCCCGTCCTCGGTGGCCAGTCCGGCTCAGTCCAGATCGATACCCAGTTCCGTGTCCGGACGGCAGAACTCACAGGCGTCGAAGAACGGACGGTCGTTCGTCAGGACCTTCCGAGCCAGGCCCGGCTCGACAGGGCGCACGTCATGGGGAGTCCGGTCGCAGTCGGCAACGTGGATGACTGCCCCCTTGGTGGCGTCGCGGCGGTCCCGGCGTTCGAGAACATATCCGGAAGACGGGCGATCGCCGGTCTCAGCGCGGGTCGCGGACGGCGGTCTCGTGGGCACTACGAGGGATGACCGAGGGATGGCCGCACGATCGGCATGGGCGATCGCACGCTCTACGTCTCGCCGCTGAAGCCGCAGATAGATGCCGATCGTCTCCTGCTCCGTGAGCTGCTGATCGAGGTACGCCAAGATCACCCGGAGGCGGGGCAGATCAGGTGGCAGATCGTTCACGTGTTCGATTCAAGCATCATGCCCCTGCCCAGTCGAGTCTGACGGTCAGCGCCCTGCGTCAGTGGACCTTGAGCGTGCGCCAGCGGAGTTTGAGTGACTCAGGTCTCACGCGTGTAGTGGCTGCAGACCGCCGCGAGGGTGTCGAGAATCCCCTCGGCGGCGGGCACTATACTGCATGATCAGAAAAATCGGGAGGATGGTTGGAAATTCCGTCCGGATTCCAGTCGTTATTTCCTTCGGAAAGCGCACCACCCGGATAGATGAAGGCCGCCGCAGCCGATGGCGGCGCACACGGGAGGGGCCTCACCAATGAACGGTCAGACAGATCAACGAACGGTACTGCTTGTGCTCGTCGGTTGCGGCGCGGTCTATGCGGCCTTTGAGCACCCATCGTTCGGCACCGCTCTCCTGGTCGGAATCGGTGCGGTAACACTGCTGCATCTCCTGATGAAGGACTAGTGACCCGCATTGTTTGTGCCTGTCGCACCTTCGACGGCACACGCTCAAGGTCCGGTGTCCGAACCTCCTACTGCGCTTTCACGGCCTCCCAGCCGCCTACCGAAAGCGACGCGCGGGAGTCAGCCACGCGACCATCATCACCGGCTCCGCCGCTTCGCCTTCGTCGTTCGGTTCATCCGGAGCTACGGCCTGGCGGACCTGCTCGATCTGCCGCTCGATGCCACGCAGGTTCTCCTGCAAGTCCATGGTCACTACGCCGTCGACGGTGACCTTCAGCGGATCGGCCAGCAGACGGGCGCGCCGCTCCCCCAGTACTTCGAGGGCGACCGCGCGCGCCGAGCGCAGTCGGAAGAAGCGGCGTTCCAGGTCGGCCGGGTCGGTGTCCGGGCCGACCTGCGCGAGCAGCCACGACCGCTGGAACTCGTCCACGGGTGCACATCCTCGGGGTGAGGCGCGATGCGGAGCCGTACGGGGGTGAGCCGGCTCCGCACCGCGCAGTGAGCGTATTACCCGGCCGCCGAACGGGACCGGCGTACGGGCGTCTTCTTACCCGTCCCGCTGGTCGGTCCGGGATCCTCCTCCGAGCCATCGGCTCCATCAACTGGGGCCGACTCAGCACCAGTTGGCAGCTCGGGCTCACTGTCGTTCGGGGGCGGTGGCGCGTCCCAGGCGTCGGGGTTCGTGACGAGGTCGGCGATCTCCGGCTCCGGGTTGTCGCCCGGCAGCAGGATCAACTCCTCATACGTCGTGGGGTCCTTGACGTAGACAGCGGCCTTCAGCCGCCTACGGTCACGCATCACAGCACCTTCGCCACGATGTGCGCGTCCGGGGTGTGCATGACCGGCATGCCGACCGCGGCGCCCTTGGTCCAGATCTGCACGGGGTCGTCCTGCACCCCGCGGGTGATGATCAGGCCGGGCGCGTCCTCCCGGACGATCTCCGGGTTCGAGCCGCGCGACAGCACCAGGGCCTCGGCCGTCACCCCGAACAGGGTCTGCGCCCATTTCTCCCGCTCCGGCGGCACCAGGATCCACAGGTCCTCGGGCAGCACCTTGCGAGGCTTGCCGTCCACCCGCACCTGCGCCTTGTAGAACTGGATCGGCGGCAGCGAGTAGTTGCCCCGCACCACGTTGATCTGCTGCGGCGTCAACGTCGCCGTCGGTGTCGCCGACGGGCTCACCGACCCGTAATACGCGGCCCGGTAGGCGTTGTTGGCCGCCAGGAACGAGAACGCCTTCCGGCTGCTGACCACCATCTCCGGTTCCGGAGCGCCGATGTCGTCGAGGTGCTGGATCCACCGCAGCTCGTCCGCGATGGGGTCGGAGGCCGGGTCCGACCATGGGCGGGCCGCGACCGGCATGTTCTCGGCGGGGACGTTCCAGTCGACCTCCAGCGTCAGCCCGTTCTCCTGCACCAGCTCGAACTTGCCGTCTACGAGGACATCGCCGGCAGCCAGCTCCAGCCGGGAGCGGATGGCTTCCACATGCCGCTCCACGTCGTCGTAGAGCAAGTCGATCAGCCGGTCCTGATCCGAACCATGGGAGGCCTCCAGCAGGATCTGCTCCTGCTCGGACACCACGAGCTTCTGTCCCAGGGCTGGCAGCGCGCCCTCGCGGGAGGTCTGCCACGCCTCACGGGTCGCGAACGGCACCGACGCGTTGAACGCCCGGTACTTCGCCGCGTTCACGTACCGGCCGGAGTCCCTCGTACGCCACTTCACCTCCCGCATCTCCACGGTCGGGAAGATCGTCTGGGTGAGCAGGAAGTCCTTCGGGGCCGGGATCGCGCGGGCGAACGCCGTCAGGTCCATCGCCGAGACGTCCTTGAGCAGGTCCTGAATCGTCACAACAGACCCCCGCTCACACGAAGCGGATCTGCGCGGCCCGCGGGTGCCACGTCAGCTGGGACACGTCGATGCCGCCCGGGACCTTCGACGCCTTCACCGCGCCGTGCCACAGCAGAGCGGCCGGCACCCGGGTCTGCCCCGGCGCGAACGGTGCCTCCGCGATCACGAACCCGCGCAGGATCTGACGGCCGCACTGGGCATCCGGGTCGTACGGCCCGTACAGGCCGGACTCCGCGACCCGGCCGACCGGCACACCCGACAGGACCCGGCCGTACGGGTCGCAGCCGTCGCCGCATACGAAGTGGGTGCCCTCGCAGAACAGGGGCAGGTCGAGGGTGATCGTGTCGACGGAGTCGGTGCCGTGCAGGGACGCCAGCCACTCGCGGTTGGCGGTCGTGTACTCGGACTTCGATACGGGCTGGATGGACATGTGCGTGTCTCCATGGACGCTGCGGTCAGATTCCGCACACCGCCCACCAAGGCGATGTCGTCCACGAAGTCGAAAGGGGCGTGGTCCCCAAGTGATCTGCGCCCGGGCGTTAGCGGGCGGCGGTGTCGCTGAACTCGGCTATCAGGCCCCGGCGTTTGGCCATCTCCAGCCCGGCCGAGCCGGGCTTCGACACCGGAGTCGTACGGGTCGGGCCGCGCCCGGCCGGTGCACCCGCGGGAGCCGCCGGCACCGGGGTACGGACCTCCCCGAACAGTTCGGGGCGGCGTGCGCGCAGGGCCTCGGCCGCCGACTGGACCTGCGCCTCATCCGCGTCCTCATCGTCCACGGCCAGGAGACGCTCCGCGTCCACCAGGTCGTCGCCCTCAGCGCCGAGCGCCACCAGGGCACCCCGGCGAAGAACCGCCCGCTCCCGCTCAGCGGCCAGTTCCTCACGACGAGCGGCCTGCAACTCCCGCTCCTGGGCAGCCTGTTCACGGCGCTCGACTTCCGACAGCGCGGCCTGCTCGGCCTCCCGCTGCTCGGTCACGAACTCGCTAAGCGCCTTCGGGGAGTCGAACCCGAGCGTGGCCAACAGCCGCTTGACCGCGGCCCGTTCACCCTGCGCCTTCTCCCGGGTGAGCATCTTCCCCAACCGGTCCTGGGTGACGGTGACTTGCTGCTCCTGGCCGGAATCGGCCGCGTCGTCGAGCTGGTCGTTGCTCTCGTCCTCCGACGAGGCACCGAGAACCGGGTAGATCGGCCGCCCGTCATCACGGAACCCAACAGGACGGTGGCGGGGTGGCAGGGGCCGGACCATACATCTCCTCCAGAGCGCGCCCCCGCGCTGAAGATCAGTGTAACCACCTGCCATGGCCGTTCAACACGGACTCGACGCCAAGATCAGCAAATCCAGGACTACTTCGCAGGAAAGAGGAAGGGATAGAGAAATGCCAGCGCACTCAGCCCTGTGATCGTCGTGTTGCGGAACACCGCCGCCACTACCACAACGGAAGTCATCACACTCACCTGTATAGGGAGTCCCAGAGCCTGCGCACCGAGAGCGACACCCGCGATACAGAGAGCAGATATGGCCAGCTTCGCAGCCTCGAAACGCTTCTCAATCACAGGGACATCATCAAGATCACTCTGGTCCAAGAGCGCGCCGACTCGTCCTTCCACATATCGATTGCTGATCTTCAACGTCAGAGCGGCTATGCGCCGGGCAGCCTCCTTCGGGTCAACATCCAACTGGGCTTCCGCAGCACGCATCGCGTCAGCCACACGAAAAGCGTGTTCACGCATCACCCTGCGCCGTCGCCAAGAGGAAACCCCCACGGTGCCCCTCATGGACCTGGCTTTGTAAATCCGCCCCACGGAGTTACTGACACTGGACGTGTAGTGCTCATCTCGAATCCGCGGCGCACGAACGACGTCGGCACATCGATGAATGAGCTCGACCCAGGTGTTCAGGCACATGAAGCTGCCTGCCTTGACGTCGAAGAGCCATCCAGTTAATACCGCCGCCCGACGCACAAGCAGGGATGTCAGGACTAAACCCAAGAGAGGACCGAAGAAGTTGATCACACCCGGCCAACTCCATGCCGCTGCGTCCTGAGCGGCCCTGCTGAGCTGCCGGTAATGGGCGTACTCAGGAAAAGCCATAGCAGCCGTACCCATCACGAGCCGACCACACAGGATGAACAGGAAGAAGGTCACAGGGGCCAAGATCAAAAAGAAGAGGGGGCCTGTGTGATATCGAATTCGCAAGGCCACGCGCAACGGCCCCGGCACGGGCCCGATCCCGAGCGTCTCAACGTCTTCACGCAGTCTCTTGATCTTCGCATCGGCTACCTTGCGCTGATGCGCGACGATGCGGCCTCGCACGAGAGCAAACATGGATCGAAGAGTGCCAGAACCCACTGACATCCGGGGCAAGTTGAACCCATTCGCCTGCAGTGGTGGATCACGTCAGAGCATCCCACTCAATCCGGTTGCGCCGACTGAGGCAGAGACCCGATCCTGGTCTGTTCGCCACATTCGCACCAGAAGGGTCTTCACCCGTGACCACGTCGAACGACCAAACCCTCGCTCAGCTCCAAACCGTGGACCCTCGTGTCCTTCACTTCACGCCCCTCGGCCTCGGTGGAGCCATGCAACCCGAGGACGCCGCGGACTATCACCAACGCCTGCTCGCCAACCTCGTCCTGGCCGACGACGTGGCGCAGACGACGCGGCAGAAGTTCGAGCAGCTGTGCGCGGGCTACAGGCAAGGGTTGCTGTGCTACGAGCTCTTCACCCTGGTCGCGGACGCGGCACGGCTGACCATGGAACACGCACTACGTGACCGGTTCGCCGCTCACCACAACGGCACGATCACCGTCCAGGACAGGAACGGGGATGAGCATCAGATCGTCTACACCACCTACTCAGACTTCTACGACCAGTACAAGAAGAAGGTTCGCGGGACAAAGATCCGCATGGGCAGCTCAGACGCCTGGACCGGGTTCAGCGGCGTGCTGGAAGACCTGCTGCGCTGGGCACGGCGCGAGGGACTGCTGCGCGGGCAGCGAAACCGGCACATCGAGCGGGCCAAGAGGGACTTGCGGAACCTGACCGCTCACGGCACCTACCACCTGCTCGACCCCTTCGAGGCCTACAGAACCCTGTCCGACCTGATGGAACTCATCAACCACCTGTGGGGCCACCCAACCCCGGGCGGCCGGCTCCACCCGGCCCCGATCACACGCGACGTGGTCGCCATCCGCTGGAACAACACCACCGGCTCAGTGCGAGCGGGCCACGCCGCCCAACTTGCCCACGAACGCGAAGACAACGACGAATACACCTACGTCCTAGTGCGCGCGGCCTTCTATCCAAGCGAACTTGAGGACCCCCACCTGATGGAGTACGACGCTCGACACGCAACCACACAGTTCCCGTCGCAGTACCTATGGGGACCGGGCACCCGTGCAGAAGCCGTCGCCTGGTTCGAGCGCGAAGCTCCGGAGCCGGACACTTGCGACTACCTGGATCAGATCTTCGTGATCCGCGTCCACGATGGCCGCATCCATCTGCCGATGTATCCGGCCATCGCCGCGAGCCTCCCGACAGAGGAGCAGCACGGAACCTGGCACGCAGTCCGCGCCGATGGCCCGTACGAGGTGTTCGCGCACACCCGCGCGGTCTCCGCAGCCGAGCAAGGACACGCCCCGAGCGGGGAGTGCACGCAGTGCCCAGTCCACACGATCGCCAGCGGCGACCTAGCCCATGTCCTCCAGGCCGCCCAAACCGCTGGCGTCGACATCACTGCGGTGGAAGTACCCGATGTCCGCACCGTGTTCGCCGACGTAGTGGCGCCTCGCTCTGCGGCGATCCCGTCGTAGCCACACGCCCGTTCCCTACGCCGCCGATCGCCCCTCCTCCTGCTGGTCGTCTTCTGCGTCCTCGTCGCGCCCGCGCCGAGCAGTGTCCTCCGCGACCCGCATCGCGGCCTCCTGCTCGGCCTTCGCCCTGATCCGCGCCACCTCCTGCGACGCGTCCTCGATCGGATACCCCGCCTCTACGAGCATCGCCACCGCTGTCTCCAGCGACAGCACCCCTGCCCCGTACGCCGACACGACCTCCTCCAGCACCGCCCCTCGGTCCGTCGGTGTGTGCGGTGCCCATGCCAACCTCGTCGGCAGCGACTCCCCCGCCGGCCAACCTTCCGCCCGCCCCGCCTGATACAGCCGCTGCACCATCTTGAACAGCAACCGGTACTTGTGCTCCCGCGCCAAGCGCATCATCCCGATCAACGCGTCCAACGGCCCCAACGCCAGCTTCAACGCGTACCCCGACGGCACCTCCGTGGCATCCAGCGTCCCCAATCCGGCTGCCGTCACCCGAGAGTTCGATGCGATCCGCTCCAGCAGGTGATCCACCCTCGCCCGCAGTTCGGCCAACTGTGGGGAGGTGTCCAGCGCGTCCATCCGCCCGGTCTCGCCGAGCTGCCAAACCGCTCCGGCCTTGACCTCAAGCTCCTTGGGCTGACCCGTAGCCCGGTCTACCGGCAACCGCGCACCCGCCAGCCCGATGATCGGCGTACCCGTCGTCGCCGACGCCGCCGAACTGTCCGAGTCCGTCGCCGCCAACTCGTCCAGCGCCTGCAACACCCGCGCGAGCACCGAACGGCCCCAGTGCTCCCCGCCGTCCGGGATCGTGTTCGCGAAGTGCACCACCGGAACGAAGTCGATCATCAGGTCCAGCCGGTTCAACTCCGTACCGTCCGGCCGTACCCGGTACGACGCCTTGCCCACTGGCAGCCGGTCGAGCGTCTCACCGCTCTTCAGGTCATCAAGCAGCCACTCCGCGTCCGTGAGGTAACACGTCACGTTGGAACTACGACCCAACTCCCACGGATACTGCCGTACCCCACCCCCGTCGGACTCCTCGGCGCCCTCGGAGATAGGACCCAGTTCGTAGGTGACTCGGCGCACCCGGGCTTTCAACCCGGCGTCGTCGTCTGCCGGCAGCTCCCACGCCAGATGCACGCGGCTGGGGAAGTCGTCGTCCTCGTCGTCCCACTGTGGGAAGAAGAACCCCGGATCGTAGACCCGCAGCGTCGGCCGCCGCTTCTCCGGGTTCCACGCCAGAACCATGAGACTGTCGCCGAGGAGGACCGCCGCTCTCTCCGCCTGCTGCACTCGAAACGTCAGCAGTTCCTTGTCTGCCCACGTCCGCAACCGCTCCTGCGCCGCAGCGGCCTCGGCAACGCCCGGGGTCGGCGTCTCGTCGTCGGCGTGCTCCGCGCCCTCGACCACGACCTTCTGCTCCGAACCCAGGAGGTAACCGAGCGCGGTGTCCACGAGGTTGGCCGCGTCGCCGAGCTCCCGGCGCTCCAACGCGCCCGCGTCACCACCAGCCGCAGAGAGCTGGCCAGCCTGGTTGTTGTCGTACGACGCGAGCACCTTGTACGCGGCCAACCGCCGCAACTCGTGCGACGGCACCCACGTTCTGGCCAGCTCCGGGAACGCGCGGCTCTCCGAACGGCCAGCAGCAACCATCACTGGCTTGTAATCCAGCCACGACCAGGCGTCGATCACGAATTGGCGTAGGCCCACGGGTTCCTCCGGACGTCAGCCCCGCGCCATCGATCAGCCTATAGTCCGCCCTGTCACCGGCCTACGCTCACCCTGCCCCTTGGGATCACCGGCACACACCTCGTGTGAATCGTGGCCGCCTAGAGGACGGGGCTAGAGCTCAATTTATCCAATAGCGGTACCTCGCCCGCCTCTACTGAAGACTGCGCATTGGATCGCTGCACCGGAAAATACCCCGGCTCAACACTTCGTTGACACGTAGGACACTCCGTCACTGTCAAAGGATCCACCCGCACAGGCCCGAAGTTGATTTGCCGTGCTTCCCACTCTCGTCGCTCCTTCTCAACGCAGAGTCCTTCCAGAGCTCGATGCATCGTACGGAGTAGCGATCGGCGTTCATGCTGCCTCCGCTCCTCCAAACCGACTCTCCACCACATCAGCTCCGAAGGATCGATCGCCGTCCTGCAGCTCTTGTTGACCAGCGCGACTACACGTCGCAGGTCGACTCCGATCGGCCTCTCCTGATGACATCCTTTTCTGAATGCCTCAAGAATATGGTCGGAAGTCGGAGGCTTATAGGAAGTGTAGTCAACTCCATTCATCGTGTCCGAGTACTCATCAATCACGTACCCCAGAATCCAGCTCTCCTCCGAGGTGGGGCAAATCCGAGCGCCAGCATGCTTGTCGTTTTCCCTGAAGCGCAGCATCTCAACGTCGGACATCTGCTCCGCCGCTCTGCGAATGTTCTGAATATCACTTTTTGTGTGGTGTCCGTAGCCGTAAACCCTAACGGCGAGCGACCGCCAGGTCATCCACACAGGGTAGGGCTCAGAGGTCCTAGCAGCCTTGAGGGTCTTCCTGATTCGGTCGCGTACCGGCGCATTCCTTGTAGTCACGGACGCAGATGCTAACCGTGCACCCAGAAAATTCCACGCAATCGACATGGGGATTCTCGACAATCACGCACCCCTACGAATCGCCGTACTCTACATTCTAGGAATTTCAGATAGAGATACTTTCCCTCTCAACGGCGCCCATTCAGACGTTGGTCACCACCATGCCGCGGTGGCGGCATCGTCGGGTCGAGGAACAAGTCCCACAGCGCCCACACCGCACTGTCGAGCAAGTCCGGCGAATCCTCCGTCTCCCCCTGCCCGACGAACGTCGTCATCTGCTCCTCCAGCTCCGCGAACACCCGCGCCGCCCCCACGTGATGGACCCGCACCTGCTCGTACAGCTGAGCGGCCGGAGCCGCCCGAGCCCGCTTCCCCCGCGTTGCATGAACGATCCGCCAGTTCACCGTGGGGTCAACCTGCTCCAGCAGCGCGGGCAAGTAGTCACCGCCGTTGTTCGCCTCGATGACCACGCAGTCGGCACGATGCTCGTGATACAGCGTCGCGGCCCGCTTCATCGCCTGCGTCGGCGTGTACCGGTCCTGCTCCGCGTGCAGCAGATACCCACGGGGCCGCTCGTCCCCGTACATCGACTCAACCGGGAATCCGCGTCCCGCCACCGTAAATGCCGTCATGTCCGCGTTCTCGTGGGACTTCGTGGCCGGGTCGACCGCGACGACCACCCGTTGAAGGTCGGGCAGATGCTCGGGCCGAGGGCGGAAGCCCTCGACCTCCAGCATCCATCCCTTCCACAGCGCGCCCTCCACGTCCTCCAGAAGCTCGCCGGACAGCTCCTGGCGCCCCAGCCGGGTGCCGGCGTACTCCTCCTCCAACTCCTCGCGAGCCGCCGCCGACAGGTTGGCGTCGTTCTCCCGCATGTGCCCGCGGGTCAACACCACCCGCGGTGGCAAGCCGCCCTCCTGGTGGGCCTTCTCCTGAGTACGGCCACGCTCGACGAGCCGCTTCACATGCGGGAGCGGCTTCGGGGTCGTGGAGATGACGACCTGCGGGGTGTCGGCCTCGCGCAGGCAGAACCACAGCATGTCGTAGACCTCTTGCGCGGTATGCCGCGACCAGGCCGCGTACTCGTCGCACCACGCCTTGTCGAACGCCCAGCCGCGCAAGTTGTCCGGTGTCTCCGCGCCGAAGCCACGGATCAACGTGCCGTTCGTCAGCTTGAGGACCGTGTCACCAAGCGACGAGTTGTACTTCGCGACCTCCTCCGGCGGGAACACCGACAGCAGGCCCGACTTCGGGGACTCGAAGCAGATGTCCCGCACGAGCGTGGCGTTTCTCGCGATCACGGCGATCTGCGACCCCGGCGTTTTCGCCCACTCGCGTACGGCCTCCGCGGCCGTACGCGACTTGCCCCAGCCACGGCCGGTGAGCAGCAGCCACACCGTCCACAGCCACAGCGGCTGACGCTGCGCGGCACGGGCGTGGTGATGCTGCCACCCCTCATGGGGGAGCCCGTCACAGCCGACCACCTCGCATGCCCACCGCCGCGCCGACAGCTCATCGGCCCCGATCAACTCGGCGACCTCGGACCAGAGTTGATCGTCGGTCATCAGCGACGGGTCCGCGAAGTCCTCGACCATCCGGCGCTTGGCCCGGCCCCGGCTCACTGGGCGCCCTCCGACAACCGACGCTCCAACTCCCTACGGAGCTGGAGCATCCGGGCCTGACGCTCCTCGTCCGTCAACGCCTTCACGTCCGCGCCCTGGTCCCGCTCCTCGCCCGTCCCGGCCTCGGGTACCTCGCCCACGGCCCGGCGTTCGATCTCCGCCGCGACCTGGATGTAGCGCAGCAGCTCTGACGGCGTCAGCTCCCGAGGGTCCAGCGCCTGAAGCCGCGCCACCGCCTTGCTCTGTACGGCCTGGGCCAACTTCGCGTGCCTGCGGGCGATTTCACGCCGCGCCTGCGCCTGCTCCGCGAGGAACAGCCGGTCCTGCTCCCGGTCGTACGCCGTCGTCCGCACCACCCATGCGAACTGCCGCGACCAACGACCCACCAGCGCACGGGATTTATCCAACTCCCGTGCCACCTTCGTGACACTGCGCGCCGGCCCGAAGTCGCGGTACACGGCGAACGCCTCGAATGCCTGAGGGGACTCACCGCTCTGCCGCTCCCAGGGATCAACGGCGCTCCGGCCACTCACCGGGACCTTCCTTCTCCCCCGCGCCGCGCAGCCCATCATGCACGAGGAAGAACGCAGCCTCGTCCGAGATAGGGGCGTATAGCCCCGCCTCACAGCTCTCAGAAGGCTCACAAGATTCTTTAGAAAGCCCACCGCCGAGGGCCGCACCCTTTTGACCTGTGGCAACTCACGTCAGCCGAGGACCGTCGGGCTCTGCACCAACTGGACTTCTACACAACAGGGTTGACGGGATGTGGGTTCATCGCGAAAATTTCATCCATGAACCCACAGTCGTGGCTCGATGCGTTCGTGGAGCGCAACGCGGTGGACCTGGCACGGATGCGCGAGTACTGCGAACTGGGCCTCGCTGTCGCCATGAAGAGCGAGCGGAAGAAGCGACCGACTCCCAAGAAGGTGGAGGGTTCGGTGGTGGCCATGGAGATGCGTGATCTCGTCCTGCTCGCCGCCGACAACCCTGTCTTCTTGTCCGGCAACTTCACTCTCGTGGAGAAGCCGAACCGCTCAGTGTGTCTCCGGGAGAAGCTCACCGGCCAAGAGGTACGTGTCCGTAAGACCAAGGAACCGCCCCTTCTTAATGCGGCGGCGTACCGGCCTCCCGACATCCATCAGCCCCCGATCTTCGACGCCGACGGCGACGGCCTTGACTCCGGCCTGATCCCGGTCCTCGTCTGGCACATCGATCCGAGCGACCTCATGGCCGACTTCAGGGCCGTCATCGTGGACGACCTGGAGGAACTGAACCACTCCCCGATGACGGTCTGTGCTTCCACGGAGGTGCCTCTTCTCGCCAGCCTGAAGGACGCTAACGTTGCGACCGCCGCCAGCGCGGTGAGCGACGACTTCGGCAACCTGGTCAGCCGACGTCGTCCTCGGGAAGCCGATGGAACAGGGGATACACCGCCTCAGGCGTAGCCCCACACGGACAGACAATGGAGATGGGTGCTGTGGCTGAGACGATCGCCGTCTACGGATATCGCGTCCGGCAGGCGCGGACGATCCGCCACAGCCCGATCAAGCCTCTCGCGCAGATGCTCGACATGTCTCCCTCTGCGTGGACCGCGCTGGAACGCTCGACGTCCACGGACATGCCTCGCCTCAAGCTCAGGTCTCTCGCGACCCGCTTGAGATTTCCGGCCGAGTTCTTCTCCCAGCCTCCAGGGCTCCCCATTCACCGCGGCTCTCTACTGTTCCGCAGCAAGAAATCGATCAAGGTGGCGCAGATCGACGCTCTGACCACCCTGGCAGAGATGATCGTCGAGCTGGTGGGCGCCCTCGGCGAACACGCTACGCAGCCGCCTCTCCGGTTGCCTATGGCACTCCGGCAGGACATCAGTCCCGAGGAGGCGGCCCGACTCACCCGTCATGCGCTCGACCTTGCCGAATCCGAGCCGATCCCCCACGTGATCCACACGCTGGAACGCGCCGGCGTACCCGTCGCCGTCGCCGACGTCGACATGCCGGATGCCAGGCACGACGCCTTCTCCGTATGGGGTGGGGATTTTCATGAGCAACCCCTGATCGTCGCTCGGCCGGTGAACTCCTGGGAGCGCACACGTTGGTCGATCGCCCACGAAGCCGGCCACCTGATCCTGCACCGCGGAGCCACGGGCGAGGTGGACGAAGATGCCGCCAACCGCTTCGCCAACGAGTTCCTGCTACCCGCTGACATGCTGCGTGAGGAGTGGCCCGGTGCCGTCACGCTCACGTCCTTGATGCCACTGAAGGAGCGTTGGAAGATGTCGCTCGCAGCGATCATCACGCACGGCAAGCACCTCGGACTCATCGAGGAGCACCGTGCCACGGGCCTCTTCAAGCAGCTCTCCGCGCGTCGCGATCCCAACACAGGAGTCACCTGGCGAGTCCAGGAGCCCGGGTGGGCCGACCTGGAACCCGAGCGACCCCGTCTCCTCGCCGTTATGACCGAACGGGGCTTGGAGCAACGGCCTACGCCCGACCTGTTCACCGCCCTCACCGGCGGCTGGGCCTCCGACCTGATGGAGGAGATCATCTCCGGTCAGCGCGAGGCACCCGCAGTCGTCCAGGAGCACGCCAAGACCGCTCCGACATCGCTGCCCGACAACGTCGTCGCACTGCGCCGGGCCTGAGTCTGGCTGGCGGTGGGCCCGCGCCCCGCGCCGACCTTGGGCGACGGGGCGTCGGAACCTCACCCGTTATCGACGATTCCGCTTCCTCGGCCTCCATGGCAGCCAGTTCGCCGCCGCCTCGATGACGTCCACGACGTCCTTCCTGTCCGCACGGAACAGTGCGATCACCACGGTCACGAACAGGGTGAACACGAACAGAAGGAGCGCGAAGCCCACCCACTCTGCCGCATCTTCCGGCAGCAGTCTCACAACCTGCATGTACATGCGCTGTCTTCTCCAGGCCGCGGACCGGGCGCGACCTCAGAGTCAAAAAAAGGTCACGCTGTGCGGTACATAGGCGGCAGGCTTCGAGACCCGGTCTTCCCGAGCATCCGCACGACGGCGTCACGCGGTGGCGCATTCCGCGTGCTCGCGCTCGTCAGGGCTGTACGGAGGTACACCAGTCCCCTGGAACCGAGTTGGGCGAGTCTGTCCCTGTGCTCACGGATGGCCACACCGCGCAGCCCGATCAGTGCGAGCAAGAGGCTCTTGATGTTGCGCGCTTCGCGACGCGTGAGCCCGATGGCCCGACCGAGGCGGTAGACGGTGCGCTGCCAGGGCACGCCCTCGCTCCCCGATCGGGGCTCTTCGGTGCGCAGGAAATCCATGTTGTTGCTCAGGCAGTCGAAGTCGTTCATCGGCAGCAAGACCGTCTCGCCTCGCAGCAGGCTCCACAGCCCCGCCACAAAGCTCTTCATCACGGCGGACTTCCCGGATCCGGCCACCGCCATGATCAGTCCGTTATCCCTGTCGACGGCCTCTCGGGCACTCAGCACCGTCCTGGCCCCGATACCGAAGCGGCCAATCGAAGGGCGGCTTCGCCATCGGGACAGGTCTTGGTAGAGGTCGAACAGGGACGCCGCCCGCACCGTTTCCCGCGCCCGCACAGACACGCTTCGGTCTTCGTGCCGATAGACAAAGGCAGGGCACGGGTTCATCGGCCGGAACGCTGCCGAAGTCTCACATCGCCGCTGGCCTTGCAGTTCTTGCGCGGCGGCCGCATACGCTCGGCTCAGAACGTCGGCCACGACTCCGCTCTGGATGGACGCGCCCAGCCCGCCGTCCCGCGAGGCGTCCGTCGGCGTCGTGCGGTCAGCAGGGATCTCAGAAGTCTCATCTTCAAGCCACGGAGGCAGCAACCGACCCTCTTCGTTCACGTCACTACCCCCCTTCCGCCCTCGGCTCTCACACCAAGCGTACCGGGAGGATGAGACAGGCCGTTCTGCGTAAGTGGGGCACACCTGGCGGCAGTTGGCTGCCAAGCCGCACCGACGCTGCGAGACCGGGTACACCAACACCTCAAAGGCACGCCTAGGCTCATCCTCCGGCACACGACCGGCCCTCACCAGACGGTCGATCGCGGCCCACAGCACGGTGGCCGTCTTCCACCAGGACCTCCCCCACGCCGAATACCGTCTCCCGGGTGCCTCTCAAACACGGTGAAGATCACGCCCAGCGCCGTCACCGAGTTCCCGATCTTGTATGCGGCACGGGCTCGTACTGCGGGGTCGGCCGCAGTACTGTCCTCGGAACTGTTGTCCCACCACGGCGTCGGCGCGAGGTCGACGCCGTCCTGGACGACCTACCAGCCCAGGACCTCCCGGTGTCACGGTTGGCAACGCCGCGTCAGTAGGCTGCTCTTTGCCTCGCACGGTGTCGTAGCGGAGCGTGTCAAAAGGGGGCGGCGCCGATGATGGATCTTGAGTTGAAGATCAACCAGGTTTGGCATCAAGAGGTCAGGCCTCTCGTGACCGAGGCGTACCGCTGCTACACGACAGGCTCTGCGCGCGCATGCATCGTCCTGACTTGGACGGCGGTGTGCACGGATCTCATCCACAAGCTCTACCAGCTCGCCGAGGACGGCGAGGGCGAAGCCGCGCAGGTTGTGAAGAGGATCGACGACGCCCGGGGCAAGCCTGACCGTGACGCGATCCGCACGATGCTCGACGTGGAGAACACGATCCTCGATGTATCCGAGAAGCTCGATCTCATCGACTTCGTACAGAAGCGCGAACTGGAACGGCTGAAGGAAGACCGCAATCTGGCAGCCCACCCATCGCTACGGCCTCTCGGTGAACTGTTCAGCCCCACCACCGAGTACGCCAGGGCCCACCTCACGGCAGCGATGGAGGCACTGCTGATTCATCCGCCGAGCCAGGGCCGCAAAGCCCGCGATCGCTTCCGTGACCATGTGGGAGAGGTGTCGTTCGTCGGCAGCAGCGACTACATCGCGCAGGTCTACTTCGACCGGGTTAAGTCCGGCACCCGACGCAGCATCGTCGTCTTCGCCGCCAAGGAAGCTCTCCTGGAACTCAAGAGCGTGGGCGCGCTCAGCAAATCGGTCATGGCCGACCGATACGCAGTCTGCCTCCGCGCCTTCGCTGAGCGGGACCGCACAATTGTGCAGCAGGCCATCGGGTCCGTCATCGGGCGACTTGGGCAACAGCCCCTTGACGTTCAGATCCGGTCGCTCGTGCGTCTCGGTGACCTCGACGTCTTCTGGGATCAGGTCGACGGAGCAATGCGCAGTCAGATCGCGGACTACATCGAGCAGATCAACCTGCCAGACGGCAATAGCCAGTTGACCGTCGACCAGACAGGTGTCCTTGGCTTGGTGGAGCTCAAGAACCTCCGGACAGCACTCCTGTCGTTGGAACCGAAATTCCGCGCCCTGTCACCGTCGCAGAAGGCGTCCGTGATTAGCCATCGACCAGGCCCGTACGTGGCCGGCTACGTGGCCGACATCCTTAGAGACGCCACGAGCTGGCGCAGCGCGGAGAACGCGGCACGCTTGGTGGTTCCTGTATGTGCGCCGCACCTGACCTCGGAACAACTTGACGGCATCCTATCCGCCTGGGCCGCGAACTATGAATGCCGTACGGCGTCGGGGATGCCGGAACTTGCTGTCAGATTCCTCTCGCTAGTCCCCTCTCCCCTCCGAAATGACCACTCTTGGCAAGATTTCCTGAACACCGTTCGAGAACTAGAAGAAGCAGACAGCTACTTCCGCTACGAGGAGCTCGAACAAGCGATGCTCGCTTTCGCTGACTCTAGTAAATAGTTCCACCTTGCAGCCATCGATGCGGCGTTGATAGCGAACCAATGGGTTCGTGGAACCGAGCGTTGATTGCATTGATGCTTGGTATACGTCGGACGCCGCGCCCAACCGTACTTCGGCCAGCGACACTGGATCCGTGCAACCTGGCTGCGCGGAGCGGGTGCGCTGTGCGGTAATGGCTACTGCGGATCAGAACTCGCTGCGGAAGGTCGTTGAGGGCCAGATCATCCGCCTGGAGGGCAACGCCTTCCAGGACTGCATGGATCGGCTCGGCCTGGAGCTGTACCCCGGCAACTATCAACCGGTGCGGGCCGGTGGGCCGAGAGGCGATAGACGCCGGCCTCGTTCCAGTCGCGCAGACGGCGCCAGCACGTCATGCCCGACCCGAACCTCAACTCCTGCGGCAGGTACTCCCGCTGAATCCCGGTATGCAGCACATACAGGATCCCGGACAGCACCTCCCGGTCCGGCAATGCCTTGCGGCCGGGATACCGGAACCTGCGTGCGCGCTGCGGCAGCAACGGCTCCAGACGGTCCCACAGCTCATCCGACACGATCCACGGAGGCGTCCCCACACCGGACCGAACGCTCAATCCCGCCTCGGACACGGCAACCGGGAGCGATCCACCTCATTGTGTTAGCCGTTGTTAGGGCATGCAGATCTTTAACTCGTCTTTTTGACCTTGGTCTTGGCGGTGTCGGGGGCGAGGAACGTTGCGACGTCTTCTAGTGTGCGGAGGCGGGCGGTCGAGGTGCTGACGGAGTGGCCGTGTGCTTCGAGGAGCGGGTGGACTTCCTGTTTCGCGCGGCTGATGGTCATGGCGGTGACGCCGAAGAGCTGGCCGAGGAGGTCCATGGTGGCGAGTTTGCGCAGGTGGAGCAGGGTGACCAGGATCCGGTCGGCTGGAGTGAGCTTGGCTTTGGCGCCTGTGCCGGGGGCGACCAGGCGCTCGTGACCGCGGCGTGCGCGGAGCACGTGCTCGCGTTGAGCCTCCAGTGCGGGGGTCAGGGCGTCGATGAGCTCGTTGAGCTGTTGGCGGGTCATCCCGGTCAGCTCGGGGTCCTGCAGCGAATGCCGCGTGAGGCGGGGCGGGCTGCTCGCCGTTGCCTGGGCCTAGGTGCTGTCGGTCGTCGCCGCGTCCATCGGATGCTGGGGGTGGAGGGTGTAGTTCCAGTCTCCGTGGAAGCGGTGACGGGTGATCGGCAGGGCGGCGATCTCGTCGTCGGTGACCTGGATGCCGGTGGGGTAGGGGTTGGTGTCGAGTTCGGCGTGCACTCTCAGGCCGGTCTTGGTGGTGGTTGCGGCGATGCTCTCGACGATGACTTCGTGGCTGGTCAGGGGCCTGCCGCGCCAGTTCATGGTGATGTGGGAGAACAGCCGGTGCTCGATCCGGTTCCACTTCGAGGTGCCGGGAGGCAGGTGGCAGACGGTGATCGTCAGGCCGGACTCGGCGGCGAACCAGGCGAGTTCGGTTTTCCAGGTGCGGGTGCGATAGCCGTTGGAGCCGCCCGCGTCAGCGGTGATCAGCAGCCGGCCGGCCGTGGGATAGACGGCCCGCCCGGTTGCATTCCACCAGCGGCGGATGGACTCGACGGCGAACGCGGCGGTGTCATGGTCGATGCCCACGTTGACCCAGCCGGTGTTCGCGGCGACGTCGTAGATGCCGTAGGGCACTGCCCTGCCCAGCTCGCGGTCGGGGAAGTCGTGGGTGTCGACGCGTACCGGCTCGCCTCGCGGCTCCCATTCACGGCCGTTGTTCTTGAACGGGCCGACCAGCTCCTTCTTCTTCGTGTCCACACTGATCACCGGCGCCCCGCCGTCCTGGTGGTCGCGGGCCTGTTCGTTGAGGTAGTGGAACTGGGCGTCCCGATCGGGATGCTGCTTGCCTTCCAGTGTCTTGGCGTTGCTCTGCAGGCTGAAGCCCTCCTCGCGCAGGAGGTCGCCCACCGTGTCCGCGCAGATCCTGTGGCCTTGCCGGGTCAGTTCCCCGGCGAGCTTGCGGGTGGACTTGGTGGTCCAGCGCAGCGGCGACATCGGATCCCCGCGCACGTCGGGCTCGACCAGCGTGAGGAGCGCCGTGCGGACGGCCGGGTTCAGGTCGGCGACGCGTTTGCGGCCGGCGCCGGGCCGTCGGATGCGTCCCAACGGGGCTGCTCCGGCGGCGAGTTCGCGTATTCCTGCAGACACCCTGGCCTCACGGACACCGGCGGCGCGGGCGACCGCCCTGATCCCGCCGCGGCCGAGGGACTGGGCCTCCGCCCCTATCAGCAGGCGACGCTGCCGCTCGTCGAGGTGCGGCAGAATCGCCCCGAACTTGGCTGCCAGCACGGCCCGTTGCTCTTCCAACCCGCTCATGCCGGACCAACGAACCACCGAGCAGAAAGCCACGAGTTAAAGATCTGCACGCCCTTAGGAGCAAGAATCCCTAGCCAAGCTGTTGCGAACCTCCGGGATAATGAAGATGCGACTTGGCCTTTCTGCCCGGAAGATCTACGGGAGATCTCGAACCTTTCGGGGGCCCACAAGGGCTCAATCGAGACGGCGGAGGTGCATTCCTTCGATGTTGCGAACCTTCCAAGCTGACGAAGAACCCAGACGTCGCGATCGTCTCCATTGGCCGGCTGCAGTTCTGAACCCTCCCGGGCAGATGAATACGGCCGTGACTCGTGCGAACAGGTACGACACTGGCAGTTGCAAACCCTGCATGGGCTAATGACGACCCACCTATCGCTGACGCCCTGCGAGTTCATGCCACGTTGCCGACGTTCCGATCCCTCTGGGCTGACGTCGCGAGACTCGGCCAAACCCACCTACCCACAGAATGCGTTGCGAACTCTCTTGGGCCGATGGCGACTTATGGGCTGCGCGGGGCTCCCTCCTGTTGCGAACCTACAGCTGATAGTGACGAGCATCCGCTTCGCTGCACAGTCCATCCACCTTGCCTTACTAACCCCTCATGGGCTGATAACGACCGGCGTCGGATGATCGGACGGCACATGCTCAACACATTGCGAATCCTCTTGGACTGATGACAACACCGATTGAAACCCTGCCGGTTCCATTTCCGATGATGTTGCGAACCCTCTTGGGCACATGACCACGTTACCTACGCCGCGCTGACATGGAGAGGTCGTGCGTGTTGGAACCTTCTCCGCCTTATGCTGACCAACCCAAACAATCCGCCGCGCGTAGTCTGGCACACGACGTTGCAATCCCTCCAAGGGCCTGACGACCACCTGGGCCGCCTTCAACGTCCTGGACCTGATGGGCATGTTGCGACCCTTCATGAGCTGATGACGACGATCGTCCCGCGCCAGAATGGCAAAGGCGCGATCCTGTTGCGAACCCTCGTGGGCTGACGACCAAACTACAACCGGCCCGCCTACCAGTCCGCTGCACGTTAGGGACCCTTGATGGGCTGATGGCGGTCAAGCAGGCGAGCAGTCGCTGTTCGGCTCGGTGCGCAATCGCCCGAGAACCATGATGAGCGGGCTGTTCGACCGCCACTCTCCGACCCCACAGCCCTACCACAGTACGTCCAAGATGTCCGCACTACATGAGCGTTGTCAGTGCCTGCCTGTACGTTCCCCTCTACGTCAACACCCCAGCGACGGCGGTGCTTTGACGTGTCCTGGCGTGCAGTCATTCACCCCAGCAGGGGAGAAGTACGAGGGAGATCGTGCGGCTTCGCTTAGAAATCAATACCCGGGCCCGGGAGCTTCCTTGGGGGGACGTCCTCGCCCCGGGCCGCGGCATCATCTACGACTCGCTGTACCGGGCCGCTCCGCAACTGGCTGAGAAGATCCACGAGAACGGTTGGGGCCCCTACGGCATGGCTCCCTTCGGCTACAGCGCGCCCATGTTCCCGAACGCGCGCCGCGTTCGCGGGAAGTACTCGACGCAGGGAACCGGCTATCTGGAGTTCGGCAGCCCGCTGCCCGAGGTCGTACAGGCCCTGGCCCTGGACTTCATGAACCCTGCACGCGCTCTGCTCGACTGGGGAGGGGTTGCCCTCCAAGTCGGCAGCGTCACCGTCCAGCAGCCGCCCAGCTTCGCCAGCGGCCGAGCCCGGTTGCGTACCGCGAACCCAGTCCACATCGCCGAATACGAGAAGCCGAAGCCCGGTGGTGAGCACACCCCTGTGCGGGCACTGCTGCCCGAGGATCCGGCATATCCGGTGGCGCTGGAAGGCAACCTCAATCGCCGTGCCGAGACCTTCGGCCACCCGTCAGACATCCGGATTGAGGCGATCACGTGGTTCGGTCCGCGCCGCTCGTTCCGGGTGACCGGCCAGGGCCACTCCGGACACAGGACCGGTGCGCCGGTGGAGGTCGAGCTCAGCGGCAGTTCCGGCGCGCTCGCCGCGCTCTGGTCCGCAGGCCTGGGCCAGCAGACGGGTGCCGGATTCGGGTGGGTGGTCGCATGACCGAGATGCCCACCGAGCAGACCGCGTTACGGCTTACCCCTCACCCGCTCCAGCGAGTCGGGGCCTTCGCCCTCGCGGGGTTCGCGGCGGCCCGGCATCCAGACCAGGTCACGGGTCGACTGTTCGCCGCGGCCACCGAGAAGGTCACGGCGGCTGCCGTGCAGGCTGCGCTCGTGAGGGATACCAAGGCCGAGGGCGGCTTCCTGCTGAAGTGTTCCTACAGCCTGTGGCCGAACAGCAAGATGAACCACCCGCGAAACAAGAAGCTCTCCGACGCCGAGGTCACCGAGGCTGTTCGAGCGTGGCGCACCATCCCCGCGCCGGAGACCTGGCCGAAGGCCGAGTGCGCGCTGTGCGGCGTCGCGGCGATCGGCTTCTTCGGCAAGAGCGACGTCGTCCTCGCCGAGTCGATCGCCTACCGCAACACCACCCCGCGCGGGCACACCGGTCTCGCTCTTTGCTGGCCTTGCGTTTGCTCCTTCCACGCACTCCCCTTCGGCAGCCACCTCTCCGGAGGCCCGAGCACGATCGTGCACACCTGGGACGAACGCCTCGCCGCGCACACCACCCGCCAGCGGATGCAACGCAACGGTCTGCTGATCATCGCTGGGGCGAAGCCGACCACCCCGAAGCCAGAGGTTGTCGCACTGGCGGCGCTCCGCGGGTACGAGCACCGCGTCACGGCCGGGGTCGAACTGCTGGTGTTCACCAACAACAACCAGGACCAAGCCCTCACCACGCACGCGGTAGACCAGCCGCTCGCCGAGTGGCTGCGCACCACCACCCGGCTGCCAGCCCGGCGCACCGGGTTCGCGAGCCTGCTGCGCGCCTGCCGCACCGACAAGGGCAGCGGTGCGGAGAACCTCGCCTGGCGAGTGTTCCACCGCCCCGAAAGCGTCCCCACAACTCTCGCCTTCTACCTGACCGCCCGCACCGAGTCCCGCGGCCTGCCGGCGCCCGAGTCCCCGGCCGTTGCCGAACTTATCGGCTCCTACCTGCACGAGGTGATGCACATGGACGAAAAGGATCTCGCTGAGATCCGACAGACAGCACAGCGCGTTGCCGCGCTGTTCAAGCCCGACGACACCGGGGGCAAGCTCACCGGCTTCCACGCCCTGTTCCGGCCCGGCCGCGGCACGGACCTGCGCAACTGGCTGCAGCGCCACTCCGTCGAATGGGTCCTCACCCGGCCCGACGACCGGGCACCCCTGATCACCGAGCACGGATTCGAGCTGCTCTTCTCCCCCAGCCAGGACGGCAACGCCTGGTTCTTCCGGCAGTACCTCCTGACCTCCGTCCTGGCCGAACTCCACCGCCGCGGCTGGCAGCCCAAAGACGCCAAGACCGTCGTCGAGGACTTCGACCCCGACGCCATCGACCCCACCGACACCGAAGCCCTTGCGGAAGGAATCACCCAGTGACGCACCTCGCCGGAAAGCTCGCCCTCGACATCCAGGCCGGCGCCCCAAACAACGGACGCGGCCAGGACAACGTCGGCACCGTGAAAAAGATGCAGGTCGGCCGCGACACCTACCCCTACATCTCCCCCCAGGCCGTGCGCCGCTGGCTGCGCGACAGCCTCCCCGCCGACGAGCCCATCTCCCCCGTCATCCGCGAGGGCAAGGGCAAGAAACAGCAGGCGTACACCAACGGCCGCCCCGACCTGTTCGCTGACGACGACCTGTTCGGCTACATGGTCGCCGTCAAGGGATCGGACAGCTCGTGCCAGCGGGACACCGTCCTCGCCACCGGCACCTTCGTCAGCGTCACACCCCAGCGGCCCGCCTCGGACTTCGGCACCATGACCCGCGGATTCGCCGCCGACGACAGCCCCGTCATCCACGAGCACGAGTTCTACACCGCCGTGTGCGCCGGCGACATCAACCTCGACCTCCCCCGCGTCGGCACCTTCGAGACCGACGGCCAGGGCATCCGCATCGCCCTGTTCCCCCAAGCCGCCGAGGAAGCCGCCGCAGCGGGCGCCACCGAGGCCACATTCCGCGGGGTGTCGGCACTCGTGCTGAACATCGCCGAACGCCGCCGCCGCGCCGCCCTCGTGCTACGCACCCTTGCCGCCCTGCGCGGCGGGGCCAAGCCCGCCTCTCACTACGGCGACCGCACCCCGGCCCTTATCCTCCTCGCCCCGATGAAGGGCGGCGTCAACCCCTTCACCCGCGTCCTGGTCAACAAGGACGGCAAGCCCGCCTTCGCGGCGGATACCCTCGCCGAGGAGATTGCCGCGTGGCACGACGAGCTCGACGGCCCGGTCCGTATCGGCTGGGCGCCAGGGTTCCTGGGTGATCAGCGCGACCGCGCCCGTCGTGACCTCGCCGCCCTCATCAGCGCAGGCACCGTGGTGATCGACCACCCGCGCACGATCCTCAACGGCCTCGCCCAGGAGATCGAAGACGGCACCCACGACGCCTGGTTCGAGGACGCCAAGGCATGACCGCCGCAACCGTCACGGCGCTGGAGGCCACCTTCACGGCCCCGGTCACCAGCTTCCGCAACCCCCTGTACTCCGGGGTGCAGGTCGGCCTGCCCTGCCCCCCGCCCTCCACCGTCGGCGGCATGCTCGCCGCAGCGGCCGGCGGCTGGCACAACGTCCTTGAGACCTTCCAGTTCGCCATGGCCTTCCACGCCCAAGGCCAAGGCGTCGACCTGGAGACCTACCACCCGCTCGACGCCCGCGGCCGACCCACCACGCCCCTGCCCAAAGATCGCGAGTTCCTGGCCTTCACCACCCTCACGGTTTGGATCACCGACCAGCCCGAGCGATGGCGCAGCATCCTGCGCCGCCCGACCTGGCCACTGCGCCTTGGCCGCAGCCAGGACCTCGTCGGCCTTCAGCTCGACACCATCGAATTGACGCGCAGACCGGGCACACAACGCGGCGCCCTTGTCGAGGACCGGCCCGGCACCGCCGGGACAGCACTGCGCCTGCCCACCGCGATCCGGTTGGACAGAGCCCGAACCGTGTGGGGCACCTTCCGATACGACGCCACCGGAAAAGTTACCGCCAGTGTCCCCGGCAGCTACAGCACTCCCACCGGCCAAGCGGTCGCCCTGCTTCCGCCAGCCCACCCCGCGACCGCAGAAACATAACAACTCATGCCGTCATCAACCCCAAAGGGATCAAAAGCAAGGGAGGGGACAACTGTGCTGCCCAAGGTCCTGGCCAAGAGCGCGAGGCGAGGTTGGCCAGGGGAGCAGCTGACAGTGCACTTGAGTGCGGCATTAGACGCAGCAGGGCTGGTTGCCCGGCGCACGGGCCGGATTGCAGCCGTGGTCAACATTCTGCCCCGCTTCTGGGACGCCGTGTGTCTAGCTGATCTGCTGCACGATACGGGGAAGATCTCTGACGGATGCCAGACCATGCTTGCTGGGGGCCCAATATGGGGTGAACGCCACGAGGTGCTCTCCTTGGGATTCGTACCTCTGGTTCCGGACGATGAGTTGCGGGCCTGGGTGGCAGCCGCAGTCGCAACCCACCACCGACCGCTGACGAACTCGCCCCGCTCCCTCGCGGCGCTGTACGGAACAGCACCGGTCGAAGAGTGGCAGGCACGGTTCCATCCCGTCGACCACGGCACCGCGGAGGAGCTCGCTGAATGGCTGTACGCGACCGCGATATCAGCCGATCTGCCGGTGAAGCCGCTCCCCACCTGCCCGCACTGGGTCGTCCAGGCGCACACTGAACTGAATGCGCTGCTAGACCGCTGGGAGTACGGGGTCACCCCGGAGGAAGGTCTGGTAGCGGTCCTGCTCCAGGGCGCTGTGACCATGGCCGACCACCTCTCCTCCGCCCACGGCCGACTACACCTCACCCAGCCCATGAACCCGGCCTTCGCCGCCCGGTTGGAGAAGGCCATCACGGCTAAGGGCTACAGCCTGCGACCGCACCAGCAGCGCGCCGCGACGGTCGAAGAGCACCTGCTGCTCCGGTCCAGGACTGGCAGCGGCAAGACCGAGGCATCCTGGCTGTGGGCATGCCGCCAGACTGCGATCATGCACGCCGCAGGACAGGGTGTGCCCCGCGTCTTCTACACGCTGCCCTACCTCGCGTCGATCAACGCCAACGCGGACCGCACCACTCGGGAACTGGGCTCGGCAGATCAGGTCGGCGTGGCGCACGGGCGAGCAGCCGCCTACCACCTGGCCAACGCGGTCTGCCCGGAGGACGGGGACGCGGAACGGGTGACCGCCGCGCGCAAGGCAGTTGCCCGGCAGGCAGCCACCCGACTGTTCAAGGAGACGGTCAGGATCACCACCCCTTACCAGCTGCTGCGCGCCGCGCTGGTCGGAGCGGCGAACTCCTCCCTGCTCGTGGACGCGGCGAACTCGGTGTTCATCATGGACGAGTTGCACGCCTACGACACCAAACGGCTCGGCTACATCCTGGCCATGATGAGCCTGCTGGAACGGCTCGGCGGACGCTTCGCCGTCCTGTCCGCCACCCTGCCCGACGCCCTCGCCGAACTCATCGAAGACACCCTCGCCGGGACCGTAACCCGCACCGACGACGCCGACAGCCCTCAACCAGCCCGGCACCGCATCGGCACCCGCCCCCACCACCTCACCGATCCGGCCTCGATCGCCGAGATCACCGAACGCCTGCACAACGGTGAATCCGTGCTCGTCGTCGCCAACAACATCCGCCAGGCCCAGCAGCTCTACGATCAGCTTGGCCCCGTCGCACGCAGGCTGTTCGGACCGGAGGCAGCGGCCCTGCTGCACTCCCGTTTCAAGCGCCGCGACCGCAGCCGCCTGGAACAGCGCATCACCGAACGCCACAGCGTGGACCGCACCAGGGCGGGGGACCGGCTACCCGGCCTGGTCGTCTCCACGCAGGTCCTCGAAGTCTCCATGGACGTCGACTTCGACGTCCTGTTCACCGCCGCCGCCGACTTCGAAGCCCTCGCCCAGAGATTCGGCCGGGCCAACCGGATCGCCGCCCGGCCCCCATCCGACGTCATCGTGCACGCCGCCCGCTACACCCCCCGCCAAGACGCACCCGGCGAATGGTTCGCGGACGGCATCTATCCGCAGGCCCCCACCCAGGCGGCCTGGCGCATCCTCACCGCACACGACGGACAGCCCGTCGACGAAAACGACATCACCGGATGGCTCAACCAGATCTACGCCACCGTCTGGGGCACAGCATGGCGCCAAGACGTCCTGGCCCACCGAGACCAATTCGCCGCCACGTTCCTGGACTTCATCTATCCCTACGACAGCCGAGACGACCTCGCAGAACGGTTCGACGAACTCTTCGACGCCACCGAAGCCATCCTCATCGAAGACCGCAGCAGCTACGCCGCCTCACTCAACCAAGCACACGGCCGCGCCGGCCGACTCCTCGCCGACGACTACCTCATCCCGCTGCCCGCCAGCGCCGCTCCCCGGGCGCGCTATGACGCGGAATTGAAGGTGCATGTGATCGATGGCACCTACAGCAGCGAATACGGGCTCACCGCCGTACGAGACCCAGGCACCGCGTACCGGAAGGAAGAGCTGTCCTGATCGGCATAGACCCGTTCCGCGGTCGATAGCCACCCGTCTTGAAGCCTTCATCCTCCCGGAAGGGGGCACAACCCGACCACCGCAGCCGGATGCAGCGGTCCACGCACCATCGTCATCAGCCCAGCAGGGTTCGCAACGACTGCGGCTCCATCTGGACCTGAACGAAGCCCCTGTCGTCATCAGCCCAGGAAGGTTCGCAACAAGAAGCGGGCGTAGTACTCGTCGGACGCCTTGTTGGGTTGTCATCAGCCCAGGAGGGTTCACAACTGGCCCATGCAAAGACTCGGTACTGGTCAGCGGCTCGTCGTCATCAGCCCAGGAGGGACTACTGCGGCCACATCCACGGCACCCCGGACCCCGTCGTCATTAGCCCAGGAGGGTTCGCAACACGCCGTAGAACTCCTGCGGTCGCCCTTGGCCGTGATCGTCATCAGCCCAGGAGGGTTCGCAACCCGTTGCCGTCGGAGTCACGCCCCCACGTGGTCCAGGTCGTCATCAGCCCAGGAGGGTTCGCAACACGATGACCTCCAGACCGCAGGGCAACACGCCTCGGGTTGTCATAAGCCCACGAGGGTTCGAAATATGGCCGCCTGCTCCCAGGTGGAGACACAGGCCAGCGTCATCATCAGCCCAGGAGGGTTCGCAAAATGTGGGCGAGGTCTTGCATGCGCCGGTCCGGGGGGTGGTCATCAGCCCAGGAAGGCTCGCAACTTGTCCAGGCCCAGCATGAGGGTGGCACAGCGCGCTGTCGTCATCAGCCCAGGAGGGTTCGCAACGTGCCGGTCCCGGACAGGTCCAGCCCATCGACCACGTCGTCATCAGCCCAGAAGGGTTCGCAACTCGTCCAGGAACACGCGCACGCCGACCTTGCGCAGGGGGCGTCATCAGCCCAAGAGGGTTCGCAATATGGGGTGCGCTCCGCACGTGTGTGCGCCCAGAAGCGCCGTTAGCAGCCCCGGAGGGTTGCCCACGCCGTCATCAGTTCAAGAGAGTTCGCAACCCTTGGTGCTCGGTCGTGATGGTGGTGTAGATCGTTCGTGATCGAGTCCGCCTGCTGTCGTCATAGACCGTAAGGATCGCAATGACCACTCGTGCACCAGCGCCAGTACCGGAGCACCGGTCCTCATCAGCCCAGGAGGGGTCGCAAAGTGTCCGGGGCGATGTGGGCTACGTAGTCACCGCCTGTCGCCATTAGCCCGAGAAGGTTCGTAACATCTACTCGCCGTACGCGTCTGGCATTCGGCCCCGGATTCCTATCAGCCCAGGAGGGTTTGCAACGGCGGCCTCGCGCGGCGGCCTTTGGACACCCAGCGCGTCTTCATCAGCCCAGAAGAGTTCACATCGTTTCTACTACCGCCTGAAGCGCGGTCATGGCGTCCGTTGTCATCCGCTCAGGAGAGCTCGCAACAACTGCAGGTACAGAACGATAGGGTCCCGGTGATCAACAGCCCAGGAAGGTTCGCAACCGGTTGCCGAAGACTGGGTGACGCCAACGCTTCTTCTCTTCATCAGCTCACGAGGGTTGGCAACGCCATGACGTGCGGGCCGCCGACCCAGCGGCGCAGTGCGGGTCTTCATCAGCCCAGGAGGGTTCACAGCAAGATGGGCGCCCGCCGGGTCCAGTCGACGGACTTGTCGTCATCAGCCCAGGAGGTTCGCAACGCAGGGGCTGGGCGCTCGGCGTTCTCCACGCACGCAGTCGTCATCAGCCCAAGAGGGCTCGCAACTACTACGACGTCACGTTCTCCGTGCCGAAGTCCTAGTCGTCATCAGCCCAGGAAGGTTCGCAACATGAGCTGCTGGGCCGGTGGGAGGTCCCACGACGTTGTCACCATCAGCCCACGAGGGTTCGCAATTAGATCGCCTTGTACGTGATGTCCGCGTCCAGCACCGTTCGTCATCCGTCCGACAGGGTTAAGAACACGCCGGTCACGTCCTGTACGCCGCGAGGGGTGCTAGTCGTGATCAGCCCAAGAGGGATCTGAACGCTACATGAACGCGCAGAGCGTGAACGATGAGCAGCGCCGTCATCAGCCCAAGAGAGTTCGCAACTAGAAGTCCACGAGGGGCCGGTCGGCGAAGTACCCCGTCGCCATCAGCTCAGGAGGGTTTGCAACTCCCAGGTGACGGCTGCCTTGGCGGCCAGGCTCTCCGTCGTCATCAGCCCAGGAGGGTTCGAAGCGTGGCGACCGACACGTAGGTCCACGCGGTGATGGGGCCCTCATCGGCCCAGGAGGGTTCGCAACCGCTTCTCGGCACGACGGGAGGCCAGGGCGCAGCTCGCACTCATCAGCCCAGGAGGGTTCGAAACGAAAGGCAGCGCCGCCATTCCCGTTCGCCGAGGGTGGTCGTCATCAGCCCAAGGGGGTTCGAAACATCAGAGTGTTCGGGTTCAGCCCGTCCACGTCATTTCGTCATCAGCCCAGGAGGGTTCACAACCCCTTCACGTCCCCCGCGATCAGAGTGCGGTGCACCGTCGTTATCAGCCCAGGAGGGTTCGCAAGCCGGAGCTGCGAACTGTGGCCGCCTTCATAGGGGGCCGGTGTCGGCATCAGCCCAGGAGTGTTCGCAACGTGCCGGCGGTGGTGTCGGGATCGCAGCAGATCACGATCGTCATCAACCCAAGAGGGTTCGCAACCCCTGATGCGTGGTCGCAATGGCGGTGTAGATCATTTGTGATCGAGGCAGCCTCCTGTCGTCATAGCCCGTAAGGATCGCAATGACCAATCGTGTACCAGCGCCAGTACCGGAGCACCTGTCTTCATCAGCCCTGAAAAGTTCGCAACGTCTTCAGGCCGTCCGGGGTGAGCCGGGGTGTTCAGGTCGTCATCAGACATCGGCCTAGAAGGGTCCGCAACCCGATGTAGAAGAGCGGGACTCGCTCCTCTACGACCGTCGTCATCGGCCCAGCAGGGTTGGCAACATGTCTTCGAAGAACACCATCGCCGATGCGTACAGCTGTCGTCATTAGCCCAGGAGGGGTCGAAACTAGTGGATGTGCGCCAGGTAGTAGCCGGCGCCGTGGTCGTCATCAGCCCGGGAGGGTTCGCAACCAGTCCTCGGACAGGCCGGTGGCCGGGACGAACGGCGTCGTCATCAGCCCATGAGGGTTCGCAACGGGCCGGCGTCCAACGTGCCGTTGCCGTTGACCCGCGTCGTCATCAGCCCAGGAGGGTTCGAAACGCGATCCAGTGCTCGGCGTCCGGATGGTTGGCCTCGGGCCTTTATCAGCCCAGGAGGGCTCGAAACGTCTGCGCGACCTCCCACACGCGGGGACTGCCCGGGTTCGTTATCAGCGCAGCAGGGTTCGACACACGTACCGGCCGCCGCTAAGCCTCGTCGTGATCAGAGTCGTCATCAGCCGAGGAGAGTTCGAAACACGAACGCGCCCAGCGCCAGGAAGTGGAAGACGATGTCGTCATCGGCCCAGGGGCGAGACGAATTTCCGTGGCCATCTGTCGGACGCCCGTGTCAGGTTGCATTGCCATCAGCCCCAGGAGGGTTCGAAACATGGCGGGCTGGACGTCCAGCAGCAGGTGCATGCGGGCCGCCAAAAGCCCAAGAGGGTTCGCAACGCGAGCGTGCGCATCGGCGGCACCACGTCATGGTGTGTCTTCATCAGCCCAGGAGGGTTCGCAACGTGCGGGAGATCTCGGCGAGCACGGTGGTGGTCGCCGTCTTCATCAGCCCAAGAGGGTTCGCAACCGGGGTGTACCTGGCAGGAGTTTGACCACCTACGAGGTCTTCATCAGCCCCGGAGGGTTCAGAACGCCGTGGGGACGGCCGCGATCACGGCGGTGAGGGCCGTCTTCATCAGCCCAGGAGGATTCGCAACGCGGTCACGAACATTTCGTGGTGGACGTCGTCGCCTTCTCGTTCTCATCAGCCCACGAGGGTTCACAACGTCTTGTAGCCGGTCTTCCCGCACGTGGCTTCCAGGTCCTCATCCGCCCAGGAGGGTTCGCAACGCGGGTTCTTCGAGGAAGAAGTCGCCGCCGGGTGCCTCGTCCTCATCGGCCCAGGAGGGTTCGCAACTGGGGCGGAACCCGCGGCCTGATCAAGGCAGTCGCACCGTTATCAGCCCAGGAGGGATCAGAACCTGTGCACGCCCGAGGAAGTGGTGGACGACCTGCAGGTCAGTCATCAGCCCAGGAGGGTTCGCAACACGATGTGGTCGGCCATGTCGGCTTCCTCGTCGCCGGTCCTCATCAGCCCGAGAGAGTTCGCAACACGTACGCCACATCTGACGCGTCCGTCTCACGCACGTCGTCATCAGCCCACTGGGGTTCGCAACCCGCTGGCGGGCTGCAGCGCGCCACTGGTACAGCGTCGTCATCAGCCCAGGAGGGTTCGCAACACCACCTTGAGGCGTTCCTTGCGGTCGACCGGCAGGTCGTCCTCAGCCTAGGGGGAGACGTATCTGCATGGACACGAAGCACGCCTTCGAGAGGGCTCCTGCTCCCGTCGTCCCTGCCGGCGTGGGATGTTCCGGCACTGGAGCCCCAGCCTTCGATCGTTACCGTGCCCCCGCCGACACGGAAATCCGCCGACCTCATCTTTGATGCCTATGGCCTGAATGCTGGCCCCACCTGGCACACGAACACTGACGGGTCTCCGGCTTCTCGCTACGCAGCTTCCCCGGCCAGCACGTCAAGGGCACGCCACAGCTCGCCCGCAGGCACGGTGCCGTTCCGCACCATGCGCTCGATCGCAGCTCGGACGGCAGCTGCGGTTTTCACCGGGATATCGCGCACACCGAACACCGTCTCCAGCGGCGCCGTCCCCGCCCGCTTCGCCTCCCCGGAAGCCGCGTCGAACCAGCCCTCGGCCAGCTCGCCCAAATGCCGCTCGAACACGGCGAGGATCACGCCGAGCGCCGTCGCGCTGTTGCCGATCTTGTACGCGGCCCGCGAGGTTTCCAGCGCGTCGAGCACCGGCTCGTACTGCTTCAGCCCAGCCACCCACCGGTGGTCCGCGGTCGCCGTCGACCGGGCCGCGTCGAACGCCGCCTCGGCCCGCTCCAGCTCGTCGGGCAGGAACATGAACTGCACGGAGGCGAAGTCGAGGTTCGCCTCACCGAGGGAGGCGACGTCGACCTTCTCCAGCAGATCCAGCGTCTTGTCATCCAGGCCCGTGTACTGCCGCCACTCCACCGACTCCAGTTCGTCGTACAGCTCCTTGAGGATCGCCGGATCGTCCTGCCCCGCGATCGCGTTGTGGGAGAGCTGGAGCGCGATCTGCCGTTGGCGGGGCAGAGGCTCGTCGATCTGCATCCACCAGATCTGCGGCAGGCCGGCCTCGATCGCCGCGAGCGTGCGGTGGTTGCCGGAGAGCACGACCAGCCGCTCGGACTCGGCGTCGTTCCACACGAGCGGCGTCGATGTCAGGCAGCCGTCGCGCTCGATGTTCTCCACGAGCTGCCGGAACTGCTCGTGCGGCAGGAACCGCGCGTTGACGTCGAGGAGCGTCAGCGTGCGCGGGTCACCCTGCACCATCTGCGGCGGGGCGAGGCGCGTGGTGTCCTCCATGGTCAGAGTCCCGTCTTCGTCGTCGGGGCGCCCCACCGCTTCGCCCATATCTCAAGGGCCTCGGCCAGCGTGTGCTCGCCCATGGCTCCCTGGTACTGGAGCTGGAACTTCCAGCCGTCCTCGCTTGACCGGCTGCGCTTCTTCAGCCGCAGCAGCCCTCGGTACTTCATCGACACCGGGTTGTTGCTGAACGCCGTCGTCGCCGCCTGCCTGATCCGCCGTGAGAACGCCCGCTGGCACAGCAGCTGCGCCTCTGTGCTCGTGGCCGCGAGCACGATGAGCTTCGACAGCCGGGGGTAGTCGGTCGGCGCGACCGCGAAGTCCGAGAGCACGTACGCCTCGTCCGGCGTGAAGGTGCTGGGCGCCATGGCGAAGACGCCGAGCAGCCGCCCGCCGCCGTCCCGCACCGCGACAGCCAGGTTGGCCGCGCCGGGCGCGATCCTCGGGTTGAGGTATCGGGAGCGCAGGGCGTTGAACTGGCCGGGCTTGAGCAGCGACAGCGTGAGCGGGCCGACCAGGTCCTCGCCCTCGCGCAGTCGGGGGATTTTCACCGGCTCGATCGGCTGGCGCGGGGCGACGATCCGCGTGCGGGCCTCGCTGGCGTACACGTAGAAGGGGGCCGCACGCGGCGTCGCCTTGATCACCCCGCGGAGGTACGGGTGCAGCTCGGGCACGCTGTGGTTGGAGGCGGTCAGCCAGTACGGCCGGTTGGTGATCGCACCGAGCACGCTGACCACGTCGTCGTCGGATAGCGGCTCGTACTGCGGTGCGTCCCAGGTGAAGTGGGCTTCGAGCGGCTCGTACAGCTTCTCGTAGCCGCCGCCGTAGAAGGGTGGGAAGGAGCACACCGGGGCATCGCGTGGGACCTTCTGGAGCCAGGAGCGCACGTCTTCCACCTCGTAGGAGGCGAGTTCGATGTCCGAGCTGGAAAGCCGCTCGACGGTCTCCGCGTGCTTGGCCTTCCACTGCTCCCGGTAGGAGCGAACCACTCGTTCGTGCCACAGCCCCTCGCGGCCGACGCTGCCAAGGAACCGCGTGCCGAGCATGAGCGTGGCCACGGTGCCGACACCGTCGTCCAAGGAGCCTGTGACCCAACCGAGTTGGTCTCGGCTCTCCTCCCGCAACCGGATGCCGACCGGCTGCTTGGTGAGCCACCGGCCAACCGCGCTCGTGTAGATGGAGACGTCCGAGGAGCGGAGGTCGAAGCCCATGCTGGCCACGCTGCGCTCGATGGTGAAGTTCCCGCAGCATGGGATGTACACCGAGCCGCGCGGCCAACTCCCCGCCGTTTCCCGCACGATGGAGCGCATGGGGCCTGGGATGGTGCCCTGAAACATCTCGCCTCCTGTACGAATGACAGTGCCCGGCCCGGTGGTACCGGGCCGGGCACTGCGCTGGAACCCGACACAAGGATCACATACATCCTTGAAACAATGTGACCTACCTTTTGCCAGCAGATCACCTAGCGGGAGACGTCAGGCCGAGCGGGCCGCTTACAACAACCTGCCCTGTTCGTACGGACCCATGGTCGGCCCAAGCTCCCGCACCTCGTCCCCCGTCGCGTCCTGCCACCATGCGGCGAAGACCCTCCGGTGACACCACTGCGCCGAGTCGGACAGGTCCTCGAAACAGAGCAAGACCAGCCTGTGCTCCAGCTCCACATTCACGATCTCACGTAGCCGCTCCGCGATCCGCGCCGGACCGAGCCGGTCCAGGTCAGCCCGGTACGCGGCTGTGAACTCGGGCAGCGGCTTGCCGAAGTACGCCTTTTTCGGCGCGAGTTCACGGACCGAGTGAGTGAGGGTGTAGGGGAGCTTGAAACGTGGGGCTCCCAGGGTTATACGGACGGGCACTCCTTGTGCTGGCTGGAATTGCTGATACCGGTTCGTGAAGAGCGTGAGCAAGCTGCATCCTTTCCTGGGGTGCACATCATGCGTCAACGCCCGGAATAGTCCGGGCGTTGACTGCTGAAGGAGTTGAGGGAACCGGCATCCGGCTCCCTCGTCCCTCTTACTTGCTGGTCGCGGCCGCGCCCTTCCGGGGCGCTGCGGTAGCGGGGGTGGCCTGCTTCCGGGCAGAAGCCCTGCGGGCCGGAGCCTTGGCCGTTGCCGCCGCCTTGGTACGAGGAGCCGCAGGCTTCGCCGTCGTCTTCTTCTCGGCGGGCTCTGCCGGGGCCTTAGCCGTCGCCTCGGGCTCGGCCTCACCCTGCGCCTTGGCCGTCTTCTGCTCTGCGGCCTCTTGCTGGACCTCGACGGCCGCCTTGTTGAAGTCGGCCTGCATGGCGCGCTGGATGCCCTGGGCCTTGCTGAGCAGGTTCCGCACCTGCTGCACCTGGCTGTAGATCTTGCCGACGGCGCGCACATAGCGGTCGAGGTCGTTACCGAGGATGACGGCCAGGTCCTCGGGCTTCTTGGCACCCAGTTCCTCGAACAGCGGGATGAGGACGTCTTCCGCCTTGCCCAGGCTGTCCTTCGCCTGGGCCTTGGCCTTCTTCCGCGTCTCCTCCTCCTCGGCCGTCGGGGTCTTCTCGCCGGTGAGGGAGGTCTGCTGCTCCATCATCTTCAGGCCGTTGGCGAAGTGCTGGGCCTCGGCCTCGGTGTCGAAGTCGCCGCGCACGTACCGCATGGCGGCCACCATCTGGTTGGCGGGG
Organism: Streptomyces sp. NPDC088350; assembly: GCF_044753545.1. Taxonomy (NCBI): domain Bacteria; kingdom Bacillati; phylum Actinomycetota; class Actinomycetes; order Kitasatosporales; family Streptomycetaceae; genus Streptomyces; species Streptomyces sp. NPDC088350. Next base: position 148,455 of record NZ_JBIVNL010000010.1, on the reverse strand, counting down.
TTGAGCTGGGCGATGTGCCAGGCGAGGTTGTTCTTGATGTCACCCTTGTCGACCATCTCGGCGACCTCGGGCCGCAGGGTGAGCAGGCCCAGGCGCCAGGTGATGTGGGTCTCCGTCTTGCCGAACTGCTTGGCAATCTTGGCCGGGGTCCAGCCCGCCGCCTTGAGGTCGGCGTACGCCCCGGCCTCTTCCATGATCGTCATGTCCGAGCGGTTGACGTTCTCGGCGATGCTGAGGACGTACGCCGTCTCTTCGCTCGCGTCCTCGATGACCTTCGCCGGAATGACCTCCAGGCCGGCCGCCGTGCAGGACCTCCACCGGCGCTCGCCCGCGATCAGCATGTAGGGGACTTTGGCCCCCTCGACCGGGCGGACGACGACCGGCTGGAGGAGGCCGTTCTCCTTGATGCTGGCCGTCAGCTCCTCCTGCTGCGCCCCGTCGAAGAACTTGCGCGGCTGGTCGGGGTTGGGGGCGATCTCGGAGATCTTGAGGTTGGCGAACATTTTCCCGCACCTTTCGAATTCCAAGGGAAGCCGTCCTTTTGGGCTTTCCCTTTTTCCTTATACTTATATCTTAATCGCATACACCTCTAAAGCAAGTGGGAATTCTTTTTAATTTCTCGAATTCAATTCCAGATCTCCAGGCTTAATCCCCCTTGCAAGAAGGGGAGGCCGAAGGGCCACGCCGAGCCCTGGCGCTACGTCAGACCCAGAGACGAAGCGAGCCCGCCACGGTCTTGCGACCGCGACGGGCTCCACTCCCGTTCACGCACCCCGACGGCCACGCCAATGCGGCCGCTCCTCGCGGGTGGGGCGCGGGGGGGGGTCGGCCACCCGCGAGGAGCAGGGAAGGGCGCCGCTCTCGCGGCACCGACGACCAGGGTCGCTGCGGCTGCTGCGTCTGGTCGACAGCCTGGAAACTACAGCATCGCTTGAAGCATGTCACCTATCTCTCCGACCACACCAGCTCATTGCGCGCCGCAACCCCCCTCGCGCGGCATCGAGGTCGGCGTCAGCAGAGCCAGCACCTCCACGAGCTCCCTCGCCTCCTGAGGCGCGGAGTCGTCCGGGCCCAACCGTCCAATGACGCGCGGCGCTTCACCCGCAAGGCGGCGTATCCGCGCTTCATCGAGTCCGCACTCCTCCGCCGAGGCCCCAGGGGCCGAGGTCGGGATCTTCACGACCTCCTCACCGCTCCTGTCTGCGGCGCCCGCGTTGTCGCGTGTCAACTGGTCCATAGCTTCCGTTCGATGCACGCCGACTCCTTGCCCTGAGCGCCGAACGGACAGCCCGAGCCCGACCGGGTTGCAATTTATTGCATGAAGCATGCATCATACTTCATAAGGTAAGAACGAAGTAAGAACACAGGGTGAGGAGGCACGGGATTCTCATGAGCGAAGGCCAGCCCGTCGACGCGTCGGAACAGTCGCCCGACGAACTGATCCGCGAGTCCAAGCGGACGATCGCGCAACGGCTGCGACATCTTCGCCAGCGCCACCCCGAAGGACCGTTCACTCTCGCCTCGCTCGCGGAGAGGGCCGGAGTCTCGGCCCGCACGCTGGCTCAGGCCGAGTCCGCCGAAGGGGCCAACGTCACGCTCGAAACCCTCACCAAAGTGGCGCACAGCCTCGGCATCAGGCGCATCGCCTACTTCCTCGACGACGCCGTTTACGAGCAAGTCACCGCAGAATTCGACGCTCTGGACCAGCTCCGGAAACAGGGAGTCGAGGGTGTTGCAGCGCGCAGGTCCGCCCCCACCGGTCTGCCGCCAGCCTCGGTCGAGCAGCTCACCCAACTCCTGAGCGGGATCGTCGCAAACGCGGAACAAGCCCGTGTAGCCCTACAGGAATTTCCGCCCTCAGAGCATCCCAACCCCCCACAAGAGAGCGACAGTTAGCGGCACGATGACCCCACGATCACGCCGGAAGACAACAAGCGGCCGTCGTCACAGCGACTTCAAGGAACGTTGCGAAGAGCGTGTCCAATCTCTTGAACTGCCGGAGGGGGAGCAACTCACCGTCCCCGTTCTGTGCGAGCGACTTGGCCGGCTTCGCCAACGGCCCCTCCAGGTCCTGGGTCTGGACCTGCCGGTGGGAAGCCCTGACGGCCTGTTGATCGAGACCGATGCCCAGGACTTCATCATCTACGAAGCGCGCCTCGCCCCAGTTCATCAGCGCCAGGTGGTCCTGCACGAGGTCGGCCACCTCATCTGTGATCACTCCGCGCACGATGCGGCCCCTGCCGTAGCGGAGCTGTTCACGCCGTCGCTGGATCCCGGCCTGGTGCGCCGGGTCCTCGGACGCGATCACTCCCACACCGACGTCGAGCGGGAGGCCGAGTATGTCGGCTCTCTGATCGGCCGCAGGATCAGCGTCTGGAGTGCCGAGCGCACCCGGACAGTTCCTCCAGAGGCACGAGGCCTCGTAGACCGTCTGTCCGCTCTGGAGCCTCCCCGTCCCGCTAGGTAGAGATGAACAGCGTTTTTTACCCCATCTGCGCTGCGGTGAGCTGCGTAGTCTTCATTTATCGGATTCGAATCCTGCGCTTCGACCGTTCACCGGCGCAGTGGGCCCTGTGCGGCAATTTCTTACTGTCCGCCGTGATATTTACGGTGTCCACCCCCTCCGTCTGGGTGGCTGCCAGCGCCGCCGTCGGCGTCGTGAACTTCTCGGGGCTCTTCACTCAAGTTCTGGCCATGTGCTTGGCCGGCTGCCAGCAACTCGTCCTGCTACATCTCACTTACGAACGGGATGTCGCCTGGCGCAAGGCGCGCTTGCGGATCGCGGGTATCGGCCTCGTGGTGAGCACCATGATCACGCTCTTCGTCCTCGCGACCCACGCCAGCGAACTTCCCACGAGCTACGCGCTGACGACAGCCCAGTTCTACCCGGCGTACCTGTCGATCTACGTAGCGGCCTACCTCTGGAACCAGATCGACGTGTGCATCTTGTGCTGGCGACATGCCCGCGTCTCGCCCCGGCCATGGCTTCGCCGCGGCCTGCGCCTCGTTGCGCTGACCCTGCCCTCCTCCCTGGTCTACGCGGGATGCCGAATAGCCGACATCGTCGCGGCCCAGTTCGGTATCTCCGGTGCAGCTTGGGAGCCCCTCGTGCCGTACGCACTCCTGGTCGGAATCGTCGGCAAGACCATCGGCTGGACCCTGCCGGACTGGGGCCGCTACCTCACAACCGTCCAGGAGTGGTTCTCCCACCGCCGGCTTCACTACGAACTCGCCCCGCTGCACCGACAAGTCACCGCACACGTACCCGACCCCGTCCTCGAACTGGACCCGGACGACGACCTTCGAACTCGCCTGTACCGCATGGTCGTTGAGATGCGGGACGCCCAGTGGGCACTACGTCTGTGGATGACACCCGACGCGGTGGCAGCGGCACGGCGAGAGGGCGAGGCACTCGGACTCCGCGGCGACGACCTCCTCGCCTTCGTCGAGGCTCAGCAACTCAGGTCCGCGATCGAGGCCAAGGCACGCGGGATCCCTCCCATGGACCACTCGGTCGTACCGCGCCTCGCCGAACCCCCGGACCTCGCGGCGGAGTTGACCTTCCAACGCAAGATTGCCCAACGCTTCCGGCAGTCCCCCATCGCCGCAGTTGCCGTAGCGGGATCAGCTACGACCGCAACACCGCAGGACGAGAACCGAGCATGATGCCTCCAGACACCACCCTCCCGTGCCTCTTCGACGGCAGCTTCTTCAACGATCCGTACGCCACGTACGCGCGTCTGCGCGCTGAAGGCGCCGCGCACCGCCTCAACACCCCGGAGGGATCGCCCATCTGGCTCGTCCCGCGAGAGAGGGATGTACGCGCCGCCTTGAGCGACCCGAGGTTGTCCGTGAACAAGGCCCACTCGACCCGTGGTTACCAGGGCTTCTCTCTCCCCCCGGCCTTGGACGCCAACCTCCTCAACGTCGACCACTCCGACCATCTGCGGCTTCGCCGCCTGGTGAGCCAGGCGTTCACCGCCCGCCGGGTAGAGCAGCTCCGCACCACGATCGAGGCGGCCACGCACCAACTGGCCGATGCCATGGAGGCCGTCGGCATCCAGGACCTGGCCGCGGTCTACGCGAACCCGCTCCCGATCACGGTGATCGGAGACCTCCTCGCCGTTCCCGACGAAGACAGGCTCGTCTTCTCCTCATGGGTGGCCACCATGTTCGCCCCCGACCATCCCGGGCAGGTCGGAGAAGCCATCCGCTCCATCCAGGAGTTCCTCACCAACCTCGTCGCCGAGCGTCGACGCGTCCTGGGCGATGACCTTCTCTCCGACCTGATCACCGTCCACGACGAGGGCGACAAGCTCAGCGAGGACGAACTCGTCTCTCTCGCCTTCCTGATCCTCATGGCCGGAAGCGAGAACGTGCAGCACGTGATCACCACCGGAGTGCTCACCCTGCTGCGACATCCCCTGCAACTGGAAGAACTGCACGACGACTTGGGCCTTCTTCCACACGCTGTGGAAGAGATACTCCGCTACGCACACCCCAACCAGATGGCCATCCGCCGCTTCCCGTTGGAAGACATCGAGATCGGCGGCGTCCGTATCCCCAAGGGAGAAACGGTGATGCTCTGCCTGGCCTCCGCGAACCGGGACCCCGACCGCTACCCGGACGCAGACCGCTTCAACATCCACCGGGCGGACAAGAGCCACCTCTCCCTCGGGCACGGCCTCCACTACTGTCTCGGAGCCGCCCTGGGGCGCATCGAGATCCAATCCGCGCTGGCCACTCTGCTGCGCCGCTTCCCGCGCTTGCGCCTGGCCGTCCCGGCGAGCGAACTGCGGTGGCGCTCTTCGTGGCGCTCGCACGCACTCCGAGAACTACCCGTTACGGTGCGCTGACCGGTCCGGGCTCCGCATCCTCCGTGGCTGCTACGCCGTCAGGCGCGGAACCCCACGAGCGCCACTTGAGTGCCACACGATCGGCGTCCACGGTGCGCGAGCCCCTGGACGCCGCCGGGTACACGACCACCTGCTCCAACATCAGGGCCACAACGCCCTGCTTCGCGACCAGCGGCGCATGCTGCCACCACCGCACCAGATCCGGCACAGTCCCCACGGGCACGTGCTTGACCTGCTCAAGGTGCCGCGCCTGCGCCCTCCACACGTTGGCCTGAGCCGACAGCTCCTTGTCGGCCGCCTTGAACGCCTTCAGCGACATACCCGAGGGGCGGGCGTAATCCTTGCCCAGTTGCTTCTGCCGAAGGCCGGCGTCATCCGCCTTCCTGCGCAGTTCCTCCGCCTCGGCCAGCAGTTGGTCGCGCGCCTGCTCGATCAGCGCACTGACCTCGGGCTTGGCCAGCTCGGCCAGCACATGCTCGGCGACATACGTCTCCAAGAGGTCCGCGTTGATCCGTACGCGACCGCAGCCACCGGGGTGCTGCGGAGTACTCGGCTTGCAACGATGGCCGCGGCTGCCCGCGTTGGAGGGAGCGGCACCAAGGGGGTGAGCGCACAGGCCGCACACGGTCTGCTCACCGCTCAGCAGGTACTCCTGCTGCGGTGCCCGGTCTGCTTCCGGCTGATGCTTGGGCCGCATCTGACGGATCTTCCGGAACTGCGCGGGCGGGATCAGCTCGGGCCCTCCGGAGGGCAGGAGGTTGCCCTCCTCGTCTTCGTAAAGACCGGCGATGGCCGGGTGATCCAGGACCGAGGCCAGAGTGGCAGGCCTCCATTCATTGCCGAGACTCGTGAGATGCCCCTCCGCGTTCATCCAGCCCGTGATCTCTCCGTAGGGCTGGCCGGCCTCCCGCCGGTTCGCGGCCTCCCGCAGGGGCGGCAGCTCGTCGTCCTTCGGCCTTCTGAATGCGGTATCCGCGAACCCGTACAACCTCGGCACAGAATCTCCCCAGCCTTCTCCGACCCCTGTATACTTCACATGCTAACGAAGATAGGTCACACTGCTGCAAGAGGTAGTGCATATGGCAGCGAGCTGGCATATGCCCCCCGAGCATCATCGCTACGCGCGAGCCCCTTCAACACCAAGGGCCTTCCACAGCTCCGCCGTCGGCACGCGCGTCTTTCCGCCGAGCGCGAGCGTCCGAACCGGGAAGGTCCCGTTCCGGATCAGCTCGTACGCCTTGTCCCGGCTGATCCCGAGGGCTCGACTGGCGGTCACCACGTTGACGGTGGTCGGAAGAGACAGCAGCTCCTCCAGGCCCATCGCTCCGGCAGAAGTCTGTCCGCCAGCTTCCTGAGCAGTCATGTCGTTGGTCGCAATCTCCCCCGCGCCAACTTGTAGATGACCTTACAACGGTGTCCGACACTCCAAGCAAGATCGAAACAGATCCCGCCAACCACGCACAAAGACGTAAAGACAACGACGGCGGGCCACCACGATCGCAACCACAGAGGGTCGGATGTTCGAGCCGAGCTACTACCGGCGATGCCAATGCAAGGGACCGCTCAAGGACGAGGAAGGCCAACCGGTCCTCGACGCCGACGGTGCTCCGAAGATCGGGGACATCGGGCTCTCCTGCCCGAAACTCGGTAAGGGACACGGCACTTGGTACTTCTACTTCAAGATTGAGCCCTGCGAGGGCGCCAAGAGCGGGCGGGTGCGTCGTGGCGGCTTCGCCACCAAGACCGACGCCCAGACCAAGGCGAAGGCGACCTACGACGCCCTCAGTGCTGGCATCGACGTGCTGTCCGACGAAAAGTGCGGCGACTTCTTCCTACGGTGGATCAAGGCGAAGAAGTCCCTTGCCCGCACCACCCGCCACGGCTACGAGGAACACCTCAACAACTACCTTCTCCCTCACCTCGGACACATCAAGCGGCGCGACCTCAAGGTGCGCCACCTCGACCTCATGTACGACGCGATCGAGAAGGAGAATGCCGAGCGGATCCTCCACCGTCTCCGCGTCGATCAGCTCCAGAAGGACCGCGACGAGGCGCACCGGGCCTGGGTGAAGGTGTCAGGCTATGCCCAAAGGGAAGAACGCCGGGTCGCCCGCCGAGCCTTCCTCGACGCGAACGCGGCACTCCGCGAAGGCAAGAAGGGGCTGCGGAAGGTCACGTCCGCCGCCACCATGCACCGCATCAACGACACCCTCAGCTCGGCGCTGTCCTGGGGGATCAAGCGCGAGCAGGCCTTCGCCAGGAACTGGGCGAAGCTCGTTGAGCTGCCGCCGGCCATCCGGCCGAAGCCGCTCGTATGGACGCCCGAGCGCATCGAGCACTGGAGGCGCACCGGCGAGAAGCCCGGCCCGGTCATGGTCTGGACGCCAGAACTGACCGGCCAGTTCCTCGACTTCGTCAAGGACGACTGGCTCTACGAGTTGTGGCACTCGTTCATCTTCCTCGGCCCCCGCCGAGGCGAGATGGCCGCGCTGCCCTGGACCGAGGTCAGCACCGACGCCCTCTGGCTCCGGATCTCCCAGCAGATCGTGGAAGTTGCCTACAAGCTGTACGGCGAAGCGCCGAAGGCCGACAGCGTTCGCACCCTGTCGCTGAGCCTGGAGTCCGGCGACAACTTCGTCAGCTTCCGCGCCAAGCAGGAACGCAAACGCCAGGAGTGGGGCGACGCCTACGTCGAGACCGGGCGCACGTGGACGCTTGAGAACGGCGAGGCGCTCCACCCTGACTGGATATCCCGGCGCTTCGCCCGTCTCGTCGAGTTGTCCGGTCTGCCGCCCGTGCGCCTCCACGACCTACGCCACCTCGCCGCCACCTTGTCCCTGCTCGCCGGGAACGACATCAAGGTGGTCCAGGAGAAGCTCGGCCACTCTTCGCGCCAGATCACCTCCGACACCTACACCAGCGTGCTGCCCGAGATGATGCGGGCCGAGGCCGAGTCGATCATGGCCGTCGTCCCCCGCGACATCGCCTTCGACGTAGGCACCCCTCTGGAGGTCCCCGAGGCGGTCTGGCACGACGGACTCGCCGTTCTCTTCGCCCACGGCGCACGGCAGCCGGAAGGCACCTGGGCCGTCGGCGCGCAGACCCGGCCGGACTCCGAACTTCTCGGCCTGGTCACGCTGGCCGGCCGGGGCCAGGACGATGCCGCCAACGCCGCCGTCAGGTGGATACGAGACCACTGCGCGGCGAACGAGCTGGAGTTGGTCAGGGTGGAGAACTTCAATGACCGCTACCCGGAGGAGCAGCGGTCCGACTTCTCGCTCACGCGCTTCACCGTCGGCCGTTCCCAGGACCCCGGGCCAGATAGCTGGACGCTCCCGACTGGCCTGCCGAAGGCGGCGGGGAGGCGCTCCGGTCGGGCTCCCAACAGGAGCCGGAAGGCGGCGTGATGACCCCTGCGCGCCCTGCTCCTGCCGCGCGTCCCCTGTGTGTCCCCTGGATCTTGGTCTGAACAGCTGAACGGGTGTCACCACGTTCGAGTGACTGCACCCGTCCCGACGTTTCCGCAGGTGGAAACGGTTCTCCTGGGAAAGGCGAGAGTGGGGCGGGTGGGACTCGAACCCACGGCCGACGGATTATGAGTCCGCTGCTCTAACCGGCTGAGCTACCGCCCCATTACGGCGCGTCGCGCACATTTGTACGCGCCGTCTGCCGCAGCATAGCCGCTCATACGATCTCCTGCTTCGGATGGTCGACTTCGCACGACCATGAGGACTGCGGCCTGCCCCGGGCGGTTCCGGGGGACATGAAAAAGGACCCCAACGGGGTCCTCGTCCACTCGCCAACCACTGGCTCTCCCGACTGGACTCGAACCAGTAACCTGCCGGTTAACAGCCGGCTGCTCTGCCAATTGAGCTACGGAAGACCGAAGCTCCCCCGACTGGACTCGAACCAGTAACCTGCCGGTTAACAGCCGGCTGCTCTGCCAATTGAGCTACAGGGGAATGCCTCGTTGCATCGAACGTACCTCCCTGGGCATTCGCCAGGGGGCGTGTGCTCGCTGCGACACATACATTAGCGCAAGCAGGGGGGTGCTCCGCCAATCGGTTCCCCCCGCACCGATGCCGCGCCGGAGTCCCACGCAACGGGACGTACGCAAGGGAAGGGTGACCGTCATGCGCTACAAGCTCACGTTCGTCGTCGGACTGGCTCTGGGTTACGTGCTGGGCACGCGGGCCGGACGCGAACGCTACGAGCAGCTGAAGAAGTCGGCGCGTCAGGTCGCGCAGAACCCCGCCGTCCGCAACACCGCCGAGTCGGCGGCGCAGCAGGGCCGCCAGTTCGCGGGCAAGGCGTACCACGCGGTCAGCGAGAAGGTCGGCGACCGGGTCCCGGACTCGGTGGCCGAGCGCGTACGGTCCCTTCGTGAGCGCAACGCGAACGGCACGGGCGGGGACGACTGGGGCACCAGCAACACCTAGGGAGCCCCGACCCGGCGCCGTCACCTCCCGCCGTACGGCAGAATTTCCGCCATGGGGATAGTCGCCGGGTTGGACAGTTCGCCCGATTTCACTCGTATCGTCGTCTGTGACACGGACACGGGGTCCGTGCTCAGGCAGGGATACGCGCCGCATCCGGTCGAGTCCGAGACCGAGGGCGGCGGGCGGCCCTCCGATGTCGATCCACAGGCCTGGCTGCTGTCGCTGGGCGAGGCGGCCGGCGGGGGGCTGCTCGAAGGTGTGCAGGCCATCGGCGTGTCCGCGCAGCAGAACGCGGTCGTGCCGCTGGACTCGCAGGGCAACACCGTGCGACCCGCGATGGTCGGCGGGGACAAGCGGGCGCAGGTCGCGGCGGCCGATCTGATCGACGCGCTCGGCGGGCGCGAGGCGTGGGCGCAGGCCGTGGGCTGTGTGCCGCAGGCCGCGCAGCCGGTGACCAAGCTGCGCTGGCTGAACAAGACCGAGCCCGACAACGCCCGGCGGACCACTGTTCTGCTGCAGGCCCACGACTGGCTCGTGTGGCAGTTGCTCGGGCGGCCGGTGAGAAGGACCACTGATCGTGGTGGGGCCTCCGGGACCGGTTACTGGTCCGCGGCCAGCGGCGGTTACCGGCCCGATCTCGTCGAGCTGGCCCTCGGTCACCAGGCCATGCTGCCGGAGGTGATCGGCCCGTCCGACGCGGCCGGTACGACTCCTGAGGGGCTGCTGATCTCCGCCGGTACCGGCGAGACCATGGCCGCGGCCTTCGGGCTCGGTATCGGGTTCGGGGACGCGGTCGTGTCGCTCGGCGCCTCCGGGTCCGTGATGGCCGTACACCACGAGGCGCTCGTCGACCAGAGCGGGATGATCACCTCGCTGGCCGACGCCACCGGGATGCATCTGCCGGTCGTGACCACGCTCAATGCCGTACGGACCCTGCGCGGGGCCGCCGAGCTGCTCGGGCTGCCGGATCTGGAGAGTCTGTCCGAGCTGGCGATGAAGTCGACGCCAGGGGCGCACGGACTCGTGTTCCTGCCCTATCTGGAGGGTGAGCGGACGCCCAATCTGCCGCACACCGCCGGGACGCTGGCCGGGCTGCGGCGGGAGTCGATGAAGGCGGAGCATCTGGCGCGGGCCGCGTTCGAGGGCATGCTGTGCGGGCTCGCGGACGCGCTGGACGTGCTGCGCGGGCGGGGGGTGTCGGTGCGGCGGCTCTTCCTGCTCGGGCCGGCCGCCGAACTGCCCGCCGTGCAGGCCGCGGCACCCGCGCTGTTCGGGACGCAGGTCGTCGTACCGCAGCCCGCCGACTACGCGGCGATCGGCGCCGCCCGGCAGGCCGCCTGGGCGCTCGGTGTCTCCCAGGGCGCCCTCGACCCGCGCACCCCGCCGCCGTGGCAGGGACCGGTCGCACAGGTCTTCGAGCCGGGCGACGAACTGGCCGTAGGACAGGCCGTGCGTCAGCAGTACGTGTCCGTGCGGGAGCAGACTCATCCGGGTGCGTTCCGCTCTTAAGGACTCGCGCGTTCCACTCGTAAGAACTCGCGCGTTCCACTCGTCAGAACTCGCGTGTTCCGCTCTTAAGGGTTCATAACGGCGGCTACGGCACTGCTGTTGGCTTAATCAGTTGAGGTAACACGGGTGGAGTGTCGGACGATGGGGGCGAGGGGCACACCGCCCGCCCCTCACCGCCGACTCCGAGAGACCTAGCGTGCTCATACGACTTCTGCGGACCTATCTCAGGCCCTACAGGAAACCCATCGCCCTGCTGGTGCTGCTGCAGTTCCTGCAGACCTGCGCCACCCTCTACCTGCCCACTCTGAACGCGCACATCATCGACAACGGCGTCGTCAAGGGTGACACCGGTTACATCCTGTCGTTCGGCGCCCTGATGATCGGGATCTCGCTGGTCCAGGTCGTGTGTAACACGGGTGCCGTCTATTACGGCGCCCGGACCGCCGCCGCGCTCGGCCGGGACATCCGGGGTGCCATCTTCGACCGGGTGCAGTCGTTCTCGGCCCGCGAGGTCGGCCAGTTCGGCGCGCCCTCGCTGATCACCCGTACGACCAATGACGTCCAGCAGGTCCAGATGCTGGCCCTGATGACGTTCACGCTGATGGTGTCGGCGCCGATCATGTGCGTGGGCGGCATCGTGCTCGCGCTCGGTCTGGACGTGCCGCTGTCCGGGGTGCTGATCGCGGTGGTGCCGACGCTGACGATCTGCGTGACGGTGATCGTGCGGCGGCTGCGCCCGCTGTTCCGGGCCATGCAGGTGCGCCTGGACACGGTGAACCGGGTGCTGCGCGAGCAGATCACCGGCAACCGTGTCATCCGCGCCTTCGTCCGGGACGAGTACGAGAAGGACCGGTTCCGGAAGGCCAACGCCGATCTGACCGAGATGCAGCTGAAGTCCGGCAACCTGCTCGCGCTGATGTTCCCGGTGGTCATGACCACGGTGAACCTGTCGTCGATCGCGGTGGTCTGGTTCGGTGCCCACCGCATCGACGGCGGCCAGATGCAGATCGGCGATCTGACCGCGTTCCTCGCCTATCTGATGCAGATCGTGATGTCCGTGATGATGGCCACCTTCATGTTCATGATGGTGCCGCGCGCGGAGGTCTGCGCCGAGCGCATCGAGGAGGTCCTCGACACCGAGAGCAGTGTCGTGCCGCCGGTGGCTCCCGTCTTCGAGCTGCGCCGGCACGGGCATCTGGAGGTCCGCGGGGTCGGCTTCTGCTACCCGGGCGCCGAGGAACCCGTACTGAAGTCCATCGACCTGGTGGCCCGCCCGGGCGAGACGACGGCCGTGATCGGCTCGACCGGCAGCGGAAAGTCCACCCTTCTGAGTCTCGTCCCGCGCCTGGTTGACGCGACCGACGGCGAGGTACTCGTCGACGGTGTCGACGTGTCGACCATCGACCCGGTGCTGCTGGCCAAGACGGTCGGCCTGGTCCCGCAGAAGCCGTACCTGTTCGCGGGCACGGTCGCGACCAACCTTCGCTACGGCAACCCGGACGCGACCGACGAGGAGCTGTGGCACGCGCTGGAGGTGGCGCAGGCCAAGGGCTTCGTCGAGGCGCTGGAGAACGGGCTCGACTCCCCCATCGCGCAGGGCGGCACGAACGTCTCCGGCGGTCAGCGGCAGCGGCTCGCGATCGCGCGCACGCTGGTGCAGCGGCCGGAGATCTATCTCTTCGACGACTCCTTCTCCGCCCTCGACTACGCGACCGACGCGGCGCTGCGGGCGGCGCTCTCCCAGGAGACCGCCGAGGCGACCGTGGTGATCGTGGCGCAGCGGGTGGCGACCATCAGGGACGCCGACCGGATCGTCGTACTCGACGAAGGGCGTGTCGTCGGGACCGGCCGTCATCACGAGCTGATGGCGGGCAACGAGACCTATCGGGAGATCGTGCTCTCCCAGCTGACGGAAGCGGAGGCCGCCTGATGGCCGGGCCCATGGGGCGGATGATGGCCGGGACGGGCCCCGACGCCCGTTCGATGGACTTCAAGGTGTCCGGCAAGCGGCTGATCGGCCAGTTCCGGCCGGAGCGGCTGACCATCGGCATCCTGCTGGTGTGTGTGGTGTTCAGCGTCGGGCTGAACGTGGTGGGACCGAAGATCCTCGGCAACGCCACCGACCTGGTCTTCGCGGGCATCATCGGGCGGCAGATGCCGGCCGGGACGACCAAGGCGCAGGCCCTCCAGGCGATGCGCGACCGCGGCCAGGGCTCGATCGCGGACATGCTGAAGAGCACGGACTTCACTCCGGGCAAGGGCATCGACTTCACCTCGGTGGGGCATGTGCTGCTGCTCGCGCTGAGTACGTTCCTGGTGGCCGGGCTGCTGATGGCGGTGGCGACCAGGATGGTCAACCGGGCGGTCAACCGGACGATGTTCCGGCTGCGCGAGGACGTGCAGACGAAGATGTCGCGGCTCCCGCTGTCCTACTTCGACAAGCGGCAGCGCGGTGAGGTCCTCTCGCGCGCGACCAACGACATCGACAACATCGGACAGACCCTCCAGCAGTCGATGGGCCAGCTCATCAACTCGCTGCTCACGATCATCGGCGTCCTCGCGATGATGTTCTGGGTGTCGTGGCTGCTGGCGCTGGTCGCGCTGGTGACCGTACCGCTGTCGTTCGCCGTCGCCACCCGCGTCGGCAAGCGGTCGCAGCCGCACTTCGTGCAGCAGTGGCGCTCGACGGGCAAGCTCAACGCGCACGTCGAGGAGATGTACACCGGGCACAACCTGGTGAAGGTCTTCGGGCGCCAGGACGAGTCGGCGAAGCTGTTCGCCGAACAGAACGACGCGCTCTACGAGGCCGGGTTCAAGGCGCAGTTCAACAGCGGGGTCATGCAGCCGCTGATGATGTTCGTCTCGAACCTCAACTACGTGCTGGTGGCCGTGGTCGGCGGTCTGCGGGTCGCGTCCGGCTCGCTGTCCATCGGTGACGTGCAGGCCTTCGTCCAGTACTCGCGCCAGTTCTCGATGCCGCTGACGCAGGTCGCGTCGATGGCGAACCTCGTGCAGTCCGGCGTCGCCTCCGCCGAGCGGATCTTCGAACTCCTCGACGCCGAGGAGCAGACGGCCGACCCGATGCCGAGCGAACGCCCCGAAGAACTCCGCGGGTTGGTCGCCCTGGAGCACGTCTCCTTCCGCTACGACCCCGACAAGCCGCTCATCGAGGACCTCTCGCTGACGGTGGAACCGGGCCACACGGTCGCGATCGTCGGCCCCACAGGCGCCGGCAAGACCACCCTCGTCAACCTCCTCATGCGGTTCTACGAGGTATCCGGCGGGCGCATCACCCTCGACGGCGTCGACATCGCGCGGATGTCCCGCGACGAACTCCGCGCCCACATCGGCATGGTGCTCCAGGACACCTGGCTGTTCGGCGGCACGATCGCCGAGAACATCGCGTACGGCTCGTCGCGGGAGGTCACCCGGGGCGAGATCGAGGAGGCGGCGCGGGCGGCGCACGCCGACCGGTTCGTCCGTACGCTGCCCGAGGGCTACGACACCGTCATCGACGACGAGGGCACGGGGGTCAGCGCCGGTGAGAAGCAGCTCATCACCATCGCGCGGGCGTTCCTGTCCGACCCGACGATCCTGGTCCTCGACGAGGCGACGTCGTCGGTCGACACGCGCACGGAGGTGTTGATCCAGAAGGCGATGGCCAAACTGGCCCACGGGCGTACGTCGTTCGTGATCGCGCACCGGCTCTCCACGATCCGGGACGCGGACACGATCCTGGTCATGGAGAACGGCTCGATCGTCGAACAGGGCGCGCATGCGGACCTGTTGGCGGCGGACGGGGCGTATGCGCGGCTGTACAAGGCGCAGTTCGCGCAGGCGGTGGCGGAAGTGGATTAACGGTCGTTGTTCGGCTGACGGCCCGTCGTGGCTGGTCGCGCAGTTCCCCGCGCCCCTAAAAGAACAGGGCGGGCCCAGCGTTTTCAGGGGCGCGGGGCTGTGTACATTTGCGGCTCCGCCGCGGGGCGCGGCCCGCCCCCACCGGGCCCGCACCCGGCATCAATCCAGATATCCCCTCAGCTGATCCGCGAAAGCGTGATCCCGCAGCTTGTTGAGCGTCTTCGACTCGATCTGCCGTATCCGCTCCCGGGTCACCCCGAAGATCCGGCCGATCTCCTCCAGCGTGCGCGGACGCCCGTCCGCCAAGCCGTACCTCAGCTGTACGACCTTCCGCTCACGCTCCCCCAGCGTCGACAGGACCGCCTCCAGGTGCTGCCTGAGGAGGATGAACGCGGCCGACTCGACAGGGCTCGCCGCGTCGCCGTCCTCGATCAGGTCGCCGAGGGCGACGTCGTCCTCCTCCCCCACCGGCGCGTGCAACGACACCGGCTCCTGGGCAAGCCGCAGGACCTCGCTGACGCGTTCGGGGGCGAGATCGAGGTGGTCGGCCACCTCTTCCGGGGTGGGCTCGTAGCCGCGCTCCTGGAGCATCCGGCGCTGGACGCGGACGACCCGGTTGATGAGTTCTACGACGTGCACCGGGACGCGAATGGTGCGGGCCTGGTCGGCGAGGGCGCGGGACATGGCCTGGCGGATCCACCAGGTGGCGTACGTGGAGAACTTGTAGCCGCGGGCGTAGTCGAACTTCTCGACTGCCCTGATCAGGCCCAGGTTTCCCTCCTGGACGAGGTCGAGCATGGTCAGTCCGCGTCCTACGTACCTCTTCGCCACGGAGACGACGAGCCGCAGGTTGGCCTCGATGAGGCGGCGTTTGGCCATCCGGCCCATCACGACCAACTTGTCCAGGTCGAGGGCGAGTTGGCTGTCCAGGTCGAAGGCGCCGCCGAGCCGCTCCTCGGCGAACAGGCCGGCCTCGACGCGGCGGGCGAGTTCGACCTCCTCGGCCGCGGTGAGCAGGGGGATGCGGCCGATCTCGCGCAGGTACTGGCGGAACAGGTCCGAGGAGGGGGCGCCGTTGTCGGCGGCGACCCGGCCGCGGGGCCGTTCGTCGGGCTCGGGGGGCTCGGGGGCCTCGGCGGTCTCCACCGCTTCGGCCGTCGGTTCTTCGAGCTCGGGCGGACTCTCCGGCTCCGCGGTCTCGGGGTGGTGCGCGGCACGGCTCTGCGGAGGGACGGTCGCGAGGACATCGGTCTCCGCTTCCGGTTCCGCGCCGTCCGTCGTGCTGGTCTCGGTCTGGTCGAGGGTCTGGGTCTGCACGGGGGCGACCTCCAGGATGATCGCTGCCAGGGGGTACGGCAGCGGTACTTCAGGGGCGGAGTCGGCGGCCTCGCCGCTGTCCGTCCCGTACTCGATGAGCGGAACCGCGGGGGTGAAGGACCCGCTGGGGACGGATCGGCCGCGCTCCGAGGACTCAGGCACCGGAACCCAGTGTGGAGTACGACACATCGCCGCCACGAGGGGCGTGCGGTGACTTTTTGAGTCCGTTCCGTAACTACGCGCTCAGAGCGCTGAGGCGCCGTGCACCTGGAGTGCCTGGTCGTACTGCTGAAGTACCCACAACTCGTTCTGTACGGCGGCCAGTTCGGCCGAGTCGCCATGGCTGCCGAGGCGGGTGAGCGCGCCCTGGATGTCGTGGATACGGCGCACTACGGCTCTTCGGCGGACGGTGACGAGCTGCTCGCCCGCGTAGTTCTCGTCGACCGTGCGGCGCAGGATCGCCTCGACGGCCAGCTCGGTGACCATCGCGCGGACCGCGTCGTCCGGTGCGGCCTCGCGGACGCGGACGAGATAGTCCTGGGCGTCCTGGAGGCCGTACTCGGCGCCGCCCGCCTCGATGATCGCCTCGCGTACGGCGGCATACGGCGGGGCGGTGAACTCGTCGACGCCGTACGCGTCGAAGGCCGGGGAGACCAACTCGGGGCGCTGGAGGGCGAGTTTGAGGAGTTCGCGTTCGGTGGCGAACACCGGGTTGCGGAGGGTGAGGGCGGGGCCGCCGGTGGGGGGGCGGGGGGTGGTGTCGTACTGCTGCTGGGCGCTGCCTCTTGTCGGCGCTGGGCCCTTGCCGCCTCGGTCGCGGGCCCAACGGGCCAGCTGGGCAACGCGCTTGACCACGAACTGGGTGTCGAGGATGCCGAGCATGCCGGCGAGCTGGACGGCGACCTCGTGCTGGGCGCCGCTGTTCTTGATGCGGGCGACGATCGGCGCGGCCTCGTCCAGGGCGGAGGCGCGGCCGGCGGGGGTGTCGAGGTCGTAGCGGACGACGATCTGGCGGAGCGCGAACTCGAAGAGCGGGGTGCGGGGTTCGACCAGGTCGGCGACCGCCTCGTCGCCCTTGGCGAGGCGCAGCTCGCAGGGGTCCATGTTGTCCGGGGCGATCGCGATGTATGTCTCGGCGGCGAACTTCTGGTCGTCCTCGAAGGCGCGCAGGGCCGCCTTCTGGCCGGCCGCGTCGCCGTCGAAGGTGAAGATCACGCGGGCCGAGCCGTTGTCCATCAGGAGCCTGCGGAGGATCTTGATGTGGTCCGTGCCGAAGGCCGTGCCGCAGGTGGCGATGGCGGTGGTGACTCCGGCGAGGTGGCAGGCCATGACGTCCGTGTAGCCCTCGACCACGACCGCACGGCTGGACTTGGCGATGTCCTTCTTCGCGAGGTCGATGCCGTAGAGGACCTGCGACTTCTTGTAGATCGCGGTGTCGGGCGTGTTGAGGTACTTCGGGCCGTTGTCCGACTCGTAGAGCTTGCGGGCGCCGAAGCCGACGACCTCGCCGCCGATGTCGCGGATCGGCCACATCAGACGGCCGCGGAAGCGGTCGATGGGGCCGCGGCGGCCCTCCTGGGCGAGGCCGGACAGGAGGATCTCCTTGTCGGTGAAGCCCTTGCCGCGGAGGTATTTGGTGAGGTGGTCCCAGCCCTGGGGGCTGTAGCCGACGGAGAAGTGCTCGGCGGCCGACTGGTCGAAGCCGCGCTCGGCGAGGAACTTGCGGCCGGTGTCCGCCTCGGGGCTGACGGCGAGCTGCTCGACGTAGAAGTCGGCGGCGACCTTGTGGGCCTCGACCAGGCGGATGCGCTCGCCGCGCTGGTGGGCGGGGTTGTACCCGCCCTCCTCGTACCGCAGCGTGATGCCGGCCTGGGCGGCCAGGCGCTCGACCGACTCGGAGAACGTGAGGTGGTCGACCTTCATCACGAACGTGATGGTGTCGCCGCCCTCCTGGCAGCCGAAGCAGTGGAAGAGCCCCTTGCTCGGGCTGACCTGGAAGGACGGCGACTTCTCGTCGTGGAACGGGCAGAGGCCCTTGAGGTTGCCGCCGCCCGCGTTCCGCAGCTGGAGGTACTCGGACACGACGGCGTCGATCGGGACCGCGTCCCGAACCGCCTTCACGTCCTCGTCGTTGATCCGTCCAGCCACGCGTGAATTCTACGGGGCCGGACTGACACCAGTGACGACGAGACGCTTCAGCCGCCCAGGCTGTCCAGCGGAACGTGTGGGTCCGCGAGTGCCTCGGTGTCCACCTGTGCCTTGGAGCGGATCAGCTGCTGGATGGGCTCTGTGACGTCCCACACATTCACGTTCATCCCGGCCAGCACCCGGCCCTCCTTCATCCAGAAGGCGATGAACTCGCGCTTGCCCGCGTCTCCCCGGATCACCACTTCGTCGTAGGAACCCGGGGGCGCCCAGCCGGAGTACTCCATACCCAAGTCGTACTGATCGGAGAAGAAATAGGGCACGCGGTCGTAGGTGACGTCCTTGCCGAGCATCGCGCGGGCCGCCGCCGGGCCGCCGTTCAGGGCGTTCGCCCAGTGCTCCACGCGCAGTCGGGTGTCGAAGAGGGCGTGGTGGAAGGCGGCCACGTCACCGGCCGCGTAGATGTCGGGGTCGGAGGTGCGCAGCCGTTCGTCGACCGCGATGCCGCCGCCGTGCGCGCGGTCGGCGAGTTCCAGTCCTGCCGCCTCGGCGAGCGCGGTGCGCGGGGCGGCGCCGATGGCCGCGAGGACGTCGTGCGCGGGGTGCTCCTCGCCGTCGTCGGTGCGGGCGGCGAGGACCATGCCGTCCTGGCCGACGATCTCGGTGAGTTTGGCGCCGAAGTGGAAACGCACGCCGTGCTCGGCGTGCAGGTCGGCGAAGAGCTGGCCCAGTTCGGGGCCGAGGACGCCGTGCAGCGGGGTCTGCGAGGGTTCTACGACGGTGACCTCGGCGCCGTACTCGCGGGCCGCCGCCGCGACCTCCAGGCCGATCCAGCCGCCGCCGGCGATCACCAGATGGCCGTTGTCCCGGCCCAGGGACGCCAGGACGTTCTTCAGGCGCTCGGCGTGCGAGAGGCGGCGCAGGTGGTGGACGCCCGCGAGGTCGGTGCCCGGGATGTCGAGGCGGCGGGGTTCGGCGCCGGTGGCGATGAGCAGCTTGTCGTAGTGGACAAGGGTGCCGTCGTCCCCGAAGCGGACCGTCTTCGCCGTACGGTCGATGTTGTCGACGGTCTGGCCGAGGTGCAGCTCGATGTCGTTCTGCGCGTACCAGGCGGGTTCGTGGACGAAGACGCTGTCGCGCTCCTCCTTGCCGAGGAGGTAGCCCTTGGACAACGGCGGGCGCTCGTACGGGTGGTCGCGTTCGTCGCAGATCAGTATCACGCGGCCGGTGAAGCCCTCCGCTCGGAGCGTCTCGGCCGCCTTGGCGCCGGCCAGGCCTCCTCCGACGATGACGAATGTCTGATCCGCGTCGACCACTTGATGCCTCCTCGTAAGGGTGCCGTCATATGCGAGCGTCCCGCACGCAGCGTGATGCGGGAAGGGGGTGTGGCCCGATCAGGCCACGGAGGGTCACATTCGGACGTGTTCCGCGTCACTGTGCCCCAGCGATGTGAGATACGCGTGAAGAGACCGCGCCGAAGCGTCCGTGAGTGACGCGATCTGATCGACGATCACCCGCTTGCGGGCGCGGTCGTCGGGCGCCTCGTCGAACTGCGCGCGGAACTGCGGCTCCAGGCCGTCGGGCGCGCGCGTCGTGAGCACCTCGGCGAGTTCGGCGACCACGACGCGCTCGTCGGCGCGGATGCGCTCCTGTTCGGCGCGCTGCATGACGTACCGATCGGCGACCGCCTTGAGGACCGCGCACTCCAGTCGTGCCTCGCGCGGTACGACGAGTTCGGCGTCGTAGCGGGTGAGGCGGCCGGTGCCGTACGCCGCGCGCGTGGCGGTCTCGGCGGCCAGGCAGAAGCGGCCGATGAGCTGGCTGGTGGCGTCCTTGAGGCGGGCCTGCGCGACGGCCGAACCGTCGTAGCCGTGCGGCCACCACGGCTCGTTCTGGAGCCGGTCCAGCGCCTCGGCGAGTTCGTCGGGGGCCGTGTCCGCGGGGACGTAGCGGCCGATGGCCACCTTGAAGATCTCCTGGCGTTCCGGTTCGGCGTGCAGGCAGTTGGGGTCGAAGTGGCCCGCGTGGAGGCCGTCCTCGACGTCGTGCACGGAGTACGCCACGTCGTCCGACCAGTCCATCACCTGGGCCTCGAAGCACGTGCGCGTGCCGGGGGCGCCCTTGCGGACCCAGTCGAACACGGGTCTGTCGTCCTCGTAGACGCCGAACTTCGGGGACTTGGGGTCGGTGGGGTGCGCTCCGCGCGGCCAGGGGTACTTGGTCGCGGCGTCGAGGGTGGCTCGGGTGAGGTTGAGGCCCACGCTCACCAGGTCGCCGGTCGTGTCGCTGCTGACGAAGCGCTTCGGTTCGATGCGGGTGAGGAGCCTCAGGGACTGGGCGTTGCCCTCGAAACCGCCGCAGTCGTCCGCGAATTCGTTCAGTGCCTGTTCTCCGTTGTGGCCGAAGGGCGGGTGGCCCAGGTCGTGGGAGAGGCAGGCGGCTTCTACGAGGTCGGGGTCGCAACCGAGGGCTGCGCCCAGCTCTCGGCCCACCTGGGCGCACTCCAAGGAGTGGGTGAGGCGGGTGCGGGGGCTTGCGTCCCAGGCCTGGCTGCGGGTTCCTGGGGTGACCACCTGGGTTTTGCCGGCGAGGCGGCGTAGGGCGGCGGAGTGCAGTACGCGGGCGCGGTCGCGTTGGAAGGCGGTGCGGCCCGGGCGTTTGTCGGGCTCTGTTGCCCAGCGGTCGACTGATGTCGGGTCGTAGGGGTTCGGTGCAGTTGTGCCGTCCATGCTTCGACAGTAAGCGGCGGTAGTGACAATTCGGGAGTTGCGGGGCGCTTATGCGTCTGCCGGGTGCGGTTTGGTTGCGTCTGCGGGTGCGTGGGGGCTGGGCGCGCCCACGCGGCGGAGCCGCAAATAGATACAGCCCCGCGCCCCTAGGGAATTGCCCCCCACCGTTGGTTCAAGCTGAAGCCAACTCAGGTGCCGTCGTCGCCAGCGTCGCCAGTGTCTGGTCGTAGCGGTGGAGTACGAGCCTCGCCATTGCGGGGTGGGCTCCCAGGGGTGCTGACGCGATCCACGGGGCCTGCTCCGCGCACTGCGTCGCGAAGCGGCCCGGGGCCGTGAAGCAGGATGCGACAGCCACCCGGTGTCGGCCTCGCGCCGCGAGGGCGCGGATCGCCGCGGAGACCGTGGGGGCCGCCGCCGAGGCGTACGCGGGGACCACGGGGACGCCCAGGCGGTCGGCCAGGAGTTGGGCCGTGTGGTTGGTGTCCAGCTTGGATTCCGGGTCCCGCGAGCCCGCTGCGGCCAGGACCACGGCGCTCCCCCGACGGGTCTGGTCGTCGGTCCTGGTGCGCCAACCCGCTTCCACCAGGCGGTCGTAGAGGGTCTCCACGAGGAGGGGGTGCGGGCCCAAAGGGGGCGCCACGCGCGTGCGTGCCTGGGCCTTTGCGGCCAGCTCGGGGATGTCCTGCTTGACGTGGTAGCCGCGGGCCAGGAGGAGGGGGACCAGGACGGCTTCCGTGGGGCCCAGTTCGGTGAGGGTGTCCGGGAGACGGGGCTCATTGAGTTCGATGTGGCCCAGGTGGACGGGGAGGGCGGGGCGGAGGTCGCGGATTCGGTCCACCAGGGCTCGTACGGTGCTCAGGGCGCGCGGGTCGCGGCTGCCGTGGGCCACCAGGACGAGCGCGGGCGGGCCGGGGCGCCGGGTGCCGTTCGGGGCGACGAGGCTGAGCTGGGTGGCGAGCTGACTGCTGATCCGGTTCATGAGATGCGCCGTACTGTCGAGGGTCGTGGACTCGTCGTGGGGATGATGCGACGCCGTCATGGAGTGATGGTGGCGGTGGGAGGTTGCCGTCCCGTTGCACCGGAATGACGGGGGTTTTCCGGGGGTTCACGGTGGGGTGCCGGGGGTGTGTGAGGCGACGTGACCTGCGGCTTCGGGATTCACAGTGAAGCCGGTCACACTGCGGGCGGCGAACCGGAGGGCGTCGGGGCGCGTCTGTGACTGTCGAACCCGAACGGGGAGGGGCCCCTTTGATGCGTCCGATCCGCCTGCTGCGCCGCCCTGGACTTCGCCGGCCGCGGCTGCCACGCACGCGTGCCGGGTGGCGACGGCTCGTGCAGGGCGTTGCCCTCGGCTGTGTCCTCGCGCTGCTGCCGGCGACCTGGCTGTGGGTGTCCACGGCCGACCGGCTGCGGACCCTTCAGGACGCGCCGCGTACCGATGTGGCCGTGGTCTTCGGTGCCGGGCTGTGGGACGGCGAGCCGTCGCCGTATCTCGCGCACCGGCTGGACGCGGCGGCGACGCTGTACCGGGAGGGCCGGGTGAAGGTCGTCCTGGTGACCGGCGACAACAGCCGCGAGGACTACGACGAGCCGGACGCGATGCGCGGCTATCTGGCCAAGCACGGGGTGCCACGCGCGCGCGTGGTGACCGATTACGCCGGCTTCGACACCTGGGACTCCTGCGTCCGCGCCAAGAAGATCTTCGGCGTCGACAAGGCCGTGCTCATCAGCCAGAACTTCCACATCCGGCGGGCGGTCGCGCTGTGCGACGCGGCGGGCGTCGACTCGTACGGCGTCGGTGTCGACGACACGCACGACGTGACCTGGTACTACGGCGGCACCCGCGAGGTCTTCGCGGCGGGCAAGGCCGCGCTGGACCTGATGTTCCATCCCGATCCCCACTTCCTCGGGCCGAAGGAGACGGGGGTCGCGCGGGCGTTGGGCTCCACCGGCTGAGGATTGTTCAACGATCGGTCAGGGGCGGCCCAGCCAGTCGCCGCCCTCGATCAGCCTGCCGTGGGCGCGGAGGTGGGCGGTGACCGAGGGGGCGGCCAGGTAGACCCAGGCGCGTACGGCCGCGCCGTCGGCTTCGCGGGTCACCCGGCGTTCGACGCGCTCGTAGAGGTTGCGCGGGTCGCCCGGGGCGTAGTCCTCAAGCCGGTCCAGGTCCATGAGGAGTCGGGGGTAGGCCTCGGGCCGTGCGGTGACGAGTTCGCCGACGACCACCGAGCCGGGGGCCTCGACGGCGTACGGGTAGCCGGGGCCGTCATAGAGGGCGGCGCCGGGCAGTCGTGCCCGTTCTTCGGAGTCCGTGCGGCCACGCAGGAACAGGTCGTGGTTGGGCTCGCCGGGGCGGAGGGTGCCGTAGACGAAGAAGGGGAGGGGCGTCGTCATCACTCTCCGGTCTTTGCATGCGCTATGGACATGACATGTCATGACCCTTTAAATCTTATTCAACATCAACGCAGCCCCCACGCCCCCCACTTGCGTTCTTGAGGAGACCCATGAGTCGGACACGGCACATCCGAGGTTCCCGTATCGCCACGGCCGGTATCGCGGCGGGCGCCGCTACCCTGCTGGCCGCCACCCTCTCCCCCACCGCCCACGCGGCCGACCGGCCGACCCGGAGCGCCGCGATCGCGAACGCCGCGTCCGCGCTGGTGGCCCATGCCGCGAGTCTGGGGCTGACGGCCTCGGAGGGCACGTCGGTCCGGGACGTGGTCGTCGATCCGGACGGCTCGCAGCATGTCCGCTACGACCGGACGTACCGTCAACTTCCCGTGCTCGGCGGTGACTTCGTCGTCCACCTGGCCCCCGACGGCGGCTATCGGAGTGCCGACCGCGCGACCCGGAACTCCATATCCCTGGCGACCGTGACACCGAAGGTGGCCGCACCGAGAGCGGCGGACCTGGCCGTCAACGCGCTGCGGGCGGCCAATCTCGGCGAGGCGCTGAAGGGGGTAACGGCCAAGCCCCAGCTGATAGTTGACGCCCTCCACGGCGTCCCGAAGCTGGCCTGGCGGACCAACGTCGTCGCCAAGGACTCGCTCGGCAACCCGGTCGCCCGCACGGTGCTGACCGACGCCCGTACCGGCGCGCAGCTCGACGCCTGGGACAGTGTGGAGACGGCGACCGGCGACGGGCAGTCGCTGTACAGCGGGACGGTGCCGCTGGAGACGACGCTGTCGGGATCGACGTATCAGCTCAAGGACGCGACGCGCGGCGGGACTTACACCGGTGACGCGGCGAACAGGACCGACCTGTGCATTCTCGGCATCTGCATCAGCCGCGCCCCGTCCACGGTGTTCACGGACGCCGACAACCACTGGGGGACGGGGGCGACTTCGGACCGTTCGTCGGCGGCGGTGGACGCGCAGTACGGCACGAACGAGACCTGGGACTACTACAGGACCGTCCACGGCCGGAACGGCATCGCGGGCGACGGCAAGGGTTCGTACAACCGCGTCCACTACGGCAACAGCTACAACAACGCGTTCTGGGACGACAGTTGCTTCTGCATGACGTACGGCGACGGTGACGGGACGCAGCTCGGTCCGCTGGTGGCGCTGGATGTCGCCGGGCACGAGATGACGCACGGCGTGACATCCAAGACGGCGGCGCTGACGTACTCGGGCGAGTCCGGCGGGCTCAACGAGGCGACCTCGGACATCATGGGCACGCTGGTGGAGTGGTACGCCGACAACTCCTCCGATCCCGGTGACTACCTCATCGGCGAGAAGATCGTGCGGTCGGGCTTCGGCCGGTCGGCGCTGCGGTACATGGACCAGCCGTCCAAGGACGGGAGCTCCGCGGACTGCTGGAGTTCGACGGTCGGGAATCTGGACGTCCACTACTCGTCCGGCGTCGCGAACCACTTCGCGTATCTCCTCGCGGAGGGCAGCGGCGCGAAGACCCTCAACGGTGTCAGCTACAACTCGCCAACCTGCAACGGGACTTCGGTGGGCGGGATCGGCCGGGACAAGCTGGGGGCGATCTGGTACCGGGCGTTGACGGTCTACATGACGTCCTCGACGAACTACGCGGGGGCCCGGACGGCGACGCTCAACGCGGCCAAGGACCTGTACGGGACGGGAAGTTCGGAGTACAACGCGGTGGCCGCCGCGTGGAGCGCGGTCGCCGTGGGGTGAGGCCGGGGATTCCCCGGAGTCCGCCTACAACCATCGGCACACCACGCGGGTCTCTTCCTGTGAACCGCGAGACTTCCGATACGCGTGGGTTTGGCGTGCCTGCTCCCGAACCCCAGAGCCGATATGGACCGAGATGTCTATGTACGCCGGGGCGACGGAGCGGGCGTCATCCCCACCCCGAAGACGGAGAGCGCCAAGACACGCCTCCCTGATTTTACAGCAACGACCGTCATCCCAGCGGCGGTTGTACGCCATCGACGGGATGCGGCTGCTCGCCGCCCTGTTCGTGGCCGCCCACCACTACGCCGGCACCTGGCGGGTCAACCAGCCGGACAACCTGATCTGGGGCCGGCCGGTGTCCGACATCATGCCCACGGTGTTCCGGTTCTCGGCCTACGGCTGGATCGGCGTCGAGATGTTCTTCGTGATCAGCGGCTTCGTGATCTGCATGTCCTGCTGGGGCCGCACCCCACGGCAGTTCTTCACCTCGCGGGTGATCCGGCTGTACCCGGCGTACTGGTTCTCCATCGTCTTCACCACGGCCGCCCTGGTGACCCTGCCCGGCGTGTGGGAGCGGCAGAAGCTGCGCGAGATCCTGCTCAACCTCACGATGCTGCAATCCGGTTCGGGGGTCTCGAACGTCGACGGCGTGTACTGGACCCTCTGGTCGGAGCTGCGTTTCTACCTTCTCTTCATGGCCGTCGTCATCACCGGCCTGACCTACCGCAAGGTCGTCCTCTTCTGCTGCTTCTGGGGCGCCGCCGCGATGATCGCCCCGGCCGCGCGCTTCCGCCCGCTGACGTTGCTCGTCAACCCGGAAGGCGCCTGGTACTTCATCGCCGGCCTGGCGCTGTACCTCATGTACCGCTTCGGGCACGACCTGTTGCTGTGGGGCATCCTCGGACTGGCCTGGCTGATGGGCCAGTTGGAACTCGGCCACCGGATAGACACCGTCGAGCGGGTCTCCAGCTGGCGTGCGAGCGTCGCGCTGTTCACCGTGTTCCTGCTGGTCATGGCCGCCATCGCCCTCGGCGCGACCGACCGCGTCCGCTGGAAGTGGCTCACTACGGCCGGCGCGATGACGTATCCGTTCTATCTGATGCACTACCTCGCCGGCACGACCCTGATCAACCGCTTCCGCGACACCATGGACCCCCGCCTTCTGGTGGCCTCCGTGATCTGCGGTTTCCTGGTGCTGAGTTGGCTCGTCCACCGTCTCGTGGAACGGCCGGTGGCCCGGCTGCTGAAGAACGGGCTGGACATGTCGTTCGCGCGGCTGCGGAACGCGACGAACATGCCTTGACCTTCGCTCGCTGCGTTCCGCCGGCGCGATTGTTCCCCACGACGGGCATGACGGATGCTGAAGCCATGACTGATCAGCACCAGGTCTCCATCGTCCGCCGGCCAGGCCGGACCCTTTCCGTCGAGGACGGTCTGGCTACGCTGCTAGCTGCCTATCATCTGCGGACGGAGGCCGAGAAAGGGGCGCCCGTCGCCGATGTGGACGAGCTGCCGGAGCGGTACCGGGCGGAGATCTCGGACCCGCGGACGGCGTTCGTCGACGATGTCGTACTGGTGGCTCTGAGCGGGGGCGCCGCGGTGGGCTGTCTGGTGGTGACCGCCCCCACCGACGGACGGTCGGAGATCAAGCGGCTCTGGACCGACCCGGCCTTCCGCGGCCGGGGCATCGCGTCGGACCTGCTCGGTGCCGCGCTCGCGGACGCGGCGGAAAGCGGCGCGGGCGCCGTGCGGCTGTCGGTGTGGAAATGGCGGACCGGAGCCATCGCCCTGTACCAGCGGTTCGGCTTCACCGTCACCGAGTCGTGGGACGAGCGGGATCAACTCGTGTGCATGGAGCGGGCCGTGTGAGTGGTCACCGCCACTCGTCGAAGCGAGGCCGGCGCTGGAGAGGCTTCGTCCCGTGCAGCCGACAGGACCTTGTACATGTCTCATCACCGCAGGTCAGAAGCACTCTCCGGCTAGTTGGTCAAGCCGTGGACGAGCACGCCCATGAAGGACACGAAGTCGATCAGCGCTTCGGCGCGTGAGCCATCGCGATCGTCTTCATCTTGAGGGTGCGCACCGCTTCGGGGTCCGTCACGGGCCGTGACGTCTGCCCCTTGGCCGCGGCGGCGACCGCTTCGGCCTTCTGCTTCTGGATGCGCGCCGAGTCGTCCTTCGCGGAGTGCGAGGTCGCCGTGGCCGCCTGGACCTGCGATCCCGCCGCCACCGTCAGACCGCCGAGCGCCAGAGCGCTGACCGCGGCGGTCCTCAACGTCGTTCCCATCCTGCTCGGCTTACGGGGGGCTGCATGGCGCATGGGAGTTCCTCTGCTGTCGGTGCGACTTGGACAGGGTGACTACGCAGCGCGGGGGCCCGGACGCGACACCCGGATGCGGTGACGCAGATCACGGAGAGTCTCTGTAGCGGAGGATCGGCGCCCGTTCGTACTTCCCCCAACAGAGGACCCCTGGCCGTTCTGTGGACGGATATGAATGGCGGAAGAGTGGCGAGAGGCGCGGCGGAAGAGGAGTTCGACGAGTTCTACGCACTGGCCTACCCCAGGCTCGTTCGGCAGCTCTACGCGATGACCGGCGATCTGCCGGAGGCCCAGGATGTGGTGCAGGAGGCGTTCATAAGGGCCTGGGGCCGACGGGGGATCTTCACGAGCGACGGTTCCCAGGAGGCGTGGATCCGTACGACGGCCTGGCGGCTTGCCGTGTCCCGTTTCCGGCGGGTGCGGCGCGGTGTGCAGCTCATGCAGCGCCATCACGAACAGCACTCCGTCGAGGGGCCGTCCCCCGAACGTGTCGCTCTCGTCGAGGCACTTCGCACTCTTCCGCAGAAGCACAGAAGTGTCGTTGTCCTCCACCACTTGTGCGACCTCAGTGTCGAGCAGATAAGCGCCGAGACGGGCTGGCCGGCCGGGAGCATCAGGGTGTGGCTGGTCCGCGGGCGCCTGTCGCTCGCCCGTCATTTTTCCTCCCTGCCGGACCAGGAGGTGGACCATGTCGGATGAGTTGAATGAGCTGAATGAGCCGGATGATTCGGATGGGTACGAGCGTCCCGTCTGGCTTGCCGAGAGCATCGCGCAGCTGGAGAGGGTCTGGGTGGACCGGCCGGTGTCCGCACAGGAGTTGCGTCGCCGGAGCGTCCGACGCCGTCAACGCCGGACCCGTTCCGCCGTCGTCGCGGCGATTGCCGTGACGGCGATCGGTGCGAGCGCGTTCTGGAATTCCGTGGGCGTGAACCGATCGACGGCAGATCCCTCCCGTCACGGGGAGGATTCCAGGATATCGGCGGCCCAGGAGAACCTTCGGGCCTACTACTCGGTTCTGCCGGATGCCTTTGCCGCACAGGATGCGAAGGCGAAGCTGTGGAAGCTGATGAAGGCGCATTTCACGGACACCGCACTGAAGCGAGAAGTCGTTCTCGAAGGCAGCGGAGCCGGTGACTTGGCGGCCACGTGCGGTCAGGTGGAAGCCACCACCACCTTCACCGTCGGCGATCCCCGTAGCATCGGGGCCGACACCGTCCGCGCACGCGTGACGAGCGACAGCGCGCCGGAGGCGATCGAGGTCGATGTCGATCTCCGCACCATGAGGATCTCCGCATGGTCCTGCCCGGACAGGTCTTGACCTTGCCCCCCTACCGGGAGTCGACACGAAGGCGGCACGACAAGGCCGTCGCCCGCTCTGGGCAACGGCCTTGTCCTCCAGGTGAGTTGAGGTCAGGCGGTCAACTCCCGCCGCCCCGCCACCTCTTCCGCGGAATCCCCCGAGGGCCGAGGAGCCTCCGCCGCACCACGCTTCCCGTCCCGCATCACCACAGCCGCCAGCAACCCCGCCGCCACAACCCCGACCGCGCTCACCGTGAAGGCCGTTGACATGGAGTGCGTGAACGCTTCCCGGGCCGCCCGCACCAACCCCGCGTCCCCGTGCGCCGCCGCCAGCGCCCCGCCGATCGAGTGGCGAGCCTCGTCGGACGTACCGGAAGGCATCTCGTCCGCGAAGCCGCTCGACAGGAGGGAGCCGAGGATCGCGATGCCCAGGGCCGTACCGGCTTGCTGGATGGTGTCGTTGAGGGCCGAGCCGACGCCCGCCTTGTCCTCGGGGATCGTGCCCATCAGGGCGCCCACCGCCGCCGGCATCGCGAGGCCCGCGCCCAGGCCCAGGAGGCCGAGCGCCACCGCCGGGACGGTGAAACCGGTGTCGGCGGTGA
This sequence comes from Streptomyces sp. NPDC088350, assembly GCF_044753545.1. Lineage (NCBI taxonomy): Bacteria > Bacillati > Actinomycetota > Actinomycetes > Kitasatosporales > Streptomycetaceae > Streptomyces > Streptomyces sp. NPDC088350. Next base: position 119,233 of record NZ_JBIVNL010000010.1, on the reverse strand, counting down.
CCGTCGTGAGGAGGGCGAAGGACGACGCCATCACGAGCATGCCCGCCAGGATCAGGTAGCGGTGTCCGTACCTCGCGGTGAACTTGGCGCCCGCCGCGTTGCCGACGAGTGCGGTGACCGCCAGCGGGACGAAGGCCAGGCCCGCCTTGACCGGTGAGTAGCCGAGCACGAACTGCAGGTACTGGGTGAGGACCAGCAGCAGGCCGCCGTTGCCTATCTGGACCAGGGTCAGGGAGAGCGAACCGCCGCTGAAATTACGGTGTTTGAAGAGGACCAGGGGGACCATCGGGGTCGGCGTGACGTTCTCCCAGACGATGAATCCGGCCAGGGAGGCGACCGCCACCACCAGGGTGACCAGACCCCGGCCCGCGAACGCCCCGTGCTGCGGAATCTCGATGATCCACCAGATCAGGGCGGTCATACCGACCGCCGACAGCACCGCGCCCAGCGGATCCGGCTTCTGCCACGGGCCCTTGGACTCCGGCATCAGCGTCACCCCGGCGACGAGAGCGAGGGCCACGACCGGGACGTTGAGGAAGAAGATGGAGTGCCACGAGAAGTGGTCGATCAGGACGCCGCCCAGCACCGGGCTGCCGACCAGCGCCAGCATCGACACCGAACCCCAGGCCGCCATCGCCTTGCCGCGCTCCTCTGCGTCGAACACGGTGATGAGGATCGAGAGCGTCGACGGCATGATCAACGCCCCGCCCACCCCCATCGCCACCCGTACGGCGATCACTTCGCCGGGGTTCGCGCAGAACGTCGCCGCCAGTGACGCGGCCCCGAAGAGGACCAGGCCGATCAGCATCACCCTGCGGCGGCCGAAACGGTCGCCGAGGCTGCCGGAGGTCAGCAGGAGGCCGGCGAAGACCAGGATGTAGGAGTCGAGGATCCACTGCGTGTCCTGGGCGCTCGCCCCGATGCTCTCGGTCATCGACGGCACCGCCACGGTCAGCGCCATGCTGTCGACCACCAGGACCAGCGAGCTGAGGCACAGCACGACGAGGATCCACCAGCGCCGGGGGTTTCGGGTTTCCATGGGGCTTCCCTTCAGAGTCGTCGGCGTCATCGGCCGACTTTGTGCGTACACCGTTCCTTCAATGCGAACACTGTACGCACACCGGAACGGTGTGCGCAATCCTTGAACTCTGTACGCTGGGTGCGAACGACGTACGCAGGGCATGCACGGCCCGCACGAAGGAGTCCCCATGGCCGCCAGGACCAAGCCGACGACGGCGAAGCCGAACCCCATCCCCTCCGTGTGGGCCCGTGAGCAGCGCTCGCCCGATCAGCCCGCGCTCAGCCGGGACGCGATCGTCCGCGAGGCGATCGCCATGCTGGACGCCGACGGCATCGAGGCGCTGAGCATGCGCAAGCTCGGCGCCCGCCTGGGCGCCGGCGCGACCTCTCTCTACCGGCATGTCGCGACCAAGGACGAGCTGATGGAACTGGCCGTGGACGAGGTCGCCGCCGAGATCCACGTCCCCGGCGCGGACGCCCTGGACACCGGCGCCCCGGACTGGCGTACCGCTGTCACGGCAGCCGCCGGCTCCTTCCGTGCCACCGCCCTACGGCACCCCTGGCTGTCCTCGGTCCTCGGACAGGCCGGGCTCGCCTACCTCGGCCCCAACCTCATGTCCTTCTCCGAACGGCTCGCCGCGCTGTTCACGGCCGTCGGGTTCCCCGAGCCGAGCGGCGCGATCGACGCCGTGCTGTCGTACACGATCGGGATGAGCACGACCGAGGCCGCCTGGCTGACCACGGTCGCGCGGTCCGGGGAGAGCGAGGCCGGGTTCATCGCCCGGCTGATGCCGGCCGCGCGGCAGGCCGCGGCCGGTCATGCCCATCTCGCCGGTTCCTACGCCGAGTCGGCCCCGACGATCACCGACCCGGTGGCCCTGCGCGACAGCAAGTTCGCCTACGGCCTTGAGGTCGTCCTCGACGGGTTGTCGCTGCGGTTGACGCGCTAGGCCTCGCCCGCCAGGCCGGGTGACCCGCAGCACGGCCTGGAAGTCGTAGCGGGCGGTGAACGTGGGCATGTGGACCGCGTACACGGTGTCCGTGCCCAGCAACACCAAGCCATGGACGGCCAGTTCAGGGGTCACCACGACAGTGCCGGGTCCGGGTCTACGCGGAGTACGGCCGCACCTCCCTCGCCTCCTTCAACGCCCGTCCCCACCACACCAGTTGGTCGAGCATCGCCTTCGCCGCCGCGTCCGGGGCCGTGGGGTCCTTGGGGAGGCCCCGGTCGTCGAAGGACGCGCCGGCGTTGTGGAAGGAGACGGTGTCGCGGACGGTGACGGCGTGGAGTTCGGCGAAGACCTGGCGCAGGTGTTCCACCGCGCGCAGGCCGCCGGCGAGGCCGCCGTAGGAGACGAGGGCGACGGGCTTGGCGCGCCACTCGGTGAAGTGCCAATCGATCAGGTTCTTGAGGCCGGCCGGGAAGGAGTGGTTGTACTCGGGGGTGAGGACGACGAAGGCGTCGGCCGAGGACAGTTTCGGGGTGATGCCGGCGAGCGCGGTGGTCGCCTCCGGGGTCGGGGCGAGGGACGTCGGCAGGTGGTCGGTGTCGGCGACGTCGACGACCTGGAGGGTGAGGTCGGCGCGGTCGTGGACGTGGGTGAGGAGCCAGTCGGCGACGACGGGGCCGAAGCGGCCGTGCCGGTTGCTGCCGATGACGACGGTGACGGTCAGCGGAGGGTTAGTGGTGTCCATGCGGGGCAGCCTGGTACCTCAACCATTCTTGAGGTCAAGCTCGGCCGGTATCGCTCTCGCCGGGGGTTGCGGTCACCCGTTCACACGCGCGGCTTGCGCTCTTCGGGTTCTTCTCCTGGACGGGTTCGCCGTACCCCTATGACCTGCTGAAACGGCGACGGGACGGGCCGTCGGGGCGCCTTTCTGACACCCATTCACCACACTTCTGACGCTCGTTCAGGAAGCGGGCCGGGCCCGGTGCCACTTACCTCGGAAGGGCAGCCAACCACAGCTCGGAGGAGCACCGATGCGACGTACGGCCCGTCTCCTGACCGGTACCGCGCTCGCCCTCGCCGCCGCGGGTCTCGCGACCGCACCGGCGTACGGCGGCGAGACCGGCAGCCTGGAGGTGTTCCCGTCGAACGCCGTGCCGGGCGGCGACGTCACGGTGAACACGGCGGCGTGCGGCGACGACGGCACGGCGGCCGGTGATGCCAGCGCGGTGGGCGCCGGCACGTTCACGCTGGCGCCGAGCGCGCACGAGGGCGATGCGATCGGGCAGTTCAAGGTGCCGCCGAGCGCGCAGCCGGGGACGTACGAGATCGTCGCGAAGTGCGCGGACGGCAAGCAGGTCACCGGTGATCTGATGGTGACGCTCGCCTCGATGCGGCAGCAGGTGCAGCCGCGCGGAAGTGTGAAGACGGGGGTCGGCGGTGCCTTGGGCCCCGACCCCGTGCAGACCGCGGCCGGTGTGGCGGCTCTCGCCGTCGCCGCCGCGGGCGGTACCTGGCTCCTGCATCGCCGGGCGAGAGGCGACGGGATCTGACGGACACCCTCCGCTGTCCGTCCGCCGGTACCGCAAGTCCCCTCCCCTCCGGGTCCGACGCCCCTCGTGACCCGGAGGGGGCGCGGGGCAGGACCTGGTCACTGGAGAGGGGTGCGTGATGCGTCGTCGTAGACGCCGTCGTGGATTCGGCAACACCGCGGCAGGGGCCAATGCCGCGATAGGGGCCGTCACCGTGGTCGCCCTGTGCGCGGGCGCGTGGCTGCTGGCCGGCGGCGGTGAGACGAACGCGCCGCCGCAGCCGTCCGCCGCCGAGGGGCGGCCCGATCCGGTCGCCGGGCGCACCGCGGCCCGTGCGCTGCCGCCGTCGCCGCCGGACCGCATCCGTATCCCGGCCATCCATGTGAACGCCCCGCTGATGGGCCTCAAGCTGACGAGCACCGGCAGCCTGGACGTGCCCCCGGCCGCGAAGAAGAACCTCGCCGGCTGGTACGAGGCAGGCACGACTCCCGGTGAGACCGGCACGGCGATCGTCGCGGGCCATGTCGACAACGCCGACGGGCCCGCCGTCTTCTACGACCTCGGCGCCCTGAAGAAGGGCAACACCATCGAGCTGGACCGGCTGGACGGCGGCGTCGCGCTGTTCACGGTGGACGCGGTCGAGGTGTACGAGGCGAACCGCTTTCCCGACCAGAAGGTGTACGGGGCGGCGCGGCGGCCGGAGTTGCGGGTGATCACGTGTGGGGGTGGGTATTCGCGGTCGACGGGTTATCAGGGGAATGTGGTGGTGTTCGCGCATCTGAGCGGGAGTCGGTAGGCAGGCCTCTTACCGGCCGCTTTCCAGGTACCGGAGGACCGCCAGCACCCGCCGGTTTCCCGTCTCCGACGGTGGCAGGTCGAGCTTGGTGAAGATGTTGGCCACGTGCTTCTCGACCGCGCGTTCGGAGACGGTGAACGTGGTGGCGATCGCGTGGTTGGTGCGGCCCTCGGCCATCAGGGCGAGGACCTCGCGTTCGCGGGGGGTGAGGGTGTCGAGGGCGGTGGATCGGCGGGCGGCGCCGAAGAGTTGGGCCACCACCTCGGGGTCGAGGGCGGTGCCGCCGGCGGCGACGCGTTCCAGGGCGCCGACGAACTCGCCGATGTCCACGACCCGTTCCTTGAGGAGATACCCGAAACCGGCCGGGTTTCCGAGGAGTTGGGCCGCGTGGGTCGTCTCGACGTACTGCGAGAACAGGAGCACGCCGGTCGCGGGGTGCTGTGCGCGCAGTCGTACGGCCGCCCGTACGCCCTCGTCGGTCTGGGTGGGCGGGAGGCGGATGTCGACGACGGCGACGTCGGGGGCGTGTGCCGCGACCGCGGTCAGCAGGGTCTCCGCGTCGCCCACCGCTGCGGCCACCTCCACGTCCCGCAGCCGGAGCAACTGGACCAGGCCGTCGCGCAGCAGGGCCGAGTCCTCGGCGATGACGACGCGCATACGGCACGGCTCCGTTCAGAGGCTCAGCGGCTGTGGGGCAGGTCGGCCGTGACCACCGTAGGGCCTCCCGGCGGGCTGTCGCAGGTCAGTGTGCCGTCGACGGTGCGGACCCGGGCGAGGAGGCCGGTGAGTCCGGAACCGGCGCCGATCGCCGCGCCGCCCTGTCCGTCGTCGGTGACGCGCAGGCGCAGGAGTCCGTCGCGGGCGGTGACGTCGACGGTGGCGGCGGTGGCACGGGCGTGTTTCGTGGCGTTGGCGAGGAGTTCGGCGGCGCAGAAGTAGGCGATGGTCTCGACGGCCGGGGTGGGGCGGGTGCCGATGTCGGTGGTGAGGGTGACGGGGAGGGCGCTGTCGGCGGCGAGGGTGGTGAGGGCGGCGTGCAGGCCCTCGTCGAGTACGGGCGGATGGATGCCCTTGACCAGGTGGCGCAGGTCGGTGATGGCCTGGGTGGCGTTGCCCCGGGCGGTGTCGACGACGGCGAGGACGCGGTCGGGTTCGGCGCCGGTGGTGATCAGTTCGCGGATCGCGGTGAGGTGCATGGCGAGGGCGACCAGGCGGGCCTGGGTGCCGTCGTGCAGATCGCGTTCGATACGGCGGAGGGTCAGCGCCGCGTCGTCGACGGCTCGGGCGCGGGTCTCCTCCAGGGTGCGGATACGGCGGGTCACGGCGTCGGGGCCGAGCAGCACGGTCAACAGGGCGCGGTGCGGGCCGAGGGCGTAACGGAGGAGGAGGGGTGCGACGGCCAGCAACAGCAGTCCGGCTGTGAACGGGATCAACCAGCGCGGCCAGGTGTCGAGCTGGAAACCGAAGAACTCCAGTGACACGTGGTGGCTCGTGGACACGGGGTGCGTGGAGCTGCCGGTGTCGCTGTGAACCGTGTCGTAGTTCCAGCGCTTCAGCAGCGGGTGCAGTGTGAACAGGGCGCCGTAGACATATCCGATGACGACGGCGGCGTACGCGAAAACGGCTGTGAACGGTGTCAACAGCGCGCAGCCGACGGCCCGCCAGCCCGCCCGGTCCAGCAGGACGCCCCGCCGCCACCCGAGGATGCCGATGCCGCCGCCCTCCGTACCCGGTGCACCCGGCGTGCCCGGCTGTTCGATCTCCAGGCCGAGCAGCCGCCGCGCGAGCCCCCGCTGCACCGCGCCCAGCGCCAGCGCGCCCCGCACGGTCCCGGCCAGCAGCCACAGCCCCAGCGTGGTCACCGACAGCGCGCCGCCGAACGCCAGCCCGACGAGGGTGAGGAAGAAGCCGACCAGGGCGAGGGGGAGCGCGATCACGCCGTAGAGGACGGCGGCCAGGGCCTGGCGGCCGAAGGTGGCGGCGGCGCGGGTGCCCAGGCGGGTGCGGAGGCTCGGCATGGGATCAACCTAGGAGAGACGGGAGAGAAGTGCCCCGGCCACACGGAGCTGCACGGCGGTCAGGCCGCGCACCACCCACGGCATCAGCAGCAGGAAGCCGATGCCGCCCACCACCGCGTGGAAGGCCCAGGCTCCGGCGAAGGTCGGGCCGCCCCAGGCGGCGGAGTAGTCGGAGCCGGCGCGCAGGGGCCAGCCGAGGTTCATGGGGACGATCACCCAGCCGTAGAGGGTGATGAGTGCCGTGAGGAGGTTGAGCGGAGTGGCGAGGAGGGCGTGGGGCAGGCCGCCGGCGCGGGCCGTACCGGGGAGGTCGGGGCCCAGGAAACGGCGGACGAGTCCGCGTTGCCAGCGGGCCGTGGGGGCGCCGAGGAGGGACAGGGGGACGCAGGCCAGGCCGACCGGGAGGGCGAGCAGCGCGTAGGCGGTGCGGCGCCAGGTGGTGCGGTGAAGGGTTCGCGGAGGAGGCACCAGGCGCGTGCGGACGCCGGGTCCGGGGTCGGCGGCCGGGATGTCGGCCGGGTGGGCAGATCGCGGGTGGTGGTCATGGTGCGTCCCCCTGCACATGAGTCGGCGCAGCCCGTGTGAACTGCTGAAAACCGATGTCTCCAGGTTTCCGCCACCGCCCGCCGTACACGATGGTGCCTGCACGGGACCCGGGGGTTCGGTTAACCGAACCGGCGCGGACAGTCGCCGTCCTCACACCCCGCCCCCGGCGCGCACCGGAACCCTCACACCCCCCGCGCGCTCCCGCTGAGGGCAGCGTTCCTCGCGGGAAACAGGTGTGATGCGGTCGGGTAACACCGGCGTCGCAGGCTCCTGGGCATGACCTCGAATCCGCGTGTGGTGCCCACCATCGTGCTCGTCGGCCACGGCATGGTCGGTCAGCGCTTCCTCGAAGCGCTCGCCGAGCGCGGCCTGACCGCGACGCACCGCGTGGTCGTGCTGTGCGAGGAGCCTCGCCCTGCCTACGACCGCGTCCAGCTCACCTCGTACTTCTCGGGCCGCACCCCCGAGGAACTCTCGCTCACGGACGCGGAGTTCATCAAGGACCACGGGATCGAGCTGTACGTCGGCGACCCGGCCGAGACCGTCGACCGGGCGGCGAAGACGGTAACTGCCCGTTCCGGGCTGGTGGTCGAGTACGACACGCTCGTCCTCGCCACCGGCTCGTACCCGTTCGTGCCGCCGGTCCCGAACAAGGACGCCGAGGGCTGCTTCGTCTACCGCACGATCGAGGACCTCCTCGCGATCGAGGAGTACGCGAAGTCGAGGGCGACGACGGGTGCGGTGGTCGGCGGCGGGCTGCTGGGCCTGGAGGCCGCGGGCGCGCTGAAGGGACTCGGACTCACCAGCCACATCGTGGAGTTCGCGCCGCGGCTGATGCCGGTGCAGGTCGACGAGGGCGGCGGCGCCGCGCTGCTGCGCACCATCGAGGACATGGGCCTGACCGTCCACACCGGTGTGGGCACCCAGGAGATCGTGACCGGAGCGGACGGCGCCGTCACCGGCATGAAGCTGTCGGACGGTTCCGAACTCGCCACGGATCTGGTGGTGTTCAGCGCCGGTGTCCGCCCCCGCGACCAACTCGCCCGGGAATCGGGCCTGTCGGTCGGTGAGCGCGGCGGCATCGCGGTCGACGAGCAGTGCCGTACGGTCACCGACCCGCACGTGTTCGCGATCGGCGAGTGCGCGCTGGCCGCGGACGGCCGGGTGTACGGCCTGGTGGCGCCCGGCTACGAGCAGGCGGAGACGGCCGCCGCGACCCTCGCGCAGGACGAATCGGCGTTCACCGGCGCGGACTTGTCGACCAAGCTGAAGCTCCTCGGCGTGGACGTGGCGTCCTTCGGCGACGCGCACGGCGCGACCGCGGACTGCCTCGACGTCGTCTACTCCGACGCGCGGGCCGGCACGTACAAGAAGCTGGTGATCGGCCGGGGCGGCGAGCTGCTGGGCGGCATCCTGGTCGGCGACGCGGACGCGTACGGCACGCTGCGCGCGTTCACGGGGTCCGTACCGCCCGTCTCCCCCGAGCAGTTGGTGCTGCCGGCGGGCTCCGGCGGAGCGGTGCAGCTCGGGCCGTCCGCGCTGCCCGACGAGGCGGTCGTCTGCTCCTGCCACAACGTCACCAAGGGCACGATCCGCGGCGCGGTGACGGACCACTCCTGCACGAGCGTGCCGGAGGTGAAGAAGTGCACCAAGGCCGGTACCGGCTGCGGGAGTTGCGTCAAGGTGCTCGGCCAGCTGGTCACCGCCGAGCTGGAGGCGAGCGGCGTCGAGGTCGACAAGGGCCTGTGCGGCTGCTTCGCGCAGACCCGCGAGGAGCTGTACGAGATCGCCCTCGCGCTGCGGATCAGCACCTACCAGGACCTGCTGGACCGCTACGGCCGGGAGGCCGCCCGGGGCGGCGACGGCTGCGAGGTCTGCAAGCCGACGGTCGCCTCCATCATCGCGTCCCTCGCCCCGACGATCGGCGCGAGCGGCTATGTCCTGGACGGCGAGCAGGCGGCCCTCCAGGACAGCAACGACCACTTCCTCGCCAACTTGCAGAAGAACGGCTCCTATTCGATCGTGCCGCGCGTCCCCGGCGGCGAGATCACCCCCGAGAAGCTCATCGTGATCGGCGAGGTGGCCCGCGACTTCGGCCTCTACACGAAGATCACCGGCGGCCAGCGCATCGACCTCTTCGGCGCGCGGGTGGAGCAACTCCCGCTGATCTGGGCGAGGTTGGTGGACGCGGGCTTCGAGTCGGGCCACGCGTACGGAAAGGCCCTGCGCACGGTGAAGTCCTGCGTCGGCCAGACCTGGTGCCGCTACGGCGTCCAGGACTCGGTCCGGATGGCGATCGACCTGGAGCTGCGCTACCGGGGCCTCAGGTCGCCGCACAAGCTCAAGTCGGCGGTGTCCGGCTGCGCCCGCGAGTGCGCCGAGGCCCAGTCGAAGGACTTCGGCGTCATCGCCACCGCGAACGGCTGGAACCTGTACGTCGGCGGCAACGGCGGCGCGACCCCGCGTCACGCGGACCTGCTGGCGCAGGACCTGTCCGATGCCGAACTGGTGCGCCTGATCGACCGGTTCCTGATGTTCTACATCCGTACGGCCGACCGGCTGGAGCGCACCAGCGTGTGGCTGGAGCGGATTCCGGGCGGCCTGGACCACATCCGGGACGTGGTCGTCGAGGACTCGCTCGGTATCTGCGAGGAGCTGGAGTCGCTGATGGCCGCGCATGTCGCCGGGTACCGCGACGAGTGGGCCGAGACGATCAACGACCCCGAGCGGCTGGCCCGGTTCGTGTCCTTCGTGAACGCGCCGGACACCCCGGACCCGGTCGTCGGCTTCGTCCCCGAGCGCGACCAGATCAAGCCCGACCTGCCGCTGCTGACCATCGGCATGCGGCCCGCCGAAGACGTCCTGGAAGGAAGCGCCCAGCGATGACCCTGGCTCCCGAGACGACCGACCTGAAGGTCCAACTGCACCTCGATGAGGGCTGGTTCACGGTCTGCGACCTGAACCAGCTCACCCCGGGCCGCGGGGTGGCGGCCCTGCTGCCCGACGGCCGCCAGGTCGCCCTCTTCCGCGACCGCTCCGGCACCCTCTACGGCATCGACAACCGCGACCCGTTCAACGGAGCGGCGGTCCTCTCCCGCGGCCTGACCGGCACCCACCAGGGCCGCCCGTTCGTCGCCTCGCCGCTGCTCAAGCAGCGGTTCGACCTGGTCTCCGGGGAGTGCCTGGACGACGCGTCGGTGCGGGTGGCCACGTACGAGGTGCGGGCGGGGTAGCCCTTTCCGGCCCTGTCACCCGAGCGCCATGCCCTGAGTGAACCTGACTCCTGTGATCGACGCGATCTTCTCGGCGGACAGGTCGATCACGGAGTCGTCGTAGGCGGTGGTCGTCATGTTCCGGGACCCGTCCGGCCAGACCATGGCCAGCTCGCACCCGAGGTTGGCCATGACCGCCAGTCGTGCGCGCAGGATCCGCCCGGGGTCGTCGTTCCGGGTACCGAGGGCTGGCCAGGTGGGAAGGGTGATCTCCAGGGCGGCCAACTCGTCCTTGGTGTACTTGCCCGACGCCTTGTACGCGTCGAACTCCCTCTTGGTGAGCGCCGCGAACTCGCCGAGAAAGGCCTTCGGAGCCCCCAGGGAAGCGCCTTGCAGCGTTTCACGCAGATACCACTTCGCGTAGTAGTGGTACTGCGGCTTGGTGACGGACTTGTCCGCGAAGGATCCGGTGAGGTCGGACAGCAGCCGGTGCCCGACGGTCGACGGAAGCTCCGCGTCGTTGACGGTGGCCACGCAGTCCGCCACGAACTCCGCGACCTGCTTCTCGTCCAGGTGCGGCCCGAACAAGCTCCCCGTGATGGGGGCGACGCACCAGTACGGCTCGTTGAAGACGTCGAAGGCGTGGATCCACTCCTTGAAGTCCCGGGCGACGCGGAGGAGGGGCCAGAGTGTGCCGCTGATGAAGGTCTCCCGGTACGCGGGATTCAGCGCGACGGAGCTGCGGCCCCCGGCGAAGTTGCTGTTCGTCGCCACGTAGTCGGTCGGACAGGGCGTGTCGGTGAGCAGACCGCTGTTCGGCTTGGGCTGGTCGAGGAACGCGAAGTCGATCAGCACCGGGACGATCTTCATCTCGGCCTGCCGGAACACGTCCAGCATCGCCCGGAAGTCGTCCAGGAACTGCTGATGCACCCGGTCGGGCGGGACGAAGTCCCAGTACATCCGGCGCCGAAGGCCGTCGTAGGCCCGCGCGACCTTCCCGTCGTAGTTGTTGCCGTCCCCCATCAGCCACATCCGTACGACGCTGATGCCCGCCGCCTTGAGATCCGCGAGGTTCTTGGCGAGCACCAGCCGCTTGCCGTCGGCGGTCATCCGTCTGCGCCACAGCTGGCCGTCCTTGACCGGCCCGATGGTGATGTACTGGTTGCCGGGCCACGGGTAGTTGAAGCCGACGAGCATCCCCGCCCGCCTAACTCATCACCGGCAGGCTGGTGTTGACCTGGATGTCGGTGCCGTGGGACGCCGTGTACTCGTACCACTCGGCGATCAGCGACGCCGGCGCCCAGCTGGTGATGTCCGCGTCGTCGCCGTCGCCGCCGGGCTGGCCGTTCGCGCCCAGCGACGACACCTCGTAGTCGTAGCGCAGGCCGGGCGAGCGGTAGACGTACGGCTTGTTCCACGGGTCGAGCAGGGGCACCTGGCCGAGCGGGGCCAGTACGGCCAGGCCCTGGGCGGTGGTGGGGTAGGTCCCGTGGGCGTCGTGGTACTTGTCGAGCAGGTCGACGATCTTCTGGATGTCCGTCCAGGCGCGCCGCTGCGCGGGGGACAGCAGCGGGCGGTAGCCGGTCTCCGGGTTCGCGGGCGGGATGCCGGGGTAGTTGGCCTGGTCGTACGCCCGGATCTCCTGACCGATCGTCAGGTACGGGTGTCCGGGCGGGAGTACGTCGCCGAAGTTGCCGCGGTCGATGAACGCCGCGAAGGCGTCCTCGTAGCCGGGCCGGATCGTCACGACGACCCGGGCGCTGCCCGCCCGCAGGAACTGCTGGCGGATCGGGTCGGGATGGCGGATCGTGCGGACGAACTCCCAGGCCTGGGGGTGGTCCCAGAAGTACGGGTAGTGGAAGTACAGGAGGTTCTCCCACTCGATGGCCTCCTGGAGGAACTTGACCATTTCCTGGTAGCGGAACATGGTGGCCCAGCCGGTGGCGTCGACGCCCGGTTCGCTGCCCGTGAAGGCGACTCCTCCGGTGGCGGCGCCGAAGAGGGCGCGCACATCGTCCGGCATGAAGTCGAACCCGGGGCCCAGCAGCCAGCGCAGCAGCCCCTTCATGACCTCCTCGCGCTCCTCCTGACGCAGCGTCAGGGTGTCCACGTCACCCAACTGCGCCCGGATCTCCTCCCGTTGGAGCACGAGCGCCTGGACCCGCTCGGAGAAGTGGTCCCGGGCCGCGTCCCGCAGCGTCTGCCAGGCCTGGAAGCGCCAGGCGGCCATCGTCTCGTCGGTCGGGACCATCGTGATGTCGAACTGCACGTCGGCGACGTCCACGTCCTGGAGCATGTACGAGATGACCTGGCGCCCGGTGCGGCCGTACAGGAAGCCCGGCAGCTCCATGTGGTACTCGCCGGGGCTGTTGGAACCCGGCCACAGCGGGGGCTGGATGCCGATGATGACGAACGTCCGCCCGTGCCCCTCCGTCACCCCCAGCAGCGCGTCGATGAAGACCCTGTCGACGCGGTAGCCGTCGGGGACGTCGATCTCGACCTGGTACAGCCGCCAGCCCTCGTCGTCGTCCTTGGTCGGCAGCCCCGAGACCGGCCCGCCGATGGTCCGCTTCTCCTCCGCGAGTGGCGGCGGGGCCACCGAGGCGCCGTAGAACTCCGCCTTGTCCTGGAAGTTGTCGCGGGTGATGTCCCTGGCCTTCAGGTCGAACACGAACGGCTGGGCGATCTGCGTGTCCAGGTCCTGCAATTGCGCGAAGACGGCCCGCAGCGTGGCGCCGGGCTCGGGGATCGCCAGGTCGTACGTCAGGCGCAGCCCGTACTGGAGCAGCCTCACCCGCCACTTGCGCATCAACGAGTAGTAGTCGACGCGCATCGCCTGCTGGGTGGTGTTGACCAGGGTGCGGGTCGTCGTCTCCTGCTGGCCGGTCTCGGTGCTGCTCTGGATGGTGACCTTGCGCTCCTTGCGCACCCGGGCGGAGGCCTTGGCGGTCACCTGGGAGGCGTGGGTACGGCTGTCCTTGACCGTCTGCTCCGTGTCCAGCGAGGTGGAGAACTTCGTGCTCGCGGCGAAGGTGACCATGCCGTACGAGCCCGACAGCGAGGCGTCCAGGCCCAGTTGCTGGTTCCGCTTGGACTGCGAGGTGGTCGCCTCGGCCAGTTCGGACTTCTCCGTCACACCCTTCTCGCTGTAGTTCTCCAGCGAGTCCGTGACGATGGTCGAGAACTCCTCGTCGGTGACCGACCACTCCTTGTGCACCACGCTGGTCTGCTCGCCGGGCGCGAGGGGGATCGTCGCCAGCAGTTCGCCGCGCTCGATGCCGGCCGGGGCCATCTCGATCCGCTCCAGGTGCAGCATCCCGATCGGCGCCACCTTCACGGCGTTCTCGAACGCCCCCACGGCCGCCGACGCGGACGCCACCAGGGTCTGCCGTACGGCGTGCGCCCGCGGCTCCGCCACGGCAGCCGCCGCGCCGGCCGCCGCCAACTCCTGTGTCCGGTGCGCCAGTACGGCCCGCCCGACGGCCGCCAGCTGCCCGAGATCCATGTCGGCCACCTCGGCGGCACCCGGCGCGAGCAGCCCCGCGGCCCGCGGCTCGAATCTCCGGGCGACCTCCCAGACCTCCCCCGGCGCCGCCACGTCACGCTGCGTCTCCAGTACGGCGTCCACCTCGCCCGGCCGCAGCTGCAACGCGTGCAGCAGCGCCGCCTTCTCGTGGGCCCGGCTGAGCATGCCCTGGGACGCCTCGGGCAGATCCACCGATGAGTGCGTGGCCTTGTTGAGGCTGCGCGTCGAATTCTCCAGCACCGTCATGAAGTTCTCCCCCGTCGGTCCGTTCCGGGTGGTCCGCCCGGACGGATGTGATCAGCGTGACGGATGCGAGCGCTGATAGGCATCACTCGTTCGAGCGACAGACATCCGGCCACGAAAGCACCGGGCCACGACTCCGCCGCTACTCGACCATGAAGAGAATTTCTTGACTGCTCGTTCTAGTTGGATCTAGTCTCCGCTTCATGGCCAGGACCAAGGAGTTCGACCCGGAGGCCGCGCTGCGGGCAGCCCTGGAGCTGTTCTGGCGGCGCGGTTACGAGGCGACGTCGATGTCCGACCTCGTCGAGCACCTCGGCATCGGGCGGGCCAGCATCTACGCGACCTTCGGCAACAAGCACGAGCTGTACCTGAAGGCGCTGGAGAGTTATGACCGGGCGGGACTCACCCCGATGGTCCGCGAGTTGTCCCAGCCGGGCCCCGCGCTGCCGCCCGTACGGGCGCTCGTACGGCGTTACGCGGCCGAGGCGGCGAACGAGCAACTCCGGGCGCTGGGCTGCCTGGTGACCAACACGGCGGCCGAACTCGCCCCGCACGACAGGGCCGCGACCCGGCTGGTCGAGCGCAACTGGGACCAGTTGGAGGCCGTGCTGCGCTCGGCGCTGGTGCGGGCCCAGGCGCAGGGCGAGTTGCCCGCCGACCGCGATCCGCTCGCCCTGGCGCGCATGCTGCTGGTGCTGACGCAGGGGCTGCGGGTGGTCGGCAGGGCGTCCGGGGATCCGGCGCGGGTGCGGGACGCGGCGGAGCAGGCGTTGACGTTGCTCGACTGAGACACCGCTCCGCTCAAAGCACTTTCTCGCGCCCTCATATTAAACCGATCGGTCAAGAAAGAGGCTCGCTCGTGAGTAGTCACCTCAGCAATCACTTCTCCGGCAGGACCGCCCTCGTCACCGGTGCCGGGTCCGGCATCGGGCGGGCGATCGCCCTCGCGTTCGCGGCGGAGGGGGCGAACGTCGTCGTCGCCGGGCGGCGACGCGAACCGCTCAGTGAGACCGTCGCCCTGATCGAGGCCGGGGGCGGGAAGGCCCTCGCGGTCAGCGCCGACGTGTCGAAGTCCGGCGACGCCCGCGCCCTGGTGCAGGCCGCCGTCGACCGGTACGGCTCGCTCGACGTGGCCGTCAACAACGCCGGGGTCTTCCGGGGCGGACGCCCCCTCGCCGACCTCACCGAGGAGGACTGGCGCACGCAGCTCGACATCAACGTCACCGGGGTCTTCCTCGCCCTCCGGGCCCAGATCCACCAGATGCGCACCCAGCCGACCGGCGGCGCGATCGTCAACGTGGCCTCCGTCTTCGGCGCGCACACCAGCAGCCCCGGAGCCGCCGCCTACGCCGCTTCCAAGGCCGCCGTCGCCGTACTCAGCAGGGGTGCCGCCGTGGACCACATCCGCGAGGGCGTCCGCATCAACGTGGTCAGCCCCGGCGCCACCGACACCCCGATGTCCCTGCGCGCCGGCGAGACGGAGGCCGACCGCGCCGAGCGCGTACGGGCCGCGCTCCCCCTGGGCCGTATCTCCGCCACGGCCGAAATCGCCGCCGCCGTCCTCTACTTGGCCTCGGACGACGCGGCGTCGGTGGTGGGCACGGACCTGGTGGTGGACAGCGGCGCGACTGCGTGAAGAGCGGTGACTCCGCCGCTCACGCCTTGAGTTGGTCGTACACCACTCCCGTCAACGCCTCCGAGGCCGCCCAAAGCCGTTGCCCCATCGCGTCGTTGCGGGTCCAGGGTGCTCGCCAGGACGGTGCCGGCGCCCCGCGCCACATCGCGAGTCGCGGGCCGTAGAAGGAGTCGGGGCGTACGTCCGGGGCGGTCGCCGCGTAGAGGGAGGGCAGCGCGCCGGCCTCCGCGGACTGGGCGAAGACCCGGTTGCCGAGTTCCATGAGCCGTTCCGCGCCCCGGCGCCCCTCCGCCTGCGGCCCGGCGGTCTGGAGGTTGGTGGCGGCGTACCCGGGATGGGCCGCCGTCGCGACCGCGCCCGAACCGGCCGCCGCGAGCCGCCGCGCCAGCTCGTGCGTGAAGAGGAGGTTGGCGGTCTTGGACCGGGAGTAGGCGGTCCAACGGCTGTATCCACGCTCGCTGTTGAGGTCGTCGATGTCGATGTTGGCGAGCGCGTGCATGAAGCTGGAGACGGTGACGATCCGCGCGTCGGGCGCGTCGAGCAGCGCGGGCATCAGCAGCCCGGTGAGCGCGAAGTGCCCCAGGTGGTTGACCCCGAACTGCGTCTCGAAGCCGTCCACCGTCGTGCCGTACGGCATCGCCATGACCCCGGCGTTGTTGACGAGCAGATCGAGCCGCTCGTACGGGAAGGTGGCCGCGAACTCCCGTACCGAGGCCAGGTCTCCGAGGTCGAGCCGCCCGAACTGGGCCTCGGCGCCCGGCACTTCGGCCACGATCCGGTCGGCGGCCTCGCTCCCCCGCACCTCGCTGCGGCAGGCGAGCACCACCCGGGCACCCTTGCGCGCCAGCTCCCGCGCGGTGACGTAGCCGATCCCGCTGTTGGCCCCGGTGACGACGGCGACCCGGCCGCGCTGGCCGGGGACGGCCTTCTCGTTCCAGCCGGACATGGGCGGGTCCCTCCGTGAGCGGGTGGAGTCCCAGCGTACGAGAGGCGGCACGGCGGCGCCCCGCTCACGCTGCGCGACACAACCATCACGAGATGGTCACTCCCCCTTCACGTTCCTCGCCGGGGCAATACGGTCCCTGTCTCACCAGACACAGGGGGACGAGATGACCCATCCGTACGCCACGCCACCCTTTCCGCAGCCCCAGCCACAGCCCCAGCCCGTCCGGCCCGCACCCCGGTGGGCCCGGAAGCGGTACGTGCTCCCCGCCCTCGCGCTGGCCTTCCTCATCGGCATAGGCGCCGGCGGCTCCGGCCAGGACACGAAGAAGGACACGGCAAGCGACGCGAAGCCCGCCGCCGCCAGTCCGCAGCCGACGACGACCGTCACGGCGACCGCGACGAAGACGGCCACCCCGGCGCCCGCGGCCACGGTGACCGCGACGAAGACCGTCAAGGTCACGAAGACGGTCACCGCCCAGGCCGCGGCGGGCAGCGGTTCCGGCGGCGGCTCCGACTCCGGCAGCGCGTACTACACCAACTGCACCGAGGCCCGCGCCGCCGGCGTCACGCCCCTCTACCGCGGCGACCCCGGCTACGACTCCCACCTCGACCGGGACGGGGACGGCGTCGCCTGCGAGTGAGGTGACGGCGGCGGAGAGGGGCGGCACCCCCGCACAGGGTCCCGCCCCTCTCCTCGTGATCCGGAACCGCCGCCCATCGGTTGAGGGTCGGGGACGGGCAACGGCTCCGGGGTCCAGGTGGCCGTACGCCTACCGGTGATCGCTCCCCTGCGCCACCGAAGCCGCCCGCCCCGCCTCAAGCCGCGCGACCGGGATCCGGAACGGCGAACACGACACGTAGTCCAGTCCGACCTCGTGGAAGAAGTGGACGGACTCGGGGTCGCCGCCGTGTTCGCCGCAGACGCCGAGCTTGAGGTCCGGGCGGGTCTCGCGGCCGGCCTTCGCGGCGAGCTCGACCAGGGAGCCGACGCCGTCGCGGTCGATCGTCTCGAAGGGGCTGACGCCGAAGATGCCCTTCTCCAGGTAGGCCGTGAAGAACGAGGCCTCCACATCGTCGCGGCTGAAGCCCCACACCGTCTGGGTGAGGTCGTTCGTGCCGAACGAGAAGAACTCCGCCGCCTCGGCGATCTGGCCCGCCGTCAGTGCGGCACGCGGGAGTTCGATCATCGTGCCGATCGACAGCTTCAGCGAGGTACCCGTCGCCGCCTCCACCTCGGCGATGACCTGATCGGCCTCCTCGCGCACGATCTCCAACTCCTGGACCGTGCCGACGAGCGGGATCATGATCTCGGCGCGCGGGTCGCCCTTCGCCGCCTTGCGTTCGGCCGCCGCCTCAGCGATCGCCCGTACCTGCATGGTGAACAGACCCGGGATGACCAGGCCCAACCGCACGCCCCTCAGGCCCAGCATCGGGTTCTGCTCGTGCAGACGGTGGACCGCCTGGAGGAGGCGCAGGTCGTTCTCGTGGGACTCCTGGCGGGACTCGGCCAAAGCCACCCGGACCGACAACTCCGTGATGTCCGGCAGGAATTCGTGCAGCGGCGGGTCCAACAGGCGGACGGTGACCGGGAGTCCGTCCATCGCCTTGAACAACTCGACGAAGTCGGCCTTCTGGAGCGGGAGAAGAGCCTTGAGGGACTCCTCGCGCTCCGTGTCCGTGTCGGCCAGGATCAGGCGTTCCACCAACTCCCGGCGGTCGCCCAGGAACATGTGCTCCGTACGGCACAGCCCGATGCCCTGCGCCCCGAAGCGGCGGGCGCGCAGCGCGTCCTCGGCGTTGTCGGCGTTGGCGCGTACCCGCAGCCTCCGTACCCGGTCGGCGTATCCGATGATCCGGTGCACGGCCTCGACCAGTTCGTCGGCGTCGTCCGCGCCCGCGTGCATGCGGCCCTCGAAGTACTCCACGACCGGGGACGGGACGACGGGGACCTCACCGAGGTACACCTTGCCGCTGGACCCGTCGATGGAGATGACGTCGCCCTCCTCCACCACATGTCCGCCCGGCACCGTCATCCGGCGCCGCTTGGTGTCGACCTCCAGCTCCTCGGCGCCGCAGACACAGGTCTTGCCCATGCCCCGCGCCACGACGGCCGCGTGGGACGTCTTGCCGCCGCGGGACGTCAGGATGCCCTCGGCCGCGATCATGCCGTCGAGGTCGTCGGGGTTGGTCTCCCGGCGGACCAGGATCACCTTCTCCCCCGAACGCGACCACTTCACCGCCGTGTACGAGTCGAAGACCGCCTTGCCGACGGCGGCACCCGGCGACGCCGCGATGCCCCGGCCGACCTGCTGGACCTTCGCGTCCTCGTCGAAGCGCGGGAACATCAGCTGCGCCAACTGCGCGCCGGTGACCCGCTGGAGGGCCTCCGCCTCGTCGATCAGACCCTGGTCGACGAGTTGGGTCGCGATACGGAAGGCCGCACCCGCCGTCCGCTTCCCCACCCGCGTCTGCAGCATCCACAACTGCCCGCGCTCGATGGTGAATTCGATGTCGCAGAGATCCTTGTAGTGGTTCTCCAGGGTCTTCATGATCTGCATGAGCTGGTCGTACGACGCCTTGTCGATCTGTTCCAACTCGGCGAGCGGGACCGTGTTCCGGATGCCCGCGACGACGTCCTCGCCCTGCGCGTTCTGCAAGTAGTCGCCGTAGACGCCCTGGTGGCCGCTGGCGGGGTCGCGGGTGAAGGCGACGCCGGTGCCCGAGTCGGGGCCGAGGTTGCCGAAGACCATCGAGCAGACGTTGACGGCGGTGCCGAGGTCGTGCGGGATGCGTTCCTGGCGGCGGTAGAGCTTGGCGCGGTCGGTGTTCCAGGAGTCGAAGACCGCATGGATGGCGAGGTCCATCTGCTCGCGCGGGTCCTGCGGGAAGTCGCGTCCCGCCTCGGTCTTGACGATCCGCTTGAAGCGGGTGACCAGCTTCTTCAGGTCGGCCGCGTCCAGCTCGGTGTCGACCGTGACCTTCTTGGTCTCCTTGGCCTTGTCGAGGGCCTCCTCGAAGAGGTCGCCGTCGACGCCGAGGACGGTCTTGCCGAACATCTGGATGAGGCGGCGGTAGGAGTCCCACGCGAAGCGCTCGTCGCCGGACTGCTGCGCCAGGCCCTGCACGGACTTGTCGGAGAGGCCGATGTTCAGGACGGTGTCCATCATGCCGGGCATGGAGAACTTCGCCCCGGAACGGACCGATACGAGGAGGGGGTTGTCGGCCTGCCCTAGCTGCTTGCCCATGGCCGCTTCGAGGGCGTCGAGGTGTGCACTCACCTCGTCACGCAGTGCCGCCGGCTCCTCGCCACTGTCGAGGTAGGTCTTGCACGCCTCGGTGGTGATGGTGAAGCCGGGTGGCACGGGGAGACCCAGGTTCGTCATCTCGGCGAGGTTCGCGCCCTTGCCGCCGAGGAGGTCCTTGAGGTCCTTGTTTCCCTCGGTGAAGTCGTAGACGAACTTCGCTGCGTGGGGTTCTTTGTTTTCCGACACGGGTCTCGACTCCTCGAGGACTCGACGGCTGCCCTGACGGCCAGGAACATACCCAGATCGAAGGCGTCTGGGTACGTCCACTTGCATGTCATGCGTCCGTAACCGGTCGTCCGCCAGCGGATCGAAAGTCAAGGCTCGGCAAGCGAACGCCGCCGGATGTTTTCACTTCTTGAATGCGGTGCCGCCCAGAGGCGGGAATTTACGCTCACATGAGCAGCTTGCGGCTCGCCTGTTTTCGATCGCTGAACGATCAAGGGGTGGCACGGAGTGCCACCCCTTGGAGAAGTGCAGCCGCGCAAGATCCGCTCACCTGAGCGCCACCCCTATCAAAGGTGGCGAGAATCACGCTTCCACACCGGGCCGGATTTCACCATACGGACGGCCGCCGACAACAGCATCCGGGCGGAAACGCGGACGTCACACGCCCAGCGCGAGCAGCCGTTCCTCGACCCGCTCCGGCGCGTACAGATACTCCACGACCAGCGCCCCCGCCCCCACCAGACCGGCCCGCTCGCCGAGCCGCGAGGTCAGGACGTGCAGATGAGCGGTGGAGCGCGGCAGCGCCCGCTGGTACAGCAGCTCGCGTACGCCCGTGAGGAAGGACGTGCCCGCCAGGTCTCCCGCGATCATCAGCACCCCGGGGTTGAGCAGCGTCACCACGGTCGCCAGGACGTCCCCGACCTGCCGTCCCGCCTCGCGGGCGAACGCCGCCGCTCCCGGATGCCCCGACGCCAGCAGGTCCCGCACGTCCGAGCCGGACGCCGCCGGCACCCCGGTCTCGGCCAGCCGCCGCGCCACGGCGCCACCGCTCGCCACGGCGGCGAGACAACCGTAGGACCCGCAACGGCACAGCGCCTGCGCGCCCGCCGGGATCCGGATGTGGCCGATGTCGCCGGCGCCGCCGTCGATCCCCCGGAAGATGGAACCGCCCACGACGACCCCGGCGCCGATGCCCGTCGACACCTTGACCAGGACGAAGGCCGAGCAGTCGGGGTGTCCGGTGCGCTGTTCGCCGTAGGCCATGAGGTTGGCGTCGTTGTCGACCAGGACCGGCACCCGGGGGGCGCCGGTGTGTTCGGTGAAGGCGCGGGCCAGGCGGCCTCTTATGTCGTAGCCGTCCCAGCCGGGCATCATCGGCGGCTGGACGACGCGGCCGGTCTCGCTGTCGACGGGCCCCGGGACCGCGAGACCGATGCCGCAGACCTCGGACGGCCGGTGTCCCGCCTTCTCCAGCAACTCGGCGAACCAGCGGCCGAGTTCGCCCAGTACGGCGTCCGGGCCGTCCTCGACGACCAGCGTGCCGCCGTGCTCGGCGAGGATCTCGCCGGTGAGGGAGAGGACGCACGCGCGCGCGTGGCGGGTGTCCAGGTCCGCCGCGAGGACTACGGCATGGGCGTCGTCGAATTCCAGGGTGATCGAGGGGCGTCCGCCCAGCGGGGAGTCCACCGGACCGCCCGCGCCCTCGCGCAGCCAGCCCGCGCGGAAGAGCCGGTCCAGGCGCTGGCCGACGGTCGCGCGGGAGAGGCCCGTCACCTGTTGGAGGGCGCCGCGGGTCGTGGCGCGCCCGGTGCGCACCAGTTCGAGCAGATCGCCGGCGCTCGCTTGACCTCGTCCAGTCATGCGCACCCCCTTGTGTTTCTCAACCCTGCATTACATATTGAGTTTTGCGTGTTAAATAGACGTAACCCTACGGTAGCCATGACCGAACCGGTCGGCACGACGTGTTTCGTGGAGTCCCGAGTGGATCGCACTGCCCAGCTCACAGCCCTCCCCGTGGAGCGGACCTTCGTATACGGTCCGCCGCCGTTGTCAGGTTCGCTGCACCTCAGGGCGGCTGCCGTACTGGAAGAGAACTGGACGGGAACCTCAACGGTCCCCTCCCGTGGCCTGTACCCGCACCAGTGGTCCTGGGACTCCGGGTTCATCGCGATCGGTCTGCGGCACCTGTCGCCGCTGCGGGCGCAGACGGAGCTGGAAACGCTGCTCGCCGCCCAGTGGGGCGACGGACGTATCCCGCACATCGTCTTCAACCCCTCCGTACCTCTCGACGCGTACTTCCCGAGCCCCGACTTCTGGCGCTCCTCGACCGCGGGGCGCGCTGCGGGCGCCCCGCGCACCGTACAGACCTCGGGCATCGTGCAGCCACCGGTGCACGCGCTCGCGGCCTGGCTGGTGCACTGCGCCGACCCGGGCCTCTCCCGCGCGCGGGGCTTCCTCTCCGGTGTGTATCCCCGGCTGGCCGCCTGGCACCGCTATCTGCTGCACCGGCGGGACCTCGGCGGGGGCGGGCTCGCGTCCGTCGTGCACCCCTGGGAACAGGGTATGGACAACAGCCCTTGCTGGGACGCCCCCCTCTCGCGCGTGACCCCTGCCCCGGCCCGTTCCTTCCGCCGCGCCGACCTCGACCACGGAGCTGCCGAGGACCGGCCCACGGATCTCGACTACGGCCGTTACGTACGCCTCGCGACGGACTACCGGGACGGTGAATACAGGGATGGGCTGGGCGGGAGATACGGGGCCGGGGCAAGCGAGTTCGCGGTGGAGGACCCTTCCTTCAACGCCCTGCTCATCGCCTCCGAGCACGCACTCGCCCGTATCGCCCGGGAGTTGGGCGCGACCGGCACGGCCCGGCACGCACGCGCGGAGCGGCTGACGGGGGTGCTGATCGAGCGGCTGTGGGACCCGGCGGAGGGGATGTTCTTCTGCCGTGACGTCAGGGGTGGGGGTCTCGTTCCCGAGCGCAGTGTCTCCGGGCTCATCCCGCTCCTCCTCCCCGACCTGCCCCGGGACATCACCGACGCCCTCGTCCGTACGGCGTCCGGCCCGCACTTCGGCCTCGGCGACAGCACCGAACTCCCGCCCAGCTACGACCTGTTGGGCGAGGCCTTCGACCCGCACCGGTACTGGCGCGGGCCGGCCTGGTTCAACACGAGCTGGCTGCTGGAGCGGGGCCTGCGGCTGCACGGCGAGCAGGCGCGCGCGGACGCCCTGCGCGAGGCGGTCCTGGCGACCGCCGACGCCACCGACTTCGCCGAGTACGTCGACCCGTACGACGGCGAGGCGTGCGGCGCGACCGGCTTCAGCTGGACCGCCGCACTGACCCTCGATCTGCTTCACGAGCCCCCCGGGCACGGCGTGTCCGGCGCGGACCTCGGCACGTTCGACATGAGTGACACACGTGACTGACACGGACGTCAGTGACACAGAAGTCAAGGTCGCCAAGACAGTCAAGGGAGGGGACCGGGGATGACGGACCGGCATCATCTGCTCGTGCACGGCGGGACGTTCGCAGCCGTGGGCGACGGCGGGGACATCAGCGGCGTACGGGGCGGCAGTTCCCCGGACGGGTTATTCGTACGGGACGCCCGGCACCTGAGCCGTTGGCAGTTGACGGTCGACGGCGCGGTGCCGGAGGCACTCACGCCGGTGGCCGACGGGGACATGGCGCGCTGTGTCCTGGTCCCGCGCGGTGGCCGCCAGGAGCCGCCCGCGCACACGCTCTTCCGCGAACAGGCCGTCGGTGACGGCGCGTTCATCGAGTCGCTGAAGGTGACCAGCAACCGTCCGGTGCCGACGACGGTCCGGCTCGCGGTCACCGCGGACGCCGACTTCACGGACCAGTTCGAACTGCGCTCCGACTACCGCACCTACACGAAGACCGGCGCCACCCGTTCCCGCCAAGTCCTCGACGACGGCGTGGAGTTCGCCTACCAGCGCGGCGAATGGCGCTCCTGTACGACGGTCACGGCCGAACCGGCCCCCGACGGCGTCGAGGAGACCGGCACCGGCGCCCGCCGCCTCGTATGGACCCTGGACCTGGAACCGCACGGCACCGCCGAGTTGGCGCTGCGCGTGATGGCCCGCCCGCACGGCGACAAGCGCGCGCTGCGGGTACCGCGCTCACCGGCCGCCCTGAACGAGCAACTCCTCGCGCTGGAGGGCGAGTACGTCCAGGGCGTCGCCTTCCCCACCGGCTGGCCGGAGTTGGCCGCGGCCTGCGCCCGGGGCCTGTCGGACCTGGCCTCGCTCCAGGTACCGGCGACGGGCCCCGACGGCGAGGAGCTGCGCGTACCGGCGGCGGGCGCACCGTGGTTCCTGACCCTGCTGGGCAGAGACGCGCTCCTCACGTCACTCTTCGCCCTCCCCTACCGCCCCCAACTCGCCGCCGCCACACTCCCGGCACTCGCCGCGACCCAGGCGACGGCCGTGGGCCCGGAGTCGGTCTCCCAGCCCGGCAAGATCGTGCACGAGGTGCGGCACGGCGAGTTGGCGCACTTCGGGCAGGTGCCGTACGGGCGTTACTACGGCTCGGTCGACGCGACCCCGCTGTTCCTCGTGCTGCTGGGCGCGTACGTGGAGCAGACCGGCGACACGGCACTCGCCCGCCGCCTGGAGCCCAACGCCCGTGCCGCCATTGGCTGGATGCTGGACCACGGCGGCCTGACCTCGCGCGGCTACCTGGTGTACCGCGCCGACCAGGGCGGCCTCGCCAACCAGAACTGGAAGGACTCCCCCGGCTCCATCTGCGGCGCCGACGGCAACCGGGCGAGCGGCCCGGTGATGGCGGCGGGGGCGCAGGGGTACGCGTACGACGCGCTGCGCCGCACGGCGTGGGTCGCGCGGACGGTGTGGGAGGACGAGACCTACGCGGCCCTCCTGGAACAGGCCGCGTCCGACCTGCGGGACCGTTTCCAGCGGGACTTCTGGATGCGGGACCAGTCCTTCCCGGCGCTGGCCCTGGACGGCGAGGGCCGCCAGGTCGACGCGCTGGCGTCGGACGCGGGCCACCTCCTCTGGTCCGGCCTCCTGGACAAGGAGTACGGCGAGCTGGTCGGCCGCAGGCTCCTGGCCCCGGACTTCTTCTCGGGCTGGGGCGTCCGCACCCTCGCCTCCGGACAGGCCGCGTACCACCCCCTCTCGTACCACCGGGGTTCGGTCTGGCCGCACGACAACGCGCTGATCACGCTGGGTCTGGCCCGCTACGGCCTGCACGACGAGGCCCGTACGGTCGCCCACGCGCTGGTCGACGCGGCGACGGCGACCGGCCACCGCCTCCCGGAGGTCCTCGCGGGCTACGGCCGCGACACCCACCCGGAGCCGGTCCCGTACCCGCACGCGTGCGTGCGGGAGTCCCGTTCGGCGGCGGCTCCCTTGGCGCTGCTCACGGCGGTCGGGGGCGCGTGACACAACGGTGATAAGGCGTTTGCCGGGTGTTTGCCCAGTTCCGTGAACAGGGGCCTGAGGCAACTCGTACGGAATGACGGCGGTCCAGCCTCCCCAGTTCGGACCGCCTCTCCGATCGCGGGCCTCGCATGGAAGGACCTTCGGGTTGCCTCAGCACACGAGCACACGCCAGACACCGAACACGGCCGGGGCAGCCGGCAGCTCCGCCGAGTCCGAGGCCAACTCCGGGGTTGACGCGGGGAGTTCCGCGATCGACGGGGCCGAGGAGTCCGTAGAGGTCCCGGAGAAGGCTCCGGCGGAAGCCGCGCCCGGTCCCGCCCACGACACCGCGGCCGATGCCACGGACGCCCCGGCCGCCGAGGCCGGGCAGGCCGAGCCCGAGGGGACCGTGGAAACCCTGCCGCAGGCCCCCGCGGAGGCCGAGCCCGAGACCGCCCCGGCGGCCGAAGCCGAAGCCCCGGACTCCCAAGCCTCCGGCGACGCGGAGACCGATCCCACCGCCCCCAGCGCCCGGAGCAGTCGCCTCGGGCTGCGGCGGCGCATACAGGGCCTGCGGGAGAAGCGTCCCGTCGCCGCCCGGGTTCTCTCCTGGACCCTCACCTTCCTCGCCGCCGCCCTCGTCCACGTCTGTCTGCAGATGCCGACGACGTTGAACAGTCTGAAGCCGACCGAGTTCATGCGGCTGCCGGCGGAGGCGATCATGGGGGCCGTCGTGCTGATCAGCCTGCCGCGGCGGCCTCGGATCGTGCTGGCGGCCGTGTTCGGCGCGCTCGCCGCCGTCGTGGCGATCCTGAACATGCTCGACATGGGGTTCAACGAATACCTGGGCCGGGGCTTCAACGTCATCCTGGACTGGAGCCTGTTCGGCGACGCCCAGAGCTATCTCAAGGACACCCTGGGCGGACCGGCCACCGACGGCATCACCATCGGCCTGATCCTCTTCGTGCTGCTGCTGATCATCCTGGTCGCACTGGCCACCGTCCGGCTCGGCAACCTGCTCGCCGCGCACAAGGCCGAGGCGTCCCGGGGCACGCTGATCGCCGGCACGGTCTGGATCACCTGCTCGGCGTTCGGCCTCCAGCTCTCCGGTGTGCCGCTCGCCGCCGACCATGCCGCCGCCGTCGTCAAGCTCCGGACCGTGGCGATCCGCAACACCCTGCGCGACGAGGCGGAGTTCAAGAAGGTCGCCAAGGTCGACGCCTTCGGCAACACCCCGGGCAGCCAGCTCGTCCCGGACCTGCGCGGCAAGGACATGATCTTCACCTTCATCGAGAGCTACGGCCGTAGCGCGATCGAGGACCCGATCATGGCGCCCGGTGTCGACGCGACCCTGGCCGCCGACACCAAGGCCCTGTCGAAGGCGGGCTTCGCCGCGAAGAGCGGCTGGCTGACCTCGGCGACGTACGGCGGCAGCAGCTGGCTCGGCCACTCCACCACGATGTCGGGCCTGTGGGTCAGCAACCAGCAGCGCTACCGCACGGTGATGGCCAGCGACCACCTGAGCCTGACCGACGCCTTCAAGAAGACCGGCGACTACGACACCGTCGGCGTGATGCCGGGCATTCAGAAGGGCTGGCCGGAGCAGAGCTTCTACGGCCTCGACAAGGTCTACAACGCCTTCCAACTGGGCTACAAGGGACCGAAGTTCAGCTGGTCGACGATGCCCGACCAGTACGCGCTCGAACAGTTCCAGAAGCAGGTGCACAGCAAGGCGCGCAGCGACGGCAAGTCACTGATGTCGATGATCATCCTGACGTCGAGCCACCAGCCCTGGGCGCCGATCCCGAAGCTCGTCCCCTGGGACCAGCTGGGCAACGGTTCGATCTTCGACGCGATCCAGAAGGCCGGCAACAAGGCGTCCGACGTCATCGCCGACAGCACCAAGTCCCGCCAGGAGTACGGCAAGTCGATCCAGTACTCGGTGAACTCCCTCACCCAGTGGCTGGAGCGCTACGGCAACGACAACACCGTGCTCGTCTTCCTCGGCGACCACCAGCCGATCGCCCGCGTCAGCGGCAACCACGCCAGCCGTGACGTACCGATCTCGATCGTCGCCAAGGACCCCAAGATCCTTGCGAAGATCGACAGTTGGAACTGGACGGACGGCCTGCGCCCCGCGCACGACGCCCCGGTGTGGAAGATGAGCGCGTTCCGCGACAAGTTCCTCACGGCGTACGGCTCGACGCCCCACCCGAAGAAGAACTGAACACCCGCCGATCCGAAGGGAGTTCAGCCTCCGGACGTGTCCAGTTCCGCGTCCTCGCCGATCCCCGCGCAGTCGTACGGGTCCTTCAGCCAGCCGTCGGGCAGCACCACCCTGTTGTTGCCCGACGTACGGCCGCGGGGCCCGTCGGCGCCTGTGGGCCAGGGCTGGTCGAGGTCCAACTCGTCGAGACCGGACCGGAGTTCGTCCAGCGAGGACGTGATGGCGAGGCGCTTGCGCATCTCGCTGCCGACCGCGAAGCCCTTCAGGTACCAGGCGACGTGCTTGCGGAAGTCGATGACCCCGCGCGCCTCGTCGCCGATCCACTCCCCGAGCAGCGTCGCGTGCCGCACCATGACGTCGGCGACCTCGCGCAACGACGGCTCCAGACCGCATCCGTCAGCGCCTCCGGCACGGCCCTGTTCACGCCCCTCGAAGGCCGCCACGAGGTCCGCGAACAGCCACGGCCGCCCCAGGCACCCGCGTCCGACCACGACCCCGTCGCACCCGGTCTCGCGCACCATCCGCACCGCGTCCCGGGCCGACCAGATGTCGCCGTTGCCGAGTACGGGGATCTCCGGCACATGCTCCTTCAGCCGGGCGATCGCGTCCCAGTCGGCGGTGCCGCCGTAGTGCTGGGCGGCGGTGCGGCCGTGCAGGGCGATGGCCGTGACGCCCTCCTCGACGGCGATGCGGCCGGCGTCGAGGAAGGTGATGTGGTCGTCGTCGATGCCCTTGCGCATCTTCATGGTGACGGGCAGGTCCCCGGCCCCGCTGACGGCCTCCTTCAGGATCGCCCGCAGCAGGTTCCGCTTGTAGGGCAGCGCGGAGCCGCCGCCCTTGCGGGTGACCTTCGGTACGGGGCAGCCGAAGTTGAGGTCGATGTGGTCGGCGAGGCCCTCCTCCGCGATCATGCGGACGGCCTTGCCGACGGTCGCCGGGTCCACGCCGTACAGCTGGATCGAGCGCGGCTTCTCGGTCGCGTCGAAGTGGACCAGCTGCATGGTCTTCTCATTGCGCTCGACCAGCGCCCGCGTCGTGATCATCTCGCTGACGAACAGGCCCTTACCGGCACTGGCTGCATCCTTTGATTCTCCTCCGGCGAATGCTTCGCCTTCGGCGAAGGACCTGCACAGGGTGCGGAACGGCGCGTTGGTGATCCCGGCCATGGGGGCCAGGACGACGGGCGGCGAGACGGTGTGCGGGCCGATCCGCAGGGGCGACACGGCCGGGGGCGCGGGCAGGGACACGGGCGTGGACATTGCTCCATTGTCCCGCACGGCGAACGGTGCCGGATCCGAAGATCGTGCACCAGTCATTAGTTAGACGCACTATCGATTTTCGCGTACGATGTTGCGCATGCCCGAGCTGAGCCACCGCCGCCGACAGCTGGTGCTCGCGATCTGCTGCATGAGTCTGCTGATCGTGAGCCTGGACGTGACCATCCTGAACGTCGCCCTGCCGGCGATGCAGACCGATCTGCACGCGAGCACCTCCGGTCTCCAGTGGACGATCGACGCGTACACCCTGGTCCTGGCCTCCCTGTTGATGCTCGCGGGCTCCACGGCCGACCGGATCGGCCGCAAGCGGGTCTTCGTCGTCGGCCTGGTCGTCTTCAGCATCGGCTCGCTGCTCTGTTCCCTCGCGCCCGACCTGGACGCGCTGATCTGGTTCCGCATGATCCAGGCGGTCGGCGGCTCGATGCTCAACCCGGTCGCCATGTCGATCATCACCAACACCTTCACCGAGCCCCGCGAGCGCGCCCGCGCGATCGGTGTGTGGGGCGCGGTCGTCGGCATATCGATGGCCGCCGGTCCGCTGATCGGCGGCCTGCTCGTGGACTCGGTCGGCTGGCGCTCGATCTTCTGGATCAACCTGCCGGTGGGCGTGGCCGCGCTGCTGCTCACGCTGAGGTTCGTCCCCGAGTCCCGCGCGCCCAAGGCCCGCCGTGCCGACCCGGTCGGCCAGTTGCTCGTGATCGCCCTGTTCGGCTCCCTGACGTACGCGATCATCGAGGCGCCCGACTCCGGGTTCACCGCGATCCTGCCGTTCGCCGTGCTCGCGCTGGTCGCCCTCGCCGGTCTCCTCCGGTACGAGCCGCGGCGCGACGAACCCCTCATCGACCTGCGCTTCTTCCGTTCGGCGCCGTTCAGTGGGGCCACGGTGATCGCGATCAGCGCGTTCTCGGCGCTGGGCGGCTTCCTGTTCCTGTCCACGCTGTACCTGCAGAACGTGGTCGGTCTGGACGCGCTGCACGCCGGCCTGTGGATGCTGCCGATGGCTGTGCCGACGTTCCTGTGCGCGCCGATCTCCGGGCGGCTGGTCGGCACGCGGGGACCGCGCATACCCCTGCTGATCGCGGGCTCCGCGATGACGGTGAGCGCGGTGCTGTTCGCCGGGTTCGAGGCGGAGACGTCCAACGTCTCGCGGTTCATCGGGTACGTGCTGTTCGGTATCGGCTTCGGGTTCGTGAACGCGCCGATCACCAATACGGCGGTGTCCGGGATGCCGCGCGCCCAGGCGGGGGTTGCGGCGGCGGTCGCGTCCACGAGTCGGCAGTTGGGGCAGACGCTGGGGGTCGCGGTCGTCGGGGCGGTGTTGGCTTCCGGGGTGGTGGCGTCGTCGTACAAGGAGACGTTTGTGTCTGCGGCTCGGCCCGGGTGGTGGATCTTGGTGGTGTGCGGGGTGGCTGTGCTGGTGCTCGGCGCGGTTACCAGCGGGGCTTGGGCACGTCGGACCGCTGAGCGTACGGCTGAGAAGTTGTCGTCTGTTGAAGTACGCGAAGCGGCGGGGATCAGCGCCTAGTTTTGCGAGTACCGGTCCGTTGTGGCTGGTCGCGCGGTTCCCCGCGCCCCTGGGTGAGTCACCTCGCCCGTGCTATTTCGTGCAGCCGCTCCAGTTTCCGCCTCGTCTCCTCGTCCGCCGGGGCATACGTCACCATCCTCGGGCCCGTTGACGGGCCCAGCCACAGGTCGGTGTGGTCCACGGTGATGCGGCCCACGTGGGTGTTGCGGAACTCCTTGCGGCGGGGGCTGGCGCCCATGACCTCGTGGCGGTCCCAGACGTCGCGGAACTCGGGGGACGTGCGCAGGCGTTGGAGCAGGGTCTTCCAGGTGGGGTCGGCGAGGTGGCCCGCCATGGTGCCCCGGAAGCGGGCGGCCATGAGCCGTTGGGTTTTTTCCAGGTGGACGATCGACGAGCGCCACTCCTCGTGCGTGTAGGAGAGGATCATGCAGTTGCGGTCCTCGGGCGGTACCGCGTCCAGGTCGCACAGGAGCATTCCGTACGTCCGGTTGTAGGCGAGGATGTCGTACCGGGCGTTCTGGAGGCAGGCCGGGATCGGGTCCAGCTGGTCCAGCATCTCGCGCAGGGCGGGCGTCACCACCGGGCATACCGTCGCCGGCCGCGGGTCGGTCGCGTCGGCCAGCCGGAAGAGGTGGGCGCGCTCGCTCGGGTCGAGCAGCAGGGTGCGGGCGAGGGCGTCGAGGACCTGGACGGAGACCTGGATGTCCCGGGCCTGTTCGAGCCACGTGTACCAGGTGACCCCGACCGAGGCGAGCTGCGCGACCTCCTCGCGGCGCAGGCCCGGTGTACGGCGCCGGGTGCCGCGCTCCAGGCCGACCTGCTCGGGGGCGATGTGCTCACGGCGGTGGCGCAGGAACGCGGCGAGTTCATGGCGCCGGACCGTCGACGCGGTCTGCGGGGCCGCCGCCACCTCGACAGCCGTCGCCTCGGCCGTCGCCCCTGTCACCGTTGTCACCGTCTCCTGTGCCATGGTCGTCATCGCTCCAGTCTGCCGCCGGGCGGACCCTGTTTCCAGGTAGTCCTTCTACCAGGATAAAGACACTCTGGTACCAGTCTCAGAACAGGCGCACGCTGGTCGGCGTGACCGAAACCCTCGCTTCCCGTACCGCCAAGTCCCCGGCGGCGTCACCCGTGCTCGGCGGCCTCGGACTGTTCACGGTGCTGCTGGCCGCGGCGCTGCCCCTCATCGACTTCTTCATCGTCAACGTGGCCCTGCCGACCATCGGCAGGGACCTCTCGGCGAGCGAGGCCGTCCTCGAACTCGTCGTCGCCGGCTACGGGGTCTCGTACGCCGTGCTGCTCGTCCTCGGCGGGCGGCTCGGTGACCTGTTCGGCCGCCGTCGGCTCTTCCTGGGCGGTATGGCCGCGTTCGGCGTGACCTCACTGGCGTGCGGGCTCGCACCGACCGCCTGGACGCTGGTCGCCGCGCGGATCGCGCAGGGCGCGGCCTCCGCGGCGATGCTCCCGCAGGTCCTCGCCACCATCCAGTCGGCGACCCGGGGCCCGCGCCGCGCCAAGGCGATGGGCCTGTACGGCGCGACCGCCGGCCTCGCCATGGTGGCGGGCCAGATCCTCGGCGGGGTCCTGGTCGCGGCGGACATTGCCGGTACCGGCTGGCGCGCGGTGTTCCTGGTGAACGTGCCGGTCGTCGTCCTGGGCCTGTTCCTGGCCGCCAAGGTCGTACCGGAGACGCGTTCGCAGCGCCCGGAGCCGGTGGACGTGCCCGGCACCCTCCTGCTCGCCGCGTCCCTGCTGGCGCTGCTGGTGCCGCTGACCGAGGGCCGGGCGGCGGGCTGGCCGCTGTGGACGTGGCTGTCGCTGGCCGCGTTCCCGGGGATCGCGTCGGCGTTCTACGCGGTGGAGCGCAGGGCGGACCGGCAGGGCCGTACGCCGCTGGTGCCGCCGAGTCTGCTGGCGCTGACCTCGCTGCGGCGCGGGCTGGTGATGATCCTGCCGTTCGCGATCGGCTTCAGCGGGTTCATGTTCGTGATCGCGGTGGCGTTGCAGCGCGGCGCGGGTCTCGGCCCCGTCGCGGCGGGCCTGGCACTGGTCCCGCTGGCGGTGACGTTCTTCCTCGCCTCGCTCGCCGGTCCACGTCTGGTGGTCCGGTACGGCACGCGGATCGTGACGGCGGGTTCGGTGATACAGGCGGTGGGTCTGGGCCTGATCGTGCTGGCCGTGTGGCGTTCCTGGCCGCACCTGGGCTTCGTCGAACTGCTCCCCGGGGCGGCGGTCGCCGGCGCGGGCCAGGCGCTCCAACTGCCCATCCTCTTCCGGATCATCCTGTCCGAGGTGCCGCCGGCCCGTGCCGGTGTGGGCGCGGGCGTGATGGCCACCACCCAGCAGTCCGCGCTGGCGCTCGGCGTGGCCACGCTCGGCACGCTCTTCCTGTCCCTGATCCCGGGCATGGGGATGCGCGACGCCCTGGTGACCACGCTGCTGGTGCAGCTGGCGGGTGTGGTGCTGACCGGGCTGCTCAGCCTGCGGCTGCCGCGCACGATCGGCTGACACCCGGAGGTCACGCGGGTGAACCGCCGGATGACATGTTCACAGCTTGGACAACTCGTCGGGAATCGAGCCCTGTTGATGTTGGTCTTGCTGCACACTCCTTGCCGGAGGGAGACATCATGCTGGAGATCAACACGAGCAGTGTGAGCCGCCGGGATCAGCACGGACGTGAGCACGTCGTCCGGGTGCAGCGCAGGGGCGCGCAGCGCACGATCGTCTGTGACACGTGCGGCTGGAAGAAGAGCGCTCAGTTCCTTCCCTGGCTGAAGGCGGAGGAGCATCTGGCCGAGGAGCACCAGGCGACGGTGGATCCGTCGGCGGCGTAGGCGAGGGCGAGAGGGCCGATGAGCGAACTCCGCGAGACCCTGATCCGGTACGTCCAGGACGGGACGGTCCCCGGTGCCGTGGGCCTCGTCGCCCGCGGTGACGGCGTCGAGGTGGTGGCCGTCGGGTCGGTGGACGCGGAGGGCTCCGCGCCGATGGCCCGGGACTCGATCTTCCGTATCGCGTCGATCACCAAGCCGGTCACGGCGGCGGCGGTGCTGATGCTGGTGGAGGACGGGGTCGTGGGTCTCGACTCGCCCGTCGACGAGTGGCTGCCGGAACTGGCGAAGCCGATGGTGGTCCGCACCCCGGAGAGCCCGGTCGACGACCTGGTCCCGGCGGTCCGGCCGATCACGGTCGAGGACCTGCTCAGCTCGCGGCCGGGCTGGGGCTTCCCTTCCGACTTCTCGCTGCCCGCGGTGCGGCGTCTGTTCGGGGTGCAGAAGGACGGCCGGTTCCTGCAGTCGTGGCCGGACCCGGACACCTGGGTCGCGGAGCTGGCCCGGGTCCCGCTGCTGTACCAGCCGGGCGAGGCGTGGCTGTACGGCACGGCGTCCGACCTCCAGGGCGTACTGGTCGCGCGGGCCTCGGGCCGTACGCTCCCGGAGTTCCTGGCCGAGCGGATCTTCGAGCCGCTGGGCATGGCGGACACGGCGTTCGAGGTCCCGGAGTCGAAGCGGTCGCGCTTCACGAGTTACTACAGCCCCACCCCGGCGGGCGCCCTGGAGCTGACGGACACCCCGGACGGCCAGTGGAGCAGCGTCCCCGCGTTCCCGTCGGGCGGCGGCGGGCTGGTCTCCACGGCCGACGACTGGCTGGCCTTCGCCCGCATGCTCCTGGGAGCCGGCCAGGAACTCCTCACCCCCACCTCGGTGAGCCGCATGACGACGAACCATCTGACGGCGGCCCAGCGCGACCTCGGCGCCCTCTTCCTGGAGGGCCAGGGCTGGGGCTACGGCGGCCAGGTCGACGTCACTCCGGTCGACCCGTGGAACGCCCCCGGCCGCTACGGCTGGGTCGGCGGCACCGGTACCACGGCCCATATCGTCCCGCCGACCGGCACGGTCACGATCCTGCTGACCCAGGCGGGCATGGCGAACCCGACCCCGACCAAGGTGATGCGGGACTTCTGGCGGTGCACGGCGGGGCGCTGACGCCCTCGACCCGCTCTCGACTCGCCCTCTCGGCCGACCGGCGTGAGCATGGATGGGCATGATCAGCCGAACGAGAGGAGTCCCCCGTGCTTGTCACACTCCGCGGTCGCGGCACTCGTACGATCGCCGCCGGTGCCCTGAGTCTCGCCCTGCTGTCGGCCGGGACGGCGAGCGCCTTCGCCGCCTCCCCGAGTCCCAGCGCCATGGGCTCGATCACCGTCAAGGCCGACAAGAGCACGGTCAAGGCCGGTGACAAGGTGACCTTCACCGGCCGCACCAAGGGCCTGAAGGTCGGCACCAAGCTGGTCCTCCAGCACGAGAAGGCCGGAAAGTGGAACGCGCTCAAGGGGAGCGCCACGGTCAAGAACGGCAGCAGCTACTCGCTCACCGCGAAGCTCAACACCAAGGGCCAGGAGCACCTGCGGATCGCGGCCGGTACGACCTACTCCCCGACCGTCACCGTCAAGGTGACCTGACCGGGGCCGGGGTCAGCCGCGCAGTCCGCGCAGCAGCAGCTCCACCATCGCCTCGAACTCCGCCTCCGCGCCCGGCTTGCGCCACTCCCGTGCGTAGGCCGGGTCGTGGAAGCGGCCCGTGGCCTGGAACACCGCGCGGGCGGCCACGGCCGGGTCGGGGACCGTGAAGACACCGCTGCCGACGCCCGCCCGGACGATCTCGGTGAGCTGTCCGGTCAGTTCGTCGATGTGGTCGCTGACCACCTCGCCCGCCTCCTCCGCGAGGACCGAGTAGGTGGCGAACAGTTCGGGATCGTCGCAGGCCTT
The DNA here is from genome assembly GCF_044753545.1 of Streptomyces sp. NPDC088350. Lineage (NCBI taxonomy): Bacteria > Bacillati > Actinomycetota > Actinomycetes > Kitasatosporales > Streptomycetaceae > Streptomyces > Streptomyces sp. NPDC088350. The sequence goes on along the minus strand of NZ_JBIVNL010000010.1, from coordinate 84,361 downwards.
CTCCCGTTTGGCGTCGAACAGGCCCGCCAGCCAGTCCCGCACGCGGGCCTCCGGGTCGCGGTCCTCGGTCACGAACCGGGACAGCCGCTGCGAGGTGCGGTCCAGCCAGCGTTTGGTGACCGCCTCCCGCAGGGCCGCCTTGGTGCGGAAGTGCCGGTAGACGGTGCCATGGCTGACGCCGAGCGCGCGGGCCACGTCCACCACGGTGGCTTTCGCCGGGCCGTGGCGGCGCAGCACCTCCTCGGTCGCTTCGAGGATGCGCTCGGCGGTCAGGGTCTCGCTCGCTGCCATGACGAAGACCGTACCCGCAGGAGGGATCAGCGTTCGCTGTCGAGATCCGCCATCGCCGCGGCCGGGTAACGCTCGCCCACCGCCGAGTCCGCCGGTACGGCCTCCTCGATCGCGGTCAGGTCCGCCGCGTCCAGTACGACGTCCAGCGCGCCCAGCGCCTCCGCCAGCCGCTCCGGCGTCCGCGCGCCGATCAGCGGCACGATGTCCTCGCCCCGCGACAGCACCCAGGCGATGGCGAGCTGCGCGACGGAGACGCCCTTCTGCTCGGCGATCTTCCGCAGCTGCTCGACCAGGCCCAGGTTGTGCTGGAGGTTGTCACCCTGGAAGCGCGGCGAGTACGCCCGGTAGTCGCTGGCGGCGAGCTGCCGGTCGGCCGCGAAGTGCCCGGAGATCAGCCCGCGGGACAGCACGCCGTACGCCGTGACGGCGATGCCCAGTTCACGGGTGGTCGGCAGGATGCGGTCCTCGATGCCGCGCGTGATCAGCGCGTACTCCAGCTGCACATCCACGATGGGCGCGGTCGCGGCGGCCCGGCGGATCGTGTCGGCGCCGACCTCGCTGAGGCCGATGTGCCGGACGTAGCCCTGCTCGACCAGTTCGGCGATCGCGCCGACCGTCTCCTCGATCGGTACATCGGGGTCGACGCGGGCGATGCGGTAGACGTCGATGTGGTCGACGCCGAGGCGCTGGAGGGAGTACGCGGCGAAGTTCTTCACGGCGGTGGGCCTGCCGTCGTGCCCGCTCCAGCCGCCGTCCGGACCGCGCAGTGCCCCGAACTTGACGCTGGTGAGCGCCTGTTCGCGGCGGGCGGCGGGGGCGGTGCGCAGGGCCTCGCCGACCAGCATCTCGTTGTGGCCCATGGCGTAGAAGTCGCCGGTGTCGAGCAGCGTCACGCCCGCTTCGAGGGCGGCGTGGACGGTGGCGATGGACTCCGTGCGGTCGGCCTCGCCGTACATCGCGGACATGCCCATGCAGCCGAGGCCGAGGGCGGAGACCTGGGGGCCGGTGGTTCCGAGTGAGCGCGTGGGGATCGTCATGCGAACCATCTTGGCATGACAGATGACAGATTTCAATATCTGTCATTCCATACTTGATGCACACCCGAGGCGGCACGACACAAAAAAACTGCGGGCGGGCTGATCAACTCAGCCCGCCCGCAGCACAGTTCAGTTCAGAACTCAGACCCTAGGCACCCCTAGGCACCGATCAGACGCCCGGCCAGGTAGCCCTCGATCTGGTCCAGGGAGACCCGCTCCTGCTTCATGGAGTCGCGCTCGCGCACCGTCACCGCGTTGTCCTCAAGCGTGTCGAAGTCGACCGTCACGCAGTACGGCGTGCCGATCTCGTCCTGGCGGCGGTAGCGGCGGCCGATGGCGCCCGCGTCGTCGAACTCGATGTTCCAGTTCTGCCGGAGGGCGGCGGCGAGGCCCTTGGCCTTCGGGGACAGCTCGGGGTTGCGGGACAGCGGAAGCACCGCGACCTTCACCGGCGCCAGACGGTGATCCAGGCGCAGCACCGTGCGCTTCTCCAGCTTGCCCTTGGCGTTGGGCGCCTCGTCCTCGACGTACGCGTCGAGCAGGAACGCCAGCATCGCGCGGCCGACACCGGCCGCGGGCTCGATGACGTACGGCGTCCAGCGCTCGCCGGCCTCCTGGTCGAAGTAGAAGAGGTCCTGGCCGGAGGCCTTGGAGTGGGCGGTGAGGTCGTAGTCGGTGCGGTTGGCGACGCCCTCCAGCTCGCCCCACTCGTTGCCGCCGAACTGGAAGCGGTACTCGATGTCAGCGGTGCGCTTGGAGTAGTGGGAGAGCTTCTCCTTGGGGTGGTCGTACCACCGCATGTTCTCCTCGCGCATGCCCAGGCCGGTGTACCAGTTCCAGCGCTGCTCCATCCAGTACTCCTGCCACTTCTCGTCCTCGCCCGGCTTGACGAAGAACTCCATCTCCATCTGCTCGAACTCGCGGGTGCGGAAGATGAAGTTGCCGGGCGTGATCTCGTTGCGGAAGGACTTGCCCATCTGCGCGATGCCGAACGGCGGCTTCTTGCGCGAAGTGGTCTGCACCTGGCCGAAGTTGGTGAAGATGCCCTGGGCGGTCTCGGGGCGCAGATAGGCGATGGAGCCGGTGTCCTGCGTCGGGCCGAGGTGGGTGGAGAGCAGGCCGGAGAACTGCTTGGGCTCGGTGAACTGGCCCTTGTTGCCGCAGTTGGGGCAGTTGATGTCGGCCAGGCCGTTCTCGGGGAGGCGGCCGTGCTTGGCCTCGTACGCCTCCTCCAAGTGGTCCGCGCGGAACCGCTTGTGGCACGCGGTGCACTCGGTCAGCGGGTCCGAGAAAGTGGCGACGTGGCCGGAGGCGACCCAGACCTCGGGGGCCAGGATCACGGACGAGTCGATACCGACCACGTCCTCGCGCGACGTCACCATGTAGCGCCACCACTGGCGCTTCAGGTTCTCCTTGAGCTCGACACCCAGCGGCCCGTAGTCCCAGGCGGCGCGCTGGCCGCCGTAGATCTCACTGCAAGGGAATACGAAGCCACGGCGCTTGCTCAGGCTGACGATGGTGTCGATCTTGTCGGCGGCCACGATGCTCTCTTCATGACGAATGGACGGCGGCGAATGCTTCAGGTTACCGGCGCCGCCCGGCCCCATATCAAATCGGTTCCGCACCCGCAGCTTGTTGACAACGGTTTCCATGTCAGTTGAAAATGACTGTCATGAACGTACGACGACGCCACATGTCCGGGATCGCGATAGCCGCGGCCACCGCCCTCGGTCTCGGGACCCTCTCCGCCTGCTCCGACAGCGCGGCAGCGGCCAACACGGACAAGTTCGACGTCGTCGCGTCGTTCTACCCGCTGCAGTACCTCGCCGAGCAGATCGGCGGCAGCCACGTCCACGTCACCAGTCTGACCAGGCCCGGCCAGGAACCGCACGACCTGGAGATCAGCGCGCAGCAGACCGCCGCGCTCGGGGAGTCCGACGCGGTGCTCTACCTCAAGAACCTCCAGCCCGCCGTCGACGACGCGGTGAGCCAGTCCGAGGTCAAGACCAAGATCGACGCCGCCTCCCTGACCACGCTGGAGAAGCATGGCAACGAGGTCGGCGGCCACGCGGCCACGCACGACACCTCGAAGAACGAGGAGCTGGCCGGCCTCGACCCCCACATCTGGCTCGACCCGGTGCGCTACGCCCAGGTCGCCGAGGGCGTCGGCAAGTCCTTCGAGAAGGCCGACCCGAAGAACGCGGCCGACTACCGGACGCGCACCGCGGCCCTGGTCAAGAAGCTGGACGCGCTCGACACCGAGTTCAAGACCGGCCTCGCCGGCACCAAGACCAAGGTGTTCATCACCACGCACGCCGCCTTCGGCTACCTCGCCGAGCGCTACGGCCTCACCGAGGAGGCCATCAACGGCCTCGACCCCGAGTCGGAGCCCAGTGCCGAGCGCGTGAAGAACCTTGAGAAGATGGCGAAGGCCGACGGCGTCACCACCGTGTTCTACGAGACGCTCGTCAGCGACAAGACCGCGAAGACCATCGCCGCCGACGCGAGCCTGAGGACCGACGTCCTCGACCCGATCGAGGGCATCACCGCCAAGTCCCGCGGCACGGACTACTTCTCGGTCCAGCGGGCCAACCTCAAGGCCCTGCAGACGGCCCTGGGAAGCAAATGACCAGTACGGAGGACGACGTGATGAGCGAGCCCGTCATATCGCTGCGCGGTGTCCGCGCCGAGCTGGGTTCGCGCCCCGTCCTGCGCGGCATCGACCTCACCGTGCACCGCGGTGAGGTCGTCGCGCTGCTCGGTGCCAACGGCTCCGGCAAGTCGACCGCGATCCGCACGATCATCGGCCAAGTGCCGCTCAGCGAGGGCGAGATCGAGCTGTTCGGCACCCCGCGCCGCGCCTTCGGGGACTGGCGGCGCGTGGGCTACGTACCGCAGCGCACCACGGCCGCCGGCGGGGTGCCCGCCACCGTCACCGAGGTCGTCACGTCCGGCCGCCTCTCCCGCACCCGCTTCGGCCTGCTCCGCAAGGCGGACCACGCGGCCGTACGGCACGCCCTGGAACTGGTCGGCATGGCGGACCGCGCCAAGGACTCCGTCAACGCGCTCTCCGGCGGCCAGCACCAGCGCGTGCTGATCGCCCGCGCGCTCGCCGCCGAACCCGAACTGCTGATCATGGACGAGCCGATGGCGGGCGTCGACCTGGCCAGCCAGGAGGTCCTCGCGGCCACCCTGAGCCGCCAGGTCGCCGAGGGCACGACGGTGTTGCTCGTCCTGCACGAACTCGGCCCCCTGGAGCCCCTGATCGACCGCGCGGTCGTCCTGCGCGACGGCTGCGTCCAGCACGACGGCCCGCCCCCGCACGCCTTGGGCCAGCACGCCCTGCCCGGCCACGACCACGTACACCCGCACTCGGCGGCGGACGCCGAACCGATCCGCACGGGACTGCTGAGCTGATGGACTTCCTGAACTACGCCTTCATGCAGCGGGCCCTGCTCGCCGCGATCCTGGTCGGCATCACCGCCCCCGCCGTCGGCATCTACCTCGTCATGCGCCGCCAGGCCCTCATGGGCGACGGCATCGGCCATGTCGCGATGACGGGCGTGGGCCTCGGCTTCCTCCTGAACACCTCCCCGGTGTGGATGGCCACGGCGGTCTCCGTCCTCGGCGCGATCCTCATGGAACTGATCCGCTGGTTCGGCAAGACCCGCGGCGACATCGCCCTCGCCATGCTCTTCTACGGCGGTATGGCCGGCGGCGTGATGTTCATCAACCTCGCGCCCACGGGGTCCAACGCGAACCTCACGTCGTACCTCTTCGGATCGCTCTCGACGGTCTCGCAGTCCGACGTCACGGCGATCTGCCTGCTCGCCGCCTTCGTGGTGGTGGTTACCCTCGGGCTGCGCCGGCAGCTGTTCGCGGTGAGCCAGGACGAGGAGTTCGCGCGGGTCACGGGCCTGCCGGTGCGCGCGCTGAACCTGCTGACGGCGGTCACGGCGGCGGTCACGGTGACGGTCGCGATGCGCGTGGTCGGCCTGCTGCTGGTGTCGGCCCTGATGGTGGTCCCGGTCGCCGCCGCCCAGCAGCTGACCAAGAGCTTCGCCGCGACCTTCGCGATCGCGGTGGCGATCGGGGTGAGCGTGACGATCGGCGGCACGGTGACCTCGTACTACCAGGACGTCCCGCCCGGTGCGACGATCGTGCTCCTGACGATCGCCGCGTTCATCGCGCTCACGGCGCTCGCGACCCCGCTGGCGAGGCGCCGGGCCCGGGCCGCAGCCGCCGCGCAGCCCGCCGGAGACCCGGTGGAGTGTGCGATTCCGGCCACACGGGGGGCCGCCGACGAGGTCGGCGTCTGACCACGCACAGCCCGGGCTGGCACAATGGCTCGGCAAAGTGCAGACGTGAGGAGGCAACGGTGACAACGGCCGGTCCGCCCGTAAAGGGACGATCCACCCGCCAGCGTGCCGCCGTGTCGGCGGCACTCAACGAGGTCGACGAGTTCCGCAGCGCCCAGGAACTCCACGACATGCTCAAGCACAAGGGCGACTCGGTCGGCCTGACCACGGTCTACCGCACGCTCCAGAACCTCGCGGACGCCGGTGAGGTCGACGTCCTGCGCACCGACGAGGGCGAGTCCGTCTACCGCCGCTGCTCCACCGGCGACCACCATCATCACCTCGTCTGCCGTGTCTGCGGCAAGGCGGTCGAGGTGGAGGGCCCGGCGGTGGAGAAGTGGGCGGAGGCGATCGCGGTGGAACACGGGTACGTGAACGTGGCGCACACGGTGGAAGTGTTCGGCACGTGTGCGGAGTGCGCCGCGGGCTGACCTGTTGTTGTGCGGGCGGGCTGGTGTGGGCGTCTCTGGGGGCTGCCGCCCCCAGACCCCCGCTTCGGCCCCGAAAGGGCCTCGTCCTCAAACGCCGGACGTGCCGAAAGTGACCGGCCGTTCCTAGTCGCTGCCCCGCATGTCCTTCTCCATCTCCAGGAGCTTCTCGTTCGGTACCGCGCCGCCGAACCGCCGGTCGCGCTGGGCGAATTCGACGCAGGCGCGCCACAGGTCGCGGCGGTCGAAATCCGGCCAGAGGACGTCCTGGAAGACCATCTCGGCGTAGGCGCTCTGCCAGATCAGGTAGTTGGAGGTGCGCTGCTCGCCGCTGGGCCGCAGGAACAGGTCGACCTCGGGCATGTCCGGGTAGTACATGTACTTGGCGAAGGTCTTCTCGTCGACCTTGGCCGGGTCGAGCCGCCCCGCCCGCACATCCTCGGCCAACGCCCTTGCCGCGTCGGCGATTTCGGCCCGCCCGCCGTAGTTCATGCAGAAGTACAGGGTGAGCGCGTCGTTGTCCTTGGTCTGCTCCTGCGCGATCTGCAACTCCTTGGCGACCGACCGCCACAGCTTGGGCATACGGCCCACCCACCGCACCCGGATGCCGAGTTCGTCGAGGGTGTCGCGGGTCTTGCGGATGAAGTCGCGGTTGAAGTTCATCAGGAAGCGCACCTCGTCGGGCGACCGCTTCCAGTTCTCGGTGGAGAAGGCGTACAGCGAGATCGCGCCGACACCCATCTCGACGCCGCCCTGAAGCACGTCCAACACCCGCTCGGCGCCCACCTTGTGGCCCTCGGTGCGCGGCAGCCCCCGCTCCTTCGCCCACCGCCCGTTCCCGTCCATGACGATCGCCACATGCTTCGGGATCAGCTCACCGGGCAGCTTCGGCGCACTGGCCCCGGACGGGTGCGGCTCCGGCGCTTTGTACTCGCGCCGCTGGCGCCCGAGGATCCCGCGTACCACCATGACGTTCCTGTCTCCCTCTACGACCTACGACGGCCTACGACGGCCTACGACGACCTACGACGACCTACGACGACCTACGACTTTTCCACGTACCGCAGCGAGCGGAGCCCGCGCTCCAGATGCCAGTGCAGATAGGCGGACACCAGCCCGCTCCCCTCCCGCACATACCGCGCCTCGCACGCGTCCGCCGTCTTCCAGTCTCCCGTAAGCAGCGCACCCAGCAGTTCGAGGGCCTGCGGTGAGGGTACGACGCTCCCCGCCACCCGGCAGTCGGGGCAGACGACCCCGCCGGACGCCACGGAGAAGAACCGGTTCGGCCCCGCCATCCCGCACTTCGCGCAGTCCCCGAAGCTCGGCGCGTACCCGTTGACGGCGAGGGAACGCAGGAGGAACGCGTCCAGGATGAGATGCGGCGCGTGCTCCCCGCCGGCCAGCGTCCGCAGCCCGCCCACGAGAAGCAGATACTGCTGTACGGCGGGCTCGCCCTCGTGATCCGTGAACCGCTCCGCCGTCTCCAGCATCGCCGTACCGGCGGTGTACCGGGCGTAGTCACTCACGATCCCGCTACCGTACGGAGCGATCGTCTCGCTCTGCGTGCACAACGGCAGCCCGCGCCCGATCAGTTCGCTCCCCCGCGCGAAGAACTGCACGTCCACATGCGAGAAGGGCTCCAGCCGGGCCCCGAACTTCGACTTGGTCCGCCGCACCCCGCGCGCCACCGCGCGTACCCGCCCGTGACCCCGCGTGAGCAGCGTGATGATCCGGTCCGCCTCACCCAGCTTCTGGGTGCGCAGCACGATGCCGTCGTCGCGGAACAGACTCATGCGCCCATTGTCCCCTACAGCTCCGCGGCGCCACGACGCAACGAGGTATCGGGGCATCGACGCTTCAAGGCACCTCACCGCGGCTGCGGGCGTTCGCATACGCGGTCGCCGCGCTCAGCCGCTCGGCCGGGGTGGCGTCCCGCACGGCGTCCGGTTCGACGTCCCACTCGCGCCCGCCGCCGTAAGGGCGCAGCTGAACATAAGGCCCCTCATGCCCCATGACGATGCCCACTCTCCCGTTACGGGTGTCCACGGCGACCGATCCGACAGGCGGCTTCATCGCTCTCCTCGCACCCGAATCCGGAATTCCATCAAGGTTTCCTTCGCCTCCCAGCAGTGTGCCCACACCTGGCTCCCCTCCCTTTTCGAGTTTCACTCTTCCTCTCTCCAGGGTGCCCCTGTTCCCCCTACACTCGGCAGGAGTCTGTCGACTACAAGTGAGGCGTAGGACAAGGGGGTTGGCCATGGCCAACGGTTCACGGCTGGCGGCTTGGGAGTTCTTCGGGGCCGAGTTGAGACGGCGTCGCGAGGAAATGGGGCTCTCGCAGGCCCAGTTGGGGGCGCTCGTCTTTGTCTCCGGCGCTTATATCGGCCAATTCGAACAGGCCATTCGGAAACCGCAGATGGAGCTGGCCATCCGGTTCGACGAGATTCTACAAACCGACGGTATTTTCGAACGCCTCTGCATCGGCCTGATCAACGACAGGCGGTACGCGGATTACTTCGCGAAGGCGGCGGAGTTGGAGGCGCTGGCGACGAAGATCTGTGACTTCGCGCCGACGGTGGTTCCGGGTCTGCTCCAGACCGAGGAGTACGCCCGAGCGGTCACCCTCGCGACGAACCCGCTCGCGACCGAGGAGTACATCGAGGAGAAAGTGTCCGGCCGGATGGACCGGGCGCGCATCCTCAAGGACGCAACAAGGCCCGTGTATTGGGTGATCCTGCACGAGAATGTGGTGCGGATTCCGGTCGGCGGCCCTGCGGGCATGGCCAGGCAGTTGGATCACATCGCGACGCTCATGCGCGAGCGGACTGTGCTTGTGCAGGTGCTGCCGTGTGCGGCGGGTGCCTTCGCCGTCATGAACGGAACGCTGACGCTCATGGAGTTCGACGATGCCCCGCCAACCGCCTATACAGAGGCCGTGTATTCGGGGAACCTGCTGGACGATCCAGCTGTGGTGAAGCGCGCGTACGCGGCATACGATCTGCTCAGGGCCGCCGCGCTGTCGCCGGAGGCGTCCCTGGCCCTGATCGAATCGGCGGCGGAGGACCACAGACGATGCGCAAGTACGACCTGAGCAAGGCCAGTTGGCGCAAGAGCACGTACAGCGACGGCAACGGCGGTACCTGCGTCGAGATCGCCTACGACTTCCTCGGCGCCGCCCGCTGGCGCAAAAGCACCTACAGCAACGGCGAGGGCGGGAACTGCGTCGAGGTAGCCGACGGAGTCCCCGGTGTCATCCCCGTCCGCGACAGCAAGGTGTCTGTTGGTGGGCCGGTGGTCGTGGTCGGAGCCGGTGCCTGGACGGAGTTCATCGGCTCGCTGGTCGCCTAGGTCCCCGCGTCAGAGGGGGTTGATGCGGGCCTTGAGCAGGCAGAACTCATTGCCCTCGGGGTCTTCCAGGACATGCCACTGCTCCTCCCCCGTCTGCCCGATGTCGGCCGGGCGCGCGCCCAGCTTCAGCAGGCGTTCGAGCTCGGCGGCCTGGTCCCGGTCGGTGGGGTTGACGTCGATGTGCAGCCGGGACTTCCCGGGTTCCGGCTCGTCCCTGCGGCTGAAGAACAACGTGGGGTGCGGGCCGCCGAACCCCTCGGGCGTCCCGATCTCCACCCACTGGCCTTCCTCGCGTTCGAGCACGACGAAGTCCAGGACCTCGCACCAGAACCGCGCCAGCAGCTCGGGGTCACGACAACCGAGCACCAGCTCACCGATACGACTCGCCACAACGGCCTCCCAGCAGTGAAAACAACCTCGCGACCGTACCCGACGGGACGAGCACGGGCGAAGTGATTTCGGGGCCGCTGCCCAGGGCGTAACTCCTATCCCACCGAGACCAGCCCCGCCTCGTAGGCGAGGATCACCAACTGGACCCGGTCCCTCGCGTCCAGCTTGGTGAAGAGGCGGGTCAGGTAGGTCTTCGCCGTGGCCACGCTGATGCACAGCTCGGCCGCGATCTCCGTGTTGGAGAACCCGGAGCCGACCAGCGTCAGCACTTCGCGTTCCCGCTCGGTGATGCCGGTCAACTCCCGCTGTACCCGGGCCGGTCCGGGGCGGGACGAGGCGAAGTCGTGGATCAGACGCCGGGTCACGCTCGGGGCGATCAGGGCGTCCCCGGCGGCCACCACCCGTACCGCGCCGATGAGGTCGTCCAGGGCCATGTCCTTGACCAGGAACCCGGACGCGCCCGCGCGCAGCGCGCCGTAGACGTATTCGTCGTCGTCGAAGGTCGTGAGGACGACGACCCGGGCCGACGCCGCACCCGCTGACGGATCCGTCGTGATCCTGCGGGTGGCCTCGATGCCGTCCATCCCGGGCATGCGGATGTCCATCACCACGACATCCGGGGCGAGTTGGGCCGTCAGCCGCACCGCCTCCGCCCCGGTGCCCGCCTCTCCGACGACCTCCAGGTCGTCCAGGTCGGCCATCACCATCCGCAGCGCGGTACGGATGAGTTGCTGGTCGTCGGCGAGGAGCACGCGGACGGGGCCGTTCATCGGGCTACCGCCGCCGTCGGTACCGGCAGCCGTGCCGCGACCCGGAAGCCGCCCTCGGGGCGTGGAGCGGCCGTGAACTCCCCGTGCAGCAACGCCACTCGCTCTCTCATGCCCGCCAGACCGAACCCTGTGTCGGTGACCGTGCCATGGCCGCGTCCGTCGTCGGTGACCTCCAGGGCGAGTTCGTCGTCGCGGTAGTCGAGGGTGACCCGGCACGCGCGGGTGCCCGCGTGGCGTACGACGTTGGTGACGGACTCCTGGATGATGCGGAACGCCGACAGGTCGATGTCGGGCGGGAGTTGACGCGGTTCGCCGCGCCGGCGCACGTCGACCCGTACGCCGGCCGCCGTGGTCGTGGCGGCGAGCCGGTCGACGTCGCCGAGGCCTGCGGGCAGGACGGGTGTCTCGTCGGCCGCCCGTAGCGCGACGAGCATGCGGCGCAGCCCGGCGAGGGTCTCGCGGCCCTCGGTCTCCACGGCCCGCATCGCCTCCCTCGCGGCCTCCGGCTGGGTGGTGGTGACCCTGGCCGCCGCGCCCGCCTGGAGGGCGATGATGCCGATGCTGTGGGCCACGGTGTCGTGCATCTCCCGTGCGATACGCAGGCGTTCGGCGGTGACGGCCTGGGTCGCGGCCTGCGTGGTGAGCCGCTCGGTGTACGCGCGGTTCTGCCGCACGGAGTTGCCGATCAGCCAGGCGACGACGGCCGAGAGGGCCAGCGCCGACCAGCTCTGCCAGTCGCCGCGGCCGGTGTTGTAGAGGGCGACGAGGGGGCGGCCGAGGCCGGTCCGGGTGAGCTGGTAGACAGGCAGGACGGCGATCGCGAGGACGAGGGCGGTGAGGCTTCGGCGGCGGTCGGAGCTCGCGGCGATCCAGCCCAGGGCGATGTCGATCGCCACGTAGTGGATCAGGCTCAGGGTCAGCCCGCTCAGGCCCAGCGTCACGGCGTACGTGCCCGCCAGCAGCAGCCCGAGCGCCGGCAGCGGGTGGCGGCGCAGCAGCGCGCATCCGGCCGGGGCGAGGACACTGCCCGACGCGATGAGCACCCAGCCGTCGGGCGCGGGCGGGAAGGGGTCGGTCGCCATGAAGGGCAGGTGGAAGAAGGCGTGGATCGCGAGCAGCGTGCCGTAGGTCCAGGGCACGCCCGTCCAGGCGCCCGGCGGCACGCGCTTGAGCAGGGGCAGCGGCGGGGTGGCGGGCATGCGACGATCGTAGGAGCGCGGGGCGGGTGCGGTCATCGGCCCGGAGACGTACAACCAGGGTCGACATCGACGCCGGCCGAATGTCAGCGCCGGGCCGATGCCGGGGACCGGCCGCCCGCGACACCGTGGTCCCGTGAGCGAAGCCAACGAACTCACCAAGCGGTACGGCCCCACCACCGCCGTACGCGCACTGTCCTTCACGGTCCGGCCCGGACACGTCACCGGATTCCTCGGCCCGAACGGCGCCGGCAAGACGACAACTCCGCGGATGCTGCTGGGACTTGTGGCGCCGACCACCGGGAGCGCCACGATCAGCGGTCAAGCCTTCCGCCGTCACGCGCGGGGGACGAGGAGACGTTGAAGGTCACCGGGGGCGGCGCCGGACGCATCGGTGAACTGGCGCACGAACACGGCTTCGTGCTCCGGGAGTTGGCCACCGAGCACGCCTCTCTGGAGGCGGCCTTCGTGGAACTGGCCGCCGGTGTGGGCGGCGGTCGCCGTGGTGGTCACGGTTGTTGCCGTGGTGGTCACGGTTGTTGCCGTGGTGGTCACGGTTGTTGCCGTTGACCGGCGGGGTGTGTGACCGCCCTTCCTCCCTCCGGCTCCGGCTCCGGTTCCGTCGCCTCCCACAGGACGTCGAAGCGGTTGACGCGCTCCTCCACGTGTTCGCGGGTCAGCTTCAGTGTCGTCTTGGCCGGCATGACGCGGATGTCGGGCTCGGTCTCGTAGCAGAGTTCGCCGTCGAAGACGATGAAGTCGTTCAACGAGTTCATCTGGGCGGTCGGTTCCAGCTGGGCCCGGACCGCGATACGCGCGTCGATCCCGAACTTGCGGTGTCTCTCGCAGAGTTGGCGGAGGCTGCCGGTGACCTCCGCCTCCTCGTCGACGAGGAACACCCGCCGGACCTCCACCCGCCGGGTCTTGATCGCCGTCTCCTGGGCGACGAGATAGCGCCGCGCGGGCTCGCTCGACCAGAAGTCGCGGTCCACGGAGGTGCTGGTGGCGTAGAGGGTCCGCTTGACGCACTTGGTGAGGTCGATCAGCCACTCGTGGTTCTCGCCGGGGCAGTCCGCCGTGCCGTTGCCGAGGTTCTCCATGAGGAGGGCGAGGCGGCCCAACTCCTCCTCGGCGAAGGCTTTTACGATGTCCGCCCCCTGCTCGCCCACTTTTGTGTAGCCGAGGACCAGCCGGGTCACCTCGTCGGAGCGCAGTACGGAGCCGTCGACCTTGCTGTACAGCTCCGTCGCGGCGTTGATCTTGGCGAAGCTCTCGTCGACCGCCGCCCGCATCTCCGTGTGATGCGCGGAGAGGCTGTCCTTCATGTCACGGATGCGCCGCTTCTGGCTCTCCTGGACGGCCTCCAGCCGCTCACCGAAGTCCACGAGCAGTTGCACGATCAGGGTCGCGCAGCCGAGGACGATGGACATCGTCCACTGCCACAGGACGCCGTTGTCCTCGTTCAGGACGTTGGTCACGAAGAAGGCGGCGCCTCCCGCTAAGATCGCGAACAGCGTCTTGAGGAACAGCTTCGACCTGTGCTGGACCTGGTCCTGTTGCGGTACGGACCGTAGGCCGTCTGCTCCCGCTGTCGTCGCTCCGTTCATGTCGAGCCTCCCCCGTCGGTTGTGCGGTTCGTGCCGCCCCGTCAGCGCGTGCTCAGCGCCTGGTGCAGCAACGGAATGGCCTGTATGGCCAGTTGGTCCCGAATACGCTGGCGAAGGTTCTCCCATTGGCGGCTGAAGCCGGGTTCCCGCTCCAGTACGTCCCACAGGTGTCCCAGCGTGCGGTCCACGTGTGCGCGCGGCATCCACAGGTGCAGCAGGTGATCGACGGCCGGGCGCAGCGCCAGGACCGCCGCGGGGCCGTCCGCCGCGCCGAGCCGGCTGTTCTCCAGCATGTGCACCACCGTCGTCAAAAGCCAGTCGTGCAGCGCGAGGTCTTCGCACAGCCCCGCGACCGCGCCGGCCGGGATGGTCTCCGGCACCCTCAACTCGACGGTCCGCAGGCCGTCTTCCGCCAGTGTGAAGCGGTCCAGTGACGGCTCCTCGCCGTCGGGCGTCCGCCGGGCGGCCCAACGCAGGTGCGTGCGGCGGGACTTGAACGGCGCCTTGTGGTCGAGGAGCGGATGCCGCACCAACTGCGCCAGCAGGCCCTCGGAGATCATCCCCAGGTCCAGGTCGCCGCGCCCGCCGCCCCGCAACACACCGTCCGCGATGGCCTGTTGGGGCAGTTTCCCGAAGGGCTCGACCACCCCGGGCCGGACGAGGTAGTGCCCCCAGGGACGGCGCACGTCGGGGCCGCCCGCCGGTGCGCTGAAGTAGGCGGTGGACTGCAGGACCCGGCCCTCGGTGAGCGCGGCGCGGGCGATCACCGTACCGACGGCCCGGACCTTGGCGCCGTTCGACGTGGGCAGCCGGCAGTCCACGCCGGTCAGGACCTCGGGCGAGCGGGCGTAGAGGTTGGGCCGCTCGGAGACCTTGACGTGTTCGTCGGCGCGCAGCCTGAGCAGTTGGGCGGCGGCCCTGCCGTCCAGCGCCTGGAAGGACGGCAGCAGACAGGTGCGCACCTCGCCGCAGGCGAGCACCGACCGCGCGGACTGTCCGGGGGTCGTCATGTCACGTCCCGTCGGGCGACACGGGGTTGGCGGGCTCCTCGTAGAAGACGTACGTGGCGCGCTGCGCCACCGCCTCCGGTACGGCGACGCCTTCGGCCGCGGACCGCTTCGCGACCTGCTGGAGCGCCTCGGAGTCGACGTCCACCTGGTCGAGGATGAGCCGTACGGCGTCCTCGACGGCGAGGAAGCGGTTCGCCATCAGCGTGCAGGTGCGGTACGCGCTGAACGCGACCCGGGAGTCGTTGAGTTTGAGCAGCGGCGGCAGCCGGTCCCAGTCGCGCGGGAACTCCCCGTCGGTCCAGGCCCGCGGGACCAGCACCGGCTCGCCCAGGTGCCGTAGCAGACCCAGGCGGGCCAACTGCCATACGGCGGCCAGGAACGGGCAGGACCACAGGCGGCCCTTGTCCGTCTCGGACCACAACTCGACGTCCATGAACACCGAGTGGTTGCGGGCGGCGGTCTCCTGGGGCGGCTGCCAGGTGACGATCTCGGCGAGGGCGCTGCGGGTGGGGCTGGTGCGCTGGCCGTTGGCGAGCCAGCCGGTCTGGCTGACCGGCGGGCGCGAGCCGTGGCTGCCCGGCGGCGGCGACTCCACGAGGCGGTGCATGACGGACTCGGCCAGCTCGATCCGGTCGGCGACCGCGCACCCCGACTCGCGGGCGAGGTAGTCGATGACGATGCCGGCCCGCTCGGCCTCTTCGAGGACCAGCGGGATGAGTTCGGCGGGCGTGGAGAAGCGGCTGAAGTAGTCGTCGATCAGGAAGCAGGTGCTGATGCGGGGGCGTTTGCCGCCGGTGCGGCGGGCGGCGGAGGCGCGGGCCGCGTCCACCCAGATCCGCACCTCGGCGAAGTGCTCGCGCAGCCGCTCGGGGCCCGCCTCGAAGTCCTCCATGTAGAGGTGGCCCAACTCCAGCGAGAGATGGGCCAGCGGCACGGACTGGGTGCCCGGGTCCGCGGTCGTCTCCCGGAAGACGGCTTCCGTCATGCCTCCTCCCAGTACTTGTCGTCGGTGAGCCGCGCGGCCAGGTCGTTCAGCGCCTGCCAGGTCTCCATGGTGGCGATCTGGCTGTCCAACACGTCCTCGTCGGTGATGAGTTGCTCACGCCACTGCAGGACCGGCTCCAGCGGAACCGAGCCGAGCACCTGGCTGTACCCGATGCCGTGGTGCGAGGCGAGCTGCTTCAACTCGGTGTCGCACTGCTCCATCCACGCCGACTGGGTGGGCGTGGCCTGCGACCACAGCGCCGAGTCCGGATCAGGTACGGCGGCCCGTACGAAGCGGATGGCGCCGCGCAGTTCGTCCTCGTCGTGGCCGCGGGCGACGCCGTGGGCGAGGATGCCCCGCTTGCCGTACACGAGGCTCGCGGCGGCCTCCACGTGCTGGCGGGTCCAGCGGTGGAAGACCAGCCAGCGGGCCTGGACGCCGCTCATCGACCGCTGTGCGGTGGCCGCCAGCGCCATGTCGACGGCGTAGCTGCGGCCGGCGCTGAGGTCGACGACGATCAGGTCGAACTCGCCGTTGAGGCGCAGCAGAAGGTCCACGCAGCGGCGCAGGTTGTCCCCGGAGGTGGCGAACTCGCCGCCGCTGAGGTCGCCGGGCATGAGGATCAACCGGCCTGCTCCGGGCGGCTGGTTGCGCAGTACCCGGTGTTCGGTGTCGGCCCAGACGTCGATCCTGAGCGGTTCGCTGATCTCGCCTATGAGGTACGAGTGCAGGCCGCGGTCCTCGGCGGCCTGGCGGGCGTCGGGCACGTCGAAGACGGCGGAGGCGGTGGGCGAGCCGAAGTCGAAGTCCAGGTAGCAGACGTCGTCCCCGAGCAGCGCCCGCTGGTAGGCGAGGTTGGCGCTGGTCACGGAGCGGCCCGTGCCTCCCTTGTCGGAGGCGGCGAAGATCAGCACGGGTCACACTCCCTGGACCGCGGCGGCTTCGCGGGCCCGGGCGAGTGCGTCGAGCTGGCCTAACACGTCGAGTGTCAACGAGTAGGCGGTGCCCGGCTGTTCGTCCACCAGGGCGCGGGCGCGGCGCAACTTGACCTCGATTCCCCTCAGTTGCATGCCACGTTTTCCGTCGGAGTTGGGCGCGGGCGCCATCTGCTCGTTGCCCAGGAGGTGGGTGGACTCGCTGAGCAACGCCCTTGCCAGTTCGGTGAGTTCGAGGCTGCGGATCGGTGGCTGTGCGTACATGTTGTGGACCTGGACCATCACCTCGGTGACCCGCTCGGTGATGCTCCAGGACACCGGTCCCTCGGTGAGGGCGGTCTCCGGGTAGATGGCGTGCACGTTGTCCCACAGGCCGGCGCCCTCGCCGTCGCCCATCCGGCGCCGCCACACATGGCCGAAGATGTCCTCGGCCAGCCTGAGCAGCCGGTCGTGCGCGGAGAGGTTGCGGGAGAGCGTGCACAACTGGACGGTCCGCTTGAGGAGTTGGGCGGAGAAGTCGCTCATCGTCCAGTCCATCGGCGGGCCGATGGTGCCGCCGCCCTGGAGCGGCAGGGTGACGCCCGGGTTGTGCAGCTGGATCATGGGGTCGTCGCGCGTCATCCGGCTGGTGATACGGCCGCGTTCGGCGAGCCGCTCCATGACGCGGACGGTACGGGTCAGGTCGTCGTCGGTGGCCCGGCGGCGCATCAGGTCGTGCACGAGGATGGCGGCGACGGAGAGGGAGAAGTACTCGGACTCCAGCTTCTGTCCCGTCGTACGCCAGGGGATGTCCTCCAGGGGCCAGCGGTCGCGGTCGAAGCGGGCGATGCGCGACCAGTACTGCTGGGTGATCTCCCACCGCAGCCGCAACGCCTCGGCGAGCTTCTGCTGTTCGGTGTTGAGCAGGCCCAGGGTCAGGGTGCGGTCCGAGAACAGGTCCTGGATGCCGTCGAGCGCGACCACGGTGAAATAGAGGTACGGCACCGGGTTGGCGACGCCGGAGGGCTGCGGCCCGATGGCTTCCTCGGTCTCCACCTCGGGCGCGTCCCGCACCAGGCTCCAGGCCCAGCCGCACTCGAACAGCTGGCTCTCGTCCTTGAGCGCCTCCTGGACGTCGAGGCCGAGGATGAAGCTCTCGATGATCGCGGCGCGCAGCGGCCGGAACCGCCGCTGGAACTTCTCCAGGACCTGACGCGTCGACAGCTGCCGCTGGCCGAGGAGTTCGCAGAGCGTCTGGCCCTGGGAGGAGTCGGTGTCGTAGACGTTGACCGTGAACGAGCGCAGCAGGCTCACCATGGCGGCGGTGAGCCGGTTGCTGGTCGCGGTCTTCAGCTCTCTGATCGTCTCCTGCATGTCGCCGCGGCGGGTCTTCGACTCGTAGACCTTGAGGAAGCCGAGCAGCGCCAGGCAGAGCGTGATCGACATGGAGAACGAGTCGGTGACACCGAGTTGACGCTGTTCCTCGGTGAGGTCCTGCTCCTTGTCCCGGGACTGGAAGTAGTAACCGCCCGCGAACGTGGGCCTCTTGTCGTCGGTGTGGGTGCGCATGAACTCGGCGGCGGCCGTGACGAGGTTGGCCGGAATCTCCAGCCGCCCGCCCGCCCGCTTCAGCGTCTGCTGGACGTCGCTCAGGGTGGTGTCGGGGTCGTCCAGCCGGAACGACGGCAGCTCGGTCGCCGGATACAGCAGGCACAGCAGCCGCTCGGCATCGGCGACACTGCTCTCGCCGCCCCATTTGCCCCAGGCCCACTCACCGCCGTCGAACGAGTGACGGGCGACCGCCTGCCAGATGTCCAGCAGATGCTGCCGCGGCTTGATCTCCATTCCATGCCCCTCACACAGACCGCACTGCCCTCAGCCGAGGAATATCCCTCTTCTGTTGTGAAGATTATTCACCGATCGGCCCGATCGACCCGGTCAGCGGCTCGGAACGGGTCCGTCCGAATTCCCGCGCCAGCCATAGGAGAGGATCATTCCGGAATAGCCGTCCCGCAGCCCGGCCTCGCTTTTGAGCCGCTGCACCTTGAACTCGTCCGCGAATGGCTGAAGACTCTCCCGCACCTCGTTCTCCCCCACGTCGCACGCGGGGAAGAACTGCTCACCCGTGTGATAACCCTTGGAGTGTTCCATAAAAGCGGCGGCAAAGGGGGCCCCGGGGGCCAGGGCACGCATGAAACGCTCCACACCCAGGGTGAACTCCTGGTACGAGGAGGTCATCGACTCGGCGACGAAGAACATCGTCCCCACGGACCACCGGCCGCCGAACCGCTCAAGACCGAAGATGTTGCCCTGCTCGACCTTCACGACCTTGCGGAATCTCTCGCGGGGGTCGGCGTCGAAGGCTTCGTAGTCCTTGTTCCCGCACAGGGCGTCCCAGAACTGGTCCCAGTTCGCCGCGTACGAGTCGACCTGGCTCGCCAGATACGCCACGTTCGAGGACGAGCGCTCGAAGAGGGTGATCTCGTCGCACCACGGCAGCATGGACAGGGCGGGATAGAGATTGGCGCCGGCGCCCACATCGATGCCGTAAACCGGGCCGACGGCCTGGTTCCGGAAATGGCCCGCGAAATGATCCCGGACAATGGTCAGGATCTCCGCGTCCTCCGCCTGTAGGTCACGGTAGTTGTGATCTACATATGCGATCGAATCGAACGCGCTCCAGGCGACTTCCGCATTTTTCACCAGCCCACGATAGCAACATCGCAGGCGCGACGTACACCTCTCGTCAATTTCGTAGGCCAATCTACGTCAAGTCACAGCTGTCGCCGGGGCGCACGGGGGGCGCATCGTGGCGAATACAATCATGCGACCTGATTCGGCCTTGAACTGCCGGATTGCCCCACTCAAGATGGGTGGAACCCTGCTGAACCCACCAGAAAGGCAGGACGCACGCGTCTCGCCCGTACCACCCGTACGAGTCGTCAACGCGCACGTGACTTCCTACCCCCAGGAGGCAGTATGACGCCCTTTCCGGAGGAACGTTTCCCTTCTTTGGGGCGCCGCACTGACCAGGCATTCTTCGCCGACCGCGGCGAACGCCCGCTGACCCTGAGGGGCGTCACCGTGGCCGATCTGCCCGAGCTGCTCCGGGTGGACAGGGAGGCCTTCCCCGAGGAGCCGTACACACAGGTCGTTCTCAGACAGCTGGTCGACATCCACGGCGACCGCATCCTCGTCCTCGACGACGGCGAGGGCCTGCTCGGCTACGTCCTGTTCGTCAACACCTCGGACGGCTACGTGAGTTGGATCATGAGCCTCGCCGTCATCCCGTACCAGCAGGGCCGGGGTCTGGGCCGGCGCCTGATGGTCGAGGCGCTGCGGCGGCTGCGCACCGAGCACATCCACCAGGTCCGCCTGACGGTGGAACCGACGAACGCCACCGCGATCATGCTGTACCGCTCGCTCGGCTTCTCCTCGGAAGAAGGCGTGGAGAAGGACTACTTCGGGCCCGGGGAGGACCGGCTGGTCATGACCCTGGCGATGTGAGGGGAGACGGGGAGATGCGAGGGGGAGCGCGTCAGGGGTGACGAACGGATACCGCCGTCAGCGCGGGAAGTACTGCCTCGGTGTCACCCCGACCACCCGGTGGAACGCCGCCGTGAAGGAACTCGCCGAGGCGTATCCCACCCGCCGTGCCACGGACTCCACCGGCAGCCCCTCGGCGAGATACGGCAACGCGGCCTGCATCCGCAGCCGTTCCCGCCACTGTCCGAAGCCGAGGCCCGTCTCCGCGACGAAGAGCCGTGCCAACGTCCGCGCGCTGGCGCCGACTTGACCGCCCCAGTCGGCGAGCGGCCGGCTGTCCGCAGGGTGGGCCTTCAGCCCCGCCGCCACCGTCCGCGCCCGGGGATCACGCGGCTCGGGCGCGGACACGCTGGTCACCGGCACCGGACGCAGCTCGTCGAGGAGCACCGGCTCGGCGCGTGAACGGGCGTCCGGTGCCAGGTCCGTGCGGTCCAAGTGCACGACGAGGGCGTGCAGAAGAGGGGTGACCGCGACGACCGTGGGATCCCGCCAGTCGATGTGCGGGCAGCTCACCGGGTCGACGTACGCACCCCGCATGACGGCATCGCCCTCGGACTCCGTGGCGTGCGGGACGTGCGCGGGGATCCACAGGGCCAGCGACGGCGGCAGCAGCCACGTCCCGTGCTCGCTCCGGATCCGCAGCAACCCCTTTTCAGAACACAGGAGTTGGTGGTCGGGATGGCAGTGCGTGGCGAAGGCGGTGCCGCGCGGCATGACGAACTGGCCGACGAGGACGGCCGTGTCGAACCGGCGCTCCCGCTCCTGTCCGTTCCGCGACATGACACGGCAGCCTAGCCCGTGGCGGACACGCGCCCGCCCCGCCTAGCGTCGACGTATGCCGATGAACCGAGCCCACCGCAAGCTGTGCAGCTCAGCGGAATGGGCGCAGACCACGAAGGACCGCATCCTGCCCTGGGCCCTCGAACACGTGGACCTCGGCGCCGACGTACTGGAGATCGGCCCCGGCTACGGCGCCAACCTCCGCGTCCTCGTCGAGCGGGTCGAGCACCTCACCGCCGCCGAGATCGACGCCGACAGCGCCCGGCTGCTCCGGTCCCAGTGGGGCGACCGGGCGGACGTCCTGCACGCGGACGGGGCCGAACTGCCGTTGCCCGACGGGTCGTTCGACTCCGTCGTCTGTTTCACGATGCTGCACCACGTGCCCACGGCGGCCCACCAGGACCGGATCTTCGCCGAGGCGTACCGTGTGCTGCGCCCCGGCGGCACCTTCGCGGGCAGTGACAGCCAACCGAGCCTGCGCTTCCGGCTGTTGCACTTCCGGGACACCATGAACACCCTCGATCCGGCGACGCTCCCGAACCGGTTGGAGCGGGCCGGCTTCACGGACGTGGCGGTCGGCCTGCACCCGGAGAGCGGCGGCCTACGTTTCCGGGCGCGCCGCCCCTGAAGGCGCCCCGAACCGTCGTACGTACCGCCGCTGCCACGGCGTCTCCACCGCGTGCCGGTCGTAATGGGCGCGGACATAGGCGACCGCCTCCCCCGCCGGGACCCCGTCGAGGACCGCGAGGCAGGCGAGTGCCGTGCCGGTGCGGCCCCGGCCGCCGCCGCAGGCGATCTCGACGCGTTCGGTGAGCGAGCGGCTCCAGACCTCGGCGAGGACGGCATGCGCCTCGGCGCGGTCGGCGGGCAGCCGGAAGTCCGGCCGACGTAGGTGCCGTAGCCGTGTCTGATCTCCACGATGTCGAGGGCCTGGAGTGCTTTGAGGGCCTCGCGGACGGAGTTCCTGCTGATGCCGAGGTCGTCCATCAGCTCGGCCTCGGTGGGCAGGGGCGCACCGGGCTGGAGCCTGCGGTCGAGGATCAGCCGCACGACCTCGCGCTGTATCCGACTGTTCCTTGGCTCCCCGGACATGCGCCGCATCGTACACGCCCCAGAGGTCCCACATCCCATGTCTGGCCTCGGCCGGACCGGTGAAGGGGTCAACTTGCGCCATTCGCGCGCCTTTTCAAACCGCCATTGGTCCGACCTCTGACGGCTACGCCATTCGTGTGCGACGCCTTGACCGCCCTCACGGGCGCTCTTATGGTCGCGCTGACCGCAGGACGTAGGACGTCGTACCTCCTGGAGTAACCATGCGCGAAGACGTGACCTGGAGCGTGCCCGCGCTGCACCGCCGGGCGTTCCTGAAGTACTCCGGCGCGCTGGGCGCGGCGGCGGCGATCTCCTCGTCCCTGACGGCCTGTTCGTCGGGGCCGCAGTCGACGAACGACACCGGCGGCGGGGGCACCGGCAAGAACCGCACCCTGACCGCGGTGATCGGTTACGGCAACGACGGCAGCTGGGACCCGACGCAGACCGCGTCCGCGTTCGCCATGGCCGGCAACAACCACGTCTACGAGGGGCTGATCGACACCGACCCGATCACCCGCGCGCCCTACCCGGCGCTGGCGACGGCCGTGCCGAAGGACACGAACGGCACCTCGTGGAAGTTCACGCTGCGCGCGGGCGCCACGTTCCACGACGGGCAGCCGGTCACCGCCGACGACGTCGTCTTCGTCTACGACCGCATCCTCGACGCGAAGACGGCGACTCTCGCGCAGGGCTTCTTCGCCGGCTGGCTGAAGGAGGCGCGGAAGATCGACGCGCGGAACGTCGAGCTGGTCCTCAAGTTCCCCTTTCCGGAAGGGATTTCGCGGCTCACCCTCGCGAAGATCATGCCGAAGCACGTGTTCTCCAAGCCCGGCGCCTGGGACGACGCGATCAAGGGCAAGGCGGTCGGCTCGGGGCCGTACCGGCAGACCGCGCACCACCCGAAGTCCAACACCACCTTCGCCGCGTTCACCGCCTACAACGGCCCTCGCCCGCCCGCCTTCAAGACGATGAACTGGCTGACGATCGTCGACGCGGCTCCCCGGGTCGCCAGGATCTCCGGGTCGAGCGCGGGCGCGCAGATCGCCGACAACATCCCCTACGCCAACATCCAACGGCTGCGCAGCGGCGGGCTGTCGGTCGCGGGCGGCGCCGGGATGAACAACCTGTTCCTGATGTTCAACACCCAGCACAAGCCCTTCGACGACGTACGGGTGCGTCAGGCGCTCCACTACGCCATCGACACCGGCAAGATGGTCCAAGTCGCCCTGCGCGGGCACGGAAAGCCGTCCTCGTCGTTCCTCAACGAGGGCAACCCTGCCTACCGGCGCGCGAAGACGGTCTACGACTACGACCCCGACAAGGCGAAGGCGCTGCTGAAGGCCGCCGGGGTCAGCGGGCTCAAGGTCAACATCATCTCGGTGAACGTGAGTTGGATCGTCGACTGCCTGCCCACCATCAAGGCGTCCTGGGACGCGATCGGCGTCAGGACGACGCTGTCCCCGCAGGAGACCACGGCCGTCTTCACCAAGATGGACCAGAAGCAGGACTACCAGGTCGTCGCCGCCGCCTCGAACCCCAACCAGTTCGGCCTCGACGCCGACCTGATCATGCACTACAACTACGGCCCCCAGAACCTGTGGATGGGCTACGCCCGTTGGGCCGGGAACTCCGTCGCCAAGCAGCTCTTCAAGGACATGGACCGGGCGACGCGGGAGCCGGACGCGGCGAAGAAGAAGACGATGATCCAGGACTACATCGACATCGTCGCCGAACAGGCCGTGCTCTACCCGGTCGTCCACAACGAGCTGATGACCGCCTGGGACCCGAGGAAGCTGACGGGGATAAGGGCACAGCCCTACCCCGGCATAAACGTCCTCCAGGCCAAGTGGGTCCAGCCGTACAGGAGTTGACCAGTACAGGAGTTGTTGACCCATGGCCACCGTCGTCAGGATCCTGGCCCGGCGTGTCGTCCTGCTCGTGCCGCTGATGCTCGGCATCGTGCTGTTCGTGTTCGTGGTGATGCGCTTCTCGGACGTCGACCCGGCGTCCGCGTTCTTCCAGGGCGCCAACCCGACACCCCAGCAACTGCACGACTTCCGCGAGCGGAACGGCCTGCTGGATCCCCTCCCTCTCCGCTACGTCCGCTTCGTGGGCGCGCTCCTCCACGGCGACCTGGGCACCAGCGCGCTGACCCGGGCCCCGGTCGTCGACCAGGTCACCACCGCGCTGCCGCTCACCCTCCAACTCACCTTCCTGGGCCTGGGGATCGCGGTCGTGCTGTCACTGCTCGGCGGGGTGACGGCGGCCATCTACCGCGACCGGCTGCCCGACCAGATCATCCGGATCGTGTCGCTCACCGGGGTCGCGGCACCGGGCTTCTGGCTGGCGCTGCTGATGATCCAGTACCTGGCCGTCGACCAGGGCTGGTTCCCGACCGGCGGCTACATCAACCCGGCGGACTCCCTCACCGGCTGGCTCAAGACGATGGCACTCCCGGCGCTGGCCCTCTCGCTCCCGGTGGCGGCCCAACTCACGCGCATCGTCAGGACGTCGGTGGTCGAGGAGCTGGACAAGGACTACGTCCGGACCGCGATCGGCAGCGGACTGCCACCCAGGGTGGTGGTCGGCCGGAACGTGCTCCGCAACGCGCTGATGAACCCACTCACCGTGCTGGGCCTACGCGTTGGATACCTGCTCGGCGGAGCGGTCGTCATCGAGACCATCTTCTCCCTCCCCGGGATGGGCAAGTTGATGATCGACGCCGTGCAGAACGGCGACCCGGCCGTCGTCCAGGGCGTGGTGCTCACGACGGCGACCGGGTTCGTCGTCGTGAACCTCGTCATCGACATCCTCTATCTGCTGGTCAACCCGCGCCTGAGGGATGCTTCCTGATGTTCACTCAGTTTCCCCAGTTCTCCCGCAAGGGCCTCGCCGAGACCCTGTCCCGGCCCGGCATCCGGTTGCGCGGCCGGCGCCGGCTGCCGCTGCTGTCGAAGGTCGCGGTGTGCTTCCTGGCGGTCGTGGTGCTGGTGGCACTGTTCGCACCGATCCTCGCCCCGCACGACCCACTCGACCAGCGACTCCCCGTCGACGGCACCGGACACCCCTCCGCCGACCACTGGATGGGCCAGGACAGCCTGGGCCGGGACATCCTCAGCAGGCTGATGTACGGCGCCCGTTGGTCCCTCGCGATCGGCCTGGGCGCGACCGCGCTGGCCCTCGTCGTCGGCGCGCTGATCGGCGCGATCGCCGCGACCGCCCGCAAGCGCGTCGACGAGACGCTGATGCGCTGCCTGGACGTGGTGATGGCGTTCCCCGGCATCGCGCTGGCGGCCGTCCTGGTCGCGGTCTTCGGCGGCGGAATCACCGTACTGATCTGCGCGATCGCGTTCCTGTTCACCCCGCCGGTGGCAAGGGTCGTACGGGCCAACGTACTTGACCAGTACGGCGAGGACTACGTGACCGCCGAGCGGGTGATCGGCGCCCGCACCCCGCACATCGTGATCCGGCACGTGGCCGTCAACTGCGCCGCCCCGATCCTGGTGTTCTGCACGGTGCAGGTCGCCGAGGCGATCGTCTTCGAGGCGTCGCTGTCGTTCATCGGCGCGGGCGTACGCCCCCCGGACCCGTCGTGGGACAGTGTCATCGCGGACGGCAAGAACACGGTGCTGACCGGGGGTTGGTGGGCGACGGTCTTCCCCGGCCTGCTGATGCTGGTCACGGTCCTCTCGCTGAACATACTGTCCGAGGGAGTCTCGGACGCGTGGGCGGCCCCGGCCGCGCGCGAGGTGGACGTACGACACGACGAGGACCCGCTCGACGCCCCGCAACCGGGCACCGGCGAGGTCCTCCCGCTCCCCGGCCTGACGGAGGCGGCACTACGACTCCGGTCCCGCGCAAGGCCGTTGCCCGACCCCGACGGCCAACCGGTACTGGCGGTGGAGAACCTCGCCATCGGCTTCGAGGGCCGGCACCACGGCGTGGACATCGTCGACGGCATCAGCTTCGAGGTGCGGGCGGGTGAAGTCCTGGGCCTGGTGGGCGAGTCGGGCTGCGGCAAATCGCTGACGGCGCTCGCGGTGATGGGCCTGGAACCGAAGGGCGCGCGGGTGCGCGGCCAAGTCCGTTTCAACCAGCGGCAGTTGGTGGGCGAACCGATGCGCGTCCGCCGCAAGCTGCTGGGCCACGAGATGGCCATGGTCTACCAGGACGCCCTCTCGTCCCTGAACCCCGCGATGACGATCCACGCCCAGCTCAAGCAGGTGATACGGCGCGGAGGGCACCGCGGGGCAGGCGAGTTGCTGACGCTGGTCGGCCTCGACCCGGACCGCACCCTGCGCAGCTACCCGCACGAACTCTCCGGCGGCCAGCGGCAACGCGTGCTGATCGCCCTGGCGTTGTCCCGCGACCCGAAGCTGATCGTCGCCGACGAACCGACCACCGCCCTCGACGTCACCGTGCAGGCACAGGTCATAGAGCTACTGCTGCGGCTGCGCGAGGAGTTGGGCTTCGCTCTCGTCCTCGTCTCGCACGACCTCGCGCTGATCGCGGACGTCACCGACCGGGTGGTGGTGATGTACGGCGGGCAGATCGTGGAGACGGGCGTGACCGCCGACCTGGTGGAGTCACCGGCCCACCACTACACGCGCGGCCTGCTCGGCAGCGTCCTGTCCCTCGAATCGGCGGCCGAGCGGATGACCCAGATCAAGGGTGTCGTCCCCTCCCCCGCCGACTTCCCGGCCGGCTGCCGCTTCGCGGACCGCTGCCCGCCGGCGAGCGACCTCTGCCGTACGACGGCCCCCGGCCTGGTCGGGCCGCGCTCGCACATGGCGGCGTGCCACCATCCGGCGATCGACCTGGCGGCTACGGAGAGCGAGGCGGTCACGTGAGCGGGGTGGGTGTTGAGGGGGGCCGGGTGAGTGGTGCGGGTGGGGTGTGGAGCGGGTTGGGGGTGGGTGGTTCGGGTTGTGCGCGGAGTGCCGGTGGGTGGGGGCTGGTGGCGCAGTTCCCCGCGCCCCTGGAGGGTTGGGGGTGGGCGCTGTGACGAGTGCGGGAGGCGGCGGTGTTGAGCGGGAGGGTGGTCAAGTGGGCGGTGTGCTGGTCGAGTTGGCGGATGCGCATGTCGTGCACAAGGCGCGCGGCGGCGGCCTGTTCACCCGCGACCGGGTCTACGCCCTGACCGGTGCCGACCTCACCGTCGCGCCCGGCGAGACGGTCGGCGTGGTCGGTGAGTCCGGCTGCGGAAAGTCCACGCTGGCCAAGGTGTTGGTGGGCGTACAGCGGCCGACCTCCGGCACGGTGTCCCTCCGGGGCCGCGACCTGTGGTCGATGCCGGACGGCGAACGCCGGGCCGCCGTGGGCACCGGCATCGGCATGATCTTCCAGGACCCGTCGACCGCGCTGAACCGCCGCCTGACGATCCGCCAGATACTGCGGGACCCGCTGGACGTGCACGGTCGCGGCGACCGAAAGCAACGCGAAGAACGGGTAAGGGAGTTGATGTCCCTCGTAGGCCTCCCGCGCGCTCTGGCGGACGGCCTGCCGGGACAGCTCTCCGGCGGCCAACGCCAACGAGTGGCAATCGCACGGGCGTTGGCGCTGGACCCCGACCTGGTGGTGGCCGACGAACCGACCAGCGCGCTGGACGTGTCGGTCCGCGCCCAGATCCTCAACCTGTTGCTGGACCTGAAGGAACGGCTCGGCCTGGCCCTGGTGTTCGTGTCCCACGACATCCAGACCGTACGGCGGATGAGCGACCGCGTGATCACCATGTACCTGGGCCGGATCGTCGAGGAGACCCCGGCCGATCGGGTCACCGACCGGGCGAGGCACCCGTACACCCGGGCCCTGTTCTCGGCGACACCGGGCCTGCTCCACCCCATCGACCCCATCCCGCTGGTCGGACCGGTGCCGTCGGCGACGCGTCCGCCGAGCGGGTGCCCGTTCCGTACCCGCTGCTGGAAGGCGGACGAGGTGTGCGCTTCCGGCATGCCGGACTTTTCACCCGCGTCGACGCCGGAACATCGCTACCGCTGCCACCATCCTGTGGAGGAGGACCTGTCGACCCGCGACCTGGTTCGCCAAAGCCGCCCCCTGGAGCCTTGATGCCCTTCCCCGCCCCGCTGACCGGTGTCGTACCGCCCGTCTGCACGCCCCTGACACCGGACCGCGAGGTGGACGTCCGTTCACTGCTCAGGCTCGTCGACCATCTGGTGGGGGCCGGGGTGCACGGGCTGTTCCTGCTCGGCTCGACGTCGGAGGCGGCGTATCTGACGGACCGGCAGCGGAGGTGTGTCGTCGAGTCGGTGGTGGCTCATGCAGGGGGTCAACTCCCGGTGCTGGCAGGCGCGATCGACATGACCACGCCTCGCGTTCTGGACCATGTGGCTGCCGTGACGGACGCGGGTGCGGACGCGGTCGTGGTGACCGCGCCCTTCTACACGCGCACCCACCCCGCCGAGATCGCCCGCCACTACCGCCTGATCGCCGCCGCGTCACCCGTCCCCGTCGTCGCCTACGACCTCCCCGCCTCCGTCCACACCAAGCTGCCCTCCGACCTCGTCCTCGAACTCGCCGCCGAGGGCGTCCTCGCCGGGCTCAAGGACTCCAGCGGTGACCTGGGCGGCTTCCGTACAGTCGTGACCGGCGCGCGTGTCCATCCGGACATCACCGGGTTCAGCGTGCTCACCGGTTCCGAGCTGTTCGTCGACTCGGCGCTGGCGCTGGGCGCGGACGGGGCGGTGCCTGGTCTCGCGAACGTCGATCCGCACGGGTACGTCCGTCTCGACGCGCTGTGCCGGGCCGGGGACTGGGAGCGGGCGCGGGCCGAACAGGAGCGGCTGTGTGGGTTGTTCGGGCTGGTGGGTGTGGGGGACCCGGCGCGGATGGGGGGCAGTTCGTCCGCGCTGGGGGCGTTCAAGGCGGCGCTCCAGCTCCGCGGGGTCATCGACTGCGCGGCCACCGCCGAGCCGCAGATCCCGCTGTCGGAGGAGGAAGTGGGGCAGGTCGGGAAGTTCCTCGCGGCGGCCGGGCTGTTGTGAGCGGTCAGGGGCAGGGCGGACGGTAGGGCAGGTTTCCCACGTAGCGGCGCCACTGGGCGGTGCTGAGGGCGTGCCCGGTGACGGCGCAGATGTGGCCTACGGCGCGATCGGCGTCCAGGGTCCACAGGCGCACGCTGCCGTCCTGGGCGCCGGTGGCGAGCGTGCCGCCGTCGGGCGCGAACGCCAGGGTGCTCACGGAGGCAGTGTGCCCGACGAGGGGGTCTCCCAGGGCGGTGGGCCGGGCGGGGTCGGTGGTGTCCCACAGCTTGACCAACCCGTCCTCGGTGCCGACGGCGAGTCTGCGGCCGTCTAGGCTCATCGCCACTCCGGCGACGGAGCCGTCGGCGTCGAGGGCGGGGCCGAGCCAGTGCGGCCGGGCCGGGTGTGCGGTGTCGAGGAGCCGGACCGTTCCGTCCTCGTCGCCGATGACGAGCGTGCGCCCTCGGGAGTCGAACACGGCTTCGTCACCGGGGAGTTCACGTCCGCGGCGCACCGGACGGGCAGGATCGCTCGTGTCCCACAGGCCGATGTTCCCGTCACCTTCGACAACGGCAAGCAGGCGGCCGTCGGAGCTGATCGCGGCGACCGTGACACCGGCGTTCTTGCCCAGCACGGCGTTCCCGCCCACCCTGACCGGCCGGGCAGGGTCGGCGATGTCCCAGCTGCGGATGTGGACCCCGTCGTCCTCGGGGACGGCACCCCAAATGCCGTCACTCCCGCCGTCTGTCTTCGCCTTGATGTAGCCGCCCCGGGCACCCAGCGCGTCGTAGGTGACCACGGTGTGTGCGTCCGGGCCGAAGGACAGGGCATAGACGGTGTGTTCGCTCGCTGTCACGGGCAGGTGGCCCAGCCGGCGGGGCCGCGCGGGGTGGGTGAGGTCCCACAGGCGTACTCCGCCGTCGGGGGCGACCACCGCGAGGAGGTGGCCGTACGGCGCGAACACCGCGATCGTGCCCGGGAGGGTGCCGAGAGAGCTCACGTCGCCGGGGTCGGTGGCGTCCCACAGCCGTACCCGCTGCTCGTCCGGACAGGCCGTGGCCGCCGTGCGGCCGTCCGGGGCGAACGAGGCCGTGGCAACGGTTCCACAGCCGAGGAGGACGGTCGGCGGCAGGCTCCAGATCCGCAGGGTTTCGCCGTCCGCGATCAGGGACCGCCCGTCGGGGGCGAAGGCCAGGGCGATCCCGTTGCCGGTCCGCTGGCCCAACGGCCCGCCCAGACGCTGGGGTTGGTCGGTCGTGACGAGGTTCCACAGCTGGATGGCGTTCTCCCCGGCCACGGCCAGGAGCCGGCCGTCGGGGCTGTAGGCCACCGCGGCGACGGACGTGTCGTCGGGCGAGTTCAGCGAGTAACCGGGGGTCGGGCGGGCCGGGTTGCGGGTGTCCCACACCTCGACCTGTCCGGGCACGCCACCGTTGGTGACGAGGTACCGCCCGTCCGGGCTGAAGACGAGCATGGTGCCCTGGTCGGTCTCGGGGTGGAGCACGCCCAGCCGGACCGGGTGCGAGGGCCGGGCGATGTTCCACAGGCGGACCGTGCCGCTGTCGCCGTCGGCGGTGGCCAGCACCGCCCGGTGCGGGCTGAACGCCGGTATCTCACCGGGCAGTTCACGCACCAGCAGCCTGGGGTGCGCGGTGTCGCGCACGTCCCACAGCGAGGTCTTCCTGGTGCCGGCGGCGAGCAGGTGCCCGTCGGGGCCGAAGGCCAGCGTGCCGGTGTTCTCGTCGCCGGGCAGCTGGAGGGCACCGAGCCGGACGGGACGGTCGGGCCGGGCAATGTTCCACAGCCGGACCATCGAGGTGTCGTCCTCCAGGGCCAGCACCTTCCCGTCCGGGCTCAGGGCCGCCTGCTGGCCCCGCAGCGCCCGCCCGATCCGCTTCGGCTGTGTGAACCGGGTCGTGTCCCAGAGCCGGACCAGGCCGTCGTCCCCGGCCAGGACCAGCCTGCCGCGGTGTGCGTCGTAGGACACCCTGCCGTTGTTGGTGGCGTACCCGCCCATCCCCAACGACCGGCTCTGATCGGACAGTTCGGCGAACAGAGTGGCGTTCGCCGCGCTCACCAAGCTCGTGTACGTCTGTGTCGACCGCCGCATCCGGTACGACGCGATGTCGAGCTGTGCCGCGAGTGACACGTCCTCCGTCTGGGAGGGGGCGTCCGTCCCGCGCAACCGCTCCGCCTCGGCGGTGATCTGCCGGGACACCGCCGCGGTGCGTTCGGAACGTGCCGTCGCCCGCTGCTCCAGCGCGACACCCGCGGCGGCGCAGGCCACCAGCAGCAGGGCGGTGAGACCCGCGACGAGGGAGCGCAGGCGGCGAGTGGTGCGGGCGGCGAGGTGCTGCTCGCGGTCGCGGGCGGC
The DNA here is from genome assembly GCF_044753545.1 of Streptomyces sp. NPDC088350. NCBI lineage: Bacteria > Bacillati > Actinomycetota > Actinomycetes > Kitasatosporales > Streptomycetaceae > Streptomyces > Streptomyces sp. NPDC088350. The sequence continues at coordinate 53,255 of NZ_JBIVNL010000010.1, read as the reverse complement.
GAGGCTCTCGGTGAGGAACTCCGCCTCGGTGGGCGTGAGTTCGGCCCTGCGTCCGTCTCCGGCGAACGCCTCTTCCGCGGCGGCCAGCCGGGTACCCCGGTACAGGGCGCCCGGGTCCTGGCCCAGCCCGGTCCAGGCGGTCGCCGCCTCGGTCAGCCGTCGGTGCGCCCGCAGTCGTTCCCGGTCGGCGTCGACCCAGGCGCGCAGCCGGGGCCAGCCGGTGATGAGGGCCTCGTGGGCGAGGTCGACGGTGTCCTGGTCGAGGGTGAGGAGCCGGGCCCGGACGAGGCGTTCGAGGACGACCGTGCCGTCGTCGCCGAGTTCGGCGCGGGGTACGGGCCGGCGGGTGTCCTGGGTGCCGTCGCCGGGGGTGATCAGCCGCAGCAGGACGCGTCGCGCCGACTCGGCCTGGGCGGAGGTGAGTTCGGCGAGGACGTTCTCGGCGGTGCGGGCGACCGCGCCGTGCAGGCCGCCGCTGGCGTCGTACGCCGCCGCGGTGAGCGCCCGGCCTTTGCGGCGGCGCCAGGTCTCCAGCAGTGCGTGGGACATCAGCGGCAGTCCGCCGGGTTCTCCGGTGACCTCCCGCACGATCCGGGCGGTCAGGGCCTGTTCGACGATCAGCCCGTCGGCCGTCGCCGGCTTCACGATCGCCTCGCGCAGTTCGGCGGGGTCCATCGGCCCCACCAGCAGACCGGCGGTGGTCAACGCCCGTGCCAGGGCGTGGTGTTCGGCGCAGCGGCCGTAGAAGTCGGCCCGTACCGCGAGGACCACCCGGAGCCGGGCCCCGGGCCGCAGGGCGGTCAGGACCAGGTCGATGAACGCCTGCCGCTCGGCCGGGTCGGCGCACAGGGTGAAGACCTCCTCGAACTGGTCGATCACCACGACGGTGTCGCCGGGGGCGTCCTTCGCCTCGAAGAGGCCCGCGTGGGTGCGGGCGGGACGCGGGCCCGGGGTGAGGATGCGCAGGGCGGCGGGGCGGGCCTCGGACCCGGTGCGCAGGGCGGGGATCAGCCCGGCGCGCAGCAAGGAGGACTTGCCGCTGCCGGAGGGGCCGAACACCGCGCTGAGGCGGCACCGGCGCACCAGGCCGAGGGCCTCGGCGACCAGCCGGTCCCGCCCGAAGAACCGCTCGCTGTCCGCCGGTTCGAACCGGGCCAGCCCCTGGTACGGCGCGTCGCTGTCGTCGCCGTCGGCCGCCGCCTCGGCGGCTTCCTCCTCCGCCGTGCGCAGGCGCCGTTCCCAGTCGGCCCCGTCGCCACCGCACGCGGCCACATAGGCCAGCAGCACCGGGAGCGACGGCAGTTGCTCGCCGGCGGCGGCCCGGGACAGGGTCGAGACCGAGTACCCGGTGCCGCGCGCCATGGTCCGGTACGTGATGCCGCCCGCCTCCCGGCGCAGCTTGCGCAACTCGAACGCGAACCGCTGCACCGGTCCCCGGCCCGGATCGAGTGGTGCTTCCTGGCGCCCCATCAGGTTCCCCCGTCACCCGACGCTTGATCGACGCCCGCCAACCTAGGCACCCCGCCGGTCGGGGGGCAACCCGCTTCTCGGCCCAACTCGCGGCGTCTGACCTGGGGTTCGGTTTTTGTTTCATGCGGCGAGGGGGACCTGCGCAACAACGGAACGGCCGCGAAGACTCGGTACGGGTCGAGGCGAACAAGCCACGGGAACAGGCTCGTTCACCCCGACCGCGACCGAACTCCCGTCCCCGGCCCAGGCGGCCGGGGCGCCCGACCGAAAGGACCACCATGTCGGCCAAGACCGCCCGCAAGCGGGCCCTGCTCAGTACCGCCGCCGTGATCATGGGCGTCGGCCTCGCCGCCGGCGCGGCACCCGCGGAGGCCCACACCGCGTACACCCGGCCGCCGACGGCCGTCGCCGTCGCGGACTCGGCCGCTTCGGCGTCCGTGCACGCTGCCGCGAGGTGCTCGAAGTGGATCGACTACAACTACGGCCGTGGCCGGGCCCACGCCAAGTGCCCCGGCTACATCGTGCACGTCAACGTCAAGTGCGCCAACGGCAAGTGGTACAGCAGCAAGCCGTACTGGCGTTACGGCTACAACAAGGGCGAGTGCCCGAAGGGCGTCGGTGCCGTCGGTATGACCACCAGGCTCCGCTGAGCCGGTCCTCACGGCGTCACCCGGCGGAACTCGATCGTCTCGTACGGTCCCGTCGCTCCGGTCTCGTACAGCACTCCGACCGTGTCCCGGTCGACCTGTACCAGATCGGAGTAGGCGGCCCGCCGCTGCGACAACGTGAGCATCTTCGTGAAGGTCGCCCCATCGTCCGCGCTGCGCCAGATCGCCATGGCCTGCCGGACGGTGGGGCCGGACGGTGCCGAGAAGAGCAACGGCGCCTGCTCTCCCTGTAGTTGGAGGACGCTGCCCTCGACCACCGGGACGTCGTCGAGCGTGTGCTGGACGGCGTACGGGCGGTCGAGGCTCGTCCCGCCGTCGCTGGAGTACGTGTCCAGCCGGTTGCCCGCGCTCGTGCCGACCTGGTCCCGTGAGTTGAAGTACAGCCTGCCGTCGGGGAGTTCGGCGGCGGTGGACTCGTTCGCGTTGCTCACGCCGTCGTAGGTGGAGTCCACGAACCCCACCCGCCACGTATCGCCCCCGTCGTCGCTGTACAGATCATGCCCGCCGTAGTACTTGGCCTCCTGCCCGGTGTCACCCGACCCCGCGTCCGGCGCGGCGGAGTGGTTGGCGGGGATCACCAGCCGCCCCGCGTGCACGCCCCGCGTGAGGGCGACCGCGTGCCCCGGCCCCGTCGCGTACCAGCGCCAGCCTGGCAGCTTCACCTCGTTCGTGATGTCCCGGGGAGCCGTGAAGTTCCGGCCGTCGTCCCAGCTGCGCTGTACGAACACCCGGCGGCTCTGTTCCGGCGTGACCTCGCCCCGCATGATCTGGCCCTCGGTGACGGCGCCGCTGTTGTAGGAGGTGACGAGCACGATCGCGCCGGTGCGGGGGTCGACGACGGGGGCCGGGTTGCCCCGGGTGTCCCCGTCGCCGGCGGCCACCACGGACAGGGGACCCCAGGTGCAGCCGCCGTCGGTGGACCGTCGTAGGACGACGTCGATGTTGCCGGTGTCGCCCGCGCTGTTGTGCCGCCCCTCGGCGAAGGCGAGGACGGTGCCGTGGTCGGTGGTGACGGTCGCCGGGATGCGGTAGGTGTCGTAGCCGCCGTCTCCGGAGACGTAGGGCACGGAGGACGCGCAGCCGGAGCGGGCGGAGGCGTGCCCGGCGACGGTGAACGGGGCGATCAGTACGGCGGTGACGAGAAGCGTGCGGCTCAGGATGGTCATCGCTCTCCCTCACGGGCTCTCGGAGACCTGTCCGTCACATGCTCTCCGGAGTCACCACCCGTGACGCGCGTACCACCGTCCTCCTAGGCCGTGCGGGTGTTCTACGACGGCGTGCGCGCCGCCGCCAGCAGCCGTGTCACGTCGTCCGAGCAGATGGTGAGGGCCGCGCCCACGGTCGCGAGGGCGTCGCGTTCCGCCGGGGTGTACGGGCCGTCGGCGAGGGCGATGCGGGCGCCCTGGAGCAGGATCGATTCGCGGCCTGCGGGGGCGAGGTGCGGAGCGAGCGGGTCGAGGGCCTCGTGCAGCTCTATGGCGAGGCCGGCGCCGCTGGATTCGCCGAAGACGCGGCCGGTGTCGGCCGCCAGGGCCTCGACGAGGGCGCCCAGCTGGTCCTCCGTGCAGTCCTGGAAGCCGGCGGCGCGCACGGTGCCCGCGGCGGCCTCCAGGGACGTACGGGCGCAGGTGCCGCCGGCGGCGAGGACCGCGAGGGCGACCGTGTGCACGGCGTCGCGGAGCATCGCGGAGAAACGGCTCGTGGTGGGGTGGTCGAGGACGTCGGTGCCGTAGTGACCCTGGCAGGCGGCGCACTCGACGACCGGTCCCGTGTCGCCGCGCGGCAGCACCGGCATGCCGAGCAGGGTGAAGCGGCGGCGCCCGGTGAGCCGCTGGTAGTTGCGGTCGCCTCCGCAGCCGGGGCAGAAGAACTCGCCGTCCCCGACGCTGGTCCACGCGGTACGGATGCCCAGGACGCGCGCCGCACGGCCCTCATGGACAACTCGGCCGTCCCGTCCCCGTTCTGGCAGCACGTCGCACCTCCGTAACGCCGCGGCAACATCGCCGCGCTGGCGTGATGTTAGCCACATTGAGGAGCTGGAGTCAGTACCTTGGACGAGACCTTCTCGTGACCTGCACAGCGAATGGCCGATACACGACGGGTGTCCCGCGCCCCAAAGGGGCGCGGGGAACTGCGCGACCAGCCACGACGGCGCCGCAGCCGATCACGGCTCACCCGGCGGAGCGCCCCGCGCGGTTGACGGCGGAGACGACCGCCTTCAGTGAGGCACGTGTCGTATTCGCGTCGATCCCGATTCCCCACAGAACCTTGTCGCCGATCGCGCACTCGATGTACGAGGCGGCCTGCGCGGAGGCGCCCTCGCTCATCGTGTGCTCCTGGTAGTCCAGGAGCCGTACGTCGATGCCGACGGACCCCAGGGCGTCGAAGAACGCGGAGATCGGGCCGTTGCCGGAGCCGGTCAGGACGGTGTCGACGCCGTCGACGGTGGCCTCCACCTTGAGCGTGTCCACGCCGTCGGTGTCGGTGGTCGACTGGCCGGTCTTGACCTGGATACGGCCCCAGGCGTTGTCCGGGTTCGGCAGGTACTCGTCCTCGAAGGTCGCCCAGATCTCCTTCGGGGTGACCTCGCCGCCCTCGGCGTCCGTCTTGGCCTGGATCAGCTTCGAGAACTCGATCTGCATCCGGCGCGGCAGGTCCAGCTTGTGGTCGTTCTTCAGGACGTACGCGATTCCGCCCTTGCCCGACTGCGAGTTGACCCGGATGACGGCCTCGTAGGAGCGGCCGACGTCCTTCGGGTCGATCGGCAGGTAGGGCACCGCCCACTCGATGTCGTCGACGGTGACGCCCTTGGCCTTCGCGTCGGCCTCCATCGCGTCGAAGCCCTTCTTGATGGCGTCCTGGTGGGAGCCGGAGAAGGACGTGTAGACCAGGTCGCCCACGTACGGGTGGCGCGGGTGGACCTCCATCTGGTTGCAGTACTCCCACGTACGACGGATCTCGTCGATGTTCGAGAAGTCGATCTGCGGGTCGACGCCCTGGGAGAAGAGATTCATTCCCAGCGTGACCAGGTCTACGTTGCCGGTGCGCTCGCCCTGGCCGAACAGGCAGCCCTCGACGCGGTCGGCGCCGGCCATCAGCGCCAGCTCGGCGGCGGCGACGGCCGTACCGCGGTCGTTGTGCGGGTGGATCGACAGCACCACGTGCTCGCGGCGGGACAGGTGGCGGCCCATCCACTCGAAGCGGTCCGCGTGGGTCGAGGGGGTCGAACGCTCCACCGTGGCGGGCAGGTTGAGGATGATCTCGCGGCCCGGGCCGGGCTGCCAGACGTCCATGACCGCCTCGCAGACCTCCAGCGCGAAGTCCAGTTCGGTGTCGGTGAAGATCTCGGGGCTGTACTGGTAGCCGAACTCCGTCTCCGGGCCCAGCAGCTTCTCGGCGTACTCCATCACCAGGCGGGTGCCGTCGACGGCGATCTGCTTGATGTCGTCCTTGGAGCCGCGGAAGACCACGCGGCGGAAGACGGGCGCGGTCGCGTTGTACAGGTGCAGCGTGGCGCGCTTGGCGCCCTTCAGGGACTCCACGGTCCGCTCGATCAGGTCCTCGCGGGCCTGGGTCAGCACGGAGATCGTGACGTCGTCCGGGATCGCGCCCTCTTCCTCGACGATCGAGCGCACGAAGTCGAAGTCGGTCTGGCCGGAGGCAGGGAAGCCGACCTCGATCTCCTTGTAGCCCATCTTGACCAGCAGGTCGAACATCGCGCGCTTGCGCGCCGGTGACATGGGGTCGATCAGGGCCTGGTTGCCGTCCCGCAGGTCCGTGGAGAGCCAGCGGGGGGCGACGGTGATCCGCTGCTGGGGCCAGGTGCGGTCGGGGATGTCGACCTGCTCGTACTGGCCGTACTTGTGGATCGGCATGGAACTGGGCTGCTGGCGATTGGCGCGGCGGTGGCTGGTTGCCATGATGCGTGGGCTCCTCGTGGTGTCCTGAAGGACGGCCGACGGCGCAACGCCAGACTCCGCGGGGAGGGGGTCGGCCTCGACTACAGGCCCTCGCCGCGGCAGCTAAGGAGAAGCAGCCCGATACGCATGATGCGAAGCATGCTAGCCGAGCGGTCCTGGACGTGCGGCTCCGTATCAGTATGCGGGACCGCACTCCCTTAAGGACGCGGGGCTGTATCGATGTGCGGCTCCGCCGCGTGGGCGCGCCAAGCCACACTCAGCCGTCACCCGATAACACAGAGCGACCGTCTCTGGGTGGAGCATCCTCACATTTCACCAATCAAGGTCGCGCGTAGTGACATGTCGCTAACGGAGTGCCATCGTGCCGGGCATGACGACACACGGGGGCTTCGAGCCCGTCTTCTGCACGATCGTCCCGCCGCACGTCCTCGACAAGCTCGCCCAGCACGAGGACCCCGCGCTCGCCGGTCCCGCCCGCGAGACCCTGGAGCGCGACGCCTACGAGCGCACCCACCGCCGGCTGACCACGGTGCTCGGCGCACCGGCCCTCGCCGCGCCCACCGGGACCGACAAGCCGCAGCGCACGATCTACGACGCCAAGCACAAGCAGGACCTGCCCGGCAAGAAGATCCGCGGCGAGGGCTCCGAACCCGGCAAGGACGCCACCGCCAACCGCGCCTACGCCGGTCTCGGCGCCACCTTCGAGCTGTACCTGAACGCCTTCAACCGGCACTCCATCGACGGCCAGGGCCTGCCGCTCAACGCGTCCGTCCACTTCGACGTGAAGTACGACAACGCGTTCTGGAACGGCGAGCAGATGGTGTTCGGCGACGGCGACGGCGAACTGTTCCTCGACTTCACCATCCCGGTCGACGTCATCGGCCACGAACTCACCCACGGCGTCACGCAGTACACCGCGAACCTGACCTACTTCGGCCAGTCCGGCGCCCTGAACGAGTCGATCTCCGACGTCTTCGGCTCGCTCATCAAGCAGTACACGCTCGGCCAGACCGCCGCCGACGCCGACTGGCTGATCGGCGCGGGCCTCCTCGCCCCGCGCGTCTCCGGAGTCGCCCTGCGCTCCATGAAGGCCCCGGGCACGGCCTACGACGACAGCGCCCTCGGCAAGGACCCGCAGCCCGCGACGATGGACGACTTCGTCAACACGGGCCGCGACAACGGCGGGGTGCACATCAACTCCGGCATCCCCAACCACGCCTTCTACCTGGTCGCCGACGCCATCGGCGGCCACGCCTGGGAGAAGGCGGGACAGATCTGGTACGACGTCCTGACCGGCGGCGAACTCAAGAAGGACGCCCTGTTCACCGACTTCGCGACGCTCACGGTCGCCGCCGCGAAGACCCGGTTCGGGGACGGCGGCGAGGAGTTGCAGGCCGTGACGAAGGCGTGGGAACAGGTCGGGGTGCCGACCTCGTAGTCGCGGCAGTCGCGCCGGGCCCGTATCCGTACTAGACAGGACCCATGCGTATTCAGGTACGGCGCACGGGCGGGATCGGTGGCATCGAGCGCCGCGGCGAGGTCGACACCTCGGCGCGGCCCGACGCACATGAGTGGCACGCGCTGGCCGAACAGGCGGTCGCCGACGGTCAGCGCGCGCCGAAGGCAGGGGTCCCGGACGGCTTCCACTACGAGATCACGGTGGACGGGAAGACGGTGCACACGGCCGACCCCCGGCTCACGGAGGAGCAACGGACGCTGATCCAAAGGGTGTTGAAGGAAGGTGCGTAACTGGTTGTTCACGCCCGCCCGTTGACACCCGTTACCGCCGGTACCCATGATCCGGCGCATGGCGAATGATGCAGGCAACCCGATACCTCGGTTCCCGGCCGATTTCCTCTGGGGCGTCTCGACTTCGGCCCACCAGATCGAGGGCGCGGCGGAGGCACGCGAGCCCTCCGTCTGGGACGTGTTCGAGGCAGAGCCCGGCCGGATCAAGGACGGCTCGACGGCGGCGGTGGCCTGCGACCACTACCACCGCCACCACGAGGACGTGGCCCTCCTGACCGACCTGGGCGTGGACGCGTACCGCTTCTCGATCTCCTGGCCGCGCGTGAACTCCCCCGGCGGCCTGGACTTCTACGACCGTCTCGTCGACGAACTGGGCGAAGCGGGCGTCCGTCCGGTCCCGACCCTGTTCCACTGGGATCTCCCGGTCACGCGGGACTGGATGGACAGAGATACGGCGTCACGTTTCGCCGAGTACGTGTCCGTGGTCGCCGACCGGCTCGGCGACCGGGTGAAGAAGTGGATCACCCTCAACGAGCCCGCCGAACATACGCTGTTGGGGCACGCGCTGGGAGCCCACGCCCCCGGCAAGACCCTGCTCTTCGACGCGCTCCCGGTCGCCCACCACCAACTCCTGGCCCACGGACTGGCGGTACGGGCGCTGCGCGCGGCCGGTGCCACCGACATCGGGATCGCCAACTCGCACGGCCCGACCTGGCCGGCGTCCCAGGAGCCGGAGGACGTCGAGGCGGCGAACTTCTACGACCTGCTCCTGAACCGCCTGTTCGCCGACCCGCTCCTGCTGGGCGAATACCCCTCAGGCCTGGGCGAGTTGATGCCGGGCGACGTCGAGTCCGACCTGAAGGTGATCGCCGAACCGATCGACTGGTACGGGATCAACTACTACGCGCCGAGCCGGGTCGGGGCACCCCAGGGCGCGGAGATCGAGTTCGGCGGACTCACCCTCCCCGCCGAACTCCCCTTCTCCGTAAGGGACATCGAGGGCGTCCCGGTCACGGACTTCGGCTGGCCGGTGGTCCCCGAGGGCCTCACCGAGCTCCTCACCACGTTCCGCGACCGCTACGGCGACCGGCTCCCGCCCGTCGTCATCACCGAGAACGGCTGCTCCTACGAGGGCGTCGACGACCAGGACCGGATCGCCTACCTCGACGGCCATGTCCGGGCGCTGCACGGGGCGTTGGAGGCGGGCGTGGACGTCCGCGGCTACTTCGTGTGGTCGCTCCTCGACAACTTCGAGTGGGCGGAGGGCTACGAGCGCCGCTTCGGCCTCGTCCACGTCGACTACGAGACACAGGCGCGCACTCCGAAGGCGTCGTACGGCTGGTTCCAGGGCATGCTGCGGGCGCAGAGATGACGACGACGGGGAGTTCCGTGGACGACGGCAATCCGGCTCCCGCTACCGCCACTTCGGCTCTCGCCCTGGCCGAACCCGTGGAACGCGTGGGCCGGGGCTGGACGTCGGCGCTGTCGCTCGCCAACGGGGCGATCTGGGTGGGCTGGTACGGCCCGTTGCAGATCCTGCTCGCCTCGCAGGCCAAGGACTTCGCGCCCGGCACCGGCATGTCCAAGGAGACGATGCTGGCGTGGGTGACCGGCGCGGGCGCGCTGGTGTCCCTGGTCGCCAATCCGCTCTTCGGCGCACTGTCCGACCGTACGACGGCGCGTTGGGGCCGCCGTACGCCGTGGATCGTGGCCGGGACGGCGGGCGGCGCGCTGTCGTTGCTGCTGCTCGCGGGCGCGGGCGGGGTGTGGACGATGACGCTGGGCTGGTGCCTGGTCCAGCTGACCCTGAACGCGGCCTTCGCTGCCGTCACGGCGGCCGTCCCCGACCGCGTGCCGCGGCTCCAACGAGGCTCTGTGGGCGGCTGGTTGGGCGCCGCGCAGATCCTGGGCGTGGTGGGCGGCACGGGACTGGCGACGGCGGCCGGGGGCATCACGGCGGGCTATGTGGCGTGCGCGGTGTTCACGGCGGTGGGCGTGCTGCCGTACGTGCTGCGCCACAAGGACCTGCAACTCCCGCCCACGGACCGCCCGGTGTGGTCCTGGCCGGGCTTCTTCAAGGGCTTCTGGCTGAGCCCGCGCCGCTATCCGGACCTGGGCTGGGCCTGGCTGACCCGCTTCCTGATCAACCTGAGCAACGCGCTGGTGCTGCTGTATCTGTTGTATTACCTGCGCGACCGCCTGCACTACCACGACCCCGACCAGGGCGTCCTGATCCTGACGGCGGTGAACGGCCTCACGCTGCTGGCCACGGTCGTGGTCGGCGGGGTGTGGTCCGACCGGGTCGGCCGCCGCAAACCGTTCGTGATCTGGTCGGGCGTCCTGATGGCGGTGGCGACGGCGGTCCTCGCGGGCTGGCAGACCTGGCCGGGCGCGATCGTCGCGGCGGCCTTCCTGGGCATCGGCTTCGGCGTCTTCACCTCGGTCGACTTCGCCCTGATGACGGACGTCCTCCCCCAGGCCCTGGACCGCGGCAAGGACCTCGGCGTGATCAACGTGGCGAACGCGCTTCCGCAGGTCGCGGCCCCCGCCCTCGCCGCGCCGATCGTCACCTATCTGGGCGGATACCGGGTGCTGTACCTGGTGTCGGCGGTGATCGGGATGGCGGGGGCGTTGCTGGTGCGGCGGATTCGGGGCGTGGACTGAGGGGGCGGTGGGCTCAAGGGCGGTGGGCTCAAGGGCGGTGGGCCGAGCGGGGTCAGAGCACGCCCGCGTCGCGTGCCGACCAGGCCGTCGGGAACAGCGGGCGGTAGCCCAGTTCCCGGCGGATCCGCTCGGTGGACATGATGCCGAACCACGGGTCGGGGTCGGTGTGTTCGTGGAGTCCGGCGGGGATCTCGACCCCGTTGAGCAGGTGCAGTTCGACCGCCGTGACGGGGGCGTCGTCAGCGATGTTGTAGACGCGGCCGGCGATTCCCGGGGTGTGCAGGACGCGGAGGAGGCCTTGGGCGACATCCGCGTGGTGGCCCATGTGCAGGCGCTGGTTCGAGGCCCAATGCGCGGCCCAGTGGAGGGAGTTGGCGAGGTGGGGGTCTCCCTCGCCGTAGACGAAGGGGAGGCGGGCGACGCGCACGTCCATGCCGTCGAGCGCGAGCAACTCCCGTTCTGCCGCCGCCTTGGACTCCGGGTAGGCACCCCACATCTCGCCGCCGGGCCGGCTCTCGTCGTCCTCGGTCAGCGGACGGCCCCGTCCGGCGCCGTACACGAGCCCGGTGCTGACCTGGACGAAGCGCCGTACGCCGGAGGCCTGTGCGGCACGGCCGAGGGCGACCGCCGCGTCGTGGTTGACGGCCCGGGCCTCGTCGTCGGGTACGCCGCGGAAGGACGCGGCGACGTTCACGACCGCGTCGACTCCGGACACCGCCTTGCCGAGGGCGTCCTCGTCCCGCAGATCGCCGAGCACGACCTCCGCGCCCAGTTCCGCGAACGGTTCGCCGCGTGCCGCGTCCCGCACCAGTACCCGTACGCGCTCCCCCGGCCCGGCCTGCGCCAGCAGCCTCGGCACGAAGCGCCGTCCGACCTGTCCCGTCGAGCCTGTCACCAGTGTCAGCATCATGTGCTCCTCTCGTCCCGACTCTCGTCCCGACCAGCTTTGGGCGGGCGGGCCGGTACCGGGAGAGACCTGCCGATCGGGGGATCGGCAGACCCTGGATAAGCCGGGCGGACTGCCGCACGCTGGAAGCGTGAACCGAGCCGAACTCGCCGACTTCCTGCGCCGCGGCCGGGCCCGCCTGACCCCCTCCGACGTGGGCCTCACGCCCGGCGCCCGCCGCCGTACGCCGGGCCTGCGCCGCGAGGAGGTGGCCCAGCTGACCGGCATGTCCGTGGACTACTACACGCGCCTGGAGCAGGCCCGGGGTCCGCGCCCGTCCCGCCAGATGCTCACGGCGCTCGCGCGGGCACTACGGCTCACGGACGACGAACGCGACCACCTTTTCCACCTCACCGGCGAGGAGCCACCGCGCCGGGGAGGCGGGTCCGCGCACCTGCGGCCGGGCCTGCTCCTGGTCCTGGACCGGCTGCACGACACCCCGGCACTCGTGACGAGCGACTGCGGCGAGCTGATCGCCCAGAACGCGATGTCGAAGGCCCTGTCGGGCGACGCGTTCGCCCGCCCGCCCAGCGACCGCAACCTGCTCCGCCGCTTCTTCCTGAACCCGGAGTCACGGGAGTTGTTCCCCCCGGAGGACATCCCGGAGCACGCGCGCTCCCATGTGGCGAACCTCCGCGCGGTCGCCGCGGCCCGCCCCGACGATCCCGAGCCGGCCGCGCTGGTGGCCGAACTCCGCGCGTCCAGCGAGGAGTTCGCACGCCTGTGGGAGGACCACGAGGTCGCGGTACGCCGCCGCTCCACGAAGCGCTTCCGCCACCCGCTGGTCGGCCTCCTGGAACTCGACTGCGAGATCCTCCTGAACCAGGACGACCACCACCACCTGGTCATCCACACGGCCCGCCCGGGAACGGAGTCGTACGAACGCCTGCAGCTGCTGCGGGTGATAGGCGTGCAGGACATGTCGGAAATCAGCCCCTCCGGCGTTTGAGGAGCGGGGGTCCGGGGGCTGGCCCCCGGCGGGGTCGAAGGGGCGGAGCCCCTGGGGATGGGACGGGTAGGGGCGGCGGGGGCGAAAAAAGCCCCACAGAACCCCAACCGGCCCCCTAGAACCCCAGCTTCCGCAACTGCCGAGGATCCCGCTGCCAGTCCTTCGCCACCTTCACATGCAGGTCCAGGAAGACCGGCGTACCCAGCAACGCCTCGATCTGCTTCCGCGACGTGATCCCGACCTGCTTCAGCCGCGCGCCCTTCGGCCCGATGATGATGCCCTTCTGGCTGGGCCGCTCGATGTAGACGAACGCGTGGATGTCGAGGAGAGGCTTGTCGGCGGGCCGGTCCTCGCGGGGCAGCATCTCCTCCACCACGACGGCGATGGAGTGCGGCAACTCGTCCCGCACCCCCTCCAGCGCGGCCTCCCGGATCAACTCCGCGATCATGACCTGCTCGGGCTCATCGGTGAGGTCGCCCTCGGGGTACAGCGCGGGCCCCTCCGGCAACAGCGGGATGAGCAGGTCGGCCAGCAGATCGACCTGCTGGCCCGCGACCGCCGACACCGGCACGATCTCCGCCCACTCGAACCCCAGCTCCTTGCCGAGCTGGTCGATGGCGATGAGCTGCTCGGCGAGGGTCTTCGAGTCGACCAGGTCGGTCTTCGTGACGATCGCGATCTTCGGCGTCTTCTTGATGGACGCCAGTTCCTTCGCGATGAAACGGTCGCCCGGGCCCAGCTTCTCGTTCGCCGGCAGGCAGAAGCCGATGACGTCGACCTCGGCCCACGTCGTACGGACGATGTCGTTCAGCCGCTGCCCCAGCAGTGTGCGCGGCTTGTGCAGCCCAGGCGTGTCGACCAGGATCAACTGCGCGTCCGGCCGGTGCACGATGCCGCGGACCGTGTGCCGCGTGGTCTGCGGCTGGTTGGCGGTGATCGCCACCTTCTGGCCGACCAGAGCATTCGTAAGGGTGGACTTGCCCGCGTTGGGGCGGCCCACGAAGCAGGCGAAGCCGGCGCGGTGAGGAGCCTCCGACGACGCGGACGGCTTGGATGACGGGGTACGAACGCTCATGGCGCCCATTGTCCCTGATCCACAGGCCCGCGCCGCACAACAGTCCACCAGGGCCTCACACGGTGAGCTTTCGGTAACCCCGACGCAATGAAACGTCACGGAAACACGGCCGTGCACAACCGGAAACCCGGGCCGGTGACCCTCTGACGAGCCCCCACACCGTTGGAGACGACCGTGACCCTCGCCGCCGCAGGCATCGACACCGGCGACACCGCCTGGCTGCTCGCCGCCACCGCCCTCGTCCTGCTGATGACCCCGGGCCTTGCCCTCTTCTACGGCGGCATGGTCCGCACGAAGAGCGTCCTCAACATGCTGATGATGAGCTTCGTGTCGATCGCCCTGGTCACGGTGGTGTGGCTGGCCGCCGGCTACTCCCTCGCCTTCGGCGACGACGTCGGCGGCGGGCTCATCGGCGGAGTGAAGCACCTCGGCATGGCGGGCCTCGGCCCGAACGCCGTCCACGGCACCGTCCCCACCCTCCTCTTCGCCACCTTCCAGCTCACCTTCGCGATCATCACGGCCGCCCTGATCAGCGGCGCGGTGGCCGACCGGGTGCGGTTCGGCGCGTGGCTGGTCTTCGTACCCGTCTGGGCGCTGCTCGTATACGTTCCCGTCGCGCACTGGGTATGGGGCCCCGGCGGCTGGATCGCGGCGCACCTCGGCGCCCTCGACTTCGCCGGCGGCCTCCCGGTCGAGATCACCTCGGGCGCCTCCGGCCTGGCCCTGTGCCTGGTGGTGGGCCCCCGCCTCGGCTTCCAGAAGGACGCCATGCGGCCGCACAACCTCCCCATGGTCATGCTGGGCGCGGGCCTGCTCTGGTTCGGCTGGTTCGGCTTCAACGCCGGCTCCGCGCTCGGCGCCAACGGCCTCGCCGCCGCGGCCTTCCTCAACACCCTCACGGCCGGCTGCACCGGCCTGCTCGGCTGGCTCTTCGTGGAGCAGAAGCGCGACGGCCACCCGACGACCCTGGGCGCGGCCTCCGGCGCGGTGGCCGGCCTGGTCGCGATCACCCCGTCCTGCGGCTCGGTCTCCCTCCTCGGCGCGCTGGTCGTCGGCCTCGCCGCCGGTGCCGTCTGCTCGTACGCGGTCGGCTGGAAGTTCAGGCTCAACTACGACGACTCGCTCGACGTCGTCGGCGTCCACCTGGTCGGCGGAGTCATCGGCACCCTCCTGATCGGGGTCTTCGCCACCACCGAACTGACCGGCGGCCCCGAGGGCCTCCTCTACGGCGGCGGGCTCGCCCAGCTCGGCAGGCAGCTGGTGGCCGTGGCCGCCGTAGGGGCGTACGCGTTCCTCGTGACGTACGGCATCGGCAAGCTGCTCGACCGGGTGATGGGGCTGCGGGCGAGCGAGGAGCAGGAGCTGACGGGTCTTGACCTTACGGTGCACGCCGAGAGCGCATACGATCACGGCGTCCTGGGCCACGGAGCCCCGGTCGGCGCATCCCTCCCCTCTGCTCAGAAGGTCAGCACCCAGGCATGAAGCTCATCACCGCGATCGTCAAGCCGTACCGCCTCGACGAGGTCAAGACGGCGCTCCAGGAGCTCGGCGTACACGGCCTGACCGTCACCGAGGCCAGCGGCTACGGCCGGCAGCGCGGCCACACCGAGGTGTACCGCGGCGCCGAGTACCAGGTCGACCTCGTGCCCAAGGTGCGGATCGAGGTCGTCGTCGACGACGCGGACTCGGACGCCGTGCTCGACGCGATCGTCACCGCCGCGCGAACGGGGAAGATCGGGGACGGGAAGGTGTGGTCGATTCCGGTCGAGACGGTCGTCCGGGTCCGGACGGGTGAGCGCGGCCCCGACGCGCTCTGACCGCGAGCACTCCCCCGGCGAACCCGACGGCGAGCAGCAGCGCCGCCGCCAGCCACGGCAGCGCGAAGAACGACGCGCTCGCCGACTGTTTCGTGCCCGTCGCGCTCGCGGTCAACGTGACGTCGCCCCAGTCGAGTTGGGGCGCGCCCTTCCACGGCTCGCTCAGCTTCACGCTCTGCCCCGGCAGCAACTCGGCCGGGATTCGGGTCAGTCCGCGCGAGAGCAGCGTACGGCCGAACAGCCCCCGCGCCTTCAGCGTCACCTTCGGGTCGAGGGTGACGTTGCCGGTGTTGCGCAGCGTGTAGGAGATCGTGGCGCCGCTGGCCCCCAACCCCGGTATCAGCGGCTGGTGATGGGACACGTGGACGTGTTCCACGGCGAGCGCGGGGAGCGTGGGTCCGCTCACCCGGAGGTAGACGCGGGCGCCGACGGCCCGCTGCACACCGAGGGCGAGTGAGCCGTCGCCCTTGTCGACGTGTTCGTCGAGGGCGACCAACGCGCCCGGGTGGTCGCCCGGTTCGGCCCCTTCGGGCACGTGCAGGGTGAACGGCACGGTGACCGTCCTGTGGGCCGGGACGGTGACCCGGGACTTCGCGGGCTTCGCCCACGCGCCCACTCCCCGCATCGTCTCCTTCACGGTCCGCACCGCGAACCCGCCGTCGCGCGCGGTGTTGTAGGCGTCGGCCGCGTACAGCCGGAAGGTGAGCGGCTTCGCCGTCTTGTTGGCGAGGACCACCTTGTCCTGGATGGTCTGGCCGGGGTCGGCGGAGAGATAGAAGTACGGCCGCGCGGCGATCTTCGAGGCGGCCGGGTACACGGACCAACTGCCGTTGTCCGCCGCGTAGGTGGAGGGCGCGGCGAGCACGCCGAGGCAGAGGCTCAGGAGGAGGACGTACAGCTTGCGCATGGGTGCGGACCCCCACGGACGAGGTGTGTGGTGGTCGGGCGGGTACGGTCGCCCGGCCACCGGAGGTGAGTGGAGCCGTCAGGTGAGCGTGAGCGTCAGAACGCCGGAGTACGAGCCCGGAGGCGTGAACGCCGGTACGTTCAGGGAGAGTCCGGCGTCGGCGGTGAACTCGCCGCCGGTGAGCGTGCCGTCGGGGGTGGACGCGAGCGTCGCTCCCGAACTGCCCACCGTGCCCGCCGAACCGGCGACGCAGGTGCTCGGGCTGCCCGCCTTGGTGGCGCAGGCGGGTGTCCAACTCAGCGCCCCGGCATCGATCTTGGCGCCGGGACCGGTGAAGTCGGTGACCTTGCCGGTCAGGGACCAGCCCGCGGGTCCGCCGCGGAAGTCCTGGACCGTCACCGTGTTCAGGGCGCCCGTGGAGGCACCGCCCTTGCCGAAGTCGACCGCGGAGAGACCCACGGCGTCCCCGGCCTGCGACATCGACAGCGTGCCCGCCTTGACGGTGGTCGTCAGCTTCTGACTCCCCGGCGGTACGGGCGTGGTGTCGTTGACGACATAGGCGGCCGGCCCGGCACCCAGATCGGCACTCCACGCACTGCCCTCGTACGCCACGATCCCGGTGGTCGTCTTGTCGTTGACGACGAGAGAACCACTGATGGCACCACTGGCACTGGCCGTGACGGTCGCCGTGTCCGCGGTCTGGGCGGTACCGGACCGCCCGGCCAGGGTCACGGTGGCACCCGGGGTGAAGTTGCTGCCGGTGACCGTGACGCTGTCACCGGCGTTCCCGGAGGCCGAACCCAGGCTGATCGCACGGGTGTTGACCGGTGTGGTGGCGGTCGCGGTGACGGTCTCGGAGACCGGCGCCGGCGGGTTCGTCACCGTGCAGGGGGTGTCCAGCTCCAGGATGTAGCTGGTGTGGATGTTGTAGTCGCCGGGCGAGAGGGTGATCGCGCCCGGGGTGGTGACCGTGAAGGTGCCGGTCATCGAGAACGACGGGAAGGCGCCGTTGCCCGGCACCGGGTCGTTCTTCTTGGGACCGGCCACCGTGAAGCTGCCGGTCTGGGCGCCGCCGAGGGTGACCTTCCCCGTGGGGGTCATGATGTCGGCCGGCAGGGCGAGCGCGGTCGGGTTGCTGGCGGCGGGCTTGACCACCGTGTACGTCACGGTGACGGTGTCGCCGACCTTCGGCGCGGTGTTGTCCACCGTGAGCGCGGCGGTCGTGGTGCCGTCGATCGGCGGGATGCCCGCGATCGCCGGCGGGATGCAGTGCGTGGCGAAGTCCACGTTCGTGGACGCGCCGGCCGGACAGGCCAGCGCACCGCCCGTGGCGACCGCGAGCGCGGTCACCCCGAACAAGGACGCCCAACGGCGTCTTCGGAATGTCGTAGCCATGGCTGTGCCCCCTCCTGAGGACGGTGGGCGCAGCGGCTCGTCTGCGCCCACAGGGGGCATTGATGTGGGGATAGCGTGAGAAGTCAATGCACAGGCCGAAACTAACTGATGGGCCGTCAGCTCCCGCCCAACAGCGGGAACCGACGGCCCAGTTGAGGCCGTGGGGGGAATTCTCAGTCGAACACGAACGGACCCGGCGACTGCGGTCCGGTGGCCGTGCAGGTGACGGCGATGCCGAAGATGGTCATCTGCAGCGAGCCGCCGTACGCCTCCAGGCTGTCACCGGAGGCCACGGTCCCGTCGAGCGGACCGACCGTGACGGCGTCGCCCGTCGCCATGGCCGGGTTCGCCGTCCCGCTGAAGACGGTCGTACCACCGCTCGCGTTCTCGAACGTGAAGGTGGAGGAGATGGAGTCCTGCGCCAGGGCCAGCGGAGCGGTGATGGAGGAGGTGACGGTGACCGTCGCCGCCGTCCCGTCCTGCGTGGCCGTGATGGTGGCGGCACCGCCGCCGAAGATGCCGCAGTCCGCGGTGATCGTCGCCGTCTGGGGAGTGACGGCGAGAGCACTGGGCGCGAACGCCAGCGAGACGGCCGCGAGGACCCCCGTCGCCAGTGCCGCACCCATTCCGATTCGCTTGCTTCTCAGCTTGCCTTTCATGGTTCTGCTTCCCTTCCCGTGTCTGGGAACGCCATGTGGGGATGGACGGGAGAAACACCGCAGACCCCTCACGGACGCGGTGCGGTGCGCCACGAGAACAGGAATCTGACGGTCCGTCGGAACTTACGGTTCCATTGATGCGCGGGAGACGGGGGAGAGCAAGGGCGAAATCTGGACGGCGACTTTTGGACACGGGGGGGGCTGGGGAGAGACCCGGGGGCTGGGGGGGACCCGGGGGCACTGCTCAACACCGGCCGGGCATATCTCAGCCGCTCCCCGCACCTCACAACACCGGCCGGGCACATCTCAGCCGCTCCCCGCACCTCACAACACCGGCCGGGCACATCCCAGCCGCTCCCCGCACCTCACAACACCGGCCGGGCACATCCCAGCCGCTCCCCGCACCTCACAACACCGGCCGACATATCTCAGCCCGTCCGGCGTTTGAGGACGAGGCCCCTTCAGGGCCGACCGGGGGTCTGGGGGCGGAGCCCCCAGCACCACCTCAGCCGGCAGCGACCGTCAGCCGAACAACCCCGTCCGGCGAAGCCACGTGCACCGGCGTCCCCGGCCCACCCAGATCCCGTACAGCCGCCAGATCATCCACGGAAACGGACTCCGCGGACGTCACCACCGCCGCCGCCTCCAACGACTTCGCCCCCGACGCCACCGCCATCGCCACCGCCGTCTGCAGAGCGCTGAGCTTCAGCGACGAAAGGGCGACCGTCCCGGCGACATACGTACGCCCCGTCTCGTCCCGTACGGCCGCGCCCTCGGGCACACCGTTGCGGACCCGCGCGGAACGGGCCAGGGTGACGATCTTGCGGTCCTCGGGGTCAAGCGCGCTGCTGTCGGTCATGAGCAGAGCATACGAAGAAGTACCGGCGCTATCCGGCCACGGGGTACATCGCCCCGCGCCGCCCCTCCGGCGAGGCCAGCCACTCCAGCTTGGCCACCGTGTTCGCCTCGTCCAACGGCGTGTGCAGCACGATCGTGAGATCCGGCCGGGCCGGTACCTTCAACGCCGTCGACTCGACGCACAGCAGACCCACCAGCGGATGATCCAGCTCCTTGCGGATCACCCCCGCGTCCTGGATGTCCCGCCGCGCCCACAGCTCGGTGAACTCCGGGCTCACGGAGGTCAGTTCGGCCAGCACCGCCTGCAGCCCCTCGTCGTCGGGACTGTCCGCGCACATCGCCCGGAACTGCGCGACGACCGTCCGCGCGTTCCGCTCCCAGCTCTGCGAACGGGCACGGTAGAGGGGGTCCGTGAAGAAGTCGACCAGACAGTTCTGCGTGTTCTCGGGCCGCATGCCGAGCACCCAGCCCGCCGCGTCGTTGTACATCAGGCAGTTGTAGTAGCGGTCCATGATGTGCGCCGGAAACGGCATCCAGGCGTCGATCAACCGCCGGATGCCCTCACAACCGTGGTCCGCCGCCGGTTCGGGCGCCGGCGGGTTCAGCCCGGCCAGCGCGTACAGATGGCGCCGCTCGGCGTTGCTGAGCCGCAGCACACGGGCGACGGAGTCGAGGACCTGCGGCGACACCGAGATGTCCCGCCCCTGCTCCAGCCACTGGTACCAGGAGGCGCCCACCCCGGCGAGCACGGCGACCTCCTCACGCCGCAGCCCGGGCGTACGGCGCCGCGCCCCGCCGTCGGGGAGCCCCGCCTCGGCCGGGGAGACCCGGGCGCGGCGGCTCATCAGGAACTCGCGCAGCTCGCTCAGCCGACGGCTCTTCAGGGCGTCCTCAGCCACGTACACATCCCCCTCGCGCTGACTGGTGGTGCCACCACCAGCACAACTTCCGGCTCCCCACGGCTATTCCGACGGCCGGAAGCTCTCCTCATGGCGACCGACACCACGACTCCCACCGTCCACGATCCACTCGGCACTCCCAAGTTGTCGACGCGCGACAAGCTCGTCCTCTTCGTCCTCTGCGCGGCCCAGTTCATGGTCGCCCTGGACTTCTCCGTCCTGAACGTGGCCCTGCCCACCCTCGGCGACGACCTCGGCATGAGCCGGTCCGCCCTCCAGTGGGCGGTCACCGCGTTCGCCCTGCCGTCCGGCGGCTTCCTGCTCCTGTTCGGCCGCATCGGGGACCTCTACGGCCGCCGCCGGCTGTTCCTCACCGGCCTGGCCCTGTTCGGCGCGGCCTCCCTGCTGGCCACGTTCGCCTGGGACCCGGCGTCCTTCCTGACGGGCAGGGCGCTGCAGGGCCTGGGCGCGGCGACCATCGTCCCCACCGGCATGAGCCTCCTCACCACCACCTTCCCCGAGGGCCCGGCCCGTGACCGCGCGCTCGGCATCTCCGGCACGCTGCTCTCGCTCGGCTACACGACCGGCATGGTGGCCGGCGGCGTCCTGACCGACGCGTTCGGCTGGCGCTCGACGATGGCCCTGCTCACCCTGTTCGCGGTACTGGTCCTCCCCCTGGCCCCCACCCTGCTCCCCGAGTCCCGCACCCCGGACCGCCCGCGCCTGGACGTCCCCGGCGCGATCACCGTCACGGGCGGCCTGCTGGCCCTGATCTACGCCCTGTCGACGGCAGCCGACCACGGCTTCGCCCGCACCGACGTGATCACGACCCTGATCGCAGGAGTACTGCTCCTCACCACCTTCGCGTACGTCGAGTCACGCACGGCCCACCCCCTGATCTCCCTCCCCATGCTGCGCCGCCGCACGGTGGCCTGGGGCAACCTGGGCGGCCTGGTCACCTTCTCGATGATGTCGACGGTGGTGTTCGTCCTGACCCTGTACCTCCAGGAGATCCTGCACCTGTCGTCCTTCGAGACGGGCCTGGTCTTCGGCGTCCAGGGCGTCCTCTCCGCGGTCGCCGGCATCTACGCCCCGAAGGTCATCGGCCGCATCGGCGCCCGCCGCACCCTGATCGCCTCGCTCACCGGCCAGGCCGTCTTCGTGGCCGCCCTCCTCGGGCTCGACACGCACACCTGGTCGGTCTGGCTCGCCACGGCCGCCGTCTCCCTGGCGAGCATGTGCCACCTGGGCGCGATCATCTCCTACGGCCTGACGGTCACGTCGGGTGTCCCCGACGAGGAACAGGGCCTGGCCACCGGCCTGGTCACCTCCACCCAGCAGATCGGCATCACCGTCGGCATCCCCCTGCTGGGCGTCCTCGCCACCACCTCGGGCGACCTGATGTCGGGCGTCCACACGGTGGTGGGGATCGACGCGGCGATCGTGGCCGGGGCGGCGGTACTGGTGGCCGTAGGACTCGGCAGGAACCGAGAGGCCGCCCCCGTCTCGGTATGAGATGTCAGTCCAGGATCTGGATGATCTCGGAGCGCGTGGCCGTGTGGACGACCCGGCCGTGCGCCCCGTTCACGAGCGGCAGATACGGGGCGACATGACCGCACTCGACGTCGGCGATCACCGGCACGCCCAGCGGGCCGAGCGCGTCCATGACGGCCTCGTGCTGGGTGAGCGTGGGCGCGTCGGGCGCGTGGGTCCGGCCGACGAGCACGGCGTTCGCCGCGTCGAAGAACCCGGCCAGCCGCATGCCGTGCAGATTCCGGCAGATGGTGAACGCGTTGTCGTCGCACGCCTCGACATACACGAGCAGCCCCTCGGGGGCCGCGCTCCGCGCGAAGGACGTGACGTCCAGGTACGGCGTCCCGGCGATGTTGACCAGCGTCTCGATGCAGCCGCCGATCAGCCGGCCCGCCACGTCCACGTCCCCCTCGCCGTCGAGGCGGGTCCAGCGCCCGGGGACGTCCAGGGTGAAGTCCCGGATCTCCGGATGCCCCACGAGGTCGTCCCGGCCCGGGCTGCGGTGGCGGTTCGGCGGGATCTGCGTGAACGGCTCGCCCTGCGGCGCGGCGACGACGTCCAGCCAGGACAGCAGCCCCTCGGGCACTCGATAGGGCGTCTCCATAAGGCAGTTGCCGTGCACGGTCGCGGTTCCGGTGAGCAGGGTCAGGGGCGTCAACAGGGTCGACATGTCCGAGTAGCCGACCAGCCAGGTCGGTTCGGCCCGCCCGATCCGCTCGAAGTCGAGCAGGGGCAGGACGTCGATCCCGGTCTCCCCGCCCCACGGAGGGACCACGGCCCGGATCGCCGGGTCGGTCAGCATCTCGGTCAGTTCGGCGGCCCGCTCGGCGGCGGAGGCGCTGACATGACCCGCCCCGTCCATGCACCGGCCGACGACGACCTCGTACCCGCGCGCCTCGACGTCCCGGACCGCCACGTCGAGTCGCTTGCGCAGGACATCGGGGACCCCACTGGAGGGGGACGTGACACCGACCCGGTCACCGGGACGCAGCGGACGCGGATATCGCACAGCAGCAGCCATGCGCCGGATTCTGACACGCCTTCAGCCGCCGCCCACCCGGATCTACGGCCGGTCGAGCCGCAGCCGCTCCGCCCTCGGCAACCCCGCCACCACCAGGTCGTACGAGTCCTCGATCAGCTCCCGGAGGAGCCGGTCCGGAAGCCCACCGTCCACCCTCACCGTGTTCCAGTGCCGCTTGTTCATGTGGTACCCGGGGATGATCAGGCCCTCGTGCTCCTCGCGGAGCCGGATCGCGTCCTCCGGGTCGCACTTGAGGTTAACCGTGAGGGGGTGTGCGTCCAGGCGGGTCAGGGCGAAGAGTTTGCCCAGGACCTTGAAGACGGACATGTCCGGGTTGAAGGGGAAGTCCTCCACCGTCGCGTTGAACGACAGGCAGAACGCCCGCAGTTGCTCGGGGCTCACTCCGGCTTCGTCTCCTCCTCGGGCGGGTCGGCCGGGCCCACCGGCTCGACCAGGACCGTCACGATCTTGTTCCGGCGACCGGCCGAGGCCTCCGCCGTCAGCCGCAGTTCGCGGCCGTCGGGCAACTCCACGACGGAGGAGGCACCGGCGATGGGGACGCGGCCCAGTGCCTTCGCGAGCAGGCCGCCGACCGTCTCCACGTCCTCGTCGTCGTAGGCCTCGAAGCCGTACAGCTCCCCCAGGTCGCCGATGTCCAGGCGGGCGGTGACCCGGTAGCGGTCGTCGCCCAGCTCCTCGACCGGCGGGAGTTCGCGGTCGTACTCGTCGGTGATCTCGCCGACGATCTCCTCAAGGATGTCCTCGATGGTGACGATGCCGGCCGTGCCGCCGTACTCGTCGATGACGACGGCGACGTGGTTGCGCTCCTGCTGCATCTCGCGCAGCAGGTCACCGGCGTTCTTGGTGTCCGGCACGAAGCTGGCGGGCCGCATGGCCGTCGAGACCAGTTCGGACTCGGCGTCGCGGCTGATGTGCGTCTTGCGGACCAGGTCCTTGAGGTACACGATCCCGACGATGTCGTCCTCGCTCTCCCCGCTCACCGGGATGCGCGAGAAGCCGGAGCGCAGCGCGAGCGTGAGAGCCTGACGGATCGTCTTGTACCGCTCGATGACGACGAGATCGGTCCTCGGCACCATCACCTCGCGGACGAGGGTGTCGCCGAGTTCGAAGACCGAGTGCACCATCCGGCGCTCCTCGTCCTCGATCAGCGACTCCTTCTCGGCGAGGTCCACCAGCGCCCGCAGCTCGGCCTCGGACGCGAACGGGCCGCGCCGGAACCCCTTGCCGGGCGTGAGCGCGTTGCCGATGAGGATCAGCAGATACGGGATCGGGCCCATGATCCGCGCGAGCGGCAGCAGGACGTACGCCGCCGCCGTGGCCGTGTTCAGCGGATGCTGGCGGCCGATCGTGCGCGGGGAGACCCCGACCGCGACGTACGACACGAGGACCATGACGCCGATCGCGGCGAGCAGGGCGGGCGCGGTCCCGTGGATCACGTGCAGACACTCGTAGGTGACCAGCGCGGCGGCTGCCATCTCGCAGGCCACCCTGACCAGCAGGGCGACATTGAGATAGCGGGTCGGGTCGGCGGCGACCTGCGCGAGCTTGGCACTGCCGCGCCGACCGGACCGTACGGCCTCCTCGGCGCGGAAGCTGGAGACGCGCGCGAGGCCCGCCTCCGCGCAGGCGGCGAGCCAGGCGACCACGACAAGGGCGATGGCGCCGACGACGATCTGAGGACTCATGAGGCGTACTACCTGTGCCTTACCCGTGCCCTAGGAGACCGTCGGAGCCGGGGACGGGCCGGTGTGGCCCTTCTCCGCGCGCCAGCCGTCCACGATGGCGGCCTGCAGACCGAACATCTCGGCCTTCTCGTCGGGCTCCTCGTGGTCGTACCCGAGGAGGTGCAACACACCGTGGACGGTGAGGAGTTGGAGCTCCTCGTCCATGGTGTGCTGCGTCTCGGCCTCGGCCCCCTGCTTCGCGGCGACCTCCGGGCACAGCACGATGTCACCGAGCAGCCCCTGCGGAGTCTCCTCGTCGTCCTTGCTCGGCGGACGCAGCTCGTCCATCGGGAAGGACATGACATCGGTCGGGCCCGGCAGGTCCATCCACTGGATGTGGAGCTGCTCCATGGCGTCGGCGTCCACGACGATCACCGAGAGCTCGGAGAGCGGGTGGATGCGCATCCGCGCGAGCGCGTAGCGGGCGATGTCGAGGATCGCCTGCTCGTCGACCTCGGTTCCGGACTCGTTGTTGACGTCGATCGACATGGTCGTGCTGATCTACTTCCGCTTGTCACGGGCACCCTTGTGGGTGCCGTTCTCCGTACCGTTCTCGCTGTCGTACTTCTCGTACGCGTCGACGATACGGCCGACCAGCTTGTGCCGTACGACGTCCGCCGACGACAGGCGGGAGAAGTGCACGTCGTCGAGCCCCTCCAGGATGTCCTGCACCTGCCGCAGCCCCGACTTCGTGCCGCTCGGCAGGTCGACCTGCGTCACGTCACCGGTGATCACGATCTTCGACTCGAAGCCGAGCCGGGTGAGGAACATCTTCATCTGCTCGGGGCTCGTGTTCTGGGCCTCGTCCAGGATGATGAAGGCGTCATTAAGAGTGCGGCCCCTCATATATGCCAGCGGCGCCACCTCGATCGTCCCCGCCGCCATCAGCTTCGGGATCGACTCCGGGTCGAGCATGTCGTGCAGGGCGTCGTAGAGCGGGCGCAGGTACGGGTCGATCTTCTCGTACAGGGTGCCGGGGAGGAATCCCAGCCGCTCGCCGGCCTCCACCGCCGGGCGGGTCAGGATGATGCGGCTGACCTGCTTGGCCTGGAGGGCCTGGACCGCCTTGGCCATGGCGAGGTAGGTCTTGCCGGTGCCGGCGGGGCCGATGCCGAAGACGATCGTGTTCTTGTCGATCGCGTCGACGTACCGCTTCTGGTTCAGGGTCTTGGGGCGGATCGTGCGGCCTCGCGAGGACAGGATGTTCTGGGTGAGCACCTCGGCCGGTGTCTCCTCAGGGCCATCCCCGTTCTCGCTCGCCCTGAGCATGGCGATCGAGCGTTCCACTGCGTCCTCCGTCATCGGCTGCCCGGTGCGGAGCACCAGCATCATCTCGTCGAACAGGCGCTGGACGAGGGCCACTTCGCGGGCGTCGCCGACCGCGCTGATCTCATTGCCCCGGACGTGGATGTCGGCCGCCGGGAAGGCCGTCTCGATCACGCGCAGGAGGGCGTCGCCGGAACCCAGAAGGGTCACCATGGGGTGCTGGGCGGGGACGGTGAACTCTGCTCTCGCCTGCTCCCGCGCGGGGGTGTGAGCTGTGGGTGTCTGAGTCATGGGCCGGCTCTGTAGGCCTTGCTCGTCCTCCTCGATCGACTCGCCCGCCACAAGGGCGGTCTGGTGGAATCCAGGGTACGCCGGGCCACTGACAACGCCGTAGGGCTTTTCGGTGACCGTCGGGCCACGAAATCCGGGGCGTGCCCGGCGCAGGGAGCGTGCACAGGGTGACGCCGTGAGCCCTGTTCGCGCCCCCTCGCATGTACGGACAATGCGCTATGTCCGTCAAGTAAGCCATGCAGGGAAAGCAGGTCGGCCGCTGTGTTCGTGCGTCTGCCCACGTCGGTGTCCGAAGCGCGGGAGTGCCTGGCCGAGGGGGCGGTACCCGTCGGTGGGGCGACGCTTGTGTGGGCCGGCTGGCAACGGGACGGGTTCCCCGAGCAGGCGGTGTCGCTGCGCGAGGTGCCCGAGGCGCGGGTGATCGGGGACGGGACGCTGGGCGCGGCCGTGCTGCTGCACGAGATCGACGAGCGGGTGCCGGAGGTGCTGCGGCGGGCGGCGGGCGGGGTGGGGACCGGTGCGGTGCGCCGGACCGCGACGGTCGGCGGGAACATCGTCGGCAGCACCCTGCGCTGTCTGCTGCCGGCCGCGCTGGTGCTGGACGCCCGCGCGCTGGTCCTGGAGTCGGACGGCCCCGTCGAGACCGACCTCGCCGAGCTGCTGGCGAAGCGGCCGGTACTGCTCAGTCTGCGCTGGCGGGAGCCGGTGGCGAGCGGCTATCGCAAGCTGTCCGATGTGCTGCGGGGAGAGGTCCCGTTCGTGGTCGCGGTCGCGGTCACCGTGCAGGGGGCGGAGCGGCCCACGCTGCGGGTCGCCGTCCGTGACGGCTACGACGTGCTCAGCGAGGCCGTTCCCTACGACGCCGATGCCGCCCGGATCCTCGCCACGCTGGCGCTCACCCCGCTCGGCACGCTGCCCGAGGCGGTCTTCGAGGCGGTGCGGGAAGAGGTCGCCGGGGTGGTGGAGCGGGCGGGGTCCTGCTGAGGGGCTGCCACGGCAGTTGAGCAGGAACGGTTCACCTTGAGCGGGCGCCGCGTGTCCGGCCGCCCGTGCCACCGCCGCGTCCTCTACGTCGACCTGCCGAACCCGATCGTCGGCACCGCCCGGCGCAGCGGCCAGGGACTGCCGCTCCCCTGCTCCTCCGGGACGAGTCCCGCCAGGAACGCGTACCGGCTCAGGGCGGCGGGGTCCTGGCCCTCGACCGACTGCACCCTGCGCCACCAGGCGCCGATCTCGGACCAGCCCGGCGCGGAGAGCGAACCGCCGAACTCCTGGACGGAGAGGGCGGCGGTGAGACCGGCGAAGGCGAGACGGTCGGCGAGCGGCCAGCCGGCCAGGGTGCCGGTGACGAAGCCGGCCACGAAGACGTCCCCGGCGCCGGTGGGGTCGAGGGCCTCGACGGCGATGGCGGGGACCTCGGCGGACTCCCCGGTACGCCGGTCCACGGCGTAGGCGCCGTCCGCGCCGAGGGTGACGACGGCGAGCGGCACGTGTTCGGTGAGCGCGTGGGCGGCGGCGCGGGGGCAGTCGGCGCCGGTGTAGCGCATGGCTTCCTCGGCGTTCGGCAGGAACGCCTCGCAGTGCGCGAGGTCGGCGAGCCCGGCGAGGTCCCAGGCCCCGGTGTCGTCCCAGCCGACGTCGGCGAAGATCCGGGTGCCCTCGCTCGCGGCCCGGGCGACCCAGGGTGCCTGCTTGCCCGGGGTGAGGGAGGCGATGGCGGCACGCGCGCGTGGCGGGTGGTGCGGGGCGTCCCCCTGGCCGAACACGGCTTCCGGGGGCGGCTCGTGGCCGTGGGAGACCATCGTGCGTTCGCCCTCGTACGCCATCGACACGGTGACCGGGGAGTGCCAGCCGGGCACCGAGCGGGAGGTGGAGAGGTCGATGCCCTCGCCCTGTGCCAGCGCGTCCCAGCAGTACTCGCCGTAGTGGTCGTCGCCGAAGGCCGCGGCGAGGGAGGTGCGCAGGCCGAGGCGGGCCAGCGCGGTCGCCATGTTGGCCACGCCGCCGGGGCTGGAACCCATCCCGCGTGCCCAGGACTCGGTGCCGCGCACGGGGGCGGATTCGAGCCCGGTGAAGATGATGTCGAGGAAGACGGTGCCGGTGAGGTACACGTCCCAGGGCGGGTCGTCCGGCGCGCGCAGTCCGGCCAGGGGGTCGAGGGGGGCCGGACAGGACGTCTGCTCCCCGTTGGACGACGGTCCCTTTCCGGTGGGCGTGGTGGACGCGGTCACGGTGCGCTCCCTGGCGTGATGCGGATCAGGCCAGTGTGCACCACCAGGCACGCGTGAGGGCGGCTCCCGCACCGGGCCCGCCCGTCGCACCGCGATCGGACCATCGCAGGTCCGGGCCGTACGGTGCGCGCGGGTGCCCTACGGCTGCCCGTGGCGGGGGCGTCCGGATCCGGTCGTCCCCGGCCGCGCGGCCCGCCCCTACCAGCGCGGCATCGACGGCGTCACCCACTCCGGGTCGGTGATCCGCATCGCCGCCGCGTCGTCGCGCTCGCGCAGCGCACCGTCGTCGTCGAGCCACCGCTGGTGCAGGAACTCCAGCTTGGCGCGGTCGAGTTGGACACCGAGGCCCGGCGCGTCGGAGACGGTGACCTTGGCGTCGGTGAAGGTGAGGCGCTCGGTGAGGACGTCCTCGGACTGCCAGGGGTAGTGGGAGTCGCAGGCGTGGTGGAGGTTCGGGACGGTCGACGCGACGTGGGTCATCGCGGCGAGGCTGATGCCCAGGTGGGTGTTGGAGTGCATGGAGACGCCGACGCCGAACGTGCGGCAGATCGCGGCGAGTTGCTGGGTGTTGCGCAGTCCGCCCCAGTAGTGGTGGTCGGAGAGCACGACCTGTACGGCATCGCGCGTGAACGCTTCCTTGATCTCGGCGAAGGTCGTCACGCACATGTTGGTGGCGAGCGGCACGTCGGTCCCGGCGGACACCTCGGCCATGGCGGGGGTGCCCAGGGCGGGGTCCTCCAGGTATTCGAGGACGTCCCCGATCTCCTTCGCCACCTTCAGCGAAGTCTCCACGGACCAGGCGCCATTGGGGTCCAGGCGCAGGGGGTGGTCGGGGAAGGCCGCCGCCAACGCCCGTACGGCGGCGATCTCTTCGTCCGGCGGGAAGACCCCGCCCTTGAGCTTGAAGGAGGTGAAGCCGTACCGCTCCTTGAACTTCCGTGCCTGCTCGACGACTCCGGCCGGGTCGGTCGCGGCACCCCAGTCGTCCTTCTCGCTCGCCACGCCCTCGGGGTGGTCGGCCCACTTGTAGAACAGGTACGCGCTGTACTCCACCGCGTCCCGCACCTTGCCGCCGAGCAGCGCGTGCACGGGCAGTCCGAGCGCCTTTCCGAGGGCGTCGAGGCAGGCGACCTCGAAGGCGGAGACGACGGACAGCCGCAGTTTGTCGGCGGTCTGGACACCGCGCAGTCCACCGACGTCGACCTGCCCGGAGACCCGCGAACTGTCGACGGCGACCTCGTCGGCGACGGTGAACAGGCCGTTGGTGTCGCTGACTTGACGTCCGATCAGTTTCGCGGCGAAGGGTCGGGCCAGTTCCAGGTACTTGGTGTCTCCGTAGGTCTCGCCGAGTCCGGTGGTCCCGTCGGCCGTCTCGATCTCGACGATCAGGCGGGGGGTGTAGGGCTGGTGGACGCCCTGGGTGTTCAGCAGGGGCGGGTCGGCGACCAGGATCGGAGTCAGGCGAACGTCGGTGATGGTGAGGTTCACAGGGCGGCTCCTACGAGGTCGAGTCCGGCGGTGAGCAGGGCGGTGAGGTCGGCCAGGTCGGCGGCCGAGGGGTCGGTGAGCGGGGCGCGCACGGATCCCACCGGGCGGCCTCGCAGTCGGGCCGCCGCCTTGACGAGCGATACGGCGTATCCCGGTACCCGGTCGCGGAGTTCGACGAACGGGACGTAGAAGTCGCGCAGCAGTTTCTCGACCGCCTTGTCGTCGCCGTCCTTCAACGCGCCGAAGAAGGCGTTCGCGATCTCGGGGGCGAAGGCGTGGACGGCGGAGGAGTAGGCGGGGACGCCGACGGTGGCGTAGGCGCGGGCCTGGATCTCGGCGGTGGAGGCGCCGTTGAAGAAGAGGAAGCCCTCGGGGGCGGCGAGCGTGAGGCGTTGGAGGCGGTCGAGGTCGCTGTGGCCGTCCTTGAGGCCGATGACGCCGGGGATCGCCGCAATCCTCCTCAACGAGCTTGCGGTGTAGGCGACTTGGCCGCGCTGGTAGGCGATGAGCGGGAGCCGGGTGCGGGCGGCGAGCCGCTCCAGCTGGGCCACCAGGCCGTCCTGCGGGGCGGCGACGAGGTAGTGCGGCAGGACGAGGAGCGCGTCGGCGCCGGCCTCCTCGGCGATGCGCGCGAAGCGGGCGGCCTGTGCCCAGCCGTAGCCGACGCCGGCGACGACCGGGATCCGGCCCGCCGCCGCCTCGACGGCGAGGGTGACGACCTGCCGGTACTCGTCCTCGTCGAGGGAGAAGAACTCGCCGGTGCCGCAGGCGGGGAAGACCGCGCCGGGGGCGGTGGCGATCTGGGCCGTGACATGGGTGCGGAAGCCGTCGGGGTCGAGGGAGCCGTCGTCGTGGAAGGAGGTGAGCGGGAAGGAGAGCACGCCGGCCGCCATCCCGTCCCGGAGCCTGCGCACCACGGTCCCCGTTTCGCCGTTCACTGGCTATCTCCCTATGTAGACGTCATCCACGTATGAAGACAAAGGTTAGGTACGCGAACCACGACCGTCAATGGCGGGCCGCCCACAAAGACCCCTCATCAAGCCCCTCGCTACGATCGGCGCATGTCAGAGCCCGGTGGCGTCCGCGAGGTGAAGTCCGCCGCCCGTACGGTCGAGCTGCTCGAACTGCTCGCCGCGCGCGGCGACCGTCCCGCACGCCTCCAGGAACTCGCCGACGCGCTGGGCGTACCGCGCAGCTCGATGTACGCCCTGCTCCAGACCCTGATCGCACACGGCTGGGTCCGCACCGACATCACCGGCTCGCTCTACGGCATCGGCATCCACGCCCTGCTCACCGGCACGAGCTATCTGGACTCCGACCCGCGCGTGAGGGTCGTACGGCCGTATCTCGACGAGGCGTCCGAGGCGCTGGGCGAGACGATCCACCTGGGGCGGCTGGACGGGCGGGACGTCGCCTATCTGGCGACCCGCGAGTCGCACGAGTACCTGCGGACCATCAGCCGGGTGGGGCGACGGCTGCCCGCGCATGTCGGCGCCCTGGGCAAGGCGCTGCTCGCCGAACGGGCCGACGCCGAGCTGCCGCCCGGGCCGTACGAGGCGGCGACCCCCCACACCCACACCTCGCGGGACGCGTTGGCCGCCGACCTCGCCGCGATTCGCGTGCGCGGATACTCCGTCGACCGCGAGGAGGGCGTCCTCGGGATCGTCGGGTTCGGGTTCGCCCTGCGCTACGACAGCCCGCCGCAGGACGCGATCAGCTGCTCGGTGCCGGTGGCTCGGCTGACGCCGGAGCACGAGGGGGAGATCGTGGCGGTGATGCGGGAGGTCAGGGCGAAGATCGAGTCGACGGTGCCTGCGGCCGGTGGGACGGTGCACTGGCGGTAGCGGGCACATGTCCTGGAGGCGGCTTCCACGGAAACGCGCTGGTCAGTCGAAGATGGCGCAGTTGACCGCGTCCATCAGGGCCGCGCCGGTCTGGTGCGCCTGCTTGGTGAGAAGAGTGGACGTGGCGAAGAAGAAGGAGGCCGTGCGACGGCCGGTGGAGTCGGTGACGTTGTAGGTCGCATAGCCCGGGACGATGCCGACGTGGTCCCAGACCGTGCCGCAGTCGGTCTTCGCCGTCTCGATGCCGAGCCCGTAGCCGAGTTCGTCCGGGTCCCCCGGCCCGATCTCCGGCACGGTGGTGCGCATCTCGGCCAGTTGGGCGGCGGGCAGCAGGCGGCCCGACATCAGCGCGCCGTAGAAACGGGACCAGTCACCGGCGGTGGACACGACCGCTGCATCCGCTCCGTCGGCCGTGACGTAGTCACCGGTGACGTCCACGTGGTCGTCGTGCTGCGGTCCAGCGTAGTTCCTGAACTCGTCGGGGACATCCGGTGGCATGTGGGCGGCGTCGGGTTCGTAGCCGTGCGCGTGCCGGTCGTGCCAGGCGGAGCCGGTGGCGTAGAAGGTGTGACGGAGCTTCAGGGGTCCGGCGATCCGGTCCCGCACCAGCGCCGCGAGGCTCTTACCGGTGGCCTTCTCCAGGACGGCGCCGATCGCGATGTAGTTGGTGTTGCTGTACGACCACTCGGTGCCGGGCTCGAACAGTGCCGGGTGTCTCCTCACCAGGCTCAGGATCTCCGCCGACGTCCATACGTGGGTGTCCTGGCCGGTGAGGGCCGGTGCGAGGGCGGGGTCGTCGGTGTAGTCGAACAACCCGCTGGTGTGGTTGAGCAGCATGCGCAGGGTGATCGCTCCGCCGTTGCGTACCTGGCCGGGCAGCCACTTGTCGACCGGGTCGGTAAGGGCGAGTCTGTGCTCGGCGACCAGTTGCAGGACGAGGGTGGCCATCACCGTCTTGGTGTTGGACGCCTCGCGCACCTCGTCGTCCGCCCTGAGCCGATGGTCCTTGTTCGTCCAGGCGGCCTGCTCGGAGATCTCGATGGGCCTGCCGTGACCGTCGTCCACCCGCACGATCACTCCGGGCACTCCTTCTTCCACCAACTTCCGCGCCAGCTCCCGCAGATGAGCGCGTGTCTCCGCGGTGCCGTCCGGTCGGACCGCCGCGCTCTCGCGGACCGTGTCCGCAATCGACGGGGTCGCAGCGAGGGGCACGACGAGGGCCGCGGACACCGCAACTGTTGCCACTGCGCGTAACCCCGTCAGTCGCGGGCGCCGCCGAACACACACATTCACGCGCAATTCATGCTCCTTTGAGAATCCGGGAAGACCGTCGGGCACGAGCGGGGAACGGGGCCGAGTGGTGCGCATCCGATGCTCTCAGCAGTACCGGGGCGACGCATAGCGGTTCCGTCGCTCCGGCAACTGCGGGTGCGCGTCTACCCGGCACTCCCCGCCCCAAACAGAACGTGCCCCACATCACACCCCCCGCCCTTCTTCCCGAACCGCGTGCTTGATACAAATTGCCCGCGCGTTCCTGTCTGTCGACGGTCGTCGCCCCATCCCCCTTTTTTGAGCCGCTTCTTTCGCATGCCCTGGGAACGCCCGTGTTCGCCCGCAGCACCACCACGCCCTGGCCCCTCGTCGCCCTTTTCACGGCCGGGTACCTCGCCCCCTATCTCCTGCCCACCACCGTCGGCCGCCTCGACGCCGGGCTTCCGCTGTCCGCCACGCAGGCCGGTGCCGTCGGCAGTGCGCTGCTGCTGAGTTCGGCCGCGGCGGGCTTCCTGCTCGCCTCGCGGGTCGACCGGGTCGGGCCGCGCACCCTCGCACGGACCGGCCTGGCGCTGGCCTTCCTCGGATACGGCTCGGCGGCCCTCACGCACGCCGTCCCCGCGGTCATCGCGGGCGCGGTTATCGGCGGGTTCGGATCGGGTACGGCCACGACGGTCGCCGCGTCCGGGATCGCCGCCATGGGGGTCCCCCCGCGCGAGGGTGTTCGAGGGTGGGGGAGCGATCCCCACCGCGCCTCCACGCTCGGCCTGTTGTGCGTGTCCGCGCTCGCGGGCGCCGTCTATCTGACGGTCCCGCACCTCGGCGCGGGCCACGGCCAGCCGCTCGCCGCGATCGCGTTGACCGCACTGGCCGTATGGCCACTGACCGGCCGCCTCCCGGTCCGTACGGCGACGGGGCACGCGCGCGTGGAGACCGCCGGGCTCCCGCACCGACGTGCCGGACTGGTCCTCGCCGCCACCCTGCTGTGCTGGTCCCTCGCCCAGAACTCCCTCTGGGGCGTCAGCGGACGCATCGGCATCACCCAGGCGCACCTCTCCGAGGTCACCGTCGGCGCGGTCTTCGCGATCGCGCTCGGCACCGGACTCGTCGGCGTGATCGGCGCGGGCGCGCTCGGGTCCCGCCTGGGCCGCGCGGTGCCGATCGGCGCGGGCACAGCACTCATCGCGGGCTGCATCGCGCTCAGCGCGTCCGCACACGACCTGAGGACGTTCGCGACCGGCGAGATCGCCTGGAACACCCTCTACCCGATCGTCCTGTCCTACGTCCTCGGCCTCGCCGCCTCCCTTGATCCGCGCGGGCGTTGGGCGGTCCTGGTCGGCTCGGCCTCGTCCCTCGGCACGGCGGCGGGACCGCTGGCGGGCAGTGTGCTGTCGGCGGGGGCCGGGTTCCCGGCGATGGGGGCGATCCTCGCGGCGGGGCTGGTCGTGATCGCGGTACCGATGACCGGGGTCGCGCTGGGCGTACGCCGACATCCCAGCGTGCCGTCCCTTTCAGCCCGCCCGGCACCCTCCAACACAGGCCACGAAAACCCAGCCCGTCCGGCGCCCCTCAACTCCGGCCGCGAAAATCCAGCCCGTCCCCTCACGTCTTGATGCAGGCCGCCAAAATCCAGCCCGTTGGGGGGGGCTGGGGGCACAGCCCCCAGCGACGCCCGCGCCAGCCCCGGCGGCATGACCAACCGCGCTCAGAACTCGTACGCCTCCACCTCGGCCAGACAACGAGCCCGCCGCTCCTCGTCGTCCTCCAGGAACGACGCCACGAAGGAGTTCCGGGCCAACTCCCGCAACCGGTCCCCGCTCAGGCCCAGCGCCAAGCGCACCGCGTCGAAGTTGTCGCCCACGTAACCCCCGAAGTACGCCGGATCGTCGGAGTTGACCGTGCACAGCAGGCCCGCGTCCAGCATCGCGGGAAGCGGGTGCTCGGCGAGGACGTCCACCGCGCGCAACCGGACGTTGGAGAGCGGGCAGAGCGTCAGCGGGATACGGTCCCGGACCAGCCGCGCCACCAGCTCCTCGTCCTCCATGCAGCGCAGACCGTGGTCGACGCGCTCGACGCCGAGGACGTCCAGCGCCTCGGTGATGTACGCCGGCGGGCCCTCCTCACCGGCGTGCGCGACCCGTCGTAGACCCAGTGCCGCGGCGGCCTCGTAGACCTCGCGGAACTTCGCCGGCGGGTGGCCGACCTCGGCCGAGTCGAGGCCGATGCCGGTGATCCGGTCGAGGTACGGCTTGGCCGCGTCCAGGGTCTCCATGGCCGAGTCGGCGGACTCGTCGCGCAGGAAGCACAGGATGAGCCGGGTAGAGATGCCGTGGTGGGTCTCGCTGCTGCCCAGGGCCCGCCACAGGCCCTCCACCACCGTGCCCATGTCCACGCCGCGCGCGAGGTGCGCCTGCGGGTCGAAGAAGATCTCCGCGTGCCGCACACCCTGCGCGGCGGCGCGGGCGAGATAGGCGTTCGCGAGGTCCTCGAAGTCCCGCTCGGTGCGCAGGACGGCCATCAGCTCGTAGTAGAGGTTCAGGAAGGACTGGAGGTCCTCGAAGAGGTAGGCCTGGCGGAGTTCTTCGGTGTCCGCGTACGGCAGCTCGACGCCGTTGCGGGCCGCGAGGGCGAACGCCAGCTTGGGTTCCAGGGTGCCTTCGATGTGGAGGTGCAGTTCGGCTTTGGGAATGGGCATCGAAGTATCGTACGGGTGTTTTATCGCCGTTTCGGAACCGGCACTCTCAGTAGATCGTGTGCCACGGTCAGCTCCCCCTCGAAGCCAGCGGCCCGCGCCTGCCGCTCGAACTCCTCCGGCTCGGAGTAGCGCTGGCTGAAGTGGGTGAGGACCAGGTGCCGTACACCTGCGTCCTTCGCCACCCGGGCCGCCTGTCCTGCGGTCAAGTGGCCGTGTTCTACGGCCAGTTGCTCGTCCTCGTCGAGGAACGTCGACTCGATGACCAGCAGGTCGCAGCCGTCCGCGAGGGCGTGCACTCCGGCGCAGAGACGGGTGTCCATGACGAACGCGAACCGCTGCCCGTGCCGTACCTCGCTGACGTCGTCGAGGGAGACCCCGTTCACTGTTCCCTCGCGCTGGATGCGGCCCACGTCCGGGCCCTTGACGCCGTGCGCGGCGAGGCGGTCGGGGAGCATGCGGCGGCCGTCGGGTTCGGTGAGGCGGTAGCCGTAGGACTCGACGGGGTGGGAGAGCTTGTGGGCCTCCAGGGTGTAGTTCGCCGTGCGGGCGATCACCCCGTCCGTGTCCACCGGGGCCTCGGTGATGCCGACCGTCTCGCGGTACGCCGTGGAGTAGCGCAGGCGGTCGAAGAAGTGCCGGCCGGAGCGCGGGTAGTGCGCGGTGATCTCGTGCGGGACGCGGTCCAGGTTGATGCGCTGGATGACGCCCGCGAGGCCGAGGGAGTGGTCGCCGTGGAAATGGGTGACGCAGATCCGGTTGAGGTCGTGCGCGGCTACCCCGGCGCGCAGCATCTGGCGCTGGGTGCCCTCGCCGGGGTCGAAGAGGATGCCCTCGCCGTCCCAGCGCAGGAGGTAGCCGTTGTGGTTGCGGTGCCGGGTGGGGACCTGGCTGGCGGTGCCGAGCACCACGAATTCGCGTACGGACATGGCGGGTTATCCCGGAGGCCAGGTCATACCTCGGCCGCCCAGAAGATGGGCATGGGCGTGGAACACGGTCTGGCCCACGCCGGTGCCCGTGTTGAACACGATGCGGTAGCTGTCGAGCTTTTCGTCGGCGGCGATCCCGCCCGCATCACGCAGGATGTCGGCAGCGACCGCCGGTTCCGCGGCGGCGAGAGACGCGGCGTCGGGGTAGTGGACCCGGGGGATCACCAGGACGTGGGTCGGGGCCTGGGGGTTGATGTCCCGGAACGCGACGGTCGTGTCTGTTTCGCGGACGATCGTCGCCGGGATGTGGCCTGCGACGATCTTGCAGAACAGGCAGTCGTCCTGAGGGTCCCCTGGCATGTGCCGCTCCTCAACAGATTGATCGAATATGGGGCATCGTATCGTCGTTGGGTGCGGCGCCGTCGTGGCTGGTCGCGCAGTTCCCCGCGCCCCTTAGGTGGGCAAGGTGGGCGGGGTTTTTGCGGGAACGGTCTCCAGTTTTTCCAACGCCAAGCGGATTGCCTCGTCCAGCTGGGCGTCCCTGCCCGCCGCGTAGTCCTGCGGGCGCTGCACCACTTCCACGTCCGGGTCTACGCCGTGGTTCTCGACGCCCCACCCATAACCCTCAAGCCAGAACGCGTACTTGGGCTGCGTGATCAGCGTGCCGTCCACCAACCTGTACCTGCTGTCAATGCCGATCACCCCTCCCCACGTCCGCGTGCCGACCACCGGGCCGATGCCCAGCGCCTTGATCGCCGCGTTGACGATGTCGCCGTCGGAGCCGGAGAACTCGTTGGCGACGGCTACGACGGGGCCCCGGGGGGCGTCCTCGGGGTAGCTGTAGGGGCGCATGCCGCGGGGGAGGTCCCAGCCGACGATGCGGCGGGCCAGTTTCTCTACGACCAACTGCGAGGTGTGACCACCGCGATTGTAGCGGATGTCGACGACCAGGCCCTCGCGGGCCACCTCGACGCGCAGGTCGCGGTGGATCTGGGCCCAGCCGGGGGCCTGCATGTCGGGGACGTGGAGGTAGCCGAGCCGGCCGCCGGACTTCTCGTGGACGTAGGCGCGACGGTCGGCGACCCAGGCGTGGTAGTAGAGGGGTTCCTCGTCGGCGAGGGGGACGACGACCGCGTGGCGGGGGTCGCCGCCGCCTGCCGGGGAGATGGTCAGCTCGATCGGTTTGCCCGCCGTGCCGACGAGGAGGGGGGCCGGTCCGGTCACCGGGTCGACCGGTTGTCCGGCGACCGCGAGGATCGCGTCGCCCGCGCGTACGGCGACGCCGGGGGCGGCGAGCGGGGCACGGGCGGCGGGGTCGGAGGTCTCGGAGGGCAGGATGCGGTCGATGCGCCAACTCCCGTCCTCGTGACGGGAGATGTCCGCGCCGAGCAGGCCCTGGCGTTCGCCGTGGCCGTGGCCGCCGCGCGGGGTGACGTAGGCGTGCGAGGTGCCGAGTTCGCCGTGGACCTCCCAGAGGAGGTCGACGAGGTCGTCGTGGGTGGCGAGGCGGTCGAGGATCGGGCGGTAGCGGTCGAGGACGCCGGTCCAGTCGACGCCGCTCATGTCGGCGCGCCAGAAGTTGTCGCGCATGATGCGGCCGGTCTCGTCGAACATCTGGCGCCACTCGGCGGCCGGGTCGACGGTCTGGCGGATGCGGGACAGGTCGACGTTGATGTTCGAGTCGTTGTCGTCGTCCTCGGAGGAGGAGGCGCGGCGGTCGCTCGGTACGACCCTCAGCTTGTGGTCGGTCCACAGCAGGACGCGTTTGCCGTCGCCGCTGACCTCGAAGTGGTCGGCGTCCCCGGCGAGGTGCTCGATGCGCTGCTGGGCGAGGTCATAGCGCTCCAACTCGGTTTTGGGGTCCGGGTCTTCGGGGGTCGCGCGGGTGGCGCCGAGGACTCCCTGGACCGGGTGGCGCAGCCACAGGACGCCGTCCTTGGCCGCGCGGAGGTTGGAGTAGCGGCCGGCCTCGACGGGGAACGCGACGATGCGGTCGGCGAGGCCTTCGAGGTCGACGCGCGTGGTGGGGCGGCCCTCGCTGTCGGGGGTCTCGTCCTTGTCGGGGGCCTCGAAGGGGCGGCCGTGCCGCTGCGGTCCGAAGGGGGACGGGGTCGTCGCGGCGAGGGTGATCAGGTGCGGGCGGTCGCCGACCACGAAGGCCAAATCGAAGACGTGCTCGTCGTAGACCGGGTCGAAGGAGCGGGTGGAGAGGAACACCAGGTGCTTGCCGTCGAGAGTGAAGGCGGGGGCGTAGTCCTGGAAGCGGAGCGGGGTCGCCTCGGTGACCGACAGGTCGGTGGTGTTGGCGAGCTTCACCTGGCGCAGCGGGCGCGGGCCCGGGTGCGACCAGGCCAGCCAGGTCGAGTCCGGGGAGAAGGCCAGGCCCGATGCGTCGCCGTTCTCGCTGCGGTCGACCTCGCGCACCTCGCCGGTCTCGCGCTCGACGAGCAGGACGCGGCCGTCGTGCGAGGCTACGGCGGCCCTGCTGCCGTCGGGGGCCACGGTGAGGGCGAGGACGCGGCCGAGCTGTCCGGCGGCGATCCTGCGCGGGGTCGCGCCGGGGGCGAGGCCGGTGGCGGGGGCGAACTCCAGGGCGTCGTCGCCCTCGGCGTCCGTCACCCACACCACCCACTCCTCGCCGTCCGCGCGGAAGGTGCGGGGCAGCCGGGCCCGTACCCCGGGGGTGGCGGCGAGGGCGCGGGCGGGGCCGGAGCGGTGGGTGACCCAGTGGACCGCGCCGCGTACGGCGACCGCGCTGCCGCGCGCGGTGTGGTCGGGCGACGCGGCGGCGAACCAACGGGCGGCGGACACCGGGAAGGGCTGCTGGTCGGTGCGCTGGCCGCCGAGCCGGATGTCGAGGCGGCGCGGTTCGGCGCCGTCCAGGTCGTCGAGGAGCCAGAGTTCACCGGCGGAGGAGTAGATGATCCGGGTGCCGTCGCCGGCCGCCTGGCGGGCGTAGAAGCCGTCGAGCGGGGTGTGGCGGCGGAGGTCGGTGCCGTCGGCGAGGGAGGAGTAGAGCGCGCCGGTGCCCTCGTGGTCGGAGAGGAACGCGATCCTCCCCCACTCTCGGCTTCGCTCGACCGGGGGGACCCCCATCCCCGCCCACACCGGGTACTCGATGTTGCCGTCCAACTCCTCGTGCAGGCGCGTGAATTCGCCGTCGCCCTCGCGGTCGATCCACAACTTGCCGGCCGTGCCGCCCCGGTAGCGCTTCCACCAGGCGGCCTCGCGGCCCATGGGCGCGGAGAGCAGGACGGTGGCCGTCGGGCCGATGGCTACGTCGCCAACGGGCCCGTACGGCAGGGTGGTTGCCGGTCCGCCGTCCAGCGGGATCGCGCGGGCCCAGCTGCGGCGGAGGTTCGCCTGGCCGTGGGTGCTGAGCGCGAGGACCCGCCCGTCCGCCGTCCAGCCGCGCACCTGGGTGCGTGAACTGCCCCAGTGCGTCAGGCGTTTGGCGGGGCCGCCGTCGACCGGGGCGATGTGCACCTCGGGAGCACCGTCACGGGTGGATGTCCAGGCGACGGTCGTGCCGTCGGGCGAAATGCGCGGGTGGGTCACCGGCACGTTCTCCGCACTGACCCGCCAGGCCCGGCCGCCGCCGTCGAGGGACGCCAGCCACACGTCGTCCTCGGCGGTGAAGGCGACCAACTCGCCGTGCAGGTGCGGGAAGCGGAGATAGGCCTGGGGACCGGCCTGGGCTGCGGACGCTGAGGGCTGAGTCACCTGATCAGCGTATGCAGCGGCGGCCTGCGAGGACAGCGGTTTGGATCACTTGCCCTCTATGGGTGCCCTCCGCGGGCCGGCGGTCACTTGCCCTCGACCGGCCAGCAGGTCGGGTCGCCCTTGCACCAGATCGTCTTGGTGACCGTGACGGTGACGGTCGGTCCCGGGCCGTAGGTGAGGGTCGGGTTCGGGTTGTTCACGGACGACGGCGTCGCCGCGTTGCAGTCGCCGAGCCCGGTCACGTGGAACACCTGCTTGCCGCCCACCTTGGCGACCAGGTCACCGCGCACACACGCGCCGTCGACGGCCCGCGTGACCTTGCCGGTGACGGTGATGGCCCGGTTGTCATTGGTCTGGCCCTGGCAGTCGACGGAGACGACCGTGCTCTCGGTCGGCGAGGGCGTCTTCCCGGGCGTGTAGGCCTTGTTGCCGCTGCCGTAGTTGCCCGTGCAGGTCAGATAGCGCACGCCCACATGGTCCCGCTTGAGCTCCGCGGTCGCCGTCTTGTCGGTCGTGTACGCCACGGTCGCCGCGCTGAGATCACCGGGCCGGCACGCGACGACTCCGCCCGCGGTCACCATCACGAGCCCCGCCACAGCGGCCACTCGCCGCCCGCGCGGCCGACGCCAAACCTGCCTCAACGCCCCCATGGACGGCAGCCTGCCACCGTCGGGGCGCACACGGAAGAGCGCATACGGCCACCCGCGCGCCGGGGGCGCGGCACCCGGCGCACGATCCGTCAGCCCTTCAGCAGCAGCCACTCCTGAAGCTCCACCACATTGCCCTCGGGGTCCTTGAGATGCGCGACCCGCATCCGCTCCGTCATCGGCGCGGGCCCGTGGAGCAGGGTGGCTCCCCGCTCGGCGATCTGCTCGCAGTAGGCGTCCAGGTCGTCCACCCGCAGCACCACGAGCGAGCGGTGCCCGGTCACCAAGTCCCCCAGTTCACCGAGGACTTGGGCCATCATCGCCCGGTCCTGCAACGCGATCCCGGCCGACCCGACGGTGGGGCTGAACTTCTCGTACGGCCCCTTCGCCGCCCCCGACTGCGGCTTCAGGCCTAGGACTTCGGCGTAGAAGCGGTAGCAGGCGGCGAAGTCGGTGACGAGCAGGCGTACTTGGGCGAGTTCCACGGCGATCCCCCTGGTTCAGGACCAGCGTCCGGTGCGGCCCAGGAGCAGGGCCGTGGCCGCGGTCCCGGCGGTCGATGTGCGCAGCACGCTACGCCCGAGCCGACAGGCCTTCGCCCCGGCCTCCTCGAAGAGGGCCAACTCCTCGGGGGAGACGCCTCCTTCGGGTCCCACGACCAGCACGATCTCGCCCTCGGCGGGGAGTTCGGCGGTGGCGAGGGGCTCGCTGCCGTAGTCGCGGTCCTCGTGGAGGACGGCGGCGAAGTCGGCTTTGGCCAGAAGTGCGGCAACCTGCTTGCTCGTCGCCGCGTCCGCGACCTCCGGGAAGCGCAGCCGGCGGGACTGCTTGCCGGCCTCGCGGGCGGTGGCCCGCCACTTCGCGAGGGCCTTGAGACCCCGGTCGCCCTTCCACTGCGTGATGCAACGGGAGGCCGCCCAGGGGACGATGGCGTCGACACCGGTCTCGGTCATCGTCTCCACGGCCAGCTCGCCGCGGTCGCCTTTGGGGAGGGCCTGGACGACGGTGATGCGGGGCGACTCCGCCGGCTCCTCGGAGACCGGGGTCATATGGACGATCAGCCGGTCCTTGCCCTCGGTGCCGACCACTTCGCACACCGCGTAGCGTCCGGCGCCGTCGGTGAGGACGACCTCCTCGCCGGTCCGGAGCCGCTTCACGGAGACCGCGTGCCGCCCCTCGGGACCATCGAGGACAAACTGTCCCCCGCCGCCCGCGCGGAAGTCCTCGACCACGAACACCGGCGCGGTCATCGGAGATCGCCCCCTGCCGACAACGCTGTCCGGGCGGCGGCCAGTTCGGCGACCAGGACCTCGACCAGCCGGCCGGCCGGCAGCTCGCGTGCCATGCGGTGGCCCTGTCCGGACCACAGCGCCATGCCCTGCGCGTCACCGGCCTTGGCGGCGGCCTTGCGCAGCGGGGAGGTGAGGTGGTGGATCTCCGGGTACGCGGCGGGGGCGTACGGGCCGTGCTCGCGCATGAAGCGGTTGACCAGGCCGCGGGCCGGGCGGCCGGAGAACGCGCGGGTCAACTCGGTACGGGTGAAAAGAGGGTTGGTGAGCGCCTGCTTGTGGAGCAGGTGGGCGCCGGACTCCGGTGTGGCGAGGAACGCCGTGCCGAGCTGGGCCACGCTCGCGCCCGCGGCGAGGGCGGCGGCGATCTGGCTGCCGCGCATCAGACCGCCGGCGGCGACTATCGGGAGGCTCACGGTCTCGCGGATCTGGGCGACGAGGGAGAGCAGGCCGACGCCGGCGCCGTCGTTCTCCGGCAGGTCGCGGTGGGTGCCCTGGTGGCCGCCGGCCTCGATGCCCTGCGCGATCACCGCGTCGGCGCCGGCCCGCTCCACGGCGAGGGCCTCCTCGGCGGTGGTGGCGGTGACGAGGGTGAAGGTGCCGGCCCGGCGCAGCGATTCCAGTACGCCGGACGTCGGGACGCCGAAGTGGAAGGAGGCCACCTTCACCGGATTGTCGAGCAGGACGGACAGTTTGGCGTCGTAGCCGTCCTCACGGCCGCTGTCCGGGTCGCCGAGTTCCGTGTCGTACCAGGAGGCCTCACCGGCGAGTTGGTGGGCGTAGACGTCGACGGCGGCCTTGTCCGCGTACTCCGGCTGCGGCATGAACAGGTTCATGCCGAAGGGGCGGGTCGTCAGACTCCGCAGCTGCTTGATCTCCTGGTACATGCCGTCGGCTGTTTTGTACCCGGCGGCGAGGAACCCCAGCCCGCCGGCCTCGGACACGGCGGCCGCGAGACGCGGGACGGAGACACCGCCCGCCATGGGGGCCTGCACGATCGGATGAGGGAAGAGATCGGTCAGTGCGGAGGACATGACGGCATGTTGTCACGTCCTCCGAACAAGTCCGAATCCGGCCTTCCGCCCGGCATAGGACAGATGCAAGCCCGGGAAAGGGCACGCTTCACGCCGGGGCGGACAACCGGATCAGCGACCGTTGAACGCGTCCTTCAACCGGGAGAACAGGCCCTGCTGCCCCGGCTGGAACGTCCCCATGGGGCGCTCCTCGCCGCGCAGTTTCGCCAGTTCGCGGAGCAGTCGTTCCTGTTCCACGTCGAGCTTGGTCGGGGTGGTGACCTCGACGTGGACGATGAGGTCGCCCCGGCCGCCGCCGCGCAGATGCGTGACGCCCCGGGTGTGCAGCGGGATCGACTGGCCGGACTGGGTGCCCGGGCGGATGTCGACCTCCTCCATGCCGTCGAGCGTCTCCAACGGCACCTTCGTGCCCAGGGACGCCGCCGTCATCGGGAGGGTGACCGTGCAGTGCAGGTCGTCGCCGCGGCGCTGGAACATCGCGTGCGGCAGCTCGTGGATCTCGACGTACAGATCGCCTGCGGGGCCGCCGCCGGGGCCGACCTCGCCCTCGCCCGCGAGCTGGATCCGCGTGCCGTTGTCGACACCGGCCGGGATCTTGACCGTGAGCGTGCGCCGCGAGCGGACACGGCCGTCACCGGCGCACTCCGGGCACGGCGTCGGCACGACCGTGCCGAAACCCTGGCACTGCGGGCACGGGCGGGACGTCATGACCTGGCCCAGGAAGGACCGGGTCACCTGCGAGACCTCCCCGCGACCGCGGCACATGTCGCAGGTCTGGGCCGAGGTGCCCGGCGCCGCGCCCTCGCCGTTGCAGGTGTTGCAGACGACGGCCGTGTCGACCTGGATGTCCTTCGTGGTGCCGAAGGCCGCCTCGTCGAGCTCGATCTCCAGCCGGATCATGGCGTCCTGGCCCCGGCGGGTGCGCGAGCGCGGTCCGCGCTGCGACGCCGTGCCGAAGAACGCGTCCATGATGTCCGAGAAGTTCCCGAAGCCGCCCGCGCCGAAGCCGCCGGCTCCGCCGCCGCCCGCCTGCGAGAGGGGGTCGCCGCCGAGGTCGTAGACCTGCTTCTTCTGCGGGTCCGAGAGCACCTCGTAAGCGGCGTTGATCTCCTTGAACCGCTCCTGGGTCTTCGGGTCCGGATTGACGTCCGGGTGCAGCTCGCGCGCGAGCCTACGGAAGGCCTTCTTGATCTCATCCTGCGACGCGTCGCGACGCACGCC
The DNA here is from genome assembly GCF_044753545.1 of Streptomyces sp. NPDC088350. Lineage (NCBI taxonomy): Bacteria > Bacillati > Actinomycetota > Actinomycetes > Kitasatosporales > Streptomycetaceae > Streptomyces > Streptomyces sp. NPDC088350. The sequence goes on along the minus strand of NZ_JBIVNL010000010.1, from coordinate 9,053 downwards.
GAGAACGGCGTAGTAGTCCGTGGCCACTTAGGACTCCGCCAGGATCTGTCCGACGTACCGTGCCACTGCGCGTACCGCTCCCATCGTTCCCGGGTAATCCATGCGGGTCGGTCCGACCACGCCGAGCTTGGCGACTGCCTCGCCGCCCGAACCGTAGCCGACCGACACCACGGAAGTGGAGTTGAGCCCCTCGTAGGCGTTCTCGTGACCGATCCGTACGGTCATGCCCGAATCCCCCGCCTCACCAAGCAACTTGAGGAGGACGACCTGCTCCTCCAGGGCTTCCAGGATGGGGCGGATGGTGAGGGGAAAGTCATGTCCGAAGCGGGTGAGATTGGCGGTGCCGCCGATCATCAGCCGCTCCTCGGTCTCCTCGACGAGGGTCTCCAGGAGGGTGGAGAGCACCGTCGCGACCGTGCCGCGGTCCTCGTTCTCGAAGGCCTCCGGCAGGTCCTGCACGAGCTGCGGTACGTCCGCGAAGCGGCGGCCCGCGATCCGGCTGTTGAGCCGCGCGCGCAGATCCGCGAGCGAGGACTCCCCGAACGGCGCCGGGCAGTCCACCATGCGCTGCTCGACCCGCCCGGTGTCCGTGATCAGCACGAGCATCACGCGCGCGGGGGCGAGCGACAGCAACTCCACGTGCCGCACGGTCGAGCGGGTCAGCGAGGGGTACTGGACGACGGCGACCTGCCGGGTGAGCTGCGCGAGCAGCCGTACCGTACGGCCGACGACGTCGTCGAGGTCGACCGCGCCGTCGAGGAAGTTCTGGATGGCCTTGCGCTCGGGGCCGGTCATCGGCTTGACGCCGGCGAGCTTGTCGACGAACAGCCGATAGCCCTTGTCCGTCGGGATGCGCCCGGCGCTGGTGTGCGGCTGGGCGATGTAGCCCTCGTCCTCCAGGGCCGCCATGTCGTTGCGCACGGTCGCCGGGGAGACGCCGAGGCTGTGCCGCTCGGTGAGCGCCTTGGACCCGACCGGCTCCTCGGTGCCGACATAGTCCTGGACGATGGCGCGCAGCACCTGAAGCCTGCGTTCGCTGAGCATCGCGCACACCTCCAGTTCTGGTCGCCGTTTTGTTGCCGGGCTGCCCTTTCCTGGCACTCTGTGCGCGTGAGTGCCAGCGTTCCCCGGCCCAGTGTACGGCCGTGAGGTACACCCCGGGCAAGGCCGGTCCTGCGATGTCACGCCCTGGGTGCCGTCACCGTTAGCGTCGCCGTATGACGGTGACTTGGGAAGAGGCGGGGTGGGAGCGGCTGGCCGCCGGGGTGGGCCGGTGCCGGCTGCCTGGCTGGGACTGCACGGTCGGGCTGGTCGTCGGGGCGGGCTCGGCGCTGATGATCGACGCCGGGTCGAGCCTCGCGGAGGGCGCGCGGTTGCGCACGGAGGCGCGGGCGCTCGCCGGGCACGCTGTGACCCATCTCGCGCTCACCCACGCCCATTTCGACCATGTCTTCGGGGCGGCGGCGCTCACGGGCGCGGAGGTGTTCGGCGCGGCGGGCGTGGAGCGCGTGCTGACGGACGGGCGGGAGGCCCTACGGAGGGACGCCGTCCAGAACGGTCTCCACGCGCGCGTGGCCGACGAGGCCGTAGCCGCTCTGCCGTACCCGCGGCACCTGGTGCCGGACGATCGGCCCCTCTCCCTGGGCGGCGACCGGGAGGTCCTGCTGGCGAACGCCGGGCCCGGACACACGGCCCACGACCTCGCGGTCCTCGTCCCCGGCTCCCCGGCGGTCGTGTTCTGCGGCGACCTGGTCGAGGAGTCCGGCGAACCCCAGGCGGGCCCCGACGCCGTACCGTCGCTCTGGCCGGCGGCGCTCGACCGGCTTCTCTCCCTGGGCGGCGAGGACGCACTGTACGTGCCCGGTCACGGAGCGGTGGTCGACGCGGGGTTCGTGCGGGCCCAACGGGACGCGTTGGCAACGCGTTTCGGCGTGTCGTGATGACGGTCGGCCCGGTTCTCCTATCGTCATCCGAATGCGCCAGTACTCCGCCGACCTGACCCCGCCGTGGAAGAAGCCCAAGCCCGTCCCCGAGGTCGCCGCGGAAGCGGGCCTGGTGGTCGAGGAGCCCGGCACCGGTTTCTGCGGCGCGGTGATCCGCTGCGAGGCCGGCACGGTCACCCTGGAGGACCGCTTCGGCAAGCACCGGGTGTTCCCGATGGAGCCGAGGGGCTTCCTCCTGGAGGGCCGCGTGGTCACCCTGGTCAGGCCTGTGTCGAGTCCGCTACGGCCGACCCGTACGGCGTCCGGTTCGGTCGCCGTCCCCGGCGCACGCGCGCGCGTGGCCCGCGCCGGGCGCATCTACGTGGAGGGCCGGCACGACGCGGAACTCGTCGAGCGGGTGTGGGGCGACGACCTGCGCATCGAGGGCGTGGTGGTCGAGTACCTGGAGGGCGTCGACGACCTGCCCGCCATCGTGGACGAGTTCGCCCCCGGCCCGGACGCGCGGCTGGGCATCCTGGTCGACCACCTGGTGCCGGGCACCAAGGAGTGGCGCATCGCCCAGTCGGTCACCAGCGAGCACGCTCTCGTCGTCGGCCACCCCTACATCGACATCTGGGAGGCCGTGAAACCGTCCTCGGTCGGCATCGCGGCGTGGCCCCGGGTCCCGCACGGGCAGGACTGGAAGACGGGGGTGTGCCGGGCACTGGGTTGGCCGGAAAACACCGGTGCGGTGTGGCAGGCGATTCTGGCCAAGGTGACGTCGTACAAGGATCTTGAGCCGGAACTGCTGGGGCGGGTGGAGGAGTTGATCGACTTCGTCACGGATAGCGGTGAGGCTTGACCTTCTCATAGGTGGCGAATTCGCTGGTGTCCAGTTCGATACCGATGGGCTCCAACGGCGCGAGGTCGCCGAACTTGGTGATCCGCTGGCACTGGTAGTCCGCGTCCTCCCCATGCCCCGTCGGCTCAGTAAGCAGTACGCACTGGGCCATGATCGGATCGATGATCAGGTACCCGGGTACCTTCGCCGCCGCGTAGATCGAGCGCTTGACTCCGTAGTCGCGATCCACACTGGTCTTGGAGACGACCTCCAACAGCATGGTGATGACCTCGGACGGCATCAGCCTTCCGTGACCGGGCCCGACACCTCGCTCAAGCACCACAAGGTCCGGCTGCGGCTCACTGGTCTCCTCAAGGATGGCGATGTCCTGCGTCTGGAGTCGCCGCCAGCGCCGACGTGGGATCTGGTCCACGACCGCTTCCACGATGTCGTTGTGAGCCACATCCGGCCCCGCCATCATCACGATTTCCCCCCGGAGAAGCTCGACCTTGAATTCCTCGGGAAACTCAAAGTTCTCGAAGAACTTCACGATGTCGGTGGTCATCGGTCGGTCGTCCACAGCGGTCATCTCCGCAACCTCCGGTTTCCACCACCGAGTAATTACGGCGGCAGCCTACGAACCAGGTTAGGGACCGAACCCGCGTTCCGCACCGATTCACTCCCCCGAGTGATCAGTCCACCAGGTCCCGCACCACCGCATCCGCCAGCAACCGCCCGCGCAGCGTGAGCACGGCGCTCCCCTCCTCGTACGGCCCCGCCTCCAGCAGCCCCTCCCCCAGCGCCCGGCGCGAAGCGGCGAGCCCCTCCGGCCGGAGCAGGTCCAGCGGTACCCCCTCCCGGAGCCGCAGCTCCAGCAGGATCCGCTCCACCCGCCGGTCCTCCTCGGAGAGGATCTCCCGGCCCGCGCCCGGGGAACGGCCGGCCGCCAGCGCCCCCGCGTACGCGCCCGGGTGCTTGACGTTCCACCAGCGCACCCCGCCGACGTGCGAGTGCGCTCCGGGGCCCGCGCCCCACCAGTCGGCGCCGCGCCAGTACAGCTCGTTGTGGAGACAACGGCCGGATTCCGACGTCGCCCAGTTCGAGACCTCGTACCAGTCGAAGCCCGCCGCCGACATCACCTCGTCCGCGATGAGGTACCGGTCGGCGTGCACGTCGTCGTCCGTCATCGGGACCTCGCCGCGGCGGATGCGGCGGGCCAGCCCGGTGCCCTCCTCGACGATCAGGGCGTACGCGCTGATGTGGTCGGGGCCCGCGCCGAGGGCGGAGTCGAGGGACGCGCGCCAGTCGTCGTCCGTCTCGCCCGGGGTGCCGTAGATCAGGTCGAGGTTGACGTGGTCGAAGCCGGCCGCGCGGGCCTCCGCCACGCAGGCCTCGGGGCGGCCGGGGGTGTGGGTGCGGTCCAGGACCTTCAGGACGTGCTGTTTCGCGCTCTGCATGCCGAAGGAGACGCGGTTGAAGCCGCCCTGGCGGAGGGCGGCGAGGTAAGCGGGGTCGACGGACTCCGGGTTGGCCTCCGTGGTGATCTCCGCGTCCGGCGCCAGGCCGAACTCGTCCCGGATCGCGCCCAGCATCCGTACGAGATCGCCCGCCGCGAGCAGCGTGGGCGTGCCGCCGCCGACGAAGACCGTGCGGACCGGGCGCGGGTCGTCGCCGAGGACCTTGCGGGCCAGGCGGATCTCGTCGATCAGGGTGTCCGCGTAGTTGTCGCGGGAGGCCAGCACTCCGCCCGTGCCGCGCAGCTCGGTCGCCGTGTAGGTGTTGAAGTCGCAGTAGCCGCAGCGGGTCGCGCAGTACGGGACGTGCAGATAGAACCCGAGGGGACGGTCCACGGCCCCGGCGAGCGCCTGTGCGGGCAGTGCGCCGTCGTCGGGGACGGGATCGCCGTCGGGGAGTGCGGAAGGCATGTCCTCCATTGTCCCGTACGCTCGCCCCGGCCACGGACGGCCCAGCCCGAGCGGACGGAGCGGACGGTGTGCCGTATTCCTGGAAGCCGAGGCGGAGGCCGCGAACTACCCGGGAGGCTCAGTGGGAACACCCCGAACGGAAATCCGCGCAGAAGGCCGAACAGGGAGCCGAATACGGAGGCGAACAGGGAGCCGGCCAGGGTTCCGTGCGGGAAGTCCGGCAGCGGTCCTCGTCGTCGCCCTGACGCTCACCGCCGGGGCCGCCCCCGCCCCCTCGACCGACCCTGCCCCCTCGGCCACTCCCACCACCTGCTCCACCGGCACCGGCCCCTACCAGCGCGAGTTGGAGAGCTACCTCCGGCTGCCGCCGGACGGACACCAGTCCCCCGCCGACTGCGCGGCGATCAGCGCCTTCCAGTCCCGCAACGGCATACGGCCCGCCGACGGCTACGCCAGTCTCGCGACCTATCGCACGATGCTCGTCGTCCAGGCCCGGCCGGACCCGAACGCGGCCGGGAACTGCCCGGTCCGCGACTACAAGGTGGCCTGCGTGGATCTGGACCGGCAGCTGATGTGGGTCCAGGAGGGCCGGCGGGTGACGTTCGCACCGGTGCCCGTCCGCTCCGGGCGCGACGGCTACGAGACCCGTACCGGCTGGTTCTCCGTGTACTGGCGCGACCAGGACCACTACTCCGACCTGTACGACAACGCGCCGATGCCCTACTCCCAGTTCTTCAGCGACGGGCAGGCCTTCCACGGCAGCCTGGTCGACCTGTTCAAGGGCGGATCGCACGGCTGCGTCAACCTCCAGCTGACCGACGCCCGACGGCTGTGGGACGAGCTCACGGAGGACGACGCGGTGTACATCTGGGGCACGAAACCCGGCACGGAACGCGGTCTCAGGCCAGCAGCGGAGCGCCCGGATCCGCATGGGAACCCGCCCCAGGCAGTACATACGCCACCGCCGAACCCCGGTGCTCGGTGAACCGGCTCAGGTCGTCCCGCACCGCCAGCCGCTGCTGCACCCGTACGAACAGCGCCGGGTCCCGCATGAAGGCGAGGAACAGCAGGCCCCGGTCGCCGGGGCCGTCGTCGTAGGAGTAGCCGCGGCGCAGCATCCGGGCGCCCGCGTCGAAGCGGGGGCTGGCCGCGTGGACGTGGGAGCGCAGCGGGGTGACGTACCGGCCCTGCGGTGTCTTGGCGAAGATGTCCACGTGGTCGCCCTCCCGGCCGCCGCCCAGTGGGGCGCCGTCGGCCCTGCGGCGGCCGATGACCTCCTCCTGCCGGTGCGCGGCCAAGCGCGCGAACGCCTCGACGCGCAGCCGGACACGCCGTACGACGAGGAAGGTCGCGTCCTGCGACCACACCCAGCGCTCGCACTCGTCGGGCGTCGGGTTCCCCGTGCCGTCCTTGAAGCCGAGCAGGTTGCGCGGGGTGGAGCCGTCGGGCGTCGGCGGCAGGAACCCGGCCTGCCGCCAGCGTGGCCGCAGTACGTCACCGGCCAGCCGGCTCAGTTCGGCGGCGGCACCGGCGGCGCTGCGGGCGTCGTCGGCGCAGACCTGGAGGAGGAGGTCGCCCCCGCAGCGGGCGGGGTCCAGCCGGTCGCCCGGGAAGGGGGGCAGCTCGTCCAGGCCCGCGGGCGCCGGGAGGCCCAGGCGCCCGGGCAGCCGGGGGCCGACGGCGACGGTCGCGGTGAGGTGCGCGCCCGGGTCCGGCGCCTGGGGGACGGCTCGGCGCCACCTTCGGAGCACTCCCCGCAGCGCACGCGCCCCCGCCGCGCCGCGCAGGCCGGCGTGCAGGTCGTACGCCATGACGAGTACCGCGGCCTGCTGCGGTGTCGTCACCCCGGCCTGCCGCGCGCCCTCGAAAGCGGGCCCGCGCCGCCCGGGCGCCGGGTCGTCGCGCGTGCAGCCGGCCGCCGTCACGGCGGGGGGAAGCAGCGCGGCGGCCAGGACGTGCCGGCGGGCGAGGCCGGTCCGGGCGGGAACGTCAGGCGTGTCGAATCCGGCATTCGTTGCCATAGGCACGAAAGGGACGATACATCTGCGGGGTGCGACCCAACCGTTTCCCGCGTCCCCTCCGCCTTGTGTCCCGAGCAGCGGCCCTGCTCCTGGCCACAGCCGTCCTCACCGCCTGCGGTGCCGCCCTGGGCGGCGGTGCGCCGGGCGGCTCGGCGGGTGCCGCCGTCGTCCGTGTCCCGCAGGACGCCGCGTCCCTGCGGGAGGCGGTGGACCGGGTGCGGCCCGGCGGCCTTGTCCTCGTGTCGCCGGGCGTCTACCGGGAGAGCGTGACCGTCGCCAAGCCGGGCGTGGTGCTGCGCGGCACCGACCGTTCGGCGGTGGTCGTGGACGGGGAGTTCAAGCGTCCCAACGGCATCACCGTCACCGGCGCGGGCGCGGCCGTGGAGAACCTGACCGTACGCGACCATCTCGCCAACGGCGTCCTGTTCACCGGCGTGACGGACGCGACGCTCCAGGCGGGCCGCGCCGGCGGCTCGGCGTACGACCCGCTGGACACGGTCAAGTTCCCACCCCTCAAGGGCTTCCGGGCCTCGTACGTGACGGCCTACGACAACGCCCTGTACGGCATCTACGCCTTCGACGCCCGCTCCGGTGTCATCGAGCACTCGTACGCCTCCGGGCAGGCCGACTCCGGCATCTACGTCGGCCAGTGCCGGCCCTGCGACACCGTCGTACGGCACAACACCGTCGAGCACAACGCGGTGGGCCTGGAGGTCACCAACGCCTCCGAACGGCTGTATCTGCTGGGCAACCGCGCCTCCCACAACCGGGTCGGCCTCACCCTCGACTCCAACGACCTGGAGGCACTGGGCCCGCAGCACGGCGCCGTCGTCGCGGGCAACGCCTTCACCGACAACAACGACGCGGCGAGCCCCGAGCAGGCCGACGGCGGCTTCGGCATCGGCATCGGCGCGGGCGGCGGCCGGGACAACGTGATCGAGCGCAACCTGATCAGCGGCAACCGGTCGGCCGGCGTCCTGCTGAGCGACGTCCAGGGCTACCCCGCCCGCGGCAACACCGTGCGCGCCAACCGGGTCACCGGCAACGGCACCGACCTGGTCCTGTCCACCGGCGCCCCGGCCGGCAACTGCTTCGCCGGCAACGCCGAGTCGCACAGCAGCCCGGGGGACCTGTCCGGCATCGCGGGCTGCGACCGGGCGACGGGTGCGGGGACGACCGCGGCGCCGGACACCGCCGCCCCGGCCGAGCCCGGCACCGGCCGCCCGCCCCTCGGCCGCGCCCTGCCCGTCCAGGCTCCCCCGGGCATCTCCTTCCAGGACGTCCCCGCGCCCCCGGCCCAGCCCGCGATGCCCGGCGCCCCCACAGCGGCTCCGCGCCCCGCGACCGGCCTGCCGGGCCATGTGGAGCCTGGGGCCTTCCGGCTCCCGAAGTCACCGACCGCGGTCCCGATCCGCACCGGCTGAGCCCGACCGCCGTTTCCACGGCCCGTCCGGCAGCTTCCCCGGCACATGCCCCGCCGTCACATCGACCTGTACCGTCCGGCCCGGCCCGAGGTCCGCGGTGAGGCGGCGGAGATCGCCGTCCGCGTCGATCCAGTACGTCAGGGGAGAGCGCCCGGACGCCGACGGCGCCGTGGGGCGGCCGGCGCCCTGGGGGCGGGGTCGCGGCCCGGTGAAGACACCGTACGAACGACCGTCGATCCGGTCGTCCCGCAGCCACAACGGGCCCGACTGTGCGAGGAGTTGGGCGTTGTCGGGCCGGTCGGCCGCCATGGACGTCGTCAGCCGCAGGGCGATGTCGAGCGGATCCCCGCTGAACCCCCGCCGCACCCACTCCCGCTCCCCCACGCCCCGGACCGCCCGCCGCAGAGCCCCGGCCCCGATCCCGGCGCCACCGGCGGCCACCCCCGCCCGCCGGCCCCGCGCGACCGCCACGCCCCCCAGGTCCCAGGCGAGCACGCCCCGCCCGTCGTTCCCCGCGCCCGCCACCTCGTACGTGCCGACCGCCCGGTGCGTGCGGTGGTCGACGACGGCGTGGATCACGGTGGTTCCGCCCGGGGTCACCGCCCGGAGGGTGACGGCCGACGGGCTCGCGCGGTACGTACGGAAGCGGGCCAGCGCCATCCGCTGGGCCTCACCGGCCGAGACGGCCCGCGGCCCGTCGTCGCCCCCGGCCACGAGGACGGCAACGCAGGCGCCGACCGCCGCGAGGCCGACGAACGCGGCCACCACCCGCCGGACCGTCTTCTTCTTCGCCTTGATACGCATGACACGTCTCTACAGGCGGGGGGGGGGGGGGGCCCCCCCCGCCCCCCCCCGCGCCCCCCCCCCCCCCCCCCCCCCCCCCCCGCCCCCCCCCCCCCGGGGCGCGGGCGCTCCCGCCC
>NZ_JBIVNL010000009.1:349000-499963 GCF_044753545.1 Streptomyces sp. NPDC088350 | reverse complement strand
CGGAGGTGGCGCAGGCGGTGCATGACCTCGTTGGCGCCGCGGCCGAAGTAGTCGTGCAGCAGCCGGTACTCGGCGAACAGCCGGTCGTAGGCGGCGGCCCGCTCGGGGTCCGGCCGGTAGACGGCCGCCCGCGCCTTGCCCATGGCGCGGGCGGCGGCCCGGATGTCCGCATACATCCCGGCCGCGACCGCCGCATGCATCGCCGCACCCAGCGCGGGACCCTGAGCCGAGTCGATGACACCGAGGGGGAGGCGGGTGACGTCGGCGTAGATCTGCATCAGCAGCGGATTCTTCATCAGCCCGCCCGCGACGATCAGCTCACGGACCGGCACGCCGGACGTCTCGAACGCCTCGATGATCGTGCGGGTGCCGAACGCGGTCGCCTCCAGCAGAGCGCGGTAGACGTCCTCGGGGCGGGTGGACAGGGTCAGGCCCACCACGACACCGCTGAGATCGTGGTCGACCAGAACCGACCGGTTGCCGCTCTGCCAGTCCAGGGCGATCAACCCGTGCTGGCCCACCCGCTGTTCGGCGGCCAGCGCGGTGAGGTGTTCGTGCGGGTCACGGCCCAGCGCGGCGGCCTCCTCCGCGTACGACGCCGGGAAGGCGGTGCGCACGAACCAGCCGAAGATGTCCCCCACCCCGCTCTGCCCGGCCTCGTAACCCCACAGCCCCGGCAGGATGCCGCCCTCGACCACCCCGCACATCCCCGGCACCTCGGCCCACTGGTCGCTGCTCATCACATGACAGGTGGAGGTGCCCATGATGGCGACCATCCGGCCGGGTTCCACGGCGGTGGCCGCGGGCGCGGTCACATGCGCGTCGACGTTCCCGACACACACCGCGATGCCCTCCGGCAGGCCCGTCCAGGCCGCCGCTTCGGCCGTCAACCCGCCCGCGCGGTCGCCGAGCTGGCCGATCGGCTGCTCCAGCTTGTCGGTCACGAAGTCGGCGAAGCCGGGGTTGAGTGCGGCGAGGTAGTCGGGGGAGGGGTAACAGCCGTCCTGGAACTGGCCCTTGTACCCGGCGGTGCACGCGTTACGGACGTAGGTGCCGGACAGGCGCCAGACGATCCAGTCGGCGGCCTCCACCCACCGCTCGGTCAACTCGTACAGCTCCGGGTCCTCCTCGAGGAGCTGCAGAGCCTTGGCGAACTCCCACTCCGAGGAGATCTTCCCGCCGTACCGCTTGAGCCAGGGTTCCTTGCGGGCGTCGGCGAGTTCGGTGATGCGGTCCGCCTGGGCCTGTGCGGCGTGGTGGCGCCACAGCTTGACATAGGCGTGCGGGCGGCTGGTGAGGTCGGGGAGTTCACACAGGGGCGTGCCGTCGGCGAGGACCGGCAGGACCGTACAGGCGGTGAAGTCGGTGCCGATGCCCACGACTTGGTCCGGTCGCACACCCGAGCGGGCCAGTGCCTCGGGTACGGCGACGCGCAGCACGTCGATGTAGTCGGAGGGGACCTGGAGCGCCCAGTCGGGCGGCAGCGGGGTGCCGTCGGGGAGGGCCCGGTCGAGGACGGCGTGGGTGTACGGGTGCTCGGCGGTGGCCAGTTCCTCGCCGTCGCGGACGCGGACCACCACGGCCCGTCCGGACAGCGTGCCGTAGTCGACTCCGATGACGTAGGTGTCGGGATGGGTGTGATCGAGGTGCTCGGTGGTCACCGCCGGACCCTCCTTTGTTCGAGATTTCGACCAGTGTTCGAAATGGTGAATGGGAGTGTAGTGAAAAAATCGACGAAACGGGGACTTCCTTCGGGGTCCGGCTCAACTGGCCGGACCCCGAAGGAAGTTGAGGTCAGCCGGAGACCGGCGCGACGGTGATGCGGTCGATGTTGGGTGCGTAGGCGCTCGCGTTGGCGAAGCTGATCGTGTTGGTGCCGGCGGTGAGGGTGACCGGGACGGGGAGGTCCCAGTAGGTGGACCAGCTGTAGTTGTTGCGGAACATGACGGTTTGCGCGGTGCCGCCGTTGACGGAGATCTGGGCCGCGCGGGAGACGACGTTGGTGTTGTAGTTCCCGGAGCCGGAGACCTGGTTGTTGGCGTAGCGGACGTTCATGACGTACCGCCCGGCACTGGCGGCGCTCACCTGGAACGTGAGCGTGTTGGCCGAGCCGTTGCCGATGTAGCCGACGTACTTGCCGCCGGAGGCCCAGGTGTCGGAGGTGGTGACGGCGGTTCCGGCGAGGGTGGCGCTCTCGGCCTCGTACGCGGAGACGCCCGTGGTGTCGGCGCTCGCGGACACGCGCAGGTCGCGGAGCGTCAGCGTGGTCGAGCCCGAAGTCGCCGCCGTGATGCGGTTGTTGCCCGCCGAAAGGTACAGCCGCGAGCTCTTGTCGGTGAGTGTGCCGCTTGTGGAGGCCAGCGTCACGGCGGTGGCGCCGTCCAGGGTGAGGGTGCCCGAGCCGTTGGAGGAGTAGTCGGTGTGGACGGTGTAGTAGCCGTCGGTCGGTGCGTAGACGTCGAAGGCGGCCGAGGTGCCCGAGGTCAGGGCCAGGGCGCCCGCTCCTGTCGTACCGGAGGCCGTGTAGGTGTAGGTCGGTGAGCCGGTGATGTCCGCGTAGGTGGCCGGGTACGAAGTGTCGGCGGTGGAGGCCGCGGTGAGGTCGATCTTGTCGAGGGTGACCTCGTTGGTGCCCTTGGCCAGGGTGATCGTGTGCGTGCCCGCCGTCAGGGAGACCGAGGCGCCGGCCGTGGAGCGGTAGGTCCAGTTCAGCGTCGGCGAGTAGGAGATCGTCTGCGCCGAGCCGCCGTCGACCGTGAGGGTCTGGGTCGCCGGGCCGCCGGACTGGTTGCCGTAGAAGACGTTCAGGTTGTACGTGCCCGTGGTCGGGGCGGTGACGGTGAAGGCGACCTTGCTGTCCGACTGGTTGAGGCTGCCGACGTCCTTGGTGCCCGAAGTGGCGTACCCGTAGGCGTTGGTGACGCTGCCCTGGGTGTAGACGGTGCCGCTGGTGATGGTCGCGTTCTCGGCCTCGTACGACGCCGACCACGGGGTGCTCGCGGCGGTGGGTGTGCCGGTGCCGGCCGGGTTGATGACGATCCGGTAGGCCGCCATCGGGTCGAGGTTGGTCAGCGGGACGGTGATGCTGCCGTCCGAGGCGACCGTGTACGTGTTGCGGGCCAGTACCGTCGGCGCGGGTCCTGCGCCCTCGTAGCCGCTCCAAGCGGTGCGCTCCACCGAGACGTTGACGGTACTGCCGAACGACGACGGTATGTGTTGCACGACCGTGTTCGCCGAGCCGGAGGTGCCGCCGCCGAGGAGGACCTGGGCCTGCTTGCGGCCGGTGTCGAGGGATGCGATGCCCTGGAGTGTGTCGATGACGTTGGACTGGGGCGGGGTCACCTTTGTCGTCTGGCCGGTCAGGCCCGCGTACCAACGCAGCAGCCACCAGTCGCCGTTGGGGATGTTGGTCTGGCTGACGTTGCCGTCGAGGTTCCCCGCGATGTCCCAGTACGCCTGGTCGGCGTAGACCTTGTTCCGCTCGAACATGGACATCCACTGGACCATCTGGCCCGGCACCGAGAGGTCGCGGCGGTCACCGTACTCGTTGATGTTGACCGGGCGGGGGCTGATGCCGGCGTTGGTCTCGATGGTGCGGTACGCGGCGAGGTTGCCCTCGAAGTTGGAGAGGGAGGTGGGGTCCAGCTCGTGCCAAGTGGTCATGTCCGGAAGGACGTTGTTGGCCTTGGCCCACGGGTAGAAGTCGCCCATCAGGCGGGCGTCGTAGTGCGTCTCGTTGGGGCCGGCGATGCGCGCGTTCGGGATGATCGAGCGGATCTTGTTGTAGACCGTCGTCCAGTCGCTCTCGAAGCTGGCGAGCGCGCTGTTGTACGTCGACGTGGTCGAACTGCCCAGTCCCGTGTACCAGTTGCCGTCCGGTTCGTTGAACGGCACCCACACGAACGTGCTCGCGTCGGAGCGGGCCGCGACCTTTGTGACCATCGTGGTGACCTTGGACAGGTAGTCCGTCAGGCCGAGGTTCTCGTACGGCCAGCTGGCGTAGATGTCCTGCATGTAGATGAGGTTGTCGCCGCCGCCACCGCGGGCGAACTCCGGCTGGACGACGAGCGCGTCACCGTTCGGGTGCTGGGCGCCGTCGGGTGCCTTCTGCGCGATGGACGTCATGTGCAGGGGCGTGACGATGTTGTCGCCGGGGACGCCGTCGTCGCTGAGGCCGTACAGGGCGCCGTTGGCTCCGTGCATGACCGCGCCGGTGGTGGTGCCGAGGTCGACGGTCAGTTGCGGGGTGGCCGCCTGCGCTGCGGGGACGGCGAGCGCGGTGCCCAGGAGGGCGGCGGTCACCACCGTCGCACCCATGAGGGCGCGGACGGAGCGGGGTCTGCGGGCTGTTCGAGGCATGGCTGTCCTCCTCCTCCCGCGGCGTTGCGGGAGGCTGTCGGGGTACTTCGCGGGTGACCGGGGCGGCTCAACAGGCCGATCCCCGGGGCTGTTTGGCCTACTTGACGGCGCCGCTCGTGATGCCGGAGACGATGCGGCGCTGCGCTATGACGAAGACGAGGACCATGGGGAGGCTCATCATCACGACGTAGGCGAAGATCAGGTGCCAGTTGTTGAGGTACAGCTGGGCGTTGGCGACCTGGTAGAGGTTGAGCGGGAGGGTGGCCTTGTCGCCGCCGCCGAGGACGAAGAAGGCGTAGAAGATGTCGCTCCAGGCGTAGAGCATCACCATGATCGTGGCGGTGGCGATGACCGGGCGCAGGAGCGGCAGGATGATGCGGAAGAAGACCCGGACCGGGCCCGCGCCGTCCATGCGGGCGGCCTCCTCCAGTTCCTCGGGGAGGGCGCGGATGAAGCCGGTCATGAAGAAGATCGACGTGGACAGGTACATCCCGGCGTAGACGCCGATCATGCCGGGTCGGGTGCCGGCCAGGCCGAGTTGGCGCAGTTCCATGACGATGGTGATCACCGCGGGAGGCAGCAGCAGGCCGCTGATGCTCAGCGCGTAGAGGGTGTTGACCAGGCGGCCCTTGCGGCGGGCGAACACCCAGGCGGCGCCCGCTCCGAGGAGCAGCACGAGGACGACGGACGGGGCGACGACGAGGAGGCTGTTGACGAAGCCCTGGACGATCTTGCCCTCGTCGAAGCTCTGCTTGTAGTTCGCGGCGGCCTGGACGTGGTGGGGCAGGGAGAGGTTGGGTTTGATCGCCTCGGCCTGCGGTTTGAAGGAGGTGACCGCCACCAGCCACAGCGGGATGCCGATGGTGACGGCCGCGATGATCAGGACGACGGCCGGCTGGACCCAGCGCAGTGGGCGCCGGTGTGCAGGGGCGAACGCGGTAACGGTGGTCACTGGTTGTTCTCCCTGCGGCGCAGGCCGACGATGACGGGCACGGCGAGGACGACGACGATGAGGAAGAGCACCAGGCTCATCGCGGACGCCTGCGCGTACAGACCCTGGCCGAAGATGCGGAACATGTAGATGTTGAAGACCTCGGTCTCGCTGCCGGGGCCGCCTCCGGTGGTGGCCTGCACGATGTCGAAGGTGTTCATGGAACCGATCAGCGCGGTCGTCACGTTGAAGGTGACGGCGGGCGCGAGCAGCGGGAACCTGACCGACCAGAAGGTGCGCCACCAGCCGGCCCCGTCGATCCGGGCCGCCTCCAGCACATCGCCCGGCATGCTCTTCAGGCCCGCCAGGTAGATCAGCATGGCCAGGCCCATCCACTTCCAGCCGTGGATGAGGGTCACCACGACCAGCGTCCAGGTGGTCGAACCGAGCCAGGGGGTGTCGACGTGGTGGCCCGCCAGCGAGGACAGCACGCTGTTGAGGGCGCCGTCCTGGGCCAGCAGGGCCCGGAAGATGTAGCCGACGGCGAGCGCGGAGATCAGTACCGGGAGGAAGAACACCGCGCGGAAGAAGCGGTTGAAGCGGGTGTCGCGCTCCAGCAGCAGCGCGAGGGCGAGACCGAAGCCGTTCTGGAAGACGGCCACGAGGACCGCGTACTCCAGGGTGATGCGGATGTCACGGGCCATCGACCCGTCGTGCAGGATGGTGCTGAAGTTCGACAGTCCCACGAAGCCGATCTGCGAGTGGAACGCCGACCAGTCGGTGAACGGGTAGACGAAGTTCAGCAGGTTCGGCAGCAGGAAGAACACGCCGAACACGGCGAGTGCGGGCAGGGCGAACCACCACGGCTGGTTTGCCTTGCCGCGCGGGCGGGTGCGCCGGGACGTCCGGTCCTGGCCGTCGTCCCGGTTTCGGTCCTTCGCGCGCGTGGCGTCGATGGCGTCCATCGTGGCGGTGTCCACCACTTTCTTACCTCCGGTACGGCCCCGGGCACACCGCCGACGGGCGGCCCGGGGGGAAGGGCTGGCTCGGTGGCGCCGGTCAGAAGCCGGCGACGCCGCGTGCCTTGAGGACCTGCTTGAACTGGTCCTCGGCAGCCTGGGCGACCTGGAGCGGGGTCTTCTTGCCGTAGATCATGTCGGCGAGCGCGAGGTGCATGTCGGGGGCGGTGAGAGCCTTGACCTGGAAGACGCCGGAGGCGCTGGACAGGGCCTTGGCCTGGGCGATCGCGGTCTGCGGGAGGCCGTCGGGGTTGGGCACCGAGGGCTCGACCGACACGAGCTTGTTGGCCTTGATGTAGGCGGGGTAGTTGGGGCCGAGCCAGAAGGACATGAACTGCCGGGCCGCGTTCTGCCGCTTGGTGTCACCGGTGTTGAAGGCGACGACACCGTTCGTCTGGTCCGGGGAGTACTCGGCCTTCGCGGAGCTGTTGGCGATGGGGAACCAGCCGAGCTTCTTGTCGATGTCCGCCGTGCTGGCGGTGGCCTGGATCTCGGACTGGAGCGCGGTGACGTTGACGGCCATCGCGGCGGTGCCGTCCATGATCGCCTTGCCTTGGTCGACGAAGGTGGCCGTCTTGTAGTTCTTCTGTGCCAGGCCGCCGTCGAGGACCTTCGTCTTGTACTTGGTGATCGCGTCGACGATGGTCTTGTTGGTCCAACTGTCCTTGTTCTTGTTGAGGTTGTCCCAGAAGGACTGCGGCAGATCCGTCATCTGGGCCTGCACCTGCCACTGGAGCGGCCACTTGTCGCCGCCGACCTCGAAGAACGGGGCCACGCCCGAGACCTTCGACTTGATCTTCGCGGCGTCGGCCAGCAACTCGTCGTAGCCGGCGGGCATGGTGGTGATGCCGGCCTTGGCGAAGACGTCCTTGTTGTAGTAGACGCCGAGGACCGCGGGGCTGGTGACGATGGCCGCGTAGCGGTGGCCGTCGACCTGGCCGAGGGTCTTCTCCGTGGTGCCGAGCTTGGCGACCCAGTCCTCGTTGTCGAGGGTCAGCAGGTTCTTGGCCGGCTGGACGAACGGCAGGGTGCTGCCCGTGGGCTGCCAGAACATCAGGTCCGGCTTGACGCCCGAGGCGAGCTTGGTCGGGACGTTCGACTCGTACGGGTCGGGTATCACCTCGGTGGTGATCTTGGCGCCGGTGGCCTTCTCGAACGCGTCGATGGCCTGCTTGGGCTCCGAGACGCTGTTCTGGGCGACCCACATGGTGAGCTTGACGCCCTTGAGGGAGGCGGTCGGGTTGACCGAGCCCTCGGGTGCGGCGGTAGTGGCGCCACCGGTGCTGTCACTGCACGCGGTGGCGGTCAGCCCGAGGACACAGGCGGTGGCAAGGACGGAGACGGCTCTTCTCATGGCGGATCCTTGTTCGTACGCGGAAGGGAGGCGGGGCGGTGGTGCGGAGATGCGCGATGACTGCGGAGATGTGTGACGGCTGAGGGGAGGACGGCTGACGGTTGCGGCGAGCGCGGGTACGGCTGACGTAGCGGACGTGACGGATACGGCGAGGTCGGACGTCCGGTCCGGCTCATGTGTCCCGTGGCCCCGAGCTCTCCCGGAGAACGAGGGTGGGTTCGGCCGGTACCGGCGCGGATTCCCGCTGATCGGTGTCGAGTTGGGCGCGCAGCAGCCCGAACGCGGCGCGGCCCAGCCCGTGGAAGTCCATGCGGACGGTGGTGAGGGACGGGGTGACGAAAGCGGAGTGCGGGGCGTCGTCGAAGCCGATGACGCTGATGTCCTCCGGGACCCGCCGGCCCGCGTGATGCAGGGCCCGCAGCACACCCAGGGCCAGGTCGTCGTTGCCGCACAGGATCGCGGTGACGTCCGGGTTCCGGGCGAGCTTCTTCCCCGCCTCGTAGCCGGCCTGGGCGTCCCAGCCCTTGCCGGACGGCGGGGGAGGGGTGACACCGGCCGCTTCCAGCGCCTGGCGCCAGCCCTCGGCGCGGGGGCCCGCCACGCGCCGGGTCCCGGTCGAGGCGGGGATCGCCACGTAGTGGACGGTCTCGTGCCCGAGCGACAACAAGTGCTCGGTGGCGGCACGGGCCGCCTCGCGGTCGTCGGCCCACACCGCCGGCCGGCTGGGTGTCCGGCCCGGCCGCGGCGCCTCCACCAGTGCCGCGCACGGCACATGCGCCGGTACGCGGTCCAGGGCGGCGGCGCCGATCGCGTCGAAGCCGATCACCACCAGGCCGCCACCCGTGTCGGCGGCGGCGGCGATCGTGCGGTCCAGATCGTCCTCGGGTGTCACGACCCGCACCCCGAGCGCGTATCCGGCGGCGCGGGACGCCTCCTCCAGGCCCTGCAGGGTGGCCGCGTAGCCGTAGAGGACGGTGTTCGACGTGATGACCGTGACCGATCGGGTCACTCCGCTGGCCAGGGCGAACGCGGTGGCGTTGCGCCTGAAGCCCAGGGCCTGGATGGCGGCGTCGACCCGTTTGCGGGTCTCCTCCTTGACGTTCGGGTGGCCGTTGATGACCCGCGAAACGGTTTGGTAGGAGACGCCTGCCGCGGCTGCCACGTCGCGGATACTGGCGGCTTTCTGCTGCCCCTGAGGGGGGTCGCCGTGGCCGCCGGAGCTTGTGTGACCGGTCACATCCATGCGAGGATTGTGAGCGGTCACAACGTGGGCGTCAAGAGACCGTAACGGGGGATTTACCTTTCGGACCCGCCCGGCGGCCCGATCCGCCCCTCTCCCGCCGAGTGGGAATCCCCAGCTCAGCGCCCACGCGAAGCCACCGCAGGACCGAACCGTCCCGGAAGGGGAAATTGCGTTGACCGTCGTCGTCGAAACAGCCGAGAGGTCCCGTATCTGGTCGCACCCGGAGCTCGGGTTGCACGCCGTCCTGGACGCCAACGGGTCGGTGAGACTGGGGACTTCCGGCCAGGACTGGGCCCGTCTGGTCCCCCTCGTCGAGGTCACCGCCACCGGTCACGGGCGCCTGTGGTCGGGCGAGCGCTTCATCGAGACGGCCATCGGCGACCGCCTGGCCTACCGCGACCACGACACCCGGACACTGCGGGACGGCGGCCTGGAGCGCACGACGATCCGGCTCGCGGACCCGGTGACCGGGCTGGCCGCCGAGGTCACCCTGGACGCGAGCCCCGGCGCGACCTTCCTGCGCTCACGGGTACGGCTGGTCAACGAGGGCGTCGAACCAGTCCGGTTGGAGAGCGTGACGACCCTGACGCTCGGCGGGATCTCGGACGCCGAGGCAGGACTCGACGGACTCACCCTGCACTGGGCGGACAACGACTGGCTCGCCGAATGCCGTTGGCGCCAAGCACCCTTCCGCGACCAGGTCGTTCCGTTGAGCCGGGTCGCCCACGGGCACGAGGGGCGCGGCTGCTTCGAGCGCTACTCGCAAGGGAGTTGGTCCACCGGACGCCACCTCCCGGTCGCCGCCCTCACCGACCGCGACGGCAGGGCCTGGCTCTGGCAGATCGAGTCCAGCGCGGGCTGGCGCTTCGAGACCGGCGAACGCGAGGGCGCCGCCTACGTCGCCCTGTTCGGACCCGACGACGCCCACCACCAGTGGCACCAAGTCCTCGCCCCCGGCGAGGAGTTCCACACCGTCCCCGCCGTCCTCGTCCGCACGGAGAGCGGCGGCCTGGACACCGCCTTCGCGACCCTCACCGACTACCGGCGCGGCATCCGCCGCGACCACCCCGACCACCGCGAACTCCCGGTGATCTACAACGACTACATGAACACCCTGATGGGCGACCCCACCACCGAACGCCTCCTGCCCCTCATCGAGGCGGCGGCGACCGCCGGCGCCGAGGTGTTCGTCATCGACGCCGGCTGGTACGACGACGACGCCCAGGGCTGGTGGGACTCCGTCGGCGCGTGGGAGGCCGCCCCCAACCGCTTCCCGGGCGGCATCCAGGAGGTCCTGGACGCCATCAGGAAGCACGGCATGACCCCGGGCCTCTGGCTCGAACCCGAAGTCGTCGGCGTACGGAGCCCGTTGGCCGCCACCCTGCCGCCCGAGGCGTTCTTCCGGCGCGGCGGTCTGCGCGTCACGGAACACGGACGGCACCACCTGGACCTGCGCCACCCGGCCGCCCGCGCCCACCTCGACGAGGTCGTGGACCGGCTGGTCGGCGAGTGGGGCGTCGGCTACCTCAAGCTCGACTACAACATCAACATCGGCCCCGGCACGGAGAACGGGACCGAGAGCGCCGGTGCGGGACTGCTCGGACACCACCGCGCCCACCTCGACTGGATGGCCGGACTCCTGGCCCGGCATCCCCGACTCGTCCTGGAGAACTGCGGATCGGGCGGCCTGCGCATGGACTACGCCCAACTGGCCGTCGCCCAGCTCCAGTCCACCAGCGACCAGCAGGACCCGCTGCGCTACCCGCCCATCGCCGCCGCTGCCGCCACCGCCGCGACACCCGAACAGGCCGCCGTGTGGGCGTATCCCCAGCCGGACCAGAGCCTCGACGAGATCGCCTTCACCCTCACCGGCCCGCTCCTCGGCCGGATCCACCTCTCCGGCTTCCTCAACCTCATGAGCGACGAGCAGTTCGACCTCGTCCGCTCGGCGATCTCCGTCTACAAGGACCTCCGGCCGGAGATCGGTGCCGCGCACCCGTTCTGGCCGCTGGGCCTTCCCGGCTGGGACGACGAGTGGATCGCCCAGGGACTGCGGGGCACGGAGGCCACGTATGTCATGGTCTGGAGGCGGGAGTCGGTCCCCGGCGGACTCCCGGACACCGACCGCACGCTGGCCGTCCCCCACCTGCGCGGAACCCGGGTTCAGCCCACGGTGCTGTACTCGGCGACCGCGGATCCCGGTGTCGAGTGGGACGCGGCCGAGGGGCGGCTCAGTGTGGCGCTGCCCCGGGCCAACACCGCGGTTCTTGTGCGGTTGAGTGGCGGCTGAGCCCTGACCCGTCGTCCTCGCGGTGCAGGGTTGATCCACGGGTGATCGTCAGGAGACAGGCCCCGCGCACATTCCGTCAGATATGCGCCTTCACCTGGCAATGCCGGGCTACAGGTGTTTCGTCCGTGTCCTGCCCATAGAGTTCTCGAAGTTCCTGCGCGGCGAGGCCACGGCGGGCACCGGGCGTACCACTTTCGGAGGCGGGACCGATGGTGCAGGTATCCGTGACAAGGGGAACCACCGGCCCACCCGTCAGGACGTCGAGCTTCGTCGGCAGGCGTCAGGAGGTCGCCGAGGTCAAACGCCTGGTGGCCGCCCACCGGTTGGTGAGTCTGACCGGGACGGCCGGAGTGGGCAAGACGAGGCTGGTGCTGCACGCCGTGCCCCGGCTGGCGCGGGGGTTCGCCGACGGGGTGCACATCGTCCAGCTGGCCGGTGTGCGGGACGCTTCGCTGGTGCCGCTCGCCCTGATCGAGGCGCTCAACATCCGTGACGTGTCCGGTCGTTCACCGATGCGGGTCCTCGTCGACCATCTCCAGGACCGGGAGTCGCTCCTGGTCCTGGACAACTGCGAACACCTGGCGGACGCGTGCGCACACCTCGTCGAGGTGCTGCTCGCGGAGACCGCGGGGGTGCGGGTGCTGGCCACCAGCAGACATCCGCTGGACGTGCCCGCCCAACACGTCCTGGAATTACAGCCGTTGGCGACTCCCACGCCGGGCGAGCCGTTGCCTCCGAAACCCGCGCTGGAGTACCCGGCACTGGCCCTGTTCGCCGACCGGGCCGCGGCCGTCCTGCCCGGGTTCCAGCTCACCGCCGCCAACCAGGACGCGGTGGCCGCCCTGTGCCGACGGCTCGACGGACTGCCGCTCGCGATCGAACTCGCGGCGGTACGGATGCGCGCCCTCGGCGTACAGCAGCTGCTCGAACGGCTCGACCGCCGCTACCGGTTGCTGGCCGACAGCGGGGAGAACGGGCAGGCACTGTCCCGGCACCGCACCCTGCGCGCGGCCGTCGACTGGAGCCACGACCTGTGCACCCCCGGGGAACGGGCGGTGTGGGCGCGCGCTTCCGTCTTCGCCGGGAGCTTCGACCTGGGCGCGGCGGAGGAGGTCTGCGCCGGGCCCGGCCTCGACCGTGACGCGATGGTGGACGCCGTCGCCGGCCTGGTGGACAAGTCGCTGCTGGTCCGGGACGGTGACGCCGTCCACGCCCGGTACCGGATGCTGGAGTCGATCCGGCAGTACGGCCTCGACCGGCTCCGCGAGGACGCCACCGGCGCGGAGGAAGCGGCCCGGCGCCGGGTGCGGGACTGGTGCCTGGACTTCGTCGAGGAGTGCGAGCGGCGCTGGTTCGGCCCCGACCAGCCGGAGTTGATACGGCGACTGCACGCCGAGTCGGATCTCCTCCGCTCGGCGTTCGAGTTCTGTCTGAACACCCCGGGCGAGCTGCGGGCCGGGTTGAAGATCGCCGGGCACCTGTGGTTCTTCTGGTTCGCGACCGGCGCCCTGGTCGAGGGCAGGTACTGGCTGGAGCGACTCCTCGCCGTCGCTCCCGAGCCGTCCGTCGCACGGGCGCGGGCACTGTGGACCCTGGCCCTGATGCTGCTCAGCCAGGGCAACGCCGCCAGGGGCGCGCCCCTCGCCGAGGAGGCCCGCGAACTGGCCCTGCGCCTCGGCGACGAGGCCGAGGTGGCGCACAGCTTCTTCGGCCGGGGCGGCGCCCGCCTGATCAGCGGCGACTACGGCAGGGCCCGCGAGGTGTACGAGGAGGCGCTCTCCCGGCCGCCGTGCGAGGGCGAGTCGATGAGCCTGGTCGGCTTCAAGTACGTGGAGCTGGCCCATGTCCTCGCCATCCAGGGCGAGTACGACCGGGCCATGGCCCTGTGCGAGGAGTTCCGGCTGATCTGCGTGGCCCACGGCGAACAGTGGGTCCACTCCTACCTCCTGCGCATCCTCGCCTTCGCCGAGTGGGCCGAGGGGGACCGGGCGGCGGCCAGGACCCACGCCCGGGAGTGCCTGCGGCTCAAGCGGGTCGTCGGCGACGTGTTCGGCACCGGGATGACACTGGAACTGCTCGCCGCCGTCCACGCGCGCGACGGCGAGGGCAGGCCCGCCGCCGTGCTGCTGGGCGCCGCCGAACGGATCTGGCAGGACGCCCACGTCGCCCTGGACCGCACCCCCTCCCACGGCCCGGTGCGCACCGAGGCGGAGGAAGGCGCCCGCGCGCTGCTGGGCGACGCGTTCGAGAACGCCTGCCGCGAAGGCCTCGAACTCACGCTGGACGACGCGGTGGGCTACGCGCTGGGCGAGCGTGAGTCGCCCGCCCGGCAGGTGCTCGACAGCCCGCTCACCCGCCGCGAGACGCAGGTCGCCGAACTGATCGCGGAGGGACTCACCAACCAGCAGATCGCCGACCGGCTGGTCGTCGCGCTGCGGACGGCGGAGGGCCATGTGGAGCGCATCCTCAGCAAGTTGGGCTTCACCTCCCGCAGCCAGGTCGCCGTCTGGGCGGAGGCACGCCGGGCCACGCGCCCCTGACGCCGTGGAGCCACCACGTACGACGAACGAGCCGCGTACCACGAACGAAGGGAAAGGCAGACAGATGGACCAAGGAGCCCCCGCACCGCGCACCGCGCCCCTCCCACCCGTCAAGCACCACGCCGGCATCCACTCGTCCGACGAGGAGTTCCTGGTGGTGGTGGTGCCGTTCCTCAGGGAGGCCGTCGCCGCCGACGACGAACCGGATCCGGTGGCCATCACCACCGCGCGCAAACTGGACCTGCTGCGGGACGCGCTCGGCCCGGACGCCCGCCAGGTCGACTTCCGCGACTCCGCGCGGTGGTACCGCGGAAGCCCCGCGAACAGCATGGCCACCGCCCTCGACTACTACGTCACGCACGCGAACCCCGAGGGCCGCCTCCACATGACGGGCGAACCCGTCTGGGACGGCCGCTCGCCACGCCAGATCCCCGAGTGGAAGCGCTACGAGGCACTCGCCACCGAACTCTTCACCGGCGCCCCGCCCGACCTGATGTGCCTGTACGACACCCGGACCGCACCGCCCGACGTCGTCGACGCCGCCCGGCACACCCACCCGACGGAACTGACCCGGCACGGCGTCCGGCCCAGCCCCCTCTTCACGGAGCCCGCCGTCTACGCGACCCAGGGCCTCGGCCCACTGCCCGCGCCGCCGGAGGACGCGGTCGGGGTCGGCCTCGACGGGGACCTGACCGCCGGTCACCGGTTCGCGGCGGACCAGGCGCGGGCCCGCGGCATGGCACCGGGCGCGGCGGCCCGCTTCGGGCAGGCCGTGTCGGGCGCCACGCGCTACGCGGCGTCCCAGGGCTGCGACCGCGCGCATCTGCGGCTGTGGTCGATCCGGCAGCGCATCATCTGCGAACTGCGCACCCCGCGAGGCCGCATCACCGACCCCTTCCTCGGCTTCCGGCCGCCGGGTGCCGAACTCCGGCCGGAGGACGGGCTCTGGCACACCCGCCAGGTCTGCGAGTTCGTGGACATGCGCTCCGGCGACGAGACGCGGGAAGGCTGGACCATCCGTATGGAGACGGCCCTCGTCACGGCAGGTTGACGAACCGGCCCGCGGATTCGGGTAGTTCCCCCCGTGCCCCGAGGGACACGGTGGGCGCATGGTGGACACGAGGCCGGGACCTTGCGCGGACCCGGCCTCGCACCGCACGGACCGAACGCCCCTGGGGCCGAAGGGAAACGACCATGCCGAACGACCGTCCACGCGGCCTGCCGACCGCGGGCGACGGCTGCACCACGATCCTGGGCCCGGGAAAGTCCTCGGTCCGCCACGCGAGGGAACTCGTCCGCAAGCGGCTTGCCGAATACGGCCTCCAGAGCCTGGTGGACATCGCGGAACTGCTGGTCAGCGAACTCGCCACCAACGCGGTCATGCACGCCGGCGGGCGCTACCGGCTCACCCTGTCCCTGGGAATCGGCATACTGCGCTGCGAGGTGGCGGACGAGCGGCGACACCTTCCCCGACCACTGCACCGGCAGCCCGACAGCGACGAGAACCCCGACGCCGACAGCGAGAACGGCCGCGGTCTCTTCCTGGTCGACGCACTCGCCCACCGCTGGGGCAGCCGCCTCGTCGAGGAGGGCAAGGAAGTCTGGTTCGAGCTGCGGCTCGACACACCCGACGGCACGGACGAAACGGTCGAGGCGGAGGCACGCACCCCGGTACAGACCCGGCCGCGACCGGAGACCGACCGCACCGAGCCGCACCACGAGCGAGTGGACCACCGCTACAGCCCCGACGGCGAGCGCACCGAAGACCTCGGACTGATCGGCCGGTGCCACCAACGACGCCGGCCGAGCCCTACAGCACCGGCCCCGGGGGCGCATGCTCCTCCCGTGGCGGTACGGCCCCGTCCGCCCGGTCCGTGACCAGTCGCGTCGGCAGCCACCAGGCCGCCGCGCACAGGTACACGCCGAGCCAGCCGGCGGCGAACAGCCAGCCGCCGAGCACATCGGTGAACCAGTGCACGCCCAGATACACACGGGTCAGCCCGACCAGCGCGCCCCAGCAGCCGACGGCCAGACAGAGCGCGGTCCTCCCGTGCGGGGCGCGCACACGTATCGCGAGGATCAGCAGTCCGGCGGTGAGCGCCGACGTGGTGGTGTGGCCGGAGGGGAAGGACCAGCCCGAGGCGTGCCCGGCCCAGTTGCCCAGTGCCGGGCGGGGGCGCGCGATCAGTTCCATCACGCCGTAGCGCAGGCCCTGGCCCGAGGCGAGGCAGGCCGGGGCCAGGGTCGCGGCGATCAGGCGTTGCCGTGCGGTGCGGCCGGTGAGGAGTGCGGCGACGACGAGGAGGGCGTACGGGATGACGCCCGTGCCGGTCGCGCTCAGACCGCGGGCCACCGCCAGCGCCATGTCCGGGCGGTGTGCGACGGACCAGGACAGCGCGTCCTCGTCCGTGAACAGCGGAGTGCCCTCGTGTCCGATCACGACCAGGGTCAGCACGCCGAACGCGGTCCAGGCGCCGATGCCCGCGCTGCCCGCCAGTTCGGCGATGTCCTTGCGGTTCATGACATCAGCAGCGGTCGCAGCCGGCCGGCCGTGATCCGCTGTACCAGGGACTCCGGCCGCCGCCTCAGCAGCACCATCGCGCCGAGCGCGAGGAGGGCGCCGACCGTCACGCCCGCCACGACGTCGTGCGGATAGTGGACCCCGACCCAGACCCGGGAACCCGCCATCGCGAGCGCGGCCACGACCGCGACGGCACCGAGCCGGCGGGAGACGAAGAACAGGGCGACGGCAGCCGCGGCGGCGATGGTCGCGTGGTTGCTGGGGAAGGACCAGTCGCCCTGCGCCGGACACGCCTCCAGCGTGGCGACCCGCAGGGTCTGACAGGGGCGGTTCTCCCGCACCAGCGTCTTCAGCAGTGAGTCGATGCCGTACGCGGCCACCACGACCACCGGCACGGCCAGCGCCGTCATCGCCGCGTCGGCACCGACCCGGCGCGCCCGCCACCAGCCCACGACCATCAGCACGGCGAACACCGCGAGCCCGTACGTCGACCACGCCGAGACCGTGCTGTCCAGCCAACCCGGGGCGTGCTGGGCGGAGTTGACCACATCCGTGTATTCCTCGCCGTCGATCGACGACCCCTCGAACGCGACGAGGATCATCCGCGCACCTCCCCGGCCTTGGCGGCGCGAGCGGCCTTGCGGGAGCGGTACACCTCGGCGGCGAGCGGGAGCAGCGACACGATCACGATCAGGGCGACCATGGGCAGCAGGTACTTGTCGACGTTCGGGATCGAGGAACCCAGCGCGTACCCGGCGAGTGTCAGGCCCAGGCTCCACACCAGGCCGCCGGCCACCTGCCACACGGTGAACGTCCGCAGGGGCACCTGGAGGGCGCCCGCCATCGGGTTCAGGACCGTGCGCACCACGGGCACGAAGCGGGCCAGCACGATCGCCTTCGCGTAGCCGTAACGCTCCAGCAGCTCCTCGGCCCGCCGGGCGCCTTCGTGCAAGTGGGCCGAGCGGCTGCGGGCGAGCAGCGCGCCGCCCGCCTTCCGGCCCAGCAGATAGCCGCACTGCGCTCCGGCGAGCGCGCCCACGGCAGCCGCGACCAGGAGGGGCGGCAGCGACAGCTTC
Source organism: Streptomyces sp. NPDC088350 (assembly GCF_044753545.1). NCBI lineage: Bacteria > Bacillati > Actinomycetota > Actinomycetes > Kitasatosporales > Streptomycetaceae > Streptomyces > Streptomyces sp. NPDC088350. Next base: position 482,630 of record NZ_JBIVNL010000009.1, on the reverse strand, counting down.
ACGGCTCTGTCGGCGCCGCCGGTGCACAGCAGACCCGCCGTGAACAGCAGCGAATCGCCGGGCAGGAAGAACCCGACCAGCAGCCCCGTCTCGGCGAACATCACCACGCCGACGCCCAGCACACCGAAGGCGGCCAGCAGCGACTTGGCGTCCAGCACGTTGACGGCGAGCTGGGACGCCAGGTCCAAGGGTGTGGTCATCGTCGCGAGCCCCTTCGCCGATGGTCGGATGTCTCGTACGACATCCATCTCTGACTACAAATCTGTAGACGGTCTACTCAACTGTAGACGATGTCGGCGGGCGAGAAGTTCCGCTCTTTTGCCCGTCCATTACCGCTTCATGACTGACTGACTACACGCATGTAGTCATGATGGTCCGCGAAGTAAGGCATGCCTTCACTAACCCAGGAGGGGTCGCACCCAATGTGGGACGACGCGTTTCCGAGCTTTCTGATCGGGCTCAGGGAGGGACTGGAGGCCGGGCTCATCGTCTCGATCCTGGTCGCCACCCTCGTCCGCGCCGATGCCAAGTCCCGCCTGCCGCAGGTGTGGACGGGCGTCCTGGCGGCCATCGCCCTCGCGATGAGCTTCGGCGCGGTGCTCACCTTCACCGCGGCGAACCTCTCGGCCACGGCCCAGGAGGCGTTCGGCGGTGTCCTCAGCGTGATCGCCGTCGCGTTCGTCACCGCGATGGTGTTCTGGATGCGCCGCTCGGCCCGTACCCTCTCCGGCGAGATCAAGGAGAAGGTCACCGGCGCGCTCACCATGGGCGCGGGCGTGCTGATGCTCACCTCGTTCCTCGCGGTGGGCCGCGAGGGCCTGGAGACGGCCCTGTTCCTGTGGACCACCGCCCGCGCGGCCGGTGAGTCCGCGGGCCCCCTGACCGGCGCCGCGATCGGGCTGGTCCTCGCGGCGGCCCTGTGCTGGGGCCTGTACCGCCGGGTCCTCAGGATCAACCTGGCGAAGTTCTTCACCGCCACCGGCGCCGTCCTCATCGTCATCGCGGCCGGCGTCCTCGGCTACGGCCTGCGCGACCTCCAGGAAGGCGGCGTCCTCCCCGGCCGGACCGCCTACGCCTTCGACCTCAGCGGCAGCGTCGACGCCGGCTCCTGGTACAGCACCCTCATCCAGGGCGTCTTCAACCTGATGCCGACGATGACCTGGCTCCAGGTGGTGGGCTACGTCGGCTACCTCGCCGTCGTGATGTCCCTGTTCGTGCGGGGCGTCCGGACCAGGACACCCGTGCGCGAACCCGCCGAGGGACGCGAGCCCAGGGTGTCCTCGCGCCGCCGCCCCGCCTGGGTCGTCCCCGTCGCCGTGGTCGCCGTACCGGCGGTCGTCGCCGGTCTCGTCGTCGCCCTCGCCCGTCCCAAGCCCGCGAGTTCCCAGACGGTGGCCGTCTCCGCGACCGAGTGCGGCAAGGGCTTCACCGCGCCCGACACCGGACGGCAGACCTTCCAGATGCACAACACCGGCGACAAGACGGCCGAGGTGTATCTGATCGACCCGGCCACCAACGCCGTATACGGCGAGGTCGAGGGCCTGGCCCCCGGCACCACCCGGGACCTGGTCGCGACCGTCGCGGGCGGCTCGTACGCCTGGCGCTGCGTGCCGACCGGCGCGAAGGCCGTCACCTCCGCCACGGTCCACGTCAGTGGCGGGGGAGGAGCGGTGAAGGCGGTCGTCCCCATCTCCGAGAGCGACCTCGCCGCACCTCTGAAGGCCTACAAGGCCTACGTCGACCAGGGCCTGGCCACCCTAGAAACCCAGACCCGGCAGCTCGGCGCCGACATCGCGGGCAACCACCTCGGCAAGGCGCGCACCGACTGGCTGACCGCGCACCGTACTTACTCCTCTCTCGGTGCCGCCTACGGGACGTTCGAGGACTTCGACAAGAAGATCAACGGCCGGGCCGACGGACTGGCCGGGGGAGTCGGGGACAAGGACTTCGCGGGCTTCCACCGCATCGAGTACGGGCTGTGGCACGGGCAGCCGGCGAGCGAGCTGAAGGTCCCCGCGCAGCAACTCGCCACCGCGGTCGTGGGGTTGAGGACGGCGTTCCCCACCCAGGACTTCGATCCCGGCGACCTGCCGCTGCGGGCCCACGAAATCCTGGAGAACGCCCTGCAGTTCGAGCTGACCGGCGACACCGACGAGGGCAGCGGCACCAACCTCGCCACCGTCGACGCCAACCTCGCCGGCACCCGCGAGCTGCTCACCGTACTCGAGCCGCTGCTGACGAAGGAGTCCCCGAAGCTGCTCCCCACGGTGGACGCCGACATCGCGCGGCTGCAGAAGCTGCTCGACTCGGCGCACCGGGACGGCAGTTGGACGCCCGTCGAGCAGCTCGACCAGGCGACCCGGGCCCGGCTCAACGGCGCCACCGGGCAGTTGCTGGAGGACCTGGCGCCGGTGCCGGACCTCCTGGAGATCAGGAAGTCCGCCTGATGAGCGCCGAGAACACACGCGGTACCGAGAACATTCGTCGTGAAGGGAACCGTCCGATGCCGTCTGCTGAAACCCCGGGCTGCCCGGCCGGAGCCGGTCGCCGCTCCTTCGTCCGGACGGCGCTCGGTGCCGGGGCCGCCGGAGCGGTGCTGGCCGGCGGGGCGTTCGCGCTCGCCGAGACCGGAGGCACGGCCCAGGCGCAGGCCGCGGACACCACGAACGCCGCGAAGGTGCCCTTCCACGGCACCCATCAGGCGGGCATCCTCACCCCCACCCCGGCCGCCGCGACCTTCGTCTCCCTCGACGTGATCGCCGACAACCGCGCCGAACTGGCCGAGCTGCTGCGCACGATCACCGAACGGGCCCGTTTCCTGACCTCCGGCGGTACCCCCGACGACCTCGGCGTCGGCGCGCCGCCCGCCGACAACGGCATCCTCGGACCGGACGTCCCCGCCGACGCCCTCACGGTCACCGTCGGCGTGGGCGCGTCCCTGTTCGACGACCGCTACGGACTGGCCAAGGCCAAGCCGCGCCGGCTGACCCCGATGAAGACGTTCCCGAACGACAACCTGCGCGCCGCCGAGTGCCACGGAGACCTGTCGCTCCAGGTGTGCGGCGCCCGTCAGGACACGGTGCTGCACGCGCTGCGCGACATCGCCCGGCACACCCGGGGCGGCATGCAGATCAAGTGGCGGATCGACGGCTTCCAGAACACCCCGCGTCCCACCGGCGCCCAGCGCAACCTGCTCGGTTTCAAGGACGGCATAGCCAACCCGGACGTGACGTCCGCCCGCGAGACCGACCGGCTGATCTGGGTCGGCGACGGACAGGGCGAGCCGTCCTGGGCGAGTGGCGGCAGCTACCAGGTGATCCGGATCATTCGCATGCTGGTCGAGTTCTGGGACCGGGTCTCGCTGAGCGAGCAGGAGCTGATGTTCGGCCGCCGCAAGGACACCGGCGCCCCGCTGGACGGCGCCAAGGAGACCGACATCCCGCAGTACGCCAAGGACCCCAAGGGCACGGCGATCCCGCTCGACGCCCATATCCGCCTCGCCAACCCGCGCACCGCGGCCACCGACACCTCACGCGTCCTGCGCCGGGGCTACAACTACGACCGGGGCATCGACGCCGTCGGCAACCTCGACATGGGCCTGGTCTTCTGCTGCTACCAGCAGGACGTGCACCGGCAGTTCGAGGCGACCCAGACGCGGCTGATCGACGAACCCCTGGTCGACTACATCTCCCCGACGGGCGGCGGCTACTTCTACGCGCTGCCCGGCGTGAAGGACGCCAAGGACTGGCTCGGGCGGGGGTTGATGGCGATCTGACCTGGGAGTTTACCTTTCCTTGGTGAAGACCTGCCGTGGTCTTTGCCGAGCGTTACTGCGAATGGGTTGCAGGTGCGGGAGGATGGCGCGAGGTTGCAGTCCGCGACCGCGTACCCGGAAGAAAGACCCTCCTCGATGACGGCCGCCCCTGAGTCCACTTCCACCCTCCCTGCCACGGCCGGGGCGCTGCCCTCGGTCTGGTACCGCGTGCGGACGTCCATGACGCGGCAGGAGTGGACCAGGGTCGGCGGCATGGCCGCGTTCATCCTCGGACTGCATGTGATCGGCTGGTTCACGCTCGTGTGGATCGTGGCGCCCGGGCACTACAGCGTCGGCGAGAAGTCCTTCGGCATCGGCATGGGTGTAACGGCGTACACCCTCGGCATGCGGCACGCGTTCGACGCGGACCACATCGCCGCGATCGACAACACCACCCGCAAGCTGATGAGCGAGGGCCGGCGACCGCTGTCGGTCGGCTTCTGGTTCTCGCTCGGCCACTCCAGCATCGTCTTCGGCCTGACCCTCCTGCTCTCCCTCGGGGTCAAGGCCCTGGCCGGACCGGTCCGCGACGACAACTCCCAACTGCACGACGTCACCGGCCTCATCGGCACGACGGTCTCGGGCACGTTCCTCTATGTCATCGCCGGCATCAACCTCGTCATCCTGGTCGGCATCTGGAAGGTGTTCCGCCAGATGCGCTCGGGCCACTACGACGAGGCCGCGCTGGAGGAGCAGCTCAACAACCGCGGCTTCATGAACCGCATCCTCGGCCGCTTCATGAAGTCGATCACCAAGTCCTGGCAGATGTACCCGCTGGGCCTGCTGTTCGGCCTCGGCTTCGACACGGCGACCGAGATCGCGCTCCTCGTGCTCGCCGGTTCGGGCGCGGCGTCCGGCCTGCCCTGGTACGCGATCCTGTGCCTGCCGGTCCTGTTCGCCGCCGGTATGTCGCTCCTGGACACGATCGACGGCACGTTCATGAACTTCGCCTACGGCTGGGCCTTCTCCAAGCCCGTCCGCAAGGTCTACTACAACCTCACGATCACGGGCCTGTCCGTCGCGGTCGCCCTCATCATCGGCACGGTCGAACTCCTCGGCCTGTTCGCCGAGAAGCTCGACCTGCACGGCTTCTTCTGGGACTGGGTCGCGGGCCTCGACCTCAACGTCATCGGCTTCCTCATCGTCGGCCTGTTCTTCGCGACCTGGGTCGTGGCCCTGCTGGTGTGGAAGTTCGGCCGTATCGAGGACAAGTGGACGGCGGGCCTGGCCCAGCCCGCGGAACAGCCCGCCGAATAGCGGCTATTCGGCGGTGAGTTCCGCGAGCTGCTCGGCGGCGGTGACATTGCCCCCGGCGGCGAGACGGCGCAGCTCGTCCAAGTCGTCCAGCTCGGTGGCGAGTTCGATCAGCTGGTCGGTGGCGGTCGCGTCGCCGGTGTCGGCGAGCCGTCGCAGCTCGGCCAGATCACCCCGTTCGGCGGCGAGTTGGACGAGCTCGTCGGCCGCGTCCGGGTTCCCGGAGTCGGCGAGACGCCGCAGCTCCTTCATGTCCCCCAGTTCCCCGGCGAGTTGGACCAGCTCGCCGGCGGCGTCCGTGTCACCGCTCTCGGCGCGCTCCCGCAGGGCGGACAGCTCGGAGTCGGTCATGAGGTACGACCTCCTGGTGCGGGCGGCAGGCGCCGCGTGCTCTGTGTGGATCGCGTATCAGGTCCACAGCCCCTCTCACGACCGTACCCCCACCTCCTTCCGCCACTTCACGATCTGCTTCTCCGCGTCCCCGGTGTACGACCACGGCGTCGATGTCGCCCGGCGCCCCAGCAGGCCCAGCACGGCAGCCGAGACGTCCTTCGTCCCCGCGTAACAGGCCGCGTGCGCGAGGTAGTTGAGGTCCCGGAGTTCGCCGGGCGGGATCGCGCCGTCCTCACGGGTGGCCGGCCAGCGCTGCCAGGTGCGGTGTACGTCGCTGACGGCGCCGTCGTGGGTCCAGTGCTGGCCGAGACCGACCGCGGCCTGCCGGCCCTTCGCCGCGTGGAGGACGTAGCGGTACTCCTCGACACGCGCGTACTGCACCAGCACCGGCAGCGCGCAGCCGGGCGGTGCCACACCCGCCGCGTCGCGGGCGAAGTCGTACATGAGGCCGTGGCTGCCGTGCCAGCGGGAGGAGTAGTAGTGGAGGACCTGGAGATGGCCCTCGACGCTGTAGGGGTCGCGGCGGTGCAGCTCGTCCCACCAGCGGGCGAGTTCCTGCCGTCGCACTCCCGACGGATAGAGGCGGGCCACGGAGATCAGCGAGATCCATGGGGTGGGGTCGTCGGGATACGACTCCGAGGCCTGGAGACACGCCATCACGGCGCCGTCGATACGGTTCCGGTCGATCGGTACGCCCCGGCCCGCCGCGATGGCCAGGTTGAAGGCGCGGGCGGTCTCCGTCGCCGCGCGCAAGGTGAGCGCGTCGCCGCTGTGGGGTTCCGCGGCCAGCCACGACTCCACCGTCGAACTGCTCGCGCAGGCCTGGGCGAGCGTCCGGATCCGGTGGCCCCGGCTGAGCCAGTGCGCGCCGGTGATCCGCAGCAGCTCCCGCAGGCCCTGCCAGCGGCCGATGACGATGTCGTGCCGGGCGGAACTGAGGGCCGCGTCCCCGCAGTCGGGGTCGAAGTCGGGGGAGAAGCGGTCTCGCGCCATCGGGTGCCCCTCAGAAGTCGGTCGGGAGACCCTGATGGACCCGGGACCGTTCGGGCACGAAGTCGTCGGGGACGTAGTCCGTCTCGACGGTGTGGGAGGCGTCGAGGCGCGCGGGCCGGTAGTAGTCGCTGCCCTGCCGCCAGTACCAGAGCATCGGGATCACGCCTACCGCCAGGCCGCCGATACCGATGGCGATCGCCGCGTCGCTCAGGCTGCCCAGCGACTCGACGAAGATCCAGAACATGAACACGGCGCCGAACAGCGGCCACAGCCCGCCGAACAGGAAGTTCGCCGCCGACTTGAAGAGCATCTTGCGGTACGCGACGACCACCGCGAGGCCCGCCAGGCCGTAGTACACGGCGATCTGAAGACCGATCGCCGAGATCGCGTCGACGAGGATCTCACCCACCGAACCGAGCGCGTTGGACGCGATGAACATCACCAGCGCCACCCCGCCGACCACGGTGATCGCCACCCAGGGAGTGTTCCAGGTGCGGTGGACGCGGCCCAGCGCGGTCGGCATCGTACGGTCGCGGCCCATCGCGAACAGCGAACGCGTGACCTGGATGAGCGTGGTCTCCAGGGTGGCGATCGTGGACAGCATCACCGCCACGATCAGCAGCTTGCCGCCCCAGCCCGGCCACAGGTCGTCGCCGAGGACGGCCAGTACGTTGGCCTTGTTGCTCTCGATCTGCCGCGAGGTCAGGACGACGTTCACCGCGATGGTGAACACCTCGAAGAGCAGGAAGACGATGCCGACGCCGATCAGGCCCGCGAGTCCTGTCGTACGACGGCTGTTGCGGGTCTCCTCGCTGAGGTTGCTGGTGACGTCCCAACCCCAGTAGTAGAACGCGGCGATGAGCGCGCCCGACGCGAAGCCGGACACCCCGTCGAAGTGGCTGAAGCCCAGCCAGGACCAGTCGAAGGCGCGCGCGGTGTCGGAGTGGATGACCGCCAGCGCCGCGAACAGTGCCAGGATGCCCAGCTCGACACCGGACATGACGAGCTGCGCCCGGACCGTCAGGCGGGCACCGCCGAGCACCACGAGCAGCATGATCACGAACCAGGCGGCGCCGACCACCGTCGACAACGCGGTGTTGTCCGCGAGGCTTTGGTCGAAGAGGGCCAGGGTCATCGAGCCGGCGGGCAGCGACCCGGCGACCATGAAGATGGTCGCGGAGACCACCAGGGCCCAGCCGCTGATGAAGCCCAGAAAGGGGTGCAGGGTGCGTCCCACCCAGGAGTAACTCGCCCCCGCGTTCACGTCGATACGGCCGAGATAGCTGAACGCCAGCGCGATGCCCAGCATCGGTATCGCGCAGTAGAGAAGGGCCGCGGGGCTGGCCAGTCCGACCGCGCCGACCAGGACCGCGGTGGTCGCCGCGATCGAGTACGCCGGGGCGCTGCCCGCCACGGCCATCACCACGGTGTCGAACGTGCCGAGGGCGTTGGCCTGCAGCCCTCTGCCCCTGCTGTTGCTCATGGATGCGCTGCTTTCCGTCTTGCACGACGTGGGGGGTTGCGCGAACCGGCCCCGGACCCGGAGAGGGGTGGCCTCGGGTCAGTGGCCGGTCGGGACAACGAAAAGGGAATGGCGGACACCGCTGCGTCGGCGGACGGTCACACCGTGTGTGGGTGTGATGATAGCCGTACCTCTTGACCTTTCAAGATTGACCAGCGAGTAATCTCCTGTGAACGGTCAGTCGCCGAGTCGGTCGATCTGCCGCAGTTTGTTGGTCGCGTCGAGGGCGGCGACCTTGTAGGACTCCGCGAGCGTCGGGTAGTTGAAGACCGCGTCGACGAGATAGTCGACCGTGCCGCCGCAGCCCATCACCGACTGGCCGATGTGAATGAGCTCGGTGGCGCCGGTACCGAAGCAGTGCACGCCGAGCAGGGTGCGGTCCGTGGGGGAGACCAGCAGCTTCAGCATGCCGTGCGAGTCGCCGATGATCTGGCCGCGCGCGAGTTCGCGGTAGCGGGAGATGCCGACCTCGAACGGCACGCACTCCTCGGTGAGTTGGTCCTCGGTCTTCCCGATGAAGCTGATCTCCGGAATGGTGTAGATGCCGATCGGCTGGCGGTCGTCGATCCGGTGCACGGTCTCACCGCAGGCGTGGTATGCCGCCGTACGGCCCTGCTCCATCGAGGTCGCCGCCAGGGCCGGGAAGCCGATGACGTCGCCGACGGCGTAGATGTGCGGCACCGCGGTGCGGAAGTTCTCGTCGACGTCGATCCGGCCGCGCCGGTCGGCGGACAAGCCGGCCTTGTCCAGGTCGAGTTCGTCGGTCAGGCCCTGCCGGCCGGCGGAGTACATCACGGCGTCGGCCGGGATCTTCTTGCCGCTCTCCAGGACGGTCAGCGTGCCGTTGGCGTGCCGCTCGACGGCGGCGACGGTCTCCCCGAAGCGGAAGGTGACGGCGAGGTCCCGCAGATGGTACTTGAGCGACTCGATGACCTCCAGGTCACAGAAGTCGAGCATGCCGGCGCGCTTCTCCACCACGGTGATCTTGCTGCCGAGCGCGGCGAACATCGAGGCGTACTCCATGCCGATCACACCGGCGCCCACGATGACCATGGACCGCGGGACCTTGGGCAGGTCCAGGACGTTGTCGGAGTCCATGATGGTCTGCCCGTCGAACTCGACGGTGTCCGGCCGCGCGGGGCGGGTACCGGTGGCGATGATGATGTTCTCGGCGGTCAACAGCCGTTCGTGGCCCGTGACATCGGTCAGCGCGATGGTGTGCGGGTCGACGAAGCGGCCCGTGCCGGCGAACAGGGAGACCTGGTTGCGGGACAACTGGTTGCGGATGACGTCGACTTCGCGGCTGACCACGTGCTGGGTCCGCGCGGTGAGGTCGCCGACGGTGATGTCGTCCTTCAGGCGGTAGCTCTGCCCGTACAGATCGCGCTGGGTGAGACCGGTGAGATACAGCACCGCCTCGCGCAGCGTCTTGGAGGGGATGGTCCCGGTGTGGATGGAGACCCCGCCGACCATGTCGGGGCGGTCGACGACGGCGACCCGGCGGCCGAGCTTGGCCGCGGCGATGGCGGCCTTCTGGCCGCCCGGTCCTGAACCGATGACAAGCATGTCGAAGTCGGGCACCTCCGGAGTCTGTCAGCCGGAGCGCCTCCTCCGAAAGAGCGAACCGGTAAACGGCCGCCGGACGGGCCCTAGGGAAGCAGTTTGTCCAGCGCCGCCGCCCCCTCCGCCGCGATCTTCCGCCGGGCCCACTCCAGGCTCTCCGGGGTGACATCCCGGCCGGCCGCCAGGACCACGTCCTCCGGAGCCACCTCGGTACCGGTGCGGGCGTGCAGCAGGGCGTCCGGTGTGGCGCGGTCGGCGCCTTCATCGGGTTGCGCTGTCGACATGGTGCCTCCTCGTCGGGACCGGGCACGTGCCGTGGGTCCCACTCCCACGATTCCGTGCCCGCCTCCAGTGTGCATCCGGAAGAGTGGCCGAACGAGAACCTGAACCTAAGCTGGAACCGGCCCCCGCGGGCCCGAACCAGGGAGGCTGCCGCGATGGTCGACACCCCGCCCGAGCAGGACACCCCCACCGGACCCGGATATCTGCCCATCGCCGAGCACGGACTGATCGGCGATCTGCGGAGCGTGGCCCTGGTGGGGACCAACGGCACGATCGACTGGTACTGCTGCCCGTCCTTCGACGCCCCCAGCGTCTTCGCCGCGATCCTGGACGCGGAGCGCGGCGGCTCCTTCGAGCTGGCCGCCGCCGTGCCCGCGCGCACCAAACAGTTCTACTTCCCCGACACCAACGTCCTGATCACCCGGTTCTTCACCGAGGACGGCGTCGGCGAGGTCCAGGACTTCATGCCGGTGACCAGCGAAACGGACGAGTCCGCCCGGCACCGCCTGATCCGGCGCGTGCTGTGCGTACGCGGCTCCGTCCCGTTCCGGACCCGGGTCGCCCCGAGGTTCGACTACGGCGCCGCCCCGCACACCGCGCGGATGGTCGGCGACGTGGCCCTGTTCGAGTCCGCCGAGAAGTCCCTCGCGCTGACCGCCACCGTCCCCCTGGAGTGCGACGGCGTCGACGTGTGGGCCGACTTCAAGCTCGACGAGGGCGAGTCCGAGGTGTTCGCCCTCGACCAGGTCGACGGCGAGGTGACCTCCCGCCCCTGCGCGCGGCAGGAGGCCGAGGACGAGTTCGCCACGACGGTCGCCTACTGGCGCCGCTGGCTGTCCCAGTCCCGCTACCGGGGCCGCTGGCGCGAGATGGTCCACCGCTCCGCACTCACCCTGAAGCTGCTGACGTACGCCCCCACCGGCGCGATCGTCGCCGCCCCCACCACCAGCCTCCCCGAACAGCTCGGCGGCGAGCGCAACTGGGACTACCGCTACGTCTGGATCCGCGACGCCGCCTTCTGCGTCTACGCGCTGCTGCGCCTCGGCTTCACCGGCGAGGCGAAGGCCTTCATGCAGTTCGTGACCCGCTACATCAGCCCCGGCGACGGCAACCCCTCCGGCCCGCTCCAGATCATGTACGGCATCGACGGCCGCACCGAACTCGCCGAACGCGAACTCCCCCACCTCGAAGGACACCAGAAATCCGCCCCGGTCCGCGTCGGCAACGCCGCCGCCGACCAGCTCCAACTCGACATCTACGGCGCCCTGATCGACTCCATCTACCTCTACGACAAGTGGGCCGAGCCCATCTCCAGCGACCAGTGGGACGACGTGTGCGCCCTCGTCGACTGGGTCTGCGAGAACTGGGACCAGCCCGACGAGGGGGTCTGGGAGACCCGGGGCGGACGCAAGAACTTCCTCTACTCGCGCCTGATGTGCTGGGTGGCGATCGAGCGCGCGATCCGCCTCGCCAACCGGCGCGGGCTGCCCGCCAACCTGCCGTACTGGGGCGGGTGCCGCGACACCATCTACCGCCGCATCATGGACCGCGGCTGGTCGGAGACCCGCCAGGCCTTCGTCCAGTACGAGGGCAGCGACGTGCTCGACGCCGCACTGCTGATGATGCCGCTGGCGAAGTTCATCGCGCCCACCGACCCCAAGTGGCTTTCCACACTGGACGCGTTGACCGAGGAACTGGTCTCCGACTCCCTCGTCTACCGCTACAACCCGCAGGCCAGCCCCGACGGACTGCGCGGCGACGAGGGCACGTTCTCGATCTGCTCCTTCTGGTACGTCGAGGCCATGGTCCGGGCCGGCCGCGCCGACGAGGCCCGCCTCGCCTTCGAGAAGATGCTCACCTACGCCAACCATCTCGGCCTGTACGCCGAGGAGATCGGCCGCACCGGCGAGCAACAGGGCAACTTCCCGCAGGCGTTCACCCATCTCGCCCTGATCAGCGCCGCGTTCAACCTGGACCGGGCGCTCGGCTGATCGGTCTGTGCCACGCAACAGTTGTCACCGAGGTGTCACAGCACACCGGGGCACCACAACTCCCTTGGCATGTCTCGTGTCGAACCCCCTGACCGCAACAGATTTGACCCACGGGGGAACACATCATGACGAACGTGTCACGCAAGAAGGTCTCCGCCGCCGTCGCGTCCGCGACCTTCCTGCTCCTGGCCGGCGCCGGCATCGTCGCGGCACCGGCCGGCTACGCGGGCGTCCCGGGCGGCACCGGCGCCGTCGACCGCAACAGCGACTTCAACGGGGACGGCTACGACGACGTCCTGATCGGAGCCCCGTCGGGCACCGTCGACGGCAAGGAGGGCGCCGGGTACGTCACCGTCCAGTACGGCGCCCCGAACGGCATCGCCACCAACACCACCGTCCCCAAGGGCCGGACGGCCGTCATCAGCCAGTCCACGCCCGGCGTCCCCGGCACCTCGGAGACCTACGACTCCTTCGGCCAGGCCATCGCCACCGGCGATGTGGACGGCGACGGCTACGACGACGCGATCATCGGCGCGCCCGGCGAGGACGAGGGCAGTCTGGAGAACGCTGGCCGCGTCACCGTCCTGTACGGCTCCAAGGCCGGTCTGGGCGCCGAGGCGAACGCCTCCTTCACCTCCACCAAGCCCGTAGCGGGCGCCCGGTTCGGCCAGTCCGTGGCGGCGGCCCGCTTCACCGGGGCGACCGACGCCGACGAGATGGCCGTACTCGACGACAACGGCGCCCAGATCTTCACCTACCACACCGGCATCCTGCACTCGATGGGCGCCCTGAACACGACCACCGCCCCCGGCGGCCACCGCATCCAGCCCGCCTACCTCACCACCGGCGACTACGACCGCAACGGCTTCGCCGACCTGGTCGTCTCCGGCTACAGCCCCGACGACGGCTACCGGCAGGGCTGGTCCGCCCTCTACTCGGGCGGCGAGACCTCACTGACATGCCGTCAGGACCTGAACGGCGGCCTCGGCACCGCCTCCGGCGACATCGACGGCGACGGCTACGACGACCTGGTCCTCGGCCAGCTCAGCAGCGCCGACGACAAGGCCGAGGGCGACGACGGCGGCAAGATCGGTGTCTACTACGGCAGTTCGGAGGGCCCCGCCGGTCCCGCGGACTGGTGGTCGCAGAACTCCCCGGGCGTGCCGGGCACTTCGGAGCACGGCGACGCCTGGGGCAACGACCTCTCCGTGGGCGACGTGAACGGCGACGGCTACGCGGACGTGGCCGTCGGCGCCCCCGGCGAGGACATCGGAGCCGTCCAGGACGCGGGCGCCGTCTGGCTGTTGCGCGGTTCACGCACCGGCGTGACCGCGACCGGCGCCCAGTCCTTCGACCAGAACACCGCCGGCATCCCCGGCACCGCCGAGGCCGACGACGCCTGGGGCTCCCAGGTCCGCCTCGCGGACACGAACCGGGACGGCCGGGCCGAACTGGTCGCCTCCGCCCCGGGCGAGAACTCCGGTGACGGCTATGTGTGGTTGCTGCCGGCGGGCCCGAACGGCCTTCTCGCGGACGGCTCTTCGCTGTACGGCGCGGCGGACCTGGGCGGCGCGGCGAAGGGGGCGCGGTTCGGGGCGGCGATCGACGAGTAGGAAGTCCAGCGGCCGGGCCCAGGGCGGGAGTTCACCCTGGGCCCGTGGTCACCACGCCTGTTCGGCCCAGATGACCTTCCCCGCCGGTGTGTACCGCGTGCCCCAGCGCTCCGACAGCTGGGCCACCAGGAACAGGCCCCGGCCGCCCTCGTCCGTCATCGCCGCGTACCGCAGATGCGGTGACGTGGTGCTGCCGTCGTAGACCTCGCAGATCAAGGTGCGGTCGCGCAACAGGCGTACGCGGACGGGGTCGTTGCCGTAGCGGATCGCGTTGGTGACCAGTTCGCTGAGGATGAGTTCGGTGGTGAACGTCAGCTCGTCCAGGCCCCAGTGGGTGAGTTGGCGGGTGACCGAGGTGCGCATGTCGGCGACGGCCGCCGGGTCGGACGGGACGCGCCATTCGGCGATGCGGTCGGCGCCGAGGGCGCGGGTGCGGGCGACGATCAGGGCGATGTCGTCGCTCGGCCGGACCGACAGCTCCGAGTCGAGTACGGCCCGGCAGGTGTCCTCGGGGGAGTCGCCGGAGCCGGTGAGTGCGGTGCGGAGCAGTTCCAGGCCCACGTCGATGTCACGCTCCCGGTCCTCGACCAGTCCGTCCGTGTAGAGGACCAGGCGGCTGCCCTCGGCCAGCTCCAACTCGGCCGTCTCGAAGGGGAGTCCGCCGAGGCCGAGCGGGGGTCCGGCGGGGACGTCGGGGAACTCGACGGTGCCGTCCGGGAGGATCAGTGCCGGGGGTGGGTGGCCGGCGCGGGCGACGGTGCAGCGCAGGGTCACCGGGTCGTAGATCGCGTACAGGCAGGTCGCGCCGGTGACCGGGGCGTTGCTGTCCTCGGTCGTCTCGTCCTGGTCGATCCGGCCGACCAACTCGTCGAGCAGGCCGAGGAGTTCGTCCGGCGGCAGATCCAGTGCGGAGAAGTTGAGGACCGCCGTGCGCAGTCGTCCCATGGTGGCCGCCGCGTGCAGGCCGTGCCCTACGACATCGCCCACGACCAGGGCGACCCGGGCACCGGACAACGGCAGCACGTCGAACCAGTCGCCGCCGACCCCGGCCTTCGCCGGCAGATAGCGGTAGGCGACGTCGAGCGCGGTCTGCTCGGGGAGGCGGCGGGGCAGCAGGCTGCGCTGGAGAGTCACCGCCATGCCGTGTTCGCGGGTGTAGCGGCGGGAGTTGTCTATCGACACGGCGGCGCGGGCGACGAGTTCCTCGGCGAGGGCCAGCTCCTCCTCGTCGAAGGGCTCGGGCTTGTCGGCGCGCCAGAAGTTGACCACGCCGAGGATGAGGGCTCCGGTCCGCAGCGGCACGGCGATCAGGGAGTGGATGCCGTACTCGACGACCTGCGCGGTGCGTTCGGGGTCCTGGGTGAGCCAGCCGGGGGCGTCGCCCAGCCGGGGTTCCACGACGGCCTCGCCGGTGTCGAGACTGCGCGCCTGCGGGGAGGACGCGACGAACTGGATCTGCTTGCCGACCGGGTAGAGCGGGGCGTCGTCGCGGACCCCGCTGTACGCCGTGCGGCGCAGCTCGGTGCCGGGCTGCGGCTCCTCGCCGCTCAGTACGGCGTCGTAGAGGTCGACCGTGACGAAGTCCGCGAAGCGGGGGACGGCCAGTTCGGCGAGTTCCTCGGCGGTGCGGGTCACGTCCAGGCTGGTGCCGATGCCCACTCCGGCGTCGTAGAGCATGTTGAGGCGTTCGCGGGCGATCTCGGCGCGGCCGGAGACGGCGCGGAGTTCCGTGGAGTCGCGGAGCGTGGTGACGCTGCCGGGCGGGCCGCCCTCCAGGTCGGTGGGGCGTTGGTTGACGGCGAGGAGCCGGCCGCCGACGCGGTGCACCTCGTCCGTCGCGACCCGCGCGGAGGCCAGCAGGGCGGTCATGTCGGGGTCGAGTCCGAGGTCGAGGACCAGGCGTCCCTCGGCGTTCTCGGGCAGGTCGAGCAGGTGGCGGGCCTCGTCGTTGGCGAGCAGCAGTCGGCCCTCGCCGCCGACGATGATCACGCCCTCCCGTACGGCGTGCAGCACCGCGTCGTGGTGCTCGTACATCCGGGTCATCTCGTGCGGGCCCAGGCCGTGGGTCTGGTGCTGCAGGCGTCTGGTGACCAGGGCGGTGCCGCCGAGGGCGAGGGCGAGTGCCACCCCCGCGGAGGTCAGCAGGAGCGGCAGCTGCTGGTCGGCGGCGCCGCCGACGTTCGCCTTCGTCACCCCGGCCGAGACCAGGCCCACGACCTTGCCGCCGGGGCCGTCGACCGGCACCACGGCCTGCACCAGCGGCCCTATGGTGCCGGTGATCTCCTCGGTGACGACCTGCCCGGCCAGCGCGGGCGCGATGTCCCCGACGAACTTCTTGCCGATGCGGTCCGGTCTGGGGTGGGTGTAGCGGATCCCGTCGGTGTTCATCACGACGATGAAGTCGACCTTGGACGCCTTGCGCGCGGCCTCGGCACGCGGCTGGAGGATCGCCGTGGGGTCGGCGCTGTGCAGGGCCGCGACCGTGCCCGGCGCGTTGGCGAAGGTCTCGGCGACGGCCACCGACCGGTTGCGGGCCTCCTGCGTGCTGTCGTGCCGCACCTGGAGGACCTGTGCCACCACCGCGGACACGACCAGCAGCAGCACGATCCCCACCTGCAGCATGAACACCTGCCCGGCGACACTGCGGCCGCCCAGCCGTCCCCCCAGCGGGGTTCGCCGGTGCCGGTGTTCGCGCGCCCGACGGGCACGGTCGTACGTGCTCTGTGCGCGCAGACCGTCGGGGCGGTGGGTCGACCGGGCCCCGGGTCGACCCGTCAGGCGGACCATGTGCCCATGTCTACACTGCCTGACCTCAGGAGGCGAGGGGCGTCACACCGGGTGACAGGCCGGGCCCGACCCGGGATCAGGGGTGCCTGCCGGGCTTGGCGCGCCGGGCCGCGAGCAGCAGCGCGATGTCGTCGGGGCGGTCGGCCGCGTGCCGGGCCGTCGCGGTGAGCCGGTCGGCGACACCGGCCAGCGCCCGGCCGCCCGGCCGCGCGGCGGGCCCGCCCGCCTTCGCGAGGGCGACGCGCAGGGCGGCGATGCCGTCGTCGATGTCGACGCCGGGCCGCTCGACCAGACCGTCGGTGTACAGCGCCAGGATGGAGTCGGGCTCCAGGTGGAGTTCCGCGACCGGGTACTGGGCGTGCGGGTCCACCCCGAGTACGACGCCCCCGGGTATGTCCCAGACGCGGGTGCGGCCGTCCGGGGTACGGATCAGCGGCGGCGGATGCCCCGCCCGCGCGACCCTGACCAGCCCGCTCGCCGGGTCCAGGCGGAGGTAGCAGCAGCTCGCGAACTGGCCCGGGTCGAGGTCGATGAGGAGGTGGTTGGTGCCGCTCATCACCTCGTCGGGCGGCCGGTCACCGAGTGCGAACGCCCTTACCGCGCTGCGGAGTTGACCCATTGTGGCGGCTGCCTGGACACCGTGCCCCTGGACGTCGCCGATCACCAGGGCCAGTCCGTCGCCGGCCTCGACGACGTCGTACCAGTCGCCGCCCACCTCCATGCCCTGGGTGCCGGGCAGATAACGCCCGACGGTCTCCACCTGCGGGTGGGCCGACAGCCGGCGCGGGAGGAGGGCCTGCTGGAGGCCGCGGGCGAGGGCGGCCTCGGAGTCGTAGCGCTGGGCCTTCTCCATCGCGTGGGCGATCAGTCCGGCGAGGGCGGTCAGGACCGCGCGCTCCTCGCCGCTGAAGCTGCGGTTGCGGTCGAAGCCCAGGATGCAGGAGCCGACCGGGCGGCCGGAGGCGATGAGCGGCAGGAACGCGCGGGCGCCCACCTCCGCGTCCAGGGGGATGCCCGGGTAGGCGTCCGCCAACTGCCGCATCGAGTCGAAGAAGAGCGGGCGTCCGCTGGTGAGGGTCTCCACTCCGGGCAGCCGGGTGTCGAGCCCGACGCCGTCGAAGGGGGCGAGGAAGCCCTGGGGGAAGCCGGTCTCCCAGGCCAGGGTCAGGTGGCGCTCCTGGAGCAGGTAGATCGCGAGCCGCCGGCCGCCGAACGCGGGCAGCAGTTCCTTCATGACGACCGCGGACACCTGGCGGGCGGTGACCGCCTCCGTCAGCGCGATGGCGAGCACGATCGGCCGGTACAGGGGAGCCAGCGAGGTCACACCGTTCGCCGGGGCGTCGGCCCCGTCGGGGGGCACGGGCACCAGCGGGAGCGGCGTGCCCGACACCCGGGTCGACGGCGCGACCGTGCACGTCAGGCCGTCCCGCCCGGGATGGACGGCGATCGCGAGCCACTCGCTGCCGTACGACTCCTGCCGCCGCTCCAGGTCCTCCGGGCGCCGGACGTGGAAGTGCACGGACCCCAGGGACAGGAGGGCGCCGCGCAGCTGGTCCTCGCAGCCGGTCTGGTTCAGCCAGGGCACGCCCTCCCACAGCGGGCGGCCCAGCAGCTCCTCGCGCGGCCGGCCCAGCAGCTGGGCGGCGCGTGGATTGGCGTACGTGACCAGGCCCAGCCGGTCCAGGCAGAACACGCCGTCCGGGAGCAGATCGGCCGCGCTGTCCGCCATCGGGTCGGGGCCCGGGTCGAGGACGACACCGCTGACCGGATGCCCGCCGCCCGGGGGGACGGGTCCGGTGGCGGGCGTCCACAGGTCCAGCAGCCGCGCCGAGCCGTCCGCCGCCCGCACGCGCAGGGGGAGCGGCGGGGGTTTCCCGGCGGCCGTCGCCCGCAGGGCCGCCATCACCTGGTAGGTGTCGGTCGGAGCCAGGACGTCCGCGATCGCCCGCGCGGTGCCGTCGAACTCCCCGGGCTCCACCCCCAGCAGCGCGTGCAGGGAGCCGTCCCCGGTCACGGCGGCCGTCGCGGGATCCCACACGAACCGTGCCATACGACGTTCGGGGCGGTGTGTGGCCGCCGCCTGGACGCACACGGGCTCGCCGTCCCAGGCGACGACCGGCCCGTCCTCGTCCTTGTGCTCGTCCTCCAGCTCCCGCAGCGCCGCGCCCAGCTCCTCGGCCAGCCGCGTCATGCGGTCCACGCCGGACAGCACCTCGGTGGCGTCCGCGGCGGAGGGGCGCAGCACGGTCAGCACGCCGTACGTCGTCGACCCGCTCATGACCGGTACGTACAGGGACCCGAACGGGAAGGGCAGGCTGGCGGCGAACTGGGGATAGCGGCGCATGCACTCCGCGGCGTGCGGCAGCACCACCTGGACGCCGAGCCGGTAGGCGTCCGCGACGGGGAACTTGCTGTCGACGTGCAGTCGGCCCCAGGGGCGGAACAGCGGGCCGGGCAGTCCCGCCAGCACGGCGAGGCGCAGCAGTCCGGGCGTGCTCGACCGCAGATAGACGCCCCCCGAGTGGCCGCCGGCCGCGTCGATCGCCTCCGTCGAGGCGTCGATGAGCAGCTCGGCGAGCCGTCCGGGCGTCCCCTTCTCGCGCTCGGCACTCCCAGTCATTGGGGCTCTACCTCGTCCCTGTGGCGCCGGGTGGGTGACACAGCAAGAATGCGCCAGGACGCGGCCGGGGTCACCTGGGCGGACGGGATGGGCTGGAGGGGCACGGGTATCGCCGGTCCGTCGGGGTCTGATGAAGTGATCAAGAGTGACTCAAGTGTCGGTATCGGGTGCGGGACACGGTCCGCTGCCGTCGGCTCATGCCGAAGGCCCCTCGGCGCGGGGGCCGAGGGGCTTCCGGTGGGTCAGGCGACGACGGTGAACAGTCCGCTGCTGTCGCCGAGCCTGCTGAGGGAGATCTTGCCGGGGATGCCGTTGGCGTCGGTGCCGGTGTAGCCGAGGTGGTGCTGCCACTTGGCGTAGGCCGCGACGGTGGTGGACCCGAAGGAACCGTCGCCCGCGTACGTCTTGGCGAGGTAGCCGAGTTTGACCAGCGCGGCTTCCGTGAGGTTCGTGCCCGCCATGTAGCTGACGTGGCCCTG
This sequence comes from Streptomyces sp. NPDC088350, assembly GCF_044753545.1. Lineage (NCBI taxonomy): Bacteria > Bacillati > Actinomycetota > Actinomycetes > Kitasatosporales > Streptomycetaceae > Streptomyces > Streptomyces sp. NPDC088350. The sequence goes on along the minus strand of NZ_JBIVNL010000009.1, from coordinate 463,319 downwards.
CTTGCGGCCGGGGTCGGTCTGCGCCGCGGCGATCAGCCGCGAGAGGTCGACCCGGGGCTTGCTCGCCGAGCCTGAGGGCTTGGACGGCTTGGACGGCGCGGTCTTGGTCACCGCGAGCTGCTTCTTCACGTCGGCCCGGAAGTCGTCCATGTCGAAGCTGGGGTCGATCTTGCCGGGCTGTACCTCCTTGTGCCCGGCGACCGCCTTCTCGGACCAGCCGTGCGCCCGGCACAGCGCAGCGGCCCACAGCACGGCCTGGCGGTACTGCGCGTCCGGGTAGGGGTCCTTGCCGTTGCCGAGGTTCTCGATCTCCAGGCCGTACAGGCAGTCGTTGCCGTCGGCGTTGGCCTGGTCGTCGTGCGGGAGCGTCTTCTCCTGGCGCAGCGCGTTCAGTACGTCGAGGTCGACGGCCCCGGCGTGGTTGGCCCGCCCGTGGCCGATCATCCAGAGTCCGTCGGTCTTGCCGAGCCAGGAGTGGCAGAGCGGTCCGGGCAGATCCGACCTGCCGTTGTAGCAGATCTCCTTGTCGCCGTGCCCGGCCGTGTGGTGGATCAGTACACCGATCACGGGGCCGAAGGTCCTGCCGGTCTCCGTGTCGCGGTTGTGCGTCTTCCAGCCGGTGTGCTCGTGCACGGCGAGGCCCTCGGCCTTCAGCACGGAGAGCGTCTTCTCGGCGGACAACGGTGTGGCCATGGGAGCTGTGCCCTTTCGGATCAGCGCGTCAAGTGGTCGGTAAGGACAGGTGAGTTGAGGCCCGACGTGCTTCTGTGACCGGGTTCTCGTCTCGTGGCGTTCAGGATGGCGCAAACTATGCCCCGCGCGGGGCCGATTCGATCTGTTGCTCTCGCGGGCAGTGACCGCCGGGCCCCGGTGGTGACGCCGAGCACCCCGGCCGTCGGCACCAGGGCGATCGCTCCGAGCACGGTGGCGGTCGGCAGATGCCTTGCCGGCGGTGCCATGGGTTGATGGTGGCCTCGGGGGGCGGATGGTGACATGAGCGCGGGTACTCAGACCGGGGAGCGGACGGGGGCGTGGGTACTCAGCTTTGGGGAGGTGAACTCACCCGGGGGCGCCGGGGCGCCGGGTCGCGCGGGGCGAGGCGGACTGCGGTGCGCTGGCCGGTGGTGCCGGACCGTGAGCCGCAGCCGCTGCGCGTGTGACCGGCTCCGGCCCGGAACGCCGGAGCCACCCTGGGCCTCGCTCGGCACGGTCAATCGGTACCTCATCGGCGTGCCGGGTCGGATCCAGCGGCATCCGGCGCTCGCCGTGCTCGATGTCGCCCCGTTCGTCCGCGCGCCGTAGGTCCTGTGCGCCCGCAGGGCGACATCGGCGCCCCCGCCGACTCCGCCCACGGCGCGATTGTTAGCCTCGCTCATGGCCAGTTTCCCCCTGCCCCGTCATGGATCGCGATGAGTACGGTCGCCGCCGCCTCCTTCCCGCTCGGTGCCGGGACCACCCTCGCCGAACTCGCGCAGGACCCGCATGCGCGGCTGGCGCGGCTCCGTGAGCGTGAACCCGTGTCCTGGCTGCCCGAGTTGGGCGGCTGGCTGGTCACCCGGCGTGACCTCGCGCTGAGCGTGATGCGGGACGCGGCCACGTTCACCGTGGACGACCCGCGCTTCTCCACCGCCCAGGTCGTCGGCCCGAGCATGCTCTCCCTCGACGGGGAGCGGCACGCGCGACACCGTGAACCCTTCACCGCGCCGTTCCGCCCGCGCGAAGTACGGGACGGCTTCGCCTCGTTCATCGAGCGCGAGACCGACCGGCTCGTCACCGCGCTGCGACCGACAGGCGCCGCCGAACTGCGCCGCACCTTCGCCGGCCCGCTCGCGGTCGCCGTCGTCACCGAGGCGCTCGGGCTGACCGGCACCACCCCGGACACGGTCCTCTCCTGGTACGACGCGATCGTACGGTCGGTCTCGGACATCACCGCCGGGCAGGAAGCGGGAACCGCCGGCACCAAGGCGTACGCGGAACTGCGCGCGGCCGTCGAAGCCACCGTCGCCGGCCAAGGCGGAGCCTCACTCCTCGTCTCCGCCGCCGGACGACTGACAGTGCCCGAAGTGGCCTCCAACGCCGCGGTGTTGCTGTTCGGCGGCATCGAGACCACCGAGGCGATGATCACCAACGCGCTGCTGCATCTGCTCCTGCACCCCGAGCAACTCGCCCTCGTCCGGGCCGACATGGGCCTGCTGGACGGCGCGATCGAGGAATCCCTGCGCCTCGAACCAGGTGCCGCCGTCGTCGACCGCTACGCCACCCGGGACACCGTCCTCGGCCCCGCCGCGATCCGTGCGGGCGACCTGGTCACCGTCTCCCTCACCGGCGCCAACCGCGACCCCGCCGTCTTCCCCGACCCCGACCGCTTCGACGTCCGCCGCGAGAACGCCCGCCTCCAGCTGGCCTTCGCCCACGGCCCGCACTACTGCCTCGCCGCCCACCTCGCCCGCCTGGAGACCCGCATCGCCCTCCAGCACCTCCTGGAACGCCTGCCGGCCCTGCGCCTCGACCCGGAGCACCCGACTGCCCCGCACGGACTGGTCTTCCGTAAACCGCCGACACTCCATGTGCTGTGGGACGCGAAGTCGTCCTGACGCAACCCGGATGTGATGTGTCGTCAGGAGGCGCTCATTCACGGCCCACTTGGCGCTCCATGACCTCCACCAGGCGCCCCAGCGCGCTCAGCACCTGATCCCGGTCCTCGCCCAGTCCCGCCAACAGCTGCACCTCGGTGGCGAGTTGGCGCGGGAAGAGATCGTCCACGGCCTTGGCTCCGGCCGGCGTGATGGTCACCAGGGCGGCACGTCGGTCGGCCGGGTTCGGGGTGCGGGCGATGAAGCCGCGCTTCTCCAGTTTGCCCAGCGCCTTGCTGACGCCCGCGCGGGACAGCCCGAGCCGCTCGGCGAGGCGGCGGGCGATCACCGGGTCGGTGGCGTGGCGCAGGGGGATCAGCATGTCGACCTCGGGGGCGGTGAGCGCGGCGCCCGCGTAGAGGGGTTCCACCGCCCGGTTCAGGAGGCCGGTGGCGTGCTTGAGCAGGCCGATCAGCTCCATGGGGGAGGTGTCGAGGCCGGGGTTGTGCTCGGTCCACTGTGCGCGGACGTCGGTGGGGGAGGGGGAGGGCGACATGCGGCTCGTCTTCTCGCTTCCTGGGCCCGGTCTTCAAGGACTTCCGGGGCGGTCTTCGCGAGCCGGCGCCTCACCCGTCCGTCATTGTTAACCGGTGAACCATCGGTTACCGTTGTCGTCATGGTATCGCCGTCCCCCTCGTCTTCCGCTGCCGTGGACGCCTCCGCCGCGGCCGATTCCCCCGACCCCTCGCGGCGCGCCGCCGTCGCCCTGGTCGCCGTCCTCGCCGCGCTGACCGCGGTCGCCCCGCTCGCGACCGACATGTACGTCCCGGGCCTCCCGGCTCTGGGGCACACGCTCGGGGCGAGCGGTTCGGCCGTCCAGCTGACGATGACCGCTTTCCTGGCCGGACTCGTCGTCGGACAGCTGCTGATAGGCCCGCTCAGCGACGGCCTCGGCCGGCGCCGGCTGCTGCTGGCCGGAGCGGCGGGGTTCGTGTTCTTCTCGCTCGTGTGCGCCGTCGCCCCCGGCATCGGAGTACTCACCGGTGCCCGGTTCCTCCAGGGCGTGACCGGCGCGGCCGGCATGGTGCTGGCCCGCGCCGTGCTGACCGACCGCTTCCACGGGCCGGACCTGCCGCGCCACTTCGCGGTGCTCTCGCAGATCATGGGTGTCGCGCCGATCGCGGCGCCGGTGCTCGGTGGGGCGATCCTTACCGTGTCGACCTGGCGCGCGGTGTTCGTCGTACTGGCCGTGATGGGCGGGCTGTTGCTGCTGGCCGTGCTCCGCAAGGTGCCGGAGTCCCTGCCGCCCGAGCGGCGGCACACCGGCGGGGTCGCGAGCACGTTCCGGGCGATGGGGGCGCTGCTGTCCCGTCGTACCTTCATGGGGTACGTCCTTGTCCTCGCGTTCGTCTCGGCGGCGCTGTTCACCTACATCAGCGGCTCCAGCTTCGTCTTCGAGAATCTGCACGGTGTCTCGGCCACGACCTACTCCCTCATCTTCGCGACCAACGCCTTCGCCATGCTGATCGCGGGCGCGGCCTTCTCCCGACTGGCCGGACGCACACGGCTGAACAACCTGCTCGTGGCCGGAGTCGCCGTCGCGGCGGTCGGCGCGCTGCTCCAGGTGCTGCTGGTGCTGATCGTGGGGGAGACCCTCGCCGGCACCTGGATCACCCTGTTCGTCACGGCCGGCGGCATCGGCATGGTCTTCCCGTCGACGATGAGCATCGGCCAGACCCTCGGCCGCAGCGCACCCGGCGCGGCCTCCGCCCTCCTCGGTGGTCTGCAGTTCCTGTTCGGGGCGCTCGCGGCGCCGCTGGTGGGGTTGTTCGGGGAGGACAGTTCCCTGCCGATGGCGCTGATCATGCTGATCGCCGTGGTGGCGGCGGGAGTCGCGCTGGTGGGGCTGGCCCGGCCCTGGGAGGGGCGGGGAGAGCCGTCGGCGGCGGCGTAGAGCAGGTCCATGCGCGTCCAACGGCGGTGGGGGGGGGGGGCGGCGGGCCGGCCCACCCCCCCCCCCCCCCCCCCCCCCCCCGGGGGGGGGGGGGGGGGCGGGGGGGGGGGGGGGGGGCGGGGCGGGGGGGGGGGGGGGGGGGCGCGGGGGCGGCGGGGCGGGGGGGGGGGGGGCCCCCCCCCCCCCCCCCCCCCCCCCCCCCCCCGCCGCTCACCTCGCCATGAGGGGGCGGGGTGCGGTCTGTTCTCTAGGGTGCGATCACCAGACGGGGTTCCAGCCGTCGGCGCCGGCCAGGTACTTCTCGGCGGTGTAGTCGGCCGCTTGGCTGTCCGTCAACTGCGGGGAGTTCGAGCTGTCGCCCGTGCCCAGGCCGTAGTTGTTGTACTCGTGGAACCGGGCCCACGACCAGGGGTAGTCGGGGGTCATGTCGGTCCAGGGCTGGTCTGGGTCGATGCCCGCGTGCACCACACTGTCCCGGACCACGGCCTGGGGCCAGGCGTCCGCCGTGTTGTGCCACGGCCGGCCGAGATACATCGTCTTCGCGGTCACGCCGACGGTGGTGATCTCGCTGCTGACGATCAGGAGCCCGTACTTGATGCGGTAGTCGGTGTTCGGCGCCAGCACCGTGCCTCCGGTCCAGTTCTTCACGGCGATCTGGCACCGGTCGACCACCGCGGTGGCGTTGCCGAAGATGAAGTCGATCGAGCCCTCGATGTAGCTGTTGTAGATGTACTGCCGGGTCTGCGTGGTGGCGACCGGCGCCTTGACGAGCACCGTGTCCTGGATGCCGATGAGTCGCACGTTGCCGAAGACCTGCCGGTCGCCCATGGCGGCCAGCGCGACCGCCTGCGTCTCGAAGGCGCTGATCTCGGGGTGGTTGGCGGGGTTGAACGTGTTGTGGATGGTGAGGTCCTGCACGAACAGGTCGTGCGCCTTGAAGGTCGCCACGGCGCTGCCCTGGGTGCCCCACTCGGTGCCGTCGGACTTGAGCGTCCCGTGGGCCCGGTCGTAGCTGATGACAACGTCGTCAGGAGTGCCGGTGACGCCCCGCATTGTCAGCCAGGGCCTGCTGGCCGGGACGCTGATGACCTCGTTGTAGGTGCCCTGGTCGATGAGGATGCTGTTCGCGCCCGAGTCGGGAAGCGCGTCGATCGCGGACTGCACGGTTCCGTGGTCGCCCAGGCCGTCCTGGGAGACGTAGATCAGGCTGCCTTCGAGGAAGTGCTTGCCCTTGGTGTCCTGGTCCGAGTGGTAGGCCGTCATGAGATAGGCCGCGGCGGCCACCGTGGTCCCGATGACGATCCCGGCGACCTCGACAGGCGTCGCGAAGACGGCCGTCCCCGCGATGACCGCCAGCAGGAATCCCCTGCTGAGCCTGCTCCAGTTGTTGTGGAACGCGATGTGCGTCGCGCTCAGGGCGAACGACACGCCCCGGCCGAACGCCACCGCGGTCTCCCGCGCCTGCTCCCGGAACCGGGAGGCCTCGGCGACCCCCACGATGAGCAGCAGGATCGACGCGGCGGCGAGCCGGGTGTCGATGTTCTCGCCGTTCAACAGCCTGGTCACGGCGGTGTCGAAGTTGGCGGGGCTGATCTGCATGCCGTCGCGGGTGGCGCCCTGCTGCTGGAGGTTGCCGTAGGTCGCCAGCGCCGAGAACCGGGTGTTGGTGTTCGCGACCGTGGAACCCGGCAGCCGGGCGGGGTTGACCCGACCGTCCGACAGGGTCGGCGCCACGTCGGAGTCCAGGATGAAGAAGCTGCGGGTGGTGTCCGTGGGCCAGTACACGATGCTGCTGTCGTCGGCGTCCTCGGTGCCCCACCGCCAGCCCATGAGGTAGCTGTCCGACCGGCGGATGAACAGGCGGATGAAGCTCAGCTGACCCTCGGTGTGCAGGTCCACGGTGATGTACTGGGTGGTCCCGTCGATGTCGGTGACGTCGACGGGGGGACCGCCCAGCGAGTCGAGTCGGCCGGCTCTGACCGCCTGTCTGATGCCGTTGAGCATGCCGACGTAGCCGCTGCGGGCCTCGGAGGGCTCGCTGCTGATCCGCCAGGTGACGTTCGCGCCGGTCGCGGCGGCGGCACCTGGGGCATCGGCGAACACCAGACCGCCGGCCATGACGCTGGTGGCCACCACGGCCGTCGCAGCGGCGAGAAATGATCTCCGGGGAAGTCCGCCCCGCGCCTCGGTCGTCATATGAGCTCCTTGATGTGATGAGCGACCCGTCGAACGGATCGCTGCGTACGGCGATCGCCGTGCGCGACGCGACGCGGCACGCGGTCGGTGAGTGACATCGGCCGGGTGAGATTCCGTCACAGTTCCGGTCGCCGACCGTTGTCGGCGTGTGCCGGGGGTGCGCTCCCGAGCGGGTCCGAGGACCGCGGCGCGGGAGGGCGCGCCCTGTCGTGGGTCATGTCGGAAAGGTTCGGTGCGGGACGCGTTCCGGGGCCATCCGTACTTCTGCGGGGCAGGGCCCGGCGCCGTACCCCCGTGGTTTTACGGGGTTGTCCCGCCGGGTGGGCGCCTGGTTCGCTGTCCGCCGGGGCGCGATCGGGGCGCGGAACCGATCAGGCACCGGTCTTCCCGGCGCGGACGATACCCCGGCCCGCTTGCCGCTCGGTGCGCCTGCGGTGAACGCCTTCGCCTGTATGACGGGCCCGGGGCGTCGAGCCGGGCTCCGGTCGTTGCCGGGGCCGAACGGGACGCTTCGTCGTGCTCCCCGGTGCGGCCCAGGGCGCCCGCTCCGGTCTCCTGCCCGACGACGGCAGGTGACCTCCGCGGGCGTTCACCTCTTGGGGCCGGCAGCGCGCACGATTGGCGCGCGAACGTCTCCACTCCGGCGGGCCGTCACCGTGCCGACCCGCAGCCGCCGTTCGCCGGCGCTCGCCGGGACGGCGTGCCCGTGTGCGCGGATCCGCCGCCCTTCCGCCCGCCTGTGCCCCCTCTCGGCCCGGACGTGTTCATGAGAGGTCGATCACAGCCCACTCCCGGCCGTCGGTGGGTTGGATACTGTTCAGTGGCATACGTGCCGTCGTGTCCAGTTCCGTTGCCCTGAGCGCCGCACGTCGAGATTGTCATCGAATATCGCCTTCGTGACCACCGTCGAGACAGGGCAGGGGAGTTGGGGTGCGAGCTGTGGGAAGGCGAGAAGGAACTTGATCATCCAGATACCGGGTGTGGGGAATCTGCCGGCGGCTCTGACCACGTTAGTGGGCAGGGACGGGGACATCGCCGAAGTCCGCCGCCATCTGGGGACGACACGGCTGCTGACACTCACCGGAGCGGGCGGGGTGGGCAAGACACGGCTGGCGCTGGAGGTGGCCGCCGCGTCGGCGACGGATTTCGCGGACGGGGTGTGGCTGGTGGACCTGGCCCCGGTGCGGGACCCCGCGTCGGTGGCGAACGCCACGGCGACCGCGCTGGGAGTGCCGGACCTGGGCACCCGGCCTGTCGTCGACCAGCTCGCCGCCTTTCTGGCCCGGCGCGGTCCGCTGATCGTGCTCGACAACTGCGAGCATCTCGTCGACGCCTGCGCCGAGTTGGCGCACGGACTGCTGTCCGCGTGCCCGAGGCTGCGCATCCTGACGACGAGCCGTCAGGCGCTGGACATCTACGGCGAGCACGTCTTCGCCGTTCCTCCGCTGGCGCCCGACGCCGCGGCGGAACTGCTGCGGGACCGGACCACCGCCGTACGCCCGGAGTTCCGGATCACCGACGACAACCGCGCCCAGGTCCGCAGACTCTGTGCCGACCTGGACTGTCTGCCGCTGGCCATCGAGCTGGCCGCGTCCCGGCTGCGGACCCTCACCCTCGACGAGGCGTTGAACCGGCTGGAGGACCGTTTCGGGCTGCTCGCCAACGGCAGCCGGGTCGCCCGGCCGCACCAGCGGACCCTGCGCGGGCTGATCGACTGGAGCCACGAACTGTGCACCCCGGCCGAGCAGTTGCTGTGGCGACGGCTGTCGGTCTTCGCCGACGACTTCGGCCTCGACGCGGCCGAGGCCGTCTGCGCGGGCGACGGCATCGAGCGGAGCGAGGTACTCGACCTCCTCGACCGCCTGGTCGGCCAGTCCGTGGTCCTGCTCTGCGAGCGAGCGGGTCTGACGCGCTATCGACTCCTTGAGACCATCCGCCAGTACGGGCGGGAGCGGCTCGCCGCATCCGGCGAGGAACAGCGGGTACGGCGCCGGCACCACACCTTCTACCTGGATCTCGCCGAGGGCATCGCCGACGGCTGGTACGGCCCCGGCCAGTTGGAGAGCCTGACGCGGATCCGCGCGGAGTACGCCAACCTGCGCGTGGCGCTGGACCTGGGCGGCGAGCCGCAGGCCACTCTGGCGCTCGCCGCCGCGCTGCGTTTCTACTGGTGCGAGGGCGGATACCTCGGCGAGGGACGCCGTTGGCTCGACCAGGCGCTCGCCGCCGCGCCCGAACCCACCCCGGCGCGGGCCCGGGCGCTGTGGGTCGCGGCCTGGGTCGCGGTGTTGCAGCGCGATCACGAGGCGGCGTACGGCTGGCTGGACGAGGCGGCGGAGCTGGGGAAGGCGCTGACCGACCGGGTGGTGTGCGCCCATGTCATGGGCCTGCGCGGCACGTTGGCGCTGTTCGGCGGCCGACTGGCGGACGCCGTGGCCCTGCTGGAGGAGGCGGTGACCGCCCACAAGGGGACGGACGAGGAGATCGGGGCGGTCTACGCGTTGATTCTGCTGGCCACCGCCCAGTCCCACCTCGGGGACCCGCGCACCACACAGACCTGCCGGGAGGCGGTCACGCTCGCGGAGGCGCACGACGAACGGCTGGTCCGCGCGCACGCCCAGTGGACGCTCGGCTACGACGCCTGGATGCGCGGCGACCTGAAGGAGGCCGCGCTCATGATCCGGACCGCGCTGGGGAACGAACGGGGCTTCACCGACTACCTCAGGGTCGCCCTGATGGTGGAGCAGCTGGCCTGGGTCACCGCCGCGAGCGCGGAACACCGGCACGCGGGGCGGCTGTTGGGGGCCGCGCGCGCCCTGTGGGAGGACGCCGACACCCCCATCTCGACGTTCGGACCCCACATGGTGGACCAGCACGCCCAGTGCGAGGAAGCGATCGTACGGGCCCTGGGCCCGGCGGCGTACGAGGAACTCCTCGTGGAGGGCGGCAGTCATCGTTGCCCCGACGAGGCCATCGCCTACGCCCTGCGCACCGAACCCGAACCGACCGCCCTGGCCCCCGCCCCGAGCCCGCTGACGCGCCGGGAGCAGGAAGTGGCCGCGTCGGTGGCCAAGGGCATGAGCAACCGGCAGATCGCTTCCGCGCTCGGACGCTCACCCCGCACGGTCGACGGACATGTCGAGAACATCCTGGCCAAGTTCGGCTTCAGCTCCCGTGCCCAGATCGCCTCCTGGTGGACGGCCAACCAGGAGCCGAGGCCGTAGACCGACCTCGCGGAGTCGGTTCACGGTGTGTGAACGGACGCCAGTACGCGGTCGAGCGCCGTTCGGCCCGCGTGTCCCCACGTCGGTTGGCCACCGGGCAGGCCGCGGTCCCAGGCCCGGCCGACGCCGAGGAGGCCGAGGCAACTGCGGACGGCCCAGCCGCGGGCGCGGTGGATCGTGGCCTCGTCGGCGTGGCCGTAGGCCTCGAAGAAGTGGCTGTGCGCGCCCTCGGGCAGGAGCAGCCAGGCCGCCGCGAGGTCGGTCGCCGGGTCGCCCGCGCAGAGTTCGCCGAAGTCGATGACGCCGGACAGTGTCCCGTCGGAGGTGACGGCGTTCGCGGGGTGGAGGTCGCCGTGCAGCCACACCCGCGGACCCGCCCACGCGGGAGCCGTGACGGCCTTCTCCCAGACGGCACGCGCCTCGGCGGCGACACCGGGGGAGGCCACGAGGGGCAGCCCCGCCTCGAACCCCTCCGTGAGCAGGGCGAGCGGTACGCCGCGATCCGCGCCGGCCGGTGCGTCGGCGGGCGCCTCGCGGTGCAGCGCGCGGAGGAAACCCGCGAGCGTTTCGGCGGCGTCCCGGCCACGGGTGACGGGGGTGCCGTCGCACGGTTCGCCGGGGACCCAGGTCACGATGGTCCAGTTGTGGGGGAAGCGTGCCGTGGGCCCGCCCCGCCGCACGGGAGTCGGTACCGGGAGCGGCAGCAGGGGCGCCAGGCGTGGCAGCCAGTCCCACTCCTTGCGCAGGAGGGCCGGGGCACGCGGCGTACGGGGCAGTCGTACCGCCAACTCATCGCCCAGGCGCCACAGTTGGTTGTCCCACCCGGAGGCCACCGGGCGGAGGGCGAGTTCCGCGAGGTCGGGATGCCGCTCGCGCAGCAGCGACCGGACCAGGGCCTCGTCGATCTCGACGTCCGTCGACAAGAGCGGCAACTCCTTTGGCGCGAAAGGGCGATGGCAACGTGCTGTGATCGTACGGAACCGCCCGGCGAACGGTTCACCTCGCCGCCTCCGCCTCCGCCTCCGCCGCCACGCCCCGCGAGGCCGACATGACCTGCCTCAGGCCGGCCGTACCAGCCCGGCGTCGTACGCGAAGATCACCGCCTGGACGCGGTCGCGGGCGCCGATCTTGGCGAGGACGCGGCTGACGTGGGACTTGACGGTGGACTCGGCGAGGCTGAGGCGTTCGGCGATCTCGGTGTTGCTCCAGCCGGCCGCCATGACGGTGAGGACCTCGCGCTCGCGGTCGGTGAGGGCGTCGAGGCGGCGGTCCTGTTCGGGGGTGCGGCCCGGCATCCGGTCGGCGAAGGCGTCGATGAGTTTGCGGGTCAGGCCGGGGGAGATGACGGCGTCCCCGGCGGCCACCGCCCGGATGCCCGCGACGAGTTCCTCGGGCAGGGCGTCCTTGAGGAGGAAGCCGCTGGCCCCGGCGCGCAGCGCGGCGTACGCGTACTCGTCGAGGTCGAAGGTGGTGAGGACCAGGACACGGGAACGGCCGCCCGACCGCACGATCCGGCGGGTGGCCTCGATGCCGTCCATGCCGGGCATGCGGACGTCCATCAGGACGACGTCGGGGCGCAGTTCGGCCGCCAGCCGGACCGCCTCGACGCCGTGCGTGGCCTCGCCGACGGTGCTCAGGTCGGGGTACTGCTCGATGAGCATGCTGAAGCCGAGGCGTTGCAGGGCCTGGTCGTCGACGATGAGGACGGTGGTCATGCCGGGTGCTTCTCCGTGAGGTCGGGGGCGGTCGAGGTGGGGACGAGGAGGGCGCGGACGGTCCAGCCGCCACGGGAGTTGGGGCCCGCGGTGACCTGCCCGCCGTAGAGCGCGGCCCGTTCGCGCATGCCGACCAGGCCCTTGCCGTGCCCACCGGTGCCGGGTGTCCGCCGCGGGCCGGTGTCCTCGACGGTGACGGTCACCGCCTCCGGACCGGCCGCGACCGTGACCTCGACCTCGGTGTCCGGTGCCGCGTGCTTGAGCGTGTTGGTGAGGGCTTCCTGCACGATGCGGTAGACGGCGAGCTGAAGTCCCTGGGCGAGACCGGTGAGTTCACCCTTGAGGTGCAGGGTGGCGGCGGGTCCTGCGGCCCGGAACCGGCCCATCAGGGCGGCCAGGTCGGTCAGTCCGGGCTGGGGCGAGAGCGGGGTGTCGTCGGGTTCGTCGTCGTGGATGACGGCGAGCAGCCTGCGCAGTTCGGCCAGCGCGCCGCGCCCGCTCTCGGCGATGATCCGCAACGTGTCCGCGCCCCGCTTCGGCTTGGCCTCCGCGAGCCCGGCGGCGCCGCCCGCGAGGCCGACGATCACGGCGAGGGTGTGACCGAGGATGTCGTGCATCTCCCGTGCCACCCGGGCGCGTTCACCGGCCACGGCCAGCCGGGCCCGCTGGTCGCGCTCCACCTCCATACGTACGGCGTGCTCCTTGAGGGCCTCGATATAGGCGTTCACCAGTTTCCCGGCCAGACCCAGTGCGGCCATCGACAGGATGGCGACCACGGCCAGGAACGCCAGCACCGGTGTGCTGGTCGCTTCGTGCGCCATCCCGGCGCCGTTGAAGAAGACGATCGTCACGAACGCCGTCCCGAGGGTGTAGGCGACGGCGACGGCCAGTTGGCTGGGAGGGCCGAAGCGTCCCATGTTGATCAGCGCCACCAGTTGTGTGGCGCCCGCGCCCGAGTCCACCCCCAGGAGCCGCGACACCAGGGAGGTGGCGGCCAGGACGACGAACACCGCCAGGGGCTGGCGCACCCGCCAGAGCAACGGCACGGTGAACCCCGCCGTGAGCGCCAGCATCACCACGAAGGCGGGGCCGGACCTGTCGGCTGCCTGTGCCTGTGCCAGTGCCGGAATGCCGGCGAGGGCGTAGCAGGCGGGCACCCCCCACCGCCTGACCCGCGGATGGGCCATATCGGCGGTCTTCACCCGCGTCAGCCAGGTGAGCAGCCAGACGACCGACCGGTATTCGGAGTCACCCAGCCGGGCCCGGCCCATCAGGCGCTCGGGCTCGAAAGGCCGAGCCGTCGTCGGCGGTGCGCTCACGGGATACACCCTCCGTGGTGCGGGCGGGCCGCCCGCCGGCCCCGGGGGGAAGGGGGCCGGCGGGCGGGGACGGTGTGGTCGAAAGGGGCGTCCTGGTGTGGATCGTACGGCCGCCGCCTCAGCTCCCGCCGGTGGCGACGGGCGACGCGGGTGCCCGGCCCGCGCCCTCGGAGTCGCTGTCCGGGTCCTCGGCCAGCAGGTGGCGCAGTCGTTCGCCCTCGACGTCGACATTGGGCAGTATCCGGTCGAGCCGGCCGGGCAGTGCCCAGGCGCGGTGGCCGAGCAGGGCCATGACCGCGGGCACGATCGTCATGCGGACGACGAACGCGTCGAAGAGGACGGCGGAGGCGAGGCCCAGGCCGATCGACTTGATCAGCGCCACGTCGTCGAGGAGGAATCCGGCGAACACGGAGATCATGATGACCGCGGCGGCCGTGACCACCCGGGCCCCGTGCCGGAAGCCCGCGATCACCGCCTCCGTGGGCTCGGCCCCGTGGACGTACTCCTCGCGCATCCGGGTCACCAGGAACACCTCGTAGTCCATGGCGAGTCCGAACACCACGCCGATCATGAAGATCGGCAGCACGCTCACGATCGGCGAGGTCTGGTCGACGCCGAACAGGTCCGCCAGCCAGCCCCACTGGAACACCGCGACCACCACACCGAGCGTGGCGACCACGCTGAGCAGGAAGCCGGCGGCGGCCTTGAGCGGGACCAGGATCGAGCGGAACACCAGGAGCAGCAGGACCAGGGCCAGGCCGACGACCACGCCGAGGTAGGGGATCAGGGCGCCGCTGAGCTTGTGGGACACGTCGATGTTCAGCGCGGTCGTGCCGGTGACCATCAGCTCGGAGCCGGTGCCGGACTTCAGCGCCGGGCCCCGGTCGCGGATCTCGGAGACCAGGTCGACGGTGGCCTGGCTGGTGGGGGCGCTCTTGGGCACGACGGAGATCAGGGCCACGTCGCCGTTCTGGTTGAAGACCGCGGGGCGAACGGCGGCGACGTCGGACAGCTTGCCGAGCTGGGCGACCGCGTCCTGCGCGGCGGTCCTGGCGTCGCTGCTGCCGCGGCCGTCGACGACCACCGTGAGCGGACCGTTGTAGCCGTCGCCGAAGCCCTTGGTGATCGTGTCGTAGGCGATGCGCTCACTGGTGCCCGGCGCGGACATGCTGTCGTCGGGCAGGGACAGGCGCATCGACAGAGCGGGGACGGCGAGGACACCGAGCCCGACGACCGAGACGACCAGCATCTTCAGCGGGTTGCGGGTCACGAACCGGGCCCAGCGCACGCCCGTCGTGACGCCCTCGCCGCGCTCCTGGAGGGCGCGCATCCGGCGGCTGGTGAACCGGCTGGCCATGATCCGGGTCCCGGCGAAGCCCAGCATCGCGGGCAGCAGGGTCAGCGCGATCAGTACGGCGACGACGACCGCGAAGGCGGCGCCCAGGCCCATGCTGGTCAGCATGCCGATGCCGATGATGCTCAGGCCGGCCAGCGCGATGACGACGGTGAGACCGGCGAACACCACCGCGGAACCGGCGGTGCCCAGCGCGCGGCCCGCGGCCTCCTCCGGTTCGTGGCCGTCCCGGATCTCGCCGCGGTACCGGGAGACGATGAACAGGGCGTAGTCGATGGCCACCGCCAGCCCCAGCATCAGTGCGAGGGTGGTGGCGGCCGAGCTGAGGTCGAGGAACGCGCTCGCGACCGTGATGGCGCAGACCGCCGCCCCGACCCCGAAGACCGCCGTCAGCAGCGGCAGCCCGGCCGCGAGCAGCGACCCGAACGTGATGACCAGCGCCACGGCCGCGATCAGCAGCCCGATCAGCTCGGTCGCGCCGCCACCCGCCTTCTCCTGTACGGCGTTGCCGCCCAGGCTCACCGCGAGGCCAGCCTGCTCGCCCCGGTCGGCCACGGAGTGCAGGGCGTCGCGGGCGGCGCCGGTGACGTCTGCCTGGCCGACCTTGTAGATGACCTGGGCGTAGGTGATGGTGCCGGACGCACTGATCAGACCGCTCTGGTACGGATCGCTGACGTTCGCGACCTGGGGCGCCTTCCGCAGATCGGCGATCAGCGACTCGACCTCGGTCTTGTTGGCCCCGGACTTCAGTTGCTGCCCGTTTGGCGCCTCGAACACCACGCGGGCGGTGGCACCGGCGGCCGACGCCTGCGGGAACTCCTTGCCCAGCAGGTCGATCGCCTTCTGCGACTGCGTGCCGGGCAGGGTGAAGCTGTCGGACGTGTTCGACGAGACACTCGCCGCGCCGATGCCGACGGCCGCGAGGGCGGCGATCCACAGCATCAGGACGAGCCGTCGTCGCCGGAACGAGAACCGGCCCAGCCGGTAGAGGAAGGTGGCCACGGAGTACTCCCACCAGGTTTCGAGAGGAAGAGGAGGGCCTGCGCGACCCACGCCTTCACGGTAGGAGCGCCTTGCCCCGCGTCCGCGGCACCGGGGAAGTGAAAGCGGCCGACCTGACTAGTACCGGGGTACTGGGTCCTCTCCACCCTCCCGTCGGGATGAGCGGCCTTCCGGACGAGGCGGGCGCCGTGACCCGCCCCACACGATCCGGGACAAGGGGCGGTTAAAGTGACCAGGCGAATCGAACATGGACAGAACCGGCGGAGGACACCGTGTCGGACGAAGGGCGTCGCATCGCCGGGCGCTACACCCTGACCGAGCAGATCGGCCGGGGCGGCATGGGCACCGTCTGGCGCGCCGACGACGACGTGCTCGGCCGCCAGGTCGCCGTCAAGCGACTCCACGCCCGCCCCGAACTGTCCGCCGACGAACTCGCCACCCTGTACGAGCGCACCCGCCGCGAGGCCCGCAGCGCCGCCCGCATCGCGCACCCGAACGTCATCGTCGTCCATGACGTCGTGGACGACGACGGCCGCCCCTGCATCGTCATGGAGTACGTACCGGGCCCCACGCTCGCCGAACTCCTCAAGGACGGCCGCACCCTCCCGCACGAGGAGGCGGCCCGCATCGGCCTCGACATGGTCGCCGCCCTGCGCGCGGCCCACGCCGCCGGTGTACTGCACCGCGATGTCAAACCCGGCAACGTCCTGCTCGGCACCGGCGACCGGATCGTCCTCACCGACTTCGGCATCGCCATGACGGACGGGGCGTCGACGCTGACCAGGACCGGCGAGATTGTCGGCTCCATCCACTACATGGCCCCGGAGCGGATCCGCGGGCTCACCCCCGGAACGGCCTCCGACCTGTGGGCCCTGGGCGCCACGCTCCACCAGGCCGTCGAGGGACGCCCGCCGTTCCGCCGGGCCACGGCTATGGAGACCGCGTACGCCATCGCCGTGGACCCCTTGGAACCCATGAAGCAGGCCGGACCGTTGGGGCCGCTCATCGAGGCACTCCTCATCAAGGAGCCCGGCGAGCGGCCTACGGCGGCACAGGCGGAGCGGGCTCTTCAGGCCGCGTGGTGGGGGGACTCGACGACCGAACTGCCCCCGCCCGCCGCCGACTTGACCGTCGTAGGGCCGGAGTCGAATCCGGCGGCGGACGCCGGCCGTCGAAGGCGGGGCCGTAAGGGGCTCGTTGTCGGAGTGGTCGCCGTGGTCGCGGCCGCGACGGCGTTCGTGCTGCACACGGCGTCGAGGTCCGCGTCCGACCACGCGGTGAGCCGGCCCACGGCCAGCGCCTCCCCGTCACCGGTGCCGGAGGGCTATCACCTCGTCCGGGACCGGCAGCTCGGTGTCTCCTTCCCGGTGCCGGAGGGCTGGACGGCCGGGAAGCGGACGGCGGAGGGGGTCACCTACACCGACGAGACGGGCCTGGCCGGGCTCACCATCGGTGTCGTGGACCCGGCGGGACCCAACCCCAGTACGCACTTCGCGGACATCGAGACCAACACCAAGGTCAACTACCCCACGTATCGCAGGCTCCGCATGCAGCAGACCACCTTCCGTGAACAGCCCGCCGCCGTATGGGAGTTCACCTTCCAGGGCCGGGTCCGGGTGTTCCGCGCCGTCGACCTCGGCTTCGGCCGGGAGGGCGACCGCGAGTACGACATCTACCTCTCGGCGCCGGACGCGAAGTGGGACACCTACCGTCCCGTCTTCGACAAGGTCAGGGACGGTTTTGTGACCAGCGCGTCGTAGCCGCGGGAGACGGCGTGACATGCCGGGTGACCGGGATTCAGCGGAACTCGTGCACCACGCGGATCTCGCCGACGATGTGGGAGTTGAACTCGTCCAGCTCCTCGGCCGGCACCCACAGCTCCAGAATCGTCCGGCCGCCCGCCTGCTGGACGGGATACCGGGCCAGGAACCCCGACTCCACCTCGAACCGCGTCACGAAACCGGCGCCGTCGTGCGTGACGTTCCAGTCCCGCGCGATCCTGATCGCGTAGTCCTCGTTGAGGACCGGGTAGAAGATCGGCTGCTCCGGCAGCCGGGGCGGCCAGGCACGCCAGCCGAGCGCCCTGACCAGGTCCAGCTCCTGGGGGCCGGTGGGGCGCCAGAGGGTGGTGGTCGGTCGCCGGTTCGTCATCGGAGTCGCTCTCTGCGTGGGGGATCAAGGGGTCGGAGGGGACGTTATCGGCGGCTCGGACGGCACGGCCACGGAGTTTCGTCCCCGGCGACCGCACCCTCACCCTCCGACCCGATGCCACCCCACCACGGGTCGCTACCGCCCGAACGCCCGCGCGGGTGTTGGGATGGGGGTGGCAGAGAGGGGCCGCCGTGGACGGCGACGGGGTTACCGGGTCCGAGAAGGGCTCGGCGGAGCGGTTCGCGCTCGCGCGGCGGGCCGTGTCCGCCGTCGGGTCGACGCTCGACGAGCGCAGGACGGCGGCGGAGTGCGCGACGTTCCTGGTCGACGAGTTGTGCGACGCCGCGGCCGTGGACCTGTTCGCGCAGGACGAGGCCCGCCCGGCGCCGCACGGCATGCTGCACCCGATGGCGGCGGCGGGCCGCAAGGAACTGCTGGACAGCCTGCGCACCGCGCCACGCGAGGACGTCATGGTCCGGGCCCTGGACGCGGGCCGTCCGATCACCACGTCGTTCACCACGAACGACCACGGCGTACTGGCCGCCCTCTCCGTGCCGTTGACGGCCTGGGGGAAGGCCTACGGGGCGCTCCTCGCGATCCGCGCCGACCGGCCCTTCGGCGACGACGAGGCCGCCGCCGTGCACTACGCGGCCCGGCTCACTGCCGCCCACCTGCACCACGCCGTCGAACACCACCGGCTGCGCACCACCGCCCTGAACCTGCAACAGGTCCTGCTCACCGAGCCCAGCCGCCCCCACCCCAACGTCGAGATGGCCACCCGCTACCTGCCCGCGGGCAGCGGCACCCTCGTCGGCGGCGACTGGTTCGAGGCCGTACGACTGCACTACGGCCGCACCCTCCTCGTCATCGGCGACGTCATGGGGCACGGCCTGGACGCGGCGGTCGACATGAACGCCTACCGCTCGATGCTGCGCTACGTCGCCTCCACCGATCTGCCGCCCCACCGGATCCTGCGCCAGATGGACACCGCCATGTCCGAGGAGCACAACCGCCGCCCGGCGACCTGCCTCCTCGCCCTCCTGGACCCGGACCGGGGCACGGCCGCCTTCGCCGGCGCGGGCCATCTGCCGCCCGCCGTCTTCCACCGCGACGGCGCCGGCGAACTGATCCCCGTCCCCGTCGGCCCGCCCCTCGGCACGGGCCTCGCCGACTACGAGATGACCACGCTCGCCCTCACCCCCGAGGACACCCTGGTCATGTTCACCGACGGGCTGGTCGAGCGGCGCGGGGAGGACATCGACGCCTCCCTCGCCCGCCTGGCCCGGCTCCGCCTGCACCCGGGTCAGGGCGTCTCCCGTCTCCTGGACGACATCGTGCTGCGGCTCCATGTGCAGGACGCGGAGGACGACGTCGCCGCGATCGCCGCGCGGCTGCGACCCAGAAGCACGACTTAAGTGTTCGGTCGTAAAAGCTAACTGGACCTTTCGAATCGTGGGGAACAGCCTGGAGGCATGGTCCCGCGCATCGCGTCCCCCCGTTTCCTCGCCCTGGCCGGCACGGTCGTGCTGTGGGCCTCGGCGTTCCCCGCCATCCGGGTCGGCCTCGACGGGCTGGGGGTGGCCGCGCTGTCGTTCCTGCGGTTGGTGATCGCGGCCCTCGCGCTGACGCTGGTCGCGCCCCTGGCGCACGTACGGTTGCCCCGGCGCGCCGACCTGCCCCTGATCGCGCTGTGCGGAGCCACCGGCATGACCGCCTACCAACTCCTCCTCAACTGGGGCGAGATCCACGTCGACGCGGGCACCGCCAGCCTGCTGATCTCGATCGCCCCCGTCTTCAGCGTCCTGCTCGGCACCCTGTTCCTGCACGAGCGGCTGCGCCGCACCAGCGTCGTCGGCAGCCTGGTCGCGCTCGCCGGTGCCGCCGTCGTCAGCCTCGCCGAAGGCGCCGGCGGATTCACCGGCTCCGCGCCGGCCGTACTCGTCGCCGCGCTCGTCCAGGGCGTCTACCACTTCGCGAGCAAGCCGTTGCTGCGCCGCTGCACGGGCCTCGAAGTCGCCACGTACACCATGACCGCGGGCACCCTCTTCGCCCTGCCGCTGCTCCCCGCCGCCTGCCGGGCCGCCGTCCACGCGCCCGCCGGCGCCCTGCTGTCGGCGGTCTACCTCGGCCTGCTGCCCTCCGCGCTCGGGTTCGTCATCTGGGCCTACGCCGTCGCCCGGCTGCCCCTGGCGACCTCCACCGCGGCCCTGTACCTCGTACCGCCGGTCGCACTCGTCGTCTCCTTCCTCTGGCTCGGCGAGACACCCCACCCCCTCGCACTCGCCGGCGGCGCGGTCGGCATCATCGGCGTGATCCTCGTCAACCGGCGGCCCGCCCACCCGGCCGACAGCCCAACTCCCCTCGCCCAAGGAGCCGTTCGTGCTTGACGTCCGCCGTCTGCGCATCCTCCAGCACCTGGCCGCGTACGGAACCGTCGCCGCCACCGCCGAGGCCCTGCACCTGACGGCACCGGCCGTCTCCCAGCACCTGGCGGCCCTGGAACGCGAGGCGGGCACCCCGGTCGTCGAGAAGCACGGCCGCACCCTGCGCCTGACCGCCGCCGGTGAACTCCTGGTCGCGCACGCCGAGATCATCCTCGCGGAACTCGCCGCCGCCGAGTCGGGTCTGGCCGCCCTGCGCAGCGGCCGGTGCGGCATCGTACGCGTCACCGCCTTCGCCTCCGCCGCCCGCACCCTCCTCCCGCCCCTGTGGCAGCGCCTCGCCGACGCACCCGATCTTTCGGTACGCCTCTCCGTGCGCGAGCCCGACGAGGCGCTCGACGAACTTCGCAAACGGGAAACAGATCTGGCGCTGGTGCACAGCTACACCGTGCTGCCGCGCGGCTTCCCCGCCACCTTCGAGCAGGCCGTCCTCCTGGAGGAACCGGTGCTGCTCGCCCTGCACCCCGACGAGGCGGACCGACTCGGGCTCGCGGCCGGACAGCCCGCCGATCTGTCGGGGCTCGCGCACCTGCCGTGGCTGACCCCGGGCCAGGAGACCTCCTGCTACGAGATGATCCAACGGGCCTGCGGCGCCGCCGGGTTCGTGCCCGACATCCGCGCCCGCAGCAGCGACTTCGCCGTGCTCACGGCCCTGGTCGGGGCCGGTGCGGGTGCGGCGCTCGTGCCGCGCATGGCTCTCGGGGAGACCTCCGCGCCGCTCAGTCTCCATCCCCTGCTGCGGCCCGTGACCCGCACCGTGTTCACCGTCAGCCGGGCGGGCACCGCCGGTCATCCGGACCTGCGCGGCGTGCTGGACCTGCTGCACGAGACGGCCGCCGCCGGACTCATGTAACAGCCATCCGGCGATCAAGCTTTGGCAACTCCTCGGCAACGTACGCCTGTTGCCGGTCACGGCTTGGCCAACCCCTTCCGGCGTCGAGGAGCCGAACGTCACCGACTGGCGTCGGGAGACCTTCGGCGACTTCACCACCGCGTTCCGCTTCCGCGACGCCCGCCCGCGCTCGCCCCGGCTGCCCCACGACACGGCGGAGCAGTTGGAGAAGGCGAAGGAGGAAGTGGCAACGCTGCCGAAGCCCACGCTGCCGGGCGCGGACCAGAAGTTCCCGCATGAGGAGCGGGGCCGCCGACCGCACGTCTGACGTGATTGTCGTGGCGGGCGGCCCCGGCCGGTGTCCTCCGGCCGCGGCCGTCCGTGCGGCTGAGCTGGTCCGCGCGGCCTGGCCGCTGCCGGACGGCAGGACGTGGGTCGCAGTGTCTGACCCGGACTGTCGTGCGGGCGGACTCGCCCGGGGTTTCCCGGCCAGGCCCGCGCGCCACCGACAGTGCCTGCTCGGCGAGGCCGTGGCCGAAGGGCACGACGTGGGTCGGCAGCGTCTGACCTGGACCGTGGTGACGGGCGGCTTCGCCCGGCGCTACCCGGCCAGGGCCGCCCGCGCCGCCGACAGCGCCCGGTCGGCGTAACCCCGCCCGAACAGCACCACGTGCACCAGTAGCGGAAACAGCTGGTGCAGGCCGATGCGGTCGGTCCAGCCAGGGGCGAGCGGTGCGGCCTCCTGGTAGCCGTCCAGTACCTCGGGCAGGTGCGGGCAGCCGAAGAGGTGGAGCATGGCCAGGTCGGTCTCGCGGTGTCCGCCGTGTGCGGCCGGGTCGATCAGCCAGACGTGTCCGTCGGAGCCCCACAGCACGTTGCCGTTCCACAGATCACCGTGCAGCCGGGCGGCCGGCTCGGCGGGACCGGCCAGTTCGGGCAGCCGCTCGCAGACCCGTTCCACCGCCGTCGCCTCGTCGGCGCGTACCGTGCCAGCGTCGACCGCGCGGCGCAGATAGGGCAACACCCGTTGTCCTGCATACCAGTTGGGCCAGTCGGTACCCAGCACGTTGCGCATCGGGGCGAGACCGATGTACGCGTCCGTAGGACCGCCGGGCGGTGGTGCGCCGAACGCCGGTGCGCCGGAGGCGTGCAGAGCCGCGAGGTCTCGGCCGAACCGTACCGCCGCCCGCGCACTCGGCGGGCCGGTGCGGACGTGGTCGGTGACCAGCCAGCGCTCGTCCGACCGGCGCACGGCGGGCACGCGGACCGTACCGGCGTCGGAGAGCCAGCGCAGCCCCGCCGCCTCGGCCCGTACCGCGCCGGGAGCCTCGGCGCCCTTGACCACCACCAACTGCCCACCGTCGAGCGCGACTTCGGTGACCGCCCCGGACAGCGGACGCTCACCGGTCACCGCGCACCCGGTGAGCCGGGCCGCCGCCGCACCCGGAGTCTCGCTCTCGATCACGGGGACAGCGTACGACCGGTCAGCGAGCCCCCGACCGAAGGACATCGCACAGGCCGGACTCGCGCAGTACCCGCTCGACCGTCTCCTCCAGCGGGCTGGTCGCGGGGACCACGGTCTCGACACCGCCGGGGAGTACGTCCAACGGCCGGTACCACTCGCGGAGTTGGTGCTCGGTGACCTCGTCCGCGATGGGCTTCGTGGCATGCCGGACCAGGGTCTCCTCGAACGGCACATCGAGGTAGTAGCAGTGCGTGCGGCCGGGAAAGTCGGCGAGCAGGCCGGCCAGCATCTCGCCGTAATGGGCGACGTAGAGGAGACCCTCCAGCACGGTGTGGAAGCCGTGCGCCAGTGCGTGCCGGACGGTGAGGTCGATCAGGCCGATGTTCGCGCCGCCGGGGATGTCGCGCTCGCGCAGCACCTCGCGGCGCAGGACGTCCTGGCGGACCAGGGCGACACCGCGGCCGTAGCGCTCACGCAGACCGGTGGCCACCGAGCTCTTGCCGGAGGCGCTGTTGCCGCGCAGCACGATCAGCCGGGTGGGGGAGGAGGGCGTTGTCACCCGGGGCACCCTATCCACCGCGTGCCACTGAGTGACCGGGTGAACACAAAGTGCCTCCTGAGGTCCAACCGGTCTGCTTATATCGTGGGAAAATGGTGTGATAGCGGCGATTGGTGGCAGGGCCATGACGGACGCGGAGATCGACTACGCGGCGGTGTTCCAGGGGCTGCCCGGCATGGTGGCCCTGCTGACCCCCGACCTGGTGTACGCGGACGCCAACGAGGAGTTCCTGCGCATGTCCGGCCGCACCCGCGAGCAGGTCGTCGGCCGATTCCTCTTCGACGTCTTCCCCGACAACCCGAACGACCCCACCGCCACCGGCATGCGCAACCTGGAGACCTCACTCCGGCGGGTCGTCGCCACGGGCGAACGCGACGCCATGGCCCTCCAGCGCTACGACGTGGAGTCGACGACATGCCCCGGGAAGTGGGAGGAGCGCTACTGGAGCCCGGTGAACGCCCCTGTGCTCGACGAGGACGGCAAGGTCGTGCTCCTCGTCCACCGGGTCGAGGAGGTCACCGAACTCATCCGGGCGCGCGGCACCTCCGGCGGCGGCCGGACCCGCGTCCTGGAGGCCGAGCTGTACACCCGCGCCCGCGAACTGCAGGAGGTCAACGAACGCCTGCGCAGCGCCCACGCCCGCGAACGCGAGGTCGCCCTCGCCCTCCAGGAGGCGATGCTGCCGACCCGCCGCCAGGGCGCCGGCCACCGGATCGCCGTGCGCTACCGGCCCGCGGTCGGCTCCCTGAACGTGTGCGGCGACTGGTACGACGTGGTCGACCTGGTCGGCGGCAACCGCATCGGCGTCTCCGTCGGCGACATCGTCGGCCACGGCCTGGCCGCCGCCGGCGTCATGGGCCAGCTGCGCAGCGCCCTGAGCGCCACCTCCCGCGTCGCGGACGGCCCCGCCCAGGCCCTGGACGTCCTGGGGCGCTACGCCAACGTCGTCGACGGCGCCGAATCCGCCACCGTGGTCACGACCTTCGTCGACTTCGACCACCACACCATCACCTACAGCAGCGCCGGACACCCGCCGCCCGTCCTGGTCCATCCCGACGGCCGCGTGGAGTTCCTGGACCGGGCCACCGACCCGCCGCTCGACGCCCGTCCCGACCCGACGCCCCGGCCGCAGGCCACCACCGACTTCTCCCGAGGCTCCACCCTTGTCCTCTACACCGACGGCCTGATCGAACGCCGCCGCGAGGACATCGACAAGGGCCTGGCCCGCCTCGCCGACTCCCTGGTCCGCCACCGCGACGCCGACCCCGAGGCCCTCGCGGACGCCGTACTCCTCGAACTGCTTCCGCACGGGGGCGCCACCGACGACACCGCTCTGATCATCGTGCGGCTCTGACCCGTCACACGACGATGCTGGTCATTGCCGCCCACAACAGGGGCGAGTGCTCGATACGGCCGTCCGCGCGCCAGCGGTCGAGCTGCTCGCGCTGCCAGGCGCTGAGGCTCCCCACGGGGTCGTCGTCCTCGTGAGCCGTGTCGACGGCGACGATCGCCTCCGTCAACGGGCGTACCGCATCGGGCAGTTGGGCCAGCCGGTGGAAGGCGAAGCTGGTCGGCAGTACCCAGCGGGTGGCGGTGACCAATTCGGCACCGTTGTGGAGCATCGCCGTCGCCAGGCCGAACGACTCGGCGAACCGCAGATCGCCGCCGCTCTCGCAGCCGATGAGGGCGACCCGGGCCGGCGCGGGCCAGATGCTCGCGCCCGGTTCGCCGTCCGCGCGCAGGGGGAGCGAACCCAGCAGGAGGTCCTTGGCCGACAGCGGCCGGTGGGTGCGGAGGGGCTCGGCCAGGCCCACGGTTCCCGCGTCGCAGCTCAGGTGCAGGGTGCCGTCCTCGCTCTGGCCGCCCTCGACCGGCGCGCCGCTCACGTGGCCGACGTACAGCAGCCTGCGGGCGCCCGCGCGGAGTACGCCGCTCAGCCAGTCCCGGTCCAGGTCGGTGCGGCGGAAGGCCTCCGCGGGGGTGGCGAGGGACGGTATGACGGCGCCCGCGTCGAGGCGGCGCTGGACGAGCGCGAGCAGTTCCGGGTCGGTGCCGGGCGGGCCCAGGACCGAGCCGAGGGGCGAGTCGGCACGGAATCCGGGGACGCGGGGGTCGAGGACGAGCACGACCGGACCGGTGGCGGTGCCCTGTGCTGTCGTGGGCGCCGGGTTTCGCGGCCGTAGTGACGCCGGTGCGGTGGTGACGACGTCCGCCAGGTCGACGAGCCGGACATCCTCGTCGTCGACTGCCAGGATTTCCCAGGGGACTTGGGCGACCCGGGGCGACGGCTGGATCCGTACGAGTGGACGGCCCGCCCGCTCCGACACCTGGCGTATCTGTGCCGTCAGCCCCTCCGGCCACAGAGCCTCGGCCAGCAGCCGTGCCAGCCTGCGCTCGCTCCCGTGCTCGGCCAACGCCCCCGTGCCGAACGCCCGCCGCATCCCCTCCGCGCCGTCGCCCGCTCCCGGCAGCGCGTCGGCCAGCGCGGCGACCGCCCGGTCGACCTCGGCGGCCGGCCCCTGACCGGTGCCGAAGCCCCGGGCCCCGCCGGCCCAGGTCCAGGTCATGAACAGGTCGCCGGCGTCGGCCAGTCGGATCTGGACCACCGGGCGGCTCGTCAGGTCGTCGGTGATCCAGAACGGCACTTCCTCCTCGTGCACGATCGGCCGGTGATAACGGAACTCGGCCGCCGCGATGTACTCCTGGAGCGCGACGCGGCCCGGGCCCGGCTGCGCCGACATCCGCACCTTCGGCGGCGGCGCGACCCGCAGGCCGACCGAGGCGGCGGCCTCCGCCGCCACACCGCCGAGCGTCATCGTGCCGTCGGTGTCCTCGTAGTGTCCGTGCGACTTCATGGCCGCGTTCGGGAAGACGGAGGCGGGGTCTTCGAGCGGCCCGCTCGGCGGTGTGCGGTGGAGGGCCAACGAGGCGCCCGCACAACGGTGTTCGGCCAGCTCGAAGAGCAGTCCCTGGTCCTGCCGGCGCATCACGAGACGGAAGACCAACCGCATGGCGTCGTCCGCCAGTCGCAGCCACTGGCTGCGCGCGTGGGCGGTGGCGAAGTCGAAGCGCGCCGCCTCCAGGGCCAGCGCGGAGGGCAGCGCGAGGGAGAGCGCGTTGTCGACGGACTCCCGCTCGCGGTCGCCGTGGTCCGTCCGGTTCAGGTTGTCCTCAAGGGTGCGGGCGAGCATGAGGTCGACCTGCGCGCACCGCTCGTACACCTCCCGCTCCTGGTACACGTCCCGCGCCGCCTGGGCCAGCCGCTTCATCTCGTCGATGTCGCCCCGGTCGTAGGCGTGTTGGGCGCCCAGCAGCATCGTGTCGGCGGCGGCGATCGAGGCGCCGAGCCGTTCGAAGCGGGCCAGGCTCGCCGCGAGCAGCTCCTCCGCACCGGCGGCGTCGCCGCGCCGGCCGGCGAGAAAGGCACGGGCCTGCTCGCAGACCGCCAGGTCGGCGAACCACCGCTGCTCTTCGAAGAACGCGGACGCCTCCGCGAACAACCGCTCCGCCAGGTCGAGTTCGCCCCGGTGCATCGCGGTGTACGCCCGGTGCGCGAGCAGCGACCGCTGCTGACCGGTGTCACCCATTGCCCGGAAGCGGTCCTCCGCGCGGGCGAAGCAGTCCTCGGCCGCGTCGAACCGCCCGGTCGACGAGCAGATCACACCGAGGGCGACCAGCAGCCGGGGGATGGTCTCCACCGCTGTCTCCGGCGTGGTGGACAGCAGCCCCGACGCCTGCTCCTCGGCCGCTCCCCACTCACCCCGGTCCATGAGCACATGCACCCGGTTCAGGCCGAGTTCGGAGGCGCGCAGCCCGTCGCGGTCGTCGAACTCGGGCAGTGTGACCGCCGCCTCGTCGAGACAGGCCAGTGCCTCGTCGAGACGTCCGGTACGGCGGAGCAGGTCGGCTCGGGCGATCAGCGTCCGCAGCACCATCTCCAGCCACAGTTGACGGCCGCGCGGCCCCATCGGCGCCGACGCGATGCCGTCGAGCAGGGCACGGGAGCGGCTGTTGGCGTCCTCCGCCGCGGCCAGGTCCGTGGCCGTGAGCTGGACACTCGCGATGTTCGCCAGCAGGTGCGCGCGCAGGAACCGTACGTCCGGCGAGTCGTCGAGGGACTCGGCGAGGGTGAGCAACTCCTCGTAGACGGCGACCGAGGCGGTGATGTCGGCGGCCAGTTGATGTTCCTCGGCCAGGGCGAGACCGCTGTCGAACGGCTCTCCGTACAGCGGTGTCACCACACCGTTCTCCTCGGGCATCCGTCAGTAGTCCTCATCGGCGGTGGTGGCGGCGATCTCGGCGAGGAAGGGTCCCGAAGTTCCCTCGTACGTCGATGTGTTGTACGCGAACGGCTGTGCCGCCGTCGCGAGTCGTCGTCGGACCAGCGCGCGGATCGCGTCGCGGTCGGCGGCGCCCTCGGGCCCCGGACCCGGGTCGAACCCGGGCAACAGCAGACCGATCTCGATACGCGGCTGTGTCTCCCCGGCCGGCAGTTCCAGGTCCGCCCGGCCGCTCCACACGTCGTCCCGCCGGGCGAGGGGCACCCGACTCGGGAGGCCGCCGTCGACCCCGACCTCCGCGACGAGGAGCGCACCGGCGACGGGTGCCGCGAGATGCGCGACGACCTCGACCTCGATCTGTCGGCGCGCGCCGAGCGCGCGGGCGGTCCAGGACACCGCGGTCTCGGAGGCGTCGACGAAGCCGGGCGGGTAGCGGCGCCAGTCGTTGGTGCCCGCGCCGCGCGCGATCAACCTGCCGCCCGCGACGAGTGGTTCGCCCGCGGCAAGGGCGTAGTCGCGGTGTCGTACGAACAGCGAGGCGAGGTCGACCGGGGCGCCGTCCCGACGGGGCCGATCCAGCGACGACCGAAGGCGGCGCAGAGCCTGCCCGTCCAAGCCGGCGCTGTCCGCCGCGTCGTCGACCGACCACAGGACGCTCTCCAGATGGCGTGCCGTGTCCGTAGACGGCGAGGTGGCGTGCCACCACTCGACCAGCTGGTCCAGGGCGACTTGGTGCACCTCGATCAACTCGGCCACGCAGTCGTCGGGTTGGTCACCGCCGTCGTCGAACAGCTGCTGGCACTCGTGTGTGAGAGCGGCCAACTCCAGCCCGAGGACGTTCGGTTCGAGCGCGGGTATCCCGTCCAGATGCGACGCCGGCCACCAGCGCGCCGCCCAGTGCCCGAGGCCGAGCCGGGCGGCGCCGCCCGCGAGCGCGGTCATGTCCGCCGGTACCCGCACCGCGACCGACTCGCCCGCCGCGCAGGCGTGCACGGCGGCGGCGGTGCGTTCGCCGTAGATTGCCCACAGCCACTGCTGCGCCCGCGCCGGATCGTGGATCTCGGCCACCGGCGGCGCCGGGTCCCCGAGGACGTTCCAGGTCAGCACCGCTCCGGCGACGTCGAGAACCGCTCGGGTGAAGTCGGGACCGGCGGCAGGACCGGCGACCCGGACGGTGCCGTCGTCGTCCCGCCCGACATGGACATCCCTGGGGCCCGGCGCCATCACGCGCTCCTCGACTCGGCCGCTTCCGGCACGGCGGGTGCCGCCGACAGTGTGCGCAGCGCCGACCGGACCCTGGCCCGGTGGTCCATCATCACCGAGCGGGCGACGCCGTCGAGCACCGCCCAGGCCGACGCGGCATCCGGCAAGGGCGCGTCGCGGACGTCCCGCCCGTGCAACCGCACCCACAGCCGCCGCATGTAGGCGGCCCACGGCGTACGGAGATCCCGGGCGAGGGCGTCCAGCACACCGCCGTCCGGATCGGGACGGGGCGAGACGGTCATCCGGCGGGCGCGAAGCACCGAGGCCTCCCGTCGCCAACGGCTGTTCACAGCGCGGTGGGCGGCAGTCCGCCCCGGCGCGGATTCCCCGGTGCCCAGCGGGTCGAGGCCGACGGCGAGCCGGCCGCCGAGCACGACGGCGACGCGCAGGCTCTCGTCGTACAGACCGAGCGGAGCGCAACTGCGGCCGACCTCCCGCCCGACGAGTTCCGGCACCGTCGGCAACTCCTCGCGCCGGGCCGACGACTGCAGGACGACGAAGAGCCGCTCGCAGAGTGTGCGGTCCAGCGGCGCGGGCAGTGTCGCCGTCGAAGCACCCCGGCCGACCTGCGGACGCGACGGCAACTGCCGCTCCGTCAGCCCGAGATGGGCCGGTAGATCCTCATCGCCCCACACCCCGCTCGCGTGCGCCCACAGGACCCGGCCGAACAGACCACCGTGTCCCGCCTCGACCATGGAGGCGTACGACGGTGCGTTCAGCGGCCCCTCCGCCCCGCCGCAGGCCTCCAGAACCTCGGTCGCCAGCGTGACCGCAGTGGCCGTATCGGCGACCGGAGCCGACTGACGACCGGCCCACAGGGTGCTCAACTCCCCGTCGAGTCGGGCCTGTTGGGCGGCGTCGGCCAGATACCGCTTCAGGACGTCCACCGTCCGGCCGCCGTCCGCGTGCGCCACGTCCTCGACGACGGCCCTGGCCAACGCGCCCGCGACCGAGTCCTTGTCGGCCGAGGGTGCTCCCTGTTCCACGGCCAGCTCGAAACACCGCTGGAAGTACAGATCCTGGGGGTTGCCCGCCACGACGCCCAGCGCCCGGCGGGTCCGTTTGAGCAGGGTGAACCACTGTGCCGTCGCGACAAGCCGCGTACCGGACTCCCGTATCAGCGCGTCGAGTTGTACGGCCTGCTCCGGAGCCAGGAAGTCCACCGCGAGTTCGGGGTGCGACGCCGGCCGGACGATCAACGGCAGCACGATCAGCTTGACCGTCCGGGTCAGCGGGGCGCCACCGGGGCCGCTGAGCGATTCCAGCCCGGGCCCCAGACCGCGCCACGCACGGTCGATGACCATCGCGCGCGGTCGGCGCTCGCCCGTCGGCTGACTCGGAAACGGCATGTCAGGAGCGTACGTCGTCCGAGATCGGGCGGGCGAACCTGGGATCGGTAGGCGACCCGGGCCGCCTAGCGTCCACACCGTGAGGCGGAAAGGCCAAGGACAGTCACAGGGACCAGAAGGAGCAGCAGTCATGGGAATCTTCGGGAAGCGGCGCATGAGCCGCGAGGAGCGGGCCGCCGAGATCGTGGGCAAGGTGGCGAGTGGCAAGGGCTTCTACGGCCGTACCACGCGCGCCTTCCTCGGCAACGAGGACTTCGCCAGGGTCCAGCAGTCGATCGGCGCGTACAACTCGGGCCTCGGCGTACAGCAGTTGCTCGCCGCGGGAGCGCCGACCACGACCGCCGTCGTCGTGTCGATCGGCGACACCGGCCAACTGATCAACGACGACCCGGTCGTCGACCTGGTCGTGCAGCCGACCGGGAGCACCGACCGGATCACCCTCCACACCATCGCCTCCAAGCTGCGGATCCCCCGCGCCGGCGAGCAGGTACTGCTGGTGGCCGACCCCGCCCACCCCGGCAGCTACCTCTACGCCGGGGACGGCGTGGCACCGTGACGCAGACCCTGGTGTACGAGGTGCCGGCGACCGACTCCACCCTGCTCTCCTTCGACGGCCGGGTGCTGGAGGTGTTCGGCGAGGCCGAGGCCGGCCGCTACCACCTCTGGGAGGAGCCCCGCCTGGAGATCCGCCCCGGCCGGAGCCGCCTCCTGGTGATCCGCACCCGCCCCGACAGACGACGCCAGTCCGTCTTCTACGATCCGGCCCGCCGCGCCGGCCTGGAAGCCCTGGCGGAGCGGCTGGAGCGGAGCCGGCCCCCGGTCGCGGAGCACTGACATGGCTGATGACGGGGTCGACGACCGGGTCGACGACGGGACCGGCCCCGAGCCCGCGCGGATGTCGGCGATTTCGCGGGTCGGACTGTGGGACGCGGTGTCCCTGTACGTCCTGTCCGCCGGGACGGCCCTGTGCGGCCCGGTCATGCTGGGCTTCGCCGTCTTCACCGGCGCGGACCTCATGAGCATGGGCGTGGTGTTCACGCTGGTCTTCGTTCCCCTGGGACTGGGGCTCTGGGGCACCACGGTCGCCGGCCGGGAGGAGAACCGGCAGCTCGACGCCGTCGGGGTCCCGGCCACCGCGGAGATCACCGACCTGACCGACTTCGACTGGGACGGGGAGAGTTCCGGCGTCGCGGTGGGTCTGCGGATCACCGGGCAGGGGCTGCGGACGTTCGAGACGACCTGGCGGCGCACACACCATCCCGCCCTGCGCGTGGGACGTCGGTTCAACGCCGTCGTCGACCCGGCCGGCGGCCGGTACCGCGTCGAGTTGTAGTGGTGATCACCTGCATGGAGGAGGACCAAATGCGCAGCCGTACCGGTGTGTTCGTGGGCAATCTGCTGTTCTCGGCGGTCTGCCTGTCGGCGGCGCCGTTCTTCCTCCTGGTCGGGTGCACCGCCTGGAGCGACGATCCCGGCTGGGGCTGGCCGGCGTTGCTGATCGGCTTCGGGCTGGCCGGCACGATCACGATCCCCGTCGTGGCGTTCACGAGTACGCGACAGGAGTTTCCGCGCATCACACGCAGGGACCGCGTCAAGGGCGAGCGGATGCCGTACGGGGACGACGCGTTCGTGATGTGGAGTCCCTGGAACCAACAGGGCTCGACGCAGGCGCAGTTGGTGCGGGCGGACGTACTGGAGGCGTCGTTGGTCCGCTACAGCCCCGACGGCGAGGCGACCTTCACCACCCACTACGGCGACTACACCCCCGACGAGTTCACGCCGCTGATCAGGCTGAGACTGCGGGTGCGCGACGCCGAGAACACCGATGCCGCCGCCGGGTTCGAGGTCACGGGCGAGTGGCGGGTGCCGTCCCTGTGTCTCTCGGTGATCACGGCGGGCCGCCTGGTCGTCCTCGTCGGTCCGGCCACTCCGGGGGCCGAGCGCACGGTCACCCCCTCGTGGCCGCGCAGCGCCCTGCTCGCGGGCACGAGAACCTGCCGGGTGATCGACCTCGAAGGCCGACTGTCCGACGCCACCCGTCGCCCCCGTCGCCAGCTCCAACAGATGCGGATCTCAAGGGAGATCGGCGGCACCAGGATGGCCGGCGACACGATCGACCTCCGGCACCTGGACCCGCACACGGCGGCACGGTACGCAGCTCTGGCCGACCGGGACCGCGCCTTCCCCGAGGAACAGGCGCCGGTGAGCGAGCCGGGCGAGGAAGCCCGCCGGCTGGCGGACGAACTCCCCGGTGAGAAGGGCGCGTTCGGCTCCGTCGGCCGACGATGGTCACGCCGTGGCGGAGTGCTGGTGCGCGCCCGCTTCCTGGAGATGCGTCCCAGGACCACCTTCCAGGACCACGGCCCGGTCCTCGACACGGTGCTGCGCATCCAACCGGCGGACGGCACACCCCCGTTCGACGCCGCCCGGCGGCTGACGGTACCGATGAACTACCTGACGGTCCTGCACCGCACCAAGGAGGTCGTCCTCACCGTCAGCCCGAACGGCCTCTCGTACGTGGTCGACTGGGCCCGCACCAACCTCCTCGCGGGTGTCACCGAGGCCACGGTCATCGCCCTGGACGGCCAGGAGATCCCGGTGACGGGACGCCCCGACATCATCTGGGCGTTGATGAACCTGCTGGCGTCCCAGGGTATTTCGGCCACCACACCGGTTCTGGACCTCCGCAAGCGCCGGATGGGCGCGGTGGCGGGTACGGCGCTGCACATGGTGCGGAGCCGCGCCGAACCCGGTACCTGAGCATGGTGTCCGCCGTGGACGGTACGCACGTACAGCGGTAGACCATCGGGTCCCGGTCAGCGGAAGACGCTCAGCGGGCGGTCGGCCTCGGAAACAGACTGGGATCATCCCGCCGCGCGTGCGCGGCACTTGCGAGGTACCAGTCAGCAGGAGGTGTGCGGCGTGACGCATGAAGTGGTCAACCGTGTCGAGGATCTCGGGTCCGAACTGGCCGCACTCGCCGAACAGAACGAGAAACTCGGCAAGTTGAGCGACCGGACCGTCGAACTGCTCCGCTCGGCAGGAGTGATCCGGCTTCTGCAGCCCAAGGAGTTCGGCGGCCACAGCGCCCACCCCCGGGACTTCGCGGAAGCGGTGATGGCCGTCGCGCGGCACGACGGAGCCGCGGGCTGGGTGTGCGGTGTCGTCGGTGTACACCCCTGGGAGCTGGCCCAGTTGGACCCCCGGCTCGCACACGAGGTGTGGGACGACAACCCGGACACCTGGATCGCCTCGCCGTACATGCCGAACGGCATCGCCGACCCCGTGGACGGCGGATACGTCCTGAGCGGACGCTGGCCCTTCTCCTCCGGGAGCGACCACTGCGACTGGGACTTCCTCGGCGCGCTCGTCGGCGACGGCAAGGGCAAGCCGGCGGGACCGATCTCCGTACTCCATGTCGTGCTGCCGCGCTCGGACTACGAGATCATCGACGGTACGTGGGACGTGATCGGCCTGGCGGGCACCGGCAGCAAGGACGTCGTCGTCGACAAGGCGTTCGTCCCCGCCTACCGCACCATCAGGCAGGAGGCGGTCCAGGAGGGCAGCGCCGCCGAAGCGGTCGGACTCACCGACACCCTCTACAAGTTGCCGTTCAGCTCCATGTTCCCCCTCGGGATCACCGCCGCGGTCGTCGGCATCTGCGAGGGCGCCCTCGCCCTCCACCTCTCCCAGCAGCGCGACCGCGTCGCCGTGACCGGGGTCCAAGTACGCGACGACCCCTATGTGTTGTACGCCGCCGGAGAGGCAGCCGCGGAGATCGCCGCCTCGCGGGTCCAACTCATCGACGGCATCAGCCGGTTGTACGACCAGGTCGAGGCCGGGAAGCCCGTCACCATCGAGGACCGGTCCAACGTCCGCCGCAACCAGGTCCGTTGCGCGTGGCGTGCCGTCTCCGCCCTGGACGAGATCTTCGTACGGTCCGGTGGCAACGCGATCCGGCGCGGCAACCCGATCCAGCGGTTCTGGCGCGACGCGCACGTGGGACTCCAGCACATGATCCACGTCCCCGGGTCCGCTTATCACGCCAACGCCCTTGCCCAGATGGGACTTGAGCTGCCCGAGGCGATGCGCGTCCTGATCTGACGGCCTGTCGAAGACGAGCGTACGAGAACAAGGAGGGGCCGTGACGGACGCGGTCGAGGGGCGCTACTTCCGTGAGGTGCTGGGGCACTTCCCCACGAGCGTGGTCGCCATCACCACGACGGACGCCGACCGGCAACCCCGGGGAATGATCGTCGGCACCTTCATGTCCGTGTCCTTGGAACCGCCGCTCGTGTCCTTCCTGGTGGACGGTTCCTCCAGCACCCTGCGGACGATCCGCACGGCCGGGCGATTCTGCGCCAACGCGCTCGCGGGCAACCAGGAACGCCTGTCCCGGCAGATGGCCGGCGGCCCGCATCGCTTCGAGGGAGCCGAGTGGCAGGAATCCCCGCTCGGCAATCCCGTCCTGGACGGAATCGTCGCGTGGGTCGACTGCACGGTCGAGAAAATCGTCGAACTCGGCGACCACCAACTCGTCGTCGGACGGGTCCGCACGCTCCGCGTCGAATCGATGAAGACCCCGCTGCTCTTCTTCCGGGGTGGGTACGGCGACTATCTGTCGAGCGCGACGCTGCTCTTGGACAGGCTGGTCGGCTGGTAAGAGCGCAAAAGTTTGAGCCGCGAGATCAAAGGAGATCCGTTGATGCGCCAAGACCTGCACTTCAGATTGGAACGCATCTCCGCGTGGTGCGGATTTGTGCTGTTGCTCGGTTTCGCCGTCGCGTTCTCCGTCGGCCATCTCATCACGCCGATGGATCCGACGACGGACGCCCAAGGCGTCGTCGCATTCCTCACCGACCACCGGACGGGCATCCTCGCCTGCGCCGCGATCATGGTCCTTGTGGTCCCGTTCGAGTACCCGTTCGTCGTCGTGACCAGCATGCAGATGCGCCGTATCGAGGGCGGGTGGGGGCTGCTCTCCATGGTCCAGCTCCTCACCGGCGTCGTCGCACCGATCGGTTTCTTCTTCCCGATCGCGATACTCGCCGCCGCGGCCTATCGCCCGGAAAGCCACTCGCCCGACGTGCTCTACGCGATGTCGGACATCTACTGGCTCATGCTGGTCGGCAACGCCTGCATATTCGTCCTCCAGGTCTGGTCGATCGGATACGCGGCACTCGTCGACAACCGGGCCAAGCCGGTGTTCCCGCGCTGGTTCGGCTATCTCAACCTGGTACTCGGAGTTCTGCTCATCCCGGGCGCCTTCGTGTTCCTCACCAAGACCGGCCCGTTCGCCTGGAACGGACTCCTCGCGAACATGCTCCCCACGCTCGTGTACTTCATCTGGAAGATCGCCACGCCGATCGTGCTGTTGCGCGCCGTGAAATCCGAAGAGGAGGAGGCGGCAGCGGAGACCGCGGAACCCTCCGAACTGGCCGTCCCGTAGCGGATCTCCTCTACTCCCGGACGTATCGCCTCAGCTGCTTCCGCCTGCGTGCGGCGCGAATCCGCCCCGCCGCACGCTAGACCGAGAGCGCGAACCCGCCCGTCACCCGCAGCGTCTCACCCGTGATGAACGACGCCTTGGACGAGATCAGATAGAGCAGCGCCTCGACGATGTCCCGTTCCTCGCCCTCCCGTTGGAGGATCTGCTCGCCCAACACCCGCTTCGCCTCTGCCTCCGACAGTTCGGCGCGGACGGTGTCGGTGAAGATCAGGCCCGGGGCGATCGCGTTGACGCGGATGCCGTCGGCGGCGAACTCGCGCGCGAAGGACACGGTCAGTCCGCGTACGGCGAGTTTGGAGACGCCGTAGACGCTGCGGTTCGCGTAGGCGGCCGACGAGGAGATGTTGACGATGGCGGCGCCGGCGCGTCCCCGCATGGCCCGCTGCGCCGCGAGGGAGCAGATGACGACGCCCATGACGTTCACGTCGAGCACGCGCCGTACGTTCGCGAGGCCGAGTTCTGTGAACGGCCGGTTGTAAGCCGCGTGCAGGCCCGCGTTGTTGACCAGGATGTCGAGACCACCGTGGCGTTCGGCCACCTCGCCGATGACCGTCTCGACCGCGGTCTCGTCGGCCACGTCACAGGTCACCCCCGTCACGCTGCCGCCCAGGGTGCCGAGTTCGGCGGCGGCGGTTTTCGCCGCGGCGCCGTCGATGTCCGCGAGCACGACATGCGCACCCCGCGCCGCCAGCGCGGCGCCGAACGCCCTGCCGAACCCGCGCCCGCCCCCGGTGATGAACGCGACCTTGCCCTGCTGCTCGTTACCGTCCGGCATACGATTGCTCCCGTCGTCGTCCTGGTTCCAATGGGCCCCCGGCACCGGTCACTTGGGGCTGAACCGCTGCCCCGCGTCGAGCCGCAGGCACTGGCCGTTCAGCATCGGGTTGTCGACGATGGCGAGCGCCAGCTTGGCGTACTCCTCCGGCCGGCCCAGGCGTTTGGGGAACGCCGCGTCCTTGACCAGCACCGCCCGCGCCTCGTCCGGGATCTTCTCGACGGCGCCCGTCTCGAACAGGCTGGGCGCGATGGCCAGTACCCGGATGCCTAGCGAGCCGAGATCGCGCGCCATGGTGAGACACATGCCGGCGATGGCGGCCTTGGCGGCCCCGTAGGCGACCTGCCCGACCTGCCCCTCGAAGGCGGCGATCGACGACGTGTTGATGATGACACCGCGCTCACCGTCGGGGTCCTCGGGTTCGTTGCGGCTCATGTGCGCCGCCGCGAGCCGGCTGATGTTGAAGGTGGCCACCGTGTTGAGGTCGAGGACGCGGCGGAAGGTGTCGAGGTCGTGCGGGCCGTTCCTGCCGAGTGTCCGTT
This sequence comes from Streptomyces sp. NPDC088350, assembly GCF_044753545.1. Lineage (NCBI taxonomy): Bacteria > Bacillati > Actinomycetota > Actinomycetes > Kitasatosporales > Streptomycetaceae > Streptomyces > Streptomyces sp. NPDC088350. The sequence goes on along the minus strand of NZ_JBIVNL010000009.1, from coordinate 426,816 downwards.
TCGCCGTACCACCGCCCGCAGTGGTGATCGAGACGTGCAAGCCGCCCAGTGACTCCACGGCGGCGGCCAGCGCACTCTCCGTCGCCTCGAAGTCGGTGACGTCGACCGGCTGGAAACGCCCGCCCAGCGCCGCGGCCACCTCGGCACCGGCCGACGCGGGACGATCGAGTACGACGACCTCGGCGCCCCGCGCCGCGAGCGACTCGGCACTGGCCCGGCCCATCCCGGACGCACCGCCGAACACCACGGCCTTCTTGCCCTTGATCTCCATCGAACGGTTCCGTTCCCTTTCGCTCGGCTCAGACGGACGCGGCGGACCGCTGAAGGAGGGTGCAGAGCCGGTCGCGGTGGACGGCGGTGTCCCCGTACAGGACCCGGTCGGCCCTGGCCCGGCGCAGATAGAGGTGGAGGTCGTGCTCCCAGGTGAAACCGATGCCGCCGTGCAACTGCAGCGCCCACGCGGCCACTTCACCGGTACCGGCCGTCGTGTAGGAGGCTGCGGCACAGGCCGCCCGGGCGGTGTCGTCGGCACCGGCGTCGGCGGCCATCGCCGCGTAGTACGTCGCGGCGCGGGTGCCGTGCACGCGCAGTGCCATGTCGGCGCAGGCATGCTTCACGGCCTGGAAACCGCCGATCGGCCGCCCGAACTGCACCCGGCTCCTGGTGTGTTCGACGGTCAGCTCCAGCATCCGCTCCATCACACCGAGCGCGTCGGCGCACCGCAGGACGGACGCCTCGTCGAGCAGGTTCTGGATCTGGGCCGGTCCGCCGTCGAGACGGGCGTCCAACGGCACGCGTACGGCGTCCAGGCGGACCTCGTGGAACGCGCGCGTCGGATCCAGGACGCGCTGCCGCCGGACGGTGACACCGGGGGCGACGCGGTCGACGAGGAAGCACGCCGGCTCGCCTTCGTGGCGCGCGGTGACCAGCAGCCAGCGGGCACCGCCGGCATCCTGCACCACGGTCTTGACCCCGTCCAGGACGACCCCGTTCCCCTCGGTGCGGGCGGTGGCGTGGACGCCGTCCGGTGTCCAGGGCGCGTGCGGTTCGGCGAAGGCCCAGGCGGCCCAGCCCTCACCGGCGGCGAGTGCGGGCAGCACCTCGGCGCGCAGCCGCTCGGAACCGCCGTGGGCGATCGCCCGGCCGACGACGGTCGTCGGCAGGAACGGGCCACGGGCGAGTGCGCGGCCCAACTCCTCGGCAAACAGGGCGAGTTCGACCAGTCCCTGGCCGGACCCGCCGTACTCCTCGGGCAGGGCCAGGCCGGGCCATCCGAGGGCGGAGGTCAGGCGCCACAGTTCGGGGTCGACGTCCTCGGAACGGTCCAGCGACGCTCGTACGAGGGCGAGCGGGGCCCGGTCGGACAGCAGGTCGCGCGAGGCCTCGCGCAGCATGGCCTGCTCCTCGCTGAGCTCGAAGTTCACCAGCCACCACCCTGTCCACGACAGATCTGTAGCACGAGAAAGGTATCCTCTTTTAGGTCGGCGGTCGAGATCCAGGGCCGACCCGACCATGCTCGCCACCCCCCGGGAGCGGCCACGGGCGTCGCACCGGTCACCGTGCCGCCCAGCTCACCGTCTTCGTCTCCAGATACTCGTCGAGCCCGAACTCGCCCCACTCCCGGCCGAGTCCACTCTGCTTGTATCCGCCGAAGGCCGCCCGCGGGTTCACCCCGGCGCTGCCGCCGTTGATCGTGACCCCGCCGGTGCGGAGCCGGGTCGCCATGTCGTACGCGGCCACGGTGTCGGCGCTCCACACGGCACCGCCCAGCCCGTACGGGCTGTCGTTCGCGATCCGTACCGCCTCCTCGTCGGTGCGGAAGGGGATGACGACACCGACCGGTCCGAAGAACTCCGTCCGGGCGACGGTCATCGCGTTGTCCACGGCGGCGAAGAGCGTGGGTTCGACGAAGTAGCCCCTGTCGAGGCCGGCCGGGCGCCTGCCGCCGCAGACGATGCGGGCGCCCTCCTCCTCGCCGACCCGGATCAGCTTCTCGACCTTGTCCCGCTGGGCCGCGCTGATCAGCGGGCCCATCGTGGTGGCCGCGTCGGCGGGATCGCCCACCCTGACCCCGGCGAGCGCCGTGCTCAGCCGGGCGACCAACTCGTCGTGGACCGACTCGTGCACGAGCGTGCGCGTCAGCAGCGAACAGCCCTGTCCCGCATGGGTGGTGATGCCCGCGAGCGCGGAGCGGACGGCGCCGTCGAGGTCGCCGTCCGCGCGCACGATGTTCGCCGACTTGCCGCCGAGTTCCAGCACCACCTTCTTCATGGAGGCGGCGGCCTGGGTGTACACCATGCGGCCCACCGTGTCCGACCCGGTGAAGCTGACGAGGTCCACCATCGGGTGCGTGGTCAGCTCGCGGCCGGCCTCGACGTCACCGGTCACGATGTTCAGCACGCCCGGCGGCAGTCCGGCCGCGTCCGCGAAGTCGCCGACGAGCAGCGAGTCGAGAGGGGTCTGGGGCGCGGCTTTGAGTACGACGGCGCAGCCCGCGGCGAGTGCGGGGATCACCTTCATCATGCTGAGGAAGAAGGGGAAGTTGTAGGCGGAGATCAGCGCGCACACCCCGAACGCCTCGCGGCGCAGCACCCCTTGGGAGATGCCGATGCCCGGCGCGATCGTAGGATCCATCGGGCGTTCCCACGCGAAGGCCGGCATCACCCGCTCGGCCATGTCCCGCAGATGCGCCACCGGCACCCGGGTCTGGAGAGTCTCCGCCAGTGCGCGCACCGAACCCGCCTCGGCCATGTTGACGGCGACGAGTTCGGGCAGCCGCCGCTCCAACTCCTCGGCCATGCGCAGCAGAACCGCGCCCCGCTCGGCGGGCCGCAGCCGCGGCCACGGCCCCTCGTCGAAGGCCCGCCGCGCCGCCTCGACCGCGCGACGCACATCCGCGGGCGAGGAGTCCGGTACCTCGGCGATCGTCTCCTCCGTCGCCGGATTGCGTACCACGATCCGCGCGTCCGACGTGCCGTCGGTGTGCCGTCCGTCGATGTAGAGCCGCGAAGAGAACGAGTACGTCGTCGTCATGTGCCGTCCCCTCATCAGTGTGTCCCGTGTTGAGTGTACTGAATTGGGCGAGGTGGGCCAGGGGTGTGCACCTTTTATTGACTCGACCGGTCGGTACAGCTAACTTCGCAGATATCTGGGGGTCGGCCTTCTGGCTACGGACGACGGAGTTCGAAGAGAGGTACCGCCTGTGTTCAAGGAATTTGTGGTGTCCGGTGATTCGCACATCATCGAGCCGGTCGATCTGTTCAAGACCCGCCTGCCCAAGGTGCTGCGTGAACGCGCGCTGTGGGAGGAGGAGTTCACCCTCGACGAGCCGATCGTGCCGGGCGGGCACACGGAGTTCAAGAAGCTGCACACGATCGGGTTCGACGGCTGGACCATCTCCAAGTACCGCCAGACCGGCGGGGAGACCCCGGACGGCGATCCCGACCACATCATCCGGGACATGAACTTCGACGGCGTCGACGCCTCGGTCATGTTCCCCAACCTCTCGCTGTTCGTCCTGTTCACCGACGACCACGAGCTGTCGATGGCGCATGCGCGCGTGTGGAACGACTACCTCGTCGAGCGCTACCTCCCCTACAAGGACCGGCTGCGCCCCACCGCCGCGATCCCGATCACGGACGTCCCCGCAGCCGTGGCGGAGATCGAGCGGATCGCGAGGCTGGGGCTCGGCGCGATCCTCCTCCCGGAGATTCCGCCGCTGCCGTACTACGCCCGCGAGTACGACCCGATCTGGGCCGCGGCGCAGGCGCACGGCCTGCCGGTCTTCATCCACGTGGCCACCGGTGGCGTGAAGGTCAAGGAGCAGGTCTCCGGGACGGCGCAGACCGTGCGGGGTCTGATGACGTCCATGAACATGGGCAAGGGCAATCTGACCGACGACATGGTGGCGGGCCGGACGATGGGTTTCGCGGCGGGTGCGGGGGTGGCGGGTCCGCAGGGCATCATCGCCAGCCTGGTCGGCGGCGGGGTGTGCGAGCGCTTCCCGGACCTGCATTTCAACCTGATCGAGTACACGGCGGGCTGGCTGGTCTCCTTCATGGGGTACATGGACAAGGCGTGGAAGACGGGCACCGGCCAGGACCCCGACTGGTGGCTGGGTTTCTGGGACGACAACCACCCCGCCACCGAACAGCCCTCGATGGGACGGCTGTTCGCGATCAACGACAAGTGGCCCTACCCGCTCAAGCCCACCGAGTACGTCCGGCGCCAGATCCACGTGCAGTTCGCGGACGACCCCACGGCCGTCAAGGCGCGGCACATCACCGGCCTGTCCACGGTCATGTGGGGCAACGACTACCCGCACGCGGAGGGCACCTTCCGCAGCAGCGCGGAGTGCATCGCGGAGAACTTCGAGGGCGTGAACGACGAGGACCGCGCGGCCATCCTGGGCGGCACCCTCGCCGACGTCGTCCACTTCGACAAAAGCCGGAAACTCGCCCCGGTCACCGAGAACGCCTGACCCGCGAGACGGCGTTTCAGGGTACTGAAACGCGCTGGGACGGCGGGCGGCCCGAGGGTGCCGCCCGCCGCTTCTCTCAGTGTTCGGGCAACTCGCCGATCAGGGCCAGACCGGCGCGGGCGTAGGCGGCCCTGCGCCGTCGGCTCACCAGGAAACTCGGCGGTGCGAAATAGCCGACGTCACGAGGCAGCGAACCGGCGCGACGGGCGAGCATGTCCTTCGCGTCGGCCGTCGTCCCGCACACGGCGATCCCGGTCAGCATCTCGTCGGTGACGGCGGCGGCCATCGCGTCGGTGTCCCCGGCCCGGAACGCCTTGCGCAACTGTGCCACCGGACCCTCCCAGCCGTGGTGGGCCACGAACGGGTCGTACGTCTTCACCGTGAGGTAGAAGGCGATCATGCGGCGGGCGTCGGCCACGGCGCGTTCGGGGGCGGTGTCGTCCACCGCTGTGATGATCCACCCGTGTTCCAGGGGAGGCTCGGCGCGGCCCGCCGCAGCGGTGCCGCGCTCGACGGACGGTCGTACGACATCGTTCCACCAGGAGCCGGTGAACAGCCCGTGTCCGATCACGCCGTCGGCGACGCGGCCCGCCGTGGAGGCCATGCGGGTGTTGAACGCGGCGAGCAGGACCGGGATGTCGAGCCGGCCGAGCACGGGGGCGCGGACGTCGGCGTCGATCGAGTGGAACTCGCCGGAGTAGTGGACCTTCTCGCCGTTCTCCGCGTGCAGCCAGGCGCGGACGGCGCCGACGGTCTCCGCGATCCGGTCCACGGGCCGGTCGGCGGGCACGTCGAGCCAGTCGCGGTTGATGCGGAACGCGGCGCTGCCGAGCCCGAGGAAGAGCCGTCCCGGTGCTTGGGCGTGCAGCTGGCGCAGCGCGGTGGCGTGGGCGTACGGGGTGCGGGCGAAGGCGTAGGCGATGGCGGGCCCCGCCAGGGCGTGCTCGGAGTTCGCGACGATCTCGGCGAGGGTGAGGTAGGCGTCATGGTCGACGAACTCACCGGCGCAGAAGGCACCCGCACCGGCCTCCTCGGCCTCACGTGCCACCTCACGGCCCGGCCAGGGCATGCCGAAACGCATCAGAGCCAGCCCTCCCCAGAATCATCCCGCGTAAAAAAGGATACTGTTTTATGGAGCGTAGGGGAGTGTCAGCGCACTGTCCACTGCCCACGGGGCACCACGGAGCGGTCCACCTCCGCCTTCCCGATCGGGTTGCCGATCTGGGTGTACGACAGCCCGGTGCGCAGGGCCTGGGTGCGCGTCGCGTCGAGGGACTCCCAGATCGCGCGGACCGTGCCCTGGATCGCGGCCGGCGGTTTGGCGGCGATGACGCGCGCGATCTCGTCCGCCCGGTCCCAGAGCCGCTCGCCCGGCAGCACCTCGCTGACCAGGCCGATCTGCAGGGCGCGCGCGGCCGACAGGCGCTCGTCCAGGCCGAGCAGCGCGATCCGCAGGGTCTCGCCGAGAGGGATGCGGCGGGCCAGCCCGATCGGTTCGAGCGCCGCGGTGAGTCCGTAGCTGACGTGCGGGTCGAAGAAGGTCGCGTCCTGCGAACAGATAAGGATGTCCGCCTCGTTGAGCCAGTAGAACGCGCCGCCGGCGGCCATCCCGTGCACCGCGCAGACCAGCGGTTTCCACACCTGGTTCAGCTTCGGCGACAGGAACTCCCCGGGATCGCTCTGCGACCACACGTTGGGGTGCCGGTCGATCCCTTCCTTCACGTCCATGCCGGTGCTGAACGCGCGCTCGCCCGAGCCGCGCAACACCACGACGTGCACGTCGTCGTCGGTCTTCACCCGGTCCCAGATCGCGGCGAAGTCCTCCAGCATGTGCTGATTGAAGCTGTTCATGGCCTGCGGCCGGTTCAGTGTGACCGTGGCGACATGGTCGGTCACCTCGAACAGGACGGTCTTGAGATCCATCCGGCGACTCCGTTCATCGGATCGGTACGTCGGCTCGGTTCGTCATCTCGACGCGATCGAGGTAAGTAGTATACTTTTTTCTGGTCTTCGGGCGCCCGGAACGGAACAAGATCCGCGGAGGAAGCTGCGATGAGGCCACGAGTGGGACAGATGCTCGCCAGCACGGTGGACACGACGGCGGTGATCGTCGTGCGCTGCCCCGACAGCGAGTTGGACGTCACCTGCGGCGGTGCCGCCATGATCGAGGGGACCGGGCCGGGGGCCGTCACCGGCACCGCCGACCCGGACCGGATGGGCGGCTCACTGCTCGGCAAGCGCTACGCCGACGAGGACCTGGGCCTCGAACTGCTCTGCACGAAACAGGGACAGGGGACCCTCGCGGTGAACGGCGTCCCCCTGCCGGTGAAGTCCGCCAAGCCGCTCCCGGCCTCGGACTGAGAAGCGGGAAGCGGGAAGTGCGCCGATGAACGTGTCGATGATCCTGGACATGGCCGCCGAGGGCTTCGGCGACCGGGTCGTGATCGGACGCGCGCAGGACGGGCTCACCCCCGTCCGGCTGCGCGAACTGGCCGACGGCGGGGCCCGGTTGGTCCGCGCGGCCGGCGCCGACGCGATCGTGTACCTGGCCACGAACGGCCCCGCCTTCGCCGTCGCCCAGTTCGCCGCGGCCCGCGCCGGAGTCCCGCTGGTCCCGGTCAACTACCGCCTGGGCGACGAACAACTCGACGCCCTCCTCGCGAACCACCCGCACGCCCTGGCCATCGCCGCCCCCGACCAGGACGCGGCCCTGCGCCGGGCCGGACTGCCGTCCCGCAGCCCCGCCGACTGGCTCACGGACGCAGCCGCGCACACGGGCGATGACGCCGATCCGGTCCCGCCGTCCGCCGCCCCCGCCGTACTGATCTACACCAGCGGAACCACCTCGGCCCCGAAAGGTGTGGTCCTGCGCCACCACAACCTCGTGTCGTATGTGCTCGGCACAGTGGAGTTCGCCGCGGCGGACCCCGCCGAGGCGGCCCTGGTGAGTGTGCCGCCGTACCACATAGCCGCCGTCTCCCATGTGCTCACGAACCTCTACGCCGGCCGACGCACCCTCACTCTCGACCAGTTCACCCCGGCGGGCTGGCTCGCCCTCGTCCGGGAGCAGCGGATCACGCACGCGATGGTGGTGCCGACCATGCTCGCCCGGATCATGGACACGGCGGGACTGAACCGTTCCGTACCCTCAATGCGTTCACTCGCCTACGGTGGCGCCAGGATGCCGGTGCGCGTGATCGAGACGGCACTGCGCGCCTGGCCGGGGGTCGACTTCGTCAACGCCTATGGCCTGACGGAGACTTCGTCCACCGTCTCGGTGCTGGGCCCGGCCGAACACCGGGCGGCGGTCGCGAGCGAGGACCCCGTGGTGCGGGCCCGGCTCGGCTCGGCCGGGCTGCCGGTGCCGGGCATCGAGATCGAGGTCCGTGACGTGACAGGGGAGCCGCTCGGCGCGGGGGAGACCGGGCAGATCTGGGTGCGCGGTGAGCAGGTCTCGGGGGAGTACGCCGGGCAGGGCTCCGCCGTCGACCAGCGGGGCTACTTCCACACCCGCGACCGGGGCCGCCTCGACGCCGACGGCTACCTCCACATCGAGGGCAGGGCCGACGACACGATCATCCACGGCGCGGAGAACATCGCGCCCGCCGAGATCGAGGATGTTCTTCTACGGCACCCCGACGTGCTCGACGCCGTCGTCGTCGGCGTCCCGGACGAGGAGTGGGGCCAGCGGATCGAGGCCGTGGTGGTGCCTCGCGACGGCGCCGAGGTCGACGCCGGGGAGCTGCGCGCGGCCGTACGCGGCACCCTGCGCGGCTCGAAGACCCCGGACCGCATCACGTACTGGACCGAACTCCCGCGCACGGTGACCGGGAAACTGGTGCGCCGCGACATCGTGGCCGCACTCACCGCACCCGGGAACGCCGGGACGAAGGGGCAGCCATGAGTGTCATCACCAACGGCCCAGCGCTGGTAATGGAGTTGACGGATCGTACGGCCGCCGTGGTCGCCGGCTGGATCCCCGGAGCCGGGGTGACCTGCGTCGAACCCCTCACCGGCGGCACGTCGAGCCTGACGTACGTCGCCGCCCTGTCGGGTGTCCCGGCCGGCTACGAGCGCGTCGTCCTCAAGGTGGCGCCGCCCGGCCTGGCCCCGGTCCGCAACCGGGACGTACTGCGTCAGGCACGGCTCATGGCGGCCCTGGCCGGGCAGCCCGGAGTACGCGTGCCGAAGGTGCTGTTCTGCGACGCGGGCACGCCCCCGGCGATCCAGCCCTTCGTGGCAATGGAGTTGGTGCCGGGGGAGTGCGTCGAGCCGGTGCTGGTACCGCGCGGCACGCTCACCTCGGGGGAGGTGCGGTCCCGTGCCCTGGACGCGGCCCGTATGCTCGCCGACCTGCATCGGGTGGATCCGGCGCGTACGTCCCTCGCGGGGGAGCCGGTGGTCACGCTCGCCGGGGAGATCGACCGCTGGACCCGGGCGTTCGGCACCGTCTCCGACGACCTGAGCGCCGGTCACGAGGCGGTCGCCGACCGGCTGCACGCGACGGTGCCGGCCGCGACGAGACCCGTGTTCACCCACGGCGACTACCGGCTCGGCAACACGCTGTGCGCGGACGGCTCGGTCACGGCGATCATCGACTGGGAGATCTGGTCGCTCGGCGACCCCCGGGTCGACATGACCTGGCTGACCTTCTTCACCGACGAGGCCCAGCACCCGGCCTCCCTGTCGGACGAGCCGACCGGTATGCCCTCCAAGGCCGAACTCGTCGACGCCTACGAGGAGACGCGCGGCGAACGGCTCCACGACTTGCGGTGGTTCGAGGCACTCACCAAGTACAAGGAGTCGGCCGCGACCGCCCTGCTCATCAAACGGGGCCGGAAAGCAGGGCAGTTGAACGCCATGCATCAGCGCATGCTGCCCGCCCTGCCGGTGTTGCTGGGCGAGGCGAGGGAACTGCTGGGAACAATGTGACGCCCCCGCCGGGCCGACCTGGGCTCCCGCAACGGCCTGCGGGAGGGGCTAGTACAGCCCGCCGTCCACCCGGATCAGCGCCCCCGTCGTATAGCTGGACGCGTCGCTCGCCAGATACAGGGCGGTACTGACGATCTCGTCCGGCTGTCCGGGACGCCCGATCGCGCTGCGGGTCGTCTGCCGTTTCTCCTCCGCCCAGGCCTTGGAGATGTCGGTGAGGAACGGCCCGGCCGAGATCGTGTTGACCCGCACTGTCGGGCCGTACTCCAGCGCGAAGACCGTCGTGAGCGCGTTGAGCGCCGCCTTGGCGCCCGCGTACGGGCCGAAGCGGGGCTGGGGCATCAGCGCGCCGGACGACGAGACGTTGATGATCGAGCCCCCGTCCTCCGAGTCGGCCATCCGCTGCCCGATCAGCGAGGCGAGCCGGAACGGGCCCTTGAAGTTGACGCCGATCACCTTGTCGAACAACTCCTCGCTCGTCTCGGCCGAGGAAGGGGCGAGCGGGGACATGCCGGCGTTGTTGACCAGGACGTCGACCTTGCCGAACTCCTCGTAGGCCGCGTCGGCGAGCCGGGCGAGGTCGTCCCAGTGGCCGACGTGCGCGGCGACCGGGAGGGCGCGGCGGCCGAGGGCGCGGACCTCGGCCGCCGCGGTCTCGCACGCGTCGAGTTTGCGGCTGGCGATCACCACGTCGGCGCCCGCGGTGGCGAAGGCGCGCACCATCGCGAGGCCCAGCCCGCGGCTGCCGCCCGTGACGAGCGCGACCTTGCCGGAGAGGTCGAACAGGTCAGCCGGAGCAAGGGACTTGATGTCGCGGCGCTCGTCGCTCATGCGTCCACCCGGCCGGTGAGACTCTCGTCGTCGAGGATGTGCGCGTACCGCTTGCGGGCCGCCTCCCGCTTGGGCGGGATGTGCTCGCTGGGGAACAGCCCCTCGGCCGGGCGGCGGTTCTTCAGCAGCTGCTTGGCGATCGTGGCGCGGTGGACCTCGGTGGGGCCGTCGGCGAGGGCGAGGTTCGGGGCGGCCATCCACCATTTCGCCAGGGGGAGTTCGTTGGTGGTGCCGAGCGAGCCGTGCAGATGCAGGGCGCGCTGGATGACGTCGTGCAGCACCTTCGCCGTCTGGACCTTGCACATCGCGATCTGGGTCCGGGCGGCGCCGTGCGGCTGGGTGTCGATGATCCAGGCGGTGTGCAGGACGAGCAACCGGAACTGTTGCAGCTCCACCCAGGAGTCCGCGATGAACTGCTGCACGGCCTGCTTCTCGGCGAGAAGAGTGCCCTGAGTACGGCGGGACAGCGCGCGCTCGCACATCATGTCGAAGGCGCGGGCGCACTTGCCCACGGTGCGCATCGCGTGATGGACCCGGCCCCCGCCGAGCCGGGCCTGGGCGACCTCGAAGCCCTCGCCGGGGCCGCCGAGCATGGCGTCGAGCGGGACCCGCACCTGGTCGTAGCGGATGTAGGCGTGGATGCCCTCGTCGAGGGAGTCGCGCTCGTCCATCGTGCCGACGTTGCGCTTGATCTCGATGCCGGGTGTCTCGGCCGGGACGACGAACATCGACATCCGGGCGTGCGGCGGCGCCTCGGGGTCGGTGACGGCCATGACGATGAGGAAGGCGGCGTACCGGGCGTTGGAGGAGAACCACTTCTCCCCGTCGATCACCCACTCATCGCCGTCGCGCCGGGCCCGGCACGCGAACTCCTTCGGGTCGGCCCCCGCCTGCGGTTCCGTCATCGAGAAGGTGGAGACGATGTCCCCGTCGAGCAGGGGCTGCAGATACCGCGCCTTCTGTTCGGCGGTGCCGAACATGGCCAGGATCTCGGCGTTGCCGGTGTCCGGGGCCGCCGTGCCGAACACCGTCGGGGCCCAGTAGGAGCGGCCGAGGATCTCGTTGAGATAGGCGAGCTTGACCTGTCCGTAGCCCGCGCCGCCCAGTTCGGCGCCGAGATGGCAGGCCCACAGACCCTGGGCCCGGACCTGGTCCTGGAGCGGCCGCAGGATCGCGCGCGCCTTCTCGTTGCGCGTGTCGTACGGGTCGCCGCCGTGCGGGAACAGGAGGTCGAGGGGTTCGACCTCCTCCCGTACGAAGGCCGTCGCCCAGTCCAGTTTGGCCTGGAACTCGGGTTCGATCGAGAAGTCCAGCATCGGCCCTCCGGAAGGTGCGGCTCGGTCCGTGACGGCAAAACAGTATACTTTTTAGCGAGGTTCGGTCCATACTCGGAGCGCGTGACGGCGGATTGAGTATGAGGAGCTGGTCGATGCGCAGGCCGATGGAGGGCGTACGCGTCCTCGAAGTAGCCCAGTTCACCTTCGTCCCGGCGGCGGGTGCCGTGCTCGCGGACTGGGGTGCCGATGTCATCAAGATCGAGCACGCCGAACGCGGCGATGCCCAGCGGGGGCTGGTCCGGGTCCTCGGCTACGACGCCACCAGCGAGGGGTCGTCGTTCTTCCCGATCGTGGAGGGACCCAACCGGGGCAAGCGCAGCGTCGGCCTCGCCCTGGAGAAACCGTCCGCCCGCAAGGTGTTCGAGGACCTGGTCCGCGCCAGCGACGTGTTCCTCACGAACTTCCTGCCCGAGGCGCGCGCGAAGCTGCGCATCGACGTCGAGGACGTGCGGGCGATCAACCCGGACATCATCTACGTCCGGGGCAGCGGATTCGGCGCACGCGGGGAGGAGGCCACGAAGGGCGGCTACGACAGCACGGCCTTCTGGGCGCGCGGCGGCAGCGCCGCCGGAGTCACACCGCCGGGCGCGGACCGCATGACCCGGATGCCCGCCGGCGCCTACGGCGACGCGATGGGCGGCATGACGATCGCCGGTGGCATCGCCGCCGCCCTCTACTCCCGCGCGACGACCGGGGAGACGTCCGTGGTGGACGTGTCGTTGCTCGGCGTCGGTGCCTGGGCGACCCAGTTCACGGTCAACATGGCGCTGATGAACGGGGGCCCGCTCCCGGTGAACATCCAGCCCCGGCACGGCTCGCGCACCAACCCGCTCATCGGTGCCTACCTCACCTCCGACGGACGGTGGATCGAACTGTCGATGCTCCAACCCGGCCGCTACTGGGCCGAGTTCTGCAAGCTCGCCGGCCGTGAGGAACTCGGCACCGACGAACGCTTCGACAGCGCCGAGAAGTTGATGGCCAACGCCGCGGAGGGGGCGGACATCGTCGCCGGTCTCATCGCGTCCCGCCCGTTCGCCGAGTGGGTCGAGATCCTCTCCCGGGGGGAGGGGCCGTGGGCGGCGGTGCAGAACGCCTGGGAGGTCGGCCAGGATCCCTCGCTGCGCGCCAACGGACTCATCGCCCCGGTCGTGGACGCCGACGGCGTGGACCGCGAACTCGTCGCCAGTCCCGTCCAGTTCGACGAGAGCCCGGCCGACCTGACCCGGGCACCGCAGTTCGCGGAGCACACCGACGAGGTCCTGCGCTCACTCGGTCTCTCCGAGGACGAGCTGATCGCGCTGAAGATCGACGGCGCGGCGACATGACCGCCGTAACGGACATCGAGGCCGTACCGGACGTGACAGCCGTACGAGCGCTGAACACCGCACGAAAGGAGCCGTGATGAGCGCGACCCTCGAACCCGACGGGACCCACCAGGGCGTCCCCGCCTACCACTTCGACAACCGGCTCGGCGGCCCGGTCCTCAGCCATCAGGAACGCTGGGACGAGATCGCCCGCACCCACTCCGGATTCCGCAGCACCACCGCGCGCGGGTACTGGGTCGTCACCGAAGGCGCGGCCGTCCAACAGGCGTTGCAGGACTGGCGGACCTTCTCCAACCAGTCGGTGACGGCGCTCGATCCGGACCCGAGGTTCCTGTGGATCCCGGAGATGCTCGACCCGCCCCAGCACACCGCGTGGCGGCGCCTGTTGGGCAGCGCCTTCTCGCCCAAGACCGTCGCCGCCCGTGAACCGGAGATCCGGGAGGTCGCGTCCAACCTGATCGACGGGCTGAAGGACAGCGGCTCCGCCGACGTCCTCGACGCGTTCGCCCGCCGCTTCCCGACCCTGATCTTCATGCGCCTGATGGGTCTGCCCGAGGAGGATCTCCCGCAGTTCCTCGACTGGATCCACGACCTGCTGCACCTGTCCCACGGTGAAGACCCGCACGGCGAGCGGCAGTTGCGCGCCATGAACTCCGTGTCGGAGTACTTCGAGGAACAGATCGCCGTCCGCCGCGAGGCTCCTCGCGACGACCTGCTGTCCCGCGCCATGACCTGGACGATCGACGGCGAGCCGATCAGCGACCGGGACATGCACGCGTTCTGCGTCCTGCTGTTCCAGGCCGGCTTCGACACGGTCCCGATCTCGATCGGCTGGGCCCTCTACCACTTCGCCACGCATTCCGAGCAGCGCAAGGCGATCGTCGACGACCCGTCACTGATCCCCACGGCGGTCGAGGAGATCCTGCGCGTCTACTCGTTCGTCGTGCCCGCCCGCAAGGCGACCCAGGACGTGGAGATCGGCGGCTGCCCGGTCAGGGCGGGGGAGATGGTGATGCTCCCGCTCGCCGTCAGCAACCGCGACCCCGAGCGCTTCGACCACCCCCTCGACGTGGACCTGCGCCGCCAGGCCACCAACCACATCGCGTTCGGATCGGGCCCGCACCGCTGCCTGGGCTCGCACCTCGCCCGCCTCGAACTCAACGTGGCCGTCGAGGAATGGCACCGGCGCATCCCCGACTACCGGATCACCCCCGGCCAGGACCTCGAACAGCACGGCAACATGTACGGCATCAAGCAGCTCCGGCTGGAGTGGTGAGCGACGCCATGACGCACCCTCTCAGCGCAACTGACCTGTACCACACCGGAATTGTGGTCCCGGACATCGAGGCGGGGAAAGCGCGGCTGACCGGACTCGCCGGCCACCGCTGGACCGGGACCATGGCCGCAGACCTGCCGGTCCGGCTGGCGGACGGCGAGCGCGTGCTCCCGCTGCGCTTCGCGTACTCGCTGGACGCCCCGCACCTCGAACTCGTGCAGGAGATCCCGGGAACCCCGTGGACGCCGGCCGCGCACTTCGCCATCCATCACCTCGGCTACTTCTGCGACGACCTGCCGACGACGTCCAAACGCCTGGAGGAGGCGGGCTTCCCGCTGGAGGCCTGCGCGGAGGTCGACGGCGCCATGTCGATCTTCGCCTACCACCTCGACCCGGCGGGCGTCCGCATCGAGATCGTCGACCGCACCCGCATGCCGGACTTCGACGTCTACCTGCGCTCCAAGGCACCGACGTGGCACTGACGTTCACCGAGGAGCAGGAGCAACTCCGTACGACGCTGCGGCGCTTCCTGACGGAGAAGGCACCGAGCGCGGCGGTGCGCCGCGCCATGGACTCCGACGAGGGACACGATCCGCGACTGTGGCGGCAGATGGCCGACCAACTCGGCCTGCACGGAATCGCGCTGCCGGAGGAGTACGGCGGATTCGGCGGCGGCGCCGTCGAGTTGGGGATCGTGCTGGAGGAGACGGGACGGGTCCTGCTGCCGTCGCCGTACTTCGCGACCGTGGCCCTCGCCGGGCAGGCCCTCGCGGCCTCCAACGACGAGGCGGCGAAAGCGCGTTGGCTGCCCGCGATCGCCGACGGCTCGATGACGGCCACGCTCGCGCTCGCCGAGGCCACCGGTTCATGGCGGTTGGCGGACATCGAGACCTCGGCCGGAAACGGGACGGCGGTGTCCGGTACCAAGATGTTCGTCGTCGACGGCCACACCGCCGACCTGGTCCTCGTGGTCGCCCGCACCGACACCGGGCCCGGGCTGTTCGCCGTCGACGGTGCCGCGCCCGGTGTGACCCGCACCCGGCTGGAGACCCTCGACCCGACCCGGCGGCTGGCGCGTATCGACCTCGACAGCGCGCCCGCGCAACGGGTCGGTCCGGACGGTGACGCCTCGGCGTATCTGCGCACGGTGCTCGACCTCGTGGCCGTGGCGCTCGCCGCCGAGCAGGTCGGCGGGGCGCAGGCCTGTCTGGACGCGGCCGTGGAGTACGCGAAGGTCCGGGTGCAGTTCGGGCGGCCCATCGGGTCGTTCCAGGCGGTCAAGCACAAGTGCGCCGACATGCTGGTCGCCGTGGAAGGGGCCAGGTCGGCGGCCTACCACGCGACGGCCGTGGCCGCCGAGGGCTCGTCCGAACTACCGGTGTCCGCCGCTTCGGCCGCGTCCTGCTGCGCGGACGCCTTCACCCACGCGGCCAAGCAGAACATCCAGATCCACGGCGGCATCGGCTACACGTGGGAGCACGACGCGCACCTCTATCTCAAGCGCGCGAAGTCGTCGGAGCAGTTGTTCGGGGGCCCGGCGACGCACCGGGCCCGGTTGGCCGACCTGGTCGGAATCTGAGACCGACGTCCTGTCGAAAGGCTGATCCCGTGGGAATTCGCGACCGCCTGTCCCGCCTGCTGGCCGAAGCGCCCGCGGCTGCCGAGGCGATCGAGTACGACCGGGACTGGTGGACCTGGGGGCAGGTCCAGCGGACCGCGCGGGGCCTTGGCGAAGCACTCGACGCGATGGGCCTGCACGCCGGCGCGCGCGTCGGGGTCGTCCTGGAGAACCGGCCCGAACACGTCGCCGCGGTCGCCGCGGTGATCGCCTCCGGGCGCTGCCTGGTCATGCTCAGCCCGCTCCAGCCCGCCGAGCGACTCGCCGCCGACGTCGCGCGCTGCACACCGCCCGTCGTGGTGTCCGGAGCCGAAGTCCTCGCCCGCGACGGCGTGTTGGCCGCCGTGACCACACACGGCGCGGCCCTCGAACTGGGCACGGACGGGACCCTGCGGTCCGCGGGCGGCACGTCACCCGTCGCGGCACCGAGCCGCCCAGGTGTTGCCGTGGAGATGCTCACCTCCGGCACCACCGGCCCCCCGAAACGCGTCCACCTGCGGATCGGGCAGTTGGACCAGGCGCTCGTCTCCGGCGGACAGACCCGGAAGGACGACCGACTCCTGTCGGAGTCCGCGTCGCTCGTGGCCACCCCGCTCGTGCACATCGGCGGCCTGTGGCGGGCCCTCGCCTGCCTCGCCACCGGCCGCCGCATGCTCCTGATGCCGAGGTTCGCCGTCGAACCCTGGGTGAGCGCGGTCGAACGCCACCGACTCCGCGCGGCGAGCCTGGTACCGGCCGCGCTGCGCGCCGTACTCGACGCACACGTACCGAGGGAACGCCTCGCCACCCTCCAGGTGGTCACCTCCGGTACGGCCCCCTGCCCGCCGGAACTCGCCGACGCCTTCTTCCGCACCTACGGCATCCCCGTCCTGATGACCTACGGCGCGACGGAGTTCGCCGGAGCCGTCGCCGGCTGGACCCTGCCGTTGCACGACCGCTGGTGGCAGCGCAAGGCGGGCAGCGCCGGACGCGCCTTCGCAGGCGTGGAGTTGAGGGTGACCGGCGACGACCGCACCGAACTGCCCGTCGGCCGGACCGGCCGCCTTGAGGTCCGCACCGAGCAGAGCACCCACGGCGGCCGGAGCTGGGTGCGGACCAGCGATCTGGCCCGGATCGACGCCGACCGGTTCGTGTGGATCGAGGGGCGTGCCGACGACGCCATCATCCGCGGCGGCTTCAAAGTGCAGCCGGAGACGGTCAAACGAGTACTGGAGACCCATCCGGCCGTCCGCGAGGCGGCAGTCGTCGGGCTGCCGGACACGCGACTCGGTGAAGTACCGGTCGGGGCAGTCGAGTTGGTGCCGGAGTACCCCGCACCGGACCCGGCCGAACTCACCGCCCTGTGCCGCGCCCACCTCACCCCGTACGAGGTGCCGGCCCACATCGTCGTCCTCGACGAACTGCCCCGCACCCCGTCGAGCAAGGTGAGCCGCGTCGAACTCCTCGACCTCGTACGGGCCCGGCTCGCCGAGCACACCGAGGCCTGAGTGTCCTGAGGAGGAACTGCTGTGTCCAGCAAGGAGGTTGAGCGGTGAGCGATACCGAGGAGAAGGCGGCCGAGCGGTTCGGCGTGCTGACGGACGAGGCGGTCGAACGCTCCCGGCGCCGCCTGGGCGTACCCCAGCCGCAGCGCAACCCACCGCACAACTACGAGGTGACCTGGGACGGTTCACGCCACTTCGCCTACGGCTACGGCGACGCCAACCCGCTCTACTGCGACCCCGAGTACGCGGCGAAGACCCGCTGGGGCTCCCTCGTCGCACCGCCGACCTTCCTCTACACGATGGGGGAGGACGCGGCCCCGACACCGGACCCGGAGACCAAGGCCCTGCTCAAGGGCGACCCCTTCGCCGGACTCGGTTCCTACCAGGCGGTGATGGAGTTCGAATGGTGGCGGCCCCTCCAACTGGGCGACCGCTGCCGGGTGTTGCAGACCCAGGTCGACGTGCGGCTCAAGCACAGCAGCTTCGGCGGGCGCACCGCCCACGTCGTCCGCGACTACCTCTACGCCAACGGGCGCGGCGAGCCGCACGCGCTGCGGCGCGGCACCTGGATCAACGCCGAGCGGCACACGTCGAAGAAGCGCGCCAAGGAGACGCACGAGCAACAGCCGTACCCGCCCGACCGACTGGCCGAGATCGACGCGGCCTACGCCGCCGAGACCAGACGCGGAGCCGAACCCCGCTACTGGGAGGACGTCGAGGTCGGCGAAGTACTGCAACCCCGGGTGAAGGGCCCGCTGACCACAACGGACGTGGTCGTCTGGCACCTCGGCTGGGGCATGCAGCTCACCCCGCCCGGCGCGTTCGGGATCGCCGCCGCCGTACGTCGCAAGGCCCCCGGCCTCTACCCGCCCAACCGGCTGGGCGTCCCGGACACCGTGCAACGCCTGCACTGGGAACCCGAACGGGCCCGCGAACTCGGCCTGCCCAACCCCTACGACTACGGCGGCATGCGGGAAACCTGGCTCTGCCATCTCCTCACCGACTGGATCGGCGACGACGGCTGGCTGTGGAAACTCCGCTGCGAGCACCGCAAGTTCAACTACCTCGGCGACACGACCTGGGTGCGCGGCACGGTCGTCGACAAACGGCAGGTGGACGGGCGGGGCGAGGTGCACGTCGAGGTGCGCTGCGAGAACCAGCGCGGTGAAGTCACCACGCCCGGTACGGCAGTTGTGCTGCTGCCGCGTCGGGAGCGCGCCGTCGAACTCCCCTCGCCGCCCGCCCCGGACCTGGACGGCATGGTCGCCCACGAACTGGAGCGGTTCGCGGTCGGCGGCAAGTGAACGGCAATTGAGGATCACGATTCAGGAGGCAAGGTGTCGGACGAGGTGCTGGTGGAACGCCGTGGCGCGGTCCAGGTCATCACGATCAACCGTCCCGCGGTGAAGAACGCGCTGGACGCCGGAGTGGCCGCCGGTGTCGCCGCCGCGGTGGACGAGCTGGACGAGACGGACGAACTGCGGGTCGGCGTGCTCACGGGAGCGGGCGGCACGTTCTCGGCGGGGATGGACCTCAAGGCGTGGCTGCGCGGTGAGAGCCCCGCGATCGAGGGCCGCGGGCTGTGCGGGATCACCGTCACCCCGCCGCGCAAACCGCTGATCGCCGCCGTCGAGGGCTGGGCACTGGCCGGCGGCTTCGAGCTGCTGCTCGCCTGCGACCTCGTCGTCGCGGCCCGCTCGGCACGGGTCGGGGTGCCGGAGGTGACGCGGTCCCTGGTCGCCCGCGCCGGTGCGGCCCTGCAACTCCCGCGCCGGATCCCGTACGCCATCGCGCTGGAACTGCTCCTCACCGGCGAGCCCGTCACCGCCGAACGCGCGGCCGAGGTCGGTCTGGTCAACCGGCTCACCGACGAGGGCGGCGCGCTCGAAGGCGCCCTGGAACTCGCCGCGACGATCGCCGCCAACGGCCCCCTCGCCGTCGCCGCGACCAAGCGGATCGCCTACTCCGCCGCCGACTGGACGCTGGAGGAGGGGTGGACCCGGCAGGCCGAGATCGCGTCGCCGGTGTTCTCGTCGCAGGACGCGCGGGAAGGCGCCGCCGCGTTCGCGGAGAAGCGGCCACCGGTCTGGAAGGGACGCTGACGGCACCGTACTCTTAATGAGTATCCTTAATTTAAGTCGCCGAGGAGGATGTCGATGACCACAGGACCGCTGTCCGGCTGCCGCGTGGTCGAACTCGGTGGCATCGGGCCGGGCCCGTTCGCCGGGATGCTGCTCGCCGACCTCGGCGCGGAGGTCGTCCGGGTGGACCGGCCCGAGCGGGCGGACGAACCCGACGCGGGCGGACCCGCGGACGTACTCAACCGGGGGAAGCGGTCCGTCGTACTCGATCTGAAGCATCCGGCAGGACCCGCCGCCCTCCTCCAACTCGCCCAGCGCGCCGACGTGTTGATCGAGGGCTTCCGCCCGGGAGTCACCGAACGCCTGGGCATCGGACCGCACGAGTGCCTGGCCCGCAACCCCCGCCTGGTCTACGGCCGGATGACCGGCTGGGGCCAGACCGGACCCCTTGCCGCGGCCGCCGGACACGACCTCACCTACATCGCCCTCACCGGCGCACTCGGCGCGATCGGGGACGCGGCAGGACCCCCGCAGATCCCCCTCAACCTCGTCGGCGATTTCGGAGGCGGCGGCTGCTACCTCGTGATCGGGGTGCTGGCCGCCCTGCACGCCGTAGGGCGCACGGGAGTCGGCCAGGTCGTCGACGCGGCCATCGTCGACGGCACCGCCCACCTCCTCGCGAGCACCTTCGGCAAACTCGGGCGCGGGGCGTGGACCGACGAGCGGGGGAGCAACCAACTCGACGGCGGCTGGCCGTTCTACGCCGTCTACGCGACGAAGGACCGCCGGCATGTCGCGGTCGGCGCCCTTGAGGCGAAGTTCTACCGGCGGCTGATCGAGCTGCTCAAGCTCGACGTCGATCCGGAACTTCAGCACGACCGGTCGGCCTGGCCGGAGTTGCGCCGGCGCCTGGCCGAACGGTTCGCGGAGCGCACCCGTGACGAATGGGCGGCCCTGTTCGAAGGGACCGACGCCTGCGTCGCACCCGTCCTCGGACTCACCGAGGCGGCAGCACACCCCCAACTGGCCGCGCGCGGCAGCCTGTTCGCCCGGGACGGCGTCGTCCAGCCCGCCGCCGCACCCCGCTTCTCGGTGACACCGTCGAGCCCGGGGCCCGTGGCACCATCCGTCGGCGCCGACACCCGTGCCGTGTTCCGGGACTGGGAGATCGCCGGCGTCGACGCACTCGTCGACAGCGGCGCCGCCGTGCAGTTCCCCCACTGACGCCGTCCAGTTACCCACCGACCGAGAGGACCCTTCCATGCCAGAGGCCGTCATCGTCGACGCCGTCCGCACGCCCATCGGCAAGCGCAACGGCTCACTCGCCGCCGTGCACGCGGCCGACCTGTCGGCACACGTGCTCACCGCGCTGGTGGAACGCACCGGCGTGGACCCCGGCACCGTCGACGACGTGATGTGGGGCTGTGTGACCCAGATCGGCGACCAGTCGAGCAACGTCGCGCGGTTCGCGGCACTCGCGGCCGGCTGGCCCGAGCATGTGCCCGGCGTGACGATCAACCGGGCCTGCGGCTCCAGCCAACAGGCCGTCGACTCCGCCGCGCACGCCGTCATGGCGGGGCAGTACGACCTCGTGGTGGCCGGCGGCGTCGAGACCATGAGCAGGGTCCCGCTCGGCGCGCACCGGACCACCGGCCAGCCGTTCGGACCGGCCGTTCTGGCCCGCTACCACGGGGTCCGGTTCAACCAGGGCATCGGCGCCGAGATGATCTCCGAGCAATGGGGCTTCAGCCGCGGCCGACTCGACGAGTTCGCGTCGGATTCGCACGCCAAGGCCGCCGCGGCGATCGACTCGGGCGTGTTCGACGACCACATCGTGCCCATCGAGGTCGACGGCACGAAGTTCACCGTCGACGAGGGGCTGCGGCGCGGTACTTCGGTCGAGACCCTCGCCAAACTCAAGCCGTCGTTCAAGGAGGACGGCGTGATCCACGCCGGAAACGCCTCCCAGATCTCCGACGGCGCCGCCGCGCTGCTCATCACCACTCCCGAACGGGCAAGGGAGTTGGGCCTCAAGCCGATCGCCCGCTACCACTCCGGCGCGGTCAGCGGCGCGGACCCGGTCATGATGCTGACTGGCCCGATCCCCGCGACGGAGAAGGTGCTGCGCCGGTCCGGCCTGACCATCGACGACATCGGGGCGTTCGAGGTCAACGAGGCGTTCGCACCAGTGCCGTTGGCGTGGCTGGCCGAGACCGGGGCCGACCCCGAGCGGCTCAACCCACTGGGCGGAGCGATCGCGGTCGGCCATCCGCTCGGCGGCTCCGGGGCCATCCTGATGACCCGGCTGCTCGCCCGCATGCGGCAACGCGCCCTGCGCTACGGGCTCCAGACGATGTGCGAGGGCGGCGGCACCGCCAACGCCACGATCGTCGAACTGCTCCCGTGACGAGGTCCGGACGGAGGGATCACCAGGCCACCGGCAACTCGTAGATGCCGTAGGCCTGGGAGTCCTCCTTGAACTTCAACTCCGAGACGTCCACGGCGAGTCGAAGGCTCGGCACGCGGCGGAACAACGTGCTGAACACGACGTGGAGTTCGATGCGGGCCAGCTGCTGTCCCACGCACTGGTGCGGGCCCCAGCCGAACGCGTGGTGGTGCGCCGCGGCGCGGGTGAGGTCGAGCTTCTCGGGGTCCGGGAACGCCTGCGGGTCCCAGTTGGCGGCCGGCAGCGACGCGATGACGCCCTCGCCCGCGCGGATGACCTCACCGTCGATCTCGATGTCCTCGACGACGGCCCGGCGCGCCAGCAGATGCGGGATGGTGAGGTAGCGCAGCAGCTCCTCGACCGTGCTCGTCACGTACTTCGGATCGTCCGAGTGCTCACGCAGGCCCGCGAGTTGGGCCGGGTTCCGCAGCAACAGCGCGGTGCCCAGCGTGATCATGTTGGCGCTGGTGTCATGACCGGCGACGAGCAGGATGTGCCCCAGCGGCGCGGCTTCCTCCATGGACAGCTCGCCCCCCTTGATGCGCGCGCCGAGGTCGGAGAGGACGTCCTCGCCCGGGTTGTCCATCTTGGCCTCGATGAGCCCGGCGATGTAACGGCGCACGGTCGCCGTGCTCTCCGCCGCCCGCTCCGGGGTCTTGAAGCGCGCGTTCGTCACTCCCGCGTGCTCCTGGAAGAACTCGTGGTCCTCGTACGGCACTCCGAGGAGCGCGCAGATCATCAGCGACGGCAGCGGCAGGGACAGCGCCTCGTTCAGTTCGGCGGGGTTGGGACCCGCCAGCATCCTGTCGATGAGGTCGTCGGTGATCCGCTGGATCTCCGGGCGGATCCTCTCCATCCGGTGCCGGGTGAACGAACTCGTGAGCATCCGCCGCCACCGCGTGTGTTCGGCACCGTCGGTGTTGTTGATCGACGGCTGGATATGCGCCGCGTGCGCTTTCATCGCCTCGGTCGTGTGCGGATATCCGGGCGCACCGATATTCGCGCTGAGCCGGGGATCGGTCAGCAGCTGCCGCTGGGCCGCGTGCGTCGTGACGACCCACGGCGTGGTGCCGTCCCATGTCCTGGCCCGCACGAGGGCCTTGCCCGTGTCGTGCAGCTTGAGCAGCCCCGGCGGCGGCGCGAACGGGCACTCGCCCGATCGGGGCGACGGGTACTCGGGCAGTTCCTCGGAGACGTCGGTTCCGGCCACGCTCTCGGTCATGGTTCTGTCGTCCTCTCGTCGGCCCGCACCTGACGAAACCATACGTTGACCGTTCGGTACAATCAATCGTCGGCGGCCGTCGAAGAAATGCGTGGACCGAGTATTGACCGAATGGTCCATTCAATGGTGGGGCAGGTCAGCGCGGCTCCCGCGGCATCCCCAGCCCCCGCTCCGCCACCTGCGTCCGCAGCACCTCGTTCGCCCCGCCGGCGATCGTGTACGCCCGCGAGTACAGATGCGCGTCCTGCCACCAGCCATCCGCTACGGCGTCCTCGTCGCCCTCGACCAGCAACCCGTCCGTGCCCTGCAGGCCGAGGCCGAAGTCGACCAGGTCGTGGTTCAGCTCGCTGAAGAAGATCTTGCCGAGGAGGGCGTCGGCGGGCTGCTCCGTGCCGTGCAGCATCCGCGACTGGGCGAGCCCGATCAGCGCGGCGTTCACCTGCACCCGCGTGGCCAGTTCGCCGATCGCCTGCCGGGTCGCGGAGTCGTCGAGCGCGGGGCCGCCGCCCACCGTCGTACGAGAGGCGAGGTGCATCAAGTCGTCGAGTACGGCGACCAGTTCGACCCCGCGTGCCGCCACACCGGAACGCTCGTGGCCGAGACTGCTCATCGCGACCCGCCAGCCGTCGTCCACCCGGCCGATCACGTTCGCGGCCGGGATCCGCACGCCGTCCAGGAAGACCTCGTTGAAGTCGGTCGTCCCCGTGATCTCCCGCAACGGCCGGATGTCGACGCCCGGGCTGCGCAGATCGAGGGCGAACGCCGTGATGCCCTTGTGCTTCGGGGCCTCGCGATCGGTGCGCGCGAGCAGGTAACCCATGTCGGCGTGCTGCCCGTTGGTCGTCCACACCTTCTGGCCGTCCACGACGAACACCGCGTCGTCGCCCTCGCCCTCGCGCACCGCCCGTGTCCGCAGCGCCGCCAGGTCGCTGCCCGCCTCCGGCTCGCTGAACAGCTGGCACCACACGTCCTCGCAGGAGCGGATGCGCGGCAGGAAACGCGCCCGCTGCGCGTCGGTGCCGAACTCCAGCAGCGCCGCCGAGGCCAGTGAGGCCGCGCCGATCGGCTGCCAGGTGCGGGCGCGGGCGATCTCCTCGGCCACGACGGACGGCTCCAGGGGATGCGCGTCCGGCCGTCCGCCGTACTCAGCCGGCCAGTCGATCCCGAGGAAGCCCGCCTCGTACAGCTTGGCGGTCCACTGCCGGATCGCCGGCATCAGTTCGGGCTCCGGCGCGCGCACTCCCGCACGGGTCTTGATACCCGGGGCGTGCTCCGCGACGAAGGCGCGCACCTTGCGCCGGAACGCTTCGAGCTCGGGCGTGGACTCCAGTCGCATCGCAGACGGCTCCCTGTTCTCATGTCGCGGCCCGGAAATGAGGTTACTCTAACCGTGTCACTCACCCGGTTGGTAGAGTCCTACCCCCGAAAAAGTGGCCTCATCTGGGTTCCGCGTACCTGAACCAGGGGCCTCCGACCCAGGTGGCGAATAGACTGGGGATCCGCAATATCCGCCCCAGAGGAGTTGGCCATGGCGACTGCCGTCGACCGCGAGCCCGCCGACGGCGAGACCGGTGTCCCGGTCGGCAAGCTGGCCGCGCAGACCGCCCGCCGTATCGAGGCGACCGTGATCCGCCAGGGCTGGCCGGTGGGCGAGTCGTTGGGGTCCGAGGTGGATCTGCGGGAACGTCTGGGGGTCAGCCGGGCCGTGCTGCGCGAGGCGGTGCGGCTCGTCGAGCACCACCAGGTCGCCAGGATGCGGCGCGGCCCGAACGGTGGCCTGATCGTCTGCGCACCCGACGCCGGCCCCGCCACCCGCGCCATGGTGATCTACCTCGAATACGTCGGCACGAGCGTCACGGACCTCCTCCAGGCCCGCCTCCTGCTGGAACCGATCGCCGCCGGACTGGCCGCCGACCGCATCACCGAGGACGGCATCGACACCCTCCGGACCACGCTCGACGCCGAACTCGACCACTGGGACGACCCGGGAGTCCACTCGCAGGACCCCCTCCACCCCGTCCTCGGCCGGCTCTCGGGAAACCCGGTACTGCACCTGTTCGTCGACGTCCTCACCCGGCTCACCGCACGCTACGCGCACACCTCCCGCCGTATCTCCAAGGCCGAGATGCACGCGGCGAAGGGCACCTCGCACCGCGCCCACAAAGCCGTCGTCGACGCGGTGATCGCCGACGACGGGGCCCGCGCGCAGACGGAGTTGACCGCGCATCTGGAGTCGGTGGCCGGCTGGATCGAGAAGCACCGGGTGCGGCGCGGGCTGCGGATCGCGGGCAACGTGGTCGAGCCCGAACTCGTCGAGGGCCCGCGGGCCAAGCTCGCCGAAGTGGTCGCGGCCCGGATCCACGACGACATCGCCGCGCGCGGCTGGCAGACCGGCATGGTGCTCGGCTCGGAGGCCGACCTGCTCGCCCGCTACTCGATCAGCCGGGCCGTACTGCGGGAAGCCGTACGGCTGTTGGAGTACCACTCGGTCGCCCGGATGCGTCGCGGACCCGGCGGCGGACTGATCGTCACCGAACCCGAACCGCAGGCCAGCATCGACACCATGGCGCTGTTCCTGGAGTACCAGGGCGTCACCGCCGACGACCTGCGGATCGTCCGCAACGCCATCGAACTCGGCATCGTCGCCCGGGTGACCGCCAGGGTCGCGGAGGGCGACCAGGAGGTCGCCGAGCGCCTGGGCAGGGCCGTGCGCTGGAGCACGGAGGGCCCCGCCGACGACCCGCGCAAGGCCGACCTCTTCCACACCGAACTGGCCGCCCTGTCCGACAACCCGGTGCTGGCGCTGTTCCTGTCGATCATCACCGAGCTGTTCCGCCGCCACGCCTCCGGCCACGACCGGCCACTGCCCGGTGACACCGCGGCCGACGAGGTCCAGCACGTCCACCAGCGCATCCTCGACGCCATCGTGGACGGGGACGCGGGCGTCGCCCGGCACCGGATGCGCCGGCACCTGGACGCGCTCATCCCCTGGTGGCACTGAGCCGTCGACACCCGATCACCCAAGCCCCATGCGGCCTTCGGGCCCATGGGGCGTTCTTCTGTGCCCGGAGAGATCTGTGTGCGCCGAGATTAATTAGGTATACTGAATTGGTCGAGCCGAAGGAGTTCCGATGCGCCGGACCCTGTTCGAAGAGACCCATGAGGACTTCCGTCTGCTGGTCCGTGACTTCATCGCCCGTGAGGTCGTCCCCTCGTACGAGGACTGGCGACGGGCCGGACTCGTCCCCCGCGACCTGTTCACCGCGCTGGGCAAGCTCGGCATCATCGGCACCGCTATCCCGGAGGAGTACGGCGGGGGAGGCCAGGACGACTACCGCTACAACGTGGTGATCCAGGAGGAGTGCGCACGCGCCTGCGTCACACTCGGCGGCCTGCGCACCCATCTGGACGTCGTCGTCCCGTACTTCACGGGCCTGGCCGATACCGGGCAACGGGCGCGCTGGCTCCCGGGGTTGGCCTCGGGTGAGCTGTACACCGCGATCGCGATGAGCGAGCCCGCCACCGGCTCCGACCTCGCCGGCATCACCACCCGGGCGATCCGCGACGGCGACCACTTCGTGCTGAACGGGTCCAAGACCTTCATCACCGGCGGCCATCACGCGGACCTGGTGATCGTGGTCGCCCGCACCACTGTTGACCCGGAGAACAGGCGAGCCGGCCTCTCCCTCCTCGTGGCGGAGAAGGGCATGCCCGGCTTCACGGTCGGGCGCAAGCTGGAGAAGATCGGTCTTGCCGTCCAGGACACCGTGGAACTCTCCTTCACCGACGTCCGCGTGCCCGCCGCCAACGTCCTCGGCTCGGAAGGCGCCGCCTTCACCCTCCTCGGCCGCAACCTCGCCCAGGAACGCCTCGCCATCGCCGTCGGCGCGGTCGCCCAGGCCCGCACCGCGATCGACCTGACCGTCGCCTACGTCCGCGACCGGACCGTGTTCGGAAGACCACTGGCCCAGTTCCAGAACACGAAGTTCGAACTCGCCGCCCTGGACGCGGAGTTGACCGCAGCCCAGGCCCTGCTCGACGCGGCGGTCACCGCGCACGTCGCGGGCGGACTGGACCCCGTGGACGCGGCCCGGACCAAGCTGTTCTGCACCGAGACACAGGGACGTGTCGTCGACCGCTGTCTCCAACTGCACGGCGGCTACGGCTACATCCTCGAATCCCCGATCGCCCGCCTGTACGCGGACGCCCGCGTGAGCCGCATCTACGGCGGCACCAGCGAGGTCATGAAGCTCATCATCAGCAAGTCCCTGGGCCTTTGAGACCCTGCAGAACACGCCTTTGAAGCCCCGCAGACCATGAGGAGTTGGGTGTGAACATCGACGGTTCAGCGGCACTCGTCACCGGCGGTGCCTCCGGGCTCGGCCTGGCCACCGCGCGGCGCGTCGTCGAACGCGGCGGACGTGTCGTCCTCGCCGACATCTCCGAGGAGCAGGGCGTCAAGGCCGTCGCCGACCTCGGCGAGGCCGCACGCTTCGTCCGTACGGACGTCACCGACGCGACCGAGGTCTCCGCCGCCCTCGACGCGGCACAGCAACTCGGCACCCTGCGCTGCGTCGTGCACTGCGCCGGACGCGGCGGCGACCGCACCCGGATCATCGACCGCGACCGCAACCCCGGCGAACTCGACACGTTCGCCGAGGTCATACGCGTCAACCTGATCGGCACCTACAACGTGCTGCGTCTCGCCGCCGCCCGCCTCGCCGGCAACGACGTCGTCGACGGCGACCGCGGCGCCGTAGTGCTCACCGCGTCGGTCGCCGCGTTCGACGGCCAGATCGGGCAGACCTCCTACACCGCCGCCAAGGCCGGAGTCCACGGCATCACCCTCGTCGCCGCCCGCGACCTGGCCAGTTGGCAGATCCGGGTGAACACCATCGCGCCCGGCATCATGGACACCCCGATGCTCGGCCGTCTGCGCGCCGACATCCGCGACGGCCTCGCCGCCTCCGTACCGCACCCCAAACGACTCGGTGACCCGGACGACTTCGCCCGCCTTGCCGTGGAGATGCTGGAGAACCCCTACCTCAACGGCCAGACCGTCCGGCTCGACGGCGCCATCCGCATGGCCCCGCGATGACGGTGGACGAGACCGACGAGACCGACGAGCGGTTCCGCGCCCGTCTGCGGGCCTTCCTGACGGAGCAGCACCCCGGCCGTCGCCCCAAGGACCCCGTTGAGCGGGTCGCCTGGCAGAAGAAATGGCTGGCCACGCTGTACGACGCCGGTTACGCGGGCCCGAGTTGGCCGCGCGAGTACGGCGGCATGGACCTGTCCTTCGCACGCCAGGTCGTCTACCAGGAGGAGTACGCCCGCGCCCGCGTTCCCGGCCCGCTGGGCACCGGACTGGGCATCGCCGCCCCCACCCTCATCAAGTACGGCACACCCGAACAGAAGGAGTGTCACCTGCGACCCATGCTGCGCGGCGACACGGTGTGGGCCCAGGGCTACTCCGAACCGGAGGCGGGCTCGGACCTTCCCGCGCTGCGCACGACGGCACGGCGCGCAGGCGCGGAGTACGTCGTCAACGGGCAGAAGGTGTGGAACAGTTCGGCCGACATCGCCGACATCGTCTTCACCCTCGTCCGCACCGGACCGCCCGACTCCCGCCAGGACGGCATCAGTTACCTGCTGATCGACGCACACGCCCCCGGAGTGACCGTACGGCCGCTGCGCGACCTGACCGGGGACACGCACTTCTGCGAGATCTTCTTCGACGACGTCCGCGTACCGGTCGCCCACCGCATCGGCGAGGAGAACGGCGGCTGGCCGCTGGTCCGGACGAGCCTGGGGCACGAGCGGGCGGCCGGGGCGATGAACCAAGCCGCCCTGTACCGGCGGGTGTTGGACGAGTTGATCGCACTCGCCCACGAGCGCGGGGCCACGGCCGACCCGATCGTCCGCGACCGGCTCGCGGACTTCGAGATCCGGGTGCGCGTCATGCGGCTCACCGGCATGCGGACCATCGCCGACATCATGGCCAAGGGCGAACCGGGGCCCGCCTCTTCGACGGCACGCCTGTTCATCGTCACCTTCGAGCAGGAGCTG
This sequence comes from Streptomyces sp. NPDC088350, assembly GCF_044753545.1. Lineage (NCBI taxonomy): Bacteria > Bacillati > Actinomycetota > Actinomycetes > Kitasatosporales > Streptomycetaceae > Streptomyces > Streptomyces sp. NPDC088350. The sequence goes on along the minus strand of NZ_JBIVNL010000009.1, from coordinate 397,718 downwards.
CACGAGTTCGCGGTCGACCTGCTGGGACCGTACGGAATGCTCGGCCGCCACGACCCTCACGCCGTCCAACGCGGGCGCTGGGTATGGGGGTTCCTGCGCACCCGGGCCTCGTCGATCGGAGCGGGCACCGCCGAGATCCAGCGCAACACGATCGCCGAACAGGTACTCGGCCTGCCCCGAGACCCGGCGATGCCCACGACCGGGGGAAGGACATGATGAGGGCCGCACGCTGCACGGAGTACGGGCCGCCCGGCGGCCTCACGGTCGCCGAGCTCGACGACCTCCACCCCGGTCCGGGCGAGGTGCTGGTCCGCGTGCACGCGGCGGCCGTCAACTTCCCGGACGTACTGATCGTGGCGAACCGCTACCAGGTGCCCGCGCCCCTGCCGTTCACGCCCGGCAGTGAATTCGCCGGTGTGGTCGCCGAGTTGGGGCCGGGTGTCGCCGGGCCGCCCGTCGGCTCACCCGTCGCCGGGGCGGTACTCACCGGTGCCTTCGCCGAGCAGGTCGTGGTGCCCGCGGCGACATTGCGCCACGTCCCCGAGGGCCTGGACATGGTGCACGCCGCCGCCTTCCACGTCACCTACGCCACCGCCTACCACTCCCTCGTCACCGTCGGACAGGGCAGTGCGGGGGAGTGGGTGGCCGTGCTCGGCGCGGCGGGCGGGGTCGGTTCGGCGGCGGTCGACATCGCGACGCGGCTCGGTATGCGGGTGGTCGCCGCCGCGTCGAGCCAGGAGCGGCTGACCGTCGCCCGCAAGCTGGGCGCCGAGGCCGGCGTCGACTACGTCCACGAGGATCTCAAGCTCCGCACAAGGGAGTTGACCGGCGGCGAGGGTGTCCACCTCGTGATCGACCCGGTGGGCGGCGACCATGCGGAGGCCGCTCTGCGGGCGCTGCGCCGGGGCGGCCGGTTCGTCACGGTCGGATACGCCGACGGGAAGATCCCGCGGATTCCGTTGAACCTGGTGCTGCTCAAGGACCTGGTCGTGCGGGGCTTCGAGATCCGTACGGTGCGCCAGTACGCCCCGGACGCGGTGGCCGCCGCCGACCGTGCCCTCGCCGGGATGGTCCGGGACGGGATGCGCCCGCTCGTCTCCCGCGTCCACGCCCTCGCCGAAGTCGCGACCGCCCTGACCCACGTGGCCGAACGCAGGACCACGGGCAAGGTGGTCCTGGACCTCAGCGCGTAGCAAGGAACCTCAGAACGTGGGGAGTTGAGGGCGCTTGCGGACATAGCCGCCGGCGTCCACCCGCATCTGCATGCCGGTGACATAGCGGGACTCGTCGGAGACCAGGAAGAGGACCATGTCGGAGACGTCCTCCGGCTCGACGTAGGGGATGTCCATACCGGTCGTCGCGGGGAACGAGACCAGCGCGTCCGCGCGGGTCGGGTTGTCGAGGTCGGGCCGGAACGACCGGTACATGATGTCGCTGTTGAGCATGTCCGTGTTGACATTGGTCGGGTGCAGCGCGTTGACCCGGATCCGCCGGGACAGCAGGACGGTCGCCAAGTCGTGGACGAAGGCGGCCACTTGGCGCTTGGCGAAGGAGTAGCCGAGACCGCCCGGGCCGTTGGACGGGTTGTCCACGGTCGCCGGGGTCAGCGCCGCGATGGACCCGGTCGCCACGATCGAGCCACCGTCCGGCAGATGGGGAAGAGCGGCCTCGACGGCGTGCACGACGCCGTTGAAGTCGACGGTGACGGCGTCGACGAAGGCCTGGACGCCCTGCTGGGGACCCAGCGGGGCGATACCGGCCTGGGCGACGACGGCGTCGAGCCGCCCCAACTCGGCCACCCCGTCGGCCACGGCGGCCTTCAGCGCAGCTGGATCGCGTACGTCCGCCTTGCGTGCCACGATGCGTCGGCCGAGCTTCTCGACCTGGCGCACGGTCTCGTCCAGGTCGTCCTGAGTGGCCAGCGGGTACGCGTTGGTGGCGATGTCCTCGCACAGGTCGACGGCGATGATGTCGGCGCCCTCCGCGGCGAGCCGCAGCGCGTGGGAGCGGCCCTGCCCACGCGCGGCTCCGGTGATGAAGACGACCTTGTCCTGTACTCGGCCCATCGTGGGACTCCTTCCGCCGGAAATAAAAGAGTAGCCTTAATGGTGTCCGAAGAGGATGTTCGTGATCCATGATCGGCCTCAAGTCCACTGACGGCTGGCCGGTTTCCGTTCAGTGGGACCTGAACAGTGCACAGAATTCGGCCGGTGCTAGAGAGTCCATGAGATCGAGGGAGCACATCGATGCCATTGCAGCCATGGATGAAGTTGCTGTCGACCGACGACCACCTCATCGAGCCACCGCGCCTGTGGACGGACCGCCTGCCGACGAAGTACCGCGATGTCGGGCCGAGGATCGTCGAGCAGGCGCGCGGCGAGGGCGAGGCCCCGGCCGAGGTGTGGAACTACGAGGGCCGCATCTACCCCTACATCGGCCTGAACGCCGTGGCGGGCAAGTCGCCCGAGGAGTTCGGCCTCGAACCGACCCGCTACGACGAGATGATCCCGGGCTGCTACGACCCGAAGGCCCGGCTGCGCGACATGGACCTGGACGGCGTGTGGGGCGCGCTGTGCTTCCCGTCGTTCCCGCGCTTCGCCGGCACGGTGTTCCTGGACGGCCAGGACCGCCGACTCGCCCTGCTGTGCGTGCAGGCGTGGAACGACTTCGTGCTCGACGAGTGGTGCGCCACCGCCCCCGGCCGGCTCATCCCGCTGGTCATCCTGCCGCTGTGGGACGTCGACGCCTGCGCGGCCGAGATCCGGCGCACGGCGGCCAAGGGCGCCAAGGCGATCTCGTTCCCGGAGAACCCGGTCCCGCTGGGCCTGCCGTCGTTCCACACCGACCACTGGGACCCGGTGTTCACGGCGGCCGAGGAGACCGGGATGCCCCTGTGCCTGCACTTCGGCACCTCGGGCGCGGCTCCGAAGACCGCCCCGGAGGCACCCTTCGCGGTCACGATCGCCCTGTTCGGCTGCAACTCCATGTACGCCACCGCCGACCTGCTGTTCTCCCCGGTGTTCCACAAGCATCCCGACCTCAAGGTGGGGCTGTCCGAGGGCGGGATCGGCTGGATCCCGTACCTGCTGGAGCGGATCGACGGCACGTGGGAGCGGCACCGCTTCTACCAGAACGTCAACCAGACCGTGCGGCCCTCCGAGCTGTTCCACCGGCACATGCACGGCTGCTTCATCGACGACCGGTTCGGCGTGGACGTGCGCCACCACATCGGCGTCGACAAGATCACCTGGGAGTGCGACTACCCGCACTCCGACTCCTATTGGCCCAAGAGCCGCGCCTACGCGGCCGAGGTCCTCGCCGACGTACCGGACGACGAGGTGCACAAGATCGTGGAGCTGAACACCCGCCGCCTCTACAACCTCCCCGTATGAGCAGGCGCCCGGAGTCCGAGCGGTCCGACTGGACCGATCTCGACCTGCTGACCCGCGACGAGGCGTACGGCCGCCTCCAGGAGGAGATCGCCCTCACCGACCGACGTCTGGCCGAACTGGGCGCGGGCGACGAGGCCGAGCGCGAACTCCTCGGCACGCGGCTGCGTGCCCTGCGCGAGGCCGCCGAGGATCTGAATGTCCGCTGAGGCGACGGGAGTTGGCATGGGGCGTGTGGAAGGAAAGGTCGCGCTCGTCACGGGAGCGGCCCGTGGTCAGGGCCGCTCGCACGCGGTGCGGCTGGCGGAGGAGGGAGCCGATGTCGTCGTCACCGACGTGTGCCACGACATCAGCGATGAGCTGCCCTACTCGTTGGCGTCGAAGGAACAGCTCGAAGAGACCGCGGAGTTGGTGAGAGCGACGGGCCGCCGGTGCGTCGCCGTCCAGGCCGACGTCCGCTCGGTGGTGGAGTCGCGGGTCGCCGTCGACGCGGCCCGGGAGGAGTTCGGGCGGCTCGACACGGTCGTGGCGAACGCCGGCGTGATGAGTATCGGCGCCGCCTGGGAACTCTCCGAGGAGGCCTGGGACGTCGTCATGGACGTCAACCTCAAGGGGCCCTGGAACACGGTCCGGGCCGCGATCCCCTGGATGATCGAGGCCGGACAGGGCGGTTCCGTCATCATCACCAGTTCGGCCGCCGGTATCCGCGGCCATGTGCCGTACGCCCACTACGTGGCCAGCAAGCACGGCGTGGTCGGGCTGATGAAGGCGCTCTCCAACGAACTCGCCCCGCACCGCATCCGGGTGAACACCGTCCACCCCACCGGTGTCAGCGACACGGGCATCACCGTCGGCGTCCCGATCGAGGAACTCGCCGCGAGGGAACCGCTGTTCGCGCTGGCCGCGATGAACCCCCTCGCCCCCTACGTCGAGCCGCGCGACGTGTCGAACGCCGTCCTGTTCCTCGCCTCGGACGAGGCACGGTACGTCACGGGACTCCAGTTCACCGTCGACGCCGGCTCGACGAACAAGCCGTAGAACGGAGTGGTGAATGAAGATCACGATTGACTCCTCGCTGTGCTCCGGGCACGCGAGGTGCGCGGCGGCGGCGCCGGAGGTGTTCCGGCTCGACGACGACGGCTATGCGCTGCCCTTCGACGGCGAGTTGCCTCCCGAGCTGGAACAGGCGGCAAGAGACGGGGAGTTGGCCTGCCCTGAGCGGGCCATCACCGTCGAGCGGTGACGCGGAGGAGCCCCACGGCCGTGGACCGTGGGGCTCCTCTCGTGTGGGCCGGGTTCAGCCGGCGGGCTGCGGCGGCGGCGTGAAGTGGTGGCCCCAGAACGCGCCGTCGGTGATCTCGTAGACGGGGACCGGCTCCGGTACCTGGAGGCCGTTCCAGCCGAACTCGACGGCGTAGTTCTCCGGCGACCACACGTAGAAGGACACCATGTGGTCGTTGGTGTGCTTGCCCAGCGAGTGCATCATCGGGACTTCGAGCTTGGCGGCCCGGTCCAGGGCGCGGCCCACGTCGTCCAGCGTCCTGCCCTCGACCATGAAGTGCAGCAGCCGTCCGGGGCCGGGTGCCGGGGTGACGCCCAGGGTGTGGTGGCGGGGGTTGCAGCCCATGAACCAGGTCGTGCCGCCCGGTGAGCGCATCGTGTTGCGCTCGATGAAGCCGAGGACGTTGACGTAGAAGTCGAAGGTGCCCCGCGCGTCCTCGGCGGAGACGATCGCGTGTCCGAAGCCCATGTCGCCGGTCAGGAACCCTGACACCAGGGGCGTGTGCACCGGAACGTGGTCGAGGATCGCGCCGTAGAACAGCTCGACCGGGTTGCCGCCCGGGTCGTTGAACCTGACGAAGCCGGTGACCCTGCGTTCCGCGGCCTCGTCCTCGGTGCCGGCGGTCACCTTGATGCCGGTCTTCTCGACGTCGGCGACCAGCCTCGCCAGTTCCCGCTCGTCGATCACCTCGAAGCCGAGGGCGGTCATCCCGTTCTGCGAGCCGGGGGAGACCACGATGCGGGCGGGGTGGTCGTCCATCCTGAAGTACAGGGACTCCGGGTCGCCGCCCTCAACTGGCATCAGGCCGAGGAAATCCGCCCCGAACACCTTCCATTTCTCGATGTCACTGGACTCCAGCCGTACATACCCGAGTGAGCGCACACCCATCAGGTTCTCCCATCACCGTGGTCAGGTCCTGGCAGCCAGACGCTAGTCAGCCCGGCGGACCGGGGGCCGCGAACGTCCCACTGATCGGGAGGAGTCGGGCACCGCGGCGCGGCCCGATGGCACGGTGGCTGACGCCTGTCACCCCGCGACCGGAGGCCACGCACCGTCATGACACTCACCGCTGAGGGCACCCTGCGCGAACTGCGCACCGACGAGGGCACGTTGCGCTACCACGAGGCAGGCGACGGGCCGCCCCTGCTCCTGCTGCACGGCTCCGGTCCCGGTGTGACGGGCTGGCGCAACTACCGGGGAAATCTCCCCGTGTTCGCGCAGCACTTCCGCTGCCTGGTCCTGGAATTCCCCGGGTTCGGGGTGAGCGACCCCACCGACGAGAACCCCATGATGGCGGCGCCCAAGGCCGTCCTGCGTTTCCTCGACGGCCTCGGCCTCGACCGCGTCGACGTCATCGGCAACTCCATGGGCGGTTTCGTCGCGGCCGGTCTCGCCGTGGCGCACAAGGACCTGTTCCGCCGGGTCGTCACCATCGGCGGCGTCGGCCGCAACATCCTCTCGCCGGGCCCCAGCGAAGGCCTCAACCTGCTGGTCGAGTTCGCCGAGAACCCGACCCGCGAGAACCTCGTCCAGTGGCTGCGGTCGATGGTCCACAACCCGGCCCTTCTTACCGAGGAACTCATCGAGGAACGCTGGCGGACCGCCACCGAGCCCGCGACCCTGGAGGCATCCCGCCGGATCTACGGCCGCCAGGCCATGGCCGCCATGCAGGCCGCGCAGGCGCACTCCGACCAGCCCGTCTGGGCCGCCCTGCACAAGATCACCGCGCCCACGCTGCTGACCTGGGGCCGCGACGACCGGGTCACACCGCTGGAGAGCGCGCTGATCCCGATGCGTACGATTCCCCAGGCCGAGCTGCATGTGCTGCCCGACTGCGGACACTGGGCGATGATCGAGCAGAAGGAGGCCTGGGAGAGCACGGTCCTGGCCTTCCTGACCCGCCCCGAGGCATCCTGAGCGTCGGCGGGAGCACCGGACGACATGGGGGACGGCGTGGCGAGACCCGCTGAGGGACGGCAACCGGCGGCCCCGGTCTCCCGCGGCCAGATCGCCCGCCGCGTCCGCATCCTTCGCGCGGCCTCCGAACTCGGCGCCCGCGAAGGCCTCGCCAGCGTGCAGATGCACGACGTGGCCAAGGAGGCCGGCGTCGCCATCGCCACCCTGTACCGCTACTTTCCCTCCAAGCCGTACCTGTTCATGGCCGTCCTGGAGTGGCACATCGAGCAGTTCCTCGGCGGCCACGAGAACGTCCGTGAGGACGGGGACGAGCACGGCCGTGAGCACGGGAGTGGGGGCACGGACGCCGCCGCCGAGGTCGCCGAACTCCTCATCGCGCTCAGCGTGAAGCTGCTGGACAGCCCCCTGCTCGCCTCGGCGGTCGCGCTGTCGTCGTTCACCGAGTACGCGACCGCCGTTCCGACTCGCATCGACATCGTCGACAGCGCCCTGGGACAGGCCATCCTGCGCCTGCTCGGCGTGCGCGAGGCCTCCGAGACCGACCGCAGCAGGGCGCGGCTGCTCATCTACGGGTGGTGGGGGCTGTTCGTGGCCATGCTCACCGAGGAGATCTCCACCGAGGAGGCGGAGACCAACATGCGGCTGGCCGCACGGCTGCTCCTCACGCCGTAGTCGACCGGGACCCGCAAACAAATGTGATGCATTTCTTACGTCCCCCCGGCAGCCGGGTATCTTCCCGCATTCCGTAGGTAGGTTGGTTCCGTCGGCGGCAGCCCGTTCCTATTGCCGCCGATTCCACTGGAACCAAGAAGAGGAAGATTCGGCATGCGGAAAATCGGATTTGCCGGCGTGGCTCTCATCGCTGTTTCCTTCGCGCTCACGGCGTGCAGCGGGTCCGACAGCAAGGACTCCTCCTCGAAGGCGGCGGCCTCCATGTCGGCCTCGCAGCCGGCGGCGCGGGCGGCGGACAGGACGGGCATGTTCGCGGGGCTCAACGGCAAGAAGGTGGTCGGCTCCGCACAGGTGAGCGGTTCGGGCGTCATGCTTTCGGGCTTCTCGTCCGACGAGGGCCCGGACCTGCACGTCTACCTCACCAACGGTACGGATGAGGCCGCCGTGTCGGCGGGGAAGCAGCTCGGAGCCGTCAAGTACGACGCGAAGTCGCAGACGTTCGCACTCAACGGTGCCGACGCGTCCGCCTACAGCACCGTGGTCATCCACTGCGACAAGGCTAAGGCGGTATTCGGCGCCGCGAAACTGTCATGAGGACGCCCCTCTCGCGCCCGACCCTGAGCGCGGCGGCCCTCGCCGGCGCGCTCAGAGTCACCCTCGGTGTCCTGTGGCTGCATGAGGGGACATTGAAATACCGGGCGCACTTCGGTGCGGCGGACATTCTGCTGGTGGCCAACAGTGCGAAGTCGAACAGCAGGGTTCCGGGCTTCTTCAAAAGCTTCTCGGATTTCGCTCTCGCGGGATGGCCGCATTTCTTCGGCTTCGCGATGCCCCTTCTGGAGACATCGCTGGGCGTCGTCCTCATCGTGGGAATCCTGTCCCTGCCGGCGTCTCTGCTGTCCGCTTTCACACTGCTGACGTATTGGAGCGCGGATCAGCTCATCACGGAGTATCCGATAATGGCCGCCCTCTCGATGGTTGTCGTGGCGTGGCCGCTGCCGGCCGCACGCTTTTCCCTGACGACCCTCGCGGAAAGGGTGGTAGGCCGGAAACGTCCGAACGTGGTGGTGTTCCAGGAGCCGTTCCGTCGCTGGCTCTGACGTGGAGAACCGGCCCCTCGTCCCCCCGCTCAAGTCCCGGTGAGCGGAACCCGCGCGACCGTGATCGGGCACCGATGCCCAGGCTGGAGACCATCACGAGCTGAGGATGCGAATGACAGACGTTGGGGAACCGAGGTCCGCGGCGGACCGAGAGGCGGCGGTGGCCGAGGCGGTCGTACGACTCACCCGTGCCGCCCGTGACCACCAACCGTGCGCCCCCGTACGGGATTTGCTCGGCGCGACGGACATCGGCCTCGCCTACGCCGTCCAACAGCGCGTCATGGCCGACCGGATCGCCGCCGGAGCACGGGTCGTCGGCCGGAAGATCGGGCTGACCTCCGAGTCGGTGCAGCGTCAAGTCGGCGTCGACCGGCCCGACTTCGGGGTGCTCCTCGCCGACATGGACGTCAGCGCGCTGCCGGCCGTGCCCAGCGAACGGCTGCTGCAGCCCCGCGTCGAGGCGGAGATCGCGTTCGTCCTCGCCGCCGACCTCGACGACGACGAGCTGGACATCGAGCGGGTCCGGTCCGCCGTCGCCTACGCGGTCGCCGCGCTGGAGATCGTCGACAGCCGGGTCGCCGACTGGGACATCGCGATCACCGACACGGTCGCCGACAACGCGTCGAGCGGGTTGTTCGTACTCGGCGGCGAGCGCGTCGAGTTGAAGGCGTTCGAACCCCGGGACGTGTCGATGCGGCTCTACGCCGACGGGAAGCTCGCGTCCGAGGGCGACGGCACGGCCTGCCTCGGCGATCCCCTCGCCGCACTGCTGTGGCTGGCGCGCACGGCCCGGGAGTTCGGCGATCCGCTGCGGGCCGGACAGGTCGTGCTCTCGGGCGCACTCGGTCCGCTCGTCCCCACCCCGCCAGGAGTCGCCGTACGGGCCGAGATGACAGGCCTCGGGCCGGTCACCGCGACGTTCTCATCGAACCCAGCGAAGGAAGAGGGATGACGAAGACCAAGGTGGCCGTCATCGGCTCCGGCAACATCGGAACCGACCTGATGATCAAGGTGCTACGGCTGTCCGACACCCTGGAGTTGGCGGCCATGGTGGGCATCGACCCGGACTCCGACGGCCTCGCCCGCGCCGCCCGCCTGAAGGTGCCCACCACCCACGAGGGCGTGGACGGCCTGATCCGGATGGACGGCTTCGACGACATCCGGATCGTCTTCGACGCCACGTCCGCCAAGGCGCACGTCGAGAACGCCAAGTGCCTCGCCCCGTACGGCAAACGGCTCGTCGACCTCACTCCCGCCGCCATCGGCCCGTACGTCGTACCGCCGGTGAACCTGGACGAGCATCTCGCCAACGATGTCGACAACCTCAACCTGGTCACCTGCGGCGGCCAGGCCACCATCCCGATCGTGCACGCGGTCAGCCGGATCACACCGGTGCCCTACGCCGAGATCGTCGCCTCGATCGCCTCGAAGTCGGCCGGACCCGGAACCCGCGCCAACATCGACGAGTTCACCGAGACCACCTCCGCCGCCATCGAGAAGGTGGGCGGCGCCCAGCGCGGCAAGGCGATCATCGTGCTCAACCCGGCCGAACCGCCGCTGATCATGCGGGACACCGTGTACTGCCTGATCGGCGACGCCGACCACGAGACGATCCGGGCCTCCGTCGAGGGCATGGTGGACGCGGTCGCCGAGTACGTGCCCGGCTACCGGCTCAAGCAGCAGGTGCAGTTCACCCCGATCCCGGCCGGCGACCCGGTCCACACACTCTTCACCGGCGACGTCTCCGAGGTGACCACGAAGGTCTCCGTCTTCCTCGAAGTGGAGGGCGCCGCCCACTACTTGCCCGCCTACGCCGGCAACCTCGACATCATGACCTCGGCAGCCCTGCGGGTCGCCGAGCGCATCGCCGAGCGCTTCTCCAGCGAGGTGACCCGGTGACCCCCAGGCTCTATGTGCAGGACGTCACCCTCCGGGACGGCATGCACGCCATCCGGCACCGGATCACGCCCGAGAAGGTGGCCGCCATCAGCGCGGCCCTGGACCAGGCGGGCGTGGACGCCATCGAGGTCGCCCACGGCGACGGCCTGGCCGGCGGCAGCCTCAACTACGGCCCCGGCAGCAACACCGACTGGGAGTGGATCGAGGCCGCCGCCGGCGCCATCCACCGGGCGACCCTGACGTCCCTGCTGCTGCCCGGCATCGGCACCATCGCCGAACTCAAGCAGGCGTACTCCCTCGGCGTCCGCTCGGTCCGCGTCGCCACCCACTGCACCGAGGCCGACGTGGCGGCCCAGCACATCGCCACCGCCCGCGAACTCGGCATGGACGTCTCCGGCTTCCTGATGATGGCCCACATGACCGACCCCGCCGAACTCGCCCGCCAGGCACGGCTGATGGAGTCCTACGGCGCCCACTGCGTCTACGTCACCGACTCCGGCGGCCGGCTCACCATGGACGGCGTACGCGACCGCATCCGCGCCTACCGGGACGTACTCGACCCGGACACCCAGATCGGCATCCACGCGCACGAGAACCTCTCCCTTTCGGTCGCCAACTCCGTCACGGCGGTGGAAGAGGGCGTGACCCGGGTGGACGCGTCCCTGGCGGGACAGGGCGCGGGCGCGGGCAACTGCCCCGTCGAACCGTTCGTCGCCGTCGCCAACCTCCTTGGCTGGGAGCACGGTTGCGACCTGTTCGCGCTCCAGGACGCCGCCGACGACCTGGTCCGCCCGCTCCAGGACCGCCCGGTGCGCGTCGACCGGGAGACCCTCACCCTCGGCTACGCGGGCGCCTACTCCAGCTTCCTGCGGCACGCCGAGACAGCGGCAGGACAGTACGGCCTCGACGCGCGCACCATCCTTCAGGAGGTCGGCAGGCGGGGGCTGGTCGGCGGCCAGGAGGACATGATCGTCGACATCGCGCTGGACCTGACGCGCGGCTGCTGAACGCGCGATTCCGCAGAGCCGCCTCCCGGCCGGTGCGCCGGGGGGCGGCGCTTTCGCGTATTGATTGGACCGGGCGTACCAATAAACTCGTGCACGCCTCTTGGCCCGCGTCCGAAGCCGTTGATACGTTGACGCAGGCGCCGAACTAGAATTGATTTCAGTTTGAGCAGAGAGGCATTGACGATGACGTCTGCCCTTCGCCTGGAACCGCGATACGAGGCCGACCGGCATGCGCTGCCACCGTCGATGATGGAGCGCGTCACGCTGATCATGGACCTCTTCGAGCGGCCCCAGACACACCTCACCCTCGAAGTGGTGTCCCGCCGGACCCACCTCCCGCGCTCCACCACCCACCGGATACTCGACCAACTGGTGCGCCTGGACTGGCTGCACCACACGGTCGCCGGGTACGCGCTGGGACCGCGCGCGCTCGGACTCGGCGGGCGGGAGATCGGGCACAGCACCCTGCGCGCGGCGGCAGCGCCCCAACTCCTCGACCTGGCCGTCCGCACGAAAATGGTCGTCCACCTCGCCGTGCTGGACGGCCCGGAGATCTACTACCTCGACAAGGTGGGCGGCCGGGCCGCGGTCGACATCCCCTCCCGGGTCGGCGGCCGGGCGGTCGCCCACTGCACCGGGCTCGGCAAGGCGATGCTCGCCTGGCTGAGCCCGGAGGAGATCGACGCCCGCTACCAGAAGGCGATGGAGTGCCGCACCGCGCACAGCATCGGCCGACTCGACCTGCTGCACCGGGAGTTGGGCACGGTACGCCGACGCAACGGGCTGGCGATCGACCGGGGCGAGTGTTTCCCCGACCTCGGCTGCGTCGGCCTCGCGCTGCGCGGGCCCGACGGCCCGGTCGGCGCGATCTCGGTCGTCGGCGACGGGCGCGCACCGCTGGAACTCGTCGCCCCGCTGGTCGTCAACGCCGTACGAGCCGTGTCCCAGGAGCTGTTCGCGGGCGGGGAGTCGTATCGGCGGGAAGTGACGGACGCCGTGGGGTAGTTGGGGCAGGGCGTCACGAGGACCGGGAGATCCAGCCGGTGTTGTCGCGATGGCGGTGCAGGCCGACGGCCGTGAACTCGTCCTCGCCAGGACCGCTCGTCGCGCCCAGACGCCGGAGCGCCTGGGAGATCGGGCTGAGCCGCTCTCGCGACGGCTCGTCCACGGGCCCCCACGCGAGTGCGCCATCGGCCCAGAGCGCGGCACGTTGCTCACCGACCCCACCGAAGTACTCGGCCTCCACATAGGCGACCGGTCCTACGGCGGACCACTCGGCGAGCGTCTTGCGGAAGCCGCCCGGCAGCCGCCGGAACCCCAGGTCCCCGGCATCGCCGCCGTCCGTGACGGCGTCGGAGACCTCGGCCGTCATCGGCATCAGGGACAGGCCCTGGCCGAGAGACACCACTCGGGCGCCGGACACGTTCTGTGCGGCGGCACGGAGCAGTTCGTCTCCGGCGATCACTGCCTGGAGGACGTAAGTCACCTCTGGATCCTTCTCCCGGTCACGCCAACCCGCCGTTGGCGAACAGTACTTGACCGTTGATCCAGCGGGCCGGGCCGACCAGGAACGCGACGGACTCGGCGATGTCGTCCGGGCTGCCCAGACGCTCCAGCGGGGCGGCCCTGGCGAGGCTCTCGACCGTGGTCTCGTCCTTGCCGTCCAGGAACAGGGGAGTGGCGGTCGGGCCGGGGGCCACGGTGTTGACGGTGATGTCCCTGCCGCGCAGTTCGCGGGCCAGGACGAGGGTCATCGCCTCGACGGCGGCCTTGCTCGCCACATAGGCGCCGTACGCCGGGAACTTGGTGCGGGTGACGGTGGTGGAGAAGTTGACGATCGCGCCGCCGCCGCGCACCCGGCGGGCGGCCTGCTGGGAGACGACGAACGTGCCGCGGATGTTGGTGCGGTGCATACGGTCGAGGTCGTCGAGGTCCAGGGTGGCGATCGGGGACAGGACCATGATCCCGGCGGTGTTGACGACGACGTCGATCCCGCCGAACTCCGCCTCGACCGCGTCGAACGCGGCCGACATCGCCTCCTCGTCGGCCACGTCGCCGCCGACGGGAATCGCCCTGCCGCCGGCCGCGACGATCGCGGCGACCGTGTCGTCGGCCTTGGCCTTGTTGCCGGCGTAGTGCACGCCGACCGCGATGCCGTCATTTGCCAGCCGCTCCGCGACGGCGCGGCCGATGCCGCCGGAGCCGCCGGTGACCAGCGCGACGCGGGTGGTGGTGCCGGTGTCAGTCATGGTGGAGGTCCTTCCGGGAAGTGGGGATCCGCGTGGAGCTGGGGATCTGCGTGAGCCACTGCCCGAGCAGGGCCGACTCCGCGGGGGTGAACGGCTCGGGGGTGAGGTCGTCCAGGGACGAGAGCAGCGTGGTGGCCGCCGCCGCGCGGGCGTCGGGGACCGTGGTGTCCGCCGCCGGGTCGAGCAGGATCGCCTGCACCATCGCGTCGCGGACCAGCGTCGACAGCCCGGCGTCCGGGTACAGCTCGGGGCGGGTGATCAGTGCCAGCGCCACACCGGTGGTGGCCGACATGACCATCCGCGCCGCGATCTGGGGCGCGACGCGCATACGGCCCTGCGCGGCGAGCCGCTCCAGGACGGTGCGGAGAATCCGCAGCGCTTCCCGCGCCGCCTCCGGCGTGGACCGCAGCGCCGGGGCGAACATCAACTTGTAGGCGTTGGGATGCGCCAGCGCGAACGCCACATGGCTGTCCCACCCGGCGAGCAGGTCCCGCAACGGGTCCGCCGACTTCTCCGCGGCGCGCTTGGTCTCCAGGTACTGGTCCCAGACGTGGTCGACCGTCGCCGCCAGCAGCCCGTCCTTGTCGCCGAACAGCCGGTACAGCACGGGCTGTTGGACACCCGCCGCCTCGCACACCGCACGCGTCGACACGTCGCCGCCCGGAGACTGGGCGATCAGCTCCGCAGCCGCCTCGATTATCAGCGATCTCGTGTTCATGTAATCGACGATAACATCGATGTGTATCACTGCCAACGGCATGTCGTTAGCGGTGAAAACACGGGCGCCTCCCACCGCGTCAGTGCGGTGGGAGGCGCCCGTGTGGTGCCGTGCGGTGGCTCAGGACTGCACGGCGAGCTGGAAGGCCTGCGCGGCCGAACCGTCGCAGGTCCGCTGGGTGAGCTGGACACTGTTGGTCGCCGCCGTGGCGGCGGTCAGGCACTTGCCGCTGTGCCGGGCGACGAAGTGGTAGCGCCCGCTCGTCTCACGCACGGGCTGCCACTGCTGGTTCGTGCCACCGGAGTAGGCCCACAGTTGCAACGGCGCGTTGTCCGCCGTCGAACGGTCGGTCACGTCGATGACCTGTGCCGGATTGCCGCGCGCGGTGATCTCCATGTACCCGCTGTCGGTGGAGCGGAACTGGTACTGCTGCGCCGTCGTGCCGTTGCAGGCGTACTGCTGGATCGCCGTCCCGTTGGCGGTGGCGGCCGAACGGGCGTCCACACAGGTGCCGTTGCCGCCGTTCTGCACGGAGTACCAGGCGGTCTCGGAGATCGGGGTGTCCGTGGGTGGGGTCGAAGTGCCGCCCCCGCCCAGCCACTTGAGCCCGTCCAGCAGGAACTGGTTCTGGGTGGCGCTCGCGAACGTCGACGACAGACGCGTGTTGGTCGTGTAGTCCATCGCGTTGTGGCCGAAGTTCGCGTACAGCATCTTGTACTTCGTGTTGGTCCACAGGATCGGGTAATAGCCGCTGTACCAGGACTGGTTGGGATCCGTGCCGACCGGGAAGCTGCTCGGGTCGATCGACGCCAGGATCCTGATGTCCGGGTTCTGCCGCAGATCGTTGGACCAGCTGTACCACTCGCTGACCGACGAGGTGAACGTGGCCGGCAGGGCGGCGGTGGGCGGGATCGCATGGTCCTCCACCTTCAGGGTCACCGCGGTCGGACCCCAGGTGTTGGACACGAAGTTCCCCGAGCCGAGGAACGTGTTGTGGTACCAGGACCAGCTCGCCGCGTCCGTCGTGAAGGCGGAGACATGGAAGCCCATGAAGCCGCCGCCACCCCTCATGTACGTCTCGAAACCCGAGCGTTGGGCTGACGTCTGCGGCAAGTCGTCGAGGAACAGCACCACTTGGTACGCGTTGACCCCGCCGTTGGCGAGCAGGTCCCAGTTGGTGCTGGCCGTGTAGGTGTAGCCGTTCGCCGCGGCCTGCTGCGGGAACCAGACGTTCGCCTCCTTGTCGAAGTCGATGTGCGCCGCGTCGTAGGTACCGCTGTAGAGCCCGAGGATCTTGAACGGGGTTGCCGCGGTGCTCGCGCGGGCGGCGGGCGGTACGGCCGCGAGGCCGAGCAGCGTCGCCAGCAGGAGGAGGACCCGCAGGAGCGCCCGGGTGGAACCGGATCTGTTGGTGTTCATGTAAGTGATCGATCCTTTCCGTGCGTGCGGTCTACGGGAAGCTGGTCAAGTAGGCGACGTTGGTACTGGAGTTGGACGGCCCGCCGGTGCTGTTGATGATGTGGCTGATCGTGCCGACCCCGCCCAGCGAGACGGTCACCATGTCGTGGAACTTGACCCCGGACACGCTCGGCACCTCGAAGGCGTGATCGGCGACCACACCGGAGTTGGAGCTGAAATAGCAGTAGCTGCCAAGTCCCCATGCCTCGTGGGTGGTTACGGAGGCGGCGACCTTGTAGGCGGGGTAGCCCTTGCCGGTGCCGTTCATCCACGAGGCCTGGTTCGGCGGGTCGTAGGGCATCTCGTTCTGGAAGAAGTACGTCCGGCCGCCGTTGCCGTTCCAGAGGACCTGGGTCTTCTGGAAGTGCTCGACGAACAGGCCGTACGCGGTCACGTCGGCGCCGTTGACGATCAGTCCGGTGTCCGCCGTGTTGGTGGTCCAGCCGACAGTGCCGGAGTTGCCGTGGTCGGCCCGCCAGATCCAGGTGTGGTCGATGATCGTGTTGGCGCTGTTGATTACCAGGGAGTTGGTGGCCTTGCCAATGGTGGCGCCGCCGATCCGGACGAAGACATCGGACAACTGCGTCGGGTCGGACGCGTGCGCGGCGGTCGAACCGGACGGGCCGATCTGCACCAGCGTCGCGGAGTTGGTGGTGCCCGCGTCGATCAGCAGACCCGCCAGTTCGATGCCGTCCACGTCGGCGGTGGAGATCGCGGTGATCCCGCCGTCCGGCACGAAGGTGGCCAGGCCCATGCCGAGCACGACCGTGTCGGGGCGGGTGATGTTGATCGTCTGGCTGAGGTGGTAGACGCCGGGGGTGACGAGGAGGTTCTTGCCGGCGGCGAGCGCGGTGTTCATGTCGGCGGCGGTGGCGCCGGGCTTGACGATGTAGAACTGGTCGATCGGCAGCGACTTGCCCGCCGGGGTCTTCCCGCTCCACGTCGTCCCCACGGCGTTGGACTGGAGACCGGGCACGAACACCTGGTAGGCGCCCGCGCTGTCGACGTAGAGGAAGGGCTTCTCGCGGATCGTCGGGGAGCCGGCGACGTTGGTGTACGTCGGGAAGGACTGGGCGGGTGCGCCCTGGTCGCCGACGAAGACCATGTTCCAGTTGGAACCGGACCAACTGCCCATCGTGGAGTTCCGGGTGAGGAACTGCTGCTGCGAGCCGGACTGGATCTGGCCGTCGACCTTGGTGTCGGAGATGAAGCCGCCGCTGGACCAACCGCCGTCGTCCAGCGCCAGGTTGCCGCGCACGTGCATGCGCCGGTACGGGGCGGCCTGCGAGACGGCCCAACGGTCAGTACCACCAGTGGGGTTGACCGAGAGGTTCTCCGCGTCGCGCCAGAAGTTCTGGGTCGCGTTCCCCTGGAACCAGTCGGCCTCCGCGTGCACGGAACCGTTGATCGTCACGTCGTCCGGCGAGAAGCCGAGACCGGCGACCTGTGTGTAGAAGCCCACGTTGGCGTTCGCGCTGTACGTACCCGGCTTGAACAGCAGGGCCTGGCGGGCCGACCCGAACTGGTTGGTCTCCTGCTGGGAGAAGACCGAGTCCAGCTTGGACTGGATGGTGGACGCCGACATCGACGGGTCGAACACCGTCACGTTGGGCCCGAAGTCCGGGGTGCCCGGCGGGTTCGTGGAGCCGCCGCCCAGCGTGAAGGACTGCGCGGCGGTGCCGTTGCAGGTGTACTGCGCCAACTGCACGCTGTCCGCGGTGGAGGCGCTCGGCACGTCCAGACACTTGCCGCTGTTGCGGTTGACGAAGTGGTAGGCGCCGTCGGACTCGACGACGGGCAGCCACTGCTGGTTGGCGCCGCTGGAGTACGTCCACAGCTGGATCGGCGCGGAGTCGGCGGTCGAGACGTTGGTGACGTCCCAGGCCTCGGCGCCGTTCAGGTCGCTGTTCACACGGTAGTAGCCGCTGTCGGTGGCGACCAACTGCCAGTTCTGCGCGGTGCTTCCGTTGCACGTGTACTGCTGGACGGCGGTGCCGTCGGCGCTCGCCGCCGAGCGGGCGTCGACACACTTGCCGCTGCCCTTGTTGACCACGGTGCTGTAGCCGGTCGGCGGCGCGGTGGCCGCCGCGCTGGCCGAGCCCTGCGCGGCGAACTCGATACCGGTCACGGTGGTCGCCACGAGCGCGACCGCCGTGAGCGCTCTCGGCAGAGGGTGACGGCCGGTCGGTCTCTTCCATCGGAACACGGATCCGGGCACGGATGTCTCCTGTGGTGATGGGGGGTGGGGGTGGAATGGTGGGAGGGCGTCCGTCAGCCGGTGTACTGGGCGAAGATGCTGGTGAACTGCCAGTTGCTCTGACTCACGCCCGAGCAGGTGTCGTCGTTCGGGTAGGCGCCCGGGCAGGGACGGTCACGGTTGGCCGACCAGAACGTCAGCCGCGCGAGATGGTGCGCCTGCGCGTAGCCGAGGATGGTCTGGAAGTCGGCGGTGGTGACGGTCTCGTTGTTGTCGGTGATGCCGTTCATGGAGGAGATGCCCATGTCCCGGTAGGCCGCGTCGTCGCTGTAGCCGTACGCGTTCTTCAGAGCGGTCTTGAGACCCTCCGCGGCCCGCTGGGTGAGCGTTCCCATGTTCTGGCCCGCGCCGCCGAAGTCGAACGGCATGATCGTCCAGGCGTCCACGGTCAGCCCGGACGACGCGGCCCGGTTGATGAGACCGGTGTCGGGACCGCTCTGCCCGGTGCCGATGGTGACGTACACCTTGATGCCCGGGTTGTTGGCCTTGACGGTCTTCAGCGCGTCCACGGTCCGCTGCTGCACGGTCCCGTTGCTGTACGCGTCGGCCTCGATGTCGATGTCGATCGCCTTGAGCGAGTAGGCGCTGATGACCTTCTGGTACGCCGCAGCCAGCTCGCCGGCGCTGGAGCAGGAACTCTCCAGCTTGTTGCCGCTGTAGCCGCCGAAGGACGGGACCACGTCGCCGCCGTTGGCGCGCACGGTGGTGATGGTCTGCTGGTCGACCCCGCCGGTCAGGGCCCGGCCGCCGTCCCACTGCGGGTTGCAGTACCCGTTGCTCAGGACGAAGGCGAGCGTGAACCACTTCACGCCCGTCGCGTTCATGACAGTCGTAGGGCTGGGCGGGTTGCCCCAGCCGTTGTAGAGGTACGGCGCCACGGCCATCGGCGCGGTGCTCGGCGGGGTGGTGCCGCCGTCTGCCGCGGGCGCGTTCCACTTCTGGTTGGCGGCGCCGGTACAGGTCCAGATCTGGGTGCGGGTGCCGTTGGCCGAGGAGTTGCCCGTGACGTCCAGACACTTGTCGTCGGTCGGGTTGACGATGTCGTGCGCGGCGGTGACCGTCCACTTCTGGTTGGTGCCGCCGCCGCAGGTCCACAGCTGGAGCTGGGCGCCGTTGGCCGTCGAACTGCCGGTGATGTCAAGGCACTTGCCGAGGGCTCTGATGGTTCCGTCGGAGCCGACCGTCCACTGCTGGGCTGCGGTGCCGTTGCAGTCGTAGATCTGTACGGCGGTGCCGTCGGCCGAGTTCGCGCCGGCCACGTCGAGACACTTGCCGGCCAGGCCGGTGATGGTGCCGGTCGCGGCCGAGGCGGAGGGTGCTCCGAGGGTGCCGACGGCGGTGAGGCCGAGGGAGAGCGCGAGGGCGCAGCGCAGGGCGAGGCGTTGCATGGCGAGGGGGCCTTTCGTCCTGGGGTGGGGGTGGACGCCGCCGGCGTGAGGGCGGTGAGAGGTGAACACGCGTGTTCACATACGTGAGCGTGAAATGCATCCATGGGAGGTCTGTTGGCTGGTGAACCTAAAGGTCTGAACCAAAGCCGTCAAGAGGTGCGACCGGAGAAGTCCCGCAGGGCGGAGCTGAGTTGAGAAGTTGTAGGCGAGGGAAAAGAAATCACCAGGACCGCGGATTCCGGAAACCGAGGACGCGCACGATCACCTGGACCGACGCGCACTACGTGGTCGAGCGGCCCCCGTCGGGCAAGCACACGGTGGAGCTGACCTGCACCGAGTGCTCGGCGTCCCTGCTCGCAACTACAACGGCGTCAGCATGCTCGACGCCCCCAAACCGCGTCGTGGGCACCGGATCAGGCCGGTGCGGGGTGGTGAGACGGGGGCCGCGAACTCCCCGATGAGCCGGGCGTGTTCGACGAGCCCGTCCAGCGGGGAGCCGTCGAACGCCCCTGCGTTTCCGCACTCAAGAGGGCGACGGCCGGCCGAAGTGTGACATCCGCACACGATTTCCCCGCGAGTGGCAGAATCGACGGCGTGGACGGGGGGATCCTCGAGCGCGAGCCCGAACTGGCGCGACTGGCCTCGGCCGCACGTGAGGCGGCGGACGGGGCCGGCTCCGTGGCGCTCGTCTTCGGCGAGGCTGGCATCGGCAAGTCGAGCCTGGTGAAGGCCATGCCGGACCGGCTGCCCGACCGCACGCGCATCCTCCTGGGCCAGTGCGACGACCTCGCCACCCGCCGCCCCCTCGGCCCGTTCCGCGACCTCATCGGCAGCGTCGGCGCCGAACTCGCCCACGCCGTCGTGGAGGGCGGCGACCGCAACCGCGTCTACGAAGCCCTGCAAGGCGAGTTGGCCGGTGTACCGCATCCGGCGGTGCTCGTCGTGGAGGACGTCCACTGGGCCGACGAGGCCTCGCTGGACGCCCTGCGCTTTCTGGTCCGGCGGATGGAGCGGCTGCCCGCCGTACTCGTCCTCACCTACCGGGACGACGAGTTGAGCCGCGAACACCCGCTGCGGCACCTCCTCGGCCAGGTGTCCCGCGCGGACCGCGTGCACCGGCTGCCACTGGCCCGCCTCTCCAAGTCCGCCGTGCGCGCGCTCAGTTCGGCCAGTCGGCTCGACCCGGCGCAGGTGTACGAGGTGACCTCGGGCAACCCCTTCTTCGTCGCCGAGGTCCTCGCGGCCGGCGGTACCGGGGGTGTGCCCCCGACGGTCGTCGACGCGGTGCTCGCCCGGCTGCGCGACCTCGACGCTCCGGCCGTCGACGTGCTGGAGCAACTCGCCGTGGTGCCCTCGGCCGTCGAACGGCCCCTGGTCGACACGCTGCTGACGGACGGCGTCGCCGGACTGGCCGCCGCCGAGCAGCGCGGACTGCTCGCGGTGACCCCCGAACGGGTCGCGTTCCGGCACGAGTTGATCCGCCGGGCCGTCGCCGACTCCCTGCCCGCGGCCCGCCGGATCGACCTCAACCGCGCCGTCCTCACCGCACTCGTGGCCCGGCCCGGCTCCGACCGGGCCCGCATCGTCCACCACGCCGCGCAGGCCGGCGACCAGGACGCCATCGCCCGCTACGGCCCCCACGCGGCCCGGGACGCCACGGAGGCGGGCGCCCACCGCGAGGCCGCCGCCCATCTACGGCTCGTACTGCGGCAGCGGTACCGCTACACCCCCGCCGAACTCGCCGACCTCCTCGAACGCTACGCCGTGGAGTGCTACACCCTCGCCGACTCCGTCGAGGCCGTCGCCGCCCAGCGGGAGGCCGTGGCCCTGCGCCGCTCGCTGGGCGACACCCTCGCTCTCGGCGCCGATCTGCGCTGGCTGTCCCGCATCCACTGGTGGGCGGGCCACGCGAAGGAGGCCCAGGACGCGGCGCGGGAGGCCATCGCCGTCCTCGAACACGCCGGTGACGACCGGCTGTTGGCCCTCGCGCTGAGCAACACCGCCCAGCTGCGGATGCTGTCCGACCGGTACGCCGAGGCCATCGCGCACGGAGAGCGCGCCATCGCCCTGGCCCGGCGCGCGGACGACGCGGCGATCCTGGCCCACGCCCTCAACAACGTGGGCGCCGCCCGCTGGCGCGGCGGAGACCCGGACGGGCGACGGCAGTTGGAGGAGAGCCTCGCCGTGGCGCTGGCCGCGGGCGAGGTCGAACACGCCTGCCGGTCCTACGCCAACATCATCTGGTCCCTCCTCGACAACCTCCGCTACGCCGAGGCCGACCGGTACCTGCCCCCGGCCATGGAACTCGCCGACCGCGCCGAGCACTTGGGGTTCCTCAACTACCTCCACGTCGAGCAGGCCATGCGCCGGCTCGCCGCCGCCGACTGGGAGGACGCCGAGCGGCACGCCGAGTACGGGATGCACGACTTCGTACCGGCCCGCTGTCCCGCGCTGACCGTCCTGGCCCGGGTGCGCGTCCGGTGCGGCAGGCCCGGCGCCGACGAACTCCTCGGGCAGGCCTGGGAGATCGCCGTACGGACCGGGGAGCTGCAGCGCACGGGCCCGGTGGCGGCCGTACGCGCGGAGGCGGCCTGGCTGCGGGGCGACCACGCGGCGGCGGCCGAGGCGGCGGGGCCGGTCCATGCCCAGGCGAGTCGGCTGGACCGCGGGCCGTACCGGGCCGAACTCGGCTACTGGCTCGGCAAGGCGGGGCATACCGTGCCCGTCGACGACAGCGATCACCCGTACGCGTTGCAGGCGGCCGGGGAGTGGAAACGGGCCGCGGACCTGTGGGAGCAGGCCGGCTGCCCCTACGAGTACGCCGCCGCGCTCGCGGAGAGCCCCGACCCGGCCGACAAACTCGCCGCGCTCACCCGACTCGACGCACTCGGCGCCGAACCCCTCGCCCGCCTCCTCCGCACCGACCTGCGAGGCCTCGGTGTGCGCCGCATCCCGCGCGGCCCGCACGCGGCGACCCGGGGCAACCCGGGCGGTCTCACGGAACGGCAGCTCCAGGTCCTACGACTGCTTGTGAAAGGCCTCACGAACCCCGAGATCGCCGGCCGGCTCGTGGTGTCCGTCCGTACCGTCGACAACCACGTGCGCGCCGTCCTGGAGAAGCTCGACGCGCCCACCCGGCGACAGGCCGCCGCCCGTGCTGCGGAACTCGGGCTGCTGCCCTACCGTGAAACGTAGGTACCCGACATCACCGAGCTGGGTGACGGGCACGGATGCCCGCACAGCTCCGGGCGACATAGAACATGCAGGTCACCCAGAACACCAGGAACGGGGAACCGCATGTCCAGCACGCCCGCACAAGCCGCATCCCGTGAACTGACCGATTTCACCGGAGAGTTGATCGGCCCCGAGGACTCCGCCTATCCGGAGGCCCGCGCCGTCTACAACGCGATGATCGACAAACGGCCCGCGCTGATCGCGCGCTGCGCCGACCCCGACGCCGTGGCCCGCGTGATCGACTTCGCCCGCGCCCACGCCCTGCCCCTCGCGGTACGCGGCGGCGGCCACCACGGAGCCGGACTCGGCACCGTCGAGGGGGGAGTGGTCGCCGACCTCTCCCCGCTCAAGGACATCCACGTGGACCCCGAGGCCCGCACGGTCCGGGTCGGCGGCGGCTGCGTCTGGGGCGAGGTGGACCGCGCCACCAACGCGCACGGACTCGCCACCCCCAGCGGCATCATCTCCACCACCGGCGTCGGCGGCATCGCCACCGGGGGCGGGCTCGGCCACCTCACCCGCAAGTGCGGCCTGACCATCGACAACCTGCTGGAGGCCGACCTCGTCCTCGCCGACGGCAGCCGGGTGCGGGCGAGCGCCGACGAGAACAGTGACCTGTTCTGGGCGGTGCGGGGAGGCGGCGGCAACTTCGGCGTCGTCACCTCGTTCCTGTTCCGCCTCCACGAGATCAGCACGGTCGTCGCCGGACCCACCTTCTGGCCGGTCGAGATCAGCGCCGAAGTCCTCACCGCCTACCGGGACTTCCTGCCCGGCGCACCCCGCGAACTGAACGCGTTCTTCCTCTACGGCACTGTCCCGCCCGCCCCGCCGTTCCCCGAGGAGATCCAACTGCGCAAGACGGCAGGCGTCGTGTGGTGCTGCACCGGCGGCGACACCGAGGCCGCCGCACGCGAGATGGCCCCGCTGCTCGACGCACTGCCCGCACCGCTGCTGCACGCACCCGGACCGATGCAACACCCGGACATGCAGGGCATGTTCGACGGGCTCTACCCGCCCGGCGACCAGTGGTACTGGCGCGCCGACTTCGTCAACGAGATCCCCGACGAGGCCGTCGAACTCCACGCCAAGTTCGGCGCCGAGGTCCCCACCCCGCAGTCGACGATGCACCTCTACCCGATCGACGGCGCCGCCCACGACGTCGGCAACGACGAGAGCCCGTGGGCCTATCGCGACGCACGCTGGGCGTCCGTCTTCGCCGGCGTCGACAGGGACCCCGCCAACGCCGGCCTCATCAAGAGGTGGACCGTCGACTACCAGGAGGCCCTGCATCCGTACTCGGCGGGCGGCGCCTACGTGAACATGATGATGGACGAGGGACAGGAACGCGTCCGGGCCAGCTACCGCGGCAACTACGACCGGTTGGCCCGCATCAAGGCCGACCGTGACCCGGACAACGTCTTCCGCCTCAACCAGAACATCCACCCGGCCCCGAAACCGCGCTTCGAGACGCGTCCGTGAGACCCATTCCGAGGCCGGGCCGGCATCACGCGTTCGGGTCGAACGAGATGCCGGACGGTTTCGCGATGGACAGGGCGTAGTCGAAGTCGACGTCCCTGATCTTCAGTGTGGCGGAGCCGAAGTCGGCGGCGAGGAGCTTGTCCTTGAGCCCTGCCGGGTAGCCGTTCCAGCCCACCAGACGCGGGTAGAACCAGCCGCCGGTGGCGTTCTCCGGGGGATCGTCGTTGGTGTTGGCGAAGCGGAAGTCGTGCGAGCCGATGCCGTCCTTGTGGTACACGATCTTGGGGTGCGTACCGTCGAAACGCACCCCCGAGGCGGCGGACACCTGGTAGGCGGAGTGCTGCGACACCGACACGTACTGGACGGTGTTGTCCTTGATCCACACCACGACGTGCTCCCAGTCGTGGGTGTGCCCTATCGCCGCCGGACCGAGCGTGACCTGGTCCTTCTCGAAGTAGCTTGCGTACATGACCGCGCACCAGTCGTTGTTGCACTTCTCGCGCGAGTACGTGTTGGCGTTGTTCAGCTGGGCCATGTCGTGGCAGTGCCCGTTGACGTCGCCGCCGAGCTTCAGCCCGGGGTTGATGGTGCCGTCCAGACCGATGGCGGCCGTGGCGTAGCAGCCGTCGCCGTCGTAGTCGTAGGCCGGGGAGAAGGTCTGCTCCAGGCCGTCGGCGTTCTGCGGGAGCAGGGTAAGTACGTTGGCCTGGGCGGCTGTTGCCTGCCCGATGACGAGGGCCAGCGCACCGAGGACGGTGACGAGGGCGGAGCGACGGACGCGTCGGCCGCGGGTCCGGGGCTTCGCGGCTCTCGCGGGGCTGTCGGTGGGGGGTGTCAGTGGGGGCACGCCGACTCCAGTTCTTGGCGGTGGGGGCGCTACTGGATGCGCCAGGTCCAGACCTTTGCAGTCGAGTGTGTGCACGTCAACACCCTTGCGGTGTACGGGTCTTGGCCCACCGCTGAATTCTCCCGCGCCCCCGGCGACCGCCCGTCAGCCGTACGGCGCCGTCATCCGTCCGATCGGTCGGGAAGGTCCGGAAGGTCGTCGAGGAAGTCCGCGGAGGGGACGAAGAAGAGGGTTCCGGTGACGGCTGTGGAGAAGTCCAGGATGCGGTCGTGGGTCGCGGAGTCGGTGCCCAGGAACATGTTGCGCAGCATCTGTTCGGTGACCGAGGGCGTACGGGCGTACCCGATGAAGTAGGTGCCGAACTCGCCCTGCGCCGCGCTGCCGAACGGCATGTTGTCGCGCAGGATCTTCCGCTCGGCGCCGTCCGGGCCCGTGATGACGTTGAGCGCGATGTGCGAGTCGGCCGGTTTGACGTCGTCGGCCATCTCCATGTTCGTCAACTTCGTGCGCCCGACGGCCCGTTCCTGCTGCTCCACCGACAGCGCGTTCCAGGCCGCCATGTCGTGGACGTACTTCTGTACGATCACATAGCTGCCGCCCGCGAACTCCGGGTCCTCGCGCCCGATCACCACCGCCTCGCGGGCCGCCTGCCCGACGGGGTTCTCCGTGCCGTCGACGAAGCCCAGCAGATCGCGTACGTCGAAGTACTGGAACCCGGACACCTCGTCCCGCACGGTGACCGCGCCGCCCAGCCGGCCCATGATCTCGGTGACCAACTCGAAGCACAGATCGGCCCGTTCGGCCTTGATGTGGAACAGCAGGTCACCCGGGGTGGAGACGGCCGTGTGACGGGCGCCGGCGAGTTCGCGGAACGGATGCAGCTCGGCGGGGCGCGGGCCGTCGAACAGCCGGTCCCACAGCTCCGATCCGACACCGGTCACACAGCTGAGGCGCCCGTCCGGCGCGCGGAACCCGATGGACCGGATCAACCCGCCCAGATCACCGAGGAGTTGGCGCGCGGTCTCCTCGCCGCCCGGCTCCACGGTGACGACGAGGAAGGTCGCGCTGGGCGTCAGCGTCTCCAGCACCGCCTGCGTCGTCGGGGCGCTCTCGCCGCCGCTGGTGCCGTCGAGGTGCTCGACCGAGCCGTCAACTGTCATGTACGTCATGCCTCCGCGGTGTTCTGGGAGGTGCCGGCCATGTCGGCCGTCACCTTGCGACTCACCCGAGTTTCCCAGTCCGCGCGTCCTGCCACAGGTCGACGCCGCCGTCGACGGCGTACGAGTCGATCTCGGCCAGCTCCTCGTCGCTGAAGGCGAGGTTGTCCAGCGCCGCCACGTTCTGTTCGAGCTGCTCCGTGCGGGACGCGCCGATGACGAGCGAGGTGACCCGCTCGTCGCGCAGCGCCCAGGCGAGCGCCATCTGCGCCAGGGTCTGCCCGCGCCGGCCCGCGATCTCGTCCAACGCGCGCAGCCGGCGCACCATGTCCTCCGTCAGCCAGCCCACGTCGAACGACGTGCCCCGCGCGGCCCGCGACCCCTCCGGAATCCCGTCCAGATACTGCCCGGTCAGCAGCCCCTGTGCCAGCGCCGTGAAACCGATGACCCCGAAGCCCTCGTCCCGCGCGGCGTCCAGCAGCCCGTCGGTCTCGATCCACCGGTTGAGCATGCTGTACGACGGCTGGTGGATGAGCAGCGGCGTGCCCAGCTCACGCAGGATCGCGGCGGCCTCGCGGGACCGCTCGGCGTCGTAGGAGGAGATGCCGACGTAGAGGGCCTTGCCCTGGCGGACGGCGGTGTCCAGCGCGCCCATGGTCTCTTCGAGCGGGGTGCCGGCGTCCAGCCGGTGGGAGTAGAAGATGTCCACGTAGTCGAGGCCCGTGCGCCTCAGCGACTGGTCGAGCGAGGCCAGGACGTACTTGCGGGAGCCGCCGCCCTGGCCGTAGGGGCCGGGCCACATGTCCCAGCCGGCCTTGGTGGAGACGACCAGTTCGTCCCGGTACGGCGCGAGGTCCTGCTTCAGCAGCCGGCCGAAGTTGCGCTCGGCGGCGCCGTAGGGCGGGCCGTAGTTGTTCGCCAGGTCGTGGTGGGTGATGCCGAGGTCGAAGGCGCGCAGCGCGATCTCCCGCTGCGTCTCGAACGGCCGGTCGTCACCGAAGTTGTGCCAGTACCCCAGGGACAGCAGGGGCAGATCGAGCCCCGAGCGGCCGGTGCGGCGGTAGCGCATGGTGCCGTTGTAGCGCTCAGGATCGGCGACGTGGGTCATCGGGGGGTCTCCGCGAGGTGCATGAGGGGGCGTGCCGTCGGGGGTGATCGACGTGCCTACTGTGCCCGCGCGTGTTGGTCGCGTCCAACCGTTCCTCCGCATGGGATTCAGCAGTGTCGTCGTTGAATCGGGGAGTGTGACGGAAGGATCACCTTCGGATTGCATTACGGAAGGTGATCTTGGGCAGTCATGCGGGCGTTTGCGGTTGCCTCCCCCACGAGGAGATTCGTTGAGCGTCCCCGTCACCTCTTCCGTCGACGTCCCCACCCCGTCCGCTCCCGGCGCCCTGCCCCTGATCGGACACGGGCACCGACTGGCCCGCGACCCGCTGCCGTTCATCACCTCGCTGCGCGAGCACGGCAGTGCGGACATGAACGCGATCACCCTGGCCGCGTTCCTGGTCGCCCTGTTCGGCGCGGACCTGCCCGGGCAGTTGGCGGGCGAGTTCACCGCGCTCATGCCGGCCATCATGGAAGGAACGATTCGGCAGACCATCCTCCCGGCCTGGGTGACCCGCCTCCCGCTGCCCATGAACCGCGCCCACGCCCAGCGCGTAGCCCGGCTGCGCGCACTGATCGACCAGGCCATCGACCACCACGGCGCCGACCGCGCGACCTCCGCCGAGACGGCGGGCTGCCCGCACGCGGACACCGCGCGGGGCGAGGAGAGGCCCGGCCTGTTCGCGACCCTGCTGGCGGCGGAGGACTCGCTGGGCCGGCAGCAGCTCCAGGACGAGGCCATCACCCTGCTGACCGGAGCGATCGAGACCACCGGAACCACCCTGGCCTGGACGCTGTACGAGATCACCCGCGACCCCGGCATCGAGCGACGGCTGCGCGAGGAACTGGGGTCGGTGTGCGGCGACCGGCCCCTGCGCTACGAGGACCTCGACCAACTCCCTTACTCCCGGAGGGTGTTGCAGGAAGCCATCCGAAAATACGGGCCGGCCTGGATGGTGACCAGGACCGCCGCCCGTGACGTCGAGCTGGGCGGGCACCGCATCCCCCGGGGCGCGGACGTCGTCTGGAGCCCCTACCTGCACCAGCACGATCCGGACCACTTCCCCGACCCCGACACCTTCGACCCGGACCGCTGGACACCCGAGCGCGCACCGGACACCCGCGGCTCCTTCCTCGCCTTCGGCGACGGCCGCCGCAAGTGCATCGGCGAGAACTTCGCCTGGGCCGAACTCCAGATCATCCTCGCCACCGTCCTGCAGACCTGGCCCCGCTTCGCACTGACCTCACGCCCGCCCCGTGCCCAGGCGGTCGTCACCGTCAAGCCCGACGAGATGACGATGACGTTCCTGTCGCCGAGTGCGGAGGCGTAGCGAGCGACGACGGGGTTCCGGGTGTCTGCGGCCTCCGTGTCGCGGGCACCCGGATCGACTTCCGGCCGTACCGTGCGGGCGGATCGCGCAACGGACCGCTGAGGTTCGGTGGCGCCTCGCCCGTCCTCGCCTCCGACACCCACCCGAGGGCATCGTCGTCCGCCCCTGCGGCCGAGTCGCGTTCGTCGGCTGATGCTGGACCTGGACCTGGACTTGGGCTGAAAGGCCTCAACTCCCCTGAGGGAGGCCTTCGGTGAACCAACTGGCGGCCTCGGACGTCTCTCCTTGCACACAGCCGCACAGCAATCACCGAAGGCGCAACTCGTGCCGCCGCCAGGAGAGTTCACCGTGATCGACCGTGACGACGAGCAGACCCACCCCGCCGCCCCTTGGCGGTGGGGACTCGGCCCGACAGGAGCCGTGGGTCTCGTCGTGGTCGGGATCGCCGCGGCCCTGTGGTCCTTCCTCCACCTGCCCGGCACCACGGAGAACCAGGCGGTCGACTACTACCGGGCGAGCCGTGTCGTAGCCATCGGCCTGGTCCTGGCGGGCGCCGCTCTCCTGGGCCGCATCCGCGCCCGCCGCACGTCCGACAAGGAGGCGACGCGGGAGCAGGAGGCAGCCTGACGGCCTTCTCGACCCCGACAGCGGGTCTCACCCCGGCGCGACCACCGCCCGTTCCATACCAACGCGCTGGACCCGCTGTCCCTCGTACGGCACTGTGCGGACGAGCCGCCGGACTTCGCGGCGCCCCGGTACATCGACACCGTCCGTGAGTTCCCGTTCACCGGGACCGGGAAAGTTCGCAAGGGCGTACTCCGGGAACGTGGGTCACCGCCACCACCTGGGACCGCTCCGCACCGCCGGCCCCGGCACGACATCTAACTTGAACTGTTTGTTTTCTTGAATCACTCGTGTTTATGGCTGTAGGTTGAGGGCCATGACCGCATCCCAGCATCCGACCACCGCCGATGAGCTGCGCGGTGCCGGCCTGCGGGTGACGGCAGCCCGCGTCGCGCTGCTCGAGACCGTTCGGCACGGCGACCACCTCGATGTCGAGGCGGTCGCGTCCGGGGTCCGTGACCGCGTAGGACATATATCGCTTCAGGCCGTCTACGACGCCCTCCACGCGCTGACCTCGGCAGGACTCATACGCCGGATCGAACCGGCAGGCAGTCCCGCCCGCTTCGAAGGTCGCGTCGGCGACAACCACCACCACCTCATGTGCAGGTCGTGCGGTGTCGTCGCCGACGTCGACTGCGCGGTCGGCGAGGCACCCTGCCTGGCCGCGTCGGACGACCAAGGCTTCTCGATCGACGAGGCCGAGGTCATCTACTGGGGCCTGTGCCCCGCCTGTACCGCAGCCCCCAGTTCCTGAGCCACGTGTTCCACCCCGTTTTGGAAGGATTCCCATGTCTGAGAACCACGACGCAATCGTCACGGACGCGAAGTCGGAGGACGCCGGGGGCTGCCCCGTCGCGCACGGGCGCGCCCCGCACCCGACCCAGGGCGGCGGAAACCGTCAGTGGTGGCCGGAGCGCCTCAACCTGAAGATCCTCGCCAAGGACCCGGTCGTCGCGAACCCGCTCGGCGCGGACTTCGACTACGCCGAGGCGTTCGGGGCCCTCGACCTCGCGGCCGTCAAACAGGACATCGCCGAGGTACTGACCACCTCGCAGGACTGGTGGCCGGCGGACTTCGGCAACTACGGCCCGCTGATGATCCGTATGGCCTGGCACAGCGCCGGCACCTACCGCATCAGCGACGGCCGCGGCGGTGGCGGTCGCGGTCAGCAGCGCTTCGCCCCGCTGAACAGCTGGCCGGACAACGGCAACCTCGACAAGGCCCGCCGTCTGCTGTGGCCGGTCAAGAAGAAGTACGGCCAGTCCATCTCCTGGGCCGACCTCATGATCCTCACGGGCAACGTCGCGCTGGAGACCATGGGCTTCGAGACCTTCGGCTTCGGCGGCGGCCGTGCCGACGTCTGGGAGGCCGACGAGGACGTGTACTGGGGTCCCGAGACCACCTGGCTCGACGACCAGCGCTACACCGGCGACCGTGAGCTGGAGAACCCGCTCGGCGCCGTCCAGATGGGCCTCATCTACGTCAACCCCGAGGGCCCCAACGGCAACCCGGACCCGCTGGCCGCGGCCCGCGACATCCGTGAGACGTTCCGCCGGATGGCGATGAACGACGAGGAGACCGTCGCCCTCATCGCCGGTGGCCACACCTTCGGCAAGACCCACGGCGCGGGCCCGGCCGAGTCGGTCGGCGACGACCCCGAGGCCGCCCCGCTGGAGGCGCAGGGCCTGGGCTGGAAGTCCACCTACGGCACCGGCAAGGGCGGCGACGCCATCACCTCCGGCCTCGAGGTCACCTGGACCACCAAGCCCACCCAGTGGAGCAACGACTTCTTCAACATCCTCTTCGGCTACGAGTGGGAGCTGACCCAGAGCCCCGCCGGCGCCAACCAGTGGGTGGCCAAGGACGCCGAGGCGATCATCCCGGACGCCCACAGCGACGCCAAGAAGCTTCCCACGATGCTCACCACCGACCTCTCGCTGCGCTTCGACCCGATCTACGGTGAGATCTCCAAGCGCTTCCACGAGAACCCGGCCCAGTTCGCGGACGCCTTCGCCCGTGCCTGGTACAAGCTGACCCACCGCGACCTGGGCCCGAAGTCCCTGTACCTCGGCCCGGAGGTCCCGTCCGAGACCCTGCTGTGGCAGGACCCGCTGCCTGCCGCTGAGGGCGAGGCCATCGACGCCGCCGACGTCACCGCCCTCAAGGCGAAGATCCTCGCCTCGGAGCTGACCGTCTCGCAGCTCGTGTCCACCGCGTGGGCGTCCGCCTCCACCCACCGGGGCAGCGACAAGCGCGGCGGCGCCAACGGTGCCCGCATCCGCCTGGAGCCGCAGCGCGGCTGGGAGGCCAACGACCCCGACCAGCTCGCGCAGGTGCTGCGGGTCCTCGAAGGCATCCAGCAGGAGTTCAACTCCGGTGCCAAGAAGGTCTCCCTCGCCGACCTGATCGTCCTCGGCGGCGCTGCCGCGGTCGAGAAGGCCGCCAAGGACGGCGGCGTCGACGTGGAGGTCCCCTTCACGCCGGGCCGTGTCGACGCGACGGAGGAGCACACCGACGTCGAGTCGTTCGCCGCGCTGGAGCCGACCTCCGACGGCTTCCGCAACTACCTCGGCAAGGGCAACCGCCTCCCCGCCGAGTACCTGCTGCTCGACCGGGCCAACCTGCTCACGCTGACCGCCCCCGAGCTCACCGTCCTCGTCGGCGGCCTGCGCGTCCTGGGCGCCAACCAGGGCCAGTCCGCGCACGGTGTCCTCACCGACAAGGTCGGCACGCTGACGAACGACTTCTTCGTCAACCTGCTCGACCTGGGCACCACCTGGTCCTCGACCTCCTCGGACCAGCAGACCTTCGAGGCCCGTGACGCCTCCGGCGCGGTCAAGTGGACCGGCACCCGTGCCGACCTCGTCTTCGGCTCGAACTCCGAGCTGCGCGCGCTCGCCGAGGTCTACGCGAGCGACGACGCGAAGGAGAAGTTCGTGAAGGACTTCGTCGACGCGTGGGTCAAGGTCTCCGACCTGGACCGTTTCGACCTCGTCTGAGCAGTCCGCACCGCCTGACGTCCGGGTCGGCCCCCACGGGTCGGCCCGGACGTTTCTCAACCTCCGAACGCGAAGCACAGGCGTGCACGTTCGTCACATAAGCTCCTCCGCATGAACGAGGGGGATACCGGCAGACGGGTCGTCGACGGCCGCTTCGAGCTGGAGTCACGGCTCGGCGGCGGTGGCATGGGCACGGTGTGGCGCGCCCGCGATCTGCTGCTGCATCGTTACGTCGCCGTCAAGGAAGTCCGGCCGCCGGACATCGACCTCGCCGAATACGACTCCGGCGCCGCCGAGATGCTCCGCCAGCGGGTACTGCGCGAGGCGCGGGCGCTGGCCAGGGTCGAACACCCGAACGTGGTGACGATCCATCACATCGTCGACGGCGGAGAGGGCACCTACCCCTGGCTCGTCATGGAACTCGTCCAAGGCGGCTCGCTGGCCGACCGGTTGGAGCGAGGACCCATGGCGCCGGCGGAGGCCGCCCAACTCGGCTGCGGAGTGCTCGACGCCCTGCGCGCCGCGCACGAGGCCGGCGTCCAGCACCGCGACGTGAAGCCCGCCAACGTCCTGCTCCGCACCGACGGCCGCCCGGTCCTCACGGACTTCGGCATCGCCGCGATCCGCGACGCCACCGCCCTCACCGGCACCGGCTCGATCATCGGTACGCCCGACTACATGGCCCCGGAACGGGTCTCCGGCCACAGCGGCGGCCCCGCCGCCGACCTGTGGTCGCTGGCGATGATGCTGTACGTCGCCGTCGAGGGCCACCATCCGCTCCGGCGCGGTACGACCCTGGCCACGCTGGCCGCCGTACTCCAGGAGGAGGTCCCGCCACCGGTGCGGGCGGGATCGCTGACGCCGGTGCTGTCGTGCGTCCTGGTCCGTGCTCCCGAGGCACGGCCGGACGCCGGGACGGTCGGCCGGATGCTGGCCGCCGCCGCGGGTCGGCCGGAGGTCCGCGGCCCCGCGACCACCTCGTACCCCCTCGCACCGCCGGCTTCCCTGCCGCTGCCGCCCACCGACGACATGCAGGCGGCGCGGCGGTCCGGGCGAAAGTCCAAGCGGTCCCCGGGCGTCACGATCGCCTCCAGCGTCGTAGGCGTACTGCTGGTCGGGACGCTCGCCTGGAAGGTGCTGCCCGGCGGGAACCACAAGAACGACGCGGCTGCGTCCGCAGGTGCCAGTGGCCAGACGCAGCAGCAGACCTCGCCCACCGTCTCCGCGAGCCGGAGCAGCGCCGCCGTGAAGACCCAGGACATGCTCACCCCGGCCGGCATCCGGACCGCGATCAAGGCATTCGAGAAAAAGACGGGGAGCGACAGGTTCGCCAGCCTCTCCGTCTACCCGGGGTACGTCATCGCGGATGTGATGGTCAAGGGCAGTAACACCAAGGTCGACAGCTACACCTACCGCTCCGGCACCGGTTTCGACGACCTCTTCGACGGCAAGGACACGTTGTCGCCCGGAGATAAGCCGGTGAAGCTGGACAACTTCGACTGGGACGTCGTTCCCAAGCTGCTCCAGCGCGCGAACAAGGACCTGAAAGTCGCTAAGCCGACGAGCCGTTACCTGCTGCTCCGGGTGCCGAGCACTTTCGACGACTCGGCGACGGGCATGGCGATCTATCTGAGCGACGAATACGGCTCCAGCGGTTTCCTGGAGGCCACCCCGAAGGGCAAGGTGACCAGGGTGGAGCCGGCCGACGGGTAGGTTCACCCCGTGCCCACCTTGCTGATCGTCCATCACACCCCCTCGCCCCACTGCCAGGCGATGTTCGAAGCCGTCCTCGCCGGAGCGACGACCCCGGAGATCGAGGACGTGCGGGTCGTACGGCGTGCCGCTCTGTCCGCGACCGTGTCGGACGTGCTGGGCGCCGACGGCTATCTGCTGGGCACGCCGGCGAACCTCGGGTACATGTCCGGCGCGCTCAAGCACTTCTTCGACCAGGTCTACTACCCGTGCCTGGACGAGACGCGCGGCAGGCCCTTCGGGTACTACGTGCACGGCGGGAACGACGTGACGGGGGCCGTGCGGGGCATCGAGTCGATCACGACCGGGCTGGGGTGGCGGCGCGCGGCGGACCCCGTGACGGTCACCGGTGAGCCGGACAAGAAGGGCGTGGAAGCCTGCTGGGAACTCGGGGCGACGGTCGCCGCCGGTCTCACGGCCTGAGCGGGCGGCCACCACCCGTTCGGGCGCCGAAGAATGTCGTGACCCCCCGGAACACCCTCAGCGTGGAGGCACATGCCCCTCCGAGTGACAGGAGTTCTTCATGAGGAAGCGTCTGACGGCCGCGGTGGGTCTGGCGGGTGCGGCGTTGCTGCTGTGTGCCGGTACGGCGAGCGCGGACCCCGACCCCGTCGGTGTCGCCGTCGACAGCCCGGGCGTGCTCTCCGGAAACGTCATCCAGATCCCCGTCGACCTGGACCTCAACCTGTGCGGCAACACGATCAACGTCATCGGTCTGCTGAACCCCGCCGCGGGCAACCACTGCGCGGGCTGACCGGCCGTACCGTGAACGAGCCGCGGGCCCTGTGCCCGCGGCTCGTTCCGCGTGTCAGGAGATGTCGTGTCGGGGGACGCAGCGTCAGGGGACGTCGGTCAGCCGGTTCAACGGAGTGCCGTGGGCCCAGCGCCGTAACCGCGTGCCGTCGATGAGCTGGACGCCGCCCTGCCGTCGCGCCCACTGCACGTCACGTCGGCTGAAGGTGCCCCGGTGGACGACGAGACGCAGATGCGGCCCGGAGCCGGCCGAGCGGGCGGATCGTGTCGGTGTCTCCTCGTCGGGCAGCGGCTCGGCGACCGGCCGGAAGGCCACCTCCAGGCGGTGACCCAGCCGGTCGCGCGCCCGGACCCGTGGTTGGCCCTGTGCGTCGGGCCGGGCCAGCGCCCGCCAGCCGTCGCGGCGCAGCATCCGGGACACGGCCAGGGCGAGCCCCTCCACATCCAGGTCGGCGATCTCCTCGGGCGTGTAGTAGCCGAGACGGCGACGGGCCAGCGGGCGGTGGTGCCGGACCACGGCCGCGGTGATCAGGGCGAGCAGCGCCAGCCCGGCGACGAGCGCGCCGGTGCCGAAGGTGCGGTACGCCACGGCGAGGCCGGCCACGACGCCGCACACGAGGAGGGCCACGACAACGAGGGCGGGCAGCACCTCGTGCAGTACGGGGCCGTAGCGTCCCTGGGCGCGCAGCGCACGGATCGCCTCGCGGCGCCGGGCGCGGCGCGAGTCGCGCTTCTGGTGCCTCTGTCGCCTCTGTGTCACCAGAGCCAACTCCCCCCACCCCCAAGCGCGTTGGCGTCTGCGGAAGGGATACCCGCCGGAGGGGGTCCATGTGCGCGGGGGTAGGGAACCGGCCACCAAACCGGCCGAACTGTTTCGGAGGGCCCTGTGCCCCTCGGGGTGGCGAAATCGTCCCTGCCGACCTCTGGCCCCGGGGACTTACCGACCGGTATACAAGGCCAGTTGAACGAGAGACGACCGCGTCGGGCCCGCCCCGTCGTACCGTCTCGTACCTGGGGGAGGAACTCCATGAACCGTGAGACGCATCCGGCCGCGACCGCACACCACCGCGGCAGGGCCGCGGCGGTCGCGGCGGCGGTCAGCGGCTGCGCCCTCGTCGTGGCGTCCGCGGCACCCGCGGCGGCGCACGACCCGGGCCACGGCCACGACCGTGCGACGCAGTACGTGGCGCTCGGGGACTCCTACACCGCGGGCCCGTACATACCGACCCAGGTGGACGCCAACTGCGCCCGCTCCGACCACAATTACCCCTCGCTGGTGGCGGCGGACCGCAGAGGGATCGTGCTCGACGACGTGAGCTGCAGCGGGGCGACGACCGAGGAGATGTGGAAGGCGCAGGGCACCAACCCGCCCCAACTGACCGCGGTGCAGCGGGACACGGATCTGGTGACCCTTCAGATCGGCGGCAACGACATCGGGTTCAGCACCATCATCGGCACCTGCGTCAAGCTCAGCGCCACGGACCTGACGGGCAACCCGTGCCAGCGCTACTACAACTCCACCGGCGTCGACCAGTTGGCGCTGGCCGTCCTCAACACCGCGCCGAAGGTGAACAAGGTGCTGCGGGCGATCCACCAGCAGGCACCGCACGCGCGCGTGGTCGTCGTCGGCTACCCGGACCTCCTGCCCGACGACGGCAGCGGCTGCTACCCCCAAGTGCCGTTCGCCGCCAAGGACTTCCCCTACCTGCGCGACACCGGCAAGCGCCTCAACCTGATGCTCCGTGTGGTGGCCGCGCTGAACGGCGCTGAGTACGTCGACACCTACGGCCCGACCGTCGGCCACGACATGTGCAAGGCGCCCGCCGACCGCTGGATCGAGCCGCTGCAGCCCGCCTCCCCGGCGGCTCCGGCGCACCCCAACGCGAAGGGCGAGGCGGCCATGGCGGGTGCGGTACTGAAGCAGCTGGACAGGCGCCACCGGTACTGACGGGCAGCCGCGGCCCGGGTTTTCCACAGGCGGCGGGGGTGTACTCGCGAAACGCGCCCCTGACGAGGAAAGATGGGGCCGTACGCGAAGTCGGTCGATACGGAGGAGCGGGCACATGCCACACGAGCGAGCGGGCGAACAGGCCCGTGCGGAGGATCTCGTCGACGTGGCCCGGCTGGTCACCGCCTACTACGCGCTGCACCCGGACCCCGCCGAGCCGGGGCAGCGCGTCGCGTTCGGCACCTCCGGGCACCGGGGCTCGTCCCTGAACACGGCGTTCAACGAGGACCACATCGCCGCCACCAGCCAGGCCATCTGCGAGTACCGGGCCGACCGGGGCACCGACGGGCCCCTCTTCCTGGGGGCCGACACGCACGCGCTGTCCGAGCCCGCGAAGGTCACCGCCCTGGAGGTGTTCGCGGCCAACGAGGTCACGGTCCTCATCGACAGCGCGGACGGCTACACGCCCACCCCGGCGGTGTCCCACGCGATCCTCGCCCACAACCGCGGCCGGACCTCGGGCCTCGCGGACGGCGTCGTGGTCACCCCGTCCCACAACCCGCCCGCCGACGGAGGCTTCAAGTACAACCCGCCGAACGGCGGCCCGGCCGGCTCCGAGATCACCTCCTGGATCCAGGACCGCGCCAACGAGATCATCACGAGCGGCATGAAGGACGTACGGCGCATCCCGTACACCCGAGCGCTCGCCGCCTCCGGCACGGGCCGCTACGACTTCCTCGGCACCTACGTCGCCGACCTGCCGAACGTGCTCGACCTGGACGCGATCCGGACGGCAGGGGTGCGGATCGGCGCCGACCCACTGGGCGGGGCGTCCGTCGCCTACTGGGGCCGGATCGCCGAGGAGCACCGGCTCGACCTGACCGTCGTCAATCCGCTCACGGACCCGACCTGGCGGTTCATGACGCTGGACTGGGACGGCAAGATTCGCATGGACTGCTCGTCGCCGTACGCGATGGCCTCGCTGATCCAGCAGCGCGACCGGTTCGACATCGCCACCGGCAACGACGCGGACTCCGACCGGCACGGCATCGTCACCCCCGACGCGGGCCTGATGAACCCCAACCACTATCTGGCCGTGGCCATTTCCTACCTCTACGCCCACCGCGAGCGGTGGCCCGCCGAGGCGGGTGTCGGCAAGACGCTGGTGTCCTCGTCGATGATCGACCGGGTCGCCGCCGACCTCGGGCGCCGGCTCGTCGAGGTGCCCGTCGGCTTCAAGTGGTTCGTGGACGGACTGGTCGACGGCGCGCTCGGCTTCGGCGGCGAGGAGTCCGCCGGTGCCTCCTTCCTGCGCCGGGACGGCTCCGTGTGGACCACCGACAAGGACGGCATCATCCTGGCGCTGCTCGCCAGCGAGATCACGGCGGTCACCGGGCAGACGCCGTCGCAGCACTACGCGGCGCTCACGGACCGGTTCGGCGCGCCTGCCTACGCCCGGATCGACGCCCCGGCGTCCCGCGAGGAGAAGGCGCTGCTCGCCAAGCTCTCGCCCGCGCAGGTCACCGCCGACACCCTGGCCGGCGAGCCCGTCACCGGCGTCGTCACGGAGGCGCCCGGCAACGGCGCGGCCCTCGGCGGCATCAAGGTGACGACCGCCAACGCCTGGTTCGCGGCGCGGCCCTCCGGCACCGAGGATGTGTACAAGATCTACGCCGAGTCCTTCCTCGGCCCGGACCACCTCGGCCAGGTGCAGGAGGAGGCGAAGGCCGTGGTCGGGGCGGCACTGGGCGGCTGACCCGGTGGCCGTGGTGCGGGCCGCCGTAGGAATGAACGGTGCGGCGGCCGGTGTTGGGCGGACACGTGAGTCGCGACGCAACGTGGAGTGAACCCCGTATGTCCTTCGAAACCACCGACTACACGGGGCAGACGTCGTGCGGGGACGACGCGCACTCCCCGCTGCGTGACTTCCTGCGGACCGAGACCGGGAGTGCCGCCGTCCTCGTGGCGGCGGCGCTCGTCGCGCTGGTGTGGGCCAACGTCACGCCGTCGGCGTACGAGTCGTTCTGGCAGACCCACCTCTCCGTCCGGCTCGGCTCGCACGGGGTGTCGCTCGACCTGCGCGAGTGGGTCAACAGCGGGCTGATGACGCTGTTCTTCCTCGTCGTGGGGCTGGAGGCGCGCCGCGAGTTCGACATGGGCGAGCTGCGGGAGCGCAGGCGGCTGGCGCTGCCGCTCGTCGCGGGCGCCAGCGGCATGCTCGTGCCGGTCGCCATCTACCTGGCGATCAACAGCGGGCACGGGACGGCGAACGGCTGGGGCGCGGTGATGTCCACCGACACGGCGTTCGCGCTGGGCATGCTCGCCGTCGTGGGCCGCCGTATGCCGCCCGGACTGCGGGTCTTCCTCCTCACGATCACCGTCGTCGACGACTTCCTGGCGCTCGTGGTGATCGCCGTCTTCTACAGCGACCACATCGCGGTACCGGCGCTCCTTGCCGCCGTGGGCACGTTCGCCGTCATCATGCTGCTCCGGCGTTTCAGGGTGCGCCGGGGCCCGGTGTACGCGCTGCTCGGGGTCGTCACCTGGGTCGCCCTGCTGAAATCGGGCGTGGACCCCGTCGTCATCGGACTCGCCATGGGGCTGATCACATACGCCTATCCGGCGGGGCGCGACGACCTGGAGCGCGCGACCGGGCTGTTCCGGCTCTTCCGCGAGCAGCCCACGCCCGAGCTGGAACGCGACGTACGGGCCGGTATCGCCGCGTCGATCTCCCCGAACGACCGGCTCCAGCGCATGTACCACCCGTGGGCGAGCTACGCCGTGGTCCCGCTGTTCGCACTGGCCAACGCCGGGCTCCAGATCAGCGGGGACCAGCTGGCCAGGGCCTTCACCTCGCCCGTCGCGCTGGGCATCCTCATCGGGTACGTCGTCGGCAAGCCGCTCGGCATCGTCTCCTCGACGGCGCTGACCAGGCTGCTGTCCCGGGGCCGGATCCGGCCGCCGGTCGGCTGGGGCGCCGTGACCGCGGGCGGCACCCTGGCGGGCGTCGGCTTCACGGTGTCCCTGCTGATCGCGACCCTCGCCTTCGACGGGACCACCCTGGAGGACGCGAAGACCGGCATCCTCAGCGCCGTCATCGGCTCGTTCCTGGTCGGCAGGGTCGTCACCGGAGTGATCGGGCTGCTGCCGCCGCAGGTCCGGCCCAGGGTGCTGTTCGGCAGGGCGGAGACCATCGTCGACCTGTCGGTCCCGGTCGACCCCGACCGCGACCACCTGCGCGGCCCTCGGCACGCCCCGGTGACCGTGGTGGAGTACGGCGACTACGAATGCCCCTACTGCGGGCAGGCCGAACCGGTCGTCCGCGAACTGCTCGGCTCCTTCGGGGACGAGGTGCGGTACGTGTGGCGGCACCTCCCGCTCACCGACGTGCACCCCCACGCCCAGCTCGCCGCCGAGGCCGCGGAGGCCGCCGCACTGCAGGGCGGCTACTGGGAGATGCACGACCTGCTCCTCAGCCACCAGGGCGCCCTGCGCTTCAACGACCTGCGGGACTACGCCGAGCGGATCGGCCTGGATACCGCCCGCTTCGCACGCGACATGCGGGCCCACGCCGGTGCGGGCCACGTCGCCGAGGACGTCGAATCGGCCGATCTCAGCGGCGTGGCGGGCACCCCGACCTTCTTCGTCAACGGCCGCCGCCACCACGGCGCGTACGACATCGACGGCCTGTCCCAGGCCGTACGGGCGGCTCGGGAGCGGGCCGCGGTGGCGGCCTGGCGGGCGGGAATGGATCGCGGGGTGCCCGTGTTGAGACGCATGTAGCTGACATGCTCGGGACAAGATCCCGGGATGTGGGCGGAAGGAGGTCCTCATGGCACGCACCACGAACCGTCCCGTCGTCACCCTGAAGTCGACGGCCGGGACCGGCGTCACCTACGTGACGCGCAAGAACCGTCGCAACGACCCCGACCGGCTGGTCCTGCGCAAGTACGACCCGGTGGCCGACGA
This sequence comes from Streptomyces sp. NPDC088350, assembly GCF_044753545.1. Lineage (NCBI taxonomy): Bacteria > Bacillati > Actinomycetota > Actinomycetes > Kitasatosporales > Streptomycetaceae > Streptomyces > Streptomyces sp. NPDC088350. The sequence goes on along the minus strand of NZ_JBIVNL010000009.1, from coordinate 357,182 downwards.
GCACGTCGCATTCCGCGAGGAGCGCTGAACCGAGCGCGCGGCGGCCGTACCACGAACCGAGCAGAGCGGCCGTCCCACCGCGGACGGCCTGAGGAAGGAAGCACCATGAGGTCTGGCATCCACCCCGTGTCCCGTCCGGTCGTCTTCCGCGACCGTGCCGGGGACACCGCGTTCCTCACCACCTCGACCGCGCGGTCGGCGCGCACGATCGAGTGGGAGGACGGGAACACCTACCCGCTGATCGACGTCGAGATCTCGTCGGCCAGCCACCCATTCTACACCGGCAACACGCGTGTCGTGGACACCGCGGGCCGTGTGGAGCGCTTCGAGCGCCGCTACGGGAGGACGTCATGAAGGTCCGTAATTCGCTGCGCTCGCTGAAGTCCAAGCCCGGCGCGCAGGTGGTCCGCCGCCGTGGCGTGACCTTCGTGATCAACAAGAAGGACCCGCGTTTCAAGGCCCGACAGGGCTGACGCGGCACGTACGACCGGTCGGCCCGGCCCCGCTGTGCGCGGTGGCCGGGCCGGCGTCGTTCCTGGGGGAAACCTGTCGGTATAAAACCGTTCTTTATGCTTAAAGGGCTACTAACCCTCTGGAGTGGTCAATGTCCCGCAAGCGCCCCATGGACGACGGTGACGAACTGCTGGCCAGGCTCGGGACGCTGACCGCCCAGGCACGCGAGCGGGCGGAGCTGCAGCGCTCCCTGGTCCAACTGGCCGTCGCCCTGCAGCGCGGCATGCTCCCCGGAGACATGCCCGTCACCCCCCGGTTCCACCTGGCGGTCCAGTATTCGCCCGCCAATCACGGCCTCAATGTGGGCGGCGACTGGTACGACGCCTTCACCATGCCCGACGGACGCATAGGCCTGTCCATCGGCGACGTCCAGGGCCACAACATCGAGGCGGCGGCGTTCATGGGCCAGGTCCGGGTCGGGCTGCGCGCGCTCGCCTCCGTCACCAGCGAACCCGGCGAACTCCTCGCCCTGACGAACGACCTGCTCCTGTCCCTCGGCACCGAACTCTTCGCGACCTGCACCTTCGTGCGGCTCGACCCGGTCACCGGCGTGCTGGAGAGCGCGCGGGCCGGACACATACCCTCCGTCTGGGCCACGGCGGACGGCCGGTGCGGCATCACCGACGACGAGGGCGGACCGCCCCTCGGCATCGTCGCCGGACAGCGGTACCCGGTGACCGAGCACCGGCTCACCACCGGCGGAGTCTTCGTCCTGGTCACCGACGGCGTGGTGGAGGGCCCCTCGATGAGCGTCGACGAAGGCCTCGACCAGGTGATGCGCCTCGCCGGAATCGCCGCCGTGGCGGGCATGGACGCGGGCTCGCTCGCGGCTGCCGTGATCAAGGGAGCGGAGCGCGTGGGGCACGAGGACGACGCGGCCGTACTGGTCGTCGGCCATGACGCGCCCGACACCCGGCCGTAGGGGCTGTGGAGCCGGCCGCGCTTCGGCAGCGCCCCAGAGGGGTGCGGGGCTGTGAACATGTGCGGCATCCGCCGCGTGGGCGCGACCAGCCGCGACGGCGCGGCGGCGGAACGACTGGCGCATCGCGGCCCCGCGGCGGAGCCGCACATCGACACAGCCGGATGATCGCTCCTCGCCTCGCCGACACGGCCCGGGCAGTGTCTGATGGCTGCTGTGGTGGGTTTCGAGGATCTGCGGCGACCGGCCTGGTACGCCCTCCTGACGCTGGCCGTCGCCGGCGGCTACTTCGCGGCGGGGCGGCTCGGTCTGCTGCGGGAGCTGGTGGTCGAGGGCGCGGTGTTCACACCCATCTGGCCGCCCACCGGCGTCGCGGTCGCCTGCCTGCTGATCTTCGGGCTGCGGGTACTGCCCGGCATTGCCCTCGGCGTGCTCCTCGTGATCATGTCCCTCACCTCGCTCCACCCGACCGCGCTCGTCGTCCTGCTGGGCAACACCGTGGCCCCCGCCTGCGCCTACCTCATGCTGCGCCGGCTCGGCTTCCGCACCGACCTCGGCCGACTCAGGGACGGCCTCGCCCTGGTCTTCCTGGGCGCCCTGACCGCCATGCTGATCAGCGCGACCTGCGGGGTCGGCCTGCTCGTCCTCACCGACAAGCTGGCGGAGCACTCCTTCTGGCCGGTCTGGCTGGGCTGGTGGGTCGGCGACGCGATGGGCGTGCTCATCGTCACCCCGCTGCTCCTCGTCCTGCGCACGGTGCGCCTGCCGCTGGACCTGCACCGCTGGAAGGAGGCCGTCGGACTGACGGCCACCATCGGCGTGGTCGTCCCCCTGGTCACCCACAGCCACGTCAGCCTGCTGTTCCTGATCTATCCGCTGCTGATCTGGGCGGCACTGCGGTTCCGGTTCGCGGGCAGCATGCTGTGCGCCCTGTTCGCCTCCGTCATGGCCACCATCGCGGCGACCGACGAGACGGGCCCGTTCGCCCAGCTGACCCACGTCGAAGTGATGATGAAACTCCAGGCCTTCAACGGCACGATGGCCCTCACCGCCCTGCTGCTGTCCTCCGTGATCACCGAGCAGCGCAACACGAGGCTGTCGGTCGAACGCGCCTGCCAGGAACTGGCCGAGGTCCTCGAACACCTCACCGCGGGTGACCCCCGCCAGGGTGGCCGCCCGTGACCCGTCACGAGAGGCCCGCGTCACCCCTCCTGCGCAGCACCAGCAGCGCGGTGTCGTCACGGGGCGTGCCCGCCGTGTGCCGGCGCAGGTCGCCGTAGACGGTCGCCGGAACGTCCTTCGGGGGGACGTCGCCCCAGGCCGCCGCACGCTCTTCGAGGGGATAGAACGCGCCCGCCGGATCGCGCGCCTCGGTGACCCCGTCCGTGCAGAGCAGCAGCGTGCCGTCCGACGGGAACACGAACCATTCGACGGTACGAGGCTCAGGGGCCAGCGCGTCGAGGCCCAGCGGAACGCACGGCTCCTGCCGGAGCACCGGGTCGGCCCGCTCCTCGCGCAGCAGCAGCGGCGCCACATGACCGCAGTTGATCGCCTGGACCTCCTGCTCGCCGTCGACGCCCAGGACGAGCGCCGTCACGAACCTCTCCCGCTCACCGGTCTGCGCCGCGAAGGAGTTGTGCCGCAGCACCGCCTCCTCCAGGGCGTCGACCACGGCGGTGAGGGTGGGCTCGGCGACGGCCGCTTCCCGGAAGGCGCTCAGGACGGCGAAGGCCGCGCTGATCGCCTGGAGGCCCTTGCCCTGGACATCGGCGATGAAGACGCGCGTGCCGTAGGGGGAGGCGACGACCTCGTAGACGTCACCGCCCACGCGGCTGTCCTCCTCCACGGGCCGGTAGAGGCCGTGGACCAGCAGCTGGTCGGTCATCAGGGGGAACGGGCGCAGGATCTGCCGTTGCAGAGCCGCGGCGGCGGACCGCAGCCGGGCGATCTCGCCCTCCCAGCGGATCCGCTGCGCCGCCCGCGCCACGCTGAGGCCGTTGAACACCAGGGCGAAGGCGATGACCGCCGCGTCGGCCCCCACCGTGTGCAGCGGGGTGTCGAAGAGCGAGCCGGCGATGACGATCGTCACCCACACGGAGGCGACGGTGGTCTGCCGCACGGTGCCGCGCCCGGCGATCAGCGCGGGCAGCACCACCAGAAAGGGAGCCGGCCGGGTGTCACGGCCCAGGGCGATACCGGTCAGCGCCACCAGCAGCGTGACGGTGACGAGCCAGAACACCACCACGGCCCAGCGGAGCGGAGGCGTGACCCGGTGCCCGGCATCCGCCACAGTGGAACCGGCCGGTTCTCTCGAGGTACGCACCGGCCTCCCGCCGCCTTCATTCGTCGGACAACCGTCGGGAACGCTTCCCACTCTTCAATATCAGCCCCATGCGTACCGTACGCGAGCTGCGGCAACAGCTCCGGCTCGACCCGGGACGCACCTGACCCCGTCAGGGGGCTAGATTCCGATCCGTATGTTTGTCCGATGGTGGGGGAGTTGGGAGACCGTGTTCATCTGGCGCACACTGCGGGGTGAATGGCAGGGCATCGTCGTCGATCCCGTACGGCAGTTGCTGCGGCGCGGACTGCCGGGCATGTCCCTGGCGTTCGTCGCCGCCTTCGGCGTCATCTTCTTCCACGCGCTGGCGCAGGACCCGACCGGCGCGGAGATCGTCCGGCACGTCGGCGGAGTCCAGGGCGACCTGCCGTTGTGGCTGGCGCTGCTGCGTACCCCCATATCGCTGTACGTGCCCGCCCTCGACCTTCCGGTATGGGCCGGCATCACCCAGCTGTTCCTCGCCTTCGCGCTGGCCGAACTCGCACTCGGCCGGACCCGGACGCTGGTCGTCGCCTACGCGACCACGCTGGCCGGCACCCTCACGGTACGGGTGATGCTGCTGATCGGGCCCGGCTGCGGGGGGCTCGGGCTGCGGCCCGAGATCGGGCACGTCCTCGACACCGGGCCGTCCGCGGCGGTCGTAGGACTCTTCACCTATCTGGCCGTCGTCCGGCGTGCGCCCATCGTGTTCGCCCTCACCGGCGGATCGATGGTGTGGGAGTCGATCGTGAAACCCAACCTGGCGGGCCGCGAGCACCTGGTCGCGGTGGGTGCCGCCATCGTCCTGGCCCTGGTGCACGAGCTGCGTCAGAGGCGGTCGAGCGTCACGGCGCTGCTTCCGCACCTCAAGACGAGCCCACCGGTCAGGGCTGAGACACGCTGCCCATCTCCGCGGTGAACCCCACCGGCTCGCTGTCGAACCCCCGCACCATCGGGCGGAACTCCCAGTCCCCGGAGGCGGTCTTGGTGAACTCCCCGACCGTCGCGGCGGTGGACCCGGCCACCCCCGCGAAGTCGTCCGACAGCAACTCCTTGTAGCCCTCCACGACCAGCGCCCTGGCGTGCGACAGATCACCGAAGGTCCTCGTCCCGCCGTTCTGATGGATCGCCACCCCAACGACCACCCGCGCGAAGGACGACGCGAGACGGTCGAGTTCGAGGACCATCACCTCCATGTACCCGTACCCCTGGCCGCTCTCGCTGTGCCGGCTCATGTTGATGGTGCCGTCCGGCGAGCGGCTCTCGGAGTTCACGACGTACACCGGGCGTCCGTGCGGGGCGTCGGCGGAGTAGGTCGCCGCGACGATGTCCAGATGGCGCGGCTGCTGCCCCCAGGGACTCGGATCCCAACGGAGCCGCACTTCGACCTTCCCCACGACCTTGCTGATGCTGCTCACTGATTGCCGCTCCCGTATCAGGCCATCACGGGACGATCCCCCGCATGGTCAAGTATGGCTCCTCAGCTGCCTGTTGATGCCGTCCGAGCGCGCCTGACCTGCCGGGGGTCAGGCCTTCCGGATCGCGTCCACCAGTCCGCCGACGAGGTTCGCCCGCTCGGCCATCGACGCGACGAGCAGATACTCGTGGTCGGCGTGGGCCCCGCCCCCGACGGCGCCCAGCCCGTCGAGCGTCGGCACCCCGAGCGCGGCCGTGAAGTTGCCGTCACTCCCACCGCCGACGGCCCGGCCCTTCAGCCCGGGAAGCAGCCGCTCGGCCACGGCGAACAACCCGGCCGCCGCCGACTCGGGCATCGGCGGCCGTCCGACACCTCCCTGTACGGTGATCACGGCCTCGTCGAGATGCGGCGCGAGGCTCGCGAACGCGGACTCGATCCGCTCCTTCTCCCCGGCCGACTCGACCCGGACGTCCACGACGACGGTCGCCTCCGCCGGCACGACGTTGTCCAGCGTCCCCGCCGACGCGACGGTCGGCGTGACCGTCGTGCCGACCCCGGGCCGCGCCAACGCCACGATGTCCAGCACCTGGTGGGCCGCCTCGACCAGCGCGTTGACCCCGGCGGCGGGCTCCAGCCCCGCGTGCGACGCCCGGCCCGCGACGGACACCTCGAACGTGCCGCAGCCCTTGCGGCCGGTCTTCACCGCCCCGCCGTCGGCGGCACCCTCGACCACGAGCACGGCACCGCAGGCGAGGGCGCGTTCCTCGATCAGCGCCCGGGAGAAGTGGGAGCCGACCTCTTCGTCCGCGGTCACCAGGATCTCGACCCCCGACCGGTCCTCCAGCGCCGCCAGCCCATGAACCGCCTGCACCAGGCCGCCGAGCATGTCGAAGACACCGGGTCCGGTCACGCGCCCGTCCTCGACCCGGAACGGGCGCCGCGCCAGCGTGCCCAGCGGGAACACGGTGTCGTGGTGACCGAGGACCAGCACCCGGGGTGTGCCACCGCCGGACCAGTGGACGTGCGGCCCGCCCTCGCTCTCCACCAGCTCGGCGCGCCCGCCGAGCCGCCCCTCGATGACACCGGCGACGGTCTCGGCCGATCTCCGCAAGGCGTCCAGGTCGCGGGAGGGCGACTCGACCTCGACGAGGGTGCGGAGGTCTTCGATCATCGCGCCGACGCTCACATCGACGATCTTGGGTGTGGTCACGGGGGAAGGCTACGCGGGGAGCGCGAGGGAGAGGCGGGCGGCTGGTGGTCGGTTGCCGTGCGCCCTCAGCCCACGTCCCGTGCGTCCCGGCCCCCAGCGACGAAGGGCCGGCCCGACGCCCAACGCGTCGAACCGGCCCTACGGCGTCGCTGTTCCCCGGAGTCGGTCAGTCCGTGCCGGACTCCATCGCCGCGCGGTCGAGCAGCGCGTCGTCCTCGGAGACCTCGCCGCGGGAGGCGATGGCCTCGGCGCCGCCCTCGGGCATGCTGCCGATGAGGCCGGTCGCGGCGGCCTGCGCGGCACCGATCGCCGTGTTGCCGGTGCCGATCAGGCCGAGGCCCGCGTACTGCTCCAGCTTGGCGCGGGAGTCGGCGATGTCGAGGTTGCGCATGGTGAGCTGGCCGATGCGGTCGACCGGGCCGAAGGCCGAGTCCTCGGTGCGCTCCATGGACAGCTTGTCCGGGTGGTAGCTGAACGCCGGGCCCGCGGTGTCGAGCAGCGAGTAGTCCTCGCCGCGCCGCAGCCGCAGGGTGACCTCGCCGGTGATCGCCGAGCCGACCCAGCGCTGGAGGGACTCGCGGACCATCAGGGCCTGCGGGTCCAGCCAGCGGCCCTCGTACATCAGACGGCCCAGGCGCCGGCCCTCGTTGTGGTACTGGGCGACGGTGTCCTCGTTGTGGATCGCGTTCACGAGACGCTCGTAGGCCGCGTGCAGCAGGGCCATGCCGGGCGCCTCGTAGATGCCGCGGCTCTTGGCCTCGATGATCCGGTTCTCGATCTGGTCGGACATGCCCAGGCCGTGCCGGCCGCCGATGGCGTTGGCCTCCATCACCAGGTCGACGGGGGAGGAGAACTCCTTGCCGTTGATCGTCACCGGGCGGCCCTGGTCGAAGCCGATCGTCACGTCCTCGGTGACGATCTCGACCGACGGGTCCCAGAACCGGACGCCCATGATCGGCTCGACGGTCTCGACGCCCGTGTCCAGGTGCTCCAGGGTCTTGGCCTCGTGGGTGGCGCCCCAGATGTTGGCGTCGGTGGAGTACGCCTTCTCCGTGCTGTCGCGGTAGGGCAGCTCGTGGGCGAGCAGCCACTCCGACATCTCCTTGCGGCCGCCCAGCTCGGTCACGAAGTCCGCGTCCAGCCAGGGCTTGTAGATCCGCAGGTGCGGGTTGGCCAGCAGGCCGTAGCGGTAGAACCGCTCGATGTCGTTGCCCTTGAAGGTCGAGCCGTCGCCCCAGATCTGGACGTCGTCCTCCAGCATCGCCCGCACCAGCAGGGTGCCGGTGACGGCACGGCCCAGCGGGGTGGTGTTGAAATAGGCGCGCCCGCCGGAGCGGATGTGGAACGCCCCGCAGGTCAACGCGGCCAGGCCCTCCTCGACCAGCGCCGCACGGCAGTCGACGAGCCGCGCGATCTCGGCGCCGTAGGCCTGCGCGCGGCCGGGCACCGAGGCGATGTCGGGCTCGTCGTACTGGCCGATGTCGGCGGTGTAGGTGCAGGGGACGGCACCCTTGTCGCGCATCCAGGCGACCGCGACGGAGGTGTCGAGTCCGCCCGAGAAGGCGATGCCGACGCGCTCGCCGGTGGGGAGGGAGGTGAGGACCTTAGACATGGGAAGATTATGCACCCTCGCGCATGGTCATGCAAAGTCCCCTCCTTGAACCGGTCCCGGCGGGGGGCGCCCGGAGGGGGGGGGCCCCCCCCGGGCCCGGCCGCGGGGGGGCGGCCACACCCCCCCCTGGTTAAGTACATTGAGTTAAAGGGGGGGGTGAAGTTGGCCCTGGTGGTTGGGCCCCACTGTGT